>JACETI010000003.1:160000-354359 GCA_013911415.1 Legionella sp. | reverse complement strand
CATACCGTTTACAGTCGTTGCAATAAAGCTTGTAAGCTTTAAACCGCAAGAGAGTGCGACGATGGCCAATCAACTCATGCGCTACCTGGCGTACATAAGCATCTTTCTTACGCACAGATTTACTTTGACAATGAGGACAGCGTAGTAACCGTTGGTAATTAACATCCAATATCAATGGCTGATAACCACTGACTTTTTGTATGGAAAAACCGGGTAAATTTAGGATAAGATTGTAATTGGGCACTTTAAGCTCCTTTCGATCGTCAAATCAAGGAGTTAGTTTACGCTAATTCACTTAAAGTGCCCCCTTATTTGGTGTAGAGCCGCTAATTCACTTAAAGTGCCCCCTTATTTGGTGTAGAGCCGAGTTAGTTTATGATGATTCACTTAAAGTGCCCCCGCATTTGGTGTAGAGCCCTAATTCATCCAAAATGGTCTGACTGAAAAATGTTTTCTAAAAAAAAAGTAGCATTTCCTTTAAAAAAAAGGTTTCTTATTAAAAATATTGTTGAACCTATTACCAGTTCTTATTGGCAAAACAATGAACATTATAATTATAGAGTTTGTAATAATAATGCTTTAGTTATCTATAGTTCTCGGGATGTAGGTGGCATCGAAAAACCTCTAAAAGTTTTTCTTCATAAATTGCAAATTAATGCAGATAAAAAAATCGACCTTGAAGATTTAAAAAACCAAGACCCTCTAAAAATTATTAATGATCTTGATGGATTTCACTATGTCACATTTCTAACTGATCAATACTTTATCATAGGCAATTTCTACAGAGTAAATTTTTATAACTTTGCTACTGCAAAAACAATGTTTACATTGAAAGGTAGTTACTTAATTCAAAACATTGCTTTGGTTTCCGAAACCACGATAGCTACAAGTGGTGACTCGCATAGGATAGAAATTAGAGATATTCGTGATGGGAGACTTTTAAAAAAAGTAAAATCCAATCTCTTCAGTGCAGCATTAACATCGCTATCAGAGAAAACACTGCTGGTAGTAGATAACAATGGAAACTATGAAACGCTAAATATAAAATCTGGAGAGATAATGACTCAAGGCGCAATGGGCCGTGGAATTACAGTTGTATATGAAGCTTTGACCTGTCCAAAGGCAGAGAAAATTGCTGTTTCTTGTAAGTCTAATGATAATAATTTTATAATTTTTTTTGACATTACTAAAAAGAAAATCGTTAAAAAGATTGAAGTGGAAAATGATTACCAACTAAATCCACTTTGGTTTCACTACAAGGCAGAAGAATTTTTCAATGAAATCAATGCGAATGATCTCATTAATTATAAAAGAAATCTTCTAGAAGAACCTGCAACTTGTAGAATATTTTGAGCTAAGAGTGTGAAATGTAGGCTAAAAATCAATCATTTGGATAGAACCTCTTTTAACTACCAGTATCTTAAATTTCGCATTCGATTTTACAGGAGCGAAACTCAAGAACTTCTCGCTAGGCATAAGTTACTTACGGCCTTTATTATCTGTCTACTGGCACCTGGGTTGAAGAATATTCAAGCCATTGGTATTCCTTTTTATGCATTAATTGATCCGTTCGTTGGGTTGCAAACTAAGATGATTTATTTGCTCTCTTTGGTTTCCTTTTTGATAGCAATGACTAAAGCGCAGCATTCTTTTATAAAAGGAGGAACATTCAACGAATACCTCTGTACCCTAGATATTCCTATAAACGTTCATAAAATAATCGATTTTATCCTACTTTTATTCTCACTAAATCTTATTTGGCTAGCTATTATTTTTGGCGGAATGAGAATAATGCGTAATACCGAAGGTATTTTATTTTGTCTTTCCCAGTATTGTCTGTATGTGTCTACCATATTTTTATTATGCACTCTTTTGTTTTGTTTACTTTATAAAAAAATAACGAGCGGACTTCTGATGCTCGCTGCATGTTTTTTTGTTATCTTCGTTTCAAAAGAGGTTAATTGGTTATTAAATAATATCGTCGGAATGAGTGCCTTTTTACTATGCTGCTATATCAATTGCACCATAGCTCTTGATCAAACTAAGCCAACACCGTACTTCAGACCATGGAAGGGTTACTGGTTACCGCAGCTTGTACGCTTTCGGTCTACAAAAAATAATTTTATTATCCAATTAGCAGTGCTGAGAAAAAATAAAGTTTCATTCTTAATTAAGCTCGTAATTTGTATTGCATTATCAACGCTTATTTCAAACGTATTAACATCCGATGAAGCGATCGATAATCAATGGAGAATCATGCTTGTTCTAATGAATCTGCAGGGTTACTTCCTATCTACATTATTCTCTTTTTTTGAACAAGAAAAGAGATCCCATAATTTATTTCACTCTATATTTCCTTACCAAAAGTATTTGCAACCTCTAAACGAAGTCATGATTGTCTGGGCACTGTTAATGCTGGCAATAACACCTATCGTGTTTCTTTACATATTTATGCTTGAAAGCTCTGTTGCGAAGTTGCTTATTGTTTGCTCACTCAGTGGTTTAACTCTAGCAATCAACCGAATGCTTTATAAACAATCATTGCGGTTCTGCTTGTTTACATCTTTGTTGAATACGGTAATCGGGGGTCTTGTTCAATATGGTTTGTTGGAGGCTTAGATGGTAAGGCAAATAAAATTACATAAAGTTAATAAGGCATTCTCAAATAATATGTTATTTGAGAATCTTTCATATACCTTCCAGCAAAAAAATTATCATATCAAAGGTAAAAATGGAACGGGCAAATCTACGTTATTACGGTTACTTGTGGGTTTAGACAAACCTGATTCAGGCTCCATTAGTTTAAATAATGAACATTTAATAGCAAATAATAATGTTAATTTTAAAAAAATATTTTATGTGCCTGATGATTTAGATGTTTACCCCTTCTTAACGGGAAAAGAATTTTTAACGTGGCTTGCTAAAACAAGAACACAGGAGCCAGCAGAGCTACATCGGCTTTTTGAACAATTTGAGCTACAGTCACATTTACATACCTGCATTGCTGACATGTCATTTGGCACTAAAAAGAAATTTCTACTAAGTTCTGCTCTCATAGGTACGCCGGATTTTATCATCTTGGATGAACCTATGAATGGATTGGATGATAAGTCGCAACAAGTGCTATTAATGCTTTTACAAGAGAAGTCGAAAGATATTGGGATTCTATTAACAACCCATCATGAGGCTCGTCTTACGTTATTAAACCCTATAAATATTGAATTGAGAGAACATAGGTTATTAGATCCCTCTTATAAGGATTTAGTAAGATGAAAGTATGGAGCTCATAATCCGTTGGCCCAAGATTCAAGTCCTTGTCAGTCCACTACATTAAATTCTTTAAATCAAAAAGTTACTATGATTCTTCCTCTCTCTTTTAACAGCTGCAGCATTTTTCGTGGGATTAAACTTTTTAGAGATATAGACGTTATCTTATCTAAATTTGACTATTTTTTACAATATACATACAATTAATAATCAATTATTTAATTTTAAAGTCATTATGAGATCGAATATAGAGCCAGAAAACACGGTTAAGCAACCCGCGCAAACGAAAGATCTGCTAAACGCAGCAAATTGGGATTTGAGCAATGAGATAGATAGTTTTTTGAACGGGGATTATCTACATGTAGAGAAATTTCAAAACGCAATTAAGAGAAAATATGTATTTAACCAAGCGCTGCCTCAAGGTACAGAGAAATTCGAAGATTCTTCAGAAAACTTAATCTGCCTTTTAAGTTACGAGCTATCGCAATTTGACTTAACTAAATTTCATCCATCTGTGATTGCAGCTTATGAGACAATAAAAGGTTCGGACTTTCAAGCGTTTAAAGAAGGACTTCCACCTGGATTTAGAGATGCTGCTACCTCTGGCAAAACAGAGCACTACATAGCTATTCTTTTAACCGCTACTATTGTTGCTCAGAAGATGAGAGAGAGGGGGCTGCATAAATTATCAAATTTCTACGCTGCGGTTGAAAGTTTGATGGTTAATTTTTCCAAGGATGAATTTTATGCACGATGGATTTTTACTTTTTCTATTCTCAAACAATATAGTGAAAATGATGAATTAAAAGAATTGATAGAGATTCAAGTTCCACAAGCCAATAAGCAAATGAAGAGAATTGATGATTTTTTAAAATCAGATATTAAGCAAAGGAATGAAACTTATAACGATCTTCAACAGCATTTGGAGAATCACCCTCTGAGCGATGGCCATCGACAGATTTTAGCTAATGCTAGTAAGTCGTTAGATTTAGAGGACTTAACGGTCGCTTTAACAAAGTATGAAGATCATGTCAGCTCTAAATTGAGTTTTCACAAAAGCGCAGGTAAAAAAGAAAAACGTAGGAATATAATTAATGCGCTTCAGACGATGATAGTGCTTGTTCCTAATTTAATACATCAAGGACAGGCTTTAGAAAACTTTGAGATTCAGTGGAATAAGTTATTGAATAACCAATCTAAAGATCCTGATTACCAAATAGGCTTAGCTGACGATATTTACAAGTTTGCTGTAGCATTTTTACCAAATTTGAACCGACAAAGAAGAAGAATAGGAGATCAATATGACAGACGGTTTGAAGAAGCACAGGAGGTCCAGGGTGGAAAGAAAAAAAACTCGATTTCATTGAATTTGATCAGAGAGCAAATAATCGACTGTCAAGCGGAGATCTCAAATACTTACTGTAAAGGAATGGTTAATCCTCAGTCAGATGAGTATCAATGTCACGACTTAAAAGGGATTAGAAATCTATTTGACCATGAGCTAGGCAGGGAATTTTGGGAGGAATCCCCCGCGCTCATCAGGTTGAAAGCGCTAAGCTTAGGACGTTATGCGATCCTCGTTTTTAAGAAAACAGAATCAAATGACTTACTAACTGGCCAACGAGAGACTATGTGAGGAAAATAAATCAAAGTTGCCTGTTACCAATACTTTCTTTGGTCTCTTTAAGAAAACAGATAAAAATGCTCAAGGAAATGCAGGTAAAGAAGAAACATACCTTGTAAATTTATCAAATATGATCAACGCGTTAGAAGATGAATTCAAGAAAGAATTGTCTCTTCAACAAAAAGAAATTCCAACGTCAACCACGACTGGATTTCATTAGTGGCTAAGAATGTTTTGGCATACCTATCAGTTTTAAATGGGTACTCATGTACTGACTCAGGGAAACTGTTGGATTAATTACGAATTGACTTGTCGTAACCTATCAATATTAAATGCATTGAACAATTCTCACTTGGTGATTGCCAGTGAGAATGTTGCTTTTCAAATTCACAGCGTAGATGGGTAAGGAAACCAAAAGAAAGTAATTCAAAATAAAAGTGCCATACTTACATGGTTGTCATAGATGTCATCTACACGGACAGCTTTAAGATGTAATCCTTCCACCTTAAATCCTAATTTTTTATACAGGGCTATAGCAGAATGATTACTTTCTCTGACAGTAAGTTCAATCCGGGTGAGCCCTTTTTTTTGCGCCTGATCTATCGCATTATTTACTAGCTTTTCTCCGATGCCTAAGCCTCTAAATTTAGCGAGTAACCCGATGCCTAAAACTCCTGAATGATTAAATATAGGTCTATCAAGCGAGGATATATCACACCAGCCTACAATTTTTTCATCTACAAGCGCTATAAGATGAGGCCAATTATCAACAATGTTCTGATTGACAAAATCGTAGGTATCTTTTAAGGCCGGTGCCTCAAAAAACGATAAGAATTTTTTTTCCCTTGCCACCGAATCTAGAACGTCGCGATAGCCCTCGATATCGGTGTCAGTAATGGTGCGTATAACGAGTTTAGCAGGGGTGTTTTTTTTAAAATCCATAGTCCACTAATTAATATCAGGCTTAATAAATAAGAATAGCAATAAAGTCTTAACGGCGAATACTGGCATATTTACCCAATTAAATCTATCAAAAAGCAAAAGAAACAGCAAATTTTGAAAAAATAAATCAAAATGAAGGTATATTTTTCTGTTTTATTTGTTTTTATGTTCTTTTGTTTGCTATTGTGAATTCTTTTTTTTCACAAAGATTTTTATAATGCCTAGTACAACCGATCACTACTCCCGAAAACTTGATAAAAGTAAAATGGACGCTGTGTTATCAACTTTAGCCGTATTAAAAAAGCGTCTCATTGAGAATAATGAACTCTTGATTGAAATTTTATCCGAATATCAAACGGAGAATGTTACAAAGTATGAGTTAGAAAGATGTCTTCGTACACTGGAAGGATTAGAGCCTAATTATCAGTATATCGGTTTAACTGAAAATATAGAATCATGCGCTATTATGCTCCCGAGTAATTTACCTCTTTATTCTTTGGTTGTTTTTGCATTAATTCCATCGTTCATGATTACAGAAGTGAATCTTCGTCCGAATACATTGCTGCAAGAAAACAATATCATTGAGAAAATTTCCAATGCACTCGAATTAGAAAAATTATTTAAAAACGTAAAAATATTTAATACAAACCATAAAGGTTTCTTACCTTGTATAAATAAAGCAAATCTAGTTGTTTTTACAGGCAAACCATCGAATGCAGAAAAGTTTTTAAAAGACATGCCCGAACGTTCCGTACTGATTTTAAATGGATCTGGGCATAATCCATTAGTGATTACGGAGACAGCTAATTTAGAAAAAGCGGTAGAAGATGCTGTTCATGTTAAAGGATTTAATGGCGGCCAGGATTGTGCTGGCCCAGATGCAATCTTAGTGCATGAAGGAGTCGCTGAAGAATTTATTAAAAAGTTTAGTGAAAAATATTTGCAATTAAAAACAGGCGTTTTTACGGATCCTGAGACTATCATTGGTCCTATCAATCGCCTGGAAGAATTGGAAAGGCTTGCAGAAATACTTTTTTATAACAGAAAAGATATTTTAGCGGGTGGCGTAATCGATTATAAGAATAACATTGTTAATCCTACGATCATTGTAAGTGATATCAAAGATGAAAAATTAAATTATAAAGAGATGTACAGTCCTATCGCTTTTATTCATGTTTATCATGAAGATAAAGACTTAAGTTTGTATTTTGAAGGTAACAAGGGTGCTTATCCCCCTAATCGGATGTATGTTTCTTTATACGGCGATAGTGCTTACGTATCGAGTAAAGATGATAGTAAAACACCCGGTAAATCTGGAAATGTAGGAATAGTCATGAAAGATAAGATTATTCATGACGTAGAAATTGGTTATAACGCTTATGGCGGTTATGGTATGCATGCATCTTCCGTCATCAAAAAAGAGGGGCAAGTCCTTACTAAATACCCAATGCCCATATTAATTCCTGAGGTTATTGCAAAATTTTTATTGTTTGAAGCGAAGACAGAGTTAAAGAAGAAAGATCCTAATTGTCTGCCTCATAAAAAAACATTTCACGCTGTAAATGATTTTGATCAAATGGTAGCCGACGTTTTTAAGGAAAATCTCGTATTTGGTTTTGTTTTTGGTAGCGCGACAAGAGACCAATTAAAAATTAACGGTGAACATATAAGTGATTTGGACACGTTTATATGTATGAAAGATGATGATGATAATCTGAAGAATGAATATTTAACAAAGTTGAAGAAAATACATGAAATATATCATTTAAAAGTGGATGAGATTTTCCCTGCAGAAATTATGTCATTAGCCACGTTAGAAAAAAGCATTGAAAATTTAAAAAATATCAATTTTTCATTAAACGAAGTAATAAGAACTGATAAATATGATAGTATGTTTTGGGCTTGTATCTTAACCGAATCCAAAATGGGTCTCCTTGGAAACGGAAAGTCTCATATGATTGAATTGGCAGAAAAATCGAAGCCTTATTTAGAAAAATGGTCTGCACAAATTCTACGTGAATTAAATAAAATTGATGTTTTACCGAGCCATATTAAGACTCAGTTTCCTGGAAAAAACAAAGAAGAAGTCATGTGCATTTTAGAAAAACTTGATAAACATGAAATCATAAAAAAATGTTTAATGTTTGATAACTCTTCAAATACCATGAATCAGAAGAAACCTTATGGTTTGTCTCGTAACTCGCTTTTCAAAGAGCCTCAATCACAAGAAAATCCAAATGATTATTCGCATATAAAGACACCACAGTTGCATTGCAATAATCTTAATGGATAGAACCGGCATACAGAATATTAGAAAACAGCACACAATCTAGTGTACTGTTAAAAAAAACATTTAAAGTTTAAAAGCGTGCGTTAGGATACTGTCTCAATTTTATTAATATGGATATTTTGGTTATCAGAAGAAACCCACACCCATCGCCAGTCCTTAGGCTGGATAGTGTAAGGTGATTGGATATAATTTCCTACGCCTAGATGTACTTTATAGTTTGTATTATTGCGGGCAATAAAAGAGGCTAGGGATGGAATTGCATTTATTCCCTTGTTTTCAGAGGGTTGTATTATTTGTGGAATGGCTTTACATGCCTCTACTTGATAACCTGTATCTTCAATACTGCTAAGAGTAAAGCGATTATATTGCTCTGGATCTTTTGCTGTGACTAGCAAAAAGAAGGTAAAGGTATTTTCGCCTCTGTGAACTACGCCTATGTGGTTGGAAAGTAGCTGTTTATTTAACATGATATTTCCATAATGAGTAGACACAAGAAGGTGCGGTTCGAAGAGTAGATGAGTATCTGTATCATCATTATTGTATAAGGTACAAGTTACCTTATAAGGCCTATTGGTCTTTAGTTGCTTGAGTGAAAAGTGATAGGACAGAGGCTGGGGATGAATGCTTTCTGACTCTGAAGGTACCAATATATAAGGTTTTTTTATACTTGCATAAGAAAAAAACGAACAGACACACAGAGCAAAACAAAACCATTTCATCGATAGCTCCCCTAAATTAACTAATAACCTAACCCTGCACCTACTTTAGTCGTCGAGTAAGTACCATCAGCATCCTTTATCTACGACCAAACTTATCTTTATTTCCTTAGAGATTTTAAAAAAATAAGTTATAAAGCACAATCTAGATTCCTCTGGTATTAATTTCTATTAAATAAGATTAATATTTACAAAAATGATACATTATGATACAATAATGACCTTAATTGATTTTATAGACACTTACTTATGAAGAATGAATTTTACGAAAAGCGGAGGTCAATTCAGAAGGAAATAGATTCTATCAAGGAAAAAATTAATAAATTAAAGAATGATTGCTTTGATTTAATTCAAGAAATTAACCAACTGAATGGTAGATACGAGTATAAATACTTACGCTTAGTTAGAGCGTTTCAAGCTTCCAACGAAGATGAGCGTAACGGCTTGGTGGCTAAATTTCACAAAAAGCTGATGTCGATCCAGCAGCAAACAGATAGGTTGGAAAATAAACTCCATAATTTGTATAAGAAGCATTTTCATTACAAAAATATTATTAAACGGCGTAAGCGTTTAAAGGATCAAATTTGGCTGCAAGATTTGGCTGAAAAAGAACCTGAACGTTCGAATCAAGAACGACTTTTGACTTGGGACCCTAATCGACCAGCGGCACTCAATCCCGATTTAAGTATAGGTTCATGCTTAGGAGCTCTAGAGTTTTTACCGTCGGATAGACTTTTATGCTCTTTTCCTGATGAAAACGACAAAGATAATGACAATACAAGCGCTAGTGCCTCCTATTTTATAAAGAAAGTAAAACCTAAAAAGACTAAAGAGGAGCCGGTAAAGCCCAAAATGATTAGCAACTCAAAGGCTATACAGGGTGTTTTACAACGCTCTACAGGGAAATTGGATCTCCCTGCAATCAGAACGCCTACTATAGAAGCACAAACTCAAACAGATCCTGTGATTGATTTGACGTGGCGTACGGTTGAAGCCAAAAGCAAGCCGGAACAAAATGATTCGCTCGATGCAAAAAAATTGATAGGTTCTGCAAAAACTCCCACTTTATCGAGTAAGAGAAAGAAAAAAGAACCGAAAGCGTCTCAAAGTAAACTCAAATCTGAAACTGTGCAAATTAATAAAACAATCGCTAGTAAGGCGGTTAACAATGATGAGAAAAACAAGATTAGCACTGACCAACAATCGATTGCGCCTCCTAATGACAGGGTGACGGTCCCTCTAGCAAAAGTAGAAAAGCCTCACTCGCTATTTAGTTTTTTAAAAGGGCTATGTCTCAAAAGACAGCAAACCCAACACAGTTTACCCGAAAATTTAATCAATGATTCGCCCTCACTACGCTGAACCGCGACTTTTTAATCGGCAATAGGTTCTCTAGATTCTAGAGAACCTATTACGATTGTGTGAGTTAACGATGGGGGATAATTTATTAGTAACTGCTTTACCCACATCAGGGTTCTCTTATTCAAGGATGCTTTTATTTAAAGGTTCGTGCATATCTAGCTTTGTATTTCTCAGTTATATAGTTTTATTGAAAACGTAATGACCCAGCGGTTGTTTGTGCCTAAAATAGTTGCAGAATATTAAAATTGTACAGTGGTGCAATTAAAACGTGATGATATTTTTTATTAGGTGATGGTTTAAGGAATTTTAACTGCGTTAGGGGTAATTTGATTTGAAATTATTATTAAATATTATTGGTGCAGGTCATCTAGGTAAAACAATTGGCTATCTACTAGTAAAACATCAATTAGTGAATATAGGATTTATTGTGAATAGATCTGCGGCAAGCACTTCTGAGGCAATTAAATTTTTTGGTGAAGGGAATTATTGCCCTACGGTAGAGCAATTACCGGCTGCTGATATTACATTGATAACGACATCAGATGATCTGATATTAGGTATGAGTGAGAAATTGAGCAACAGCCAATTCCTCAAAAAAGGAAGTATCGTGCTTCATTGCAGCGGTTCTCTAACGTCAGATGCATTAATTGCAATCAAACAGAAGGGTTGCTATGTGGGCAGTGTTCACCCCATGAGAAGTTTTGCAAAGCCTGAGCTGAGTGTAAAGCAATACGATGGAACTTACTGTGCGATAGAGGGTGATGCACAGGCTCTTGCTACGATGCGCTATCTTTTTGATTCTATAGGATCAACGACGTATGAAATAGAGAAAGAAAAAAAGTGCTTATATCATGCTGCTGGGGTTTTTGCCTCGAACTATTTAGTGACACTTGCACACCAAGCTTTATCTTGCATGAAAGAGGCCGCTGTTGATAACGAAATGGCGATGCATGTTGTTACAAATATTATGAAAGGGACGATCGCTAATCTCGAAAAAACACTTTCACCCCTCCAAGCCTTGACTGGACCAATAAAAAGGGGTGATCTTTTAACGATTAAGAAACATATAGAAAATTTACCCACCGCGGAACAAAGGAATTTATATGCTGTCCTTGGTAAAGCCACTATGGATTTAACTGATCATAATGAGATAACTAAGAATAAAATTTTGGATGCGTTTACTCTCTCAGAGCGTTAACCGTTAGGGGTGCTGGAGATAATATCCATCGGATAAGGACACTAAGAAGAACGGCTATAAAGATGAACTCAGCAAGACGATCAACTTGATTCAAACTGATTTCACCAATAAAAGAACTAGTCAATCCTGCAACTCCTAATTGTAAAAAACCCAATAAGCCGGATGCATACCCGGCTCGCCCTGGAAAGGCGCTCACAACACCAGCCATTCCCAGCGGGATTAAAAAACCATTTGCAAAGGTGATCGTCGAAATGGCTGCTACCATCCACAAAAGAGGTAAATGACAGAGTCCTACCAACAAAAAGCAAGCAGCACCTAATAGAAAATATTTAAACCCCACATTGAGCACATTATCCAGTCGATTACGTTTGATGGCGGCCCTTGCTGTAAAGCTTCCTGCAACATAGCTTAGTGAGAGAGTAATGTAAAAAAGACCAATGGAGCGTTCACCAAAACCTTGCGCATGAAAAATAAAAGGGGATTGAGCAATATATGCGAAAAATGCAATATAAGCCGAGCAGGGGGCAATAGTGTAATAGACAAATTGTCGACTGAATAAAATCTTTGGGTAAGTGGATAAAATCTGGAAAATCTTTAATGGCTTTCTATCTTTCAACGCTAAGCTTTCAGGGATGATAATGAGAGATAAAAAGAAAATAACGGCTGCGAATAACGCCATAAAAACAAAATCTGCTCGCCATCCCATATAATAGGCAATAAACCCTCCAATCGCAGGCGATATGGCGGGAGACATACCCACAAATGGAAAAATGGTGGCGAATACTTTACCAACTTCCTCAGGCTGAAAACGATCAGCCACAATTGCTCTGCCAATGACAAGCCCACCGCAAGCACCCAAAGCCTGTAACCCTCGATAAATCAGAATGTCGATAAAGCTATGTGCAAACGTGCAACCAATAGAGGCGACGAAAAAAAGTAAAAAAGAAAGTAGCAGAATTTTTCTACGACCATAACAGTCCGTTATAGGTCCTAAAAAAAGTTGCCCTATCGCCAAACCAAATAAGTAAATACCTAGAGTGAGTTGCATGTCATCAGCACTTTGTCCTAATGATTTGCTCATTTCAGGTAAAGCAGGAAGATAGACATCTGTCCCAATCAGACCAGCCATGCTCATAAGTGCTAAAGTTATTAGAAACCAAGCATTTTGATGGGATTGTTTTTCCATATGAATTCTTCTCGTTCTTTAGTTAATTGAAATAATTTAAAATGAACACAACTCTCGAAAATCCTGAAAAATCAAATTCGGCTAATAGGAGTTCATAGGTATTCCTTTTCTAATAGCTGTATCAAACGTTGTATTTGCCATGCAAAGTAGCTTTGAATGTAGTCTTCAATACCTGTTTCACGTTTGGGCGTAGATAGTTGGTGCTGATAAACCGTTTTTCCTTGATGTTTGCAGATAAAAGAAAGACCAAGTCTTTGGATACCATCGTTAGGGTTCGGCCATGAAAGTGTAAAGTACGCTCTTGGAAAAGATTCGTCGAGAGGTTCTTCCGTTTCCACATGTATTATTTCATACGGGAAAGTACTTAGGATGGATTGTGTTTCTTTGCTCGTAATAACCCAAATTTGAGAGGTGAAAGCACTCTCTGTTTGTAATAATCGTTCATGGGCGTTGAGTCCATCGGTGGAAACAGTAAATCCATTCAATAATGCATCGATTTCTTCTAACGCAACCGTGGGTTCAACATGTCCCTCAGCAATGATCTTGATTTCTAGATAGGGGTAATCCCAACGATATCCCGTTTCGAGACGATATCTTGCCGCAATTGCGTCAATATCGTTGCTAATTTCTCCCTCTATTAAACCAAGCGTTAAATAGCTGTACGTTTTTTTTTCGTTAAAGTAATGTGCGGTCTTTAAGTAAGGTAAGACCTTTTTTTCGAACAACGGCTGATACTCTTTAGGTGGGCCCGGTAGCATGAAGATATCTTTTCCTTGCCATTGCAAATGGCAGGCGTGGGCGGTGCCAAGAGCATTTTCTAAAATGTGGGCTTGTTTCGGAAACAGAGCTTGCTGTTTATTAGCATCAGTTATTTTCAGACCAAAACGAGTTAAGCGTGCTTGCACATGTTTCCAAGCGTTTTCATCCAACTCTAGGGGTAATTTTGTCGCATCACTCAGTGCAAAACGCGTCCGATCGTCTGAGGTTGGACCAAGGCCTCCAATCGTAATGACGGCATCATTCGTGTTTAATAGGTGAAGTAATTGCGAAGTAATACCTTCTTGATTATCGCCAACGATGCTTCTAGCTTGGACGATTCCACCGGCTTGATGAATGAGCTCAGCAGAACGATGAGAATTACTTTCTAAGATTACTCCTTGGAGTAATTCATTGCCGGTTGCTAAAAACGCAATGGTTTTGCGCTGAGGAGGGGTTAGGTGGGCCATCCTAAAATTCCTTAATTTTATACAATAACGTGGGGTTATCTCTTGTAAATACGCATGCTTGCACCAGGGGCAATGAAAATAAGCCCCTTATAGATCGGATATGATATTACTTGAAATGACTACTTAATTTAAAGCCGCAGGTAGAGTGTATTATCACGAAAAATAATCATCATAATAATTTATCAAATAATACTTTTCTTTCAATTGAAACGAAATGTTTTGCAGAATGCTGTATTGACTTGATCTCACTCTAGCTATCTACATTATATAAAGATAAGCTAGCGCTACTCTTATTTTATTCTTTTATTATCAATATGTATTATGACATTTTAGCACGGCGTGACCGTAAAGCAATTAATGATATTATTCACTTGCTCCCAGCTTGGATAGACGCTCAGGATAGGCCCATTGTTCGTGATATGCGGATTGAAGCGGTATTGCGTAGTCAATACTCGAAAGCTATCGACCAGATTGCTGGTTTAGATACTTGGGTAACGCAGAATCCTGCAGAAATGGATGATCGCATTCGTATTGTGCTCGCTAGTCAAGCTAGACGAGCATACAAGCAGCTGCCCGATCTACGAGCCTGGGCAGTGCAAAATAAAAACGAAAAAAATAATCGTATTAAATCGATTTTGCGTACGCAGTACCCAAAGCTTGTCGAACAATTATCTGGCTTGGGAGAGTGGATGACCGAAAACACCGTCAAGAAAGACAAGCGTATTAAAGCAGTGCTAGTTAGTCGCTGCCGGCATGCTATCCGTCAAATACCGAGTTTAGCAGAATGGGTCACAGAAAATCCTGCAGAAAAGGATGAGCGTATACGTGCTATCTTACATAGTAAGTGTTCGCAAGCCATTGACCAGATAACCGACTTAAGGCAATGGGTTATGGCTAATCCTGCTCAGCTCGATCAGCGGATTAAAGCGGTATTATACAGTCAATGCACTCCAATGCAGCAGATAAAGGATATATTATTAAAATGGGTAAATAATTCACGCGGGCAGGAAAAGTATGAGCGCCTAAAAAAAATAGCCATTTACTATGCGAGTCGCTCTTTTCAAGCATTTCAAGAAATTTTCGTTGACGAGTCGAATAAAAGCCTCATTGAGCGTTTGTTAGCAGACAAAGAAATCTCTGCATCTTCAAAACGTCATTTAGCCAAGCTTAAGGAAAGAGGAGAGCGCGCCTTTCTAAGACTAACCATGGAAATTGAAACACTTACTGAAAGTGAGCTATCGATTGATAGCAATGAAAAAGAGGTATCCACAGAAGAGCCTAGTGAGTTAAAGGTATTCGGAGACAGTGATTGTATGTATTACGCTTATGCGGTTTCTCTCCTCTACTATCTACGCTATAAAAAAGACCCAGAAATCACGACTAATATTTTTAATAAATTAGGACTTAATGTTAACGCACAAGCTAATCTTTTTACTTTCCTGGGTGAAGAGTACTGGACAAATGAGAGTATTAGGCAAACGGGGGCGCTGCTAGTACCTTCTTGTAGAGCATTAGCAGCAACGTGCCTTAGTTGTGAAATGAAAGAAAACTTAGAAAGCTCTTCTCTTGCTGAAATGGTGGCTATTCACTTTCGAAAATTGTTAGCAAAACAGGTAGAAGGGCTCGGCCAACCGCTCGCAAAACGTCTGGATGTTTCAGGCACAGATATATTAAATATTCCTAAGTTAAAAAGCGCCATGGCTGCCTTTATTGACAAACAGAAAGAAATTATTAAATTTTTAAAGAATCCCCTTACCTGTAAAAACAATCCTGCTCTCGCAACTTATGTCGCTTATTTAGAGGTGAGTAAAGAATCCCCAGAACAATATAATCAAGTGAAAGCGTCAATCGAGGAGCATTTCATCAAAACGATGGTATTGGCTTTTTTTAAACAAGATAATTACCTATTTTTAGATAGTTATGCGGATTATTTAAAACAATCGAAAGTTCTGGGTGGCGAAGAAATGATCCTTGCCCTTCATCGAGCAATAACAGGCGAGTCATTGCAGCATAAGCATTCAGATAATCAAGGTAAAGTCGATCTTAAGCTAACGGTATATCACAATAATCAGCCTGTCCGCGGTGTTGAGCCCAAGAATAATGACCGCAACGTTGATTTTTTAACCTTAAATAAATCCCACGATGCGGACTGGATCGCAGTGATCCCTGCAAAGCAGTTTAAAATAAAAAATAATTTAATGGCTGGTGGATTATTTTTTAAACCAGGCCAAGGCGCTGCACAAGACCTGTCAAGGCCAAAATCACTGTTAGAAAAAAGAGAGAATCCCAATGCTCCTAATGAAAACGAGCAAATAAAAAAATATTTCTTTTATCAAACACCGGAAAATAAAATAGGTACGAGAGTCATCAAATCGGATATGGCTGAAAACTTTGCAAGGAATGTGAAACAGCTCGCAAAAAAGTAAATGGAATGTCACCAAAAGAGTTATTAGAATAGCGCACTTATTCATCAAGCATGGACGTAATGGCATCAAATGAAAGAGGGGTGCCAAACGCTAAATCCTTGTGCGCTATTTTCCCCATCACCTCATCATAAAATTTCGGGGGCAAACCGTTTCCTGGTCGGATACTGCGAACATTATCTGCCGTTATTTTTTCTCCTTTCTTTATATTTTTCACAACATAAAGGGAGCGACGATGATCTTTTGTTTTTAACTCAGAATCGGTGCGTAGGTAGGAAACCTTGCCGATGGCTTGTTGTGCTATTTCACAATTTCTCACTAGCAAGGCGAATTCATCTGGTTCTAAAGAAAAAGCCGCGTCTGATCCACCCTGACTGCGCGAAAGCGTGAAGTGTTTTTCAATGACACAAGCGCCTAAGGCAACCGCCGCAATTGAGACACCTATATCCAAGCTGTGGTCAGATAGGCCAACCAAACAGCCAAAATTATCCGATAAACTTTTTATCGTCAACAAATTTGCCTCGACGGCAGGTGTAGGATAACCGCTAATACAGTGTAATAAAACAAGGTCCTTACAACCATGGTCTCGGGCTGTGATGACTGCTTCCTCAATATCTGCTAGGGTTGCGTTGCCTGTAGACATGATCATGGGTTTGGCTGTTTGCGCGACACGGCGAATGAGTGGTAAATCCACTAGCTCAAATGAAGCAATTTTATAAAGGGGCGTTTCGAGCGATTCTAGGAGATCAACGGCAGAGTGATCGAATGGAGAACTGAAGATCGTGAGGTTATTCTTTTTTGCTTCTTCAAATAAAGCTCGGTGCCATTCCCATGGCGTGTGTGCTTCTTGATATAAATCATATAGTTTATATCCATCCCATAAACCACCGCGAATTAAGAAGGGTGCACTATCATGATCAATGGTAAGCGTGTCGGCAGTGTAGGTTTGTAATTTGATTGCACTGGCTCCCGCTGCTTTGGCGGCCCTAATCAGTCGTTTAGCCCGATCAATATCTCCCATATGATTGCCTGACATTTCCGCAATAATGAAAGGTGCGCAATGAGGGCCGATTTTTTTTCCTTCAATCGAAAAATTCATGAATTGACCTGCTTTCTTTTAAGTACTTTCTATTCAATGCTTTTATGGTGCAACGGTACTTTGAAACGATTTTTTTAGGTGTGATTTTCTAACAAAGGGTTTAGTTCACTTAAATTATTTATCATCCATTTTGCATCATAACCTGGCTTTGCTTGAGTATCTTTGTAACAACCTGTTAATACGCGAATAGTTGTTGCGCCCACTTTATTTAAATTCACAAAATCCTTTGCTGGATTATCCCCAATATATACTATTTTTTCCCAAGGGATTGATTCCGTTTTGCGAATCAATTCAAAACAATGCAGAGAAGGTTTGGCATGTGCTATCCCGTAACGATGAGTAATATAAGTCTTTTGAAAATAGCAAGAAATGTTAAGGGCTTGTATTTTTTGAGATTGAACAATTTTATGACCGTCGGTGACAAGGTACTTTGGCCGACGCTCATGCTCTAAAAATTGAAGTGCATATTCATCGACTGTTAGAACAGGCCTATGATGTCGATAGACGTTAATGCATTTTTTAATCGATTTTTTACTATGAATTCCATGGTATTTGAGTAACCAATCAAACACTTTGCCGCGACCTTCTTGAAAGAGTGTTTTTAACATCAAATGATAACTCTCGAACGCTGGCAAGTGATGAGCGCGCTCTAAGTCATTAGCTACAGCTTGTAAGCCACTTTTCACATAAGTGATTTCGGGATACAAGGTATCGTCTAAATCAAAGATAATCACAGTTGACATAAATATCGCTCGGTATTCTGATTTGCTTGAGATCAGGTGATTTTCTATGGAAGGGAAGGTCATCAACTGTGCTCTTCATTGCTTCACAAATGGACCAATAGAAGCTATCCAAGCCGACTGCGATTGACACGGTCGATGCGCCACCAAATCGTGGGTTACATTCGATCACGTGAAAAAGGTTATTTGTATCAATGATCCCTTGCATAACGACAGGGCCTGATAATTTTAATTGTTCTAAACACCGTGTAGCGATTTTTTCGATCGTAGGATCGCGAAAAGTGGTCGTCACTTGTGATTCACCGTTTGTAACGGTATTTCTATACCTTAAAACCAGCCCTTTTACTAGATTGGTTTTATCTAACCAAGCGTCAATGCTGATTTCAACGCCTTTAATATAGGGTTGAAAAATAGGGTTACTTAAAGTTCTGGCATGATCTTGCGCGGCTTTAGAATCAAGGTTTAATCCTATCAAACGAGAACCTGCTCCAAAACGTTCTTTGACTACCCATCGCCCTGCGTTTATTTTATCTAAGGCATTATTCATCGTTTTAAAGGTGGGTATGAATGGTAAGTTTCGGTCGATGCCAAATTCAGCAAAAGCATATTTATCGAGACACACATCCAAAGGACCTTCATCAGAAACCATAACGGCAATACCACTTTCTGCGAAACGTGTTTTATGTTTAGCCCAAAATAACAGCTCGCCATCGCGCGTTGGTAAAATAAGATTAATTTCTTTTGCAATGCACTCCTCAATCATCCGATCAATCACAATCGCTTCCAAAGAGGGCATCAACCAGAATTTATCTGCGACATAGGCGGCAAAGGCTGAGGGATCACTATCACCTGCCATTACCCAGCTTTTTGACATATATTTCTTCGCGGCTTTTTGTACCGCATAAATCAATGGAATTTTTCGTGAAGCACTGGTAATCAAAATCTTGGCAGGTTGTTTGTTAACATGAGGTTGATTCAATTTTGCTCGTTCAAATTCAATGATTTCAGGTATCGCTTCTGCTATGTCATAGCTGGGTTGCCAACCCGTCAAACGCTTTAATAAATAAATATCGGCTTGGGAAGCTTCGTAAGGAGAAGTGTTTTGTGTTGAGTGAACGATCATTTGAGGGAAATAATGTTTCAATATATCCAAAACATCTTGAACACTTTTGGAATGGCCTGTTCCTAAATTGACAATCCCATGAGCCTCCTTTGCTTTCGCCAACCGTATCAACCCTTCTGCCGTGTCCTTTGCGTAAATGTAGTCAAAAATGCCAGCAGGGTTATATACATTAATTGCTTCTTGCTGTAATAGAGCACGAATCCAGCGGGATATAACATCCCCAGAATTTTTACCGTAACCTCTATAGATGCGAACGATAACAGTAGAAAATTGTGTTGCATAATATTTTTCTAGAAAGCGCAGTTCCAATTCATGGGCTAATTTCGCCATGCCAGTAAGGTTTCTAGGGTAAACAGGATCTGTTTCACTGAGCGTTCTTGGTAAGCAAGGGGGGGAGGAAAACTGGTATAGGTTAGGATCATAGATAAGGTAGCTTGATGCAAAAATAACTTTTTTTAAAGAGGGAAGATCTTTAATAATGTCGATCAAATGATGGCTAAGTTTAATATTATGCTGGAAGTTTTGCTCCCAAAAACTTTTTGTTTCTTCAGAGCGTTCAAAAGTTGCCGCAAGATGAATAAAAATTTCTGGACTGAAGTCCTGGAGTTCTTGGGGTGTAATATTATTTAAATCACCCTGGCGGTAAATGACATCTTGGGTAAAGCAATTAGGTTTTGATTTTAAATCGCCTACAAAAACGTCGGCGCCTTCTTGCCACAATTTTTGGACTAACTCGCATCCAATTGTACCTGCGCCGCCACTAACAAAAATTTTCTTCCCTTTCATAATTAGCGCTTAAATATCCATGAATGAGTGAGTCTACAGGTTTATTTTTTATGTAGATATGGGCTTTCATTCTTCCTTCTAACACAAACCCTGAAGACTCAAGAATGGCGATATGTTCACCCCGAATAGCATAGGTTTCTGTATACAACCTATTGAGCTTTAAGTGTCTAAAGGCTAATTTTTTGATGAGATCTAAAAACTGCCTGAAATCATTCTCATAGGTTATTTTATCGTTTGCACGACGATCATCAACTAAAAAAGCAATTTCTGCTCGCCGATGCTCCCATGAAATGGGGGTAAGCCCCCCATAACCGATATGATTTTTCTTGTGAAATAGACTGACTAATAGTTGTTTTGGCTCTTCTAGAGCCATTTCTGGCCATACATGTTGATAATAATAGTTGCGCTGTTGTTCCACCGTGATTTTTTTTGACTGGCGTAAAACGTCCATTTGACGATTTCGCCAGGATCTTATTTGCTCAATGTCCTGCATTTGAATAGGGGCAATGAGATAATCCTGATTAGAGAGAGAACAAAAATCGAAGAAATGGTATTTCAAGGTATCTTTCAATCCGATGCTCCAATCCGTTTCAAGTCTAGCCTTTAGGCAATAAATATTGCGCCATGAGTAATGCTAGCTCCCAATCTTCTACCGTATCAATATCAATTGTGCGCATCCGGGGGATAATAATAGGCAGCGTCCTGTCTGAAAAAATGGGTAAATCATTTAGATAGGCTTCTTTTGTTCCCCAATAAAATTGTCCTGCATCATGATAAGCGGGCTCTAGATCTTGAGATCGGCTTGTAAAATGGTGCGGTTGAAACATGCTAAGTTTGCCCTCGTTATACTTTAGAGCCCTTTGAATAGGGTAGGAAAATTCGCAGACAGGAAATGAATATTGAACCTGAGGGGCTTGAGTGATGTTTTCATAGCCTTTGAGAATATCTTGAACATGAATGAAAGGAGCCGTTGGATAGATACAACAAATATGCTGGCAAGAAATCGTTTGTGCTTCAAGCGCTTGGATAGCGTGTTTAATGACCGCATGCGTACCCGTTTTATCATCAGAGAATTCTACCGGCCGTTTAAAAGGAATATCTGCGCCATAACTGCGAGCAATACTTGCGATCTCTGCATCATCCGTTGACACAACGATTCTATCAAAAATCCCACTTTTTCTTGCTGCTTCGATAGACCAAGCAATGATTGGCTTTCCGCAAAATTCTTTAATGTTTTTTCGAGGTATACGTTTACTACCCCCGCGCGCAGGTAGGATAGCTATATTCATCAACGTTATTTTTCAGTGGCGATTTTGTAAATTCTAATACCAAACACAGGAATGAAGAAAGGGTGTGAAGGAATATAAGCACGGATTATACTGGCTCGCGTACATTCTTTTAAAATCATTATCAAAGATAAAGCCGCCGATAATAGGTTTATCTATAGTCACTATGGAACGATGGGTTAGTTGGCGGCGGATCGCTGGCGGGAAAAGAGTCTTCTAAGGTTTGATCCCTTCGTTTAGATTGTTTTAATTTCTCTTGATTCGAGGGAACCTTTGAAGGTTGGTTCTTGTCATGAGGGTTCATGGGATCAGAAGTAGTCATCGTCATTCCTTGTCTCGATGTTAGTGTATGATTGACAATGCTGGTCAGCTTGATCTGACCAGCTGCCGCTTTATAAATACATTTCATTATCAAATCCGTGTACTTTTTAAGTATGGCTTAATTTCAGAAAGATGGACGGACTAAAGCTTGAGTATCTTCACTTGGCGCAACCAATGTGTTTCTGTTGCCTAAATAAAGGAGCTTTTTACCCTCTGTTAATATAATTTCATTTTTATTAATTTTATCCGCGATGATCAGTGGGGCTAATTTTTGCAAGCGAGGGATTAACTTTTCATTTTGTGTGTTAAATACCCAGCGAAAGCTAAGTTTGTTTACAATGATAAGTGGCGTTAATTGTGCTAGGCGATGAATCATTTTGTCATCTGTGATATTGGATGCATCGCTCAAGGAAAATTTATCCGCGATAATCAGCGATGTTAATTGTTCTAGGCGATAAACGACTTTGTCATCACATATGCGGGTTGCTTCACTAAAAGTAAGTTTACTTGCAAGAACAAGCGGTGTTAATTGCGCTAAGCGACGAGCCACTTTGCTCTCTTTTATATGGGATGCTTCGCTCAGAGTTAGTTTATCTGCGATGATAAGCGAGGCTAATAGTGCTAGACGATGGATTACTTTGTCGTCATTTATGTGGGTTGCTTCCTGAAGAGTAAGTTTATTTGCAATGATCAATGGCGTTAATGGCGCTAAATGATGAACCACTTTTTTATCAGCTATATGGATTGCTTCACTAAGAGTAAGTTTATTTGCAAGAACAAGCGGTGTTAATTGTGCTAAACAATGAACCATTTTGTCATCAGTGAAGTGGGTTGCTTCACTAAAAGTAAGTTTATTTGCAATGATTAGTGATGATAATTGTGAGAGACGACGAATTGCTTTTTTATTTGATATATCGGACGCTAAGCTAAAAGTGAGTTTATTTGCTAGAACAAGTGGAGCGAGTAGTTGTAAACGTTCAGCTACATTGTCATCTGTCATATTAATCGCTATGCCAATAGTCAGTTTATTTTTGAGGATAAGTGGGGCTAGTTGATTTAGACGATGAATTGCTTTTTCATCTTTTGTAGAGATCACCCAATCGGGGACAAGATTGTCTATTTCACTTAATAAAGTCATTTTACAAACGTTACTTTCGCTACTTTTTGTCTTTTTATTTAAATTAAAAAATTTCATGTAAGTCCTTTTTATATAATGTTTTTTTATAAAATTAAAGTCAACAACCGCAGCGTTTCTTAGCGTACGTTTTGACGATAAGATTCAAACCTCTAAAAAAAGAATGCTGCACAAGTTTACACTGTAAGTCCGTTCTAATCAGTAAGGAAATTTTTTTGCGATATAACTACCATAATTCACTACAAATGACGCTTCAAAGAATAAAAAATTTATACCATCTAATGATAAAAAATACTTTAGCATTTGTAAGAACAGCTGTAAAAATACTTTAATAAGACAGTATCTTAAAAGTCGATTAATCGACTTTTAAGATACTCAGGGACAGATGGAAGCATGGGGTGACTAGTGACTAAGCGGCTTCATCTGTTTTTTATGGATTCATAGCATTTAATGCATTGAGGGTGGGTAATGCTGTGATTGATTTGATCCTTTTATGTTGTAGGCGTTTTTGGAAAATATCAGGGTTAAGCTGGATTTTTTAGGGGATATTTTCTTGACATCAGTGCTCTGAATTGGTTGTTCATTGTCCTTTTTATTGTCTATATACAAAGAATCATTAGAAAATACAATATTTACGCTTTCCCCTTTGAGAGGCATATGTTTTACAGAAGTTCTTTTAGCTAAGGCAATTCTATTTTTAAGGATATGACCCCCACGTCTATAACGGATCTTTTCTACTTTGCATCCTTCTGCATCATTGTTTGGAAAATTCGTCTGTGTCGAACAATCTGCATAATTGCTTGGAAAATGCGTCTGTGTCGAACAATCCCTCTTATTAACGGTAATGTTAACGGCCGAATTTTTTTCACGTTCGATTGGACTTACTAGGAAATTTTGTTTGGAAGATTCAGCATCAAAAGTAGGAGTATTTAGCTTTTGTTGAACGTCGTGGTCCTGCCCTTGTGAGTATTGCGAAAGAGGGTCAGGGTTTGAAAACGCTGATAAGTTCGTATCCTTTAAGTTTGTAAGGTCTTGTGGATTCGTTTGTAATCGTAATGATTCTGTGAGGAATTCCTCCCGTTTTGCAGAAGATACTGTCTGAGCACCGATATCTTCAAGCGGGTATGCAGCACTTCTCTTATTTTTGTTCATAGGAAGAGTGGTGTAGAATCGATCCCTCACAGGAGGCCTTCTTTCAAGGTTTGTGCGGCAATCTTGCAAATCTGCTGCAAGCGTCCACTTGCAACAGCCTACATTTTTTGCATACTCGGTAATTATATCAAGCGGAGCTACATAAGCAGGTCGAATTCGACGATGCGCGCTATTCGATTTGAGGGACGATTCTGGATTTTTTTCAACTGTGCTAGCACATTCGAGCGAAATCATTTCTTCCAACGCTTGTGCTTTTTCGTCTTCAAGCGCTTTTTTTATTTCCTTGTATTCGAACTCAACCTTCTTTTTTATTTCGGCAAGTAAACTTTCCGCATTGATCTTATCTTCATGATTGATAGTGTAAGTGTAGAAACCAGAGTGTAAGTGGTTGTTATAGAAATTTTTTACGTACTTTTTATTATAGGTGTTTTGATCTATAAAATATTTCTTTAATATGTATTTTACCAGCAGATTAGGACAACTAAGATTCTTGGCTTTTTCCTCTTCAGATAATCCGGATAATGCTTTTTCATAATTCGTATTCAATGAATTTAAATTTTTGTAATGGGTAGATCTGCCACATTTTCCTAAGACAACTTGGACAAGTTCTTGATGCGCTTCTATGTGCTTGCCTTGTTGGAAAAATTCGATAAGCTCGGCATTAAGTAAATTCCTTATTTTTTCTTTATCCTCTTTCGTTATTTTATTAAGGCGATAGACACGTTGACGGGTCCAGTCTTCCTTGTATTCTACAGGGAGATCATCACCAAACTGATCTGAATACTTTGTGACAATGTACTCAGCAACAATATTAGGCTTGCAATATTCTGTATCGTTCTCTAGGTTTGAAGTGTGTTCGTTTAGTGTTTCTGCTTTCTTCATAACTCAGTCTCAAGGTAATGACAAAGGGCATATTGTACTATTTTATTTCAAAATTGTCAAATATTTTACAATATAAGTGAATATAGCGGTTCAGGAGTTGAGTACCCTCTGACACTCTGTCAAGTTATAACTGTCTCAACAGTGATATAAGGGGGATGGCCCCCTTGGCATATGGCAAAAAATGATTTCGTTGAATTGCTAGAGAAGCTTTATAACGCTAGGAGATACTACATGAGGGGGTGACTGCAGCAGAATCAAAATTCAAAGTAGACTCATGATCATCTGACGGAATAGAGCAGCGTTCTCTTATCTGATTAAAGACTTGTTGAAACGTTTTTAAGTGAGTAATTTTTGTATAATTTTCCGAGATTACTGCTCTGATTTTTGAACAATTTTCCATACATAAAAAGAGGGCTGTTCGATCAATTTTCCTGGGGATGCTTTGGAGATTTTCTTTTGCTTTTAAGCTGTCAGGCTTCTCTTGTCCTTTTTTTTGCTTGGAATATTCAATGATTTTTTTTATCAGCATGTCACATTCTATAGCCAAATGTTTTTCCAGCCCCTCAGTTTTGTCATTTTCTTTTAATTTAGAAAGATAATCATTGGTCATTTGAGCAAAGTAATCAACATAGGTAGGGTGATTTGCAATCATTGTTTTGATTTTTTCACGGTTGATGGCTTCTATTTCTATTTTATAGTCATTCACCAAATTGATAATTTCTGGATGCTTGTATTTTGTGGAAAAAGCTTTTAATTTCGGGAATAAATCACAAAAGAACATAGCGCTTGGTATCGGCGTTTGATTGAGATGTTCTCTCATTTTTTGCGGATAAAAGGCCCATTGTTCTAATAAGTAGAGCACACTGAAGTGTGAATTGCTTGATCCATGGAAAGTTTGGAATGCATAAAAGTTTCCAAAATTCTTAGCATAAAATGAATAGCCTTTTTCCTTTGATAAGGTTTCAATAAGGTTTTTTAGCAGTTTAAATTGCTTACTCTCCAAACTATCATCCAAGAAGATCTGAAGATTATTGTTCTCTTTTTTGAAATGAAGAACAACGGCATGACCGCCCTTAATCTGATCAGTTTCATTGATAACCATGGTTTCTTTAATTGAAATACCGATGGAATCAAGTCGAAATAAGTAAGTTGAGCAGCCACCATTTGCTAAGGCTTCAAATTGGTTTTTGAGGACCTCTGAAAAGAATGCGGTAAGATCTAAGGGTTGTTTATTTACCTTCGGTTGTTCAAGCAGAAAAACGTTGTTAACTTTTTGAGAGAGGTTACGAATGAATTGTGTTATTTCACTGACGTTTTTCGCATCATCATTATACCCGGTGAACAAATTAAAACGGTGAG
This sequence comes from Legionella sp., assembly GCA_013911415.1. Lineage (GTDB taxonomy): Bacteria > Pseudomonadota > Gammaproteobacteria > Legionellales > Legionellaceae > JACETI01. The sequence goes on along the minus strand of JACETI010000003.1, from coordinate 328,242 downwards.
ATTGTAATAACCGGTTTTCATAGCTTTCTTTCATAATATAACCTGCTGTTTTGTAATAGAAAGGGTTCTAACCATGGTGTAGTTCTTGGCAAATGAAAGAAGGCCGGCAGCGATCATCAATAACGATTTATTTTTTTGTTCATTAGGCTCAAGGACAGCTCGGCGCATAAGTGATGGCGGTTTCTTGAGGTATTGCTGGTTCTTGTTTTCGCGCCTGCGATTCAGCTTTGTAAAATTTTTCCATTTTTTCATCCAGCGCTAAATTAAAGTGCAGATCGCCAACATCTACGGTTTCTTTTTTACCTTGTTTTAAAGTGCGAATAGTTTCTAGATGATCAGCTTGGGCTTTTGTGCGGCCATGAAAAAATAAGAAATTAGGCGTTAAAGGTGCAGCGACAGGTTCTCGGCCCATTTCTTTGCGTATGGCTGCAATTGCACACTTTACCTTTATAGGATCAATACCTTCCTCTCTTAAATGATTATATTCTGTCTGGCTTAAACTAAAACGTTTAGGATCGCGAGGATCTAAAGCATCAGGATTGGATTTGTAGATGTGGTTCAACAACAGTTTATTTGTAAAGTAGGTGGTTATTGCAGCTAACGTTACCCCTATAGAGAGCACACCAAAAGCTACGATCCCGACAGGGTTGACCAAACCAGCACCGATGGCAAGGGTCGCTAAAGGTTCGGCAGCGACAGCTGCTGCTAGAACTGTAGCAGCAGTAGTGCTGAGCACGATAGTTAGGAGCGTGGCTGCAGCCTTAAATGTACCTTCGTTATAAGATAAGCGCTCAACGCTATCTAAGATTTGCGCCATTAAATACCAAGAAGAGAGCACACCCAGAGAGGTTGTTAATAAGCCTACACCCACTAGGAGCAGCCCCATTTTTGCTTTTGCAGCAACTTCCTCAGCAGACGGGGATTCACTGGTTGAATCATTTCTTGGATGATGATGTGATGTTGAATCGATGTGAGTCGATCTGAAAAGCCGATCCCAGTAATAAAAAGGAGATCGATGAGAATGAAAAGAATTGTCGATATAAATAGAACGATCATAGACAATCTTGGTAACGGATGGATTCTTGGTTCGTTGCGCTTTTTTTATTTCTTTATATAAAGGATCTTCCTTATAAAGGGGGTTTCTAATGGCTGCTTCGAAGAAGGTGTCTAAGATATTGTAAACTTTAAAATGTTCTTGCTCGTCCAATCTGTTCAAACTACCTTGCTCTGAGAACAGTTCATCAACAATAAATTGCTGAAGTTTTGCATAGAGATTTGCTTGATGAGGTCCTGTGACAATGCTGTTTAGTGGAATCAGATTTTTATAGTAGGCTTGCAGACGAAAATAAATTGTAGCAAGCATGTTATCGTTCAACCGTTGAAAACGAGGCATTATTATTCCCTTGATGATCAAAATTTTGTCCAAGTTTCCTATATTTATTTGAATGTTGTCAATCAAAAAACAGCTTACTTTCTTAAAAATACAGGTTGAGATTATTTTTATCAGAGTCTTGTTGATTATTTGTTAATTTAAGCTAAAATTACATCTAAATTTTGGAGTTTAATAAGTCGTGATGAGGATAAAATGGGATCAGCAGCAATTCAAGGTTTTATAGCAGAAGCCTTCAGTATTATGCAAATAATTGTTGAAAATTTAACAGAATTGCAGCTTATTAAGAATCAGATTCAAAGTGATTCGACGTCTTATCAAAAATCTCCACAAAATTTAAATGAAGCAAAGACAATTTTAGAAAATTTATCAGTCTTATCAGCCGACTTAACTGAAAGTCAAAAACAATTAGAGCGGCTTCAAGAAACACTTAACGTACTTAAAGATCAAAATGACTTCTCTCAAAGTGAGCTGAGAGGTGCGTCCTTAATGCAAAAAGATCAACTAACGGATGATTCAGAATGCTTAGACAAGAAGATTGCACAAAACCTAAACCAAATAAAAGCCAAGGTAAATGCAACCATTGAGCAAACGAAAAAGATAGAGTGCGCTGCACCGAAAGGAACTACCTACAATGATTCAGAGATTTTTTCTAATTTTCATGCGGCCATTGCGAGTGAGGGGTTGGATAAAGAGGGCTTTCTGCAAGATAAAGCCGTTATTACTGACGAAACACAGCCATTCATTTCAACCGCTTGGTCACCTATCACCCTCCACTTGTCTCCAGTCACAAGTTATGAAGAAGAAGAGAACGAGCTGCAAATTGCGAGCCCTCAAACTATCCAAAGTGTGGTGAACGATAGTACAGATGATCAAGAGAATTTTTTTGAGAATAGAGGGCTTGTTAATCCAACATTTGAAAACAATAGAGAACAGAATTTTTCAATGGAAGAAAAAGGCAGTATTCAAAAGGTAGCGCCCCAATCAGCAGTTCCTTACAAGGAAGAGATAGGCGATGCTATCGAGAATGGTTTGATTAGCTTAAAAAATATGCAGCTTCAAGGTACGCAATATCAAGACTCTTTAGATGAACTGATTAAGTTTTTTGAAATCGTATTAAACAATTTAGATAAGCCCTTTCAGTTTGGGCAGTCACTAATGAAGCTTGATGAAGAAGATTTAGCCAAAGTTGTTAGCTGTGGTTTTCTCGCTGACGCCATGAATTCTATCATGTTCAAAGTTCTCTTTATAAATTTATTAGATGCGGCCTCGTGGAATAATAAAGATTTAGAAGATTTTTGGAGATTTTTAGATAAAATATTCGTCTCTAGTCGTGGAACAAATGAGATATATCAGAATGCCCAGGAGGTCTATGCGCATGTTATTGAGGCTTCGCTACAGGATCTTTACAGTCACCTGAGCCAATGGATTCATTCAGAAACAAAACAAGAGGTATTTAAGGAAAGACGTTTGGCATTGTTACGACTTGCCAGGCCCCTTTTATCACCTAAAGATCACCTGACTTTTTCAAACAAATACCCTTGCGCTCCTTGGGAGGAAGTGCGTGCTTTTTCTAATATCTTCAAAAAGTATGTTAAAGCAGCAGTTATTCCGATAGGGGAGTTGAAAAACGTCCTCAATCAAGAAGCAGATGTTGCAAGGACTAATCTACGTAATTTCTGGGGGTACTCAGGGAACCAAAAACAAATTCTTCTAGGATTGAAAGATGAGTTACGTTATGACAAAAATTCTCTTGAAAAACTTGCAACAAATCTTATCGATGGGGGATACAACAACGGGGGGTTTCTACAATCTTTTTTTGAAAAACTACATGCGGATCATACGATCTGTGCGGATACAAATTATCCAAAGATGCTGAAAGCGACGATTAAACATTGTGAAAAAATTTGCCTATTCATCAAGGAAAGCCCAAACTTTACCAAACAAAAAAAATGGGAGATGACGGGTACGCTTCAGACGTTGGAAAAGAAATTAGAAACATATGCTCATGCTTTAGCAAAGCCTATTGCATCTGAGAAAAAAATAATTAACTCAACTAAATCACACACATTTTTTACGAGTAAACCCCCTCAGGAGAAGCGACGTGGCGATTTAAAAGCGCTTCAAGTCTTTGATGAAACAGTTAGAAAAAATCCTGACCCTAAAGGCATTAACCACTACAGTAAAGATAAGAAGAACCCCCTCAGTGTAAAAAAATTGAAGGTGCAAAATCAAGACGGAGTAATTGTAAACTCAGGTAAAATTGAAAATCGAAGCAATCGCATTGTCGAGCTCCGCTAAAAGTATTACTTCTCAGTCATCTCAAGGCCTACATAGGCCTTTTTTTTCGCATCAACGCTTCCAGGATTTAAAAGTCAATTCCTTTTTTTGATAAAGTAGTGTAAAATTTTTAAACAAAAAGTTTAACTATTATTATATGTAAAGGAGTTCAGCATGACGTTTGAAGACCTTCAAAGTTCGATTACTAAGACATTCAATGAATTTTATCAACAACTTTCAGATCATTCAGTGAATATTGATTCTCAAAGACAGAGTGCTGAGAAAGTTGGGGGAAAATATGCAGATCCTCTAATTGCGTATAGTGAACATACTACCGAAATAAACGAAATATATAAGGAACTATCAAAAATCGACTGTAACCTTAATGAGCTTAACGGTAGTATAGTGGCCGAAAAAGTTAAACTTCAAACGATGGAAGAGACACTAAACTATTTAGTACGCGATAAAATAGAGGAACGAGACAATTTATTAGGAGAAAAACTCAAGTCAATAGGCTGTCTGATTAAGGAGCAGCACAGTCGAGAAGAGGCTGAGTGGGATATAGCTAAATCAAATTTAAACTTAACACTTTCAGCATTTAAAGCATCCACTAATGTACAAAATATCGTCGAGGAATTTTCTAAAAAGCATAATGACTTGGAAAATAATACAAAAGTAAGTATCGATGCTCTAGAGAAGGATGTGCATTTGTTGTTTAACCAAACGTTAGAAAACATTAGCGTTAAGTTAAAGGAATTTTTTGAGCAAATACGCGTTTCTTCGTCAAATATTGCAGATGAGATTAATCTTATAAATAATCAAGCAGAAAAGTATGCCTTAGAGGCAGAGTTCGCTTCAGCACCTTTCTCCTTGAACCTCGTAACGGAAATAATGAGCTCGAAACTTGCGGATAAGATTAGTATTCCAATGGGACAAGTAGGCAATCAAACGTTTGAACAAACAGAGTTGGAAGTACCAAATTTTTATTTAGATAACGGTTTTGTTAAATCGGAATTGCCTTTTGTTAAGCGGGAATTCCCTATTAAAAAGGAATCTGTAGGCCAAATCCCAAAGCAAGAAACAATTCAAGGTACAGGATTTACTTTTAGTCCAGCAGATGAAAACTTCGCTGTGCCAAGTTCTCACGTAGGAATCGATTCTATGGAACAGGAATTAGCTGATTCAGTACCCAAGCAAGAATCGATTCAAAATTTAGGATCTATTGTACATTTCGGATGCAAGCCAAAGATAGAGGGATCTTCAGAAAATACCAGCTTCGAGGCGCTAATGGCTGATGTAAGGGATGGTTTTATAAAAACAGAACTCCCTAAGGATGAATACATAGGCCAAACCAGCATACAAGTGGCGAATCCAGGCACAGGGCTTATTCTTAAAAAAGAAGAAATTGCAGCAGATGAAAACTTCGAAGCTTCCAGTCTTAATGTAGTGAACCTTGCCAGGGAACAGGAATTTTTGAATTTCTTGTTATCGGATGAAGCACTTGAACCAGTTGTAGATCCTAGTCTAACGCTACCCTCTCAACCAGGAATATTTGCGATACCGAACCAAAGGATGGAAGAATGCTTGGATCAACAATCAGCGCAGCATCAGGTTATTTCTCGTAATGAGCCGGTGCGAAAGTCAAAACCAACGCTTGTGAAACAAGCATACGAAACGAACGATCAGTCTCAGCGAAGAGTTCTAAGAGCAGTGAAATCATTTGTTAAAGCAGTTGACAATAAAGACCCAACTGAGTCGTTCAAAAAATTAATAAAATATAAAACATCGAAGCTTTCTGAAGCAGTTAGTATTCTTTTGAATAAAGACCAAATGAATTTTGATGCCCTCAAAATGCTTGCTACAAATATATTGTTTTACTCCAAATATACAAAAAAGCCTTTAACTAATTTTTGGTCAACCCTTGCAAAGTCTTTGAATTCCGAGGAACATAAAAAAATGTGCTTGGATGTGCTAAGAGTTTCCTTAGAAGACTTTTATATCAATATAGATAAATTAGATACGGTTCAACAAGAAAAAGCGTGGCTTCAGCACTTTAAAATAAAGCGTAAAGGCTTTTTGGAGGGAGCTGGGTCATTTTTTTCCAATCAAGCATCTTACCGAGAATTTACAGAAAATTTTGTCAACAATCCTTTCCTATACCGATCCGATTTGGCCATCAAAACGTTTGAAACATTTGCTGAGAAGTCTGCTATCGATTTAGCTATGTTCACGACTGCTAATGGTGTAAAAGCAATTCCTAATTATACAGAAAGAAAAATATGGACAGACTACTTGAGAGAGGCATCTAATCAAGAACCGATAATTCGAGGTCTCAAAGAAGAGTTGAGGTTGGATGAAACTTACCTTTTAACGTTGATGGAAAAAATCATTAAGGGGATATACACCAACTCATCTGTATTTTCGTTGTTTTTGCAAATGATTCATGATGAACCTGAAATTCGCTTTAATAAAAACTACGAAACAATTTTAGAAAAAAGCGCCACTTTGATTGATCAACGAATTGAAGCGGTTATCAATTTAAAGCAGGAGTTAAAACAGGCAAAGAAGTACAATATGGAGAAGTTGCCGCTAAGAATAATGCGCTTAAAGAATCATCTTAATCAATCAAAGAATGATTTGACCCTTATAATTGAATCTTGCAAAAATAACACTGAAAATTTCAATTTGTTACAAGCGCCAAAAAACATTTTGCCTGCTATCAGTACAAGCACTGATTCGCTTTTTTCTGTATCCAAGCACTCAAAGGTAGATAATAAACGGTCTGGGCCTCTAGCAGGTCTCTTTGATGCCGAAGCAGAGTTCAATAGTGTTGAAAAGCGAAGGCAAACAGAGCAAGTCCCTTCACCCGATACGATCTTTGAACATCGTCACTCAATGTGAGTAGCACAAAAACTGGGTTTATAGGATACAATGTGCCTTTCGGGCGTGATCAGTATGCAGTTATAAAATCTGCTAGTCTGTTGTTGTTTGACTCTCGACTATTGTAACCCTATAACCTTTTGTGCGCTGATGGATTTGATTGAATATTTAAAAAATAAAATTAATAAAAAGGGGCATTTATCTTTCCCTGAGTTTATGCAGATTGCTTTATATGCTCCGCAAGGTGGTTATTACAGTAGCAGTATACGCGGTTTGGGAGCAGAAGGGGACTTTACTACTGCACCAGAAATGACATCTCTCTTTGGATCAGCAATGGCTAAGCAGGTAGCGCAAGTCCTTGGTGCGGTAACACAGCCCACAATCCTTGAATTAGGAGCGGGTTCGGGGCGCTTGTGTATCGACATACTGCGGCAACTTGAGCGAGAAGGGTGCCTTCCTCAAAGCTATTTGATTTTGGAAGTTAGTGCTCAATTAAGGGAGCAGCAATATGATCGCATTGCTGCCGAGATACCACAGTTGGGCGCTCGTGTGAAATGGCTAAAGGAGTGGCCAAAGGAACATTTCAATGGGGTAATCGTTGCAAATGAAGTGCTTGACGCAATGCCGGTCCATCGTTTTTTGAAAACGACAGAGGGTATTTTGGAAAGCTATATTCGCCTGAATGACAAGGATGTGCTGGAAGAGTATTTTTTGCCTTCTGAAAACCTGCGTTTGATATCGCATCTTGAAGGCATTTTACCTGAAGCGCCGTTGCCGTATTTGTCAGAAGCAAATCTTTGGATTGATGGCTGGATTAAAGAATGCTACGCTACTTTGGCCAAGGGAGCGGTGTTCTTACTTGATTACGGCTTTCCTCAGCATGAATATTATCATCCCGACCGGTACATGGGGACCTTAATGTGCCATTACCAGCATCGTGCACATACCGACCCACTTCTTTATATCGGGCAGCAAGATATCACTGCTCATGTGGACTTTACGCATGTAGCCACGGCAGCAGATCTTGCCGGCTTTCATATCGCGGGGTATACACATCAAGCAGCTTTTCTGCTTGGCTGTGATTTACTAACGCTTTTTAATGATATTCAAGATCCCAGTGCTCGATTTCGAGAGCAAGCAGCAGTGAAACAACTGCTCCAGTCAAGCGAGATGGGCGAATTGTTTAAGGTAATGGCATTAACGAAAGAACTTAATGAGCCATTACGAGGTTTCCAATTTTATGACAAGCGAGCAAGTCTATGATTGCAAGGTATTTGACGACCGTTGAGCTGCAAAAAGAATCGATGAAGTTTTCGGCGGGACATACAACTATTTTTTCTGCGACAGACCGTGAGCCTTTGCATGGTCATCTTTATAGTGTTTACCTCGGACTTACCACTTGGGTCGAAGAAAACGGGATGACATTTGATTATCGGTACTATAAAGAAAAAGTGCACCATTTGTGCCGAAGCTTGAATCAAACGTTTCTGATGCCAGAATTCTCACCGTTTCTGCAAATCACACAGGATGACGAATATTATTATTTTACCTTCAATCATAAAAAAATCCCTTTTCTGAAAGAAGATGTAACTCTGATGCCTTTGACCAATATTACAGTTGAGGAGCTTTCGCGTTGGTTTATCAAAGAACTGATCAAAGATCAAACTGAGCTTGATCGACATCGCATTGAGAAAATGGTTGTCAAAGTGTTTTCTGCACCGGGTCAATCCGCCAGTCACGAGTGGCACCGATTAACTAAAAATTAAAAAAGATCATTCTTCGTAATTGTCGCGTGCTGAATTTAGACAGCAATCCTTTCGTGCAGAGTCCGCGGCAGCCTTATCTAAGCCGCTCGTTTCTTCTTGAGCGTTGTTCATGGTTTCGATCATAGCTTCCGCAAAGGATTGGCGAAAATCAGGCTGTAGATTGGATGAAATCACCACATAGGGTTTGTTTTTTGCATCATCATAAATGAGACAGACATCAAAGTAATTGTTGACCTGAAGTAGGTCTTCTCTTGAAAGATTCGCTGCTTCAAGTTGTAATTTGCCTATTCGTGTCGGGCTTTTCTTAATGGGGTTCGCGAGAAAATTGCTGTGCATGTTTAAACTAATGAGAAAACGATTTTTAAGTCTTTTTGATGAGAGTCTCGCAGAGTATTGAATAATTTTGCGTAAAGGATTGTGTATGCGAAACAAACGAGTATAGGTTGAGAGAAAGTGTTCTATCAGCGAATAAATCCAGTGAGTTCTGCGACGAAAGGTAGGTATACTTGCCAGTTTGATTAATCCAGAGCAGCGTTGGTAGGGGTGCGTATCTACAGTGGATTGGTGCACCTTTTTCATTAGCGTGATTAAAGACGTTTCTTTACCTATCGGTACTTTTATCGGCTCGAGCCTTAAGAAGCAGCCTAAAGCATGATCATAATCGGGATGATCACGTGTCGATTTAACGAGGTTCATTACTACCTCTTGAGGGTGGTCGCAATGACTAAATTGTTGCAAGACTTTTGCTAAAACAGCGCAGATCCCATTGTTCAGACTGACATGATGTTTAGTACAGAAGGTCTGGAATTTTCTTAAAGTCGTGGCAGGAATTTCTACATAGGTTGAGTAAGAGAGACCTTCTTTTTCCATATTAGAAATAACATAAGTAGATGGAAAAGAAAAAAGATCCGCACCGTTGAAATAATCTTGCCAAAATTGAATGCTTTTATCGAGATGACTTTCCCAATAGAGCATTTCTTTGAGTGTTTGCTGATGCATGCCATGTTCACTGACGAGCGAGCGAATATAAGAGGGGGCGTTCTCAGGGCGTGCAAGGTAAACATTATAAAACTTGGACAACGAGGTGAATAGAATTTCGGGTGAAACATCATCGGCAATAATATGGGGCATGCAAATATGTAATTCGTGCTGGTCGACAGCAAGACGAAATAGTGTTGCACGTAATAAAGGAGCATTGCCTTGCCATTTTTTAAAGCCCATCAACGATTGTATCGAGATTTCAAGCAGTGTTTCTGTTTCTTTTACTGAGCACCGCGTTAAATCGACTTGTTTTAAATTGAAGCGGTAGTTAGTTTGTAATTGTTGCGCGGGCCGAAGTTTTAATATGCGATGCGTTAAAATTGCATGATGTTTCAATAACGCTTCAAAGGCAAAGCGAAGTGCATCTTGTTGCAACTCTCCTTCAATTCTTTTTCTTGCAACGATATTTAAGTTTCTGGCCTTTGGTTCAAAAGTCAGCGCTAACCAAAGCATAAGCTGAAAATCACTCAGTGGAAATCGTTGGTTTTCATCCTGAAATATTCTATTTTCCTGTTGAGGTTGGATTTGAGCATCTGCCGCTTGTTGAATGAGCAGTGCAAGTGATGCTACCGTAGATGCGGTGTAAAAATCCTTTAATGCGATATCTTTTGAGAGTTGTTGACTGATCCTTGAGACAATGCGCGCCGCTGATAAAGAGTGGCCACCTAATTCAAAAAATTGATCGTCAAGCCCAATGCCATTAATACCTAATTCTTCTGACCAAATGTCTGCAATAATTTTTTCAATAGGGGAGTAGGTACGCATAAATGCCTGCGTATGTTGGAGCTGGGGTTTGGGGAGTGCTTTTAGATCTAATTTACCATTTGCTGTTAAAGGAAAAGCATCGATAGCTATAAAAAAGCTGGGAATCATATAATCAGCTAAATGCTGTTGCAAATAAATGCGCATTTGATGTGGGCTAAGCGTGTTTTGTGGCTGCCGACCAATATAATAAGCAACCAGACGTTTTTCATTGAGTTGATCTTCTTGTAAAACGACGACTGCGTCTCTAATTGCGGGATGACGTTTAATGGTATGTTCAATTTCGCCCGGTTCGACGCGATAGCCCCGTACTTTGACCTGCTTATCTTTTCTTCCTAAATAAAGCCAATTGCCATCGGCTAATTGTCGACAAAGATCACCTGTTTTATAGCGTCGTAAAAACGGTGCGAAAGGTGCAGCAGAAAATTGCTGACGTGTTGTTTCTGCCTGTCCTAAATAACCTCTGGCTAAACAGATACCACTAATGGCTAATTCACCTACCGTTTCCCTATTATCTTCATTATCTTCTGCCTGCATGGTTTCATGAGAGTCAGTAAGAAGATGAAACGAAGCATGAGGACAGGGCTTGCCGATGGGAACATTCGGTCCTAACGTATCTAATTTATCAGGTGTTACCTTATAAGAGGACACAGCCACAGTGGCTTCTGTTGGTCCATATTCGTTATAGAGTTGTTGATGCGGGTAATAGTTTAACCAAGATTTACAGAGGGCTGCGGGTAGATTTTCACCGCCTAAAACGATAACTTTTAAATCAGGTAAAAGAGGTGGTGAGGCTGCATTTTGTACTTCGTGCAGTAGTAATTGGAAATAGCTAGGAGTGATTTTGATAAGTTCAATGCATTCTGCCGCAAGGTAATGTAAATAATATTTACTATTACTTTTTGTTTCATCGTCACATAAAACTAAGGTTTTTCCTAAAAGAAGCGGAACAATGGAAGTGGTAACCGCCATGTCAAAGATAATATGAGATGAACAGTCAATCCGAGCAAGTGATATAATATCTGTGTAGTTTGCAAACCATTCTGCATAACTAAGAACACTTGCTTGTTCAATTAAAACCCCTTTCGGGTTTCCCGTCGAACCGGAGGTATAAATAATATAAGCGAGGGGGCTTGAATTGTCTGTCCCAGCAGGCAAGGGTGTAACTTTTTGATTGGTAATTAATGTGTTTTGTAGCCTATCTAAAAATGGAAAAATAATTTGCTGGCCATTATAGGTTGTAAATTTTGTTCGTAGCGTATCCGTTAGAATAAGCACAGGAGCGCCACTGTCTTTTAAGAGCAATAATAGTCGATCGGCAGGTTGTGCTGGATCAAGCGGTAAATAAGCGCCACCGGCCTTCAAGATAGCTAAAATAGCAATAAGTAAGGCGGGAGAACGGTCCATGCAAAAAGCGATCGGCATGTCATTCTGTACCCCCGCTTCAATAAGTAGCTCGGCCAGTGCATCGACTTGTAGACTGAGATTTTGATAAGTAAGCGTTCGATCAGGGCCATCGATAGCAACGGCATCTGGTCGAGCAAGGACTTGCGCTTCAAACGCTTGATACAGAGTCTTCGACGTTTGCATGGGTTGGAGAAGTTCCATAGAGCGGACCAAATTGCCGGTGAACCCATTGTTCGCCCAAGTGTTCAAAGGCATCGTGGAGAAACGTTGCGAGTTCATCCGGGCTTAGTACATATTCATGGCCGATAGGTTCAACGTGGTGATGAAAATATTCTTTAAAATATTGCAGACAAAACCCGTAATAATCTTGTGTATGCAAGATAAAGGTATGCCACATTTTATCAAGCAGTAACAGTGGGCCAAACAAATATGTCATTTTTTGATGATGGATTTGACGGTACGCGTTTAACCATAACCAAGCAAGCAGATCAGTGAATACTTGCTGACCCTTTGTTTGAGAATAGTCCTGCTCTACGCAGAACGCGCGAATAACAGTATCATTGCGATAGTCGAGTAAGGCCTTGAGGGCGGGAAGTTTCATCCGCAGCACGCTTTTCGCCACTCTTTTTCAGTCAGTTGTTTGATGATTTTGCAAATAATTTCTTCTTTGGACATAATGTTACCTATGGTTTGGTGAAGATCTTCAGTGGATAATACCACATGCGATTCGTGTTCCGCCCCCGCCCATGCTGGGTTGATCGGTATAATTGTCACCACCCGAATGAATCATGACCGTTAATCCGTCCAATTGATTGGTTTTTAGCCTTGGCGCTAAAGAAGGGATAGAAGCTTTACCATCTTCTGCAACGTATAAAACAGGAAGGTCGCCGCTATGACCTTGAGCGTAGGGTCCTTGGTGAGATTGAGTATGCAATGGATCATAATGCCCACCGGCTTTCATACCTGCGTCCCCACAATTGGAATATTGGTGTAAGTGAAAACCATGCAAACCAGGAGGAAGTAGGGAAAAAGCAGGGATGATCAAGAGACCATAAGGCGTATCGCGAAAAGTAACTTGACCTACGTCAGTCTTTGAGGGCCCAGTAGTGTACAATCTTGCTGTACGTTCGGTGGCGTGGCTTATGGCTGTTGTGAACAGTAGAAAACTGACGAAGAGGTAACGACGAAGATTCATTTTCGCTCCATGCTGTATAAATAACGCTTTTTTTCCTAGCGTATGCGCGCCTAATATTTTACCACGAGAATTTTACTAACACCATGTTTGATCGGCTTATTTAATGAGGAGTTAGGTCATTTTTCCTATTCTGATAAATAAGATTTATAGCTTATATCTGAGACAGTAAGAAATATTGCAATGCCCAGAAGAACGTTAAATGTGCCGGGTAATAATAATAAAATAAATGTGGAATACGCTTAATCTTGAAATCGGTTTGCCCAGCTAAAAAAATAATGGGAAGGCTTAGGAGTGCCCAGGCATTCCCATTTAAATAGTCAAGAAACCAGTAGGCAAGAAAGCAAGCAGTCGCTGTCAGCAATGAGGGTTTTCTGCAATAAGACCAAGCAGCAAAACAAAAGAAGATGCCGCACCAACTGTATTCAACGAGCAGCCCGCCCAATAGAAAGACAAGTACAGCGAGAAAGCTTGTGAAGATGTTTTTTTGCGTTTGTAATACAAATAGAAGTAAAGCGATTAAAAAAACAAACAAAATATTAAAAGGCCAGGGGGTGCTTAGTTGCTTCATTGCCATGTAACCAGGTATAGCGAGCACTCCAAAGAAAAGTAGCCGTTTCAATATTCGTTGATAATGTCCTGAATTACTCAGGTTAATAGACGATAGGTTGTAAGCAAAGACAAAGGCAAAAAGGGGCAGTGCAAGTCTGCCAATGCAGTAAGCAGTTTCACTATGACCTGCCAGAAAAAAACGATTAGCATGGTCAACGGTCATGGAAATTAATCCAAGCCATTTTAAGCCTTCAAGTGATCCACTAGGTATACGCAGTGTAGGGAACATGGGCAGGTGCCAGGGTGATGATCATAATGTTTTCATAAATAGAAACAAAAATAGCTTAGCATGTCTGGCTTAAGCAAGACAAAGTCTTCGGACAGACTCTTCACAAGTAAGCGAGAAGGATATTTAGTCGGTAAATATTCTGTTAGGCTATAACGACCTTCCAATGATTATGAACGTGCTCGCAAAAATAATATGTTTAAACCATTAGCGCTTTTTATTGGGTTACGTTATGTGCGTTCTAAAAAGAGCAATCATTTCATTTCCTTTATCTCGTTAAGTTCCATGATCGGCATTGCGCTGGGTGTCACTGTGCTGATTACCGTACTTTCTGTCATGAATGGTTTTGATCAAGAGATTCGTAAACGTTTTTTTGATATGGCGCCTGAGATTACCATTACAGGCCAACACGATAAAATTTCCGATTGGCCATTGATCGAAAAAATGCTGCAAAATTACCCAACTGTGCAGGGCGTTGCGCCCTTTATCGGGGCGCAAGGCTTGATGACCCATGAAGGGCAGGTTTTTCCAGTTTTACTAACCGGCATTGATCCTGACAAAGAAAAAGCTGTCAGTCAGCTTGATAAAAAAATGCGTGTCGGAAATGTGGCAGGATTGGATCAATTTGGCATCCTTTTGGGACGCAGTCTTGCAGATAAACTAGGTGTGTGGGTGGGTGATAAAGTTAGTATCATGCTTCCTCAAGCTTCCGTGACCCCGGCTGGTATTCTGCCACGATTTAAACGGTTTACCGTAGCCGGCATTTTTTCTGCAGGTGCTGGCTTTAATTTTGATAGTCAATTGGCGTTCATCCATCTAAATAACGCACAGAAGTTGGTGCAGTATCGTGATGAAATCACAGGGTTTAAAGTAAAAATCAATGATATTTATCAAGCCCCGAATGTTTCAGCTGCTCTGACTGAAAAACTCGGTCCGTCTTATATGGTTAGTAATTGGACCCAGCAAATGGGTGCTTTCTTTCAGGCCATTAAACTTGAAAAAACGATGATGTTCCTCATTCTTCTCTTAATTATTGCTGTTGCAGCATTTAACCTAATTTCTTCTTTGGTGATGGTAGTCAATGATAAACAAGCAGAAATTGCCATACTCCGAACGATTGGCGCAACACCAAGAATGATATTAGCAATTTTCATCGCGCAAGGGACGTTAGTGGGTGTTATTGGTGTGCTTTTTGGTTTGATCGGAGGGGTTTTACTCGCGTCGAATGCAACAAGCTTAGTGAATCATTTGCAATCATTGCTTGATATTAATATTTTGTCTGCGAATGTGTATTTCGTTGATTACCTTCCTTCTAAGATCGATTGGAACGATGTTTGGCAAGTGGCTGTTATTGCGCTATTAATGAGTTTTTTAGCAACATTGTATCCCGCGTGGCGTGCTTCTCGGATCCAGATTGCGGAGGCTCTACATTATGAATGATTTAATTACCTTGCAAAGCGAAAACCTGTGTAAGCAATATCACGATGGATCACAAGTTGTTCCCGTTTTAAATAACATCAATTTAACCGTAAAAAAAGGAGAACGGCTTGCGATTATTGGCCCCTCTGGTTCCGGGAAAAGTACACTTTTACATTTATTAGGTGGATTGGATCTGGCGACAAATGGCCGGGTTTTTATTAATGGCTTAGATTGGCAACAACTCTCTGAAAAAAAGCGTTGTCACTTACGTAATCGGCATTTAGGGTTTGTCTACCAATTCCATCATTTGCTACCTGAATTTACGGCCCTTGAGAACGTGGCGATGCCTCTGCTACTGGCAG
Source organism: Legionella sp. (assembly GCA_013911415.1). Lineage (GTDB taxonomy): Bacteria > Pseudomonadota > Gammaproteobacteria > Legionellales > Legionellaceae > JACETI01. Next base: position 312,905 of record JACETI010000003.1, on the reverse strand, counting down.
GTAATTCCTTACAGACTGCTCAAAAGAATGCGCAGAATGTTTTAGATGCGGTGGGACTAGCAAATCGACTGGAACACAAACCTAGTCAATTATCGGGTGGTGAGCGCCAAAGGGTAGCTATTGCCCGTGCGCTGGTACATAAACCCGCATGTTTGCTTGCTGATGAACCAACAGGTAACCTTGATCAAGAAACCGCTACCAAAGTTTTTTCACTCATGCTTCGTTTGAACGAGCAGTTTAATACGGCATTGGTCATTGTAACGCATGATAAGGCATTAGCTCAGAAGACTGATCGAACCCTTCTTTTAAATCATGGCACGCTTGAGGATAATGTGATTTGATAAAAGTTCAGTGAAAGATATCGATTGGTCATGCAAAGACGGTGAAGCGCTTTTTTTCGTTACTAATGATAGCGCTCAGACTAATAATCAATTAAGATAAAATACGCGATCGATATTAAACGAATATCGAATATGGTAGTGTGTTGATTGACCAAGGATATAGCTCAACGATACAGGAAAGTTGTTTTCTTTAGATGAAGCTAATGAAAGCAAGTTTCCGGCAGGAAAAGGGATTTTTTATGCGCATTCTATCTTTTATTTCCCTCATGTTTTTTAATTTCATCAGCGTATCGTTCTGATGAATAGAACTATCCTAAAACGTTTTCTCAGTAGAATTGTTTCTATATTTTGCTTCTTAAGCCTTTTTGCTTCTCAGCCAACTTTCGCAGCTGAGCCAAAATTTTTAATAAAATCGCTTTCACCCTCGACAATTTATCAGCTAAGAGCTAATCAAAGTATCATTGTTGAGTACGAAGTAACCAATCAAACCAAAGTGACAAGAACGTTAACCATTGCTCCTGTTGCTGGTGTTAATCAAGTTGTTACCGAAGGATCATGCGGAAGACCGTTTACTTTAGGTAACCGTCAAAGCTGTCGGTTGTTAGTGCAAGTGAATGAAGTAGATATTCCAATCCAGGGCTCAATCATTGGAGGCCCTGTGGTTTGTAAAACGGCAGGGAGCGATCCTTCTGTTCCCGACAGAACGCTTTGTTCCCAACCTAATGTCGCAGACAGACTTTATGTGACACGCGCAACCAATCCAATGACGACAGATGTGCAACCATCCATCTCAACGGTGATTAACACTTTCTTTCAAGAAACGATTAACGTCAGCGGAGGCAACCCACCTTATACTTTTCAATTGATCGCAGGAAGTTTACCTTCGGGAACCTCTTTAAATCAGGCCACCGGGGTGATTGCAGGTGTTCTCACCGCAAGTGGTACGTTTAATTATACGATCCAAGTACGAGATACCACCGGTCAAACCGTCAATTTAGCACTGACAACCACTGTTTCTGCGCTGCAACTGACAGCTACCCCTTCGACCTTTACGCAAATTAATATTCCCTACTCACAAACCAATGTTGCTTCCAACGGTGTAGCACCTTATACCTATCAGTTAATTGGTGGAAGCTTGCCTCCTGGACTGAGCTTTAATCCGAGTACAGGTACTGTAGAGGGTACGCCAACGGCTGTTGGTCCTTTTACTTATACCGTGCAGGCTGCAGATATTGTTGGCAACACGGCACAGGCAACAACGACCGGTACGATTAACCCACCACTGTCCATGACATCCACTCCCTCCACTTATGCTCAGGTAAATGTTGCTTACAATCAAACCAATGCAGTGGGGGGAGGCTCAGCACCTTTTAACTTTCGAGTAAGTGCGGGATCGATTCCGGCTGGAACAAGTTTAAATCTTTTAGATGGAACAGTAAGCGGTACTCCCACAACAGCCGGCGCATTTAATTACACGATTGAAGTAACAGACGCAACTGGAAGTATCGCTACAGGAAATTCTTCCGGTACGATAGTGACTGCCTTGCAATTAACAGCCACGCCATCTCAGTATACACAGGTGAACGTTGCTTATAGCCAAACGAACACTGCCGCAGGGGGTAGCCCCCCTTACAGTTATCGTGTTCAATCAGGATCGGTACTGCCCGCTGGATTGACTTTGCAGGCCAATGGTACAGTGTCTGGTACACCGCAGAATCCTGGGGCATTCAGTTACACGATTGAAGTCGTCGATCAAACCCAAACACCGGTGCCAGCAACGACATCAGGGACAATGATCGGAGCACTCCAATTAATCGCAACACCTTCGACATACACACAGGCCGGCGCTGTTTATAGCCAAGCGAATACGGCTTCAGGTGGCACACCGCCTTATACGTTTCAAATGCAGACCGGATCGATATTACCTGCGGGGTTGACCTTACAGTCCAATGGTACCGTTTCTGGCACACCTCAGAACGCAGGACCTTTCTCATACACGGTCGAAGTTGTAGATCAAACGCTGACAGTAGTCCCAGCAACGACATCTGGCACAATGATTACAGCACTGCAATTGACCCCTACACCCTCTCAATATACACAAGTAAACGTTGCCTATAGTCAAGCGAATACGGCTTCAGGTGGAACGCCACCTTATACCTATCGAGTGGCACAAGGTTCGGTATTGCCCAATGGACTGAATTTATTAACCGATGGTACGGTTTCTGGCACACCTACAACCGCAGGATCTTTCAACTATACGATTGAAGTGGTTGATCAAACACTAACGGCAGTGCCTGCTACTACCACCGGGACGATGATCGCTGCGCTCGAATTAACAGCCACGCCGTCACCCTTCACCCAAGTCGGTGCAGCTTATAATCAAGTAAATACCGCCTCAGGTGGAACGCCGCCTTATACCTTTCAATTAGAACAGGGTTCAGTATTGCCGAATGGACTGACTTTATTAACCGACGGGAGAGTGACGGGTACACCTCAAGACGTAGGAGCATTTTCTTACACAATTGAGGTGGTGGATCAAACACTCACGGCAGTTCCTGCTACTACCACTGGAACGATGACGGTAGGGTTAGAATTGACAGCCACCCCATCCGCTTTGGCCGAGGTAAGTGTGCCCTATAGCCAAGCGAATACGGCTTCAGGCGGAACACCGCCTTATACCTTTAGGATTCAAGCGGGATCGACGCTGCCACTCGGGCTAAACTTGAATGTCACAACTGGTGAAGTTTTCGGAACGCCGCAGAACCCCGGCGCTTTCAATTACACGATCGAAGTAGTCGATCAGACGGGCACGCCAGCACCAGCAACCTCCACTGGGACCATCAACGCGCTTCCACAATTAACAGCAACGCCCTCCCAGTATAAACAAGTCAATATTGCTTATAGCCAAGTAAATACAGTATCGGGAGGAACACCTCCTTATTATTATGATTTGAGTGCGGGCGCGTTCCCAGCTGGCACGGATATTGATCACGCAACCGGAGTGGTCAGTGGCACGCCGACCACCAGCGGTTCATTTAATTACACCGTTAGGGTAACTGATCACGCTACTAGAACGGCAATAGCAGCAAGTTCAGGTACCATTAATATGGTGCCCCAACTAACAGCTACGCCTTCCACATACACCCAGGTTAACGTTGTTTATAGTCAAACAAATACAGTGTCTGGAGGCACAGCACCTTATACCTATCGCATGCAGTCCGGCTCGGTACTGCCAGCGGGGCTCACTTTAGGATCGACAGGTACTGTATCAGGGATACCAGAGAATGCGGCTCCCTTTAATTACACCGTAGAAGTGGTCGATGCGACTCTCACCGTAGCGTCTGCAACGAGTTCGGGTACGATTAACGCTGCCTTAGCTCTTACCAAAACAGCGTCAATTGATGCTCAAGTGGCTGTGCCTTACTCTCAAGCGAATGTGGCTTCCGGCGGAACCGGTAATTATACCTTTCGAGTAAGCGCAGGTACTTTGCCAGCTGGACTTGATTTAGATCTTACAAACGGTACGGTTTTTGGAACACCTCAAGTCGCCGGGCCTTTCAATTACACCATTGAAGTCACGGATGGTACGCCGCTTCCCGCAACACAAAATTCCCAAGGAACGATCAATGCTGCTTTATCAATGAATGCATCGGTTCCGGTGGCAGCTTCTCTCGTTGTCGGAAATAGCTATACTCAAACGAACACGCCGGTTGGTGGTACAGCACCTTATACCTATACATTGATCAGTGGCGCTGTTCCCAGTGGCACTACTTTTAACACTTCCAATGGCACCGTGCAAGGCACGCTCACCACGGCGCAATCCTTTAGTTATACGGTTAGGATAAACGACGTAACACCTGCTGCCCCCGTGACAGCAACTACGTCTGGAACGATTTATACGCCTCTGACGATTACAGCACAACCCCCTGTGGTATCGGGGATCAATATTCCTTATAGCCAAACTAACACAGCGGCAGGAGGTAAGACGCCCTATACCTACTCCGTAGGATCAGGCACCCTCCCAACAGGAACCACTTTAAATGCCTCAACGGGAACCGTGAGCGGTACGCCAACCGCTACCGGAACCTTTACCTATACAATTCGTGTCACCGACAGTAACACCAATACGGCGGATGTACAGACGACCACCACCGTTCAATCGTCCTACACGGTTGGAGGAAGCATTTATGGACTAACAGCGGGTCAAGTAATACTTCTAAATAATGGGGCGAATGCCCTCACTGTTAACACAGGAGCAAGCACGTTTCAATTTACCATCCCGGTCACGTCTGCGCAGGGCTATAACGTAACCATTGGTACGCAACCCGCTACGTTAGTCTGTTCGGTGACCAATGGAACAGGAACGAATGTGACTGCGAATGTAACCACGGTGATTGTAACTTGTGCAGGAACCAGCTATACCATCGGCGGAACGGTCAGTGGGCTGAGCAGTACTGGCTTAAGTCTTCAGAATAACGGTACCAACACAACGCCTATTGCCGCGGGCGCTACGAGCTTTACTTTCTCGCAGCCGGTAGCAGCCGGAAGCAGTTATAACGTCACCGCCGCGTCTCAGCCGACAACGCCTGTAGCGCAAACGTGTACAGTAAACAATGGTAGTGGTACCAATGTACAAAGTAACATTACCTCTGTTAGTGTCGTTTGCAATAACAATGCTTATTCAGTGGGAGGAAGTATTACTGGATTAACAGCGAGTGGTCTGGTACTGCAAAATAATCTAACAGACAATCTTTCGGTTGCAGCAAACGCCACCAGCTTCACATTTCCAACCAACATTGCGCAAGGAAGCGCCTACTCGGTGACGGTGAAGACCCAACCAGCAGGGCTACAATGCTCTGTTACAAACGGTAGTGGCACCATGGGAAGTAGCCCGGTGACCAATGTTGCTGTAAGTTGTGTGCCGGTCTTTGCATACGTCATTAATGCAGGTAATGGAACACTTTCCATAGCCAGTGTGAATGGTAATACCGGTGCTTTAGGCACACCTAGCACCTCGGGCGCCAGTTTCAATGATCCTCGATCCATTGTCATTAATCCAAAAGCAACCTTTGGTTATGTGACCAACAATGACACGGGGACGATTAGTTTGTGTACAATTAATTCAAGTACGGGTGCTGCTTCTTGTCCGACAACAACCGGCGGCAGTGGTTTTGGTTTAATCGTGGGCGTAACCCTTGATCCTGCTGCGACTCACCTCTATGCAACGACCTCAACAGCGACAACCGCCTGGCTATGTAATGTTAATCAAACCGATGGCACACTGAGTGGTTGTACCACCACAGGCTCAGGGTTTGCGAGCCCCGCCGGGATCGTTATCCACCCCAGCGGCAATTTTGCCTATGTGAGTAATTCCACCGATTCCACGGTGAGTTTGTGTATGATTAATAATAAGACGACAGGAGTATTTAGTGGTTGTGCGAATACAGGTATCACGTTTTCTGCACCGCGACGTTTAGCACTTAACCCGGCAGGAACTATCTTGTATACCTCACAAGCCGGTGGAAATAATAATATTCGCTATTGCAGTGTCAATGTGAATACGGGTGCTCTCTCAAATTGTGCAGTGTCTGGCTCTAACTTAACCACACCGTTAGGTATTGTGGTGAATACCACGGGCACGTTCTTATACGCGGCTAACAATGGAAGCACGACAGTAACTGCCTGCGGTATCGATCAGGGAACGGGAGCGCTCACAACCTGTACGCCTTATCCGACCTATGATGCACCCACAGGTATTGCACTAACTGGTAGGTAATGATAGCGTTGTCTCTCTCTTAAAGGGCCAACGCCTTCAATGTCATAACACGATGAAGAAAGACAAGACAAGAGCTTTGGTATGGTTCCGACAGGATCTTCGCTTAAAAGATAACCCTGCATTTATTCATGCTTGCCAACATCATGATAGTGTTATTCCGCTTTATATCAACGATGATAAACATCCTCTGTTAGGAGAGGCACAAGGTTGGTGGCTACATCACAGTTTATGTGCATTAAAAGAAAGTCTAGAAGAGCGAGGCTTAACCTTATTACTTCGCAGCGGTAACTCCCTCGACATCTTTGCAGAGCTTATTGATCAATATGCAATTGATGCTGTCTATTGGAATCGTTGTTATGAGCCGCAGGCAATCGAACGCGATAAAAAAATTAAAGCGGTATTATTAGAAGCCGGTGCCCAAGTATATAGTTCAAACGGACGCTTACTGCACGAGCCTTGGACAATCAAAAACAAAGCAGGAGATGTCTTTTGTGTCTTTACCCCTTATTGGAAAGCTTGTAGGCAGATTTTACAGATCCCTCCAAGGTTGCGTTTAACAACTCGCCCTCAAGGAATAAAAACCAAGGGGGATAGCCTTGAAGATTGGGCCTTATTGCCTCGTATAAACTGGGCCAAAGGTTTTGCAGAACTTTGGGAGCCGGGGGAAAAAGGCGCGATAAAAAAACTCAAATTTTTTATTGCAAATCATTTAAGTGGTTATAAAACAAACAGAGATTTTCCTGCAGAACAATCGAGCTCCTATCTATCACCACATTTGCACTTTGGAGAAATAAGTCCCTGGGACATTCTAAGATCGGTCGATTTGGAACACTTACCTGAAGACTGTGATCGAGCATCGGTGGATCATTTCTTATCTGAATTAGGTTGGCGGGAATTTTCTACTTATTTGCTCTATCATTTTCCGAAGTTACCCTCGGAAAATTTTCGACCAGCTTTTGATAAGCTTATCTGGAAAAAAGATATAAAAGGTCTGCATCGTTGGCAAAAGGGTATGACAGGCTATCCACTGGTTGATGCTGGCATGAGAGAACTATGGGCAACGGGCTATATGCATAATCGTGTGCGTATGGTAGTAGCGTCTTTTCTGACAAAAGATTTGTTCATCGACTGGCGTGTGGGTGCAGATTGGTTTTTAGATACGCTCGTTGACGCAGACTTAGCAAGTAATAGTTCTAATTGGCAATGGGTTGCGGGCTGCGGCGCCGATGCTGCTCCTTATTTTCGTATTTTTAATCCGGTTTTGCAGAGTCAAAAATTTGATCCTGAGGGGACTTATATACGACGATGGGTCCCGGAATTAGCCGAGCTTAGTAACCAAGCCATACATGCGCCTTGGGAGCATGTAGAGGCTCGCTTCATCTATTCGAAATCCCTTTACCCAAAACCCATTGTTGATCATTCGAGAGCCCGAAAAGAAGCGCTTGCGGGTTATAAAGCGTTAAAAGATTAAGTCTTTTTTTAGCCTAACTTTCCGTGCCGGGGAGTGCTGATTTCTTTCGGTAAATGAAGTTCTTCCAAAGATTTCTCACTTTGAGTGCGGATCAAAGACCGAGCAAAAAAAGAGGGATGACGTTCAGAACACTCATCGGTCAAACGACGGTTAAGTGAGTTTTGAGCATGTGAGTGGTCGGTGATGAGTATTCGATCATTTGAAGAGGCGAGCGTTAAAGGGGCGCTCGCCTTTATGCCAGGACGAGATTCTTGATGCGCTGGGCGTGATAATAATGTTGCTGTGAAAAGACCTGCAAAGGCTCCCAATAAACTTAGTGCAGAGAGGGTAAAGGCACTTGCAACGCCCAATGCAGCACCTGCACTAAAGGTTAACAGCGGCAGGGTGAAAGCGCCGGTAACAATGGTTGCCAATAATAGGCTGCTCGTTAACAGTAGACTAGCGCCTAGCAGCATTCCCAGTGAAAAATGTGAAGCTATTATTTTTTTCGGCCAGGAAACAGCGGGATTGAAGGCTACTTCAGCAGCGATTTGCAAGCGATAAGTATTAAACAACGTTGCTAGGGTCGTAGAAAGCATGACTACCGTTGGAATCATAGGTGGAATGCCAATGCCCAATAAAGAAAAACTGATGACAAAGCCAAGAAAAGTGAGCATGCTATAGGCTAAAATGCCCTGATTTTGGAAAATACTTTGCCACAGTCGTTGGTTGAGCCTTGGGTGTTTATGTAAATAAGTCAAGGAATTGTTCAAAGACAGATCGGTAAAAAAAGTCGATTTATCATTAATATTCATTGAACAACTAACCCCACCTTGTTCAGTTACTACCCGACAACAAGATCCATCATTTAAACCATCTCCAACGAACCAAATGCCCTCTGGATTATGAGCATTACTCATAAGTTGGTTGAGAAAATTTTTTTTCTCTTGGGGCCCTTGTTGAGCATGAATATTAGCATCTGGGAAAAGATGGCCGATTTGTTGATTAAAAGCTTGGGCGGAGGCTAAGGTATCACCTGTCAGTAAAACAAGGTTAGTGTTGTTTCTTTTAAGTCGAGTAAGGGTAGATAGAACATCTTTCCTTAAGGTATGTTCAATATAAATTGTTCCTTTATACAAGCCTTCTTCAGCAACGTAAACAGGTGTGAGGCCATGTTTTATTTGGGCAGTATTAGCAAGGTGCAAGTCAATCCCTTTACTTTTGAGGTAATCAGGGTTACCAATAACGAGATGTTTCCCTTGAACTTGACCCTCAATCCCACGATTAAGGGGATCGGTATGTGCGTTGTTTACGTCGTTAAAAATAATTCTTTTTCCGATATGCTGGTTGTAATGTTTTTGAATAGCATGAGCAATTGGATGGCCATTCCCTTGTAGTTTCTCCAATAAATAAATTTTTTGCCAGAGAGAGGATTCAGAAGCAATATCTGTAGAACGCACGCGTGAGCTACCGGTGGTTAGCGTACCTGTTTTATCAAATACAATGGTGTGGATACGATCATGTTTGCCATCGATTAGTCGTTCATTTCGTAAAGCCAAACCTGGATATTGACGACGACTACTTAGGCTAATTAATTTGGGTAATTGATGTGCCATCGCAATCGTACAAGGGCAAACCGCAAACAAAATGCTGATGGTATTTTGCATAAGCATAGACAACGTTGAAACACCTAACAACGCAGGAATTGCAATCGCCGCTAATAAGCTGATAATCACAACAGCGCCATAAAAATAAACAAATTTTTCTTTGTTATTTGTTGGTAGTTCTGCGTCTGCTGGAACTATTGGTTTTAATCGACGGTTAGAAGGGTAGAGCAAGCGGTTCACTGTGCTGTGATAGCTGTCTTGACAGGTGTATACATGCACCGTTTGTCCAAGATTAATAGCGCCTGCAGGGGCCTCTTCCCAGCGTTTTATGTTCTGAAAGGGCTCGCCGGTAAGTAAAGAAGCATCAATGACAGTGTTTTGATCGATAAGCTTACAATCCACAGGAAAACATTCGCCTACTTTTACCTGAATCACCATGCCTTGCTTAAGAAATGATTTTTTTATGTTGTAAGGATTTGCTTTCTTCAGGAAGTGGCCCACCTGTTTTTCGATACTGTTGCAATCCATCTGATCTACGAGAGATTTTTTCTCAACGGCATTAAGTGTGTTTAAGTGATTAGATATAAGCGACACAAATTTTTTAGGGAAAGGGAAGACAACATATTCTTCAGACATTTCGGGGAATAGCTTTTTTAACCCTTTTAATTGTATTTGATTGGCTTTTTTTAGCAGTAACCGTTTGATTTCATCCATGACATTGATGCCGGTGATCAATGCAACAGGCATAATAAAATTCATGACTATCATTGAAAAGCCGCTCATTAACGGCATTGAAATCACATGCATTAAGGTATGAGCAAAGGACAGAAACCATCCCAGACTGATCGTCGTCGACATGTTAGATAAACGAGGCGTTTTGAGGTTGTGAAAGAAATCGCTGAGATAGTTGCGTGCAGTATAGGTACTGCTGAACAGGGATAGGCCCGTTAAGACCGATGTTAATAACAGTGAGGGAGGGAAGAGCAAGGATAAAAGACTAATGGCGCTCATGGCGATGAGGTTGATCCACAAGTTGTGTTGATGTGTTTTATCTTCTTCTACTTTTGTTGCCTCAAGGTTCATATCTTGGAATGCAAACCGTTCCAATCCTTGTTGCAGCATAGCTTGTAATTTTTCGTTATCCTTCTTAGTTAACTGAAAATTTTTCTCGGTGGCTACCAAGAACGTAACTTTATGAAACCCAAAATCTTGAGGCGCGGAGTCCATGATTAATTCTGCATCTGCGGGGAGTATGCCTTGTGCAATGGCATTTTTAAGGGCTAATTCAGCGGTTGTATGAATCTTATTGCCACATGCATCAAAGCACATAATTTTCCCAAGCAGCAGGGAGGTTTCAAAAATAACTTTTTGAGTCATTTTTTTTCAAAAAATCGGAGGAATAATGGTCGATATTAATTTTTTTTGTATGAGGTTGCAACCAACAAAACATTTTTATCTTAATTTTACTGCCCATGTTGGCTAGTTAGCGCGCAGGATAAATTTCGAAAAGCAATCCATTGCCTGGGTTCACAGAAATACAACGATTCTCAATGATAATGAAAACAATCGCTTAGTGTTTTTATTTAGCATGCGAACGGTTGTGAGACTTTTTCAAGATCTTTATCTACCTCAAAATCGATTTTGATTGCTAGAGGCAATGCAATTTGTTCCGCCACGGTAAGATTAGCAAAAACGTTAACGTAGGCCGGCCGGCCCGTATTCGTTAATACACCATCGATAGGTTGATTATGTGTTCCATTTTCAAAACCGGCCATGGTGCCTCTCGTAGGCATCGTTAATGCAAAATTGGTATCGATAAGTTCATTTTTATAAAAGGAAGCGGCGTGATTAAAATCGCCTAAAATGATGGTTGGTATTTCGCCGTTTGCTCTGGCTTTTTCCAGTATAACGGGCAGTTTGCTTTCGCCGCTACAAGGATGGTGAATGGAACCCACTTGCAGTGTTTCTTGCGTGGACAAGTTTCTGAATTGCCCTATGATACATGGCTTTGAGAATTGCTGTTTGTAGGGGTTAAACGATAGATTAAAGGTGTCGTAATGATCCAGTTGCAATATATTTTCATCATAAATAAGCACGCAATGATCATTGCTCGAAGGATTGGCTGGATACTTTATTAAAGAGAATTTTTTGCCTGCGCCCATGCGATCAGCATGGGTTTGCAATAACGTTAACATGTCTGAGGGACTTGTGCATTCTTGAAAACACAAGACATCATGCGAGATTAGATTATTTATAAGGGTTTTGTCTTCTGCAATTTTTTTAAAACGATTTGACCATTGAAGATTGCCTTTGCTGATTGAATAGGCAAGCTCAATAGCATGGATCAATGAATTCTTAAAATCGTTGTGGTTAGGGTGCCTTGAATCCGTGAAGAGGGTAACGATTTCTTCAGCATTCTTTGCTTCTTCGACTGCGCATTGATATTGTTTGAGAGCAATTGTTCCATCAAGGTTTTGAGAAGGATTGTTTGCTAGCATTCTTTGCATTTTCGCTACGTTTTCGTGGCTAGCTTTAATGAAATCATCGAGTAAAGAAGTATGAAGGTTTATTTCATATTGCCCGCCTGAAGATTGAGAAGCATGCTCGAGTACGAACATTCCCAATTGTTTAAGAGTTACATGCCAGCCGACTTGATGTCTTGTTTTTGCTGAAAGGTTCTCAAGGAGATAGGGCTTATCTGCGACATCGAGAAAAAAGTTTGAAATGTAGTCGTCGCAAAGTAAATTCCAACTTGCACAAGTAATACCATTTATACAGGTGGTAATAGGAAGATGATCCGATGGTGCGATTTTTGTTATACCGGAAATTGCTGGGCTGACACCATACCTAAATGCCGAATAAGCAAGTTTCTCATTGAGAGCATCGCATACCGCCTGGTTTTTGGTTGAGAAGAACGTGTGAGCGTAATGGTACATAGAAAGCCCCTTTCTCTTGTGATGCAAGAGAGCTGCAAAGGTTTAAATAAAAGATCATCAGGTTACAAGATGAAGCCTGTCTGCGAGGCAGTGACTGCAAGAAGTTGGCGAACTTGTAATGCGTGAATACACTCGAAGGCTATAGTGAACAAAGAAATCTGTATTGCTAAAGCTTCTGTATTGTCCTTCTTAAACAGAATGAGGTTAATATTATCAAAAGTCAAGGTTGTGACGCAGGGTGAGATCTAAGGTGGCGTTATGCTAGGATGGGGTAGGTTTTTTTCACCGTTGATTCAATCGTCATGGCGTTACCATCAATGAATATTGTAGGTGTTGGCAAAGTAGCACAAACACTTGAAAAGCTTTTGGCTCAAAAGCGCTTGATTAACATACAAGGTATTGATAATGCATAGAAAAGTTGCTCTTGTTACTGGCGCTGCGCGGCGTATAGGCGCTGCCATCTCCCAGCGATTACATAGAGCTGGCTATGATGTGATCGTGCATTGTAATCAGTCTGTTGTAGATGGGGAAGCGCTTGTTGATGCATTCAATGCGCAACAATTTAAGAGTGCCCATTTGTTGCGTTACGATTTGAGACAAAAGGGAGCTGTAAGTGCTTTAATAGCAGATGCTTTGCAGTGGAAGGGACGTCTCGATCTTTTGGTAAATAATGCGTCAGTTTTTTACCGCAATCAATTGCCGCTAGCATTCACAACCCATACAGCAGGCGAGCCACAAGCAGAACAAGAAAAAAAAGAAGCAGAGAAAGCAGAAGAAGCTAACCTCTGGGCAGATTTATTCCACTTAAATGTTCGAGTACCTTTTTTGTTGAGTCAGTATGCTTATGAATCCTTAAAAACCCATCAAGGTGCTATCATTAACCTGACAGATATTCATGCAAACAAGCCCCTTAAACATTATGCGATATATTGCCAAACCAAAGCGGCGTTAGTGATGCAAACCAAAGCATTGGCGCGAGAATTTGCACCGCACGTTCGTGTAAACGCCGTGGCGCCCGGGGCAGTTGCCTGGCCTGAGTATCAGAATCAGTTAACGCAGGCTGTTCAAGATCAAATTGTGGCTCAAACACCGTTGAAACGTCATGGTAATCCCATTTATGTCGCAGAAGCCGTCTTAGCGTTAGCGACCAATGCGTTTATTACAGGACAAGTGCTGAACGTTGATGGCGGGCGGAGTATAATTTAGGATGTACTCATGAAAATTTGTATGAAGTAACGCTAGTGGTTCGATTTTGTTTTAAAATCAGGATGTCTTTGGCCGTGATAATGACTACCTGTTTCATTCTCTCACAGCCGTGTGCTATGGCTACTCCTGCTGCTAGTGCAGCAGGGCCGATGTTAACAGCGAAGAGCAAGACGGCCGCGGTTAAATCTCGCGAAAAACCTACCTTGCTGTATCGATGGACAGAGGATCCTAAAGAGGAAGCAGCAAAAATCGAGTCCGCTAACGACCGATTAAGTATAGCAATGGCCAACCCTGAATATTTACTCGATCATTGGGTCGATATTCCAACTGCTCCTAAAGCAAATCAATCAAAAAGCAAACGGCTGACACTACGAGAAGCTATTTTATTAGCGTTGCGGTATAACCCGAATATTCAAAACGCTGAATTAGATCGGATTATCCAACGTTATCAATTACGCATTGCGCAAAATGCATTCGAATTGCAGTATGCACTGGCTGGATCGGTAGCGACCCAACGTACTCACTATGAGGGCGTTGGAGGAGCACGGGTCAACACCTACATAGGGACACCTGAAGTTAATTTAAAAACCCAATACGGAACACAGGTTCACTTGAATCTAGACAATGCAGTTCCTAACTATTTAATGTACACCCCTGTTCTTAACCTACAAATTACCCAACCTTTATTGCGCGGGTTTGGTAAGGATGTAAATGCGGCAGCCCTATTAAATGCACAAGATAACGATTTTCTTAATAAACTGCAGTTAAACCAATCGGTTAGTGATCAAGTTACCCAGGTTATCATGGAGTATCGAGCTTTAATTTTGAGTGGTAACAATCTTGAGAATCAAAAAGCACAATTGAAAGAAGCAAAAAAAACCTATGCGATTAACGAAAAGAAAATTGAAAGCGGTCACCTTGAACCAACGGCGAACATTCAGCAATCTTACCAAATCGAATCACTGAGCTTGATGGTCGAACAGGCTGAAAATGAATTTAAAACAACCGCCCAGAATCTATTGAGAAGTATTGGTCTCGATCCTCAAATGCAGTTACTTGTACCCAGTGATATTAATATGCCAACGATGACGATTCCGGATAAAAAAGCTTCAATAAATCGCGCGTTGTGTCATAATGTGGAATATTTAGCGCAAAAGATGGTTGTTCGTTCAGCAGAACGCGCTTATAAAGTGGCCAAAAACGAACAATTATGGCAGCTTGATTTTACCGGTGGGATTGAGAGTGGCCGCCTGGCAGAGGTTGCGAATTACGCTGATCGCAAAGGGGTTAATCGTATTTTTAATGGCCAAAACATTACAGAATCTGCAACAATAAACTTAAGGATTCCGATTCAAGATAAGGGTCAACGTAACCAGCTGATACAAGCAAAAGTACAATTAGAAAAAGCAAGGCTAAGCCTGATTGCATCGAAGCGAACGCTGGAAACCAATATTACGACATTGATTATGAATATGGAAAGTTTGGTTAAGCGTTATGAACTTGCTCAGAAACAAGTAAAGTTAGCGATGCAATCCTATGAATTAGAAAAAAAGAAAATGGCTGCTGGCATTTCAAGTGCGTTAGATTTAAGTAACACACAAAATCAACTGATACAGTCGCAAATAGGCTTGATGACGGCAAAAATCGCTTATTTAAACCAGTTAGCCGCACTACAGCGTCTTCTTGGAACGACCTTAGATGCGTGGCAAATTAACCTTCGGTATGCCTGATGAATAAAAGCAATCTGATTTTCTTTTTATTTTCTCTGATAGTGTTAGCGGGCATCCCGGCCTGTCATAAAAGTAAGAAAAAAGAAGCGTCGCACTCGCTACAATCTTACAAAGTAACAACTGAAGCTATGCATAAATCGCTCTATTTTACTGGGACTATGCAACCGTTGAAAGAAAGTGCAATTACAAGTCCAGTGGAAGGGGTAGTAGAAGCGCTGCATTACCATTATGGACAATGGGTTAAACAAGACGAAGCAGTGCTCAGCCTTCGTTCCAGCGAGCTACAAAAACAATACAATGAAACTTTAACCGATTATCTTAAAGCGAAAGATAACTATACGTTGGCAAAAACTAAATTTGCCGGTACAGAGGCATTGTGGCAAGCAGGGTTACTTGCAAAAAACAATTACATCCACGAAAAATCAAGTGTTGATACCGCACGTATTACATTGATGGAAAGCACACGTAAGTTACACGAAACCCTGGCTAAAATAGATGGGCAACCTACAGAAGATTTGACAGCACTTTCTTTATCGGAATTTAGTAAAGTTAGACAAGCCTTAACCACTGAGCACCAAACCATTCATTTAAAAGCACCGGCATGCGGCGTCTTATTGTATCCCACCCAATCCTCTGACGATAAAGCTGGGAAATTGCGTGTGGGATCAACCTTAAAAGCGGGACAAGTTGTTGCGGTAGTTGGTGATCTATCCGGAGTGAGTATCGAGATTGACGTTCCAGAAGTCGATATTGACAAGGTGCATCCTGGCATGACAGCTTTGATTACGGGGTTGGCACTCGGCAAAGAGCGTCTAGAAGGGAAACTAAGTATGGTGAACGTACAAGCCACACAAGCCAGTGGAGGATTGCCGTCCTTTAAGGCATTAATTGAGGTAAAAACCTTAACCAAAGCACAACAGGCACGCGTCAAAATAGGAATGAGTGCTACTATAGAAGTGCCAATGGATGGGCAAGAACAACTGATGATACCTATAGCTGCTATCGAGCAATATCAAGGAAAAAGCTTGGTTGTTGTGAAAGGCTTGGATGGGAAGCTCAAAAAGCAACCGATTACAACCGGCAGTGCGCTGGCAGATAAGGTGGTGGTTTTAGATGGTCTACAAGCAGGAGATATTCTTGAATATCAACCTAACAGCTGAGGCTATAAAAATGCAAAGTCGCTTTACAGGTGACTGTTTTGTTTAATGAACCGTCAATGCCTCCTCTGATTCGCTTACATAATATTTTTAAAAGCTACTCGAACAAGGATGCTGAGACATTCATTCTTAAAGGCATTTCTGTGACCATTTACTCAGGTGAAATGGTGGCAATCGTTGGTGCATCGGGTTCTGGTAAATCAACATTAATGAATATTCTCGGTTTTCTGGATAAAGCAGATAAGGGTGACTATGTTTTTAAGCAGCAAAATGTGGCAAATCTTGATGAAGATGCTTTAGCGAGTTTTCGTAACCAAGCCATTGGTTTTGTCTTTCAACAATTTAATTTATTGCCTCGATTTAGTGCAAAGCAAAACGTTGCGCTTCCTTTAATCTATCGTCACTTGAAGCCATCCGAGATTGAAGAACGTGTAATGACGGCGTTAAAACGCGTCGGGATGGATGCTTTTGCTGAGCGTAAGCCCACTCAATTATCGGGAGGTCAGCAGCAACGAGTTGCCATCGCAAGAGCCTTAGTAGGTGATCCTCAAATGATTTTAGCGGATGAGCCCACCGGTGCCTTGGATTCTAAAACAGGTGCAACCATCATGGATCTTTTTTTAAGTTTGCACGCCGAAGGAAAAACCGTTCTCCTTGTGACCCATGATCATCAAATCGCTGCGCAATGTAAGCGCCGCATTACGATTGTCGATGGACAAATTGAGTCGCTTCAATGAATTTAGTGCTCCATTTTCAACAAGCAAAAGTGAATCTACTGGCAGCTAAGTTGCGCACTTTTTTAGCGGTTTTAGGGATATTGGTCGGTACAGCTGCAGTTGTTGCATTGATGAGTTGCGGACAACTTGCCACCCAAGCAGCATTGGAGCAATTCAAACAACTGGGAACGAATTTACTGTCATTGTCGGTTTACCAAAAAACGGCAACAGCGTCTAATACAGGAGACGATAATTTACCGCTTACTTACTGGCGAGAAATTCCTAAATACGTACCCGGCGTTAGCCAAATTGCCCCTTACAGCACCGCCTACCCGTTGATCAGCTTTGAAAGCCGTCCCTTGCAAGGGGTGGTGATTGGTGCAGATGAGAATCTCGCACAAATTCTGAAAGTGCATTTATCTGATGGGCATTTTGTTTCTTCGGTCGAATCATTTGAACATTTTTGTGTGGTTGGGGATCAAATAGCAGAGCAGTTACGACGTGTTACCTTGGATAGCCCGATTGGCAAACATATACGCATCGGTCAGGTTCTTTACGCCATTATTGGAGTGATGAAACCATGGCAAGAGAATACTTTTTTTAATGAAAACATGAACCGTGCGGTGGTTATTCCGGTGGCTGGCATGCCTCTCATAAGCAAAAACAGCAAAGTCAATTATGCGGTGATGCTCTTAAATAATCGAAATGCTCTTGCCGATATTATTCAACAAATTGAAACAGTGGTTTTGCAACATGCACCAAAGGCTGGTGTTTTCTTCCGAAGTGCACAGCAAATTATTACAAGCATGGAGAACCAAGGGGAAGTTTTTTCTCTATTGTTAGCGGTAATTGGCGGGATCTCACTGCTTGTAGGGGGCATTGGCATTATGAATGTAATGCTTGTCTCTGTTAGTGAGCGTAAAAAAGAAATTGGTATTCGCAAAGCAGTAGGGGCTAAGAATCGAGAGATTCAAGGGTTATTTTTGATGGAATCAGCCTTGTTATCATTCATTGGTGGATGTGGCGGTGTGTTATTAGGACTGTTAATTACGGTTACTGTTGCAAAGGTGAATCATTGGGCAATAGTATTTTTTTGGACACCACCGCTAGTGGGATTTCTCGTATCGGTTGTGACTGGCATTTTTTTTGGGTTTTATCCTGCCAACCGAGCAGCTAAATTGCAAGCGCTTGTCTCTTTAAGGAACGAATAATCGATTGCTTAATCGTTGATGTTGTTTCTCCTAAACCACATTAACACTTCCTTAGGTGTCGAAGTTCTGATTTACCAACGTCATTATTTACAATAAAAGATCAGTATGATCTAATATTTTCTTAATAATTGCTACGTATAGTTTGTTGAAAGTTGTTTAACGATCGTAGCAATGAAAAACCCTTCAGAAACTGAAAGTTCAATCAAAACGCCTTCGCTCAAAAAAGAACACAATAATCCTACACCACTACCCTATAAAATAAAGCATGGTGACTTAATATACTTAGCAAATTTACTTGGCTATGAAAATATTAGGCGAGGACTTTGTAATGGTTTTACTTTAATGCTTCTTCAAGCAATGTTGGATAATCAAGAAGAAAATTTTTTCAAGATATTAACCTTTATTGCATCCTATCAAAAAAGTGACTGCCCTTGGGACTTACCAGTTTCATTTAAAACCTTAGTTAATGATATCGAGGACACCAGAAAAAAAGTAGTTACACGAAAAATCCTGGATGAACAAGATAATGCGCGCCTTCAGGTTATTGCTTTATTCGATGGGATTGAGCTCTTTCAAAATCCCGGTAATCACCCTGAACTTTTTAATCAATTTAATGTTTTACAAACGGATTACAATATTCTTTATTCTTTTAGGCATGTAGAAACGTCAGAAACGGTTAATTTGCATCGGATATTTGATCACTCTTACCTTTTTAATAGAGAAACGCTTTCTAGTTATCTGCTCCATTTATCAACAGTTTTAAAAAAATTGTCCTATAAATTACCGATTGTTATGTGCAGTCAAGCGCATATATTATTAGTGACTTATGACATAAAATATAATCATTGGGTCTACGTTGATACCAATGATTTTACACGGTACGCAGCTAATCCCTCGTACTTTCGCCTTTTAAACCATGCTGAAATGGTGGATAGCTTATTTATCTCATTCGATAGCAGTAATTTGCTTCTTTTACAAACGATCGTTATCTCAAATCAAAAGAGCGATATACAACAGTGGGCGCCTTTTTGGGACTCGCTCAGTGAGTCTTATGCACTTACCTCGGAACAAGTGTTAATGGAGAACAGCGAGGGCATGGGACTCTTGCATTTAGCATGTCGCTCAAAAAACTTGCCTCTGGTTCAGAAAGTGCTACAAACCGATAAGGTTGATATTAATAAAGCGATCACTTCTTCGGGAAGCACACCGCTCATCATGGCTGCTGATGCTAGCGCTAGCGAAATTGTTGAAGAGTTAATGAAACAAAAAGAACTGGATATCAATCAATTAACTAGCGGTGGCCATTCTGCCCTATGGTTCGCAGTAGCCAACAATGCTTCAGATATTATCGACCTATTTTTAAACCGCAACGATCTGCTCATTAACGCTGGAGTGGCAGGATATGGCCCGTTACATTTAGCTTGTGAACTGAATCAAGTAGAGACTCTGCGAAAATTCCTTAGCCGTTCTGACACGGATGTTAACCAGCTCAAAAATGGGAGATTTTCCCCGCTTGCTCTTGCGAGTGAAAAGGGTCATGACGAATTGGTCAGATTACTGTTAGCGGACCCTCGTATCGATGTCAACGAAAAGCATGAATTAGGATGCTCGCTTTTTTGGAAAGTATGTGCTTTGGGAAAATTAAAAGTCGTTGAAGCATTTTTAAATTGCAAAGGCCTGCGGTTAAACGATGCGCCTGAAGAGGGTAATACTCCTTTTTATGTGGCTTGTGGAGAGGGCAACTTACCCGTTGCTCAAGAGCTGCTCAAGTACAAGGTAGGAATCAATCAACCATGTAAAGGTGATCTGACGCCGCTAGGTGCTGCTTGTCGTAGAGGAGCGTTACCGCTGGTTGAAGAGTTGTTGAAACGCCCTGAGCTTGAGATCAATGGTGCTGCGGAGAATGGACTAACCGGTTTTGATTTAGCTTGTCTCTCTTGGCGAACAGATATTGCTAAACGTTTGCTGGAAACGGGTGTTGTCGACGTTAATAGGGTCGATAAGAAAGGTAATACCGCTCTCCACAATGCTTGCCGCTTATCCTACAATTTTAATGATAGTATTGATACAGCGCTGCTTGAATTTTTATTAGAAAATAGGGCAAATATCCTACTAAAAAATCACAAAGACCAAACCCCTTTTGATATCGCTTTAGCCACTAAAAATAAAATAGCCTTATTGGTGCTGAGCAAATTTATTGTAAATCAGAAACTAGATCCCAAACTGCTCATGTCTAATCAATCATGGGAAGTGCTTCTCGGTGAGAAAACGGAAGTGTCAGAGCGTTTAAAAACCTTAATGTCTGAGAGTCGCGCTGATGTTTCCTTTTCAGCTGAATGGAATACACCTCACTTCTTTAGTAACTCACCAGCACATTGTAAGAATGATACAGAGGATCTTTCTAAAGAGAAATCAGTAATAACAGCAAATAAATTTTCCTAGTAATTTCTAGTAACTTAACGATGTATTAGTGAGGGACAAACATTTCAAATCTCCATGTGAATAATTAAGTATGATGATTTTTAAAGGGTATTTAAGAGGTAATTTTCATGAAAGAAACGCTAAAGAAAAAAGAACTATCAAGCAAAAAATTATGGCATGAGATAGTGTCGTTTTTTTTAGATTTTTTGCAATATCCGAATATGATCCCTGGAATGTGTCAAGGTTTCTCAATGATGCTGCTTCAAGCTTTATTACTTAAAGAAGAAGATCATTTTTTTGAGAGGCTTAAATTATTGGAGGCGTATAACCCAGGTTTTGGTAGTTATTTTGAGTTGCTCGCATCAGGTATAAAGCTTGCAAAGGATATCGTAGCTGCACGCAATAAGCTGATATCAAAAGAAGAGCTAACTGCAAACGAAAAATTACTGACGGAACTTCCAATCCTTTTTGATGGCATTTCCCTTTATCAAAATCCCGATAGTCATATTGATTTATTCCAAGAAAATGTCAATCAAACCGATGTAACAATGCTCTATGACCTTTTAAAGCCAAACAAATTAGAAACAACTAAGCTACACATTTTATTGAATAAACCCTATCTCTATACTAAAAAGAAGCTAAAGGATTTTTTGATAAATTTAGAGACGGTGTTTAAGAAAGGCCAGAGTCGATATCCTGTGCTTATGAAAAATGATCAACACATTTTATTGGCAGCATATAATCCAGAGCAGGGAAATTGGTTCTACGTTGATACCAATGATTTTGGACGCTATCTCACGGATCCATCATATTTTCGTACCTTAGACTGTTCACAACTCGTTGATAGCCTATTTGTTTCGTTAGCTACTCCTTCTGCGAAAATATTGCCTTTGTATGCGACCGTTGTATCAACACAACATCCAGAGATCGATGAAATTAAGGTGGCTTTAGAGACGGTGGATTTAAATTATCCTATTACGACTGAACAGATTTTGATGGAAGATGAGAATAAATTAAGTCTACTACATCTGGTTTGTCAGGGAGGGGACCTATCACTTTTTCACCAGATTCTTCGTTATCCTGGCATAGATATTAACAAAGCAAGGCTATCTGATGGTCTTACACCTTTAGGTATGGTGTGCATCAAAGGCCAACGAGAGATGTTGGAAACTTTGATCGAACACCCTGACATTGATATGAATAAAGGAACGAATAAAAGCTCACCTTTAAAATTAGCTTGTATATACCGTCATGGCGGTCTAGTAAAACAATTATTAGCAGATCCTCGTACACATATTAATGGAGCTCTTGATCCAGGCGATACCGCGTTTTTTTACGCCTGTTCAACCGGTCAGTTAGACATCGTTAATGAATTACTTCTTTGTCATGATATAAATCCAAATCTTTTAAAAGAAGGACAGCTTTCTCCTCTTGCAGCTGCTTGTGACAGAGAGCATTTAAAAATCATTGATGCATTGCTCGATGATCCGCGTGTAAATATTAATCAAACGAATGATGCGGGTGAATCAATCCTCTGGCAGATCTGTGGATGGGGAAAATTAGCATCATTGAGAGCTTTGTTAAAACGTAAAGATCTTGTGATGAATAACGCATCTAAAGGTGGTTATACTCCTATTTATAAAGCTTGCGATGCAGGACATGTGGAGATTGTTGACGAATTAATCAAGCATGCCATTGATGTTAGTCAATGCGGAAAAGAAGGATTTACACCGTTAGCGATTGCTGTATATAGGGGTAATTTAGACGTGGTCGAAGCGTTGCTTAAGCATCCCGACCTTCAGATTAATCAGAAACTTGATAAAGGTTTAACTGCCTTTCATATTGCGTGTCAATCAGGGGAAGTGGGAATCGCGAAGCGATTATACGCTACTGGGAACGTAAACCTTAACCAAGTCGATTCTGCTGGAAACACTCCGCTACATATGATTTGCGACAAGTTAAAAAAACCACAAGACGCACCTCTTTTTGAATGGCTTTTAAAGAATCAGTCAAATCCTTTTTGTAAAAACGCGAGGGGGCGAACTGCATTTGATGAGGCAGTTATTGCAAAAAATGAGTCGGCGATTTTAATATTGAGTCAATTTATAGTGAGTAAGAAACTTAACCCTATCCTACTGATGTCTTTGGAATCTTGGGAGAAAGTAATAACAGGAAAATCAGCAATAAAAGAAATACTCATGCCTCTAAAAGACGATGAGACTTTAATAAAAACTCCTAATGTTGTGGAAAAATCACCGAATTTTTTTAGTGAAGCAAAAAATATTTTGTCACAAAATGAAGTGGAAAATTTTTCAAAAATTTCACCGAAATCATAAATTATAAAATGTATTATAACGTTAGTTTTATTAATAAATAACTTATATTAATAAAATTAGTTAATAATTTTTAACGAATAATTTAAATATTTTATATAAAATTTTCAGTAATTTTTTTGGCAGATTTCAATGGATAATGGTTCCTTAATATTAAGTAGGTAGAGTAGTAAAAAACACTTTTAAGATTCCATCATGAAAACGCCTCCTGAAAAGCAATCATTCCCAGAGGAAAATACACCATCTGATTTGGGAGACAATGAGGGGGTTGAAAACGATACCCCTAAAAAATTAGAACATACAGATTTGATGGTTTTTCTGAATGAATTTCAAAATTTTGGAAAATTTGGGGCTCTATATTCATTAAATCCACGTGATGGTATATGCAGTGGATTTTCTTATATGTTACTGCAGGCTATGCTAGCAGGTCGTGAAAATGATTTTTTTGAGCGGTTAAAATTAATCGCCTCATACAAACCTTTTTCTTCAGAACTTACGTCACTAAAGGTTGGGTTTTACCAGCTCGCTATCGATATTTACAAGGCCCAAGAAAAAGCGAGTGCTCATGTAAAATTGAGTTCAAAAGAAAAAAAATTGATAGAGATGGCTGCTTTATACGATGGAATTAGAATATATCAACACCCGGGTCATTATCCCTATTTATTTGATGGCAAAAAACTTTCGCAAGGCGATAGCGCATTAGTTTATGAATTAGTTAAACCTTTGAGCTTAGAAAAGACAAAACTTTACTGTCTCTACGAAAAAAACTATTTTTTTAATAAGGATACACTTTTTAATTACCTACTACTGTTAGAAAATGCTTTAGAAAAACTAGGGGTTAAAAGCCCTGTATTAGTGAGTAACGTAAACCATATTGTATTGTTAGCTTATGATCAGCAAAATCGCGCTTGGTCCTTGACGGATATTAATCATTTGCCACCTTTCTCAAGGCATTCCTCTTTCTCTTATAGCTTGTCTAAAGCTGAGCTTGTGGAGTCGCTTTTTAACTCTTTAGGAGACGATGGCTCACCTGACATTTATTTACAAACAAAAGTTGTAACCAATGATGATATAAAAACGCTTGAATGCGAATCGGCATTTTCTGCCATTGAAGATTGCTATTCTATCAGCGCTGAACAAATACAAAAGGTTACATTGCAAGGTATGGGGTTAATTCATACAGTCTACTACTTAAGCGATCTACGTATGCTGAATGAGATTCTCAGTATATCAACCTGTGATGTCAATCAGAGGGATTCTACGGGTAACACTCCTTTAATAATCGCTTGTCGAACAAGCCGATTAGATATTGTCAATCGTTTGCTTGAAACTTCTGCGATTGATATTAATCAACAAGATAATGGCGGAAAGTCAGCTTTATTGCATGCCGTTGAAAAAGATGCGTTTGAAATTGTGAGAGTACTTTCTGCTCGTCCAGATCTGAGAATCAATGACATGTTCACCGTTAAAGATAGCATTCTTCCACGTGCTCAAACTATTTTGAGTTACGCGTGTGCGCATGACAAAGTAGAAGTTGTTGAAGAATTACTTAAGCGATTCGATATTGATGTTAATCTTGGTCATAATAGGTATTTTCCTCTCATTGCTGCTTGTAGACGATATTCAATTGCTAAACTGCTGCTAGAGGATAAGCGCGTGAATGTTAATGTGCTCTCCAAGGACCAAGGATCGCTTTTTAATGAGGTTTGTGCTTGGAGCGATATAGAGATTGTAAAACTATTTTTGGCACGCAGCGATTTAAGTATGGAACTTATCTATGGTGCGTTGTATGAAGCCTGTGAAAGAGGAAATGCAGACGTTGTAAAAATGATTCTTATTGCTCGTCCTGAGTTAAATATCAACCAATTAAGCAAAGATAAAAAATCCGCTTTAGGAATTGCTATTTTCTGGGGCCGCAAGGAAGTAGTCGATGTTTTGCTTGCAAACGAAAAAATCCAGGTTAATGCCGCTTCGCCAGACGCTCTTAATCCTTTCTTATTCGCTTGTAGAAAAGGTCATACCGACATTGCAAAACAGTTGTTGGTTAACGACAAGATTAACGTCAATGATGTCGATGAAAGGGGGAATTCAGGCTTGCATATCGCTTGTTGTGAGTTCAGAAAACCCAAGAAAAATGATTTCTTTAGTTTGCTTTTGAAAAGAAACGTCAATTTAGCACTTAAAAATAAGCAGGGGTTAACTGCATTTGATCTAGCACTCAATGGGGGGAATGTAGCTGCTAAAAAAGCGATTTTTAAATACATTGCACGTAATAAGCTCGATCCAACCCTGTATCTGTCTGAGCAGACAGTTGTTAGGTTGGGTGCTGACCATCCGCACGACCTAGAACGAGTCATTAAACTCAAGCATAAAGCGCGTCACTATGGTCTTCGTGATCTAGAACAGACAGTGATAGGTCTGCGTTTTTTTGATACGAGCACTTCTGTTCTGGATATTGAAGAGGGAGCACTAACTGGAATTTTTTCTCAGCCAAATTAAATGAGTCGATTTGCGGTATTAATTATCTGTTAATAATAAGAGCGTATAGTTTATATAAAAACTTCTAGTTTATAATTATTACAATGAAATCGACTCCCGAGATTAAGAAACCTGTACCCAGCGAGCCTTCTGAGTTTGAGACAAAAGCAACGAAAGAAAATGTTCAAAACCGTGAGAGGTTAAGGCATTCAGATTTACTGCTCTTATCTAATTTGCTGAAGTATAAAAACATGGAAGACGGCATATGCAATGGTTTCATCTTGATGCTTCTCCAGGCAGTACTTGCACAGGATGAAAAGAATTTTTTTGCTCGACTTGAATTCATTGAGTCCTATAAGCCAACAACGGACGATCCAGGTGAACTTAACTCCGCATTCACTCGCCTCACGCAGGACATTGATCGAGCCAAGGCAAAAGTGGCAGTCAAAGAAAACCTGAGCCCAAAGGATGAAGCATTACTTCAGATACCCGCATTATTTGATGGTATCAGGTTATATCAACAACCTAGAGAGCATGCTGATTTATTTAATGGTCTTAAAATCTATCAAAAGGATTTTTTATCGATATTTAATCTCTTGAAGCCAATAGACTTAGAATCTAATCAACTGCATCAACTCTTCGAAAAAAGTTATTTTTTTGATATACAATCCCTATACAGTTATATATTGCTCCTAGAGGATGTACTAAAAAACCTTCCACTACCATGCCCGGTTTTATTGAGCAATTTTGCACATATCGTGCTGCTAACCTATGATAAGAAAAAACATCATTGGTCATTTACAGATATTAATGATTTAAGCGGAACTTCTAGTGCTTCTTTCTACCATATATTGGATAGAGCTGAGTTAGTCGAACGACTGTTCACCTCGTGGAGAACGTATTCAGAAAATCTGATGTTAACTACCAGGATATTTGCCACTCAAGATTTAAAGACGCTGCATTTGGAAGATGCATTTTCTGATATCGAGGAATTTTATGCGCTGACTAGCGACCAGGCGTACAAAGTCAATAATGAGGGTGTTGGATTATTACACCCCGCTTCCAACTCCAATGATCCTTTGATGCTTCAACAGCTTTTATCTTATCCTAACATTGATGTAAATCAAGCAGAAAATGGTTATGGCTTGACAGCATTAATGATAGCGTGCATGTGCGGACGATTAGCAAACGTACAGCGTTTGCTTGACCACCCCCAGGTTGACATTAACAAAGTCTGCGCCGCAGGCTTCTCTGCGATATGGTTCGCTTACAGAAATGATGAACTCGAGATCTTGCGCGCTCTCCTGAAGCATCCTCAGCTTCGCATTAACGATACCTTAGAGGGAGAGACATTATTTTATAATGCTTGTAAGCATGGAAAAATAAAGGTGGTCTGGGAGTTATTACAAAATGCTGATCTTGATGTTAATTTACTGTGTAACGGGGTATCCGCCTTAGAAATCGCTTGCCGACATGGAAATCGAGAGCTTATTAAAATACTTGTTAGCGATCCTAGGGTTAATATCAATCAACTTAATGAGGAAGGGAAACCGGTTTTCTGGGAGTTTTGTAAATCGGGAGATTTAGAGATAGTGTTAGCGTTTTTGAAGCGTAAAGATTTAGATATTAATTATTTCTCTAAAAAAGTGCCTACGGCTTTTTATGAGGCATGCGTTGCCGGTGAAGAAAAAATTGTGAAAGCTTTAAGCGACTGTGCTGATCTTGATATGAATTTGCTGAAAGATAATGAAAAATCTGCTTTGGCAGCACTTTGTATGAATGGACAGATAGAAATGATTGATTTGTTACTTGGCTTCCGACCTAAGCTGCAAATCAACGCAACGGGCCCCAGAGGAATAACCCCTTTTTTCTATGCTTGCATGAAAGGAAACATTGAAGTTGCGAAGCGGCTGTTTGACACCGGAGACGTGAAACTTGATCACATAGATATAGAGGGTAATACGGCTCTACATGCTGCTTGTCAAACCCCCTCTGGCGCTTCAAAAGAAAAAATGTTTGCGTGGCTCTTAAAAAACAAATTCGATATCCATGTTAAAAATGCAAAGGGTTTAACGCCTTTGGATATTGCGATCCAAAAAGAAAATACCACAGCTATCTCTGCATTGTGTCAATTTATCCTTACAAACGGAAAGGATCTTGACGATTGTGTTTCTTGCGAAAATCGGGAAGAGCTGATGACTCGTGAGGATATGCCTAACGTCGTAATGGACTTAAAGAATGCTTTAAACAATAAAGCGGCTCAATCTTTAGCCGAAGTTAAGCTCAGTAACATAGCTCATCTGTTTAGTGGAGCGCAACAAAGTGAGACGGAGCTAGAGAATCTGGATACGAAGCCGTATTCATTTTCTCCAGAAAAGATCTGATTGAATGTCTTAGCCATTACCTTTATAAAGCTAATCAAAATTTAAATGGGGTTAATAACAAGCGCGTCACTCACCTGTGATATGCCAGGTACTTCTAAGGAAAAGTGAGGACTATGAATAGAGAGTTGGCTAGATCGGCCACCATCTAGATTGAGTGCGTAGACGCAATTTAGCGGCGGGCGTTGCATAATACCGGCTAATTCTGTTGTGGTTATCAGGCTGTGCTCCGTTACCAACAAAATCAAACGGCCATCCGCCGTGATTCCTATTGCAGAACGCTCAGCGTGACCTGGTTTTAAATGACGAGGAATTTGATGATCGACAAGCAGTCGCGGACCACTTTGGATGGCCAAATCAATGTCTTTTTTTAAGTGAAAGCTTGATAAGCTTTGGATATAAGCTTTTTTATGTCGAAGATAAAAAACACCCCACCAACTGATCCTCTTTAATGGGGAGAGCTGTTGTTGATGATCGATACGTAGGCCCAAAGGTTGATGGTTATCATCGAAAAAACCGCCGTTTATTGCTATTAGAGCATGTGATTTCTCAGCGTATTCTTTCGCAAAGGCTTTTGGAAGATGAATGCTTTTGGCTGTTTTTAATGAAAGATTGTTCTTTTTCAAATCCACACGTAATACATGAATACCTGACCAGGGGATGAAAGAATTGCTCTCAAGTTTTTGATATTCGATACCTGCTGCAATCGGTTGCCAGATTTCGGACGTGGTTGCATCGCAATGAATGCTTAAAAGTATAAAAAATACTAACGTTAAAAACTTAGGTGTTATAATGATATTTTTTTGCACCAATAGTTTTAAAGATTATTATATTTGAAGAGACTAGCAGCTTAACAGAAAATCTTAGGCGATAAAATATTGCAGAAGTTAAAAGCATCCGTGCGTTCCAAAATGCTGATTAGGCATAATTTCTGCTTAGCTAAGAAAAGGCCCAATGACGAGGGTAACGCTTTATGAAAAAATACATAGTGCCATTTTTATATCTGGGGGTGCTTGCTGCGCCTACCCTAAGCTATGCTGAGCCACAAAATTGGCGTCAGTGGGTTGCTGAAGTTAGACAAGAAGCCTTGAGTCAGGGCATACAATCAGGATTGTTTGATAAGGCGTTTGCAGGCATTCATGAGCCTAGCCGACAAGTCAAAGGGTTAGCACGCTCGCAACCTGAAAAGCGATTGACCTACTACACCTATCTGCATTCTCGTGCTGATGGTTATAAAATAACCATGGGTAAAAAGCATTTCGCAAAACATAAAGCATTGTTAGAAGAAATTGGTCAACGCTTTGGTGTCGATCCTTGTTTTATTACCGCTTTTTGGGGAATGGAAAGTAGCTATGGTTCCTACATGGGTACATTTCCTGTGATTCGCTCATTAGCGACGCTTGCTTATGATTCCAATCGACGTGATTTTTTCCGAAAAGAACTCTTTCTAGCATTACACATACTTCAAGAAGGCCATGTACCACTTGATCGCTTTAAAGGAGAATGGGCGGGAGCTTCAGGACAGCCGCAATTTTTACCTTCAAGTTGGGTAAGGTTTGCTGTTGACTACGATCAAGATGGTCGTAAAGATATCTGGGGATCCAAACCCGACGTTTTTGCTTCCATTGCGAATTATATGAAACAAAACGGTTGGCAATCAACGCAGCCATGGGCAATACACGTCAAACTTCCTCGAAATTTTGATAAAAATTTGATGGGAAAAACCATTGTGAAACCTGTAAAAGAATGGGATGCAATGGGAGTATTAACAGAAGGAGGGGATCATCTGCCTTATGAAAATTTATCGGCAAGTTTGGTCCAGCCTAATGGTGGCCCTGTCTTTCTTGCCTTCCCAAATTATAAGATGATCTTGCGCTATAATAATTCGATCTACTATGCTGGTGCAATCGGCTATATGGCTGATAAAATTTGCAACCGGATTCAATAGTCCGCATTATCTCAATTATCTGAGTGATTTTTTGTGAAGACCTTGGAACAAGTTAAAATCTCTGTTATTGCGCCAATGTATAACGAAGAACTCGTTATACAAGCTTTTCTCGATAGAACCATTGAGACGCTGGCCCATCATTTTTTGAATTACGAGTTAATTCTAATTGATGATGGCTCAAGCGACCAAACAGTAGCGCTTTGTTTACCTTACATTCGTGCGAATCCTTCGGTACGTTTAATTTCTTTTTCTCGTAACTACGGGCATGAAATTGCATCTACAGCTGGTTTTGATTATGCAAAGGGTGATTACGTTGTTCTTATGGACACCGATCTCCAACACCCACCCGAATTGATCCCCAAGTTAGTTGAGAAGGCGCTAACAGGGTATGATGTTGTTTGTGCTTCACGCAGTAATCGAGCCCACGAATCCTGGTTTAAAAAATTGTCGGCACGAATGTACTATGGTTTGTCACGCAAAATGACGGGCTTTGATCTCACTGCCGACAAAGGTAATTTTCGACTCGTAAGTAAAAAAGTGGTGTTATCTTTTCGCAAGATGAAGGAAAACAATCGTCATTTGATCATGATGTTTGCTTATGTGGGGTTCAAAACCACTACCATAGCCTATCATTGCCCGCCACGAGTTGCCGGAAAAAGTAAATATAATTTATTAAAACTTATTAACTTATCTCTTGATTCGATTATCGGGTTTTCTTCACGCCCACTTCGTGCGATGGCTTTCGTCTCTGTGCTGATTAGCGGGGTCATGATGTGTTATGCCGGCTTTATTGTGATTCAAAAATTGTTTACGCATCAGCATTTGGCTAACGGTGTCGCTTCGGTTATCTTTTTAACCTCAGGGTTATTTTCCATCCTGTTTTTATTTTTAGCTATTATTTCAGAATATATTAGTCAAATTTTAGTCGAAACCAAAAATAGGCCCTTATACTATATTAAGCATGAAATCACTCATGATGATCTAATTTCAGATGAAAAGGTTCAATAATTGTGACTAAAGAGTTAGCTTTTCAGCCCATTCTATTATGCGCTGATGATTATGGGCAAACAGCAGCCATTTCCCATGGGATTATGCATCTAGCAGAAAAAAAACGGATTAATGCTATTAGTTGCCTAGTAAATACCGACGCGTGGGTTAAAGCTGCTATGCCTTTAGCTGTGCTAAAGGAGAAATGTTTCATTGGCTTGCACCTTAATTTGACTTGGAATAGACCCTTAAGTAAAGCTTGGCGGCATGTCTATGGGAATGTCTTTCCGCGCTTACCACGTTTATTGCGTTGGTGTTATAATGGACGTATTGATCAACGGGTAATCGTTTCAGAAATTGATATGCAACTCAAAGCGTTTTATCGGCAAACGGGCGAATTACCTGATTTTATTGATGGCCACGAACATGTTCATCAGTTCCCACAAGTAAGAGAAGCCTTACTACAGATTTATCAACAGACGGGCTTAAACGGTTTTTTACGCACAACGATCAATACCTCCTCGAGATTTTCGTTGGCCGGTTTTCCTAAATCGCAGTTTATTAAGTTTTTAGGAGGGAAAAACTTTAGACGTATTTTAATCAAAAGACAGATCCCGACAAATACAACCTTTTCAGGTATCTATACTTTTAAAAAGGCGCCCGATTATCGTCAATATTTCAAGGAATTTTTGAGAAACATGAAGCCAGGAGGATTAATTATGTGTCATCCTGGTTTGAACGTAAAAGATAAACAAGATCCCATCGGTCTTTATCGTCATTACGAATATAGCTACTTAATGAGTGAGACCTTTCTAGACGATTTAGCTTCGGCAAACTGTCGTTTAATGGGTAAGGAAGAGTCTTTTGAGACAATGGGCTGGTCCCCTAAAAGAGATAAGTGAATGACCTTAATTTCTAAATGCCCAATAAATAATTTCCGTATGTTTTGTCTGAAGGGAAAAAAACGTTTTTTAACGTTTTGCATGAATCCTTGCATTCAAACGTTACTGTTGCTGCTGTTTTGTCGACTAGTCGCTATGTACTTTATTCCCTTGAATGATTCTACTGAAGCACGTTATGGGGAAATTGCGAGAAAGATGTTGGAAACCGGCAATTGGGTCACCCCTTTACATGATTATGGAGTCCCTTTTTGGGCGAAGCCGCCTTTATCGACATGGTTATCCGCGCTTTCAATGAAACTCTTTGGTGTCAATGAATTTGCGGTGCGCTTGCCAAGCCTGCTCTTGTCTTTGGGGATTTTAAGACTCACCTGGTTATTAGCTAAACAACGAGCAGGCGCACAATACGCTTGGAATGTCATTTTAGTAATGAGTTTGTGTATCGCATTTGTTGTCAATGCCGGAGCGGTGATGACCGATGCCGCGTTGCTATTTTCAGTGACGTTGGTAATGGTAGCTTTTTGGCTAACGGTCATGGAGGACATGCCCAGTTGGCGTTATTTGTTTTTCGTTGGTGTTAGCTTGGGACTACTCGCTAAGGGGCCGATTATTCTTGTGCTAACCGGCCTGCCAATTTTTGTATGGATGATCATCCAAAAAGAATGGGTACGCGTTTGGAAAAAATTACCTTGGTTTAAGGGAATTTGTCTTACTGCCATCATTGCATTGCCTTGGTATTTACTGGCAGAACATCGGACGCCCGGTTTTCTCCAATACTTCATCGTAGGCGAGCACCTAGGGCGTTTTCTTGAACCGGGTTGGGCAGGTGATAAGTACGGATCAGCACATCAAGCACCCTATGGCATGATATGGATTTATGCACTGTTTGGGTTATTCCCTTGGACATACTTAATTCCTGTTTGGTGGCGTTCAAAAAGAGCTCAATGTAGCATTACAGACACAGCATTTCCCTTGAGTTGGTCACGTTTTTTGATCTGCTTTACGTTGACACCCTGTGTTTTTTTTAGCCTTGCACGCAATATTATCTACCCTTATGTTTTACCCAGTATTCCGGCATTTGCGCTCTATGCTGCAAATTTTATCCAGCAAAGAAATTTATCACAGCAATTTAGGCGAGACTTTGTACGCATTGGTAGGGTGTATTGCCCAGTAATTTTAAGCATGGTTGCGTTGTTTTTATTTTATCCGACTTTAGTTATGCGATCGCAAAAACCTATCGTTGAAGCCTGGCAAAAAAAATATCCTCTCCAAAATGGTCTGTTAATCTATTGGGATGTAAAACCACATTTTTCTGCCCAATTTTATACCCAAGGGCGTGTTGCAGCGACAATAGATCCTCAGATCCTAATAAAGCTCTGGCAAAAGAATGCCGATAATTGTTTAGTGACGCGTACTAATCCGGGTGTATCCTTACCGGTGATACCCAGTTGTCTTCAAGAGCATCTGACCCAAGCAGGATTGATTTCAATCCATAAGGAAGATTATGTTTTGTATGCTGATACCATTATTAAACCACAATTAAGCAACAGAGAATGACGCGTTATATCCAACAAAGTATTCTCTAATAAAGATAGAAAGGTTATGCATCCTTGAAAAAAAATTTTTTTAGGACAATAAAAACCGTGGAACAAACAATCACGCATCTGACTGATGTCGAGGGAAATTGGCGATATTTTAATGAATGGATTCATCAATCCAAACAAATGACATGGAATAGCAATCAACAGCTTATTTTTCGACCACGGCCGATGGCCTCAAGTTTATTTGTGTATGGTGGAGATTATTGCGATAAGGGCCCAGGGGATTTAAGGATAGGAAAAGCGTTAAATGATTTTAAAGATCACTACCCTGATTCCGTGACGTTGATAGTAGGAAATCGAGACGCCAAATGCCGCCGTTTTTCATACGAACTCGATCCAAAAAGCATACGCAAACGACTACTGATAGGCCCAGTAGCTTGGTGGCAAAAAAATAAAATTTCGGCTCGTGATTATGCTATTCAACACATGTTGAATAATCAGTATCTGTCGACACAGTACCAGGATGTAGAAGCCTATATTAAGCAACTTAGTATTGAACAATGTCAGGCGATTTATTTGAAATGGATGTTAAATGAAACTATGGGTTGTGATGCAAGGCTAGGAAAACCGAATACATTTGAATACCGTCGGCAAGAATTAGCAGAAATATCGGATCAAAAGTTAGTCAATATCAGCGACGAAGCAGTAACTCAAAGTTTCCTTGACGCTGTAGCCCCAACAGGACAAATCACCCGCTATTTGCAACATGCACAACTGGGCGTCATTCATGGTGATACTTTGTTTATTCATGGGGCTGTGACGTCTGAAAACATGGGGTATGTGCCTGGCTTTTTTGAAGCGACTGGGCATCGGTTAAGCGATGCAAGAGAGTGGATAGATGCGTTAAATGATTGGTACCGAACCGAAATCCAAGCATGGATAGCACAGCCTACAGAAGGTGACGGCATAACGTTTAATATTCCAGGATACAAGCCACTTGATCGATACGTGTTGTTTAATCCTAAATCGATGGTCACAGCAAACTGGTATCAAAAAAATCAATTGTCGCCCATCTCGGATAGGGTCATCAACTTTTTAAATCAAGCGGGGATCTATCGGGTCATTAGTGGCCATCAACCGTTTTCTGACTTTCCGCTGATTATTCGAACTAAGCATACAAGTGGGACGCTGGAAGTGATTGTGGGAGACACCGGCTACAGCGATCCTACAGCAACCGAGGATAATCGCGGGAGAGCGATTCACCAGTTGACCCTGGCCCATACTAGCGATACGTCCCATGTAAGCATCGAGGCTGTACGTGCAAATGGCAAGACGACTAAGCTCACCTTGCCATCGAGGAAAGATGTTCTATTGGGAAAAGATTGTACTATCGGGCATTTTACAGCTGAAGGGCGGTTATTGCGTCCGGGTGAAAATGGAGAAATGGTCAGTAGTCAATTAAACGGTTTTGATGTCAGCGATCAAACCATTGAATCGGCACATCAGCAGAGAATCTAAAGGCAATGAATATTTTTTTACATGCAAATTATTGCTAAACAATGAGAATTAAACATGAAATCATTTATTATTTACCATAATCCAAGATGTTCTAAATCGCGTGAAGCGTTGGATTTACTGCGAAAGCAGGGTATTGAACCCACGATTATCGAATATTTGAAATCGCCATTAAGTAAGCAACAATTGCGAGAATTACGACAGCAATTCAATTTGAAAGACTTTGTTCGAACGAGTGAGCCTGCGTTCAAACGTCTAGAACTTCGCTTAGAGGATGAGACGACCGTGCTTGAAGCAATGTTAGCTGAACCATCGCTGATGCAACGTCCAATCGTAGTGTGCGATGGACATGCTATTATTGCAAGGCCCCCAGAAAAAGTACTGGCATTGATTAATCGATCATAACCCGTATTCGAGTATTGCGTACGGTCCATTCAAAAGGTTTCTGCATCGTTGAGGGTGCGCACGACTGCTTTTTGAAAGCATCGCTACCTTTATTTTTAATCTGCATTATCAATCTTATTTTAAATGATTTGTAATTTTTAAACGCTCATCGATTAAATTAAATCCTAATTTTTTTTATCTCAAAAACTTGCGACGTCTAAACCTTTATGGTAAATTGCGCCCCTGAAATCAGCCAAGATGTCTGTATTTCAAAGCAAGCCGACTAAATGGAGAAAAAAATGTCTGCCTTAATCAATAAGGACGGTGTTCTATTGCCTATCAATAGCGCACAAAACCACGCTCAATATTTCTTACCCTCTTTTAACGTTTCTTCGCAGAAATCTGCGGAATCCTTCACAGTAGCAGATGCCTCTCTGTCAATTTGTCGTGGTATTTCAGATCAAACGCAGCCTTACTATACAGAAGTTGTTATTCCTGCTTATACCAATAATGGTGAAGGTATCAACGTTCATTTTGATCTCTATGCTTATCAAAATCGCGCGTTTAGCTTAATACTGAATACCCAAGGGGCTGCAGCGGCGGCCCTGCGAAAGAATTTCCTAAGAACGTTATCTATTCTTACTGCTTTGAAGCAATCGTGGACAATGTTGCTCGGATTTCATTTCGAATTAATCACCTGTAATGATCGCTATTTGGTAAAAGATGCGAGAAGTGCAGGCCTCCCTTTGGTCATTGCTTTACTCAATATCCTCCATCTCTCTCAAGGACTACAGCCACCGACGAATTTAATTGGCACGGGGATTTTAAGAATGGATGGTTCTTTTACTGCGTCATCAAGCGAAGCAGAAAAAAGAGCAGTGACGGAGACAGTTGAACCAGGAAAAATTTTTCTTGATTCAAACAACTGTGCACACGTTTTCGATTTGAATAAATATTTTAGTTAACTAACGTCTGATTATTTCAATTGATCTTTGCAGTACCTGATTGCAGGAATTTTCAAAGAAGCTGGCATGCACAATTATGCTGACGTGCGTTCTAGAATCTGAGAAAGACATTAGGCTGCAGGGAAGATTGGATTAAGAAGACTTCATCTCAAGGAGAAAAAAATGGTCATAAAGAAAACGGGACTGGCACTTATGTTAGCAGGAACAGTTGCTGCATCACAGGCTAGTGTATGTAAGATTGCACCTGGTAGCGTTACTTGCGGACAAGGTACTGTAAATAGTTTGGTTGGTAATGGAATGGTGTCTGTCAATGGGACTACCATTACGGGGCCAACAAGCATCAACGGCTTACTAACCGCAGACGATGCAAGTTTTACCTCACTTCAGGTAAACGGTAGTACTTCTCTTGTTCAGTGCACGATTAACTTAGATGCGGATATCAAAGGGTCCTTAAAAGCATCTTCAACGAAGTTCGAGAATACGCTGCATATTTACTCAAATTCAAGCCGTCTAATCAATTCTAAAGTCAATCAAAATCTTCATGTCCATCATACGGATAGCCTCAAACAAGAAGTATATCTTGATAACAATTCGGAAGTGGGTGGAGACATTATTTTTGATGATGGACAAGGCAAAGTTGTGCTGCGAGGGGGTTCAAAAATTAAAGGCACTGTCAAAGGGGGCGAAGTAGTTAATCCTTAAAAAACTCCTTTTTTAGGAAAATATTCTTTTAAAGGGATAAGAAAATAAATCAATAATTTAAACAGCCTATCGCGTTTTGAATGATTTTAAACATAGCTGCTCCTGCATGAAAAACGCATAGGCTTACTATAAAAAAATAAGGAAAGAGTCATGGATATTAAAAATGAAAAATTGATTGAAGTTTACTTTGGTATTTATAGCGATGGCAAAGAAGGTGGGAGTGACGGAAAAGAAGGAGGCAAAGATGGCCATAAAGATGGGTCAGAATTAGGCTTAAGTTTTATGAATGATCGATTCTCTTCTTTTCAACAAAGTAGCTACCGATTTTAGCCGTCGATATGAAACTGAAAAAAAATTACTCCGCTTCAAAAAAAATACTGATTGTCTCCTCATCTAGGGAGGAGGCAATAACACAATGGGCGATACAACGGCAGCAAAGTAAAGGAGCTCCCTTGTCTTTGATGCATAACGGACGACAGATCGACTGGTTAATTTTGAGTGATTTGTTACAGGGCTTGCAAATTCATGATGAACTCAATCAAGACTCGGTGTCGATTCGTTGGTACTCAAAAAATTCGATCAAATATAGTAACGATAGTCACGTCTTACTGAACCGTATTACTTACATAGATAATAAGCTTTTTGAATCATACTGCATTGCAGATAGGGAATATGCAAAGCGTGAATTCGAAGCTTATTTAGGATTTGCACTTAATAGCTTTGATAAAGTTCAAGCGATAGCAATTAATGGCCTGTGTGAACGAATATTATCATTACCTCAACAGTGGAATCTTGTTAAGAAAAAATTAGGATTAGCTGTTCCTGATTTTTTCTGGGGATTCAAACAAAAAAAGGCTATTAATGTTACTTTTTCCATAGAAAAAAAGATACATTCTAGTATTTATGACTATTTAAATTGGACAGTACAACAAAATACTGCAGACAATCTAGAAACCATAAACCCTTTTGTCACCCCGATCAAATCCAGTGAATTTTATTTTGAAAAGCCGGAGGGCGAGCCCATTTTTATTTTGTCAATTGGTGAAAAAATATTGATTTCTCCGGATGATAAAATCTCTTTCCAACAGCAAGAAAAAATCAAAAAGTGCGTTACTAAGGTAAGGAAATTATTTAATTATTTTATATTTGAATTATTGGTTTTCTTAACTAAGGATGCTTTGGTTTTTGGTTGTGTAAATATTGATTTACTTCATACCAAAAACCATCCTGATTTTTTTCTTTTTTTAGATAAATATTTAATAAATGAGTACTATCGATGCCTACCGTAAAGGAAACCTCCTTTTTAAAAACATTTATTAGTGAAGATTTTCGACCGCTTATCAAAGGTGGTCGATTGGACGAGTCTCATCATCCTCATTTCACTCTAAGCGAAGATTATTCTTATGAAACTGCCCCGTGGTTGCAAATAAAGGCGTTGTGTTTTGGTCCGAAACAGGACAAGGTTCTATTGAATTTGGAACATGCATTGTCGGCGTCTGATGGTGTTTTAGTACTCTATTACGAAGATCTTCACAGGCAATGGAGCTATGTGATGACATCGGAAGATGCCTACTTTATTTTTCAAAAAAACGAGCAGGAGTGTTTTCGCGTCAAACCTAATTGTCTCTATATTCGTGGTTGCCAGGTTTCGATGGAGGATAGTCGTTGGATGCTTTTAGGAGAGTTTTATAATTTTATTGATAGCTGGGAAGGAAAAGTACTTTGCGCTCCTAGCAGTCAACATAATAACGAATCTAAACTCTATCAACTAAACCAATCCTTGAAACTAGCTGCTAATAACAAGCCTTCAGTCTCCATTGGTCATAGTTATGTCGTCAAAGGGCAGGAATGTTTTAAACAGTTATCTCCCAACAAATCTTATATTGTGAAATCCTTGTCAGGGATTCGATCAAGGGTGGTTGACGAAGCACATTATAATGAATGGTCGTTAAAAAATTTGGAAAATTTACCCGTATTATTCCAGGAAAAGGTGGCAGGCAACGACTTAAGAATTCACGTATTAAATGGCAATCTTTATGGAAAATTTTCTGTTGAAAAAGAAGCTGTTGATTATCGTTACGATGATAATTTTTTCTCTTTAGAAGATTACGATAAGTTTACCGAAGAGCTGCAAGCATTTTGTATTGATGCATCACTTCTTGAGGAAAATCAACTGTTGGGTATTGATTTTATTAAATCAAAAGATGGTTACGTTGTGTTGGAAGCAAACCCATCACCAGGATGGTCTGCTTATTACCCTTGTAACGGTATCGAAACCAATCCCTTTATTAAAGATCTCATTCATCTTCTAACGACTTGTTAAGTAGATTATGTTCAAATTTTATTATGTTAGACAAGCTCGATTTATATTAATTTTTTTAAATACATTTAAATACTGCTTTTGGAGCATGTTTTTTATTTTACAAGGAAAAGCGATTGAGCAATGCATTGAAAAAAATATTCTTTTTACCGCATTAATACGAACGCTAATAGGTTTTGTCATCACAAAATGCTTAGTCATGAGCGCTGATTTATTGAAGCAATTTGTCATCGCCAACCTTACTAATCGAGAAATTGCCAGCCAATGGCAGCGTTGTTTTCCAGAAAGGTTATTTCGTGATAACACAGAAAAAGGCGATACCCTTTGTCTGCTGTATTTTGATTATCTGCCTAACGCATTCCGTCTCGAAATGACAATAATAGATCATCACTACACCATACTAAGCGTAAGTTCTATACTGATGCTCTTCTTGATCCTTAATCAATTTTTTCTAGGATTAATGATTGCTAGTATTCTTTTCGGTTTTGCTTTTATCAGTAAAAAATTTTTTTTAGAACGTATTGCGGCCTATTACGCAGAGGTTACAGAGCAGAAAAACCAAAAATTTAGATGGTTGCTTCAATATCTACAAGCTTGGCGTGAAATTTCCCTGTGCTGGAAGCACCAATTAACCGGATGGGCGAAGCAACAGTATCAGGAATTGTATATGGCGAATCAACGTTTAGCACAAGCACAGTTGCTGCGTGATATCACCACGCAATGTTTCGTAGAAATCCCTTTTGTTCTAAATACCTCTGCCATGGTGATTGGCATTTATTTTGGCTATCTAACGATTACACAATTTTTTCTATGGATAGGCATTTCGCAATTCATTATTCAGGCTTCTAATGCTTACGCGGAAAAAAAAACGAGTTATCAGCAACAGCAAGTTATTTTTAGAAAAATTGAAGAAACGTTACAACAATTTGATAATCAAAACCCATCCTCTTTGAACTACTTTAACTATCTCGAACAAGGACCGAACGTCACTGAAAAAAGAATCATTGAGTCCTCATGGCGCCCATTGGCAAAAAGTCAGGATAATACATCCCTCAATTGTGATCGCCAGTTAAAAGCAGATCAAGAAGTAAGCAATCGAGGCAGTAATCTTGATCGAGAGATCATGATAACCCTCACTGATGGATCAAAAAGTTATCTCTCATTATTACCTGGAATTTACCGGGTCGAAGGTAAAAATGGTGCAGGTAAAACGACACTATTAAACGCTCTAATGGGCTTTGAACGTATTATAAAATTAAAGGATTATCTTTCCCTTAAGTCTTTCCTAACGGAAACGAGGCGAGAAAATATACGCCTAATCGAGCGTGAACCTATTCTTTTTGATGTTTTTACGACATTTAATGCTCAAATTTTAGGGCCTGAATCAATGCTAAAGGAAAGCTCATGGCAGCAAATCTTTCAAAATAAAATGCAACCTTATTTAAGACCTGAAGAAAGAAGATGCTTGTTAAAACAGTTTAGATATCTTGATAAACAATTTTGCTTACGCTTCCCGAAAACATTTTCATCAGGTGAGAAAGTGTTAATTTCTTTAATGCGCGTTTTACTATCGTGGGATGAGAAGGTTGTTGTTTTGTTAGTCGATGAATGCACGGCCTTTCTTGATCATGCTATGAGAGCTTTATTTATGAAGATTATTGCCCAATTATCACAGCACGTTGCCATATATTTAACGACACATGAGACCAATATCGTTATTTCACAATATTAAAAAAAGAGTGCAGGAGGTTGTGGCAGCAAGCCGCCATCCCGGGTAATTGCCACAGGATGACGGTTTGGAATCACGCGCTTTCTCTATCGCTTTCTTTATCGTTTTCACGATGACCGCAATATTGTTCACCAAAATATTTAATCAATTTTCCTCGGCATGTGCCTCGGCTAATGCCTAATAAGTCAGCAGCTCTGCTTTGGTTGTAACGGCAACGTTCCATGACTGCTTTAAATAACGGAGGTTCGATTTGCTCAAGCACCATGCTGTAGAGGTTGGTAATTTTATCTTTCCCCATGGATTCGAGGTAAGCTTTTACAACGTTCTCTATTGTAGCCGCAAGGCTGATTGTTTCAGCAATTGATTCCGACATAGACATAGTTAAGATCCTTATCTAATATTTTAGTTAATGTTAATAATATCCCAGCCCGCCAAGGTCTATTGTCTTGACTTAAGATCAAATAGTCTCCATGCGTAGAAGGGAATGAATCTCCCTTTTAAAGGGAAATCATGATGCTTTAGAGTGAGCAAATCAAATGCGGTTTTATGCGAATCTGCTCCTAGCGATGTTACAAATGCTGCAATTTCCCTATCGAGTAATCGTTACCTCTTTTACATGCTTGAGCAACAGCAGCTAGCTGTTGTGGGGTCAATGGTTTCCATACTTGAAATCCGTTAAACTTCCGTTAAGTTGAGTTCTTGATGAGTATAATATACTAATGGCGCAGGAAGAAAAAGTAACTCATTTTGGTTTTGAATCAATCGAGTGGGAAGAGAAAGAAAAAAAAGTTGCTAAAGTCTTTCATGCCGTTGCAGGAAAGTATGATTTTATGAACGATCTTTTATCCTTTCGACTGCACCGTCTCTGGAAATGGTTTACGATTGAAGTGGGACAAATTCGTCAAGGCTATCGCGTTTTGGATCTTGCCGGTGGCAGTGGTGATCTAACGCGATTATTAAGTAAAAAAGTAGGCCTAAAAGGGGAAGTAATACTCGCAGACATTAATGCTTCAATGTTAATGGTGGGGCGCGATCGCTTGTTAGATGAAGGGCTATATGAAAACCTTCATTTCGTACAAGCCAACGCAGAAGCATTGCCCTTTGCAACAAATCATTTTCACTGCATTACGATGGCATTTGGCCTGCGAAATGTCACAGATAAAGAAGCAGCGTTGCGTTCCATTTACAAAGTATGCAAACCCGGCGGTA
Organism: Legionella sp.; assembly: GCA_013911415.1. GTDB lineage: Bacteria > Pseudomonadota > Gammaproteobacteria > Legionellales > Legionellaceae > JACETI01. The sequence goes on along the minus strand of JACETI010000003.1, from coordinate 270,963 downwards.
AAATAATGATACTTGAGTTTTCAACGCCAGTATCAAGCACTATACATTCCCTCTATGATTGGTATTCTTTTAATATAATGCCCAAACTTGGAGGGTATTTTGCAAACGATGCCGAAAGTTATCGATACCTTGTAGAATCCATTCGCATGCATCCTTCTCAAGAAGATTTAAAAACAATGATTGAGGCCGTAGGATTTGAAGATTGCAGGTATCATAATTTAAGTGGCGGTATCGTTGCTTTACATGTGGCTTATAAATATTGATTTAAACGATGATTGGCCATTAAAAATGCTTTAGCCAGAGATAATCATGCACTGCTAAATGCGTTATTAATAGGGTATGAAAAATAAATAGAGTAGATGAAGCCACTTTTGATGTACGAATGAGTTAACTCGCGACAATTGATGCGTTAGAATGACACATCGCTAGAACATTCTCTGGGTAGAAACTGCAAGTCAGTTGAATCTGAGAAATAGATGAAAAAAGATGATTAAAGATTATTCCTTAAGAGCGTTGCAACATGCTATCAATCAAGCGTTGGCGCTTGATGAGACAACATCATTAAAAATAGCTGCGTTGCAGGGTAAAACCTTGGAAGTGGTTGTGAAGCCACTACATGTTAATTTCTTCATGCATTTTACAGCGGATGAATTGCAATTGCTTGCCTCTTATGAAGGGGTTCCAGATACCATTATTGAAAGCAGTCCGTTAGGATTAATTCGTCTCAGCCTTTTGCCCGTGTCTAAAGCGCGCTCTTTGTTTAATGACAGCATTCGAGTGTCGGGCGATATCGAAGTTGGACAAAAAGTAAAACAACTTTTTGATGAAATGGATATTGATTGGGAAGGGCATTTGGCTCATTTTACAGGGGATGTAGTCGCTTACCAAGTTGGCGCTTTTGTGAGAAAAGGGCGAGCATGGAAACAAATGTTTAAACAATCTTTTCGCGATAATTTTAGTGAATATCTTCAAGAAGAGTTACGCTTAATTCCCCCCAAAGAAGAAGTGAATGATTTTTTAAATGACGTAGACGCGCTGGTTCTCGATGTAGCTCGGCTAGAGGCGGCCTATGATTATCTCATTGAAAAGGACGCATTAAAGAACACATGATTGGTACAATGCGACAAATATCGCGATTACTAAAAATTAATTATATCCTTGCAAAGAATGGCTTAGATCAAGTTATTCTATCGCTCCATCTTTTTTCACCATTGCGTTTTTTCGCTTGGATAAATCCTTGGAATTGGATGCGTCGTGAGCAGTTGACTCGCGGGGTTGCGTTACGTAAAACCCTCGAAGAGCTGGGACCAATCTTTATAAAGTTTGGGCAAGCTCTTTCTGTGCGGCCGGACATTTTGCCTGCTGATATTGCCTTAGAGCTCGCAAAGCTACAAGATAAAGTGATGCCCTTTAGTAGCGAGCAATCATTAGCGATCTTAGAAGCGACTTTTGGCTGTTCTCCTTATGCATTATTCGCTGAATTTGACGCTGCTCCACTTGCATCAGCATCGGTCGCACAAGTGCATGCAGCTACCCTTAAAACGGGAGAAAAAGTTGTAGTAAAATTGCTGCGTCCAAATGTAGCAAAAATGATTCAGCAAGATTTAGAAATTCTCTATACCATCGCGCGTTTAGCCGATCGATATTGGCCTGAAAGTAGGCGATTTAGGCCCATTGAGGTGGTTCAAGAATTTGAACAAAGCCTCATAGACGAGCTTGATCTACAGCGTGAGGCCGCTAATGCATCGCAACTAAAACGTAATTTCCATTTGTCTCCTTTACTTTATGTGCCCAGCATTTTTTGGGAATACACGCGCGCGAATGTCTTAGTGATGGAGCGTATACACGGTATTCCTGTTTCTGATTTATCGAGGCTTTTGCAACAGGGTGTGAATGTCAAAAAATTAGCAGAACGGGGAGTGGAAATCTTCTTCACCCAGGTGTTCCGGGACAGTTTTTTTCATGCAGATATGCACCCGGGGAATATTTTTGTTTCCGTACATAATCCCGATGAACCACAATACATCTGCGTTGATTTTGGCATCGTAGGATCGTTAAATGAGCATGATCAACGCTACCTCGCTGAAAATCTTTATGCATTTTTTAATCATGATTATAGACGAGTTGCGCAACTTCATATTGAATCAGGATGGGTAGCTCGAGGAACACGTGTAGAGGCGTTGGAAAGTGCTGTGCGCACGGTCTGTGAGCCGATTTTTAAAAAAACAATTAAAGAAATTTCTTTAGCGCAATTAATGATGCGTTTATTTCAAGTCATGCGCCGTTTTGAAATGGAAGTTCAACCTCAATTAATCTTGCTCCAAAAAACATTGTTTGCAATTGAAGGGTTAGGACGACAGCTTTATCCTGACCTTGATCTATGGGTTACGGCGAAACCTTATTTAGAAAAATGGCTTCGTGATCAAATTGGGCCTCGCTCCTTTTTAAAAAATCTAAAAGGTTCCCTGCCTTTCTTAAGTGAACAATTGCCTCAGCTGCCTCGCATGATGTATGAGGTTCTGCGTTTAACCAAAAATGAAAAATTAAAAGAGCAGGAACAGGATAAAATACGAAGTTTCAAAAGAAAACCATTGTCTTCTCGTCGCTCAGGATGGGGGAGTGGTTTCTTGCTCGGGGTGCTAACGACATTGCTTAGTACAAGTCTTGGAGCTTATTTAGGATATGTTTTTGTGCATTAGGTTACACGGAAACGGTATCACAAAGATTTTGATTGATACCTCGATTGATACCTCTTTCTCTTTAAATGTACCAAAATTAGGAAAATTATTAAGATCTCCGCATTAATAACAGAGCTATTGACAGTTTTTACAATCTTCAGTATTTTACACACTAGCTTATTGCAAGCTATGCCGAGGTGGTGGAATTGGTAGACACGCTAGCTTCAGGTGCTAGTGGGGGCAACCCCGTGGAGGTTCGAGTCCTCTTCTCGGTACCATTTATAGCATCAAGAGATATAAAAGTTTGAGAAAGTCATTCATTCTTATAAAGCTGCTCTTGTAACCATACATTCATCTCATCACTTAATTGCCGATTATTACAGCCCAATAAAATCAAGGGAATAAGAAGATTCGAAGAAGGTTCGGGCTCCTCATTCTGGCAATTATCATCCGCTCTTCAAATCCTATTCTTGACCAGGGCTTTTCTCTCAAATATTCATTTATATATTTTTTATTTTCTTTCATGACACTCTTAAGAGATTCAAAATTAGGTGTTTTCTCTTTTAGAGTTTATTATTGATCTTTAAGAACAAAATAAGAGTAATTTGTTAAATAATAAATCTAAGTCTATATTTCAAATAACACAGGTCGATATTGTGTGTACTTTCTGGCGCTTTAATTTTTGCCATTAAGAAAGACGCACGCTTTGAGGATTAATGGATGATCCAGCTTATTTTTTTGCTATTAGCCATCGTATCGTTTTTGATATGGGGAGCGCGGAAAAAAAGGGCGATTTACTTGCTTGTAGCTTGTCTTTTTCTATCCATAATTACTTTTATATCGCACTTAACCAATACGGTAAATTTGAACTTGTAGAGAGTGTATATGAAGAAAAAGGTAGGTTCAGAAATTATTTTTTGGCTAAACGTGCTAGAAATTGCAGGAATTATGCTGTTATTAACGCTTGCCCTTGCTTTTCAATTTCTCTTTGGTGAGTTGCCCTGTCCTCTTTGTCTTTTGCAGCGTGTAGGCTTCTTGATGGTAGCTTTAGGTTTGCTACTCAATATTCGATATGGAATATATGCTAGTCATTATGCTTTTACTTTATTGGCTGCATTATTTACCTCCCTTGTCGCTTTGCGGCAAATTACCTTACATATAGCGCCTGGGGATCCAGGTTTTGGGAGCAAGATACTGGGATTACATATGTACTCATGGTCTTTTATTTTATGTATGTTGATCGTTGCCTATACTGCGACTATTCTCGGCTTTCACAGCCAATATAAGGCTCCTCAACCAAAGGGGAACGCTTTGGTTACTGGGCAGCATCCAATGATCTTTTATATCGTTTTCACATTGTTATTAATTTTGATAGGCGTGAATTTTATCTCCGTGCTGTTAACATGCGGATTATCAGCTTGTCCCGATATCCCTTTAAGTGGTATGGGCGGACAGACCCTCAAGTAATCTAGTCTTCCAACAATTTTCTGTTTAATAAGATCAGCTAGAATTTTGTATTAAATGCACAAGTATTCGATTACTATCTTTTATGGGAACAGCTATCAATGGGGTAGATTAATTTTTCTGAAAACAGTATAAACATACTGCAATATAAAGTTGCCAGAGTGTGTTTAATGAGTTTTTTGATTCTGTGAAAGGATAGAGCAAGGATTATGACCCATTCTAAAGTGCCAAGAAAAATGAGTTTTATCGATAATGACTTTCTAACGTTTATTAGAAAAGATAAGGTCTTTGGAAAGTTATGCGAGCATTTTTGCAGTTTATGTGCAGTAGAACCTTCTCATTTAACCGATGAAATTTTTGACCTATTTCGAGATAAATTAGATTTCTTAGACAGAGGAATAACGCGCCGGTCAACGATTCAGCCAGATAGTACAAAACCACTTAGTAAAAATAATTTTAATAAATCCGATGTGATGAGAGCATTTGTTTTAATAGCAAATCCAGATCTAGAAAAATTAAATAAGATATTAGAGTTCTTTCTCATCTGGGAAGAGAGAAAAATAACAGTTTTACTGAAACAGTTAGAAAAAAATCAAATAACCGCTCAAGAGGGTCCTAAAGAATATAAAGATACAGATTTCTTCCGTCAGGAAAGCCTTTTAAAAAATATGCTTGCCTATCAAGTTCATTATGATCCGATGAAAGGTGAAAAAAATAAGCAACGCACGATACAACTTATGAAAGATAGAATTGCAATCGATTTTTTAAAAAAAGCGCCTGAAAAACGCTCATCCGTGGATTGGGAAAAGCGATTTGAATACGCTTTTAATATCCTAAAGATCAGTTTAAACATTTGTTGCATGCACAAAGCCTACTATTTGCGTGATCTTTATAAAGACGTTGAAGCTATGCTGACAACCTTTGCAAAAGAAGCTGCATTAAAAAAAGAGGATACTCAGAAGCTTGTATTATTTTTAGAAGCTTTTAAGGAGGCTACAATAACTACATTGGATAGCGGCCTAGAGTCTGTTGATTCTCAGGGAAGGTTAATTGAACTTTCTTACGAAAAGATAAAAGCTAACGTCAATAAAACGATTCCTATGCTTATAGATGTCATGCGATCTGCAATTTTTGAAACTAAAAATTTAACATTTAAAAATAAAATTAAAAAAGAAATCAACACAATTATTGGCTGGATAAATCATGCTTTAAAAACCAATTTTAGTAAATTTGATATGCGTTATGAAGAAAAATTTTTTAAAATTTTTGAAAAAAGATCGAAGGGGCTCATTCCGGAACCTGGCTCTTATAACAAGCCAAATCTTGTTTAAGTGGTTTGAAATGGCCAATGGTCGTATTTAAGGGCTAACGAAAGCCAGCACAATTGCATCAGTCGTTTCCATTTCTTCATGATTGTTTTTGCTTTAAATAATGCATAAACGTCAGTAACGTTTTCTTGTTAGCCTCTTTGCCCTCTTTATCTTTATAGAATTTCGCTATTTGTTTTTGCCTAGCTCCTATGAATTTAAGGCTAAGGTCTTGATCTATTGTTGTACCTTCCGGTGTAAACGCAGTGCTCTCAATTTTCGATTTGGTCATGATACAAATAAAATTATAAATATTGAATAAAGGGTATCGTAAAGCAATACTATTTGTATCTATATTGTTTTTGAAGGTGAAAATGCAGCCAAGTCTAGTTTTAACAGCTCGCTATGGGTATCTTCAATTGTTTTATAGCAGCACATTAAGATGTGCCGTTACTCAAAAATTCCTGGTAAAATGTGACGATTAGTGGATATAAAAAAAACGATATTTTTCTATCGAATCACTCAATAGAGTGATTAACTGAGATGGCTGTGTTTAATTGATTGAATTCATTGCTAACCTCCTTGTCTTTATGAAAAAATCGTATGATGTATAAATGGCTTAAGTAGTCGTACAATGATTATTGATCGTGCGGGTTATCGGTTAAATGTTGGTATTCTTCTAGTGAATCATACTGGCCATGTTTTTTGGGGTAAGCGATTTGGTCACGATGCTTGGCAGTTCCCTCAAGGAGGCTTAGCCGCTGGGGAGGAGCCGCTAGAGGCAATGTTTCGAGAATTGCGGGAAGAAGTAGGGCTTGAGCCTGAAGATGTGGAAATATTAGGTAGTACCAAACGCTGGTTAAAATACCGGCTGCCCAAGCAATATTTAAGATTTGGCACAGCACCCTTAGTCATTGGCCAAAAGCAGAAATGGTATCTATTGAGGTTGGTGAGCCCTGATCAGAAGATTCGTCTGGATTTAAGCGATTCACCTGAGTTTGATAGTTGGCGCTGGGTGAATTACGAGGAACCACCGGGGCAAGTGATTTTTTTTAAACGACAAGTTTACACACAGGCAATGAAAGAGTTAGAGCAATTGTTGAAACGAAGACATCGTACGCCTTTCGGCAGGCGTTGGCCCCGCAAATGAGCGGTGATGCAATGAATGCGATCTTAGCTCCATAAGAAAGATTAAAAGTTTATGCTAAAAGTATTAAAACGTATTGTACAAGAGGTAGCAACGGCCGAACATTTATCGGCAGCGTTGACCATTCTCGTTCAGCGGGTTTGTAAAGCCGTCAACGCTGAAGCGGTCTCTGCTTATTTAATCGATAATAAAGCATCCGAATATGTTTTAATTGCTACATACGGTTTAAACAGGGAAGCAGAGTTTCGTGTTCGCGTTGGATTAGATGCGGGCTTAATTGGCTTGGTGGGGCGTCGTGAAGAGCCTATTAATATTAAAGATGCGTCCGCGCACAACGACTATTTCCCGCATCCGCTGTTACATGAAGCACACTTGAAAGGATTTTTAGGTGTACCGGTTATTCAACATCGAAAATTGTATGGTGTATTGATCGTACAGCAAGCGGAAGAACGTTGTTTTGATGATGCTGAAGAAGCGTTCCTAATTACGCTTGCTGCCCAGCTAGGTGGCATCATTGCGCATGCGGAAGCAACCGGTGAGCTAGCGGTCTTAACGCAACCCAAGCCTCGTGGAGCGAGTAAGATTGAGGGTGGCTCGACCGTTTTTACGGGTTCTGGGAGTGTACCTGGGGTTGGTATCGGAACAGCAGTAGTCATCTATCCCCAAGCCGATTTAGATGCAGTGCCTAGGCATACTATCGACGATGTTGAAGAAGAGGCAAAGCTCTTTTTAGATGCATTGCAAGCAGCGCGAGAGGATATGCAGCGGCTTAGCCATCGTATGAAAGAAACGGTGGGCGAGGAAGAGCATGCCCTCTTTGAGGTTTATTTGCGCATACTAGATAAAGATAGTCTTGGATCGGAAGTGGTACAAGTGATCCGAGAAGATTATCTAAGCGCCCAAGCTGCCTTAGCACTCGTCATTCGGCGTCATGTGCAACAGTTTGAAGCGGTTGAAGACGCTTATCTGCGAGAAAGGGCCAGCGACTTTCGTGATCTTGGACGACGTGTTTTAGCGGAATTGCAATGGTCGCAGCGTGAAGAAATCGTTTATCCGCAACGTACTATCCTCATTGGTGAAGAAATCTCCGCCTCTGCATTGGCAGAGATCCCAGAAGGTCAGTTGGCAGGAATTGTGTCTGCAAAGGGTGGGAGCAACTCTCATGTTGCCATCTTAGCACGCTCTCTAGGTGTACCTACCGTGATGGGCGTGCGTGGTCTTACCGTTGAGTACTTATCCAAGCGTGCGGTGATCGTTGATGGACATTATGGGAAAGTTTACGTTTCGCCTGCTAAGTCAATCGTTGCACAGTTTAAGCGTTTATCTCAAGAAGAAGAGCAGCTGAATCAAAGCCTAATTTGTTTAAGGGATAAACCAGCAGAAACCCTCGATAACTACCGGGTTTCTCTGCAAGTAAATACCGGTCTTGCAATGGATGCTAGCTTATCTTTGAGTGTGGGTGCTGAAGGGGTTGGTCTTTACCGATCAGAAGTTCCGTTCATGAGTCGAGATCGATTCCCTTCAGAGGACGAGCAATATATTATTTATCGGCAAACACTCAATGCTTTTTCGCCTCGCTTAGTGACGATGCGCACCTTAGACATTGGCGGTGATAAAATTCTTCCCTATTTTCCTGTGGAAGAAGAAAATCCTTCGCTTGGATGGAGAGGCATTCGGATCACCTTAGATCATCCGGATGTCTTTTTGATACAAGTGCGGGCCATGATGCGCGCAAGTGAAGATTTAAATAATTTGCGTATCATGTTGCCAATGATAACCACATTAGGGGAAGTAGAAGAAGCGTCTTATTTAGTTCAACAGGCATTTGAAGAGTTACTCGAAGAAGGCTGTATTATTGAAAAGCCTCAAATCGGGGTCATGATCGAAGTGCCTGCGGCGGTGTATTTGACAAAAGAACTCGCAAAGCGAGTCGATTTTATCTCAGTGGGGAGCAATGATTTAACACAATATTTGCTCGCTGTAGATAGAAATAATGGCCGGGTAGCCAGTATTTATGATGCATTTCACCCTGCGATTCTTCGTGCATTAATGAAAGTTGTTGAGGGAGGACATGCGGCAGGGGTTGAGGTGAGTATTTGCGGAGAAATGGCAAGCGATCCTTTAGCAGTGATACTGTTGCTTGCCATGGGTTTTGATACGCTCAGTATGAATTCGACGAGCTTACCACGGGTCAAATGGATTATACGTAACGTGACACTGGCAACAGCGCGTAAGGTACTTGCTCAAGCCTTGGAATTTGAGCATGGAACGGAAGTACGTCGCTTTTTACAACAAGCATTAGAAACAGAAGGGTTGGGAGGATTAATTCGTGCCGGTAAGCTTAAAGATTGAGCGGAGAGGATAAATGCTGACTTTTCCATCGATTGATCCCGTAATGGTTTCATTGGGGCCTTTGAAAATTCATTGGTATGGCATGATGTACTTATTGAGCTTCACCTTAGCATGGATTTTGGGTCGTTGGCGTAATAATCGTTTCCATTTGAATTGGACCAATGAGCAAATTAGTGATCTGATTTTTTACGCAGCCTTAGGTGTAATTATTGGTGGTCGCTTGGGATATATGCTTTTCTATAACACAGAAGCACTGATCGCAGAGCCCTTGCGTATTTTTAAACTTTGGGAAGGCGGGATGTCATTTCATGGTGGAGTTCTTGGCGTTCTAATCGCGATGGTCTTTTTTGCAAGGCGCATCAATAAACCGTTTTTAGTTGTTGCCGATTTTATTGTACCGCTAGTGCCACTCGGACTTGCCGCAGGTCGTGCCGGCAATTTTATTAATGGAGAATTGTGGGGGCGCGTTACAACCATGCCATGGGGCATGGTATTTCCGCAGGGTGGATACGAACCTCGGCACCCCTCTCAATTGTATGAGCTTGGTCTTGAAGGCCTTGTCTTATTTATTTTGGTGTGGTGGTATGCAAGTAAACCACGTCGGCCGGGCAGGGTTACGGCTGTTTTCTTGGTAGGCTACGCACTTTCTCGATTTATTGTAGAATTCTTTCGAGAACCAGATGTCCAATTAGGTTTCGTTGCTTTTGATTGGGTAACGATGGGGCAGTTACTCTCGATTCCGATGTTAATGGCAGGTATAGCGTTATGGTGGGCTAAGCGATGAAGCAGTATTTAAGTTTGTTAGAAGACGTTTTAAGCCACGGCGTGATCAAAGAAGACAGAACCGGCGTAGGTACGCGCTCTCTTTTTGGGTATCAAATGCGATTCAACCTAGCTGAAGGTTTCCCCTTAGTCACCACAAAAAAATTACATTTACGTAGCATTGTTCATGAGCTTCTTTGGTTCTTAAAAGGTGATACGAATATTGCTTATTTGAATGAACATGGTGTGCGGATCTGGAATGAATGGGCAGATGCGCAGGGAAATTTAGGCCCGGTGTATGGCTACCAATGGCGATCTTGGCCTTCGCCCGATGGCAAGGGGATTGATCAACTTTCGCAAATCGTTGAAGAAATTAAAACGAACCCTGATTCAAGACGACTGGTAGTGAGTGCCTGGAACGTTGCCGATCTGAATAAAATGGCTTTGATGCCTTGTCATGTTCTGTTTCAATTTTATGTGGCTGAAAACCGTCTTTCTTGCCAATTGTATCAACGTTCCGCTGATGTCTTTCTAGGCGTTCCTTTCAACATCGCCTCCTACGCGCTCTTAACCGCAATGGTTGCACAGCAATGTAATCTTGAATTAGGTGACTTCGTCTGGACGGGCGGTGATTGTCATTTGTACCGTAACCACGAACAACAAGCACAGTTGCAGTTAAATAGAACGCCGTTATCCTTGCCGACGTTGAAAATAGAACGAACGCCGTCGACACTCTTTGAGTATCAATTTGAAGATTTTTCGTTCCTGAATTATCAGGCACATCCTTCTATTAAGGCGCCTATTGCTGTTTAGGAAATGGAAACTATAGTGTATGCAGCTGAAACAAAGTTGCACGCCACGGAGCATAATTCATATCATGTATAAAATCATTTTTTATGTACCTGAAGATCACCTTGAACAGGTCAAAATGGCTTTGTTTGCAGCGGGTGCAGGAAAATTAGGAGAATATGACTGTTGTGCATGGCAGGTTAAAGGAGAGGGGCAATTTAAGCCTTTAACAGGAAGCCATCCCTTTGTAGGCACACCTCATCAATTGGAAACCATTAATGAGTATAAGGTGGAAATGGTTTGTACAGGAGAATGTATTCATGCCGCGATTGCTGCGATGAAAAAAGCACATCCTTATGAGATGCCCGCCTATCAAGTAATCCGTATGGAAGATTTTTGAGAGTGGATCAGTGTTTTGTTTATTTAAAAGAGCTATCAATAGAATTGAAATGCTTTAAACGTAAAAAAGCAGCTGCTAATTAGAACATTGCTGATTGTCAAAAGCTTCACGAATAGCCTCGGGTAAAGGTACACTTATTTTTTTGTTGTAATCAATCCAAACGGCTTTGGTACTGCCTTGAGCCATTAAAACCCCTTCTTGGTAAATTTCATGTATAAGCGTAGCGCTTGAACGCCCAATTTTGCCAATATAACTATGAATCTCTAGAGTTGCGGGGTAAACGATAGGTTTTAAGAAAAAACATTCTACGTGCGCTACAACCGGACCAATACCTTGTTGCATATCTAAATGAAGGCTTTCTAACCATTCAACACGAGCCTGCTGAAAATAATCAAAATAACGTACATTGTTTACGTGCCCTAACGCATCCATGTCTCCCCAAGCGATCGAAAATATTTTGCGGTGAATAAGATTGTTGTTTGCTTTTGTCTGCATTTGTATTAGAACCGTTTAGCGTTCTCATCCGATGCTGTTTAGGATATCATCATTGGTTCAAAGGTTTAAAGCGAATAAAACGCACGGAATTTACCGTATCCGTACATAATTGTTCAGATTGGTTAAGAAGTTAGGATGACGTCATGAAAAAGTTAGTGTTATGTTTGCTGGTTGGGTGCTTGTCTTTTGTTCACTCCTCATATAGTGATTCCACAAGATGGGGTGAAGTGTGTGAGCAAGTACCTGATCGAGCTGACGCCTACCTTTTGGCCCTGACTTGGCAGCCAGGCTTTTGCCAAACGTATCCTCATGGCAAAAAGCCGCTGGAGTGTGATCAGTTAAAACGTGAAGACTTTACCTCGACACACTGGACCTTACATGGCTTATGGCCAGACCAAGCAGCTTGTCAGCGCAATTACCAATTTTGTGGTGTCTCACCGCGTAAAAGCCATTGTAGTTATCCAGCACTTGCCTTGGCACCCGTGGTTGCGGATAAATTACGACTGTTGATGCCTAGTTATGAAGCCGGCAGTTGCCTTGAGCGTTACGAATGGAATAAGCATGGCAGTTGCCAATCAAGACCTGTTGATTTGTATTTTACAGTGGCACTACGTTTAGTTGAGGAATTTAATCAAACCCCGCTGCAGGCATTTATCGCAAAGGCGCGTGGTACCTTTGTCGCTAAAAAAACGTTGAAAGAAATGTTAGTTACTGTTTTTGGCGAAGGGGCTCAATCGAAGATCGTTTTCCAATGTCATTCGAATATTTTAACAGGTATTTATATACGTCTACCGGCAGATATTCCGGAGAATGCTCCACTTGCATGGTTGATCAGCCAAGCCTCTCACATACAAAACCGTGATACTTGTCCAAATAAACTGATGATTTCTGATTTTCATGCGCGACTTAAACAATTAGAATGATTAATAAGCGATTGCCCAAGCAATCAAGTACAATGAAAGGAATACATAGTGAAGCAAACAAAGCAATTGCAGAAAACGAGCGTTTATCTGAAAAATTTGATCCTTGTTTGCATGAGTATATTTCTGTGGGGCTGCCTAAAACATAGTGCACCGGATGAGGCAACGCTCAAACAGACCTACGTTGCATATAGTCTATCTGAGACCTCTTCAGAACGTTCCCTTTTGTCGTTTCATCGATTACGTGTTGAAGGTCGGATCAATTTGAATTTACACATGGATGGTTCTCGGCCCCGTATCAGAATTAGCGGCGATCCCGTGGATTTAGCTTTCCTAAGAACCGAAGTCAGCAAAGATACCTTAAAAATTTATTTGACAAAGCATGGATATATTCCTGTTCGACCGATTACGATTGATGTTTATGGAACGTATCTAACGCATTTTGATTATCAAGGTGCGGGAAAAATTATAGGTCGATCATTTCAAGGGAAACGCTTGTCATTAAACATCAATAATTCAGGTCCGACCACACTAAGCGGCAGCATCCACTTGCAAAAGTTAGTAGCAGCGGGAGGAGGTTACCTGCAAATCAGCGGGATCAGAAGCCTTTATTTGCAGCTAGATATCCAAGATAAAACGCGGACTAGACTTCAAGGCAAGCTACACTTGGCTACTTTAACGGTCGGGCAACAAAGTTGGCTATCGATGTATTGGGTTAAAAGTGCCTATTTAACGATTCGAGCCAAAGACAGTGCAGTGGTTCGTCTTGCTGGTGCTGTGGATAGATTGGATGTTGAATTGTGGAATCATGCTAAATTTGATGGTCGCTATTTACGAGCCGAACGCCCTTATGTAAAAACACATGATCTGTCGGTTGCAACCATTGTAGCAACTAAGCATCAACACACCCTTGCAATGGATGGTAGTGATATTTATTTTTATAACCTACCGCAAACAAAAACAGATTTTATGGCACATGATGGCTCGGTATTAGATATGCGTGATTGGAATGATCCAGAAATCCAAGAATATACCCGTTACAACAAATAAATTCCTCCTATCAAGAGCGCGCTTTAGTAGAGCGCGCATCGAAAGTTGCGAGTATGCATGCAACAGTGCTGTCGTTCTACACCTATTGAGAAATCTTTGAATGATTTTCCATTGTTATTTTATTAAAGACGCAAGGTGCCATATCCCATTCATCGACAGATTGGAGATCCCGATATTCGACTCCTTTCATTTTAAAGATTAACTGCCCTTCTTTATTAAGGGATAATGTATTGTAATGCATCTTTAATTCAAGCGCGTTATCAGACGCTGGAAAGCGATCTACCGGCTTCACGACTGTGACGCCCCTAAAGATTAGCTGGCTATGATTATTAGCCCATTCAATCGAATAAATAGAACTGGTCGGTTCTTTAAATCTTAAATTTATCGTGCCTGCGATTGACTCGGTTTGCAAAGCACCGATAGGGGATTCTGTAGAACCAAGTTGGATAAAATCTTCATCGTGTTCAATTGTTAAAATTAGATTCTCTGTGCCCATACATTGGGGGGATTCCCATGTCCCAGAAAAATCCGTATAAAAGGTCTCTCTTTGGGAATTTAAAGGCTTAGCTTTGATGGAAGAGGGGGATGCATTGAAAATAGGGGCTGCAAATACAAAATTGATGCTTCCCATGCATAAAAGGAGCGTTGTTATGATTTTTTTATTCATTGTAAATCCATACTGTCGGAATTAAATTAAGAGAAGAATCCATTAAGCCAAATCGCTCTCATGAGCATGGCAGTATTTTTTGGGAAACGAAGGCTTTTTGCAAGCTTTTAAAAAAAACAAACTTTTTAAAGGATTTCTCTATTGATGATAGCAGTACGATCATATCATTAACTTTGAAAGCAAACCGGAAAGATTTATTTGGATAGCTAAGAACAAACTAGCTATCCAAATAATCTTTTTCAATCTTATTTGCGCAGGGCAGTTAATGAACGGATTTCATCGAAAGGGCCAGGGATGTCTGCTATTTTATTAAATACGCAGATCGGTGCATCCCATTCATCAATCGATTGTAAATCTTGGTATTTAATACCCTTCGCTTTAAATTGTAATTGTCCTTCTTTATTCAGGGAAAGGGTATTAATCTGAATCATAATATGCAAGCTATTGTCGTCAGCATTGCCGGTCGCTGAATCATCGGTAGGTTTAGTGACAGAAATACCTCGAAGTGTTAATTCTGTTTTAGCTTTGTTCCAGTCAATGGAGGAGATTTCACCCTCGGGGTTTTTATAAAAAGGTGAGTTACTGGATCGCATAGCTGTTTCGAGTGTGCCAATGACAGAGACTTCACCGCCTCCTATTTGGATATAATCTTGATTGTTTTGCACGATCGTGATGGTCCACGAATGCCCACTCCCACAATTATCAGCTTTCCACACACCTGAAAAATTAACCTCAGTGCCGGTGGTTTGTTTAGTACTGTCTTTAACAGTGTGGGGCAAAAGGGGAGCAGCTATAACGTTAAGGCTGCACGCTGACAGAAGAAGGGTATTGATAATTTTTTTGTTCACATCTAATCCTTGAGATAAATAGGTAAAAAAATGTTCCTGGCATGATGTATTAGTGTTGGGAGCATTAACCACTCGCTATTCTTGATTATAAAGAGTATTTTTTCAAGTGAGATTTTAAGATTTTGCTAGTCCTTTATTTTTTTAATACACAATAGGGGGATCTCTTGGCTATCCTGGTTTTCTGTCGTTTACTGCATCAAGCATATTTAAATGTGCTGTTGCAAAAATTAAAAAATCAAAAAAATTTTGTGGCTATGAGTTACTATATTTTGTAGGATTTAAATCCGAAATAAAAAATAGTAACTCAAAGGTATAAAATTTTTTTTGTAACAGAGCCAAAAATTTTGCGACAAGGCCCCTCTTTTACCGTAAAGCCATACTTGTTGTAGGTTCAATAAATTTTTTAGAGGAGTAGATACAGATTCTTTGCCATTAGAACCGCTGCAAAAGAATAAATTTAATAATGGGGTCTTTTTTTTATTTAAATCTTCTTCAGTGCATAGGCCTTTTTTTACGATATTGGCTGTTAAGCGATTGCCAAAACTTTCTTTAGCTAACTCAGAAAAAAGTTTATTCATATCAGTCGTGTACCAAACATCAAAATTAAACCGACAATATGCAATAGCTATAAAATGTCCAATAGCGTTTTCAAAAGTAGATCTAACATCTTTTTTTGTTTTTAAATACAATTCCTTACTTAATTTTAGTAGAAATTCTTTGTTTTTTTCTGGGTTTTCGATCAATAAGTCTGGAAAAATATATTTTTCATATTTATTTTTATTGAGATCCTGTTTGGTTGCAAATTCACAATATTCATGAGCTATGTGATTTTGTTTAGCTATGGGGTAATTTTTTATAACAATATTTTCTGCCAAATAGAATAATTGAGAAATATCTTTTTTATGATTCTCAAAAAATCCAGGTAATTCATTTTTAATATTTCCATACATCGCATCTAAAATAATCGCCGTTGGTAAATAAGAAAAAAATTTAACAAAATCATCAAGGATATAAGCGAGTAATTTTTCGCTGTTATATGGCCTTACCCCATAGCATTCACTCAAAGACTGAAAAAAATCTTTAATAGAAAGAAAATTCTTAATTATATCTAATTCCATTTCATGATTTATATTAAAAAATAAATCAGCAAAAGAACCTTTATGCTCTAAATTAGAGGCACCTGATCTATTTAAATATTTAGAAAAAAGCACGGAAGTTAAAAGCTCATCAGAAACTAATGGGGCAAACTTTCTCTCAATTTTCTCATTATAATTTTTAAAATTTTTATTAAAAAGCTTTTTAAAATCTCGGATTAACTTAGTAAAAATATCTGTAATGTCTTCTGAACGTTCACGAGTATAATCTAATGATATTTCAAATCGTTTCAGTTGGTTCAAAATCAACTTTGAAAATATTTCATCAATCAAAATATTTATGTTTTTTGTCATTAGCAAAAAAAGCAATTGCGAATTGATCTGATGATTAAGATTTAAATGCTGAGGAAAAGATCTATGGTTGTTTAAGATTACCAATTTATTTATGGGATTTTTATAATCCAGTTTTTTGAAATTTTCTAATATCTCATTTTTATATTTTTCATACTGTTCTTCAAAAAATTTGGCAGACTGTTGAATATCATATACAGAACGTGGTTCTATATATTTATAATCTTCTTTGACAACTTCTCCCCATCTATCTGTTCTATTATATGCTAAATTTCCTTCGTTCCGGAATTCTCTATATCCTTTACGCAGATCGTTATAAATTTTACCAAAATAATCTGCTTGAGGACTTTTTTTTTATTAAGAAATTCATGGTATTGCTTTCCTGTTAATTATTTAGTGGCAAGATAGTAATCCTCTTATTCCTAAATGAAAAGATGCTTTCCGTAAATCGTATAACGCCAAATTCGGTTATCGCAAAATTTTCGGTGCTTAGATATGCTTAAGCATTTTGCTACACCACAATACAAAACAATCATCAAGTATAATTTTTTGAGGATGAAAGTTAACTTAGGTGCAAGATGAGATATTTACCTGGAACTCCCCTCCGTATTACGTTAGGAGCTCAATGCGATCGTGATGTGTCGAAAGACTTTAGAGGCTCGTACATTAAGAGCAAGATTCGATTTGACGATGATAGTAAAAAAATAAAAGAGGAGGAATCATCACCCGAAGAGGAAAAATCACCGGCATTATTTTATACAGAGCCTAAAAAAGAAAAAAGTAAGCGCTATACAATAAAACAAAGTGTGGATTCTATAGAAATGAATGGCTTTGACTACGAAAATTTGTGCAAGCATAGAGAAATGCAGCGTAGTGTTCTCAAAAGCTACTCAAAAAGTTTTGTCAAAGCAACTTTTTTTATGTTACTGATCGATAACGAGAATATTCAAGGCTTTTTCTATGAGCATTTGAATACTTTATATCATTCCCCGCTAAAAGACTTCACATTAAACGTTGGTTTGAGACCTCCCACACGAAAAGAAATAAAACGATTGATTAATCTTTTTAGACATACTCGCATTGCTAATCTAACGTTCAAGACAAATTTCCTCTTTTATAGTGCGTATAACAAATGGATTCTTGCAAACTGTTTAAAGCATACGAAGAGATTGACCCATCTCGATATGAGCAATGTAGACATGACAGATGCATTCGCAGCAGACATAGTGAAAAATATACAGAAATTCCATCTAGAAGAGCTTGTCTTAAGTAATAACCGATTAGGTGACACGCACTTATTGTTCCTGAAAAACTCACATTTTCGTTGGTTAACTAAGCTCGATCTCAGTCACAACCCCCAAAAAAATATAGATTTGGCACCTTTAACACAATTTCTTTTGCGTCAACGCAAACTAAAACAACTTTTTTTGAATTTCAATCAGTACTCTGATTTAAATCTAAAACATTTATCCACTGCCATTCACAACTCACAATTAGAAGAGCTTTCTAGAAGGAAACAAATTCTCAGTAGATGCGGTCAATATTTTAATTGATGATCTTCCCTCAACCTTAAAACGATTAAACCTCGATCATATTTTCTGTCCCTCAGACTGTACCCACTCTTCATCCAAGTATAATCGCGTTGTAAATCCTGCGCACATTTTTTGGGATTCAGACAAATGTGCCAACTTTCACTTCGAAGCATTAAATAACATTGAAGTGCTTTCCATGAAATTTTCGCCATTTACTAATCAGGATGCTAGCCGATTTGTTTCATTGATTATAAACGCAAACCTTAAAAAGCTTTACATATCACCACAAGCCAAAATTTCTAGAGTTCAAAAGTCTGAACTTTATATTGCTTTATTTCATAAAAACGTCGATCAGCTTTTCAAAAACAAAACGGCTGTTAACGAAATAACGCTTCAAGTATTGTCAGATATTTATGAAGAAATCATTCCGGACGAGTATAAATTCGCGCTCAAATGGAAAAGAGAACAAGCCGTAAATGAACGGAATAAAATTGATATACTCGCTACTTGTTTAAAATCATTTGAACAGTTAAAGAGTATCAATTTGTCGAGACCCGATAAAGATGATTATCTACCCATGAATATCCTAAATTCCACGGGGCCATCGATTGATGAGAACGTAAAAGTATGTATTTTTAAGCATCTTGAGCAATTCGTCTTCACACAAAACCGGCTAGCACAACACATGTATGCTGAATTAAGAGAGATTTTGAAGTTGCATTCAAAAACAATAAAAAAACTATCGCTAGGCCATCATACCTACCTCAGGAATCAGCCAAAATCTTTTGACCTACAATCAGATGAAAAGACAAAAATATTAGGGGATCAGGAAATGGAAATGTTAGCTCCTGCATTCCAATATTGTAACCAGCTTGAACAGCTAAAGTTATATTGTAGAGAGCTGGGTAAAAATGGCTTTGAAATTTTAGTTAAATATCTTCCACCTACGATGACCCATTTTTATTTTGAAAATGTTCTTGTAAACCCTGATACCCTTTGCCAAGATTACTGCTATAGTAAGCTCGATACGATTAAACATCTTTACTTACCAGGGCGGCAAATTACAGCAAAAGATGCGCAAGAACTTTGCTTGCTCATAAGAAAAGGCCGTTTAGAAACATTAGACTTATCAGGCATCCCCATCAGGGATGAGAATATAAAAAAAATGCTGATTGAAAGTGCTACAAGCCAAGAGGCACACAGTGAACTCACTATTTTCGAGGGAACTATTTTTAACGGGGCAAAGCCGTTGTTTCCTCCTAAAAAAATGATGTCCGAGAGAGTAATTCCTAACAGAATGTCCTATAAGTTGTCGACAGGTCCTCATTTTTATTCTCGTAAGCCAATACAAACAACGCAATTGTTTGCAGAACCAAGAAAACAGTCTAACGCATTTCCATCAGAGAGTGATCATAAGGTCTCTAATGGGTTGTGTCGCAAAATTAATTAGCGATAAAAAGAGAGGAATGCTGGACGAGTTTATAGATTCCTGGAGTGAGTAGATGTTAGTGCTCGCTGAACAGATAGCTAAAAAATGTCGGCTGGAGAGTAAATACCGTGGCCTTCAAAGGGTGCAGAGGCTATCGACGATTGTGCGGGATAATCTTAAGAAGCAACCTGTGCAAAGTGACAAAGCTTTCTTGTCGACACTATGTGACGATGTGCAATGTATGGGTTCAAAAAAATGCTGGCCAGCTTTAACTGACCAACATGCGTGTTTATAAATACATTTCATCCACGGTGGTTTGCCAATGTTCACGGCTCATGTCGGGCCAAGCCTCTTTATTAAAGCCATTTTCTTGTTTTAATTGGTCTTTATCCACATTCAAGACGAAACACTTTTCCTCTTTATTATAATGGAAACTTTTCCATGGGAAGGCAAAGAAGTCATCACCTAATCCCATGAACCCGCCAAAGGAGAGTACTAAGTAACGGCATTGTCCTGACATTTTATCTAAGACAATTTCTTCAATTTTCCCTAACTTCTCAAGGGCGGCATTTTTAACGGTTTGACCAATGACTTCACCGGAACGAACAATAAAATAAGAATCATTTTTCATAGGATAACCTCCTTTTAGGTTTTTGCTAGAAACGAGGGTTAATCGTTGGATGACATTTCGAAGCGAATGGCTTGGAATTATTTAAAAGCGCCTTTGAGCGCGAAGTAACCGATTACCCCGAAGGCTAAGGTTTGAAGCGGATGGCTTTCAACGTATGCCCACCAATCCTGGCCACCTTCTTTGACTGCTTGTTTGCCGTTGGATAACGCTTTTTGACCTTCTTCACGCAGGGTTTCTTTACCCTGATGTAGAATATCGGACATATCACTTGAATGGTTCATAAAAAAGTCTCCTTCGTTGTGATGTATATTTACCGTAACACAGCGTTTCTTTTTTTGTAACCTTGACATTTCTTGAACAGACAACAAATAACGTGCTTGGGCTTGCTGTTTAATATCAAAAAGACACGCGTAGAAAGGGCTGTCGTTGAACACGACGACTGAACCAACTACCGATAAAAAAGAAGGATGCTGGATAGTAAAAAGAGCATGGCCGAGTAAAATTAAAGCTTAACGAGATTTTTTTGATCAATATGATTAATTCCAAGGAGTTTAGGAGTAAATGATTGATAGTACCTTCCATGGTATTAAATAAAATCCAGCCTGAAAGAAGAAGCCCTGCAATAAGCCTTTTTATATGGCGATATTTTGCATGAGAATGATGCTAACAGTTTACGCATTTTCAGCAGTATATGCCTTTTCAGAGATCGTGTTATCCACAAGTAATACACCGCCAGAGGATTGTCCATGGCAACTAACGTCAGATTTAATATAGTTCCAAAGCTCTTTTGACTCCAACGTATCAGATCTTAAATAACGGCTTACTTGATCATGACTGATTTTACCATCGAGCAGTGCGGCTAACTCGTAGCAGTTGCATGATGATTTTGGCTAATAAGATAATCACTGTAAATATCTAAATGATCTATTTTCATTCTTTAGCTTTTAAAAATACAACGAACAAAAGATACATTTTTAGAAATTAATCAATCACTGCTGCGTAAGGTGAGACAATAACATACATATGCAATATTTTATTTTTTATTAATCAATTGATTTTACTCTGTTTAAAAAATATTTTAATTTATCTGCAGATTGAAAGTAAAGTAATTAATTAATTTGATTGATTTTTATATTATTTAATATAAGATATTGACATTCAATAGATTTATTATTTCTATAAAAAAATTAAATTAATTTTTTTAACAATAGAGCTATATTGGTCAGGAAAATTTATGAAAAAAAAATTTGAGATAAATGATGTGCTAATTTTTTTTAAAGAAAATCCTTATCAGTCTAAGTATAGAAGAAAAGAACAAGATTCTTTATCATCTTATATAAAAGAAATAAGAAATGATGGTAGTTTTAAAATTATTCGCTTAAAAAATAAATCAGAAGAAGGCTATAAATTAGGAGAGGGTGCCTCAGGTCATGTTAAAAAAACTGAATCTGAAGGAAAAGAAACTTGTGTGAAAATTAATGCAGAATATAATAAAAATTTATCTGAAAAAGAAGCAAAAATTAACTTGGATATGGGTATTGGTATAGGACCATTAATTATAATTAGAAATAAAAATGTAACTAAAACATATCAAGAAATGAAAAATATGGGCCTTTCCTTGGAGAGCCAATTAAATAATTTAAGTTGCAGTGATAAAATTGAGATTTTACCGAATTTAATATTAACTGTTTATGATATGCATGCAGGTGTAACTTCTTTAACGAAAACAAAATATAAACATGGAGATTTATATGTAGGAAATATTTTAATGGATAAAGATAAAAACTTTCATATTATTGACTTTTCGACATCTGATATAGCAATCGAAGAGAATTTTGAACAAGATAATTTTCACTTGTTAAATATGATTTTTTGCCCCACAAATTATCGTAAAAAAACTATATTCAATCAAGAAGATTTAGAAAATTTTCAAAAGAGCATTAAAGACTTTTTCTTTTTGAATAAAAATGAACATAAGGATCTGAAAAGCAATCAATTCTTATTGTTTTTAGCTGCTTTATTTATCATCCTTCATGAAGATAATAAATTTGATAATCTTGATGACCTAAAAAATGATATAAACCAACAAAAAAATATAGTTGAAAAATATAGAAGAAATAAGTTTTTTAATAAAAAATTGAATGATAATAAAGATGAAATAAAAAATTTTTTTGATACCGACAAATTGGCCCCGTTATAAAAATTTGGTTGAGGTACAGATAAATTCACCCCTTAAATTGGAATCGATATTATTTATCTGTAGTATACTTTTAATCATTTTGATTTTATTTTTATGCTTTATCATTTGCCTAAAGGTCATCGATTGCCTGTTTTTATCATGAGTTACTGTATTAGTTGAATCATCGATTGAGCCTGGAGCATCTTTGTCATTAAAGGCTTAATAATTTAGCCGAAAATAGCCATTTCCCCATTCGGCGACGAGAGAAAGCATGGATTAAGATGAAATCGGTGACGGCTGCGCAAAGAGCCTTGGCTTTAATGGGTGCTACGCGAAACTTATTTGCGATTAACGTGTGCCGATACCAGAATCCTGCTTGGCTTAGAAAATTTAAATTTAAGAAAGCTTTTGTTCAGTGGGGCAAGGTTTCCAGAAATGCTTGTCGCCTAAAATAATCCAATTATTACGTCTTTTGCTCGCCAAAATATCGTGACGGTTCTGTTTTTTACAATCTTACTATTGCAGTTTTTTTTGTTTTGTTTAAAATAATGTCAGAAAAAAGAAGAAATCTCAAAAAAGATAACTTTAAAAATTAATTTTTCGAACAAAAATCAAATCGTGTAATTTTCTCGCTATGGAAGGTATCTATCCATTTTTTCAATTGAGGATAACTAACATGAAAGAGAAGACAATACAGTTTTATGGTTACGATAATAGAGGCAACATTTATCGCAATGCCTTGGCAGAAAGTTTATGGGCTTTTGAATTATTGAACAGCTTATCGGAAGAAGATCAAACCACCTATAAGTCGCTAATCCAAAACGCAGATCTGGAACATCACATACGCGATGATTTGACAAAAGAACTGCAGGATAGAGTAGTACCAAAAAAATCAGATCCTATTAAACAATGGTTTTGTTACAACCTAAGTAATAAGGAATGGATAGGCAGAAAAGCAAAGATGGAACTAAACTGGGAATTTGATAAAAATGCAGAGGGAGGATTCACTGCAGCGGAAGAAAAAATACATAATAACTTGCGAGAAGATTCGATATTTTCAGCAGAGACTCGTGGAAGACAACGCGTGAATGAAAATAAACGCACTTCAAGTGTTAAAGATAGAGATGCTGGATTAGTATCCAAACGATACGTTTCGCCTGATGCAAGACAATCGAAATTGTATGACTTTTTTCCAGATGCTATTTTACATGAAAAAGGATCAACCATACGCAAAGGAGTAGATGGAGGTGTCGATGAAGCGTTTAAAAAAACGGGTGCACCCTTTATTGCTGGTGCTTCAGGTAGCATTGAATATACCATCTATGATCTTTGGCGCGCTGCAAAGAAAGATATTGTGAATGAAAATGAAATCGAAAAATGGATTTTGATTATGACCGCAGAATTAATCTTAGGTGGACATCATAGTTTATCTGAAGCACTTTTGGTGGCTAAGCATGCTGCATTTGGTTACTTCTCTGATATAACTGATCCAAGAGAATGTTATGCAGCGTTTCTTTATCAAGTCTCAAACGAATGTAAAAAATATAGTTTGTATTCGGATTTCTCTAGTTTATCAGAAGAAAATCAGCTCTATCTAACCCAAAAAGGCCTTGCAAATCTAAAAAATATCCTCTTAATTGGCGGTCTTGCTGAGTCTATACCCGTAAAAGAAATATTTGAGCAAATGGAAAAATCTCAAAAGCCAGCCTTTATCGTAAATAAAATAAATAAGCTACAATCTATTCTTACGAAAATGACAATAAATCGGCAAGATAAAAGACAGTTAACTATGATTCTCGAACAAGCTTTACCATTTTTAGAGATGGCTCAGGATCTACAAACACTTGCCCTGACAGGTCAAGCAGTAAGTATGATTCGAAGAATACAGTCTTTCCCTTAAGTGTTAGGACTTGCAAACAAAATCATCTCAGCTTGAATTTTTATGCAAATGAGTCAGAATTATTTCGTTGAGTGAGGGTTCCTGTATTTATTTAACAGGGCACCATTTTTTTGACAATATTAATTCTGACATTGACTTGTTTGCGGTTTTATCGAATATGCTTTTAGATGAAACTACTACCGATTGACTTGTCTCAGACATTTCTGGAGTTACGGCTTATAACCCGGCTTATAACCCCTTATTGACACTCTCATCCACGCTTTCTCGCATACCGCTGTGTTCTGAATAAAATTGTCGATACTGATACCAATTTTCATCTTTCAGAAGGAGTTTCTTCAGGGTGAGGGGCATTCAGACAGCGGATTCGAAAAAAAGGCTGTGTATTTTAGCACGGAACAAAAAAGTCGCCGACATCGTCGGCCTGAACGCCATAGGCGCCTTGAGCATTGGATGCGCAGAACCATGTTGATGCACTCGGATGTTATCATTCGATTAGTAAAAAATGAGCAGATATCCTTCAGAGAATTAGCCCGTTTGCCTCACTGGGCATTAAATGAGATCATTATTGATTCTCAGCCCGAAGCTTCGCAAGCCATTCTAGAGGCTGCATTGTCAGAAGATGAAGACTATCGAGGGTATGCGTTACCCTCATGACCTCTTTAACTATCACGCGCGCATTTATAGAGAGCATTATTGATTATGGGAAAAATATTTTGTTTTTTTAAAGATTCAAAAGAAAAAATTAAAGCAGCAGAAGAAAAAGTTCGAATCGCCAAAAACCGACTGGAGGAAGCTCGACAAGAACAACAAATAATTAGTGCTACACCGATTAAATACATCTCTTGGATGCAGCGAGATAAAGAACAATCGTACTATCTTTCCTGGCAAAGCACAGCTGCTGATAATGTCAAATATGCTGAAACCCGAGCATGTGATGCACCGACCGGGCAAGAAGCGCAAGCGTTGGCTTATCTCCAAAAAGCAATTATTGAAAAGCAAAAAGCCGATAGGGCGCTGGCAGACGCGTGTAAACGCTGGGGTGAGAGTGAGTGCAATTACAATAATAAATGTAAAAAAATCAATTTATTGGATGCTAAAATTTCTAAGTATGAGAAAGCGTATACCCACGCTCAAAAAAAGTGTGAACAATTAAAGACAATAGAAGTGTATCGCAAACTAGGGCGACAGAATACTGCAAACGGTTAATAGCAAAGTCTTCAACTAAGATTTTATATCGTTGCGATTAGAGGAGTAGTTATGAGTCTGTTATTAACCTGGCGTCTAGAATTGAATGTTACCAGGCAACATAACCTGTTTCCTTCTTTTGAAAAAATTCATTATTTTTGAATCATTAAGCTGTATTTAGTTAGATATAGCCGAAGGTTAATGAGCAGATCTTGTGGTTGTCGCATCGATTTAATTGGCCTGCATTGGCTTTCACATTTTGGTTGACTAACTCTTGAGGGTTTAGCTCGGGACAGTAGCGTGGCAAAAAAAATTTCTATCTTATGTTTGAATTTCTCAACATATTGCATGAATTTTTTGCTATGGTGCGCACGATGATTATCCACAATGAGGAAGATCTTTTGCTTGACGACGTTGGCGACCAAGAAATTCAATGAACTTTTTACTGTCACAATTATTTTCAAACACCATCCAGTTCATAAACCCTTGAGGGCTGCATGTCTTAAAACATCACAAACCCAAGCATTAAGACTCTGACCAGATTGTTTTGCTGCGACATATGCTTCTCGATGTAACTCTGGAGGAATTCTTAAGTTGAATTTTCCAGAGAATGGTTTCTCCGGGTTCTCTTTCCTTTCTTTACAAAATTCAAGATAATCTTCAATTGAGTCGACGAAGGCTTTTTTTAATTCATGAGCTGAATCTGCCTGGAAAGTAATGACATCTTTTGTATTAATAACTTCCCCAGAAAAAATTTCAGCTTCATCATCAAATTCGACGTGACCGATATAACCTTTATAATTTAACATGATTCACTCCTGCTTCTTTTAAAAAACGTCTCATAGAAATAATAGCCCCTTTGTCAGTTTCCTTTCGGGGATGAGGCCTATGGAATACTGCACGAACTCCATTAAGGGCAATTCGAACGCGCGAACCATTACCCTCAGACACCTCAGCTCCTAATGCAACCAGCATCAACGCTATTTCTTTCCAAACAATGGAGGAACGAACTGGGTTATCAAATATATTTTTGAGTGTCTTTTTATGCTTAGCATTCATAATAATTATAGTACCATATATTAGTACCAAAAAACAGGGAGGGTTGACAGGCACTAATGTGATGAACCCATCTAACATATATCACATTATCTTTTTCTCAAATTTCTGGAACATCCTGTATAAAAATAAGTTTAATTAAATTAAAAAGATCTCTCTTTTTGAAGAAGATGGTTAGGTAACAGGACCCCATTACTGAGATCTCGTCCCATAAGAACCTAGCATGAAACTTTCATCTCACTACGCTCAAGTCTTTTCAAAGCCAGTGTCGGTTGACCCAACTATCTGGTTTCATTTGGTGCTTACTTTATCAGGGCTATTTGTTTTGGCCCGTGCCAGTATCTTTTAAATAGCACATGCGCTTTTTAAAGTACGCTTGGAAGCGAGGATCGCAGAATATTGCTTCAGCTCTGATTTTAATCTGCCTCTTCAAAGGGACAACACTTGCCTGGAATAAATCTATCTGGAGCTTGATGCTTTATGTGTTTGAGATTGTCGCAGAGAAAATCCAGTTTCTTAGTCCATGATTGCGAAAGTATTTTCTTTTCTTCCATGAGCCACTTTTCCTCGGGTGTCTGCGATTAACCCAACCCCACAAGGCTTGCTAGATGCAATAATCGACATAGCCGAACGTCTTTTTGGCACAGCTAAACCGATGGTAATTAGCCTATCCTCGAATTTTTGGATTCAAAAGATAGATTAGATCCTCGGCTTAGCAGTGGGATGAGCTTTATCTCTTTGCAAAGAGGTAACCTTGCCATGACGACCTATCCATGATAGCAACGAGCGACAAAAGATTTCGCGCCAAACTTAATAAGTTAAAGGACTGGGCAGAGAACAAAAAAACATCGCTAAACTTGGTGAAATATGGAAAACATTTTGCTTAAAACTAAGAGGAAACGTGCAGTACTACGGCGTGAACTTCAATAGAGAAATGTTAGCGAAGTTTATCCATGGAGAAAGCAAGATACTTTTCAAGCGGTTAAATACACATAACCAACAGTAATCGTTCAAATTACCTCTGCACTTTAAAGTCTATTTTCTAAGCAGGGTGATCTTGAACGATGATTTACGTTTTTGAGTGGAACCACGAGGGTGAAACCGCAAATTTTGGCTCAAATGTACCCGCTAGTCCCAGTATTAGCCTTTCTTTTAGGAGTTATTAGGGCTCGAAAATATAACAGGTTCTTCATTGCATGCACGTTTGATGTCTTCTAAAGATTTAGCTAGGTTTGGTTTGCCGAATAGGCAACAGGCTAAATAATGAACACTTTGCCATCTAAAACAAGGTTGTGGTACTACCTCGCTCGAAGAAGGTTTTATCCAAACTTTAGTAGGTTGACGATATACTAACATAATATATGGGTGGTAAGGATCAGTAACTCGCAAAACGGGTGTAGCGCCATATTTAGTGTTGCCCATTTTATGGAGTATGGTTCCATCCCCATACATTCTCCCTAAATGGTTATTACGACCTCCATACTCGATAACTTTTTCGAAGCCTTTTTTGCAAGCTAAATCGGAAGAATCTTTAAGTTCAACCCATCCTTCCTCAACGGAAGGGTTCCACCGAGCATCGTCGTTCTCATGGTATTTATGAGAACTATGACCCCATTGAGCATAACTTTGGCAATTGTGATGGGTATTTGGAATTTCAAACAATTGCAAGTTTTTTGTATGCTCTTCATTGGTAAAGATTTTTTTCTGTAAGTATATGTAACTTATTGATAGATTATCTTTAGTTTCTTGATCTTGTTCGGGTGAAAAAAATATCGGCTCGAGATCATTCGGAGGCAGGATGGTCTGACTATTTCGATATTTCTCTAAGATTGACTCCTTATCTAAAGCGGGCGTTGTGTCTAACGGCTTTTCAGCGTTTAGTTTATGATTATCGATAGGAATTTCGGTAGGCGTTATATCCTTTGGTTCATCAAAAATTGAAATTTGACTGGATTCGCCAGAAGATTCTTGAGATAGATCGAGATCTTCTTTATTGCTGGAGGTAAACTTGAAGTGATAACTGTAATCTAAAATCGTGTGATAAAGCGCTTCCGTTTCACCACCCTTGGATACTTTATCAATTTCATTGCCAAGTATTTGACAACAAATACGAGAAAAATCACCTTTATTTTCTTTTATGAATCTAATTAAATTTTCTAGACTTTTTATATTATTTTCAGTTTTTTTCTTATTATAAAAATGAAAATCAAGCATGGATTTGAATGATCCTCTTTTCAAGAGATTTTTCCTTTTCTCTAAAAGGAATGTCATTGAATCAATGGCTGCGTCTTCAATGGTTTTTTCAAGAGTCCCCTGTAAAAATAATTTTGAAGCCGTTATCGTTTGAAAAGATTCTTTTTTTCTGTTCATTTAAAATAAGATAAATACAAATATTATAAAAATATAGCATTTTTTACAAATAAATCAATTATCCTATAAAGACCTTAATACACAGGTTTAAAAAGAGATTCTTTTAAGTTCTTCAGACCGTGTAGCCAAGTTTTTGTGGGAACAAGCAAACGCAGAAGTTTCTAAAGCAGTTGTTAAAGGGTAAAAACTGCAATAATCGTTACACTCCGCTTAAAGTCATTCTTAGGTACTTTAAAGGGATTATTCAAAAGTACCTCTACCAGTGGGAGGATAAGCTCTATTTGACGCATTTATTGAGAATGTTGAGTACTATCCAATAGTTATGACAACGACGTATATTTCAAGCGTTGAGAGAGGTGCGTTTGCTCTTATGTATTTTAATTAATAACGTTGTGTTTATTATGATATAATATATAAAATTTTAATCAAATTAAGATAACATGAAACAGCAGTCATCCTCACAGAAATCATCTTATAAGCAGTCGCGCCAGCAGAAATCTTCTCAAATGACATGGGCCAACCATTATTTCGATCTACAAAAAGAGAAGATCCCCAATAGACTTATACTCGATCATCAAATGGAAAGCCCAAAAAGAGAGGTTACCCATGGCACTATTGATGAAGAAAAGGAAAAGCATCCATACCTTAGAGCTATTGAAAAAATCGTCACCGATATGTCAACCTTGGGCCATGCGAGTGAGGGTGCGGATTATGGATGGTTTGCTAACACCTCTTTTTCCTATGCCCGTGCTTCGATTAAGGACCGTTTTATTTTTCTCGTGGGTCTTGATCGCAATCAACATGCGGTGTTAATCGTGATTGATATTAACGATGAGCACAATTACAAGAAATACAAAGAAACGAATGAACATTCTAAAGCGGCTTTTGCAAATTATATTAAAGAACATAAAGACATATTGACAAAGCACGGCATTATCTCCATCAAAGGTCATCCGAAAACGATCGATCTGACTGATGGGACAGCGTCGATCCTTCAAGATGCCAAATCCATGGAGGCTGAAGCCCCTTTACATCAAGGCATGAAAGAACAATCCTCGATTGAGTTTTCTGCAACCCAGCAGTTGCTCATCGATGAAATGGGCATGCAATGGGTTAATGGCCCTCCGGGCACGGGTAAGTCGTTAATTCTTTTGAAGAAATGCGCCAAACTTACGTCTAAATGGATGGAGCTTGCCTCTCATGGTGTTGAGATGGCGGAGAAATGCCTTGCGCTTGCGGCAGAGGGACAGTGTCCGATCACGATTTTACAGCCGAGAGAGTCGTTGACCAGTGCCACGAAAGAAATGTATGAAAAATTAAACCCACTGGGCTCAAAGGATCTCGTGGAATTTAGGACCTATGTGGAATGGGCACGACAGTTTTTTCCCAATAAAACTGACGTGGGTTTCGCTGCTTTTAATAAGTGGCTGCAGGGAAAAGATTATGACGGCAAATTTAAGCATGAGCAGGAGCGGTTAGCCCTGTATAACGAAATGCAAATCGCTGCAGGCTGTTTGGAACCCTCCCTGTATCTAGCAGTCGGTGATCGAAGTACTCGCCTTGAGAAGGGTGCATTGAGTAAGTCTGGTAAGCAGATGGGCACCCAAAAAGCGGAAGGCGCTGAGGCATTAACACCTCGCGGAACTGTCCTAACGATCTTGAACGATTATCTTGCCGATGAAGTAGACAAAAAGGGACAGGTTGATTTTTCCTTATGTGAACCGAACATTCCGGAAGAAAGTTTTTCAAACCAGGTATTCTTAGGCGTGGATGAATGTCAAGACATTCCTTTGGTCGGTCTCAAAGCGATCATGAAGCACAAAAAACTGCGTGAAATATCCCAGCTGTTTGGCGATGATCACCAAACAACCAACAATAATGCCGCGATTTCCTGCGTCCCCATTTTGAAAACCAACTATTATGCGTTAACAGGTAAGGAATTAGCCGTTAAAACGTTAGTGGAAAGCTATCGAAATCCAAAGGTAGTGATTGACTTCGCGCAGACGTTTTTAACGTTAAAGCTCAGTATGGATCAAGGAAAGACCAGTAAGGAGCAATACACAACGTACAAGTCGAGTCAAAAAAGCCGACCGGGTCAGCTGATGTTTAAAGAGACTGTCTCGTTGGAAAACCTGCCTTTTGATACCGCGGTAATCGTATCCGATGAGTCCACCAAAGCAGCCCTTCTGGCAGACTATCCCAAGTTATTTGTGATTACCGCTCATGAAGCCAAGGGCTTAGAATTTGAACACATTATTCTCTATCAGTTATTCGAAGATAAAAGATTGAATGGTGTTGAAAAACACCTTAAATCCTTGTTGAGCGGGCCTGAAAAGCATCGGAAATCCTTTGATCAGTCGGATTCGAATTTATTCAATGCATTGCTAGAACCCAAAAATTTCAATCGAACGAAAGATAAAGGCGTCTCTATTCAGAACAACGAAGCAGCGCAATGTTTAAATGAGATCTTCGTCTCAATTAGCCGTTCTAAGAGAACGGTAACCTACTTGGCAAGCGTGGATCCAGCGAATCCTCGGATGAATCAACTAGCAAAAGAGCGTATCGAATCGATCATGCAAGCCGCTGACACGCGTGTGCCAACCGATGAAAGGGTATCGGAAGAATCGAAAGAGGGTGATTTTGTTGAGGAATCAAAAGAGGGTGATCGTGCGTCGATATCACAGGTAAGAACGGAAATGATGTTGCCAAGCCCTCATCTGCCCGAAAAAAACGTGTTCGAAGAAAAGATTACCTCATTTATTGCCAACCACCAATTCGCTTTAGCGGAAGCATACGCAGAGGCAAATCAACATTGGTTTGCAGGGTTTGATGCGGATATTTTTGTCAGCGCACTGCTCGAAAAAACAACGGATAAAAGACTTCGTCTCATCGGGGAGTTAAGAAGGTTGCTGAAAGCGATAAACCTGGAGGGAAACAAGAAGAAAGCACTTTTAAAACTGAGCGACGAAAATAACTACGAGGAACTTTTTAAGTGCCTTGCAAAACTGACGCAAGAGGATGTGGGTGTTTTCTCAATCCTCTTGCATTTAGTAAAAAATGAGACTCTGTTCGATGGGTTAAACATAGCGGGCATGCAAATAGAGGTCAAAAGCACGAAGAAAAAGAAAAGTATTATTGATTACCTGATTAATGTGATAAAAAACAACGCGAAACAAAAGAATGAAGACATTGATCAATTGCTCCTGCACATCGAGGATATGCAGCGAAAGCGCATGATAGCTCCAACAGAACAAATACCTCTTGTGATGGATAATCCTGTGCGTGGGGCGACAAAAAAAACCAACAAAGAAAAACAATACCAAGCATCTATCGAGGAATTTTTAAAACTCACGGATGCTAAGTCGATGAAAGAGAAGTTAGAGTCTATCGCTTCAAGCATAAATTTCCATCAGACAATGTTTGAGGTCCAAGTGGATGGAAAAACATTCATCGAGCATCTTTTTATGAATGCCAAATGTCGTGACATTTTTATGGAATGGATATGTGAACGTGATAAGGCAGGTACAAACCTCACCGTTTTTTATGTGGGTATGCAAGAAAATCCACAGCTTTTTAAGGCGTATTTCGAAGATAAAACCTTGCAAGAGGATGCAGGGCTTTTGTTTTTGCTGAGTTTACGCGACTTAGAGGACGATTCTCTGTTCGCTGCATTAGAATATCCTTGTGATTTGATGGCTTTGTTTCTGAAAAAGTTCGGTAACAAGGTTTTCGCTAAAACGAATGACTCCTTATTGCTAAGAATTGTAGGTAGGGATATATTTTCACGTCTAATTGTAAAAAATTCTAGTAAAATTATTTCAAAAGAAACGCTTTGTTCAATCAGATTAAGAGACAATCTCTCTGCGCTTCATTGGCTCAGTGCAACGCCAAAAGGAAGAGAACATTTTTTAGACATGCTCAAGATCAATGAAAAATTTCTTTCTACGATTCCCTTGGAGACATGGTGTACACCTATAAAAAATAACACCTCTCCGCTTCTTTATTTATCAGGCCAGGTAAATGGGCAAGATATTCTGACGAAATTATTTAATTCCAAAGAATGGTTAGACTGGTTAAACTCGGATGTTTTTATAAAAGCACTTTGTCAGATCCAGCCAGACGGTACGTCTGCACTTTATTGGCTTGTAACAACGATTGAGGGGCGCAGATTGTTATGTAGCTTCTTGGAAGAAAATAAGACTTTCTGTTCCTCGGTACCTGTCGAAACATTGTGCTCTATTAACAAGCAGCATAATTTGTCTGCTTTTTATTCCCTAGTGGCAGGGCAAGGAGGACACGAAGTGTTGCAACACTTGTTGAAGCACAATAAAGATTTTCGTTCCTCAATTTCATTGGAAGCATTGTGTAAACCTTGCACACTGGAAAATACTTCCGCACTTTATTGGCTAGCAGGCCTTGGGGACGAAGCACAAGCCATTTTAAAAGAATTATTGAGTGCTAATAAGGAGTTGAATGCTAATAAGGACTTCTGTTTCTCGCTGTTTATTCAAGCCCTTTGCTTGCCCTCGAAAAAGGCCGGCAATAGGTCGGCGATTTATTTTTTAGCAGGCAGCGATGGTGGTCGACACCTACTACGCGAATTATTGGATGATCAAGAAGCATTGTGTTCTTCGTTTTTTATAGAAACTTTGTCTAAAGATGAAAAAACATTAGCGCTATTTATTGAGACCTTGTGTCTGCCTGTTGGGGACAATAAAATATCGGCCCTTATTGCGCTAGCACGCAGCGGGTATGGCATACACGTTTTAGACAAACTATTGAGTGTTAATAAAGACGTGTACTTCTCTATCCCTATGGAGGCGTGGTTTGAGCGTTCTTTACAGGATAATGGGTCCGCGTTTCATTATCTAATGTCATTCACAGAGGGGGAAAAACTTTTTAGCAAAATGCTAGCAGCCAATCCGACCTTTCTCTCGTTAATCCCCACAGCAGCATGGTTTGAAGTGTGTACAGATGATAATGTTTCTCCCATTTATTACTTACCCGGTAACGAGGGAGATGGTCTCGTAATTTTTGAAAAGTTACTGACAAATAAGGAGATCGTCTCGTCTATTACGATAGAAACATTGAGGACTACCTCTAAATCCAGAAATACCTCAATGTTCTATTGGCTATCAGAGAATCAAAAGAGCCAAAAATTACTCGATGAGTTAATTAAAGCCAATAAGGCACTTCTATCGTTAATTGACAAGGAAATGTTGTGTACACTCTATAAAGGCAAAAAGGTGTCTCCTCTGTATAAATTAGCATCGACTGAAAGAGGTCAAGCATTTTTAGAAGAATTATTTACTGCTAATAAAGCGCTTCTGTCAGAGATTCCTAATGAAGAATGGTGGACTGTTTATGAAAAGAACAATGATTCGTTTATTTATTTGCTCATGTCAAACAATACTGGGCGCAAATTGTTTGAAACATTTGATGAGAAAGAGGATTTGCTTGCTCTTGTGCCCCATGAAACGTGGTTTGCTCCCTGTAAAGATGACAATACTTCTATGTTTTATTGGTTAATATCTTATCCAAAAGGACTGGATCTGTTAAATCAATTAGTCAGTAAAAGTAAAGAATTACTCAATGTCATTTCTATTAAGACGCTCACTGAGGTCTATAAGCAGTATAATAATTGTGTGTTTTCTAAATTAGCATCAACTGAAAAAGGGCGAGAATTCTTAAAAACATTGTTTACTGCCAATAAGGAATTGCTTTCTGAGATTCCTGCGGAAACGCTCTTTGCACCAAATTCAAACGCTAATCTCTCTGCATTTTATTGGCTGACAACTACTCAAAACGGGGAAGAATTGTTAAAAGACATATTCGCTGCCAATGAGAAATTGCTTTCAGATATACCGGCTGAAGCGCTCTACGCGCGCCATCATAGCGATAATACCTCTGCGTTTTATTGTATGTTATTCACGGAAAGCGGAGAACGATTGTTACAAGAAATATTTACCCGCCATGAGGCGTTG
The DNA here is from genome assembly GCA_013911415.1 of Legionella sp. GTDB lineage: Bacteria > Pseudomonadota > Gammaproteobacteria > Legionellales > Legionellaceae > JACETI01. The sequence goes on along the minus strand of JACETI010000003.1, from coordinate 236,373 downwards.
CTTTCGCAGATACCGAAAGAAACTCTCTATGATCGTGATCCTAGCGATAACACCTCTGTGTTTTATAAGCTCACAGACAAAGACAGTAAATTAGAGTGGTTACAAAAAATATTTGCTGCCAATGAGAAATTGCTTTCAGATATACCGGCTGAAGCGCTCTACGCGCGCTATCCTAGCGATAATACTTCTGCGTTTTATTGTATGTTATTCACGGAAAACGGAGAACGATTGTTACAAGAAATATTTACCCGCAATGAGGCATTGCTTTCGCAGATACCGAAAGAAACTCTCTACGATCGTCGTCCAAGCGATAATACTTCTGTGTTTTATAAGCTCACAGACAAAGACAGTAAAATAGAGTGGTTACAAAAAATTTTCACTGCCAATAAGGAATTGTTTTCTGGGATGCCGGAGAAAAGTTTGAGTGCGTTATGCTCACGTGATAATACTTCTGCGATTTATTGGTTGTCAAAAAAAACAATGGGAAAAGGATTATTAAATCAATTGGCAAATGAAAATGAGGCGTTAATTTCTTCGATTCCAGTTCAAACGTTGTGTTCACCTAATATTAATCAAGAAAAGTCTACACTTTATTTTTTATGTGCTGATGTAAGTCTTCACTCCTTTTTAGGAAAATTAATTGATGTGAATCTGGAATTGTTATCTTTAGATTCTGATGTTATAAAAGCTTTAAGTTTTAGATATCAGCCTGATAATCGGTCTGGGCTTTATTACTTAACAATGACGGAAAGTGGGCGAAAAATTTTAGAAAAATTATTCAGCAAAAATCCGAAATGGTTTTCATACATTCCCGCGGAAACCTGGTGTGCATTGGACACTAAGCAAAATGTTTCTATGTGGTATTGGTTGGGAGCAACAGAAAGTGGGAGAAAATTCTTAGAAAAATTATTAACCGAGAATAAAGAGCTCCTCTCTTTAATATCGGTGGATACGTTATGTGAATTACGTAGATGGGATAATGATTCGCTGTTATCTCGATTAGCAGTCTCAGAACAGAGGCTTGTATTTTTAGAAAAAATAATGGCTTCGAATGAGGGATCACTTTCCTCTATTCCTATTGATAAATTGTGTGCAGTTAACAAAGAGGATAATAACTCGGCATTTCTTGCTTTTACATCTACATTAAAAGGGCAAGCGCTACTAGAAAAAATATTGTCCAGTCAGGAGAATGCATTTTCCTCGATTCCTATGGAAGTGTTGTGTGCAGTTAACAAAGAAGAAAATATCTCGGCATTTTATGCCCTTGCATTTACATCAAACGGACAAGCGCTGCTAGAAAAAATATTGTCTAGTCAAGAGAATGCATTTTCTTCGATTCCTATGGAAGTGTTGTGTGCAGTTAACAAAGAAGACAATACCTCGGCATTTTATGCCCTTGCATTCACACCAAACGGACAAGCGCTGCTAGAAAAAATATTGTCCAGTCAGGAGAATGCATTTTCCTCAATTCCTATGGAAATGTTGTTTGCGGTTCGCAAAGAAGACAATACCTCGGCATTCTGTTTTCTTGCAGCCACACCAAGAGGTCTAGGGCTGTTAGAAAAAATAATGGTCGCTAATGAGGAATTACTCTCCTCTGTTCCAATAGAGACTTGGTGTTCGATGGAGAGGCGGCGGGGGCGGGGTAATCTTGCGATTTTTTGGTTCGCTGTCACAGAAGGGCGAGGATGGTTAGAAAAATTAACCCTCGGCAACATCCCTTTATCGGTAAGTTTACAGCAAAAAATAAGCACGCTGATGGAAGAAACTACGGATCAGCGGCTAAAAGCGGACTATCGAATTGCACTTTGGATCCTTAAGGAAATCAATAATGAACTTACTATCGATGCAATACCCTTTGAGATGACTGAAGATTCTATAAAAGATAAGTTGGATCTCTCTGCGAAAATAGGATTCAAGCATACGTTGCAGTTATTACTAGAAAGAAACAACAATCAATATATCAATGTAATTTGTGGTAGAGCGTCACTGCTTTATAGTGCCGTTGATAGGAATCAAAGAGCGGTTATTGATTTTTTACTTAAGCAAAACGCAGATGTTAATTTGGTATCTAAGGATTATAGTATAACGCCGCTTTTTATTGCGGCTCAAAATGGCCATGAAGAAATTGTTGAGTTATTGCTAGAATATAATGCAGATCCCACGATACCTTATGAGACAACGGAAGCCTCCTTGCTAAATTTTAGTCGTAATAACAGCGACATCGTTAGAAAAAATATGGAAGAATATATTTCAACATACAAGGACGGAAAAAGTAATGTCGAAAACAAAATAAGGGTATTACCTTATGATATAGCGATGATTATGGGGCATCCGCAGATTGCTCATCGGATTGAATCATTCACAAAAAGCGACTCTCTAATAAACGGCAGCTATTCTTCAATCTTCTCAGCGGGTAAGAATAATGCAGATAAATACGAAAACAATGACAGTAAGGGCTGCTCAAACCTTATATAATCTGAGGATATTTTGATATATAAAGCAAAAATCTTAATAATGGCTATGAGCATTCAACTGCTCATAGCAGGACTGATTTTTTGGGGAGGACTACTTGATCCCTTGTTAGGCCTTATTTTAATGGGTATTTATTTTTTTGTGATAGGAACCTACTTAATTTATCGTTGGCTCTTATCTCGATATCAATGATAAAGGGTTTAAGCGATAGGTATTTTCCATAATCTAGAAGAGTCATGATAATCTTCTGAATAGGAACCCCAACTGATAAAGATTAAGATTTTTTATTTGTCTTGATCATCAATCGAAGCCTGTGAACCATTTTAACTGCATTCATATAAGCTGTTCCCAGGTGCTTAAACCATTTATTTGGGTGCCAGCTTCTGTTCGTATTAAGTTCACTGATTTACTTTCTGACAGTTTTTCTATATTCATTGCTAGAGCTTGCGAATGCGTGGTTACCCATAATTGTGAGTATTGAGAAGCGACTGCTATTAATTCAGCAAGCGGTTGCATTAACTCTGGATGTAAGCTCGTTTCAGGTTCATTTAAAGCAAGCAATGTTGCAGGTCTTGGACTTAATAATGCCGCAATCAAACATAAATAGCGTAATGTACCATCTGAAAGCTCTCTCGCTTCCAGGGGCCGTAAAATACCTGGCATTTGTAACTGAATGTCAAAACGCGTTTTGCTATCGACATTGATTATTAGTTTTGAACCTGGAAAAGCTCTATTTATCGACTCAGCCAACAATTCATGATTACCTATTTCAATGATAGTCTGCAAGGCCGCTGCGAGATTATGACCATCATTGCTTAAAACGTCAGTTCGAGTTCCGATTTGTGGACCTCTAATAGGTGATTCGGGATCTGTTCGAAAGTGATGATAAAATCTCCATTTTTTTATTTCCTTACTTAATGCAAAGAGCTCAGGGTATAAATGAGGATCTTGTAACTGTGATAAAACAGACTCTGATTGTGATAACCCCACTGGATAAGGAATGCGTTGACCGTCTTGATTAGTAATCCATGCGCTTGGCCCTTGTCTCTCAAGTAATGTAGTCCCCGGCCGCCTGCTTTCTCCAAACCATACATGCTCTGACTTAACCTCTGGATCAAGAGCAAACATTGATAATGAAGGTTTAGGTAATCCACATACAATCTCATAGTTATAATCATCGGTTTTGATGGTTAATACCAATCGAACGGGTGACTTGGATTGAGTTACATGCGTTTTATTTCCTGCCCATAAAATAGAAGGCATGCCACCTTCAAGTGAAAGTGTTTCTGCTAATTCACCGTTAACTGCTTTTGCGAGCATATGAACAGCTTTATATAAATTACTTTTACCGCAGCCATTTGCTCCAACAATAACATTAATATTGCCCATTGATAGACGTATATTTTGAATCGAACGATAACCTTGAATAGATAGTGTTTTGATAGTCATATTTATTCATCCTGCTTACTATTAAATATTCTTCTCACCAATATACGACCTATATCAAATCGCCTTGCAATTTCAGATTGGTTAATGCCGGATTAAACAACAAAGTGTAATTTTAAATAAAATGTACAAATAGGATAGAGCATTATAGAAAATATTCAATTTTAATAAAAAAATGGAACCGATTATTTTTAGTAAGTAAAAAAAGTTATCATTCAAAATAACAAACGTCGCACTTTCTGAAAAACTTAAGATGTTTGTACGGATGGAAAAACTCGTCCAAATCACGCGATCAAACGTTATAGATGTCTTAAATTCAATGGGCAGCATTCGTATGTGGACCAATCCTATCCAAAAAAGTTAGGCGACTTGAACCCATTATTATTGGTAAATAGTCGTTCGATAGCTTGCGATAAATACGCATCGAGGTAATTCGACGCATAGGTTGATAAATATAAGATAAAGCTTTTGTCGTAATTGAATTAATATTAATAATAATGTAAACTTTTTAACTTGATTTTTAAAATAGTGCTATAATATTTCAATTATTATCAATTGTGGCAAATTATGAAGCAGTTATTTGAAGAACCTGATGTTATTATTAAAAAAGCATTATCTTTAAATTGGGACAAAATAAGCGACGATCATAGGCGTTATTATGACGCTGTTGTTAATAGACTTGGATCAAAACCTGACAAATTAAAAGCTCTAAAGGTAAATGAGTATAACAGCAGCCTATCAGATGTTATTCATGAAAATTTGGAACACCTTAAAAAAATCTTGACCAATATCAAGAACAATCAAGCAGATTTACTCAAGACTTTTAAGACGCTCCCGTCAACGTTATCCAATCTCTCTGCTGAGGAAGTCTTTGCAGTTGTGGAAGTCATTGCAGCTGGGGCAGTCTTTGCACAGGAATTAATGTCCTGTTTATCTGATCTTGAGGAAGTGAAAGAAACTATCCAAAATGCCTTTAATTGCTGCATGGAACCGGTTCCCGATTTCGACGAAGTAAACACTACTACAAATCCAGCACTTTTTTAAAGTCGAGTCATTACTCTTCATTAATATACGTGCTGATTTTTTAAAACATCTTTCCAATCCTCATCAGGCTGATTAGATTCAGCCTGATATTTCAGAAGATTTGGATACAGTTTCCAGGTGCTTTGAGAAGATGATTTCCAATGGAGGCTGCTCATAAATGCGCGTCGTTTAAGCTAACAATGAAAATTCTTGAGCGAGAATGTTGAATATCCATTTATAGAAACAATATCCCCTATGAGGGTGTTATGTGCAATGTAGCAAAAAAATTGAAATTCGATTTTAATTTTTTATTTAAAAAAGGACGCGTGTATTGAGAGTTATTATCTTCGCTCTTTATACATTGAATAGGATGTACCTACCGATTACTATGAGTGAGCGGAAAAGGATTATCTTCAAGGACGGATATGCACATCAAAAGATTGACGTTAAGTATTTTAGTTGCTTCGCCCGTGTGGTTTTTAAATGCTTCATTTGCAAATGATCTCTCAAAAGACGCTTCCACAGTTACTAAAAATGTCAATAATACATTCTTAAAAGAGCTGCCTTTTAATGATAATGCGTCTTTTAATAATGCATCGAAAGGGCTGATCGCTCCTTTGCCTGATAATGGGATGATCAAAAATGCTAATGGTGCGCTTGTATGGAATTTAAGTAATTTTTCATTTATCAAAAAAGACAGCCACTCTCCCGATACTGTTAATCCAAGTTTATGGCGACAATCTCAGCTTGTATCCATAGGTGGATTATTTAAAGTAGATGAATATATCTATCAAGTACGTACTGCGGATCTTTCCAATATTACGTTTATAGAAGGAACTCAGGGGATCGTTATTGTTGATCCTTTAATTTCTACTGAAACAGCAAAAGCTTCCCTTGAGTTATATTTTAAACATCGACCTAAAAAACCCATTGTTGCTGTGATTTATACGCATAGTCATATCGATCATTATGGCGGTGTTAAAGGGGTGGTTACAGAAGAAGAAGTAAGTGCAGGTAAAGTAAAAATCGTTGCGCCCATTGGCTTTACGGAAAGTGCGATTGCTGAGAATGTGATGGCAGGTAATGTGATGAGCCGAAGAGCCAGTTATATGTATGGGAACTTATTACCTATGTCTCCAACGGGGCAAGTAGGCACTGGATTAGGAATGACCACGTCTTCAGGCACTGTATCGCTTATAACACCTACAGATCTCATCAAAGATAACCAACAACATTTCAACTTAGCGGGATTAGATTTTGTTTTTTATATGGCGCCGGACTCTGAAGCACCCTCTGAAATGTTTTTTTACATTCCTGAGTATCATGCTTTATGCACGGCAGAAGATGCTACTCATACGCTTCATAATACCTATTCCCTAAGAGGCGCAAAAATTAGAGATCCATTGATGTGGTCTAAATATTTAAATGAGATTCTTTATCTTTGGGGCCGGGATGCGCAAGTGATGTTTGCTCCTCATCACTGGCCTGTTTGGGGTAATGATCAGATTGTTACCCATCTAAAATTACAACGAGATATGTATCGGTTTATCAATGATCAAACGCTCCATTATGCGAACCAAGGATTCACGATGGACGAGATTGCAGAAAAAGTGAATCTTCCAGATACACTTAGTTATTATTGGTCAAATCGGGGTTATTATGGAACAATGAATCATAATACCAAAGCCACCTATGTAAAATATTTAGGTTGGTTTAGTGGTAATCCGGCTATGTTACATCCTTTGATGCCTGTGGAAGCGAGTAAAAAGTACGTTGATTATATGGGTGGCGCTACCAAAATTATAGCGCAAGCAAGAAATGATTATGCTCAAGGAAATTATCGATGGGTTGCACAAGTTCTGAACCATGTAGTGTTTGCTGATCCTAATAACCACGAAGCACGTAACCTTGAGGCCGATGCTTTGGAACAACTCGGTTACCAAGCTGAATCAGGGCCGTGGCGAAATTTTTATCTTAGTGGTGCTAAAGAACTGCGTCATGGCATATCAAAAGGTGCGACACCTGATACGGCTAGCCCCGATACCATTCGCGCTATGAGTGTCGATTTATTTTTTGACTATCTTGGCGTTAAATTAAACGGTGAAAAGGCATCTCATACGGTACTTACCCTAAATTTTGTTTTTCCTGATATCCATGCAAAATACTTGCTAGAACTTAACAACGGTAGTTTGCATCATATTCAGGGGTATCAATCAAGTCATGCAGACGCTACGATTACGATCAATCGGGAAATTTTAAATCAAATTATTTTGAAACAAAAAACGATTGAAAGTACTCAGGCCCATAACGAGTTAAAAATTGAAGGTAAGCAAGATGCATTAAAGCAATTGCTAAGCTTTATAGATAATTTTGATTTCTGGTTTAATATTGTAACGCCTAATCATTAGTTATTTAACTTTTCTGTATTTTTGTGTGAAGTTTGTGGATTAAGAAGTGATTGTTTAATTCATCTTGCAAGGAAAACATTCCCTATTTGGCGGACACCTTTAAAGCTACCAATCTTTTGCCAGAAGTTAACAATATCAAACGATATCATGTATTAGAATGGCTAAATTATGTGGCGACTGAGTTGCATAAAACGGTAGGCTCTTTGTTTCATAAAGGGTTATCAGAGGGTGAAAAGCACAGCATCCATCAGCAAATTAGCGCCAAGCTTGATTTTATCAATTACCATCTTTCAAGCAATGATTACTTAGCGGGCGAGGTGTTTACACTACCTGATACCTATTTCTATGTTATCTTAACCTGGTTATTAATTTGCAAAGTTGATTTAAATCAATGGCCTAATGTAGGCGATATTTTGAAACACTTGTGCATCGTCCATCCATCCTTAATGCACTGAAAGAAGAAAGGTGAGAAAATTAGTCAAATTTTAAATCTTTTCGATTTATTTTGCGTATTATTAATAAAAAATTGAATATTATGCTAAAATAATTATCATTATGCGCCAAGTATCGAGGCTGAGTGTCAATGAAATCACGCTCTTCACATTTTTTTGCAGAAAAAGTATCGAATAATCAATTAAATAACGCTGGTCTAATCAGAACATTAAGGCAAAAAAAAGACCCAAAAGCTCAGTTCGATGCCTCTGTTAATTTTTCGAATGGATCACTTGAAGATTTTCAGTTTTTTATTAACAAGGTAAGAAAAAAGCCAATTCGTTCTTTGAACGTGATTATTTCAGATGCGAATATGGATGATAACGAATTTATGATCTATATCAAAAATCTTGTCAGGCTTGTAAATTTTAAAAGCCTTCAATCCCTCACCATGACCTTTGAGATTAATCTGCATAGTGTAAAACGCTTAACTCCTTTGAGAAGGGCCCTTTCAACACGTCATACTTACCCTATCCACTTAAAGGTTCAGGGGACTGCTGAAGACAATGTATTTATGTTTAATACAATTACCTCCTTTGTAAGGGACTGTAAACCAAAGACTGTAGGTATTCCCCCCTCGGGCCTCAGCGAGCAGCAGTGGAAAAAACTATGTAATACCATCGAAAAAAACACAAATCTTTCGAATATTGCATTCATTGGTTGTGGTTTGCGCACAGAAAAGCTACCTCCTTTATTGAAACTGCTTCAGAGTGCAAAGCTTAAATACCTTAACTTGTCGTGTAATGATTTAAAGCCTACGGATGTAAAAGCATTAATGGCGTGTTTACAGGCAAAAAATCCTAACGTCGAAGTAAGGCTAAACGCTAATGAGATAAGTGAAGCTGCAATAGATGTTATAAACTTTAGAAAAGCCCAAAAAAATCCGGAGCTGGATTTACGACAGTGCTGTATTCAAGACAAAAATGTCGCTGACATTGCTATACATTGTGCATCATTTCAAAAGATAGACTTAAGTTGGAATAACTTAACCGATAAGGGACTCGAAGAATTTTTAACTATGCTCCAATCCAAACCAAATGACATTGAACATTTGAATTTTAGCCTAAATGATTTTACAAAAGATAGCATAGACAATTTATCAAGGTTTTTATCAGATAATCCAAAGTGGAAGTCTGTAACACTATCAAGTTTTCGGATCGGTCAAGAGGATTTCTCGGCGTGGGAAAAGCTCATTGAGGTGATTGAGAACCATAATACTAACTTAGTTGAATTTAACTCAGGTGTGATAGGAGGGAATACAGCTTTAAGCACCCGACTCAAAGCTGTATTGGAACGTAACTCGCGTCTTCTAGGGCTTAAAGATGATTTACAGAACTTAGCTAAAACAGCAGAAAATAAGCAATCGTCGATTGAACTCATTAAGAAAATTCAGAAAGATTTATCTCACATCAGAGAATTACCCCAACACAAATTAATTTATATGCCGTTAGGCGAATGCATTCAACAACATAGAGACTATCTACTGAATAAAAAAGATCTGGAGTTGACGAACATTTTCGATGAGATAAATAGCCTCTTTAAAGAATCAGTGAAATTAAGTAATGAAGAGCCACTGTCTCAGGCCGGAAGCGGGATGAAGCTTTTTTAATCACCCAGGCTACGTTTCTTTCCGTGTACTATTTTAGCCACATGCGTGTGAAGGCAACGTCATAAAGACTGCTTTTGATACCGCTTTATGCATTGGATAATGGTATATCGATCGCTTTCCAAGGGGATTGCGTGCGCTGATTCATTTAACCAATGAACCTGAGCACAAGAAACGGAACTAAAGCGCTTTGCAACTCGCTTAGACGAAATAACATGATCATAGCGACCTAAAAAGACATCCGTGGGGCAGTTAGGCAATGCGGGAGGTTGTTCATTGAGCAAGGTTAATAATTCAATGATAGCTGTAACAGGTACCTTACGGTAAGCAATCTCCGTATGCTCGTTAGATAGTAGGTCTCCCGCAGTATTTCTTAATAAATTAAATCCTAGGCTTTTGAGACCCTTGGCCAGCTTTAGTAGAAGAGAAATGGGATAAGGAAGGTCAAAAGCCGGGGCAATGAGATAAAGATGGTTTAATCGAACGTAGTGACTAATATGGCTGGCGAGTAAACCACCTAATGAAAAGCCGACAACATCGATGTTGTCAAAGGTCTGAGCGATGTCACGGACACATTGTTCGGCAGCTAACAGCCAATCTTGATAGTGAACGTTCGATAGGTCTTTGATGGAGCTTGCGTGTCCAGGTAGGGCAGGGCAAATTACCGTATCATAGTCAGCAAAAAGTGGTTTCATCAGTCGGAATACTGCAGGGGTAGAAGTAAAACCATGCAAGAGTATTAATGCCGAGTGTTTTTTTTCTGAAACTTTAGCAATTGGCTTTATAAGTGCCATATCAGCGGCAGATAATGCAGAGATAGGTCTGCCTCTACGCATGTGGTAGAAATCATTGCGAACAGCGTTGTAGAAAGGGTTAGAAAGATCCATATTTATTTAAACGCTTCGGCAGCGTATACTTGCCGCGTTAAAGTGCAAGCTGTTCGCTGGATTCAAATCTATTATCTTGCAGAATTCAGCCGTGTATGTAAAGATTGTGTTTTCATTCTGGCCCTGGGCATCTCTTCCCGCTGCGTTAGTGGTGGCTTTGTATTTTTTATGAGCAGCGAAGGATCGGTAGATTTCATGAGGAGATTTTAATATCGTGAAGCAAGAAAGACCTATCAATCTTGACTTAAGCACTTTCAAGTACCCTCCAATGGCCATTGCTTCGATTTTACATCGTATATCGGGGTGCATGCTATTTTTGTTAATGCCCGTAATGCTTTATTTTCTTTCTTTATCTCTTCACAATGCGGATTCCTTCTTAAACCTACGCAGCATGTTTCATCATCCTTTCCCAAAACTGTTATTATGGGGTTTTACCGCAGCGCTACTCTATCATTTGTTGGCGGGAACGCGCCACTTAGTTATGAATTTAGGATGGGGTGAAAGCCTAGCAGCAGGTCGCGCAAGCGCTATGTTTGTTATGGCAGCCACCGCCGTAGGAATAATTTTGCTTGGAATTTGGATATGGTAACCAATGTCACGAGTTTAACCGGCAATGGCTTAAAAGATTGGTTAATTCAGCAAGTCAGTGCGGCCTATTTACTCATTTATTTTGTGACGCTCTTTGCTTACATTGCAATGCACCAACCGCTTCATTTTGCGGATTGGCACTATTTATTTAGTCATTGTGGCTTCAAAATTTTCACAATGATTGCTGTGCTGATGTTGACCCTACATGCATGGATAGGTATTTGGACAGTAACAACCGATTACATTAAATCGACCGTCCTTCGTTTTTCACTGCAAATGCTCGTTGCCTTCTGGTTATTAAGCCAATTGATAGGGGCGATAATGATTTTTTGGGGGCAATAAAATGGCTATTGCACGCTGTCAATTTGATGCAGTAATTATCGGCGCTGGTGGTGCTGGCATGCGGGCGGCACTTCAGCTGGCTAATTCTGGTTTGAAGGTTGCCTTGTTGTCAAAGGTTTTTCCTACCCGTTCACACACGGTATCTGCACAAGGCGGTATCACAGCCGCACTTGGTAATGCCGACGAAGATGATTGGCGTTGGCATATGTATGACACCGTTAAAGGTGCCGACTATTTAGGCGACCAAGACTGTATTGAATATTTATGTCGTACAGGTGCTGAAGCAGTTTACGAACTTGAGCATATGGGTTTGCCTTTCTCTCGGATGGATAACGGTAAAATCTATCAACGTCAGTTTGGTGGGCAATCTAAGAATTTCGGCGGCGAACAAGCTGCGAGAACCTGTGCCGCAGCCGATCGAACAGGTCATGCTTTATTGCATACGTTGTATCAACAAAATATCAAAGCAAAGACCGCTATTTTTAGCGAATGGTATGCTTTAGATTTTGTAAAGGATGCCTCAGGTCGTATCGTTGGTGTGACAGCGCTTTGCATTGAAACAGGTGAGGTGGTTTTTTATCATACACGTGTTTGTATTCTCGCAACCGGAGGTGCAGGGCGTATTTATCAGTCAACAACGAATGCCTACATTAATACTGGTGATGGTTTTGGTATGGCTATGCGTGCTGGTGTGCCTTTACAAGACATGGAAATGTGGCAGTTTCACCCAACAGGCATCGCAGGTGCCGGGGTCTTGGTGACCGAAGGTTGCCGAGGCGAAGGGGGCTACCTGATTAACAAATCAGGCGAGCGTTTCATGGAGCGTTATGCGCCTCATGTTAAAGACTTAGCCTCAAGAGATGTCGTTGCTCGGGCAATGGCACTGGAGCTACGAGCAGGCAATGGCTTTGATCCCCAAGGTGTCGATTACGTTAAATTGAAATTGGATCATTTGGGTGCAGACCTCATCCAATCACGCTTACCAGGGATTCGCGAATTAGCAATTAAATTCGCAGGAGTTGATCCTATCAAGGAGCCTATTCCAGTTGTTCCTACTTGCCATTACAGCATGGGCGGTATTCCCACTAATCAGTATGGTCAAGCGCTCACGCAAATCAATGGCGTGGACCAGATTGTAGAGGGGCTTTATGCAGTGGGCGAGTGTGCTTGTGTCTCAGTGCATGGCGCTAACCGGCTAGGTGGAAACTCGCTTTTAGATTTAGTGGTTTTTGGTCGAGCCGCTGGTCTACACGTCGAAGATTTATGGCAGACCCATCAGTTACCGGCATTAAACTACGTACCAGACGAACAAATCGATGCTTCCCTAGCACGTTACAATCGTTGGGAGCATTCGAAAACAGGGGAAGATCTGACCCAAATACGCAAGGATATGCAACGCGTCATGCAGGAAGACTTTGGTGTGTTCCGTAAAGGAGACATCATGGAAGCAGGCTTGATGCGTTTACAAGCATTACAAGCACGATTACAACATGCCGTATTAACAGATAAGTCCAAAGTTTTTAATACAGAAAGGATTACTGCGCTTGAGTTGGATAACTTGATGGCAACGGCTTATGCAACCGCTAAGTCAGCATTAGCCCGCACAGAAAGTCGTGGTGCACATAGCCGCGAAGACTATCCTAAGCGCGACGATGCCAATTGGATTAAGCATACGGTATATTTGCCTGAGGGCGATACGATTGCCTATAGACCGGTAAATGCTTCGCCGAAATACGTGCCTCCATTTGCTCCAAAAGAGCGAGTGTATTAGGTGAGACGTCAACCTTATTAAGAGAGGAATACCGTGGCTAACATGAAAAATGTAAATTTTTCTATTTATCGTTATAACCCTACCGACGATAAAGAACCGTATATGCAAGACTATACATTGGCAGTGTCAACAGAAAATGATCCGATGCTGTTAAGCTTGCTGGAACGCTTAAAGGAAGAACAAGATTCGACGCTTTCTTTTAGACGTTCATGTCGGGAAGGGGTGTGTGGTTCTGATGGTATGAACATTAATGGCATGAATCGATTAGCCTGTGTGACTTCTCTGTCACAATTGGGGACAGATAAATTAGTCATTCGCCCTTTGCCGGCTTTTCCTGTTGTCAGGGACCTCGTTGTTGATATGACGACTTTTTACGAACAATATGAACGCATAAAACCTTATTTACAAAACAACGAACCTGTTCCCACGACCGAACGGTTACAATCCCCGGAAGAAAGGGCGCAGCTGGATGGCCTGTATGAATGTATTTTATGTGCTTGCTGCTCCAGTTCTTGCCCCTCATTTTGGTGGAATCCCGACAAATTTGTAGGGCCTGCTGGTTTATTACAGGCTCGACGATTTCTAGCAGATAGTCGTGATACTGCGACGAAAGAGCGCTTGGATGACTTGCAAGATCCTTTCAGTGTTTTTCGATGTCGTTCAATTATGAATTGTACGCAAGTTTGTCCAAAGGGCCTTAACCCAACCAAAGCGATTTCAGAAATTCGTGTGCAGATGATGAATGAGGAAACCTAATTAAGATGAGCCGTTATCTAGATGTTCAAAAGGCATGGTCTTACTTGTCCGCTGGCAGTATGACTTATGTTGATAATTTATACGAAGATTATTTGCAAGATCCTAGCTCGGTTCCCGATGATTGGCGAGCTGCCTTCGATGCTTTACCTAAAAACACGGATAACGGAAAAGAGCAACCTCATCGTGATTTGCAAGCCTATTTTTTAAATAAAGCCTCAAAGCCGATTGCCGCATCAAGCGATACGATCACGCTGGAGAATCTTCAATATCAAGTCGCTGATTTAGTGAATGCATATCGTTCCTATGGCCATCAGGAAGCTAAACTCGATCCCCTAGAGATGGCACACCGTCATCATGTACCGAGCCTTGATTTGAGCTACCATCATTTAGGCCAAGGTGATTTGTCTCGTCCCTTTTTTGCAGGACGGTATTTTGATGGTGCCCGAATGCCTTTAAAAGACATTCATCAAGCTTTACGAGAAACCTATTGCGGTAGCATTGGCATAGAGTACATGCACATCTCAAATAATGAAGAGACAGCGTGGATCCAACAAAAAATGGAGACAGTGCGCGGTAGACCTCGTTACGATGCGGATAAAAAACGCGAACTGTTGAAAGACTTAATTGCAGCAGAAGGCTTAGAACGTTACTTAGGGACGCGCTTTGTGGGGCAGAAGCGGTTTTCTTTAGAAGGCGGTGATGCGTTAATTCCGTTGATGCGAGAATTACTCGATCAAGGGGGCCAAAAAAACGTCAAGGAATTTGTCATCGGTATGGCACATAGAGGGCGTCTGAACGTCCTCGTCAATGTTTTGGGCAAAGAACCCGACGCATTATTTCAAGAATTTGAAGGGAAAATTGAACAAGTACGATCAGGTGACGTCAAGTATCACTTAGGATTTTCTGCCGATATATGTACGCGGACGGGTGCTTCGTTACATGTAGCACTTGCTTTTAATCCGTCTCATCTAGAAATTATTGGCCCTGTCATCGAAGGCTCTGCGCGCTCGCGTTTGAGAAGATATGATGACCTAGAGCATAAAGATACCGTCGTACCGATTGTAATCCATGGTGATGCTGCCTTTGCAGGACAGGGTGTTGTCATGGAAACGTTTAATTTTTCTCAAGCACGCGGTTATTGCACAGGTGGTACCGTTCACATTGTCATTAATAACCAAATTGGATTTACGACGAGTAATCCACTGGATTCCCGGTCAACCCTATACTGCACTGACGTTGCAAAGATGGTTCAAGCGCCGGTTATCCATGTCAATGGAGATGATCCGGAAGCTGTTTTATTTGCCGCACAAATTGCCTTTGAATTTCGTATGAAATTTAAACGGGATGTCGTCATTGATCTGGTTTGTTATCGTCGCCATGGGCATAACGAGGCAGATGAGCCTGCGATTACACAACCCGTCATGTATCAAAAAATTAAAGCAACAAAGCCATTGCGGGAGCTTTATGCCCAGCAATTGACGAAAGAAGCATTGGTCACTGAAAAAGAAGTTGAGCAGTGGGCCGAAGACTATCGCAATAAATTAGATACGGGTGAAATGGTTGTTGAAGTGGTGCAAAATCACGATGAAAGTAAAAAATCCAATGGCTGGGCACCCTACACAGATGGTAAATGGACAGAAAGCGTTGAGACGTCAATCTCCTGTGAAAAATTAAACGAACTTGCTAAAAAACTTGAATGGTTACCCGAAGGCTTCGAAGTGCATCCGGTGGTCAAGCGTCTTTTAAATGAACGTGTGAAAATGACTGCAGGCGAATTACCCTTAAACTGGGGATACGCAGAAGCCATGGCCTACGCCAGTCTATTAGATGAACGTTACGGTGTACGTTTGTCAGGCCAAGACAGTGGACGTGGAACATTTGCGCATCGGCATGCGGTTTTATATGACGCGAAAACGGGCGAGTCGTATATACCCCTTGAAAAAACAGTGGTTGACCCTAAAAAACCTTTTGATGTGATTGATTCTGTTTTATCAGAAGAAGCCGTTTTAGCTTTTGAATACGGGTATGCTGCTGCTGAACCAACTTCTTTGGTTTTGTGGGAAGCGCAATTTGGTGACTTTGCGAATGGTGCTCAGGTTGTTATTGATCAATTTATTAGTTCAGGCGAACAAAAATGGGGCCGCCTCTGTGGCCTAGTGATGCTGCTTCCCCATGGTTATGAAGGTCAAGGGCCGGAACATTCTTCAGCGCGTTTAGAACGTTATATGCAGCTTTGTGCGCAACGTAATATGCAAGTATGCACGCCAACCACGCCTGCGCAAATTTTTCACCTATTACGACGCCAGATGCTGCGATCTTTTCGACGGCCGCTCATTGTTATGACACCAAAAAGTTTGTTACGTCACAAATTGGCTATTTCTTCTTTGAAAGATTTAACAGACGGTAAGTTTTATAATGTCATTCCTGAAGTTGATGATTTAGATGCTTCCAAAGTAAATAAAGTCATATTGTGCTGCGGCAAAGTGTATTACGATTTGCTGCAAGCGCGTCGGGAAAACAAGCAAACAACGGCAGCCATTATTCGTATTGAGCAATTGTATCCCTTTCCGAAAAAAGCCTTACAAAAAGAATTGCAAAAATTTCCAAATGCAAAGACGATTGTTTGGTGCCAAGAAGAGCCACAAAATCAAGGCGTTTGGTTTGCTTCACAGCATCATATGAATGAATGCTTAACACAAGGACAATCGCTCCGCTACGCAGGGCGGGGATTTGCCGCTGCACCTTCAGTAGGAAGTTTCTCCTTACATGTGCAACAGCAAGAAGCATTAGTAAAACAAGCATTATCGGATGAATAATCTCATCCGTTAAAAGTCCGGTACCACAGAAGATAAACGCTCATAAAGCTGATTCATAAGGGGAAGAACTGTTATGTCGATTGAACTGAAAGTCCCTGCGCTGCCTGAATCCGTTGCAGATGCGACAGTAGCAGCTTGGCATAAAAAAGTAGGAGATAAAGTCCAGCGCGACGAAAATCTCGTGGATTTGGAGACGGACAAGGTTGTCCTTGAAGTGCCTGCACCAGCGGATGGAATACTTGAAGAAATCTGTTGTCCTGAAGGGGAAACGGTTACAGCAAGCCAATTATTAGCACGTATTAATACAGAAGCTGCGTCAGAACAAAAATCCGATTCATCTGAAGCGTCTTCTGCAGAGGAAGAGAAGAAAAGCGAGAAAGCGACCGCTCAGAAAGAAACATCAAAAGGTACTGATAAAGGCCCAGAGAAAGCAGCTTCCAAGCAAGAGGAATCTTCTTCAGATGGTGCTGCCTCTAGTTCCAGTACTAGCCCTGCTGTGCGACGGTTATTAGCATCTCATGATATAAGCCCTTCGCAAATTTCTGGAACAGGGGAAGGTGGAAAAATTACACAGGAAGATGTACAAGCTTACATTAAAAAACAATCATCTTCTGAGAAATCAGCATCCAAACCTGCGGCACAGTCAAGTGCAGGTAGTGAGAGAGAAGAGCGTCGAGTACCAATGACACGCCTACGCGCACGTATCGCTGAGCGTTTGGTTGAGGCGCAACATAATGCGGCTATGTTGACGACTTTTAATGAGATTAACTTGCATGCAGTAATGCAATTGCGATCACAATACAAAGATCGTTTTGAAAAGCAACACGGCGCTAAACTAGGTTTCATGTCTTTCTTTACTAAAGCCGTTGTTGAAGCCTTGAAACGTTTTCCGGCTGTGAATGCATCTATTGATGGTCAAGATATTATTTATCACGGGTATTACGATGTAGGTATTGCGGTATCGACAGAACGTGGTTTGGTTGTGCCTGTGTTAAAAAATGCTGATCAAATGAGCATGGCTGAAGTTGAAAAAAACATTGCTGAATTAGCAACACGAGCACGGCAAGGGAAATTGGCGTTGGAAGAAATGCAAGGCGGTACTTTCACTATTACTAATGGTGGTATCTTCGGCTCTTTATTAGCGACGCCTATTATTAATCCACCACAAACAGCGATTCTCGGCATGCATAAAATTATGGATAGACCCATTGCAGAAAATGGCCAAGTCGTGATTCGTCCAATGATGTATGTGGCTTTATCGTATGATCATCGTTTGATTGATGGTAAAGAATCCGTACAATTTTTAGTGACTGTAAAAGAGATATTAGAAGATCCAACACGTTTAATATTAAACGTCTAACGATTTGCCTAATACTTTGTTGAAGAAGGTTGAAGAATGAATTTACATGAATATCAAGCAAAACAATTGTTTTCCAATTATCAATTACCCGTTCCTAACGGTCAAGTTGCTTACAATGTGGAAGATGCCTTGCAGGTTGCTTCACAGTTAAGAACCTCACGCTGGGTTGTGAAAGCGCAGGTACATGCCGGTGGACGTGGTAAAGCCGGTGGCGTCAAAATCGTTTCTACTAAAGAAGAATTAGCAACAACAGTCAAAGCATTGTTGGGGACACGTCTTGTTACCTATCAAACTGACGCGACAGGTCAACCCGTGAATGCTGTGCTCGTTGAAGAAACTTGTGATATCGACCGTGAACTTTATTTAAGTGCTCTAATTGATCGTGCTTCCCAACGTTTAGTGTTGATGGCTTCCACTGAAGGTGGGGTAGACATCGAGAAAGTTGCTGAAGAAACACCGGAAAAGATTTTTAAAGTCATTGTTGATCCATTGGTGGGTGTTATGCCTTTTCAAGCACGTGATATCGGCTTTAAGCTTGGGCTTAACAATGATCAAGTGAAAGAGTTTACAAAGCTGCTATTGGGCGTTGGTAAATTATTCGTCGAGCGTGATCTTAGCTTACTAGAAATTAACCCACTGGTTGTAACAAAGTCAGGTAGTCTCTTGTGCTTAGATGGAAAGATCAATGTTGATGCCAATGCATTGTATCGTCAGCCCCAGCTAAAAAGCATGCGTGATCCCAGTCAAGAAGATGAGCGAGAAAACCGTGCGACCGATTGGGAACTCAATTATATCCCGCTTGATGGAACAATCGGGTGCATGGTGAATGGCGCAGGATTGGCTATGGCTACCATGGATGTGATTAAATTAGAAGGAGGCGAGCCCGCAAATTTCTTAGATGTGGGTGGTGGTGCAACGCAAGAACGGGTTAGTGAAGCACTGAAAATTATTCTTTCTGACAGCAAGGTAAAAGGTATTTTAGTCAATATTTTTGGTGGCATTGTACGTTGTGATCTCATTGCTACAGGTATTATTAATGCTGTTAAAGAGGTTTCTGTCAAAGTACCGGTTGTTGTACGTCTTGAAGGGAATAATGCCCAATTAGGCGCACAGCTTTTAAATGAGAGTGGGTTAAACGTGATTGCCGCAGACAGTTTAACCGATGCAGCAAGAAAAGTCGTTCAAGCAGTGGCATAAGGCGAGTCATGAGTATTTTAGTTAATGAATCAACAAAAGTTATTTGTCAGGGCTTTACTGGCAAACAAGGTACCTTTCATTCAGAAGAAGCCATTAAATATGGAACACAAATGGTTGGTGGGGTTACACCAGGAAAGGGCGGTCAAACACATTTAGGTCTACCCGTCTTCAACACGGTGCGCGAAGCACGTGAAGAAACAGGAGCAGATGCAACGGTTATTTACGTACCAGCTCCTTTCTGTAAAGATTCAATTCTCGAAGCAGCCGAAGCAGGTATTCCACTGATTGTGTGCATCACCGAAGGCGTGCCGGTTTTAGATATGCTGGAAGTGAATGTTTATTTAAAAAATAATACCCAAAGTAAGCTGATCGGCCCAAACTGCCCAGGCATTATTACACCCGGTGCTTGTAAAATCGGTATTATGCCGGGATTTATCCATCAGCCTGGAAAAGTAGGTATTGTTTCTCGATCAGGAACACTGACCTACGAAGCTGTTAAACAAATGACTGATAGAGGTTTTGGTCAAAGTACTTGTGTAGGAATTGGCGGTGATCCAATTCCAGGAATGAGTTTTATCGACGTATTAGCTTTATTCCAAGCTGACCCAAGTACTGAAGCAATTATTTTAGTCGGTGAAATCGGTGGATCAGCCGAAGAAGAAGCGGCAGATTTTATTAAATCGCATGTGACAAAACCTGTTGTCTCTTACATTGCCGGAGTAACTGCTCCTCCTGGCAAGCGCATGGGGCATGCAGGGGCAATTATTGCAGGCGGCAAAGGTACGGCAAGTGAAAAATTTGCAGCCTTAGAATCTGCAGGCGTGAGAGTGGTGCATTCACCGGCTGACTTAGGTCAGGCTATGGCTGAAGTAACCGGCTGGTAGTATAACCTGTTTATTATTCTCTATTTTCTGTGGCATCGCTTATGGAAAAATGGCAAACTTTATCAGGGCTTCGTCGAGAATACGGAACGAAGGCCCTGACCGAAGAAGCACTTCCAGTGTCTCCTTTTGTGCAGTTTAAACGTTGGTTTGAAGATGTCTTAGCCTCAGAAATCAGCGATCCAACAGCAATGGTTGTTTCAACCGTTGATGCAGAAGGATGTCCGGATTCACGAGTGGTGCTCTTGAAAGGAATTGAAAACGATACATTTCTTTTTTACACCAATTACGAAAGCAGTAAAGCTGCGCAATTAACACAATCACCGAATATCGCTTTAAATTTTTATTGGCCAACCATGGCTCGACAAGTACGCATACGCGGAGAAGTGTCGCGTACAAGTCAAACAGAATCTGAAACCTATTTTATCTCTCGCCCAAAAGAAAGCCAGATTGCAGCGATTATTTCCCCGCAAAGTCATCGCATTGACAGTAGAAACACCTTGGAGAATGCGGTTGCTCAGTTTAAGGTAACGCACCCCAATCAACCGCTTAGTTGTCCCGAATACTGGGGAGGGTATCGCGTACATCCTAAAGCGATCGAATTCTGGCAAGGCCGAGACAATCGTCTACATGATCGCATCCTCTATCAATACATTGCAGAACGATGGCAATACTGTCGTTTGGCACCATAAATGCATTCTTAAAGCTATCTTAAATTCTGTACTCGTTAGACATCACAATGAGATGGCTAAAGCGTTCAGTTGAGGGGTAGTTATGAACAAGCTAAATGAATTACTGCCAGAAATTAAATTCCATTTCCATCTGCAGTATCCCGATCTTGAGGAATGTTACTTAAGTGGATATGAAGCCGCTTTAACGGGATTAAATGAACTGACAAATCCTTTTTCACAAGGAACAAAATCCTTCGATTTTTGGCTTGATGGTTGGTGGTCAGGGTTCTATGGTGAGGATCCTTGGTTTGAACCGCCAGCTTACCTGCGTGTTATATTAAAGC
Source organism: Legionella sp. (assembly GCA_013911415.1). Lineage (GTDB taxonomy): Bacteria > Pseudomonadota > Gammaproteobacteria > Legionellales > Legionellaceae > JACETI01. The sequence continues at coordinate 215,310 of JACETI010000003.1, read as the reverse complement.
AGCACGCTTTACGAAAGCAGTGACGACATCTGGCAGTCATGCTAAGCTAAGCGCACAAAAGGTTTCAGATTTCTTGAAGGATAAATATGAAAAAAGTGATAGGATTAGTGGCACTTGTTTTAATCATAGTCCTTGGTGCTTATGATGGGATGGGATATCTTACTGAACGCAAATTAAGAGAAGAAATTAATGTATTGCGTCAGGCAAATGGTGTAAATATTCAGGTAAATCGTTATCAACGTGGTTGGTTCAGTTCGGATGCCTTATTTAATTGGCAACTGCATATTCCTGCTCAAACTATTAAAACCAATGATCAAATTCAAATTATCCCCGCTAAGGATTTAAATTTTCCTTTGGCAGCTAGAATTCATCATGGCCCGATGATGTTTTCAAAAGGTAAACTGCAATTTGGTTTAGGCGCTTTGCAAACAGTTGTCACTCTACCTCAAGAATACATTGCATCCTTCAAGCAAGTTTTTTCAGATGCATCGGTAGAACCTCAGTTATTTGTCGATTTCTTTTTGAATTATTTCGGTACTGCCCGGTTACGAGCAAATTTGCCAGCCTTTAACCTGACGACAAAAGAAGGTAACAAACATTTTGAGTGGATGGGTGGTAAAGCGACCACCAAGATTTCCTCAAACTTAAATCATGTGAAAGGCGTGCTCAATTTACAAGGAACGAGTGCGAGCGTGGATCAAGCGAAATTACAAGGCGAAAAAGCTAAAATACGGTACGACCTGCATCGCACGCCTCAAGGTTTATTTTTAGGGAATGTCAATGCCTTTGTGCCTAGCTTAAAAATTACTGAAGGAAACAAACACCTATTATCGCTTGACGATTTTTATATGGATTCTGATGCGGATATCCAAGCAGGATTATTTAATACTAAGCTGAAATTGACACTCAAAGGTTTAGGGCTGGAAAATAAACACTATGGCGAAGGTAAGCTTGATCTTACGGTGAGTAATTTGAATGCGGAAGCCTTAACTCAACTCAATGAAAAGATGAATTTAGCGCAACAAGGTTCAGAAGTTCAACGAAAAACAGCAATGCTTTCTATGATTGCACCGCTTTCACAATTATTTGGTCAAGGTGCTGAATTAAACGTGAAGGAATTTATGTTTACGATGCCAGAGGGTCCTGTTCAAGGTAATTTGCATATCGCCTTACCTAAAGATGCAATGAATAACCTGGTTGAATTTACTAAAAAAATTCAAGGAAATGGTAAATTAACCATACCTGCTGCAGTGATGCGTCAGTGGGTAGTTAGTTCCATTCAAGAAAAAATGATGGCGCCTCAAGGTTCTGATACTAAGACTATGATGCCTGCGATGGAGCCAAGCGTTGATCCTGATGAAAATGCACGAGTGGCTGCTAAATCTACCGATCTAACTCAACAAGTCAACAGCCTTGCTGATGCTCAATTGGCGACACTGGTGCAAAATGGTATGTTAAAACCAGTCGGATCAAACTACGTGCTTGAAGCAACTTTAACCCAAGGCAATTTCACGATAAATGGCAAGCCCTTTGATCCAGAGATGATGAAATTTTAAAAAGGTTAAGGGAATTATACTGGTAACGAGTAATAACATCGGTTAATCTTTTTGTAGCCGCGTAACCTTTGATGCTTGCCCACTCAGGCATCAAAGGTTTTCCCGCCCTCATTCCTAAATACTTTCTCGAATAATCGATACTTGTGCAATTTAATGTAATTTGCTACGATGCTGAATTTAAAAGGAGACAATATCCATGACAACAACTCATGATGTGGAGACTGTATCTACATCGATCTCATTAGCAGAAAGCGTCATGCAATCCGTGCAGCAATATTTTTCAGAATTGAAAGGCGGTGAGCCAGTTGAGCTTTACAAGCTAGTGCTAGAAGAGATTGAAATCCCTCTCTTTCGTGCCGTCATGGAACATTGTAAGTACAATCAGTCTCGCGCTGCGTTGATGCTTGGTATCAGCAGAGGCACGTTAAGAACAAAGCTCCGCCATTATTTTGATGATAAATATGTGGGTTCCCGCGACTAAAAGATATACTACCACACGTCAGTCTATTAACGACTGCAGACTATGAAAGCCTCTAGACAAAATACCATTTGGTTTGTTTTCTAGAGGTTTTTTTGTTTATAAATACCATCGATGGCCGAAATAAAAACTTTTGCAATGTTGTTGCTGTTTCTGATGAACTGGCAAGACAGCGTTAGTGGCAGCTGGATTGTTAATAAGCCAAGGTTTAGGTTTATTTGGTGGTCAGCGTCAGCGAAAGGAAGAAGAAGTAACCCAAGAAGCAAGAAACGATCAAGTCGCTGCTCCTATCAATTAATGGAACGTGGGTTAATCCATCATTGATACGATGAATGAGGTTATTAAAAAGCCAACTATATAGGTGGCTTTTTAATTGTCTTAGTGTTCAGAATACATAGAGCTAATGGATTCTTCTCCATTAATGCGCTTGATGGCTTGTGCAAGCATGCTTGCTAAGCTAACAACTCGAATTTTAGGGCAAGCTTGTGCAGCTGGTTGCAAGGGGATAGTGTCTGTTACTACAATTTCATCCATTGCAGAGTGCATGATATTCTCAACGGCTTTACCGGATAAAACTGGATGTGTAATATAGGCACGTACACTTGTTGCACCATTTTCTTTCAGCTGTTGTGCCGCAGTGCAAAGGGTTCCTGCAGTATCAACGATGTCGTCAATGATGATACAGTTATGACCGCTTGGCTCGCCAATAATATGCATCACTTCTGATTTATTCGGCCCACTACGACGTTTGTCGATAATGGATAGTTCTGCATCGTTTAACAATTTGGCGATAGCGCGCGCGCGCACAACACCACCAACGTCAGGAGAAATGACCATTAGATTCGGCATATTCTGCTGCTTAATATCTTGCAGTAAAACAGAAGTCGAATAAACGTTGTCCACAGGCATGTAGAAAAAGCCTTGGATTTGATCAGCATGAAGATCAACCGTGAGAACCCGACAAATACCAACACTCGCCATCATATCTGCAACAACTTTTGCTGTGATAGGCACACGTGCAGAACGGACCCGGCGATCTTGCCGCGCATAACCATAGTAGGGTACAACGGCGGTAATTCGTCCAGCAGAGGATCGACGTAAAGCGTCCGCCATGGTTAGCAACTCCATTAAATTATTGTTTGCTGGAGCGCAAGTGGGTTGGATAATAAATACATCGCGACCACGAACATTTTCTAGTATTTCTACTAGCGTTTCACCATCACTAAAGGTACCTACCGTGGCTTTACCTACCGGAATGTTGAGGTGGGCTGCGATCTTAAGGCCTAATTCAGGGTTAGCGTTGCCTGTAAAGATCATCATTGCTGACATAAGTATATAGCTCGTTCTTTAATTAATGATTAGTGAGTATTTGGCTGGGGTGCTAGGATTCGAACCTAGGTATGCAGGGATCAAAACCCTGTGCCTTACCGCTTGGCGACACCCCATTAATTAGATTGCATCGACTGTTGTCAATTTTAACTGAGCAACTTTGGAAAACTTCATAGGCCACTATTTTGCAAATTAATTTTCCTTATGTCAAATAATTTTTGCACTAAATTCCCCATTGGCGAATGACAAGTTTAAGGAATACTTGATTGTTATGTACGCGCATTCTTGTCGGCAGGTGAAATTGCTTAATTGTTTTATATTGAGAGTACTCAATGGTATAGCCTGCTTGACGTAGAAATAAAAGGTGGTTGTTGCTATCACGTTTAATAGATTGCACGGGGCCAGGTGCAGGTAAACCCCTTACCCAATAATAAAGGTAATTAACCGGTAACCGTACACCGGTTTGTCTTTCAAGCATCGTACTTGCATTCGTGCCTGTTAATCGTTTAGGTCCGTCTCGATAGGTGACCGTATTACCCTGCCTGGTAATCAGCACGGCTCCATTTCCTAAAGGGCCGTTTAGACGAATTTGATAATGATTGGGTCCTTGCTGTTGCCAATTGAAACTGGCATTCCACCCTTGGTTTTGCTTGCGTGCCGCAATGGCACCACTCATTTGCCAAGAACCCACGCTTGACGTGCTAATGCTTAGAGCTCGGGCAGCGTAGGCGGCAGGAACAACGCTCAGCATGCTAAAAAAAGCAATCATAAGGCAGCAAAAACTTATTATGGTTGTTAGGGGGCGTGATACTAACGAGAGGTAATAATGATTCGTAACCTTGTCCATATTTTGATTGGGTATGCTTTGCATAATCGATTCCTTATCGTGCATGTAAAGGTCTGTAGAGAAATGCTGCGGGCATATAAAATTTTAAGGTTATAAGGCCAAGTTTAGCATGGTTTTTGGAGAACGAATCGATTAGACTGCTTTCAGGCTTGGTGCAAGTAATCGGGTAGGACGGCAAGTGAGGGCGATTTATCCTGGGACCTTTGATCCCATTACGAATGGTCATTTAGAAATCATCCATAGAGCTTCCAATTTATTCCCTGAACTGATAATAGCTGTTACTACTAATTCATCGAAGAAACCCTATTTTTCGCTTGACGAACGGGTTAATTTGATTCAAGAGAGCTTAAAAGATTGCTCGAATGTCTCAGTTATCCATTTCCAAGGTTTGTTGGTGCATTGTGCCACTGAACATCAAGCTCGTGTCATTATTCGTGGGATAAGGTTTAATGACTTTGAATACGAATTTCAACTCGCTGGTATAAACCGAAGGTTAAACCCGCAAATTGAGACCGTATTTCTTACGCCAACGGATGAAGTTGCATTGATTTCTTCGACACTTGTGCGCGAAATTGCCACTCTGGGCGGCGATATTGCTGCTTTTGTTCCCTCTGTTGTTTTAGAAGCGTTTAAGTCAAAGAAACAGCAGGAAACATAAGGCTCAATCGGCGCTTTTTAAAATAGCAAGATGCAAGGAACTTCCGAAATAAAATTAACATTTCCTATCAAAAATTTAGGTGGAGCGCGACAAGGTACTGGCTAATACGTTTTAAAATTGCCTGCTAAGGCAGCACGCAGTACTTAATGAATCACCGTGGATAAGTTTTAGAAACCGTTATTCGACAAGCGCTTGCATAGCTTGGTGAACACGCTCAATCAGAACTTCTTTATTGGCTAAACTGTAAGCGGAAGCATCAATGGGCTCACCAATACAAATTTGAACCGACTGATTGGTCTGTAATTGCGTTGTTTTTGCAGGTAAAATTTCATAAGCACCGCGGATTCCAATAGGGATAATCGTTGCTTGTGCTTCAATCGCGGTGATAAAACCACCTTTTTTAAAAGGTGCTAATTTACCATCTCGTGAACGTGTTCCCTCAGGAGCTATCCACATCACAAGCCCGCTTTCCATAAGTGCTCTGGCAGCAGCTAAATTTTTAATGGCCTCTTTGCGGTCTTTACGGTTCACAAATGGAAATTCTGCAGCGACCATTGCTTTACCAAAGAACGGAATTTTAGAAAGCTCTTGTTTAGCAATCATCCGGATGGAAGCATTCGGAAATGCTTTAAAACTCAATGGAATATCGTAAAGGCTGGTATGATTGCACATCAGCAGGGTAGGTTTGTTTGGTTCAGGCGCGACGTGATGGGGATTGATCACTACATAGTTAACTTTAATAAGGTTTAAAATTTGATCCGTCCATTCTTGCATGGTTTTGTCGACCCATGCACGCGTAACTTTGCCACGATATTGCCGAAAAATAGCGCGCAAACAAATGCCTAAAGTCAAAAAAATCGACCAAAAAGCTACCCAAAATAGACGAAGATGATATTTAATGCGCATTTTGCTTCTAAAAAGTTTATATCTTTTTTTATTTAATGATGATATGCCAAATATGGTATATAATCAATCATGGTTGTTTGTTTGTGTTCCATCAGCGTTGCTGAGTACGTTGAACACTTACCCCCGGAGTAACTTATGGTATTTGGCCTTCTCAACCTCTCATTGTGGGGGTACGTTGTTGCTACCCTTATCTTAACGCAAATTACAATTGCTGGTGTCACCTTGTATTTGCATCGATGTCAATCGCATCGGGCCTTAGATTTACACCCCATAGTAAGCCATTTTTTTCGTTTTTGGTTATGGATGACGACGGGCATGGTTACTGCCGAATGGGTAGCTATTCACCGCAAGCATCATGCTATGACTGATGTGGAAGGAGATCCACATAGCCCACGAGTTGAAGGTTTAAAGAAAATCTTGGCAGAAGGTGCGGAACTATACCGCTCGGCTGCTAAGGACAAAGCAATGGTTGCTAAATATGCTCATGGTACCCCCAATGATTGGATTGAGAGGAATCTTTATTCTCGATATTCTGCTTTAGGGATTAGTTTATTGTTTGTGCTATACCTCATTTTATTTGGCTTGCCTGGTATTACCCTTTGGGCGATTCAAATGATGTGGATCCCGTTGCATGCAGCTGGCGTCATCAATGGGGTAGGCCACCATAGTGGTTATCGTAATTTTGAATGTGCCGACGCCTCGACAAATATTATTCCCTGGGGCTTTTGGATAGGAGGGGAAGAGTTACACAATAACCATCATACGTTCGCTTCTTCAGCCAAATTTTCAGTCAAGTGGTGGGAATTCGACATAGGTTGGTTATATATCCGCTGTCTCTGTTGGTTAGGTTTAGCTAAAGTTCGGAAATTGCCGCCGCAGTTAATTCGAGATAAAAATAAACTACATGTTGATTTAGAGACGGTCAGAGCGGTTATTGGTAATCGTTTCCAAGTGATGTCACATTATTATAATCAAGTTATCCGTCCTATTTTAAAACAAGAAAAGAAACAGTCGGCAATCACTAAGACCAAACGTTTGCCGCTTCGCGCAGGGCGTTTGTTGCGTTTGCAGGAAGAGTTACTTTCACAAAAAGCGAACGCACGATTACAGTCGTTATTATCGAGCTATGAACAGTTACAAACAGTTTATCGCTTCCGTCAATCTTTACAAAATGTCTGGCAGCGTACAGCGACGTCTCAAAAAGAGTTAGTAGAGGCTTTACAGCAATGGTGTAAGCAAGCTGAAGAGTCGGGTTTAGAAACCCTACGTCAGTTTGCTTTGCAAATAAAAGGATATGTATCTAAACCGGCAGCGATGCCCTAAAAACTAATCGTCTATTCTTAGTGATATTGTCACTTCTTTTTTCCAGTGTTTTTCCTTACTCTGCCGAGAGAGCAGAGTAAGGAAAGAGCTTATACGTCGAGTTAATTTCTAGCGTCGGTTCCTAATCGTGACCAACAATTTCTAACAGCATTTAAAGTTGTCTTTCTTGTAGTCTGTAACTTCAGAACAACCAAAGCCTTAGATATTGTTTAAACAAAACCCTCATTTTTTATTGAAACACAGAGTGCCCCTTAAAAATACTTGCTTTCCAGAATTAAGATCAGGCAAAATAAAGGTGTTTCAAGGGACTGAATGAATGCTAAGCGCGTTCGAGGAAGGGCTAAAAAACAATGATGTTGTCATACTATGAAAGAAACCATACTCAATTTAAATTCCGCACCTCAACAAAAAACCATTTTGAGACCCATGAAATACAAAAGGGTTATTAGTCGGCTCATTTTTACAGGACGCTGGTTACAAGCACCCTTATACATGGGGTTGATTTTAATATTAGCTGTATACGTTTATAAGTTTTTGATTGAATTATTTCAACTTGTTCAACATATCAATGGTGCGAATAACACAGAACTAATGCTAGGTGTCCTCGACCTCATTGACGTGGTTATGATAGCTAACTTATTAATCATGGTAATTATGGGTGGCTATGAAACTTTCGTTGCTCGTTTGAATTTAAAGGATCATCCCGATCATCCGGAGTGGCTTGGTCATCTCGATGCCGGCGCGATGAAAGTGAAATTAGCGCTTTCATTAATTGGTATTTCTTCTATCCACCTCTTACGCACTTTTATTGAAACAGCTAAACAATCGAACGAAAGCGTCATGTGGCAAGTAATTATCCACTTAACTTTACTTGTATCGGCTTTAATGATTGCTTATACAAATAAATTATTGTTGCAGAGTCAACATTCCCGCTAGTTGTACGGTGCTAAGCAAACCAAAACGCTTGTGACGATTTTCTGTCATCACTTTAAGCTTATAGTGCTTTGTTAAATGTTTTCTGTGGTTGAATATTGAAAAATCTCACAATACCTTATAACGTGGGCACCATTCTGCTTTTAAACTTATAATAATGACCGAATTATTCGACCCTGAATATTACGCTGCATGCGTAAAAAACTTACAACTCAAGCAAATGGCTGAAAAATTGTCGATACCTTATAAAGCTCAAAAAGAAGGTAGACGAATCGCACTCGTTGGAGATACTTCAAAAACATGTGAAAGATTGCTGACTAGGTATATAGATGGAACATATTTCGAAGAAGATGCATGTAATTTCACGTTCGATTTCAAAAGCAAGACAATGCAAATGAATCAAAAAATGATTCAAGCGGTTTTTTCAATTACCCATGATTATCCAATGAAAAACCTTGTCAGTTATTTTGACCAAACAGACGCCGTTGGGATTGTTGTGGATAGTCATCAATCTCGACATGAGAATCAGCGGCTTATAAAGAAATACCTTGATTCTATACCATCTGATAAGAAATTGATTATTCTTTTGGAAACCTCCACGAAAAGTTGCATTACGACTAAGGAGGATGTGCAGGCAGTTTTAAATGCGGAAAATCGTCCCGATATTAGTATACGGATCACTTCGGCGAAAGAAGACTTAGGTGTTACTGAAGCCTTCAATTCTTTAATTATGGACAAAAATTTCCTGAAAGCACGGACATTAAATGCATTGAATCAAGAGAATATACATATTGAAGAGAAAGTTGCACAGCTCCCGCAGAAATATGTACGAATGGTGTTGATCGGAGATGCATCCCAAACCAAAGAAAATCTCTTGATGCGATATGCGCATAACGCTTTTTTTGAAACTAACACGCCTACACTTGATTATGCAGTTAAAGAAGAAAAGTTGGATGGTAAAACTATCCAGTCAAAAATTTGGCTTCTACAAGATCCCCGGTTTTTATGTATTGAGAAGCACATAGGTGATGCTGCTGCAATAGGCATTGTGATCAATAGCAATCAAACCAAACAAAGCAGTCAGGTGCTCATTGATAAGTATTTGCGGTTTGTAGGTGATAGGAAAATTGTCGTTTTTTATGAACAAGCTGATGCTGCACTTAATACTACACAAGCAGATATTTTTGAGATCTTAAAAATGGCGGATCGTGCAGATATTGCGGTGCTGGCGATCTCGGTTAAAGATAATAAAGGGATTGTAGAGGGGTTTCGTTATCTGGCGCAGCAATGTTTAAACAATCCAACCTCCAAAATTTTAGAAGACTTGAATACTATTATTAATGATTGTGAACCTATGGTGATTGCAAAGCTCTGCCAATTGAAAGTGCCCCTAGAGTATTTAAATGCTTCGGATAACAAAGCGTGGTTGCTAACCCTACAAAAAGACCAGCAAGCAGAAATTAAAAATACCGTTAACCAATACCGCTTCTTACAAGAATTAAAATATTTATTAAGCGATCCTCACAAAAGCAGCAGTCAATGTGAATCACAGTGTGTGGAATTTATAAGATTAAAAAAGAACTGGCTGCTCAAGCAAAACCTTTTGGAGCGTATATGGGATTGGGCGTGTAGTTTTTTTCAAAAAAAGGAAAGCTATCTAATGCAATTTAGCGACGAGTGCCAGTCATTTTTTTGTCAAAAGCCCCGCATTGAAAATCAGTTGTCATTACAAACGAATGTTCTAAGAAATTAAATGCATTTTAAAAGATAGCCATGCTTTTGGGCTATTATTGATGAGTGGGCGGGGGCATATGCACATAACACCAGAGGCACAGAGGCTATAGAGGTGGTGGACATTATCACAACGGGAGTGGATACTACCATGGTGGGGTTTTCATCGCAGAGGCTATTTTGACGAGGGCAGTTATTATCCTGATTGCGGTGGTTGTTATCCCGTTGGGCCTACTGCTGTAATTTTCAGAGCGACACTTTATCTCTAGGATAATAGAAAAATGTTATTCTAATGAAGATGGTAGCTCTATGGTGATTTGTGACTAAGGAGACAATAATGCAGGCAAATTGGAGCCTAATTGTTAATCTGTTGTTATGCATCAGTGCCATATGCGTAGGGATAGGATATTGTCTTAGGTCATTTATGCGCTCCCGTGAAAAAGGGATAGAATCAAAGCCTACTCGTCAATCTCGTCGAAATAGGGCGTGCAACTTATCTTCTGTAGAAGCCTTAAATGGTATTTCTTCGGATAAAAGCAACGATAAGAGTTCTTTCGGTGATGACATTATTGCCATTCGGAAAGTGGAAAACTTAAACGATTCAACGCGAATGAATTTGAACCAAAAGAAAGCAACGCTATCTTCTAGAGTGCCAGAAGACGTGAGGCCATCATTAAAAACTGAGGTTAAAACGCGGCAGGAAGATAATAACCAAAAGCCAGGAAGAATAGGCCAACCTTTGATGATGTTTTTATTGGCCAAAGAAAATCGTCGATTAATGGGTTACGAAGTGTTACAAACCATTTTAGCTATAGGATTACGATTTGGTGAAGGCGACCTCTTTCATCTGTACGATGAAACCAAAAAATCAGGGATTGCTCCGGAGGCTGCTACTGCTTTATGCAGCTTAGCGGCAGCAACGCAAACAGGCTCATTCGACCTCAATAATATGGGTGCCTTTCAAGCGAAAGGGCTGTGTTTATTTATGTCAATCACCGGCAACGCAACGGTTGATGCGCTGCGTTTTCATGCATTATACCAAACGGCGTTGCAATTGAAGGATGGCTTGGATGTTCACGTATTAGACGATCAGCGCCGGCCACTCACCGAAGAAAGTTTTAAACACTATGCTTTTTTACTGAATAATCAAGCTCCTTGCCAACTCTATGCATCGTTAGCAGCTACTGTCACCTAATGAATAGTCGCCAGAATGAGAGATAACCCTCCATGCTAAATTTACAAACCATTGCTTCTGTACTCAATATTGACCTAAAAGAGGGTGAAGACAGGGAAATTTCCAGTGTTACTATCGATACTCGTCAAGTTCAAGCAGGTGATTTATTTGTAGCGATGCAGGGGCCGAATTTTGATGGCCATGACTTTCTCACCGAAGCTGTTGCAAAAGGTGCGGCTGCTATTTTATGTAAAAGCAGCATAGAGGCATTGAGTGTACCTCAACTCGTCGTCCAAGATACTCTAGATGCACTTACCCAACTGGCGAGTTATTACCGTACAACCATCGATTGCCCAATCATTGCATTGACTGGAAGTAATGGCAAAACGACGGTTAAAGAAATGATTGCCAGTATTTTACCAAAACCGGCGCATGCTACTCCCGGCAATTTAAATAATCATATTGGTGTTCCTTTGAGTGTGTTACAACTGAAAGCTCTGCATCGCTATGCTGTTTTTGAATTGGGTGCGAACCATGAAGGGGAAATTGCGAGGACAGTGTCGATAGTGCAGCCAAAGGTCGCTTTAATTAATAACATCGCACCTGCGCACATTGGTGAATTTGGTTCGATAGAAGCTATCGTGCGTGCGAAAGGTGAGATTTTTCAAACCCTTGATGCACAAGGAACAGCCGTTATCAATGCAGATGATCGCTTCGCAAATGCTTGGGACAATCAGTTGCAAGGCAAAAAAGTGTTGCGTTTTTCTTGTCATAATCCTGCGGATGTTTATGCGCGTGAAGTAAATTTTGATGGCAAAGGCTGTGCATCCTTCAAAGCTGTCTTGCCTGATGGCGAACTGGGTATTCGACTCAAGGTACCGGGTAAGCATATGGTATTGAATGCATTAGCCGCTGCTTCTTGTTGTTTCGCACTCGGACTGCCATTAGAAGAAATCAAGCAAGGATTAACCAGTTTTCAAGCAGTTTCTGGTCGAATGCGTGTTATTGATGGAAAACAAAAGTCGATTATTATTGACGACAGCTACAATGCTAATTTAAATTCAGTCCTCAGCGCGTTAGCCGTATTGGCGCAATTTCCAGGTCGTCGTATTCTGGTTTTAGGTGATATGGCCGAATTAGGAAATTGGGCGCAATCGCATCATCGAGAAGTGGGTCTTATGGCGCGAAAAGAGGGCATCGATTGTTTGTTGACATATGGAAAAATGAGTGAGCATGCAAGCCACGCGTTTGGCAATAACGCTACTCATTACACAAGTCAAAGCGAATTGGCCCAAAATTTGCTCTCTCAATTAAACCAAGAGACGGTGGTTCTCGTCAAAGGTTCGCGTTCAGCTGCGATGGAAAAAATCGTAGCGCAATTGATTTAACTTCTTCCATAACTGAGGTATCTATGCTCTATTGGCTAACGCAATTACTACAAGAGCAGTATCATGCGTTTAGAGTTTTCCAGTATCTAACGTTTCGTTCGATTTTGGCTGCGCTAACAGCTTTGCTGGTTGGCTTATTATGTGGCCCGTGGATGATTCGTTGGCTTAGAGGCTTACAGGTAGGGCAAATGATCCGAGATGATGGGCCTAAATCGCACCTGTCAAAAGCGGGTACGCCGACGATGGGCGGTGTTTTGATCGTTATTGCAATTGTTATTAGCTGCTTATTATGGGGTGATTTAAAACAACCGGCTCTATGGCTGATGATCTTTGTATTAACAGGATTTGCTGTAGTAGGTTGGGTCGATGATTACCGAAAAATTGTTCAAAAAAATAGCCGAGGATTACCTGGTCGTTGGAAATATTTCTGGCAGTCCGCAATTGCTTTGCTAGCCATTTTCTATCTCTATCAATATCCCAGCCACGCCGTACAGACACAGTTGACAATGCCGTTTTTCAAAGAATGGTTGATTAATCTTGGGCCTTTTTTTCCGGTGTTAGCGTATTTTGTCGTTGTAGGAAGTAGTAATGCTGTTAACTTAACGGATGGTTTAGACGGTTTAGCAGTGATGCCCGTTGTTATGGTCGCGGGCGCTTTAGGAATTTTTGCTTACGTAAGTTCGAATATAATTTACGCACATTATCTGGCGATTCCATTTGTTCCAAATACAGGAGAGCTAACTATTTTTTATGCCTCGATGGTGGGCGCCGGCCTTGGTTTCCTTTGGTACAATGCTTACCCTGCGCAAGTATTTATGGGGGATGTGGGTTCCCTCGCATTAGGTGCCGCACTGGGGATGGGTGCAGTACTTATTCGTGAAGAGTTGATTCTCCTGGTGATGGGAGGGTTGTTTGTGATTGAAACGCTCTCCGTCATTTTGCAAGTGGGTTATTTTAAATGGACAGGAGGAAAGCGTTTGTTTCGCATGGCGCCTCTCCATCATCATTTCGAATTAAAAGGTTGGGCGGAGCCGAAAGTGATTGTTCGTTTTTGGATTTTGACGGTCATTTTTGTGCTGTGCGGTTTGGCGACTTTGAAATTACGCTAACACACATGGCAAGGTTGATGCTTAATTGTAATTAAAAGGATAGTGAATACTTCTTTAGCAACCCACTTTATTACGGATCGCCATTATGACTCAGTCACATTATTTAATCGCTGGATTAGGAAAAACAGGCTTTTCCATTGCTCGGCATCTACAACGCCAAAATAAACCCTTTATAGTCTTTGATACACGCAAGCAGCCACCCGAACTTGAACGATTTCAACAGCTTTTTCCAGAATCCGAGGTAATTTTAGGTACTGTACCTGTAGCGCTTTATCCAAAACTGAAGGCGGTAATTGCAAGTCCAGGCGTTTCTTTGGAAGACCCTTCGGTACAACAAGCTAGAGCTTTAAATATTCCTGTGTATGGGGACATTGAATGCTTTGCTCGAGAAGTAAAAGCGCCTGTTGTGGCAATTACCGGCACCAATGGTAAATCGACAGTGACGACCTTGGTAGGTGAAATGGCCAAGGCGGCAGGATTTTCTGTGGCCGTAGCCGGCAATATTGGGGCGCCAGTGTTAGATTTGCTGGAAGACGGCTCAAATTATGATTTATGGGTATTGGAACTTTCTAGCTTTCAGTTGGATTTAACATCTTCTTTGAAACCGATAGCAGCAACTATTTTGAATATTTCTACCGATCATTTAGACAGGCACCATACATTTGATGCTTATTTGCAAGCAAAGCAACGTATCTATCAACATGCAGCATATGCAGTTTATAACCGAGCTGACCCACATACAGCACCTCAAGTTGCCATGCCGGCAACGATCACTATTGAAGATTTCAGTTTGCAATCACCCTTGCGTGCAAAAGACTGGGGGGTTATTACGAACGAAGCCGGTACTTACTTAGCCTATGGTGATAAAGCTTTCCTATCGGTTGAGGAATTGGGTTTGAAAGGAAAACATAATTGGGAGAATGCCTTAGCTGCCAGTGCACTCGCATTAAAAGCAGGCGTGCCTTGGGAGGCGATCGTCAAAACATTAACTACCTTCCAGGGGTTACCTCATCGTTGTCAATGGGTGCGGACTTTACGAGGAATTCATTGGATAAATGATTCGAAGGGCACCAATGTCGGTGCAACGGCATCTGCCATTTGTGGGATCGGTGACGCCATTGATGGAAAGATTGTTTTAATTGCTGGAGGGCAAGGGAAAGGGGCCGATTTCAAAGAGCTTACGAAACCGGTTGAAAATTATGTTCGTGCTTTAATTTTAATTGGTGAGGATGCACCTAAGATTGCGGCTGATTTAACAGGGGTAGCTCCAATGTGCCGGGCATCTTCATTAGAAGAAGCCATTCTATTGGCAGAACAGCAAGCATCTTCAGGGGATGTTGTGTTATTATCACCTGCTTGTGCTAGCTTTGATATGTTTCAGGACTATGTGCACCGAGGCGACGTATTTGCGCAATTAGTCGCAGCACGGTGACCATTCCTTATTTCGCTCACTAAAAATGTCTCCTCGACACCTTAATTTACTCGGCAAACCCACTCATAAGCCTTTGGCATTGTATGATATGTGGCTCATGGGTGCAGTACTTGGATTGTTATTCATTGGATTGATGATGGTTTCGTCAAGCTCCGTGATGATTTCAGTAAAGCATTATCATCAGCCTTTTTATTTTTTAATCCGACAAAGCATTTATCTCTTAGCTGGATTTGGTGTTGCGCTCTTTATTTTGCGCGTTGAGATTCAACAATGGGAAAAAATGAGTATGCGCTTATTATTAATTTCCCTGCTTTTATTGTTCTTAGTGCTCATTCCAGGCATTGGTCGAACGGTTAATGGCGCTCGTCGATGGCTCGCCTTGGGGCCAATTCACTTACAAGTTTCTGAGCTGGTGAAGCTTACCTTGATTTTTTACGTGGCGGGATATTTGGTACGTCAACAGCATAATTTGGGACAAACGCTCTTTAGTTTTTTGAAACCCATTTTTATCCTGATGATTGTCAGCGGGCTACTTCTATTGGAACCTGATTTTGGTGCCACAGTTGTTAGTTTGGGGACCGTTATGGCGATGCTTTTTTTAGCCGGCGTGAAATTCCGTTACTACCTAAGCTTGCTTTCAATGGTAGTGTTGGGGTTGGGTGTGCTGGCCGTTTCTTCTTCTTATCGAATGGCACGTCTCACAGCATTCATGAATCCTTGGGCGGATCAGTTCAATAGTGGATACCAGTTAACACAATCGCTTATTGCTTTCGGTCGAGGGGGAGGTATGGGCGTTGGGTTAGGAGCAAGTATTCAAAAATTATTTTACTTGCCAGAAGCACACACAGACTTTCTTTTTGCAGTATTAGCGGAAGAATTAGGCTTGATAGGCGTCCTGTTGGTATTATTTTTGTATAGTATACTGATGCTAAGAGGAATGATGATTGGTATGGTTGCGTATCGGCAATCAAAATTATTTGCAGCTTATATGGCTTATGGTTTGACGTGTTGGCTTGGGTTGCAAGCAATTATTAATATGGGCGTTAATGCAGGCTTGTTTCCTACAAAGGGGTTGACACTCCCCCTGCTAAGTTATGGAGGGGCGAGCATCATCGTAAATTGTATCGCAATAGCGCTGCTACTGCGTGTTGATCACGAAAATCGTTGGCAGGCGCTTGGACTAAAGGGGATGATGTGAACACTATCGGACAATGCCTACTGCCCAGAATGGGGCGCGTGGAACAAATTCATTTTGTAGGGATTGGGGGCGTAGGCATGTGCGGAATTGCCGAGGTCTTACATAACCAAGGGTATCGCATTACAGGGTCAGACCTTTCCGAAACTAAGGTTGTTAAGCGCCTGCGTTCACTGGGGATCCCGGTTTACATAGGACACGATGCAAAAAATATCATCGGGGCTGAAGTTGTCGTTCGCTCAACCGCAATTGATGGCAATAATCCAGAGATCCTAGCTGCACAAGCACAATTGATTCCTGTTATTCCTCGTGCAGCTATGCTAGCGGAACTGATGCGTTTTCGTCATGGTATCGCGATCGCAGGTACGCATGGAAAGACAACCACAACAAGCTTAGTAAGTGCTTTATTAGCTGAAGGGGGACTGGATCCAAGTTTTGTGATAGGTGGTAAATTAAACAGTTGCGGTACAAATGCGCAATTAGGAAGTTCTGCTTATTTTATCGCTGAAGCGGATGAAAGTGATGCTTCCTTTCTTTTCTTAAAGCCAATGATGGCCGTTGTAACAAATATCGATGCCGATCATATGGGCACTTATAATCATAACCTAGACACCTTGCGTAATACTTTTATTGAATTTCTGCATCATTTACCTTTTTACGGGCTGGCCGTACTCTGTATAGAAGATGAAGAAGTGCAACGTATTTTGCCATCGGTGCAACGCCCAACGTGCACTTATGGATTCAATGAAACGGCACATTATCGTGCACTTAACTGGACTCAAAAGGGATTATTAAGTGAATTTACCGTTGTAAGACCAGCGTCTCATCAACCTTTAAACATTCAATTTCCTTGGCCGGGGCGGCATAATGTTTTAAATGCACTTGCTGCAATTGCCATTGCCACTGAGTTGGGTGTGAATGATCAAGCGATTATCAAAGGTCTGGCACAGTTTCAAGGTGTTGGAAGACGCTTTCAAATTTTGGGGGAGCGACGCTTTGAACGAGGGTCAGCTATCGTTATTGATGACTACGGGCATCATCCGAAAGAAATTCGATCGACCATTGATGCATTAAGGCAAGTCTGGCCCGACAAGCGTTTAATCCACGTTTTTCAGCCTCATCGATATAGTCGAACCCAAGCACTCTTCCAACAATTTACACAAGTATTAAATTTATCGGACCAACTTTTGTTAATGGATGTTTATTCGGCTGGCGAAGATCTCATCCCTGGAGCAACCAGTGAGGTATTACTCGCGTCTTTGCAAAAACAAGCGACAGAGGCTTGCCTGGTAACGGAAGCAACGCTACTTGAACGCTTAAATACGCATGTGACAGAAGATAACGTTATTCTAATGCAAGGAGCGGGTAACATCAGTCAATTGGCGACGAATTTAATGAACAGTACGCAGGAATTCGTCTAAAGAAACCGGCTATAGCTCAGGTAGCAAGGAGTGTATTATGCTTTTTGCAAACAATGATTATGAAAAATAGAATGAACTATCAAGGCGAATTAAGCCAAAATGAACGGTTAATGCACTACACCACCTGGCGCGTGGGTGGTATTGCAAAACAACTTTATAAACCGACCGATGTCGATGATCTTGCTTTGTTTATAAAAGAACTGCCAACTACTGAGCCCTTGCTTTGGTTGGGATTGGGAAGCAACTTATTGATCAGGGACGCCGGATTTTTGGGCACGGTGATTTTGATGCAAGGCTGCTTAAAAAAAATTCATTTATTAGAAGAAAATTTAGTGCATGTAGAGGCCGGCGTTTCTTGTGCAACGATGGCAAGGTTTTGCGCACGCATGCATTTATCGGGTGGTGAATTCTGGGCGGGTATCCCAGGAACAATGGGTGGTGCACTTAAAATGAACGCTGGCTGTGCCGGGGACGAAACGTGGCGCTACGTTGAATATGTCGAAACCATGACACGTCAAGGCGAGCGACGTATCCGAAGGCCTGACGAATTCCAAATAGCTTATCGACAGGTTATCGGTTTGGAAGACGAAGCATTTATATCAGCGGCTTGTCGGATGCCTCGCGGCGAAAAAGCAACTTCTCTACAACGTATCAAAACGCTGCTGCAGCATCGGACAGAAACGCAACCGACAAACGAGGCCAATTGCGGATCGGTTTTTCGTAATCCTCCGGGTGATTTCGCAGCTCGACTCATCGAAGCCTGTGGTTTAAAGGGACAACAGTTAGGTGGGGCAATGGTTTCAAAAAAACACGCAAACTTTATTATTAATCATCAAGAAAAAGCCTCTTCCTCAGATATTGAGTCTTTAATTCAGTATGTGCATGACGCCGTGCTAGAGAAGACCCGGATTGCGTTGATGCCAGAGGTCCATATCGTCGGAGAACGCCGATGACAGAATTAACGAAACTGGTCTTATTATATGGCGGTCAGTCAAGTGAACATGAAGTTTCGTGCATGTCAGCAGCTTCTGTCTTGCGAGCATTTGACGAGAATACTTATGCAGTTACACCAATTGGCATGGATAAACAAGGCCGGTTTTACTTAAATGATCGCGACGAATTGCGTGATCATTTGCAAGCGTTACCGGTGAAAACCGATCGCTCTATTTTATTACCCAGTTTACTAAAACAAGAAAATTTTATCGTGGATGCAGACGTAGTCTTTCCTGTGGCTCACGGCTCGCTTTATGAAGACGGCTGTCTACAAGGGCTTTTAGAATTAGCCGGTGTTGCCTATGTAGGGAGTGGCGTCTTGTCCTCCGCTGTTGGAATGCATAAAGAGGTAAGCCGACGCTTGGTCTGCGATGAAGCGATTGTTTCTGCACGCTATCTCTTATTGACCTGTAACCAACGCGCAGAACAGCGACCAGCAGTCTGTCAAAAAGCAGTAGCGCAATTTGGCTGGCCTTTATTTGTGAAACCTTGTTCCTTAGGCTCAAGCATTGGGGTGCATAGGGTCAATAATCTTGTTGAGCTACAAAAAGCCGTTGATGACGCTTTTCGTTATGACGAAGAAGTATTAATTGAGGAATATATTTCGGGCAGGGAAATTGAATTGGCAGTGCTTGAATCGACCACACCTTATGATGCTCCCAGAGTGAGTTTACCAGGGGAAATCAAAGTCAATCATGCCGATGGGTTTTACTCTTACGCGGCCAAATATCTCGATCCTAATGATTGTGGGCTCGATGCACCGGCAAAAGACTTGTCGCCGGAAACCGTGGGCCGTTTGCAGCAAATGGCGGCTGAAATCTTTATACGCTTAAAATGTAAAGGGATGGCACGAGTAGATTTTTTTGTTGAGCCAAGGACTGAAAAAATTTATTTTAACGAAATCAACACCATCCCCGGGTTTACTGCAATTAGCATGTACCCTAAATTATGGGCAGTTAGTGGATTGAAATATGATGCTTTATTGGCTGAATTAGTCCAGTTAGCAAAGCAGCAACATATGCATCGCCAACAACTCACAAGGGCTTTTAAACAAACATCTTCCCATTTCTAATGCAGCGATTATCACCCTTTGGTATATGTTTATTACTTTGCTTAGCAGTATCAGCTGTTGCCGTCTATTTTTATTGCGCCGATCCCGAACGGTTTCCTGTGAAGACGATCAGAATTACAGCAAGTTTGAACAACCTACCCGCCGAAGAAATTCAAAATCTTCTAGAAAATCAGATCAACGCAAACTATTTTTTTTGTCGACCGAAGCAAATGGAAAGGGTTTTAAGACAACATAGGTGGGTGGAACAAGCAACTGTATTGCGCGTCTGGCCCGACAGTTTAAAGATCATGATTATTGAAAAACTCCCAATCGCCTGGTGGAATGAAAAGCTTATTACAGCTCAAGCTGAGCTTATCCAACCGCTTTCGGCAGAAAAATATTCTTTGCCTCATTTGACAGGTCCGAATAATCAAAAAGGAGAAGTTTTACAAATCTATCAAAACGTGAGTAAGATATTATCAGAATATGGTTTATCGATTGATTCTTTGATTTTGCGAAATAATCAAGCGCTGGACCTTGTTCTTACAAATGGCATCCAGTTAAACTTAGGGAAGCAAGCAATTGAAACACGGATAACCCGCTTTTGTCGAGCGTATTCAACTGTTTTTGCCGAGAAAAAAGCACAGTTGGCGCGTGTTGACTTACGTTATCCGCGAGGCATGGCCGTGCAGTGGAGTAAATAAGCGGGAAAATCATGGCGAAAAAACTCGAAAAAAATATTATTACGGGCTTAGATATCGGCACTTCTAAAGTTGTTGCTTTAATTGGTGAAGTTATGCCCGATGGAACGCTTGAAATTATCGGCGTTGGACGGCATCCTTCGCGTGGATTAAAACGTGGTGTTATTGTCGATATTGAAGCGACCGTAAATTCAATTCAGCGGGCTGTCCAAGAAGCCGAATTGATGGCGGGTTGTGAAGTGCACACCGTTTATGCCGGTATTGCGGGAAGCCATATTCGTAGCTTAAATTCGCACGGCATCGTTGCGATCAAAGATTCAGAGGTATCCCGTTTTGATGTGGAAAGAGTGATCGACGCGGCAAAGGCAGTGGCAGTACCCGCGCATCAAAAAGTTCTCCATGTTTTACCTCAAGAATTTATTATTGATAATCAAGGAAGTATTCGAGAGCCGGTAGGAATGGCAGGGGTCCGGCTGGAGGCCCGAGTCCATATGGTGACGGGCGCTGTCAGCGCTATGCAAAACATTGCAAAATGTGTGCGACGATGTGGACTTGAGGTGCAGGATTTGATCTTGGAGCAACTGGCATCAAGCCATGCGGTGCTTACCGAAGATGAAAAAACATTAGGCGTGTGTTTGATCGATATCGGTGGTGGAACCACTGATATTGCTGTTTTTTCAAATGGCGCTATTCAATATACAGCGGTCATACCTATTGCGGGTGACCAAGTCACCAATGATATTGCGATGGCATTACGTACGCCAACAAAAGCGGCGGAGGCCATTAAAGTGCAGCACGGTTGTGCTATGATTGATGCTGCTGATCCCGAAGAAATGATTGAGGTCTTAAGCGTTACTGAAAAACCAGGACGTCAGATCTCAACACGTGTTTTGTCTGAGATTGTTTCTGCGCGTTATGAAGAGCTTTTTTTGTTGGTCAAGCATGAACTGCAACGCAGCGGTTGCGATCCTCGTGTGGCAGGAGGGCTAGTTCTTACCGGTGGTGGATCGAACATTCAAGGCGTGATTGGCTTGGCAGAACGTTGTTTTGAAATGCCTGTGCGGCATGGGTGTGCATCGCCTATTACTGGCTTAGCAGAGGCAGCCACCAATCCTGCGTTAGCTACAGGCGTTGGACTACTATTACATGGCTTCCAACAACAATACGAAGGTGGGTATTCCATTTCACCCTTGGGCTCACAAAGCAGACGTCTATGGAAACGCATGAAAGAATGGTTTAATAATAATTTTTAGCATCAACGCGGAATTTTGAAGTGTGATAATTTGAAATTCCAAAATCGTTTGATTTGTTCCGCTATGGAGAACATGCATGTTTGAATTCACAGAAGGGCAGCCCGATAATGCAATTATTAAAGTAGTTGGCGTTGGCGGCGGCGGTGGCAATGCCGTTCAGCATATGGTTGCCGAAAATATTGAAGGCGTTGAATTTATTTGTGCAAATACCGATGCGCAGGCATTGAAAAATTCTACTGCAAAGGTGCACTTGCAATTAGGTGAAGAACTAACAAAAGGTTTAGGAGCAGGTGCAAACCCGCAGATTGGACGTGAGGCGGCAGAAGAAGATCGTGAACGCATCAAAGAAGTGTTGCAAGGTGCAGATATGGTCTTTATTACAGCGGGCATGGGAGGCGGTACTGGAACTGGAGCTGCTCCTGTGGTGGCTGAGATTGCAAAAGAACTAGGTATCCTTACTGTTGCGGTAGTAACAAAACCTTTCTCGTTTGAAGGAAAGCAACGAGCACTGGCTGCGGAAGAAGGCATTCGTCAATTAAGCGACCACGTCGATTCATTGATTACGATACCCAATAATAAGCTTCTAAGCGTGCTTGGAAAAAATATTAGCTTATTAAATGCGTTCAAAGCGGCTAATAATGTCCTTTTAGGTGCTGTAAAAGGGATTTCCGATTTAATTACGCGCCCAGGCCTTATCAATGTCGATTTTGCTGACGTAAGGACTGTAATGTCTGCGATGGGAATGGCAATGATGGGCACCGGTACCGCCTCGGGTGAGCAACGGGCACGGCAAGCAGCCGAAGCAGCTATCGCTTCTCCACTGCTCGAAGATGTGAACGTCTGCGGAGCAAAAGGTATTTTAGTCAATATTACAGCTGGGCTGAATATGTCTATTGGCGAATTTGAGGAAGTGGGTGACGTAGTTAAAGAATTTATTTTCGATGATGCAACTGTGGTTGTTGGTACAGTGATCGACCCAGACATGACTGACGAAATGCGTGTGACAGTGATTGTTACCGGTTTAGGCGATCATCCTCGTGATGGGCGTAATCGCCATCATCATAGTCACTCGGTCAAAACGCGTCCCATGGAACTGCCTACTCGTGGGGACGGACAAATGGATTACCAGCAATTTGAACGGCCGACGGTATCTCGTAAGCAAACCACAGCAGTACCAATGAATACGTCAGAGGAAAATTCTCTGCCGGACATTGATTATTTGGATATTCCTGCTTTTTTAAGACGACAAGAAACGGTGGAATAGGCACGATTCTTGAATCTTGCGTTGATAACACATATAGCAAAAAATCACTCATAGTCGAAGCGATTGGATTTATTTAAAAAGTACTGGTAAAATTTCGCAGTTTATTATGAGAGAAGGCTCGACGGCTGAGGAGACAAAGGTGGCTACTGAATGATCAAGCAAAGAACGCCTAAGAAAATAATTCAAGCAACGGGTGTCGGTTTGCATTCAGGCGATCCTGTACTGCTTACAGTAAGGCCAGCGCCAGTAAATACAGGTATCGTATTTAGGCGAGTGGATCTCGATCCTGTTGTTGAAATTCCAGCATTATATGATCACGTTGGTGATACTCGATTATGTACGTCTTTGCAATCGGGCAATGTAAAAATCGCTACCGTGGAACATTTGCTATCTGCATTTGCTGGATTAGGTATTGATAACGCTTTCGTTGATATTAATGCCCCAGAAATTCCTATTATGGATGGCAGTGCTGCTCCTTTTGTATTTTTAATTCAGTCAGCCGGTATTCGTGAACAAAATGCAGCAAAACGCTTTATCCGTATTTTGAAACCCATTCGAGTAACTGAAGAAGATAAATACGTTCAATTTCTTCCCTATGAAGGTTGTAAGGTTTCATTTACGATTGATTTTGATCACCCGGTATTTCAGGACAAACCTCAAACAGCAACCTTCGATCTGGCTAATATGTCTTACGCAAAAGAAATTTGTCGCGCAAGAACGTTTGGATTTCTTTCCGATTATGAAAAGTTGCGGGAGAATGATCTCGTTAAAGGTGGAAGTTTAGATAACGCTATTGTTGTAGATGATTATCGCGTATTAAATGAAGGTGGCTTGAGATTTCATTCGGAATTTGTAACACACAAGGTATTAGATGCGATTGGAGATTTGTATCTATTAGGTTGTGGTTTAATTGGTGCTTTTGAAGGTTATCGTTCAGGCCACGGCCTTAATAATCGACTTTTAAGGGAATTAATGGTGCATCAAGATGCGTGGGAGTATGCGTATTTTGAAACAGCTTCTATCAAAAACTCTGCAGAGCTAGATTTTGCTTTTATCCCTTCTGTCAGTTCAGCCTAACGCTTCGTTAATTGATTATCACTGTACAATTTCTAAGTAATTATCGTTGTTATCGAGGATGGATGCCATGCCTACTTGAGGTGGAAATGGCGTTTCAAAAAAAAAATTTGTTTAGCACTCATTTAAGCTGAAATTGTCATGTGTTTTTAATTTTTCCTTAAGGTTTGACAGATAAACTGTCGCTTCACGGAAGGTAAAGCAAAATTCTCGCAATAAAAGTTCCTGCAGCTTCAATTGTATGAAATTGCAGTTTGTAGTCATTTGTTCGAGAGGTGAAAATGAAAGTCCTATCTTCTAAGCCAAGTATAGTGATCGACGAAGCGAATGAAAGTGTACTGGGGCTTGCGCCAGATTCTTCATTACGTAATGCAATCCGATTGTCGCTGACTACTTACTCTTCCTATAAAGATGAACAAGGAAATACAGAGACCTGGGATAACATTTCTCCTAAAGTTGCTAAACAGCTGCAAACAAAATTGTCTCAACAAGCAGAGCGACTTATAAAAAAAGAGGTGATTGATCAGTTGGGATTTGACAAGTATCAACACTCAATCTTCCAAAACGTTTTAGATAGTCTTCAAGAACATCCTGATTATGATTTTTTTACCGAAAGATTTGCAAAAGAACTTACAGGTAAAAATGAACAGAAATTGACAATTTCACAATTGGAAACCATCGGAATCGATGCCCTTGAAACGTTTGAAGAACGCTACAAGCTTTTTTTGCAAGGCCAAAAAAAACTGAAAAAAAGCTTTCCTAATTTTAACAAAGTAAAAGCAATTGATGAATATCGACAATTAATTGAATATTTGGCTAGCAATCCGTTATTCGATAAATTTCTAAAGAATTTTTTAAAAAGTCTTGCCGTTGATTTTAACCGTAAAAATCTTGGTGAAGAAGTTAGAGTCCCGAAAGAAATTACGGCAGATAACTTGCAAAACTTCTTTGAGGCAGTCAAATTTGGCACAACGCCAGCCTTAAAAAAAGTGGCTTTGTCTTACCTTACCGCAGAAATGCAGGATACTTTATCGCAGGTCTATCTACCACCCTCTAATTTGGTACAGCAAACGGCTGCTCAATTTGATCTCTATTACTGGCTTGCTGAGGGTCATCATTCTCTCGTTGAATCGTTTTTAATCAAAGAAGCGAGTGAGCGATTGGTCAAAGAAATTGAAGTGTTTGTTTGTGATTATCTAAAAGATGACCATGAAACGCAAAAAAACGTAGCTGAGATTTTAAACCTCTTCAATGAAATAATACAACTTATTGTTAGTTTAGAGGATGATCTTTCAAAAAATGATCATGCGCTTGATGCAGCAATTATGGCTTTAAATGACAAGCATCCGCTTGTCAATTCCGAATCCCCTATGGATGAAACCGTGATTGCAGATTTACGGGAGCGATTGAAAAAAAGTGTGACCGAGCAATTAAAGCTCTCGATTTACGAAGAATACGTGGCTTTATCTAAAGATAGCGTTGTATCTGCATCCGTTCTTGGAAACTTGCAAGGCGATAATCTAATTGATGCAGTCATTAAACGTCCGTTATTAACTGAAGAATTAGCGCCTCATTTTTTATCAAATTTGGATAGTCTTTTATTGAGTGGCGGGGAAGTGCCAGTCACCCTTGATTTAGCGAAAGGAAATATTTTCTCTAAATCAATAATACATGATCCTTTACAAACAGCTGAGCATGATGAAATAAATCTTTCTCCTTTAACCTTCTCTCCTGATTCTTTCCACTTTGATCCTAAGCAGTTAAAAGCAGTCAGTCAGGAAGCAAGCAAATATTATAATATGCGACACGTAATCGGCCTTAAAGCGTTACAAACTTGGGATCCAGCAACTGATGATATGCTACAAAGGAAATATAACCGTATCCTTCAACCAGGCTTTATGGAAGGAGATCTAGATGCGCAGATTGATGCAGCT
The DNA here is from genome assembly GCA_013911415.1 of Legionella sp. Lineage (GTDB taxonomy): Bacteria > Pseudomonadota > Gammaproteobacteria > Legionellales > Legionellaceae > JACETI01. The sequence continues at coordinate 189,560 of JACETI010000003.1, read as the reverse complement.
CGATTGACAGGTGAAGCCTGGTTAACCGATGTTTTGGTTCCTACCCTTGAAACAAGCGTATGGTTGCACGTGGTCGCACGCCTTGTGACCTCCTATAAAGCGCCTGTGGAGAGCATTAATGACGCTGCAAAAGCATTGACGCAGGCTTTTTTGCAAGACCATTATCCGACGCTGCAGAAGATGCAAAATGACTTTGAACAAAGTGATAAAGCGCGTAGTTGTTTGGCTGAGATGAGCACCCCTAAAGCGGAAGAAAAACTTAGAATGAGGGAACCATCCTTAGATAAAGCTGATAATGAGTACGCGTTAAAATTATTGCCCTATGTGGAAATGGAAAACAACAAGGCAAGAAAAGCGATTAGAAATCAGTGGCTCGATCAATTTATGGATAAATGCTTCGACAATTACGCAATATTGCATTTTGAAAAGAAACCCGTGTATCCCGTTTCAGGAAACCATGATTTTGTATTCTTAGGTCCACCTGCCAGTGGCAAGAGTACGCTATCAAGTAAATATTGCCCAACAGAAGATACCAGTGCCTATATTTCGTGTAATCCGGATCACTATCGTGGTTTTCACAGAAAGAACACGGAAGAATTCGAAGCGATCGAAACCGAGCAGATGTTTATTCGTACGCAAGACTCTGCTTATTTAATTGGCGAATTGGTTGATAGTCGTTTGCGGACAATGCAGCAAAGAGCGAATGTTATTATTGATGCTATGACATGTAAACCTTCATATAAAGCGCTTTTTAAAAATAAAGAACATACGGACCTTGTGTTTGCTTGTTATGATGATATTAATGAAGTGGTTAAACGAGCGTATGAAAGGGCAGGCCAAGAAGAAGCATCTCTGGGTGATAAGGGGCGATACATTAACACCACGGATTTGCTAAAAACCCATAAGAACGCTGGTTTAAATCTTCTTTTATATGCTCCATCTGATTTGCCCATCAAGCTTTATGACACAAGTGGCCCTCGTAATGCACCAGCGCCCCTGATCGGTATTGTCCGACATATTGATGGTATTAAAACGCTGTCTATTTGTTACGAAACAAATGCTGTAGCAAAGCTTGCGGCTTTCTTTAATAAAGGCCGCGTGAATTTAGATGCACAATGCCCGCAGAGCTTGTTTTTTAAGAAGATTAAGAAAATACAGTATCAAGTTGATGCATTATTATCAATAGTAAAACTTGGTTGTAAAGTTGTTTTAGAGGGTAAGAATCAGCTTCCTTGTTTATCTCTTGAAAAGAGCGAGCAAGGAAGATTACTATTAGATATTCAAGATCCAGAGCAGTTGCAAGAAAGATTAACGCAAGCCACGGATTTAGAACGTACAGCCATTGAAACCCTGATCTTGTACGGCCATTATGGCGATTTAAAAGAGTTCAATAAACAATGCTTGATTCATAATCATGACATGGGCTCAGAGATTCAGAAACTGCTTCACCTTCCAAAGTTTGAAGGTATGGCTAATCAAGTAAATGACGTTTCAGATAGGATGACATTATGATTTCTACAATAAATACACAAAAAATGGTATATCAATTGAAAATGGAGCGATTTATTGATGCGGTTTGCCAGGCGTTCGATAAAATCCCTGATCTCAATGATAGAGAACATTGCTATGGAGCGTTTAATACTTTGCTGGCATTAGCTATATACAAATCAGAGAACGATTTTGCTGTCGAATTTGATAAAATTGTTCCTAGCGATAAAGGTGATGAAGCTTTGGCTAGATTACGCAGTGGATTAAAAGAAATTAATCATATCTGCCGAACGACCACGGGAAAGGTTAATAAAGAAATTACCGAGATGCTGCTTGACAAAGTACAAGGCACTGAAAACTGCAGGCCAGTGCCGACTTTTTAAAAGTTACCATTTTTTTGCATTGGTCTTTTTAACACGTACGGTTTTAATTCGGTTGTCTTGCACACTTAAAATTTCTATTTGAAACGAAGTAATTTGTAGACAGCAGTCCGCTGGAGGAATGTAACCGAGATATTCAATAATAGCACCGCTTAAGGTTTTAGGGCCCAAGGAAGGGAGTTGCCATCCTAATAAACGTTTCAAATGACGAAGCGTAATGCTTGCATCGATAATCATTGCACCATCTTCTTGCGGTAGAATATCTTTACCTAGGCTGGCTATGTCGGTTGTAAACTCTCCGACGATTTCTTCTAAAATGTCTTCCATTGTGGCCAAACCTAAAAGATCACCGTATTCATCAACGACAAAACAACTACGCCGTTTCATTTTTTGAAAATGAAGAATTTGTACATTCAATGGGGTTGCTTCAGGGATAAAATAGGGCGCTTCAGCGGTGTCAATAAGATGTTGAATGTCTAATTTTTCTTCAAGCGCTAAATTTAGCACATCACGTACGTGAATGATCCCGACTAAATTGTCGATGGTTTCTCGATAAAGGGGCAAGCGCGTATGTTGGGCTGTTTCTAGGGTTTCAAGGATATTGTGCCAAGATTCTTCTAAATCTATCCCTACAATGGAAGATTTTGGAATCATTATATCTTCAACGGTTGCTTTTTCGAGGTCTAATAAGCTGATAAGCATACTTTTATGTTCAACAGGTAACAAACTCCCGGCTTCATGTACTACTAGCTGTAGTTCCTCTTTGGTCAGAGCCTCACGTTGGTTTTTTTCGACCGAGATGCCAAACAATCGAAGAATGAAAGTTGAGATAGAGCTGATAACGTAAATAATAGGAGCGAGTAATACTTGAAAGTTTCGTAGCAAAAACGACGTATTAAAGGCTGTTTGTTGAGGATGTAGGGCCGCAATGGTTTTCGGTACCATTTCAGCAAAAACAAGGATAATAAAAGTCAATAACAACGTCGCAATTGCGACACCTGCATCACCATACAAACGCTGTCCAATAAGTGTTGCCACGGTAGACGCCAGAATATTCGCAAAGGTCGTTCCTATCAACACTAAACTAAGTAAACGATCAGGGCGTAAAAGCATCTCATGCACGCGTATGGCTTGACGGTGATTTTGTTTGACAAGGTACCTTAAGCGATAACGGTTGAGCGATAGCATGCCAATTTCTGACGTTGAGAAAAAGCCAGAAAGTATAATCAGCCCGATTAAAGAACTCGATAGTGTGAAAAGTGATAGGTTCACGAAATGAAGCTCCTCCGATGCTTCAGGCTACGAAGTGATAACTTGTAGCCTGATCAATTGCTCCCATTGAACGGCATAAAAAGATGCTATTTAACCCTTGATTTTTATTAGCATTTCTGTGTATTTTTTATTCATTGGTTTGTTTTTTGCGTGTATTGTCTGTCCTTGGCCCGCGTCCAGAGGAAGGCGAAGTATGTTTTTTACGCGCAGCATTATTGGGATGAGCATTGCGTGAATGACCGCCTTGACCAGAACCTCTGCGATTTGACGAAGACTGTGGGCGTTTATTACCTTGTGAGCGTCGATGAGGATGGTTTTCCTTTCGCTGGGGTTGAGCAGCAGGAGGTGCATCTCCTTCAGGCGCTTTGCGGTAAGTTCCGACCACTTTATCCCATAAATGCTTTAAAAAGCTTTTTGACGGATGGGTCGTCGATCGAGTGTTCGCAAATGTTTTAATAACAGGCTCATCGGCAGGAGTAGATTCGTGCGAACGAACCAACGTTAATTCAGGTGGCTCAATGAGTGTATAGCTTGGTTTTTTATGTTTATCGCGCTGATCATCTTTACGAATTAATGTGAATTTATATTGAGAGATTTGCAAATGTGGATTGGCAACAACAACCACAGTGACGTTGTGGCGTTTTTCGATCATCGTGATGAAGTCTCGTTTTTCATTCATGATGAACGTTGCCATTTCAGGGGATAACTGAACTTGGACTTCGACAACGCCTTCTTTGAGGGTTTCTTCTTCAATTAACCGAATAATAGAAAGCCCATGAGATTGTGTACTTCTTACCGTGCCTCTGCCCTCGCAGTGGGGGCATATCTCTTGTGCGCTTTCACCTAAAGACAGACGTAGGCGCTGTCGAGACATTTCAAGCAGGCCAAACCGGGAAATACGTCCTACTTGAATTCTTGCACGATCTGCTTTAAAGGCTTCTTTGAGTCGATTTTCAACTTCTCGTTGATTTTTACTTGAGCTCATATCGATAAAATCAATGACTATCAATCCACCCAAATCTCTCAGACGTAGCTGTCGCGCAATTTCATCAGCGGCTTCAAGGTTAGTATTCAGTGCTGTTGTTTCAATATCTGTGCCGCTTGTCGCTTTGGCAGAGTTAATGTCGATTGAAACAAGCGCTTCAGTGCGGTCAATGACTAATGCACCACCTGATGGAAGAGGAACGGTGCGCTGATAAGCACGTTCAATCTGACTTTCAATTTGGTAAAAATTGAATAAAGGAATCGTGCTGTTATACAGCTTAAGGTTGGGTAAAAATTCGGGTTTAACCTGTTCGATATATTGTTTCGCTTTGACGTAAGAAATTTGGTCGTCGATGATGATTTCACTGATGGCTTTACGGAGATTATCGCGAATAGAACGAATAACAACATCGCCCTCTTGATGAATTAAACACGGGGCTAATTGTCCTTGATAGGCTTGTTTAATGGCGTGCCATTGATTACAAAGCATGTCGAGATCATTTTGAAGTTCGGCATGACTTTTGCCGACGCCCGCGGTACGGATAATAACACCCATGTCATCAGGCATTTGTAGGGCATTAAGTGTTTCTTTCAATTCGTCCCTTTCGTCTCCCTCAATGCGGCGCGAAATACCACCGGATTTTGGGTTGTTCGGCATGAGGACGAGATAGCAACCTGCTAGCGTAATGTAAGTAGTGAGTGCAGCACCCTTATTTCCGCGCTCTTCTTTGTCAACCTGAACAAGTAATTCTTGGCCATCTCTTAATAAGGAGGTAATCAGCGTTTTTTCATTTTCGGTGTTTTCAGGTTGTTTACTGAAATACTCAGGCGCAATTTCTTTGCAAGGTAAGAAACCTTGACGTTTTGCACCATATTCAACAAAAACCGCATCGAGGCTGGGTTCGCGACGAGTGACAATTGCTTTATAGATATTACCTTTCTTTTTAACTTCTGTCGGACATTCGATATCAAGATCGTATAATTGCTTATCTTTAACAAGAGCCACCCTAATTTCTTCGGTTTGGGTAGCATTTATTAACATTTTTTCCATAGTTCACCCTCAGTAAAGGGCGCAACACTTAAGTGAATACATTGGGTTTCCATCGCCCTGCAAATCCTGCATCAAGGCTGCTGTTATTCATTCGGCATTAAACATGATTCTCCCACTGATCGTGAGTTGAGTGATGATAGTGATGATAAGGATGCATACATGCCTGAAAATTTATTTTCAATTTATATATTACTTAAGGGACGCGCGTTTTTATTTTCCCTAGGTGCTTCACCCAACCAAAATGGCATGAAAATGGTGAGTGCACTTAGGTTTATCATTAAAAAAATCTTTAATTATTTATTGGGTATCTCGTTTACAAAAGCATTGCTGTATCTTGTAACGAGTTTCACCTTAAAAAAGAGCACAGTGCCAGGTTCAATAATGGTGTGATATAATACCTTATTGATATTGTTCCCTAACAATTGGAAAGTATTAAGGTTTCCTGACGATGGTCTTTTGATGACTTCATTATGCCTTATATTCTGCAGTAATGGCAAGTTGTTAGAAGTCTTGGAGTAAGAGGTGTAGTGGGCCATGCCTTCAGTAAGATATGACATAATTGATGAAAATACGGCAGGCCAGCGCCTTGATAATTATCTTCTGCGTGTGTTAAAGGGCGTTCCTAAGAGTCATATTTACCGGATCATACGTAACGGGGAAGTGCGTATTAATTCGAAACGAGCACAAGTATCTTCTCGCCTGATGAGTGAGGACAAAGTAAGGATTCCTCCCGTGAAGGTCTCGGCACCCGATTCTGAAGCCATCAACGTAGGAAAAGGATTAGTCGAATTACTTAAGAACAGCATTTTGTTCGAGGACAAGTGCTTGTTGGTATTAAATAAACCAGCAGGTCTAGCCGTTCATGGGGGAAGTGGCTTAAGTTTGGGTGTTATCGAAGCTTTACGCAAAATCCGTGAAGATTTGCCGTACCTTGAATTAATTCATCGCTTAGACAAAGAGACATCTGGCTGTTTACTACTGGCAAAAAAACGTAGTTTTTTACGTAAAGTGCAAGCGTTGTTGATGGCAAGAACGGTGCAGAAAACGTATTGGGCGCTATTGTCTAATAGTTGGACTGGCTCTTCGCCCCGTATTGTCAATGCAGCGCTTGAAAAAAGTATTTTGCAGTCTAATGAAAGGATAGTTGCTGTTAAAGAATCGGGTAAACCTTCTTGTACGCGTTTTAATTTACTTGAGAATTACACAAATCTTTGTTGGGTAGAGGCGAAGCCAGAGACGGGCAGAACGCATCAGATACGGGTTCATAGTGCTCATTTAGGACATCCAATTGTCGGAGATGAGAAATACGGGAATAAACAAGAGAAACCAACGACAAACGATTTGCCTTCACGTCTTTATTTGCATGCTAGAGCGATTCAATTTACTCTGGAGGGTAAATCTTATTTATTTGAAGCCGATTTGGAACCGCGGTTTCAAACGGCATTAAAAAGGTTACGTACCGGAGCCGCTAAAAAAAATGAATAAAATTTACCGTTTAATTGTATTTGATTGGGAAGGCACCTTAGGTGACAATTTCGGTCAAATTGTTTCAATTATTACAAAAGAAACACAACGCTTACATTTAGGTACAGTTGCCGAAAGCGACGTACGCGAGTCAATTCCTTTTGGGCTAATTGTAACCATTAAAAAAATACTGCCTCACCTAACCGTTGATCAACAAGAAAATTTATTAGCCGCAATCAATCAAGGATTAATGACGAGAAATATGGAAGTTTTTCTTATGCCTGGCGCTAAAGATTTCGTGCAAGCAGCTCATCAAGCTGGCAAACGTCTTGCGATAGCAACCAATAAAAGCCAACAATCTTTGGTTAGAGCGTTAAATGCCTCTGGGATTGCTCCTTTATTTGAATTGACACGTTCTGCAGGACAAACCCCTCCAAAACCAGATCCTCAAATGCTGAGCGAAATTCTAGAAGCCCTCGATATTCCGGCAGAAGCGGCCTTAATGATAGGTGATTCTGTCAGTGATATTGAAATGGCGGGATACCTTAATATGGATGCAATCGGGATGGATTTTTATCACCTGCAAACAGCAAATTTGAAAGAAGCGGGCGCGCTTGCTGTTTTTGATAGTTACTCTACGCTTGCCCATTACTTAGATTTGCCGCTTAGAAGAGAGTTTTCATGAACATCTTTACCAGTTTGCCGAACTTATTTACCTTGATGCGCATTCTTCTCATACCTGTATTCATCTTAGTGTTCTACTTGCCTTTTCACTGGGCGCACGGAGTCGCTGCGGCAATTTTTGCGTTAGCGAGCGCTACGGACTGGTTGGATGGTTACCTTGCTCGGCGTTTGAAACAAGTATCCCCTTTTGGCGCATTTCTTGACCCGGTTGCAGATAAACTATTGATCGCTTGTTGTTTGCTGCTTTTAGTGGGTGCAAAAGAAATGGATTATATTACTATTCCTGCGATTGTTATTGTCGGGCGGGAGATCGTGGTTTCCGCGTTACGTGAATGGATGGCAGAGATTGGAAAGCGAGCAAGCGTTGCTGTTAATTATATTGGAAAGGTAAAAACAGTTATACAAATGATAGCCATCTTTCTTTTAATTGCTTTTACACCAGCGCAGTCGGGATGGGGGGTGTTAGGCTTTGGATTGCTTTATCTCTCTACGATTATCACGATATGGTCGATGATTGTTTACCTAACGATTGCTTGGCCTCAATTAACTAAAAAAAATTCATTAGTTATTTAGGTTAAATATTTGCGCTCGATGGTGTGAATGAGTGCAACTTTCGTTTAGTAGATATTTCGAATAAAAAACTAAGTCTGATGGGATTGACAGTATAAGGATTTAAGGTAGAATAGCGGCTTAGCGTTGCGGGAATAGCTCAGTTGGTAGAGCACAACCTTGCCAAGGTTGGGGTCGCGAGTTCGAGTCTCGTTTCCCGCTCCAATACGACATCTTGAAAATATTCATACATTTCTTTTGTCGTAAGTAATATAAACTGCTTAAATGTCTTAAATTCAGACTGGTTTTATCCAGATACTGGCTGTGTGGCAGAGTGGTTATGCAGCGGCCTGCAAAGCCGTGTACGCCGGTTCGATTCCGGCCTCAGCCTTTCCTTAAAATTGCCCAGGTGGCGAAACAGGTAGACGCAAGGGACTTAAAATCCCTCGGTGGTAACACCATGCCGGTTCGATTCCGGCCCTGGGCACCAATTCATATTCTTCAATTTAATGATTTATTTAAAATGATGGATAAATTTAACCTAATCATCGATCCTCTTTTAAATAAAGACGCAATCCTTCAGTTCAGCCCCCCGAAAGAATTACAGTTAACCGATTTTGAAAAACTTCAGTTAAATGCACAGCCTATTCCTCTTTTTATAAAAAACTTGGATTTAACAAAACACATTGGTGCTCATTCCGCCTACCGGGAGAAAGAAGAACTAGCTGGTTTATTAAAACTTATCCAACTGCGTTTAAACGGCGGTTTGGTTAAGCATTTAGGAAAAATAACGATTAGCGAAGAGCAAGTTATTTTAGAAAAGTTGGGGGAGGGTGCGGAGGCTTGTTCTCCTGGATTTCATGATCGGGTACAAGAAATAATTTTAAGTTGGAGTCAACCTAAAAACATTCTGCAGTTACTTCATCTAGTACGTGAATCACTGGTTATTAAAGCAGCAATTAAATTAACCAATGGTGTGCATGAGACGAATCGCTTTTTTACACTTGCCAGTCTTCATGGTTTTGGAGTCAGGCAACGGAACGGAAATGATCTGCATCAGGGACTTTTGCTGGACGAAAAAATCCTCAAAGCACTTAAGGAAACATTTGAAGCATCTTTAAATCCCTATACCCTTGTTCAAATGCTTAGTGAGAGTTTACGATCCACCTTATCAGATGTTTACGCAGGGTACAAAGAAAAAGGTTACGATTACGGCGCGTATAGCAGCATATTAAACCGACTCAATCGGTTATTAACGGTCGATGGTAATCTCCTCAATTTGACTATGGACGAATGCTTTATAATAAAAGAAACAGTCGAGGGAGATATACTTATTCCACGTATTGTTGCTCTCAAATGGGGTAGTGTAAACAAAATTATTCTGACCCAACTCCAGGAACATCAATTATTAGTTAAAACATGCATTGAACCAAACAATATAACAGGCTTAGTAAGTTATCTTAAAAGCAATCCATTGGCATACAAAAGTGGTACCGATTTTATTAATCAATTCAACAAAATTATTAAAAACAATAGGGATTTTACCGAAATTTTTAAGCGCTTAAATGATGAGCTGAAATCAATAGTATTGGAAGTCTGCTGCTATCGCATCCCTAAATGGATTAGCAATATTTCTGAGCTCGAAAGATTGTTTAATTATTTAGATAATAAACAAAAAAACAGTTTATGTAATCTATTAGCTGCTAAATGGGAAAAAATCATTCAAAGCTCGGTAGATTTTAAAAGGATTTTACGATGTTTAGGCACTGAGCAACAATCCTTCATGCTCGATGTGCTTCTTGCTGTTTTACCTTACATAACGATCAAAGTTGAAGATTTTGAAGAAATTTTTAAATTTTTTACTCTAGAGCAAAGGCAAGTACTTTCAAAAGCGCTCATCCCCTATTTACCTATCGTTTTTAAAAATGCATTCGCCTTGAGATCGTTTCTGACAATGCTGACTACGGATGAAAAAGCACTAGTGTATACGGCATTCTCTCCTGTATTGGCTGATATTATCAAAAGCGCTTTTGACTGCGACATGATATTGGAATGCTTAGACGCGGAGCAAAGAACAAATTTCTTGCAGACATTCTTGCCTCACTTTCCAAAAATTATCTTCAATTCATTTGATTTTTTAACGATAGTCCGGCATTTAGATGATGAACAAAGAGGGGTCGTTTTCATTGCTTGTTTAACGACATTATCTCAAGTGATGAAAACTCTTTCGGAGTTGCAGGAGATCTTTCTATGTTTAAATACAGATCAAAAAGCCAGCCTATGTAAAAGGATCGGCCCTCGTTTAGCAGTGATTTGTAACGATATCTCAACTTTTAATAAAATGCTTAAGCCTTTCGCCGATAAGGATCGGACCATTATTTGCGATCAGACCGCACCTTTCTTCAAGGATTTAATAAGGAACGCTGCGGACTTTAGAAAAATTTTCCAATGCCTTAGTGGTGAACAACCTGCTCTAGTGTTCCATGCTATCCTGCCTAAATTGTCCGAGATTATTCAGTGTCCTCTTGATTTTAATACGACGCTTGAAACCTTCAAAACAGAGCTAGATGCTGAGCAAAAAATGTTTTTTTTGGAAGCGCTTAAAAAAGAACAATGGTTCAGGCCTCTGCTGAAGCAAAAAATTGAGGGTAGAGTGTCATTTAAATCTTTTTTTGGGAATGCATCACCTGAGCAATTAATTGAGAAGGACATAGATATAGAAAAAGAGACGTCTGTTCAAGCAAGTTTAGCCGCTTACGCATTATTAAAAGAATATGAGAAAAAAGTACTGAAGAACGCAAGTGCTTATTATTCAAAGCCCGCGTGGAATGCTTTAAAAAAAAGAGCAAAGGGTTTTTTCCTTAACGAAGATATCGACAAAATTCACCGCAAGCAGCTGAGTTTGAAATCATTAATGCCTTTACAATCTATTTTCTCGAAGCCCAAATCGGAACAATTATATCCGGGTGATGTATTGTTCCAAGCAAAAAATAATGTCTGATCCACTAAAATGTAAATCCAAAAGAACCAGGGACGTTGCATTGTAGGTTTAATAAAAAAAGAAAGGAGCTCGTCCATCCTGCATTTCTTTTCTTAAGCAAGACAATAGTCTATCATGCTCTTAAATCAACAAGTTACGTAAAGTCTCGACTCAGGGTCGACATTTTTTATGCTTTGCTGGTGGTAATTTCTGCTAAGAACTTGAACACGTCAAGGGAGTATGATTTAAAGTTATGTACGAATTCCAGTTAAAATTAGACCCTCATTTAAACAAAGACAAAGTCTTTCGGTACGATCCACCCCTCGAATTAAAATTAACAAAGCTCGAGTCAGTGAGACTTAACGCCCTGGCAACACCAGTCACCTTGAAAGGTATCAGATTATCAAAGCACATTGGTTGCGAATCAAATTATCTACGAAAAATAGAACTGATTGAGTTGATAAAACTTATTCAGCTGCGTTTCGACGGATGTTTAGACTATCAATTAGGCAAAATGACAATCTGTGAAGAGAAAATTATTCGAGAAAAATTAATGGAAGAAATAGATTCTTGTTCACCGGGTTTTCATGATCGGGTACAAGAAATTATTTTAAGCTGGAGTCGGCCTAAAAATATACCACAATTGCTTCATCAGGTACGCGAATCCTTAGTCGTTAAAGCGGCAGTTAAAGTGACGAATGAAGTTCACGCGACTAATCGTTTTTTTACGATCGCCAATCTCTATGGTTTTGGTGTTAGACAAAGAAATAGAGAAGATGTGTATCTTGGGAGTTTAAATGAGCAAACGATCCTTAATGCGCTAAAGCAGACGTTCGAAACATCGCTCACTCACAGTAATGTTATTCAAATGCTCTGCGACCATTTGCGCTCAGCTTTATCCGATTGTTACCTTGACTATAAAGAAGAAGGCTATTCTTACGGTGCTTATAACACTATTCTTACTCGTTTAAATGGATTGTTAGCCATTGATTCGATACCTCTTAATTTAATAGTAGATGAGATCTTTATTACAGAAGAAACAGAGGAAAAGGGGATCGTTGTTTCCCAATTCGTTGCAATTAATTGGGATTTTATAAAAGAATTTATTTCACAACAATGTAAAGACTATGGATTGTATTCCCATCAACCCGTTGGCCCTCAAACGATCTCAGATCTCGCTTTCCATTTGCAATCTTATCCATCTATGGAGGAAGGATATGAGAATTTAAGTGCTAAAGAAAAAGAAATTATAAAAACTGTTGCAGATTTTAAAGAATTGCTGCAATTTTTAGATACAGATAAAGATGTCAAAATAGGCTTATTAGGTAAATTATTCTTACCCGCTCTTATTAAAAAAAGTAGCGATTTTGAAGAGTTATTCAATCGACTAACCTCAGAACAAAGCTCAACCCTGAAATTAACGCTTACATCGCAATTCTTTCTAATTTTTAAAAATTCAACCGAATTCAAATCGATGATAAAGAATTTAAGCACTGAGAATAGTAATAGGCTATATGTCAAATGTAATCATCTTTCATCCCAGTATTTTAAAGATATGACTTGGATTAACAGCCTTCTTGGTGGCTTAGTTCTACAGCCTCAAAAAGCAATTTGTGAAGCACTGGTAGGGTACCTCCCCTATTTTCTCCGCAATGCATTTGATTTTAGGCTTATTATTTGCAATTTAAATCCGCAGCTTAAGGCCGTCATCTATAATGCCTGTTTACCTTTTTTACCGGAGTTAATTCATACTCTCAAGGATTTTCAAAACATCATCCTGTATTTAGATTCTGAACAAAAATTGGCGCTTTATGGTAAGTGTAAGTCCAGACTATTCAAAATGATTAAGGATATGGATACTTTTCTAGAGATGTTGCAATGTTTTGATGGAGATCGAACCCTCATTGTGACTGAAATGAGTACGCCATATCTTTCAGATATTCTCAAAAACGGCGCAGCATTTGAAAAACTCTTTAACTACTTTTGGGCCGAAGATCGTCTCCTAGTATTTAATTGGCTGCTGCCTAGACTACCTAACATTATCCGCGGAGGGTCTGATTTTTATGCGACGATTAAGTCTTGTGAAAAGATTTTCAGCCCATCCAATAAAATAGCTTTTTTAGAAGCATTCAGAAACGAGAAATGGTTCCTCTCAATTTTGAGGTTCACGATCTCCGATAGAGAGTCTTTAAAGGCATATATTGGTGAAGCTATACCCGAACAAATATTGAATGACGGTGAAAATGCGAGGAAAAATCCTTCTATTCTTCAATGCATCGTGGCCTATGCTTTATTAAAACAACACGAACACAAGGCATCTATTGAAGAAGCGGCTTATTTTTCGAAACCAGCATGGAATGATTTAAAAGATATTGCCAAAAAATTATTTGCAAAAGAAGATGTTGATAAACTTCATAGACGTGAACATTCCGTGTGGAAATCGTTGTGCAATCATTCTCTTTTCTCGAGATCTAAAACAGGGCCTGAGAGGGGATACCTCGGAGATTACTTATTAAATGTTAAGTATAAGTGTAAGTTTGGTGGGGGATAAACTCAAAGCGATCGTTGGCATGTATCCAAAAAAAATTCTAGCGGATTAGGGATAAGAATAACTTTTTTTGAAAGAATTTGAGTGTAAATAGGACGTGTCAAAGCGCTTAAGATTACAGTATGTAATAGATTGAGTCAAAACGCTATACTATCGCTACCTTGCTTTATTAAAGATAAGTCATATGGCTATTTGTTTGTTTACAAAAAAACATTTCGATGGAAGCGGTGACGTTGTCCAGAGTGTGAAAATTGCGGATTTCATACAAACTTTTGTTGAGAAGTCAAAGTCAAAGCTGCTGCAGGATGAATCAACAATTATTGTTGTAGAAGATGATAAAAACAAAGCAATAGCTACTCATTTTATCTCAGCGCTTAATCCCAAAGTGCAGGTTAAAAAACTTTCCGAGCTTACAGCAGAAAAGCTTAATATTAGTTGTTGCATTGAAGCAGGTTACACTCGTTTCAATTGGGAAAAAGAGCTCTCATTCAAGGGTAAGAAGCCTCCTTTGGTTTTCATGCCAGAATATGATAATGACGTTAGCCGTCGTTCGCCAGAAGCCTTAAAAATTTTAGGAGGATTCGATAAAAGCGTTGGAGATGTCGGGGTTATTCCCAGCGTTTCGCTACTTTCTGCAACTGCAGATCCAACCATTTCGAAAGAAGGCTTACATCATGCTTTCGAAAAATTAGATACTCGTTTAAAAAAATACCTTGGTAAAGATTTTGAGGATTTTCAGGTTTACCGCAAGCAACATAATTTCACTTATCAGTACAGTCATGACCGAAATAGTTATCCCACGTTCTTTGCAAATGCGCTGATGTACTTGCCATGGGATCTAGAAGAAGAGGTTACACAAGGTAGGGAATATTCTCCCGTCCAATTTTTCTTTCAAGAGCACATAATGCTAACGGGAAATACGAGCAAATCGCAGGATGTACTTTGCATCGGAGAAAACCCCAAAAGCAAGATCGATGCATTAATTTCTGTAAAAGAAATGCTGATTGCCCAAGGTTATACAAAAATTTCCTTTATCGATATAGAAAGTGGAAGCCAGCAAATTATCTATGAAAATGGTACTGAAGGTGCAGCTGATAAGGAATATCGTGTGTTGTACTCAAAATCCATGCCTTTTTCGACAATGCAAAAATTACCGCTAATCGCAAACGATATCGTGGGGGTGACCGGTGATCAATCGCTAGTAGAAGCCATGTCTGCGAACAAACTGGTATCTTATGAGTGCGTGAGTCATAAGAAAGATTTTGCGAAGGGGTATCTGAAGGCGGTACAGCAAGAAATATCGAGTGGCGATTATCCTGGGACGTCTAATTTAGATGTTGAGTTATTAGCCAGGTTTCTTATAAAGCCTACCTATCGTTGCGACAATGTGGAGTATAAATCAGAAGAGGTTGCACGCTTGTTGAGCGATAAAAAGACAGTGAATGCACTTAAAAAGATTAATAGACGCTTGGTTGAACAAAGCCAATACTTCGCGAGTATTGAAAAGATCTTAAGATCAGAAGTCATTCCTTACCTTACTTCTCAACGTAATTTAAATAACAGTAATCAAAAGATAGACCATATAAAAGAGCAGCTAGATGTGAGTTCTAAAGATCGATTTTTTACAAAAAAAATGGCAGTGGATCAAACGAGTAACGACGAAATGCGTCAAGACCTGTTCAAGGTGCCCTGAGTTAGATTTTTGGCCGATATTCTTGACGAAAGATAGGATATCGGCTGGGGACATAGTCCGGGTGAAATTGAAGAGATATTATTTGGCGACCATGCTAGGAAAAAAACAATTTCGCTCAAGCGATAAGGATAAGTAAATACCAACGCTTAGCATGCAATATATGATGACTATCATGTAAACGTTGATTGCTCCCAAGCTAGTTAGCACGCCATAATACTGCCCAAAACCTTCACCAATGCCCATGCATAACGCGTTGATTGCGAAAATAGCAACTTTCTGATCCTCTCTTGTTGTATTGCTTAAGATTACTTGGAATCCAGGAATAAATGCAATTTCAGCCAATGAAATAAAGATTACTCCCATGCTTACACCGACCCAGCTTTGTATAGTGAGCAAGGAGGAGAATCCCAATATAGAGAAGATAAAACCTGAAACGATTTGACTATGGATGGACGTTCTTCGACGAAAAAATTCATTTATTTTGAGAGAAAATATTACTGAGATAAAGCTATTTAGGAAACCTACCACCCAAACATAAGCTTTTAATCCATATGTGTGCCCTAGCAATATAGGCGCAAGTGAAAAAATCTGTGCGTAGAAAAAATAAGCAATAATGATGAGAAAATATACTTTTAAAAGTACCTTATTAGTCAATAACTTTCTCATATTTTTAAAATAGTTTTCTTGCTTAGAAATTACGGTAGTAGATAAGTATAGATAAGAATAAATTGCAGACAATACAAGGGTGAACGAAGTTATCTCTAGCGCTAGAATAGTGTTCCAATACAATGCGAGTATATTGAAAATTAAGGGCCCTAGCATGGCTGCAACGTTGGTTGCAACATGTAAAAAAGCAAAACGTTTGTTTAAAGAATCCGGGCTATCTACTTGGTTGATTAGTACCCTAATTAATAGAGAGTTATTGCCATAACAAATACTGATTAAAAAAATAGATAGGAATGCGGGAGTGTGGTTATCAAGTATTAATTAGATAGCCAATAGCACCTAATAATTGTAAAGTGGGAACTAACCGGTTTATTTTGATTTTATCAAAAAAAGGTGCAAGTAATAGCCTGGAGCCACGAGATGCCCATATCCCAACAAGCATAGCGAATCCGATTTCAACGTTACCCAAATGTTTAACGTCATGTAAAAAAATCGCAATAAATGACAGAGGGGCAAAATAACAAAGGCAATTGATTACCTCCATCATAAAAAAAAGACGAGTTGGATGCACGTTGCCCCCCGAAAACATTCTCATGTTGTTAACTCTACAGAAATTGTGTTTAGTAATTGTTCAAGTGAAGCGAAGTCGTTGCTTTCAGCTACAACGTAGCCAACCCTTTGCATCGCAAAGTCTTGCGGGGGGGCGACAATGGCTGCACCTCGTGGAACAAGTTCTTCAATTTTAATTACCCCATTAATGTTATCTGCTGAGCTTAACGTATTGAGACCAGCAAAGGGCAGCTCATCCTGAGCAAGAATGAACTGAATACCTGAGTATCTACGAGGACTAGTTTCAGGAATTGCAGGGAATTTTTTTTCTGTAAGAGATCGTATAACAAATGTCAGCCAATTAAAATTTAGGCTGTTCTTAATTAAATGAGTATGAATTAAATCGCCTCCAATGCGTGCTGCAATTTCGATAAGTTTAAATCCATCATCTGTCCATTTTCCTTCAAGGTGAAAAGGGCAATGATTCATCCCTAGAGCACGAATAATTTTCTTTGTAGCAGCTTCGATAGCGACACAAATGTCTTCCGGATAATTAGCTGGAAAAATATGCCTATATTCTAAATGCCAATCACTTGTTGTCATCTTGTCGGTGATGCCAGCAATAAAAATCTCATTATTTAAGACTACTCCTTCAACACTAAATTCTTGCCCTAATAGAAAGCTCTCTAATATAAATTTCTGACCATATCGATTATAAAACCATCCTTCTTGAGCATCATCTGAAAGCGCAGTTAAGTTTTCAAATGCTGCAAATGCTTCATCTAGGGTGTGAATTTTAAAAATACCTTTCGATCCAGAAGCGGATATGGGTTTTAATACGGCTGGGAAACCAATCTTACTAATATGCTTTTCGATATCTTCAATAGAACTTATTTCAGCAAAGAGAGGGACTAATGCAGGGTGATGATTAAAAATTGTTTTGCGCATTTCATATTTGTTGCGAGCTAAATAGGCCGCATCCACATCTATCGATGAAATCCCTAGGGCACGAGCAATTTTGCTGCATAAAACAACATCGGTATCTGTCCAAGAAAAAACAGCTTCAATATTGTATTTATCGGCTAAATCCAGGGAGCGTGCGAGGGAATTAACCTCATCTTTATTATCATTAACTAAATAAAGGTCAGTTAAAGATTTAAGATGCTCAGGAATACTCGGTGCTAGCATAATGATTTTATATCCGCATGCTTTGGTCGCATTATAAATAGCAAGTTGCTCGTCTATAACTCCTCGGATATTTGTGAATAATACGTATTTGTTAGTCATGATTATGGGAACACTAGAAACAGTAAAATAGTGCGTTTTCTATTAATTAACTTGCCACTTGATGTCATTGGTTGGTCCTTTTGTAATCCATTAAAAATAATCGGAATATTAGGTATCTTTGAGCTCAATGGATAATTGAGTGCGAAAGATACTGTCAGGAACTATATTTAAGAACCCGTAAGCAATTGCCATATCAATTAACTCATGCTTGTTTTGGGCGTTAAGTTTGAACTTTAATTGATCCATATGTTCATGAATGGTTCTGGATGATACATTGAGGTACTGGCCTATTTGTTTAGCAGTTTTTCCTCGTAATAGGTAAAAAAGCACTTCTGCTTGTCGATCCGTTAATTTAATATCATTAAAGTGATGGCTGAGCATATAACTGTGCTGTCCAACTAAATTGTTTTCAATGCCTTCTATTTTTGTTCTTGCAAGTAAAGAACCTATTTCTAAAGAAGCGGCATTGGTAATATCAGTGCCGTGAAAAATCGTACCGACGCACTCATCGCCATTCATAAGTGGGGTTTTAGTAAATATATATGCTTTCCAAACCCGTCCTGCAAAAGGATGTATATCTAAAATACGCATTTTGTGTAAAGACTGCATGACCCTCGCATCCTGCTCTCTAAACATGGTAGCAGCATTGATAGTGTCGCAGGGCATGTCAAAGTCGGTTCGGCCAACAATATCTTCTTTATGACCTAACCCAATGATATTCACGTAATCTTGATTAGCATGCATAAAAACAGAATCGAGATCCTTACAACCACAGGCACCAGGCATTTGATCAAAAAAAGATTTCATTTGATTGCTGATCATGTCCACTTCCATCTTCACATAGAGTGGATTTAATAATATCCTTGGTTCATTTTAGCGACAAATTATTTTATCGCTATCCGTAATAATTACGGGGTTCGGAATTAATTTTACAATTATGAATAAACAATTAAAAAAATTGAATGAATTAGACACTCCATTCTTGTTAATTGACTTGGACAAACTTAAAAATAACCTTGCAGTGATGCAGCGCTATGCTATTCAGGCAGAAGTAGCGGTACGGCCCCATTGCAAAACGCATAAATGTTCTCGTATAGCACAATTACAAATTGAAGCCGGAGCTATAGGTATTTCCGCCGCAAAATTGTCGGAAGCGGAAGTCCTTATTCAACGAGGCATATCTAATATATTAATCACTTCCCCGATTGTGTCTGATCCAAAGTTAAGACGACTGGGCAGCTGCTTAAAAAAAGCACCCGAACTACTTTTGGTGCTTGATAGTGCAGAAAATGCCGAGGCTTTAAATCAGCTTGGTAGAACTTTAAACCAACCGATTCAAGTCCTCATTGATATTGACCCAGGCATTAGTAGGACTGGTGTGCATCCTAAGAATACGTTGGACTTTGCCCATTTGTTACAAAAAAAATCGTGGCTTAATGTACAAGGTGTGCAATGTTATGCTGGAAACCTCCAGCATGTTGCCGATTATGAAGAACGTAAAAAAGTCTCATTAAATACCATGGAAATGGCCTCAGAGATTTTTAGAAATCTAAAGCCACTGTTTTCTGAATTTCATATTTTAACCGGCTCAGGTACAGGAACTTATGATATTGATCCGCAAGCATCTGAAGTGACCGAGATTCAACCTGGATCCTATACAGTAATGGACGTTCAGTATGAGAGTATCGGTTCTAAAAATGATCCTAAGCAATTTAAGCGATTCGAAAATGCCTTAACGCTTTTAAGCACCGTGATTAGTGCTAATTCAACAGAACACGTTACAGTGGATGCCGGTACTAAAGCAGTTTACTTCGATCCCAGCCATAAACCTCGCATTATCAGTCACCCGCAATTAACCTATGATTGGGGTGGTTTTGGTGATGAACATGGCAAAATTAAGGGCGACGGTCACCCATTGCCTGTCAATAAGGAATTGATTGAAATGGTTGTGCCACACTGTGATCCTACCATTAACCTATATGATCAATTTGTTATTATGCAGAACAACGAAGTGATCGATTTCTGGGATATTGATCTCCGAGGTAAATCTCAATAGATCGCTGTAGATATGACTTAGACAGATGAGAATCGCTTGAGAAGTCATCTGATTTTAGCTTTATTCGTATAAATGGTTTGTTATGAATCAATGGAAGGCAGGCCAATCGATAGAGGGAAACTACACTTTAAGAAGATAACGACTAAAATTAGAGAATAAGGCTTAAGGACACTGTACTCAATAAATAACTGCAAACTGTCTGGTTAGGCATTGATTAACAAGGAGTTTAAGATGCAAAACACCCATGAAACTTGGCTTACTACATTCAACTCTAATACCTGCCGTGTCTATCACTACAGCAAAAATGAATTGGATTTGTTTAAAACCATTGAGCATCCAGAGAATAGGCAACACGATACCGACATAACCGCTGATAAATCAGGTAATTATAAATCACCAGTGGTAGGTACATCTGGGACTTTTGCACAAGCATCTGATCCGAAAGAAATCCAAGTTGATAATTTTGCCAGAGAAATTGCAAACCTGCTTGAATCGGCTCGGACAGCAGGCAGCTTAAAAAAACTAATTTTAGTTGCCCCGCCTCACATGATGGGCCTTGTAAATAAGCATATAAGTAAACAAGTCGAGCATTTGGTGCTGCATGATATTAAAAAAGACTTTATGTTCCTTCCAGAAAAAGAGTTATTGCGTTCGGTAAACCATATTATCGAAGAAAAGAAAGAGCTAGATTAACGGCGGTCGTTGGATCTGCCGATTTTAAGGGCGTGCTTCTCTGGATGAACCACAAGGGAACCGTTGCGTAACACCTAGCCAAGCAACTTGAGAAACAGTCATTTTATCTTTCTCTTGATTGCTAGGAATTTTTTGGTAGCTTTCTAAGATGATGCTACCTAATAATTTGGCATCTAAGCGTGTTTCAGGAGGTAGGCAAAAAAGTGGCTTGCCCTGTGCTCTTGCTGTTTCGTTTGCTTGTGTTAAGGTTTCAGCAATGGTCTCATCAGCAATGATTAAGATATTGCGTGCAGACCGCGCCCATGTTTGTGATTGAGAATCTGCTTGCATCTCCATCTTCGGGATATTATTCGCGATATTCATGTAGTTATCGATAGTATCGGCCGGGACATCCGTGATAAAAAAAAGAGAGCATAAAGCAACAAACGTTTTACGAATACAATACATGGATCTCTGATATAAACGGGGATGGCAGTAAGTGAGACGATGCATAATGGGTTCCTTCCGCTATGTTAACGTTGAGTCTCTTCGTGCATATGAGCACCTGCTGTTATTTGTAAGAGCGAAGTCTTTCTTTGACGTATCTTCCGTGATACTGCTCTGAATCGTTACGCTTGCCAGAGCTCTCAGATAAGTCAACAATTACTAAAAAATCGCCAAGTGTTCTGTCTAGTTACAATGCCATTTAGTTTCACTTAAAATAGAATATACCTCATTATCCCCTATGACGACATGATCCAATAAACGGACATCAATGAAAGCAAGTGCTTTATCGAGATAAACGGTAAGTGCTCTGTCCTCTTCACTTGCATCTGATACACCCGAAGGATGATTATGCGCTAGGATTAACGCCGCCGCATTAAGTTGCAAGCTGCGTTCGATGAGAGGCCGACAGTAAACGCTTGCTGCATTGATAGTCCCTTTAAATAATTCGTCGTAAGCTAAAATCCGGTGTTGATTATCTAAAAATAGCGCCACAAAGGTTTCATTTTTTTTGTCTCTCAATTGCCGCTTTAAATAGGTGTAGGTGCTGTAGGGATCCGTTAATTGGATATCTTTTTGAAGTTGAATAAAATCACTACGACGGCAAATTTCTCGCAACGCTTGTAACTGTAAATAACGGACTGACCCAAGTCCGGGGATTTGTTTAAATATTTTTAAATCAGCATTTAACACGCCACGTACATCACCAAAATGGCGTATCAAATCGGTTGCTAACTGAACACAAGAACGTTTTTTTGTTCCTGAGCTAATAAAAACAGCCAATAACTCTGTATCCGAGAGGCTATGACTGCCTTGTGAAAGTAATTTTTCACGCAATGTGAGGGGGTGCCCAGGCGTTGCCCTGTTCATCGATCTGTTCCTTAATGTATTCCTTTAGTGCGAAGATTGTGCTTTGATCAACCGACAACATTTTATTAAAAAACCATCGTGATGCAAGATTTTTTTGGGAAAAAAATTGTCCTGGGTATTTGTGGGAGCGTGGCCGCTTATAAATCCGCTTACCTTATCCGTCGTTTCATCGAGGTAGGCGCCGAGGTGCGAGTTGTTTTGACGGAGGGCGGTGAGCAATTTATGACTCCGACGACTTTACAAGCTTTAAGCCAAGAAGCTGTACGTACAACTTTATTTGATGCGGAAGCTGAGCGTGCTATGGGGCATATCGAATTAGCACGTTGGGCTGATTACCTGGTAATTGCACCTGCTTCGGCGAATTGTATTGCAAAAATGGCACAAGGTTTAGCAGATGATTTGTTAAGCACTTTATATTTAGTTGCGGAAGTACCTGTGATCCTTTGTCCAGCGATGAACCCGTCCATGTGGCAACATCCTGCAACCAAGGCAAATACGTTGCTTCTTGAAGAACGAGGTGTCCTGGTTGTTGGCCCTGAAAAAGGGATGCAGGCGTGTGGGGAAGAGGGTTGGGGGCGCTTTAGCGAAGCGAATGCGATTGTCAGTGCGTTGCGGGTACATCACTGCAAGGGATTGTTAAAAGGAGCCCATGTGTTAATAACTGCTGGGCCCACGCGCGAACCCATTGATCCCGTCCGTTATTTGAGCAACCGCAGCTCTGGGAAAATGGGTTATGCTTTGGCAGAAGCAGCATGCATTGCTGGTGCAAAGGTCACATTAATTAGCGGTCCTACTGCTTTAATGGCTCCTAGTGGCGCTTGCGTTCATTACGTAGAAACTGCTGAGGAAATGTATGCAAATGTTATGGAGCAATTACAAGAAAAAATGATTTTTATTGGAACGGCTGCAGTAGCAGATTATCGATTGGCTCAGCCTGCACAAGAAAAAATCAAGCGAGAAAATCAAGAAGAATTAACGTTAATTTTGCGAAAAAATCCTGATATCTTACGAGCAGTAGTTGCGGCAAATAAAGCATCATTGGTTGTGGGTTTTGCGGCAGAAACACAGCAACTGATTGCAAATGCACGAACAAAATTGATATCGAAAAAACTCGATATGATCGTTGCAAATCATGTCGGTTTAGGGCTTGGCTTTGATCAAGATGTGAATGAAGTAACGATTCTGACGAGCGAAAATCAACATGTTTTACCTCAGATGCATAAAATTCGTTTAGCGGGTGAGATCATTGCAATTATTGCAACGACCCTTCAAAATAGAGCCCATACTTTTTGTTGAGAAAATAAGATGACTTTATTATCGGATACCATGGATGAAATCGCAAAAACGCTTACACCTGAAGCCAGTGTCAAAGAAGAAGCATTATCAGGCATGCATAAGTCACAAGAGAGGCCATTAATTCAGGTAAAAATTCTCGATCCCCGTGTGAATCAAGCAATTCCTTTACCTGAATATGCAACACAAGGTTCAGCCGGGTTGGATTTGCGCCTTTGTATTGATGAACCCATAGAAATAGCACCACAGGCAACTGTCTTACTGCCAACTGGATTAGCTATTTATATTGCTGATCCTAAAATCGCAGCAGTTATTTTACCTCGTTCTGGTTTGGGGCATCGTGATGGAATTGTATTAGGGAATCTAGTCGGTCTCATTGACTCAGATTATCAAGGAGAGCTAAAAATTTCTTGTTGGAACCGAAGTCAATCTTCTTTTACAGCGCATCCAGGTGATCGAATCGCACAACTTGTTTTTTTACCGGTACTGCAAGTGCAATTTGATGTCGTCTCATCTTTCACAGATAGCCATCGTGGTGAGGGTGGATTTGGAAGTTCAGGAAGAAATTAATTTTTAAACAAAACAATCTAAAGCTTGGTCATTTTTTCATGTAATTTTTTTGCTTTTTTAATAATTTTTCGCAAGCAAAAGTGAAAATGCTCCAATCCCCAAGCGGGTTAACAACCTTTAAGAGGACAGATGCGCGGCTATGAAAAATGAGATAACCGAAAATGACAGCACGAATAAGCCATTTGTTTATCAGCAAAAAACCATCACTCGAGCCGTTTTTAGAGCCTACGATATTCGAGGTATTATTGGTGAGGAGCTGGATGAAGATAGCTTCTACACCCTCGGTCTAGCCATTAGTTGCTTATTACGGACGCTACAACGCTCTCAGATTTTTCTCGCACGTGACGGCCGATTAACCAGTGAACGATTGGCTAAAGCTTTAAAAGCAGGGTTGTTAGATAGCGGCGTTTCCGTTTTTGATCTTGGCGAAGTTGCTACGCCAGTCATGTATTATGCAACCCATACGCAAGGCATTGATAGTGGTTTAATGGTAACTGGTAGCCATAATCCTGCTGCATACAACGGCATTAAAATGGTGCTTGCTGGCAAGACATTAGTACAGACTGACATTGACCAACTGTACCAGCTGGTGCAAACCCAAGCGCGGGTTCATGGTGCCGGTGAAGCCAAGGATTTTAATATCTTAAAAAGCTATGCAGAACGAATCGTGGGGGATATTCATGTAAAACGTCCCTTGAAAGTAGTTGTCGATTGTGGGAATGGCATCGGGGGCTTAACGATTCCTGAAGTAATTCGTGCAACAGGTTGTGAGGTCATTCCTCTTTATTGTGAGGTGGATGGACGATTTCCTAACCATCACCCTGATCCGACGGTTGAAGCCAACCTCAGTGATCTTAAAAAAGCAGTAGTCGAAAATAACGCAGATATTGGCCTTGCCTTTGATGGCGATGCGGATAGATTGGGCCTCGTAACCAATGAAGCGGAAGTAATTTGGCCGGATCGTTTGCTAATGTTTTATGCTAAAGAGTTATTGAAAACACAAAAAGGAAGTACGATTGTTTATGATGTGAAATGCTCAAGCGAACTGGCACGTATTATCGAGGAAGCAGGTGGTGTTCCGAAAATGTGTCCAACCGGCCATTCCATTGTAAAAGCGGTGATGAAAGAGGAGCAAGCGGTTTTAGCCGGTGAAATGAGTGGTCATCTTTTCTTTAAAGAAAGATGGTATGGATTCGATGATGCCTTATACAGTGCTTGCCGACTACTGGAAATGTTGAGTGCCACTAATAGTTCTGTGAGTGACCAATTTAAAACGATCCCTAATAGCATTAATACGCCCGAAATCAAAATTCCAATTTCAGATACAGAAAAATTTTCCTTCATGGAGTCTTTTTGCGCTTCGGCTGAATTTCCTGAAGCTTCTCTCATTCGCATAGATGGATTACGTGTGGAATTTAAAGATGGATGGGGTTTATTACGTGCTTCCAACACGACTCCTTGCCTTGTGGCTCGTTTTGAAGCCAAAGATGAGAGCTGCCTTGAAAGAATTCAAGCGTTGTTTAAGAGCCAAATACAACGGTTTAATCATGGTTTACAGTGTTCGTTCTAGGTGGGGTTAATATTTTTAACTTGGCGTTGGACTAAATAGATTAATTCATGCAGTGCTCGCTGGTTTTGTTGGCGAGCAATAACGGATTCTTTTCTTAGAATCTCTAAGTCACATTTGTGACATAGTGCCGCGATGTAATCGGGACTATGACTAAAACGTGCAGATGCTTCTAGGTGCCAAGCCTCTTGTGAACTAATCTCAACTGAAAAAAGAAAATGCCCCTCTTGGTCTGAGAGATGCTTAGCAATAGCTTGAAATAAAGGCTCAAGGCTCCCGAAATAGGGAAGTACGTCTAAAGCAACGACAAGATTATAAGGGGTTAAATCTTCAGTTAAAAACGCTAAAAGTTCCGACTCAATCAGTCTGTCATAAAGGTTTTTTGAAGCCGCGCGCCCTAACATTTTTTTAGAAATATCAATGCCAATAAGAGAGCCACTTATCGCACGCAACACCTCCCCGCTGAGCCCAGTGCCACAGCCTAGATCGAGACAAGTTTCAACACGGTGAATACCTTGGTGTAAAAGCATCTCTGCCACCCGTTGTGGCAAAGTATAGGCTAGATCCTGTGTCATATGTTGATCATAATAAAGTGCATAGTTGTTAAAAAGGTGTAGGGCGTATTCTGTACAAGTATTGAAAGAACCTTTAGAACGGTTAAAGGCTGAAAGCATATGCTGAGTGATTTTATCACCGGGACGAACAACTAGCGCTTTTTGTAATAAATGAACGGCTTGATCGTATTCGCCCAATCGAATATAGATGGCGGCTAGGTTGTTCAGTGCATCGAAATAATCTGGATTTTGTGTAAGTATTTTTTGAAAATAATCAATCGCCTTATTTAAATGCCCTAGAGCCATTTCGGCAACCCCAGCATTGTACAAATACTCGATTGAAAAGGGATTTGTTTCTAATAAAACAGTGTAATGCATCAGAGCATTTTCAAAGCGATCGTGGTGGATAAAGGTGGCGGCTAAATTGTTTCGGGCAGATTCATGGGTATTGTCATAGGCTAAAGCTTGGGTGAAATAGTCAACGGCTTTTTGTCCTTGATCTTGTTTAAGTGCAATGACGCCTAAATTAACCAATGTATCGATATGTGTGGGATCAGCTTTTAGGAGTTCTTGAAAAGTAGCACTTGCCTTTGGAAGATTATTTTCTTCAAGAAGTAAAACACCAAGGTAAAAAAGGGCAGATGGATGATTTGGATTTAAGACGAGAACATTCTGAAATTGTTTTTTGGCTGCTTCTAATTCATTTCTATTGAGAAGCAATAAGCCAAGATTGAAATGTGCTTCGACAAAAAGGGGCGCTGCGTGAACCGTTTCTTTATAATGATGCAAAGCGTCAAAATAATTACCTTGTTTTGCAAATAAATTAGCTAAGTTATGATGTGCTTGAGGATAATTAGGAGAAATCGCTAGCGCTTTTTGATAATGATCGATTGCTTGTTCGAAGCAGGTTTGCTGTTGATAAACGTTTCCAAGGTTATTGAATAGGACAGGATTTTCAGGTTCTAAAATTAACGCCTGTTTAAGAAAAGAAAGCGCTAGCTCTGGTTGTCTTAGCTGACCATAGGCAATGCCTAAGCTTTGCAGTGTCTCGCTATTGAGGGGATTAATTTTTAGGATTTGCTCGTAAAAGGGTATCGCTTCGCGCCATTGATGATTCAGGTGGAATGCACGTGCTTGCTTAAATAATGCTTCTAATTTCTCTAAGTCTTTCGGCGCTTGAGTCATTGTTCCCTAACGAAAGCTATTTATTTTAATGCCAGTTGAGTTTTTTCAAAAGGCTTTAACTCGGCTAATAACCGAGCCAGATGTACTTTAAAAGAAGACATTTCTTTGGTTGCGATAGAGAAACCTTGAGGCAGGGCGATCGTCGAGGGATTTCGCGGTGTATTGTGAACACGGAATTCATAATGACAATGTGGTCCGGTTGCTAAGCCAGACTGTCCAACGTAGCCAATGATTTGACCTCGTTTGACGTAATCTCCTTTTGCTAAGCCTTTTTGAAACTTTAACAAGTGTCCGTATATTGTGGCGTAGGTCTCATCGTGTCTAATCTTAATCATATTGCCATACGCATTTTGACGGCCGATGATGATGATACGTCCGTCACCGGTTGCGCGAATAATCGTTCCAAGGGGTGCGGCCAAATCAACGCCCTGGTGTGAACGCCGATAGTGCAAAATCGGATGGTAGCGATTGAGACTGAAGGTTGAACTAATATGGCTAAACCTGACAGGGTAGCGATCAAAGGCTTTTTTTAGATTTATCCCTAGAGGATTATAATAATCAGACTGACCTCTGGCATTAGTATATCGAAAGGCTTGGTATAATTTATTTTTGGTACGGTATTGCGCTGCTAGAAGTGGACCGCGTTTGATGAGTCGATCACCAAGGTACATTTCCGAATAAACCAATGCTAATTGATCGCCTGAACGCACATCCTTGGAAAAATTAAGCTCGCTTTTAAAGATTTGTCCCATTTGTTGGATGACGGGATAAGGAATATGATGTTGCCTTGCTGTGTTATAGAGTGAACCCTGTACTGTAGCAGTGACTCTACGACGATAATTCGTCGTTTTACAAACAGTGACTTGGCTTTTATAGAGTTGTTTATCCCGATAGATTAATAGCATTTGAGTAGCAGTTAAGGGAACGACCATTTTTTCAAGCTGATGGTTTCGAATGAGAAAACGTAACGTTGTTTCGGGGGCAAGGTGAGTTAAGGCGTTGGCTTGTGGCAAGGTGCGCATGAAACCATGAACAAGTTGTGTGTTTAACCCAAGCCGTTTAAACAATGTAATTAACGTGTCCCCTTTTTGGGTAGTGACGTTTAGCCATCGCGGGCCAAAGATCGGCGCGCATGCTGTTTCTTCAATCTTTTTTTCTGTGTGAGTAGTAGAAGAGAGGTTAACAGCAACAGAAGGGGCTGCAGCTAATAAGATATCAGGCATTTTTTCCGGTGGTTTGTTCCAAAAAAGAAGATCAGATTTGTCTAACCCGGAGTTACTGGTCAAAGTTTCATACCAATCGCCTAGATCAGTATAGATAGGCAGAGCAGGTACTGTTTCTTCGAACCGATCTATGAAGGCTCGATTAAAAGGAGATTCTGGTAATAAAATTTTAGCAGTTGTTACGCGAGTCACTGGTTTTGAATGATTTGGGAAAGAGCGTACCAGTAAAAAAGGTAAGGTGAAAGCAACGACTAGCGCAATAAGTGCCAGAACGGTGGAGGGTTTAGCAGAATTTTTTAAGGAGACGTAACGTCTTTCAATCATGCTGTGCCTTGTACTCTCTATGAGTGTCTTTGCTCCAGAGTGCGATTTGTAAGAGATGACTTGCATCTGGCGAAAGTAATGTAACCGGGCTAAGATACCCCCTGCACGTTGTCAGGTCAATCATTATAACAAGGGTGATTTGATCCTTGTCTGAAAAATTCACTGTTAGTAAAGGATCAAAACCAAATACCTTAATTGTCGGAGGCTGTTCCCATGTTGCCAATAGAATCTCAAGTCCTACGCTTAAAAAGAGGCATAGAAGAAATTCTACCAGAACAAGAACTTGAAAAGAAATTAGCAAAAGAGCGTCCCTTAATAATAAAGGCAGGCTTTGATCCGACAGCGCCTGACTTACATTTAGGACACACGGTTTTATTAAATAAGCTACGCCAATTTCAAGAACTGGGCCATCAAGTGGTTTTTCTTATAGGCGACTTTACCGCGATGATAGGTGATCCAACGGGGAAAAATGCAACTCGCCCGCCGTTAAGTCAAGAATCGGTTTTAGAAAATGCAAAAACTTATCAACAGCAAGTCGCAAAAATTCTTGATCCTGAAAAAACCCGCTTGGAATTTAATTCCACATGGATGGCTAAAAAGACAGCGGCAGATCTGATTAAGTTAGCATCAACTCATACAGTTGCTCGCATGTTAGAAAGAGACGACTTCAGCAAACGCTACTCGCAAGGTCAAGCCATCGCTATCCATGAGTTTCTGTACCCATTAATTCAGGGTTACGACTCGGTCGTTTTGCAAGCAGACATTGAGTTAGGTGGGACTGACCAAAAATTTAATTTGTTAATGGGACGAGAACTACAAAAGCACTATCATCAAGAACCTCAAGTGATCATGATGACTCCGTTAATAGAAGGATTAGACGGCCATAAAAAAATGTCAAAATCCCTTAATAACTACATCGGTATTAATGAATCACCTGAAAATCAGTTCGGAAAATTGATGTCTGTCTCAGATGAGTTGATGTGGAAGTATATGTATCTATTAAGCGAAAAATCAGAGGATTCGATCGCCCGTTTACAAGAGCAAGTAATAGAAGGATTAAATCCAAGAGATATTAAAATGGATTTCGCTAAAGAGATTGTTGCTCGTTTTCATGATACCCAAGCTGCAGATGGGGCAAAGCAAGGTT
>JACETI010000003.1:0-157500 GCA_013911415.1 Legionella sp. | reverse complement strand
ATGGTGGATGTTCTTGCAGAACGTGTTCGTAAAATTGGTGAAACAACGATATGTTCCATTGCCCATATTCACGAATTGCAGAGTATTAAAGATGATAATGAGCAACTTGAGCCTACTACAATGCTTGAGCACCTTATGAATGATAATAAATATTTACTCAACCAAATGAGAAATGCTCATCATGTATGCTCTGAAAGAAGGGACGTTGCGACAACCAGTATTTTAGAAGGATTTATTGATGAGACAGAAAGGCGTGTGTGGTTTCTGTTTGAAACCCTTTCTAATTCGTGAGTACAGAAGTAATCGACTATTGGTGGGAGCTATTAATAGAATACACCCACCTAGGTCGCTTAATCTTTAATAAATAGGCGTGCATTGGATACAATAGACCTAATATAAACAGATTAATTACCCCCTTGGATATCTCGCTCAACTTATTTCAAAAATCATTTTTTCGACGAATGGGCTTATATACTTTGCATGATTATTTTTGTCTCGTTGATGAGGTTCATTACTTTGGACGCTAAGACTTGAGTGGTGTGGAGATTGCTAAGTTGAGGATCGTGATTTAACATCCGCAATGTCACAGATGCATCCATGGTTTGATATATGATATCGGCGATTTTATCAATATAAAAATCGTTCAAGGGGGACTGCATTCTTTCGACATATGGCAAAAGCGCAGAGAGTCTTTCAGGATTTGTATTAATATATTTTTCTAGATCTTCAGGGAAAGCTTCCAATAATATTTGAGTAGTATCATGCCGGTAGTTGTTTTCTGGAACGATGACATTCTCTAAGCAATGTTGAATAATTTCTTTGAGTGCGTATTTGAAGGCCTGACAAAAAATAAAAATATTTTCTGTTCCTTCAATGGAGCGCAGTAGGGTGTCTATCGCAATAAATATCTCGTGACGGCGATTGTCTGAACCGTATAATAATTTTATAACATCTGCCTCTTCTTCAACAATTTGTATGAGAGATTTCCTCATGTGTAATTGAAGTTCAAGACAAGCTTCTTCAAAAGATTGATTATCGTGTGATCGTGTTTCTAAAAATTTTTTAACTTTTTCCATGGAGTCTATTAATGCCATATTCATTTCAGAATAGGGCCCAAACTGAGACGTTTGTAGGAAAAACTTACGGTATTTGTCAACAGAGGTTTCTTTTAATGCGTTTGAACGAATCATTCGTTGATGAAATAATGCTGGGGAGCACGAAGAAGAAAGTTTAATATGGTAAGCATTTAGGGGGCGTTTAAAGAACGTTGAAGGGGCCGGAGTAGATTGCAAGATGAGTTGTTGTAACGGAGACTTGGCACTGTGTAAAATTTTGAATAGTGTTTTCATGTGAATCCTCCATTCTTCTTATTATTGGATCTTTATAGGTAGAGCGAGAATCGATATTTACTGATGTTCCTAATACTATAGCCAACATCTCACCCTATAGATGCATGTCCTTTTTCCATATTTGAATCGAGACGTTCGTCAAAGATTATTCTTCAGTTACTAACTTTTATTAATTCGTCTGTAAAAAGTGGTTTTTGAGTTACCCCCAATCATCAATGGAAGCATAGGTTTAATATCTATGGATTATAACTGGTCAAACCCGAGCATAACCGAAGAGTCACATAAGCCCTGTCTGCTTTATCGATTAATGAACAAGGTCTATTAATTGTATATTATTCGATTTTATAGCCAGTTTAAACACTCAATATTTGATTGTTTAAACATTGCTATATTTTTGGTAACTAGGCTTGCATGGGCATAAAGCCACTCTGGCTTCCACGAAGTTCTACCCTGATTAAATATGACTTAATTTTAACTTGAATTTTAAGAGTGGTGTGCCAGTTTGTTGCGCATCTGCATAATTGTTTCCTTATAGTCAGGCGTTGAAAATATTGCTGAACCAGCAACGAATTGTGTTGCACCTGCACTCGCAAGCAAGGCAATATTTTCAGAAGAAACGCCACCATCAACCATGATAGGTAACTGTGGGAAATATTTTTTTATCCATTCAATTTTGTGAAGTGTTTGTGGAATAAGTTTTTGGCCGCCAAATCCAGGGTTAACGGTCATTATGAGCACGTAATCAAGCAGATGATGGCTCCAATTTAATTGTTCGGGTGAAGTTGCGGGATTTAACACTAATCCTGCATGACAAGAGGCTTGTTTAATAAGCTGTAGACTACGGTCCAGATGCTGAGTTGTTTCTGGGTGAATGCTGATACGCTTTGCCCCAGCTTTTATAAAACGCTCAATCAACGCGTCGACAGGTTGGACCATCAAGTGGACATCTATAGTGAGCGCAGGAAAACGACGATGAATAGCCGCACACAGATCAGGTCCAAAGGTTAGGTTAGGAACGTAATGGTTGTCCATCACATCGTAATGAATAAAGTCAGCGCCTGCGTCCATCACCTGTGTAATTTCTTCTCCTAAACGCGTGGCATCTGCAGCAAGAAGCGAAGGGGCGATAAGATAATTCATAAAAAGGACAATAATTGAAACACGATGAATACTCCTGAATACAGCGGCATCACAGGGCTAAGTATATTAGAAAAAGAGCAAAGATTGAAAGATTATCTTTGCTCTTAATGTTCTGCATTCAATTTAAATTGACTTACGATGGCGTTGAGGGGTTTTGCGAGCGGCTGGCGGCACGCTGCCCTTGCCTCTCACGCTTGCGCCTCGTGTACTGCGAGTTGGTGTGCTGCGTGAAGCACTTCGTGTCGAAGCTACCGTTGTAGATTTTTTAGATGGGCTTCGTAGGGTTGTGCTACGAGAAGTCGTTGTTTTCGCTTTAGAAACATTTGATTTCTTAGCGACTTTAGGTGCAGCCGTTTTAGCTTTCATTTTAGAAGGCGTTTTTTTCATCGGCGCTTTTGCCATTGTTTTTGGCTTTGCAGAGGCTACTTTAGCAGGTGATTTCACCGTTTTTTTAGCAGGCGTCTTTTTAGAGGACGCTTTAACAGTTGCTTTAGGCTTTGTTACCTTAGCCATAGTTTTCGATTTATTAGCTGGCATTTTTGCTTTAGATGAAGCAACTTTAGCTGAGCTTTTTGCCAATGTCTTAACAGGTGATTTTGGCTTTGTCATCGATTTTTTTGCTTTAGCTGCAGGCTTTGCCATCGTTGGTTTAGCGGCAGGTTTTGCTTTGGAGACAAGTTTCTTCACATTGGAGGAAGGTGTTCTAGAGGATGCTAGTTTAAGTTTTGCTCCTGCACCTACCGGTTTTCTCGTGGGTGTACGCGTTTTACTTTTTAATGTTCCAGCCATGGTGCTCTCCTCCGTTAGTTATTCTTTACTTAAGAATGTTCAAAGCACTATTAAAGAATGTTAAAAAACACACGTACCGATTTTGTGCTTATTTTAAGCCTAGAAATAAAGTGCAGGAAAGTCAAATATCAACCTAGTCAATCTTATGATGTTCAATAGGTAATATAAAGAAGAAAAATGCCAGTTAATGCGAGAAAAACTAAGCTGAGATTGCCTCCTGGCATCTGCCAGTTAGCAGTGTCAGTATTGTTTTTGCGAGCGCACCAAGCCATTAAACTTGGTAGAAGAAGCAAGAGTAAAACACAGCAAATCCCGGCATAATTTAAGGCATGTAAATAAATCCCAGGATACAACAAGACGACCATTAAGGGAGGTAAAAAAGTCAAAGTCAGTAGTACTCCACCCTCTGATCCTGATTTTTTTAATTGAAGTCCATCGGCAAGGAAATCGAAGAGGCCAATAGATACACCTAGAAAAGCAGTGATCATGCAAATTGATGTAAAAAAACGAAACAAACTGGTAATCCATGGGCTTTCGACGCTTGCCGAAAGGGCATCCGTTAATCCACTGGTTGGGTGCACTGTTTTGGTTAGGGCAATTAAACCATTTTCTCCACCGGCAGGAATAACGCCCATAATGACAGCATCCCAAGCAATGTAACAAATTAAGGGGATCAACGAACCAAAGAAAATAACTTTCCTTAGCGTTTGGACATCTTCTTTAAAATAATCACGTAAGCTGGGTATGATTGAGGCGAATCCAAACGCGGTCACTAAAATCATCAAATTATTTGTAATTGCTTTTATAGAACCACCCTGCCAAATACGAGGGTTGACATAGGGGCTAATAATAACAATCAAGATCAGATAAACGCTTAATTTTCCAAACATTAAGCCGCGATTAACATAATCAACGGTTCGAATACCTGCATAGACAACCCAACTAAATAAAACAGTAAATAACAAAGTTGTAATCGAGGCAGGGCTGACAATATGAAAGGAAGCCAAGATGCCATTTAAGATATCGCTTCCACCGGAAATGTAGGCTGCGATTAAAGTATATAAAAAAAAGAGATATATAACCCAAGAAAGGATCTGTCCAGGTAATCCCAGCGTGAATTGAGCCATGGATACTAAATTCGTTCCTGGCGGCAAGCGTAGATTGACTTCTAAAATTAAAAAAGCGCCAACGGTCATTACTAACCAGGATAATCCTAAAAAGGCAATAGAATTAACAAAACCACCTGCTGCTGTCGACATCGGTAATGCAAGCATTCCACCACCAATGGATGTACCGACAATTAGTAAAACCCCGCCAATAAATTTAGACCGATTCATTAATCGTCACTATCATCATTAGCATGGTTAGCACGGGCTTCTCATCTTCATAAATGGGGTTCTAATAAGAAATTTACTAATAATCCAAGCGCTACTAATATTAGTGCTATTTGGAGTTTCTTCCCACCAGGGACGGTAAAGAGTGGACGAAATTGCTTGCGACCATAATAAGCCATCAAAGCAGGCAACAATAATAACAAAATAATGCAAAAGAAACCTGCATAATTTAACGCATGTATATATATTCCTGGCCAAAGAATGACAAGGTAAAGAGGCGGGGAAAAAGTTAACAGAAAAAGGGCTGCGCCCTGACGGCCTTTTTTTGAAAGGTTTAATCCGTCGGCAAGAAAGCTATTTAAGGCCAATGATACACCAAGAAAGGCAGTTAAGACACAAATGGCGCTAAAGAATTCGAATAAGCGACTAATTACGGAGGAGTGAACGTTTAAGGAAAGCAAGGTTGCAAGCACACTGTTGGTGTGTTCGGAATGCACTAACATTGCCAATCCATTCGTGCCTTCGCGAGGAACGGTGCCCATAATGACAGCATCCCAAGCAAGGTAACAAATGAGTGGTATCAAAGAACCAATCAAAAGAATACGTTTTAGACTGGGTAAATCATTTCGAAAATAGTCACGTAAGTTGGGGACTATAATGGCAAAACCGAAAGAAGTAATCAGTAGGCTCAGCGTTTTAATGCTTGCATAGTAGTCCACACCTTGCAGATAGTGGCTGTTAATGTGAGGGGAAATACAACCGATTAACGTAAAATACGCTAAAAGTTTTGCAAACATTAAAGCCCTATTGCAGAGATCGACCGGCCGAATGCCTCCAAATGTGATAAGGCCAAAAATACTAGTGAATATAAGGGTACTCTGCCATGCATATAATGGAAAACCGATAGTCTCGAAAAAATATCCCAACATGTCCGCTCCACCGGAAATATAAGCGGACAGAAGTGAATAAAGTAAAAGTAGGTATGTAATCCATGTAATCAATAAACCCGGCCGGCCAAGTGTGGCTGCAGCCATGGAAATCATGTTTTTTCCGGGTGGAAGGTATAGATTAACTTCTAAAATGAAGAAAGCCCCTAGGGTCATGAGTGTCCAACAAGCGAATAAGCATAAAGATGACAGCCAAAAACCAGTTGCGGCATTCGCTACGGGTAAAGCCAACATACCCCCGCCAATCGAGGTACCAACAATCATTAATATACCGCCAATAAATTTGGCGCTTATTCTAGGAGAACTCACTTAATATAACCTACGTAAGTAGGCGCTCTTAGAGGACAATGATGGAACAATTGAATTTCAAGTCGACGATTATGAGCACTACCATGGATTAAGCGATTATCGGAGACGGGGTATTTATCGCCATAACCTTCGGGGTAGAGGCGATTCGAAGGAATACCGTTCCCCCAGAAGAAGGCAGCCATAGCTTCTGCCCTGGCTTGCGTCAGGGTTTTTTTATGATGTTCTGAACCAACAGAGTTAGTAAAGCCAGCAATGTAGATGGGACACGGGGGGAAATGGCGCACAACTTTCATTAAGGTAGCAAGCCCGGGGTAGCAAATTTGGTTTAGCTGGGCACTATTAAACATAAAATAACGATCGGTTGGAACAATTAAAGTCACCGTATCACCGTATTCTGTAAATTCGATATTGTAACGTGGTAATTCTTTAATGATTGAAGCGTAGCTGTCTTTATACCAGCCATATCCAGCACCAACGGCTGCACCCACACCGGTTCCAACGAGAATGGGCCCACTCGCTGCAGCGACGCCGATTGTACCGACGACTGCGCCAGGTCCTGTGGTAACCATAGCGCGGTGATAGGGTTTGAAATGATTATAGGGAGGGGCGTAACACCCAATTAGTGTTAAAAGGGAGACAACAATGAGTAATATGCATTTCCCCAAGCGCTGATAGCACATGGTGGCTCCTTCTCCTAAAATCAATCTATCAATATGGTTATGTGAGATTCAGATTGTCCTCAATGAGGCGTAAGTTGACGACAGCCTAGGTTCATCATAGCATGGGTTATTATGGCTGAGAAAAAATTTTCTCTCCCCCTGTCATTAGGTGCACTGGGTGTCGTATTTGGTGACATAGGGACGAGTCCCCTTTATGCTCTTCGCGAAACCTTAAGAGGTTTACCTGTTGCGTTACCTGAAATTTTAGGCGTTTTATCTCTAATTTTTTGGTCGCTCATCCTATTGATTTCCATTAAATATCTAGTACTTGTATTCCGAGCTGATAATGAGGGCGAAGGAGGAATATTAGCGCTTTTTGCATTGTTAAAACAAAAAAAATCGAAACAAGAGTACATATTTTATTTATTTGCTACCTTTGGAGCCGGTTTAATCGTAGGGGACGGCATGTTAACCCCGGCTATTTCAATTACTTCAGCAGTTGAAGGGTTAGGCATTGCTTCTGCGCACTTTCAAACCATTTTGGAGCCGTTTATTGTTCCTGCGTCTTGCCTTATCCTTGTCATTCTTTTTGTCATGCAATCAAAGGGTACAGAAAAAATTGGTAGGGCTTTTGGACCTATTCTACTTTGTTGGTTTATCGTTATTGGCGCATTGGGATTAGTACAAATTATCAAAATGCCCAAAATTTTAAACGCGATGAACCCTTATTATGCGATCAGTTTTTTATGGAATTATGGATTTAAAGGTTACTTATTATTAGGAGGTGTGTTTTTAGCAGTGACAGGGGGGGAAGCGCTGTATGCAGACATGGGGCACTTTGGAAAAAATCCTATCCGAATAAGTTGGTTTTTTGTTGTATTGCCCGGTTTAGTACTGAACTATTTTGGTCAAGGGGCCTACCTTCTTCAAGATCCTGCAGCGATTGTAAATCCCTTTTACATGCTGGCGCCTAAAATGTTATTTATTCCACTTGTCATTTTAGCAACAATGGCAACGGTAATTGCTTCACAAGCTGTTATTTCTGCAACATTCTCAATGACTCGTCAAGGCGTTTTACTCGATCTTTATCCTAAATTACCGATTATACAAACCTCAAAAAAATATTTAGGGCAAATCTACATTCCTCAAGTCAATTTCTTTTTATTAATAGGTACGATGATCTTATTGTTTACATTTAGAAGCTCAAGTGCGCTTAGTCATGCATACGGTATCGCTGTTAACTTAGATATGCTGTTAGTGAGTACGATGGTAATTTACGCGGCTAGAAGAGTGTGGGGTTGGTCTTTGTTACGAATTATCGCCAGCTTCAGTGTATTTTTACTGATTGACGCTGCTTTTCTAGGAGCAAATCTTCATAAGTTTGTAACGGGCGGTTGGGTGCCGGTTTTGTTTGCTCTTTTTGTATCGGTTTTAATGTTTACTTGGCACAGTGGGATGCAATATGTCCGGAAATACTGCTACGTGCAAACAGAGGATGTACCGAAGTTAATGCGTCAATTACGCTATAAATCAGTCAAGCAGGTCCCTGGTACGAGTATTTTTATCACCGATCCTTATGATCAAACAGGTAGTAGTTTTTTACATTTTTTAAAGTTGAGTTCACTGGTTCCAGAGAATATTCTCCTACTGAATTATGAGGTGGCTAACATTCCTCATGTTCCTAAAGAGCAACGGATTAGCATTAAGCAAGTTGGGGATCAAATTTACCGTATTACTTTGCATGCAGGTTTTATGGACATGATTTCGGTGCCTAAAGCACTGAAATTGTTAAATTCGAAAAAGTTGCTATCTTTTGAAGTAAACGTTGATTCAGCATTGTACTTGGTTGAAATCCCGAATATTTGGGCATCTCCTGTTAAAAGAACAATGACCTTTCATTGGCAGGAAAAATTGTTTGCGTTTCTAGTCCGTAATTATTCAGCAAATTTGAATATTGAATTCTATCAGTTGCCCTATAATAGAACCATTGCTATTGGTAGTTACTTTATAGTTTAATCGAAAAAATTAAGCGAAAGCATCGGCTATAGAGCATCCAATACAGTGCTTTTGATGGCGAAGTAAGAGGGGTCATGACTGAAGAGCCAAGGAAAGATTGCACAAATAATTTTTTATTCCCCAAAACTGATAAACGTATCAAGCCTTTTTTAAAATGGGCAGGAAATAAATACCGTTGTTTGACGAGGATTTTACATCACCTAGAGCCGGCACAGCGTTTAATCGAACCCTTCACAGGGTCAGGCTCAGTGTTTCTAAATACAGCGTATTCCGATTACCTGCTTGCTGAAGATAATCGTGACCTCATTCATTTATTTCAACTCCTGCAAAATGAAGGGGTCGCATTTATAGACTATTGCTCGGGTTTCTTTATTCCTGCGAACAATGTAGCAAATCGATATTATGAATTTCGCGAAGAATTTAACGACACACAAGATCCTTGGCAAAAGGGAGCATTGTTTCTGTATTTGAATCGACATGGGTATAATGGATTGTGTCGCTATAATCGCCGCCAAGGCTACAATGTTCCATTTGGACGATACGATAAGCC
Source organism: Legionella sp. (assembly GCA_013911415.1). Lineage (GTDB taxonomy): Bacteria > Pseudomonadota > Gammaproteobacteria > Legionellales > Legionellaceae > JACETI01. Next base: position 148,407 of record JACETI010000003.1, on the reverse strand, counting down.
TTATTTCCCCCGTGCAGAAATGCAATATTTTCATCAGAAAAGCCAGCAGGCGCAGTTTGTCGTTAGTGATTTTCGTCAAACAATGCACCAAATAAAGCGAGGGGATATTGTTTACTGCGATCCGCCCTATGTGCCTTTATCCGCAACCGCCAATTATGTATCCTATACGCATAAAAAGTTTAGTGAAGCCGACCAACTGGATTTAGTAAAATTAGCTATCCAAGGTGCTGAGCGAGGTGCGGTTGTCCTGATTTCGAATCATGACACCCCTTTTACTAGAGAACATTATCATGCGGGACAAATCATTTCATTTCCTGTCATGCGATCCATCAGCTGTCAATCGAAAACACGTTGCGAGGTACAAGAGTTGGTCGCTATATTTCGCAAGTAAATGGTGGTACCTCACTATTATTCGATAGAAAAAACTTAGCAAGCGCAGGAGAAAGTTGTTGATGTCTTTGAGTTATGTGCCTTATATAACCAGCATATGTGGTGGATGTTTAACGGCGGAAAATTGGGCCAACGTCGGCATAGAGACTGTGGCTTGCTCCTTACAAGCATTATTAACCAGGCCCGGCTATGAATTCCTTAAAGAATTGCTATCTTTAAAAAAATATTTCGGTTGGTCCGGCAAACTGATAGTCGATGGACGATTACCACACAAACTGACGCCAGCAATCTACACATGGACTTCACCTTACGATGGTAAAAAAATTCAATTCAGCGCTGACAAATGCCTTGCTTTAATCAATTGCTTGGAATTTGACTTTCTTATTTTGCCTGAAAATATACAAACTACGTCTTCTGAAGTAATTAACACTGATAAGCAGATATTGTCTAACCTGGCTGATTGTCGAGCGTTAAAAAATGTTTTACCCTTCCTGACTGCTGACTGTATAAATGAAAGCTTTTGGAACCCTGTAGAATCCTCTTTAAGTAGCGAAAAGGCAGGTTATTGGATTACCGATTTTCCGGCAGAGCAAGCTTTGTTAGGATGTGTATATTCAGCAGATGGTCTCATCGATTTAAGCGCAGCTGAAATGGCTGAGCAATTTTCTCCTATTGCTCCAGATTGTACGTGTCCGACCTGTATGTTAGGAGCTACCCGTGCCTACTTGCATTATTTATTGCAGTCTACGCCTCTATTATGTCATCGGCTTTTAATACAACATAATGCTTATAACTTTCAGAAGCGCATAGCTACTATTTCTTGATCAGTACAAGCAACTACTGGGTAGAAAAGACATGAAAGTGGATTTACGCAGCCAAGAAATCTCGTTATGATGTTCAGCGGCCATCATATGGATGTGCTAAGCTGATGGGCCATAAGTAAAAGCAATAATAGAGGAGAATTGAAATGTCCCTTTTTATCAATGATGCATGGTCTTCGGCATCACAAGCATCTGCCGCTGCCCCAGCGCATCCGACAGATGGAACATTCTCGCTAGTGATGATCGCAGCGATGTTTGTTTTGTTCTATTTTATGCTGATTCGTCCTCAAAATAAGCGTGCAAAAGAGCATCGTCAAATGATGGATCAACTAAAAAAAGGCGATGAAATTATTACGACAAGTGGCATATTGGCTAAAGTTATCCAAGTGGATGATCAGTATATGAAAGTAGCCGTTTCGGATTCAGTTGAGATTCATATGCAACGTAGTGCGGTGAGTGCTGTGTTACCCAAAGGCACGTTGAAATCTGTTTAAGTATTTTGTAGCGACTTGTAGGATACTCCATGCAAAATCAATTCCCTCTATGGAAAAATCTAGGCCTTCTTTTCTTAGCGATTCTTGGCTTTATTTATGCGGTTCCAAATCTTTATACAGAAGAACCCGCCGTCCAAATTTCCTCTGATGGTGCAACGACGTCAGAGCAATTGCGTACGAAAGTCACGGAGCTACTTAAGAATTCGCATGTATCTTATAAATCAATGCAAACAAGCGACGAACGTGTGGAGTTGCGCTTCCGCTCTCCGGATGATCAACTCTTAGCCCGAGATCAGTTGAAGCATCAGTTAGGGTCCCAGTATACCGTGGCGCTGAACTTAGCCTCTTCGACACCTTCTTGGTTGACTCGCATCGGTGCTTTCCCAATGAAGCAGGGATTGGATTTACGGGGAGGAGTGCATTTCCTCTTAGAAGTTGACGTTGCAAGTGTAATCAATCGACGTTTTGAAGGTATGCTAAAAAACATTAGCCAAACGCTTCGGGCAGGAGGCGTGCGGTATACAGGAATTCGTTACATTTCGGGTAAAGGCGTAGAAGTTCAATTTCGTACACCAGAATTGATGAATGATGCGTTAGCTATTATTACGAAAGATCTTCCCAACTTAGCTTTAAAAAAATCTGATACACCTCCGACGCTGCTAGCCACAATGTCTCCCACAGAACGCCATAATATCGAGCAAGAGACCATCGAACAAACCATGAGTATTTTGCGTAATCGAGTCAACGAACTTGGGATAGGAGAGGCCGTTGTACAACAACAAGGTGCAACACGAATTGGGGTTGATTTACCGGGCATTCAAGACGCTGCACGCGCTAAACAAATCTTAGGGGGTACTGCCACTCTACAATTTTATTTGGTTGATCAAGACAATGATCCCAGGCTAGCAAAGCAGACAGGCTTGGTGCCAATGGGCAGTAAATTATACACAATGAACGATCAGCCGATGCTTTTAAAACGTCAAATGGTTTTAAGTGGGGAGTCAATAACGAGTGCTACATCAACTTTTGATCAACAAACTGCTACTCCTGCCGTTCAAGTGCAATTAGGAGGTGGTGGTGAAGGATTATTTACGAAGACGACGCGCGATAATATTGGCAAACGTATGGCAATTGTCTTTGTTGAAACAAAAACAGTGATTCAATCCATCAACGGAGAAGAGAAACGTACAACCCAGCGCGAAGATAGAGTGATTAGTGCCCCAGTTATTCAAAGCGCATTAGGCAATAATTTCCAAATTACAGGGTTGTCTGATTCTAAAGAAGCGAGTAACTTGGCTCTTCTATTGCGAGCGGGTGCTTTACCTGCGGTTATTTATCCTATTGAAGAGCGTACGGTTGGCCCTTCGCTTGGCAAAGAAAACATTCGACGAGGTATGGTTTCTTTAGAAGTGGGGATGGGGCTGATTCTTATCGTCATGCTTGCTTACTACCGTTTTTTTGGATTAATCGCAAACATTGGCCTCTTTTTGAATCTCATTTTATTGAGTGCTCTTTTATCCTTAATGGGAGCTACTTTAACGCTTCCCGGGATTGCAGGGTTTGTTTTAACTGTTGGTATGGCGGTTGACGCCAATGTCTTAATTTATGAACGTATTCGAGAGGAACTGCGTCGTGGCTTGTCCCCACAAGCAGCGATCTACGCCGGGTATAATCGGGCTTTCGCAACCATTGTCGATGCAAACCTGACAACACTGATCGTGGGTATCGTATTATTTGCTGTGGGCACCGGACCTATCAAAGGATTTGCGATTATCTTGTCCTTGGGTTTATTAACATCAATGTTGACAAGTGTCACTTATACCCGAGCCCTGATTAATGCTTATTATGGCGGTCGTCGAATTAAAAAACTTTCGATAGGTATCTAATAGGCCGTTGGCTTATCACCTATTACACTGTTTGAGGTTAACGCGTGAGGTAACGATGGAATTGTTTAATCCCCATTCTACATTTGATTTCATGGGATCAAGAAAATGGACAGCCGCATTGTCCGGCTTGATCTTTATCTTATCCATTGCAGGGCTTATTGGGAAAGGCTTGAAATGGGGTTTAGACTTCACGGGCGGCACACAAATTGAAGTTGCTTATCCTAGTGCTATTAATTTGGAAGAGATCCGAGAAAAACTCTATCGAGTGGGCTTCAAAGAAGCGCAAGTTGTGAATTATGGAACATCGAAAGATGTTCTTATTAGTATTGCGCCCCGGGATGATTTGGATCAAACACAGCTTGTGCAAAAGGTTATGTCTCAATTACCTGAGGCACAAAAGCAACGTGTTGATTTTGTAGGGCCACAAGTTGGAAAGGAATTAGCGACAAAGGGTGCTTTAGCAATTATTATATCTTTGTTGGCCACAATGATTTATATCGGTTTCCGATTTGAGTATCGATTGGCAGTAAGCTCTGTTGTCGCCCTCATCCATGATCCGGTATTAATTTTGGGTATTTTTGCATGGTTCGGCATTGAATTTGATTTAAAGGCACTAGCGGGTTTGCTCGCTGTTATCGGTTATTCCTTAAACGATACCATCGTAGTGTTTGATCGCGTTCGGGAAAATTTTGTTAAGATTCGTAGAACCTCGCCACTAGAGATTATGAATATCTCAATCAATCAAACATTGTCACGAACCATCATGACATCTTTATTAACTTTATTTGTGGTTGTTGCGCTCTTTGTTTATGGGGGTGAAACCATCCGAGGATTTTCTTTAGCGCTGATTATCGGTATCGTGGTGGGAACCTATTCTTCAATCTATGTGGCAGGTACACTTGCCGTAGCAATGGGGTTGAATCGCCAAGACTTCTTACCAAAACAACGAGATGCACTTGACGATAGACCCTAAAAAAAGCATGTTGGTATTTCTGCTACTCTACAAATGATCGATTTTTGCAGCGCAGATAAAATCATTCTGTGAAAGCCCCTGCAGCGCATGAGTCATCCATTGAACGCGGCAATAGTTGTAGCCAACCTCTAAGTCAGGGTGGTGATTTTCTTGATTTGCAATCCAAGCAATGGCATTAACAAAGGCCATAGTTTCATAAAAATTTTTAAATTTAAATTCACGAAAGAGTATTTGATCGTTTTTTACTTCCCAACCCTTATCAACCTGAGGCAGTAAGTGCTGAATCTGATCGGGGCTTAATGCCTGGCCAATGCCTTCGCAGGCTTCGCAACTTTTTTCACGTAAATGACTGGTCATAATGGAACCTTTTTTCCTTTCTGGTGTGTATCTAAAGACAGAGCTTTAGTTTATCAAGAAATCTAATATTTTGCTGAGGCTTACCAATCGTTACACGCAAATAATTGGGCAAACCATAGGAAATGAGTGGTCTTACAATAACGCCTTCTCTGAGCAATTTTTCATAAATACCTTGAGCATTTTTTTTGCAATCAATGGTCATAAAATTTCCGAAGGAGGGCAGGTATGCGACCCCCAGCTTTTCGAATCCTTTTTGCAATTGACTTTTACCTTCTGTATTGGCTTGGATGCTCTGAATAATAAAATCATCGTCACTTAAAGCAGCATTGCCGGCGATTAGTGCTGCTTGATTAACACTAAAAGGTAATTGAATTTTGAGTAAGGGAGCGATTATCTCGGGGGCAGCTACGGCATAACCTAGCCTAAGAGCAGCTAAACCATACACTTTTGAAAAGGTCCGCGTAATAATGAGATTTTTATGCTTTGATAGAAGATCCAGATTACCCTTCAAAGAGAACGCATGGTTTTTATGCGTATTAGGGGGAGAATAAGTGTCATAAGGGTAGTATGCTTCGTCTAAAAGCACTAAAGTTGATGGCGGAATAGCTGCTAAAAATTGCTCAAGCTCATCGTGTGTAAGCATGGCACCCACGGGGTTATTGGGATTGGCAAGATAAATTATGGCGGGTTGTTTTTGGTGACAGGCTAAAATCATCGCTTCAGTATCTACATGCCAATCCTTTTTTAAGGGGACAGAAAGAGTAGGTATACCGAGAACCTGAGCACAAATACTAAAAGCAATAAACGAATATTCATGCACGAGCACCGATTTGTTGTGGTGTAAACCAAAAGCAATTAATAGCAATTCAAATAAAGCATCTGAGCCATTACTTAGGATAAGCATGTCTTCGGTAATATCGAGCCGATTACAAAGGTGTTGATGCAGTGGATGGTTACTGGGGGAGGGATAGGTTGCATAGCATTCATTTTGAAAACTCTGTAATGCTTCATAAGCCTTGCTACTGCAACCCCAAGGGTTTTCATTACTAGCTAACTTGATAATATTGGTGAGGCCATGTTCCCGTGCTACTTCTTCTGAAGGTTTACCGGGCACATAGGGGTTGAGCGCTTGGATGCCCGGGTGGGGCAAAGGGCAATAATCGAAAGTCACAGGTTTCTCCTTGTGATGTTTTACGTCCTTAAGCAGTTATTCCGGAAACGTTCAGAAAATAGATGACTTTGATTCTACCCTCAAACGGTTAGTAGTCAAAGATTGTGGGTGGATAACCTTGCTCGCTTGTGTTATGAACATGAATCAGGCAGAATGCCGCTTCTTTTTTGTGCGCAGAGTATCTGCACTTATTTATATGCGATTTTTATATCATGCAAATCGAAGTTTTGATTGCTTTATTGCTTTTTGGTTCTGCATCTTTTGCATTGTTAGAGCAACAGGGTGCACTGCATCAACATTTGCTGCAGACGCGTGAATGTGCTCGTCAAACAACACTCAAGCGTAATCAAAATGAATGTATAATTGCCCGCTCCTTCTTTCTACGAAGCAAAGGAATGATTTCTAGCGCCAAATGACAACTTTTACCTTAGGGCAAGTGATATCTTCAAATCGATTCAAGAATGCTGAAATCAATTCTGCTCGATGGAACGGGTTTAGTTTATTGGAACTATTGGTGAGTATTTTTTTAATTACTCTTTTGCTAACTCTCGTCATTCAGCATTTTTTAATTGCAAAAAAACAGTACAATAAAACAGAGATTTTATTAAATCAGATTTTTGAAGAGCAGTTAGTCGAATCGGTCATTCGTAATAGCGTACACAGCGCTGGTTTTACACCCTGCCTGCCGTTGGATGCATTGATAAGTGAAAGTATGCCCGCGAGTAAACCTTTAGTGGCTATTGAAATTAAGCATGATTCTGAAAATAACGCTGAATTACATGTCAATCGGATGAACATCAATTTCAGTAAGGTAAATGCCATCTCGGGATCGATGGTCCTGCATATCGCACAACCACTGTCTTTAAAGATTGGTCAACGAGTGTTAATTGCGGATTGTTATCATGCTGAAGTACGGGAAGTACAAAACCTCCAGCGCGTCAATACTCAATATATGGTTCGATTGAATGCACCGCTACGGTTTAACTACGACAACCATGAAACTTATTTAGGTGAATGGATAGAAGAAATGTTTTTCATTCAAAATAATAAGCGCGGGAAACGAGCGCTCTTTTATCGCCGAGAACACACCGAAGAATTAATCCCTGGAATAAAAAAATTTGCACTTCGATGGATTTCTACGAAAAGCAAACCTCTGTTGCAAGTTCAATTGAATACGGGTAGTGAGAAAGATATTTTATTAGAAATAGGGGTACGAGCAGGATGATAATACAGACTAACCGGCAGGAGGGGGTTATTCTAATCAGCTCATTATTGATATTAACCGTACTTGCTAGTCTATTATTAACGAACATGCAGAGCAGTTTATTATCTCGACGAGCGCTAAATCAGTGGATGCATAAAACGCATACCTTGGCAGCCATTGAAGGAAAAGCAATTCATATTTTATCGACCCCAATAAAGAAAGGTTGTTTTACAGAGGCGCTGTCCCCAAACGCTATCATGACGGTATTGCAACAAAAACAAGCTTGTGCATTAATCAGTGGTAATGAAACGTACTACTATATCTTTGAAAATATTGGATTATTCCCCTGTATTACTTTACCTTGTGGAACAAAAACCTGCGGTACGTTTCATCGACGTTTAAGTGTTTTCAATCCAAAAAATGATGCCTTTTTGCAAATAAGACTAGCAGAACCCGTGGCTCACTCATCGTGTGAAGCACAAGTTCATCGTCCCATAAAGGGAAGAGTTTTAAATTGGCGTTATTTGAAACTTGAACACCAAGAACAGAATAATTAAGGTTGTAATGAACGATCATCTTAAAAACTTACATTTGAATAATAAATAACGAATCAGAAGATGCAAAGAAGTCATTACTTTGTTTTAAAAAGCAACTTTGGACTGTAGATATTTCACAATTTAAACTTTTTGACTTAAAATATTACGTATTGTAAAATTAATAAATACACTAAAAAGCCATCACCAATGTTTAATATCTTTAAATTCATGCAGTTAGCCACTCGCTTTTCAAATCAACCTTTCTTGAAAAAAATGCCACCGATTGATAAAAAAAAGATTTACTCCCTTGAAAATCTTCGTAAATCTAATATTTCTTCAATTGCTAAGGTAAAGGGTTTACCCCAGCTTACTAAGGCAACGGGTTTATATTCAGCAGGGATTTTTTCTACGGCTCCGCTAGATATGTTTTGGTTTTTTTCAGAAAATGTGAAAGAAAAGTCTGCAGTAACTGAATTGTTTCAAACGCTTTTTGACTATCACGGTGGTTTTCGACCCACTCAAAATAAATCAAACACCGCTTATTATTTAACGCCATCGGTGATGGCGCATATTATTTTAGCACTCGAAAATAATCAAACATTCTCCACAAAGGAAGATATTCAAAAAATTACCCATGCGCTAGCACCAATTTTTAGACAAGAATGTGGTCGAAATTTTTCAGCATCTCAAATATCAAAATGCCTTAAATTTATGCAATTAATTGCTGCGTCTAAAGAAGAATCTTACCAAAATGGCTATCTTTCGTTATTAACTGAATGGATATTACTTGCCTTTATGTTTAAAAAAGCAGAAAAACCTCAAGATTTATTAGCGTATATGTCTGTTTTACAGGAGGAAAAAGAAGCTAATTTTAAAATGCACGGTAGATTGGAGCATTTTTCTGGGACAGATTTAGAAGCTGGACAAGCAGCTATTGCAGCTATTGACACAGAAATATCGAAAGAAAAGCAAGAATGTATTATGGAGGCCAATTATGAAAATATTATGGCCTACCTTCTACTAAAAAGAGGCGTTTTTTTACCAGAAGTGACAACAAAGCCTTATGCTTATGGTGATAGTAAGCCTCAGCCGAATTGTGTTGAAGCTGGTATTCAGAACCTTTGCAATATCTTATTATACGATGGAAAAGGCGGTTTTGATTTATCGTTAGTTGATCATCTACCCATTAGTGAGCAGTTGAAAACATTTTACACTACTAACGATCAAGCTGCCGAAGTCAATGAGTATCGTTTAGGCCAAACTTTTTTTGATATGTTGTCCGCACAATCTTCATTGAGCTATTTGAGCGAAAATTATGAATTGATGGCAACTTCAAGCAATTTTTTAGCGGCTATGAATTATCTTTTTGGCACGCGTGCCAATTCTTTAGCAGAACTATCGCAAGCATTTTCCAGCGAAAAAAAATCCATTGTATTTTTTGAAAAGGGCAACCATGTCGTTATACAGCTTGTTTCTGCAGGCCACCGCGAACAGCTCATCTTCTATATGATGAAAGGGCATGGGGAATTGAATGCAGCACGTTTCAAACAGAAAATCGTAAGAGCAATCGAATCAACGCCTTTTACCACTTTTGCGCGTGAGCATCAAAAAGAATATCCGCTTGTGTTCGCAACCCTCCTTGCCCAATCGAGCTTTGAAAAGAATTACGCTTATTTGTGTTCAGCAGAATTGCCTGTAACGCCTGAAGAGTTTCATCAATTATTTATTTTTTCTCCTCCACAAAGTTACAATGAATTTTTTAGATTTTTTATATTATCGCTTGGTTTTCCCCCCAATCATTTAATTGATCATTTCATGCTGTATGCATGTAAAAAATACAATGTTGATATGAATTGGTTACTAAGATTTGGGCTTGCATACAATCCAAAGGCAGTAGAAACTGCCATCCGCATTCGTAAACTGTATGGTGGGCGAGGAAATACCCTCTATAAGGAAAATGTACATCCTTTTAAAGAACCAGAAATTGGGGCGCTCATCAATGCAGGCATGCAAGAAAATCCCACCTATGGACGAACGGATCTTTTTTATATCAATGACCTGGTACAGTTGGAAGCATGCATTAAGGCCGGAGCTGATCTCAATGCCAGGGATCTTTTTCACCAAACACCTCTTTTTCACATGCTGGGTAAAGATCCTAAAATAATAGCGCGTTTAATAGGGGCGGGCGCCCATCCTGATCTCACCGATGCGTTTGGCAGAACGCCGCTTTTTTACGTCAACAACCCCCAAGAAGCAGAGCTTTTTATTGCGGCAGGTATCAACCTAGATACCACTGATTTTAAAGGTCAAACAGCACTTTTCTATGTTCCGACACCTGTACGTGCCTTGATGATTCAAGCAGGGATGGACGTTAATGTTATAGATCCTCTAGGTAAAAGCGCTCTCTTTTATGAGGTTTCAGTGGAAATGGTTAAGATGTATATTGAGGCGGGGGCCGATATTAATATCAAAGATGAGAAGGGGAAGCCTTACCTTTTCAATGTCGCAAATCCAAAAATACTGCAAGTTCTAATAGTCAATGAGGTAGACGTCAATATTAAAGATGCTCAAGGGAATACCTATCTTTATTACGCTCCCTTGGGATTAATGCAGGATTTAATAAATGCTGGCTCAAAGGTTAATACTCAAAATGAACGCGGAGAAACACCGCTTTTTGTACGTGTGAATCAGCTCGAAGTGGTAAAACTTTTACTTTCAAATGGCTCGAATGTAAATCATACGGATACGATGGGTAAAACCGCACTTTCTTATGTTAGAGACCCTCAAATAGCACAATATCTAATTGACGCTGGAGCGGATGTTCATAGTCGAGATCAAAGCGGTAGAACACCCTTTATCAACGTGGGATCGAGTGCTGATAGGGTACGCAAAATCTTGATAGATGCGGGGGCAGATGTAAATGCAGTTGATAACGAGAGAAAATCAGCCCTTTTTTATGTTGATACTGATGATTTAGAGGCTTTAAAATTTTTAGTTAAAAATGGAGCAAATGTAAATTTACAGGATAAACACGGAAATACACGTTTGTTTCATCGTGGTGATAACCTAGCGCTGACAAAATATTTAATCCAAAAAGCAGGTATAGATGTAAATATTATTAATCATCGAGGAGAAACTGCGCTGTTTAATGCAAGTTTTGACAAGATGAAACTATTAATCAATGCCGGTGTAGATGTGGATGTAATCAATAAAAACGGAGAAAAATTTACCGATTCAATTACTGACCCAGAACAGCTTGAGGCAATTAAGAACCTTATCGACCAGCGGCAGGTCTCAGCCCCTCGCTTCAGTAATTAGGCAGCTATTGCTCTAAAGAACACAGCTATGTAAGATCAACAAAAGCGTTTTGTTTGCCTTCAGCAAGGGCAGACAACTTAAAAAAGTTAACTTTCTAAAGAGAGAGCAGTCGATCTAACCATGAATCATTTATCAAAAACCTATCGGAAATTGTGGCGTTCTCGTCGAGATCGAAAAATTGCGGGTATTTGTGGAGGCCTAGGGGCCTATTTTCAGTTAGATCCTTTCTGGATTCGCTTTCTCTTTGTAATGTTTTTTTTCTTAGGTGGCTCAGCATTGCTTCTTTATATCGTTATGTGGTTTTTAATCCCTCTAGAACCGGTTGAATGGGTCTAAGTAATTAAGCTTTCCATGCCTGAAGCGCTTTAGCAATCATCAGTCTATCTTGTCGATGAGATTGGTTGCGGATTAAGAGATAAAATTTAGAAAACACGATGGGCACTTCGCACTACTGAAAAAGCGGTTTAATCAGGGCGCCTTGAGAAATTGACATGCCTTCAGTATCATGAACAAATAAGTTCCAAATCAAGGACACGTATGTTTAAAGGCTCGATCGTAGCACTTGTCACTCCGTTTGTTGATGACGAAGTTGACACAGACACTTTACGTGAATTGGTGGAATTTCATATTTCAGAAGGCACGCATGCCATTGTTGCTGCTGGGACAACAGGCGAAGCAGCAACCTTATCGTTCCAAGAAAAATTGGATGTAATAAAAACCGTTGTCTCTCAGGCGAAAGAAAGAATTCCAGTCATTGCGGGAACGGCTATGAACGCAACCCGGGATTGTATTCATTTAACCCTTGAGGCGATGCATTGTGGGGCACATGCCGCACTAGTGATGACCCCTGCATACATTAAACCAACACAAGAAGGGCTATATCTTCATTATCAACAGCTAGCTGAATCGGTGGCAATACCTATTATTTTATATAACGTACCTAGCCGTACTGCTTGTGATTTATTGCCTGAAACAGTGCGACGATTATCAAAATTTTCAAATATCATTGGCATTAAAGAAGCTACCGGTGATATGTCACGATTACAACAGATCTTACGACTATGTGGCGATACAATGGATATTTATAGTGGTGATGATCTGACGGCAGTTCATTGGCTATTAGCAGGCGCTAAAGGAGTAATCTCGGTTACTGCGAATGTAGTACCTCGCCAAATGGCTAAGCTTAGCGATGCTGCTCTAGATAATGATTACACTACTTGTCTCGAAATAAACGAACATTTAATGCCATTACATGAGTTGATGTTTGTTGAAGCAAACCCGATTCCTGTCAAATGGGCCTTAAGTAAAATGGCACGACTTGAAAATGAACTAAGGCTGCCACTCACCCCGCTTTCAACGAAATATCAAGCAGCCCTGGAGGCAGTACTAAAACAGTTAGATTGCTTGCCAAAAAAATTTGCATTAAACGATTAATAAATGGGTAATTTGTGAGGTAATATTGTGGTAATTGATAGAAAAATCACTTGGGGATGGTCTATTGTTGGTCTTATTCTAATGTCCATGTCAGTTGGTTGCACACGTTATGCCACGACCGGTGAACAGATGTATCTTCGCAGTAAAAATGGAGCAAGCGTGAAACTGCCACAAGATGATACAAAACTGGAAGAGCAAAATAACCATCTTTATGACTTGGCACCTCAACCTAAAAAAAATCCCATCGTGAGTCTTTTACCCCCGGGTCAAAAAGGCATAGAGCATGCTTGAGTGTTATAATTGATACAAAGGCTTTTCTAAGCTAATACACCACACACTCTAAAGGTCGCTCTTATGGTTTCGAAGGATGTTGATGAAGCAACCATGATTCGTGAACTGTCTACACGTTTAGTAGCGGCACAGGATAGCATTCATATCCTGGACAGCATTAAATGGGACGATTCTATCAAGCGGCGATTTTTTGAATGTAACGCTCAATACTTGCCTAAAGTGGATCGTGATTATTATCAAAACAGGCCACTTCCCTTTGACGTAAAGGAAAAGCAAGAAGAATTCCGATTAATCATACGGGATGCTCAAAATCATCTAGGGCAATATTCGCCGGTGACCCGCCTCATTAAACGACAATGTGAAGAATATTCACTGGCTGTGCAAATGTTAGAAGCCAGAGGAACACCGACCTTTTGTGAATTGTCGATGGAGCTATACGGTAGCCCTAATGATGCTTTTTATTTAGGAGGCCCTCGATTATCGGATCTCGGGACACTGCTATTTGACGTCTTAACCGCACTTGATGTTCAGTTGCAATCGGATGCTGATATTAAACGTTACAGTGCAGAGGAGGCGCAACAACTCTTGCAAAAGCGCCTTTCGACGTTTTTTACAGCCCATAATGATAGAATCACCGTGACTGTCAGTGATGATATGGTTGCTGACGCGTCAGCAGGGGCAGATACAATCAAGCTCAGTCAAAAAACGCGGTTTAGTGAAAGGGATCTGCGTTATCTTGAAGTACATGAAGGGTGGGTGCATGTAGGCACCACATTAAATGGTGAGCTACAGCCTTGTTTTTTTCTATCAAAAGGTTCACCTTCTTGTAGCGTTATTCAAGAAGGATTGGCAGTCATTACCGAGATTGTAACGTTTTCTTCTTACCCCGCCAGGGTGCGAAAGATTACGAATCGTGTTATCGCGCTAGAGAAGGTTCGCTTAGGTGCTAACTTTATTGATATTTACCGCTATTTCCTTCAATGCGGTCTCACCGCGGATGAGAGTTATAATCACACGGTGCGCGTATTCCGTGGAAGTACACCGGAAGGTGGGCCTTTTACCAAGGATTTGGCTTATGCAAAAGGGTTTTTATTGGTTTATAACTACCTGCGTTTTGCAATCAGTCAGCATAGGGTTGATTCAATCCCCTTGCTCTTCGCAGGCAAAGTGGTTTTAGATGACCTACCCTTATTAAATGAATTAAAGGAGCGCGGGTTGTTAGTTGCCCCCAGATATATGCCCACGCCTTTTCAAGATTTTGCCGCTTTAAGCGCATGGATGAGCTTCTCTTTGTTCTTAAATCAATTTAGTTTAACAGAGATGCAGAAAAACTTTCGTTTCCTGTTAGTTTGATCGATGATGCGACGCGTTTTGCCAGAGGTCTTGTCAGGCTATGATCTCAAGTAGCGCAGGATTGATGGGATTGATGCATCTTTAGATAGTTGGGTAAAATTCGTTCGACGGTATCGACGAGGGTTTTTGTTTTCTGATCAAACTCCAGGTTAACCTTTTCGCCTATTTGCTTCGATCCGAAACGTGTACGTTCCAAGGTTTCAGGTATTAAGTGAACATAGAAGCAACCTTCGGCAGGATTTGTCTCACCTACAGTAAGACTTGAGCCATCTAATGCTATAAATCCTTTCGGTAAAATATACTTCATCCACGCAGGGTTACACTGAATTAGCAGTGTTAATTGTTCACTCGCGGGATACCGTTGCTGAATTTTTGCCAAACCAAAAACATGACCAGATACCTCATGCCCGCCAATTTCATCACCCAGGCGTAAGCTTCTTTCCACGCTTACCCAATCACCTTGATTAAGCCATCGAAGCGTTGTTTTATTGAGCGTTTCTTCAATCGCTTGAAAACGCACACATATCCCTTGAATATCGACGACTGTTTGACAGACACCATCAATGGCTATGCTCTGACCAGAGCTTAATCCATCGCATAATGCTTCTGATAAAGTGACAGTGTAATCAATAAAGTTGGCTTTTTTCTCGAGAGCAGCGATTTGATAAAGCCCTTGGGTAATACCGGAAAACATGAAAGATCCTCGCAATTAATCTTGGTCTTGATGGGAGTTGTCGTCGTCAATCTGTTTTAAGTCAGAAGCTACCGGCATTACGCCAATGTGTGGATTAATGCCGCAGGCTTCGAGTAATTTCAGTAAGTTATTGCCCTTAGGGGTTAAACGTCGAACACAATAGATATCTAAATAACTTGCTAAAATGTATTCGTAGCCGGGTAAGGTAAGGATTTTTAATATTTTCTCCGCGCGCTCTACATGATGTTCGACAGCGTAATTGCAAGCTTGGAAAAGCACGGTAGCTAGTATTGCAGCTAAACTGGCTTTTCTCTGCGCATCTACGCGATGAAAGCGATGAATGCACTCATAAAGTGCACGATCCTGATCCCACATCACCCAAGCATGGTATAAACGCAGCGCGGCCTTCATATCAACAGAATTTAATCCTGTTATGGCAAGTTGCTGCATGATATAAGCCACGGGAACAATCGCTTGGACGTTTGCCCATGAACAATTACCTGTGATCTGAGAACGGATTGGAACACGAAGAACGGGGATCAGTCCTAGTTGTTGATTAATTTTTTTATGAAAATAATCACGACTTTGGCGTTTATAGAGAAATTGTTCAACAAAGGCAAGGTTTAATTTCTCAGGATAACTGATCTGATAAATATTAGCACTTCCTTCCTTCAGGCTGTTTTCTCCACGATCAATTTTGGCCCACCATTGACCATAGCGGATAAAACATAGGGCATGGCCTTTACTAGCCGCAGGTAAAATCAGCAGCGGCGCTTTTATAAGATGGGTAAGCTGTGTTTTATCGTCCGCTGTTAGCATAGGATGTAATTGCAGCTGTAATAACCGAGACGCAACCTCAAATCCATCGACAATTGCCGAAAGGTATGGAAAATGAGGCCGCAAATGTCGTGATGCGTAATGATTAATGAAACGGCGCAACGAATCACGGACAATATCAATAGTGAACTCTAAAATAAAGCCTTCAAAGTCCAACTCGATAAATCGGCCCTCTGCAGTGACAATATCGACATCACCGGTCAACTCGAAACGATGGCCCAGTAATTTTGCATCAATATAGTCCAATGCAAAATCAAGTTGAGCTTGATGTGCATATAATAGATGCTTAATAGGCGTGTGTTTGCGTAAAAGAGGATATACCAGAACAGGAAACCCGTATAGGGTATAAGCATTGGGATTAGCTTTATGCTTTAATAAGAGTTCAGTAAGGCTAAGATCATTATTATCTACCGCCCAATGTAAGGCGGTACGTCCTGCGACGTCTGGTTTATTAATGTCGACACCGCGCGCAATCAAATCCTTTGTAATACTTGGCCTTTGCATCATGACAGATTCGATTAAAGGCGTGTAGCCATATTCGTCAATATCGTCGAGCGATTCCCCTTTACGTAGGTAAGCGTCAAAATTAGGATGTTGCCCATAAATAATATCCCTGGCGATGGTCATTTTATGAATACCCAGGTTTAGGGGCGTTGGAAGGAGAATTAGAAGGCGCTAGGCCCAATCTTAATTGATGCTCTTTATCTTGCTCACGTTTTGCATTTTCATGGCGAATTTTAATTTCTTGATTGGTTATTTGGCTTAAAGCAATACCATCACCTCTTTGGTTGGCGTGGAGAGGGTGAGGTAAAGAAGTCAGCGGTTCTTCCATCATGTCAGAATCCAATGTATTCCCATGTTCGGTAGAGAGATCATGGTTACGTTCTTCAACCGGTGTTTTAAATTTTTTTCTTAACGCTTCTTGAATATAGTGTCGTTGGGCACGCGCCATCGGAGGCGTTTCAGAGCGAAGCGCACTATGTGCCGGCTTTTTGGGTGGTTCTATAGGCGCACGAGCGGGATCCGCTGAAGATGAGTCAGCAGGGGATGAGTGCTTTCCTCGCATATGTCGTGGCAAACGTTGTAAAATTCTCGCGCCGGAGTTTGAGTTAGAAACAGACATAAAAATTTCACGGGTATAATAATTTATTATATAAAATAAATCACAATTATTCAAAGAATGTACAGTGTCTATTTTAAAAAGTAATCATTATCATAGAGTTATTTAGAGGCGCTGTACAAAATAATTACCCTTTCCTTCACACAATTTCGCCACATTGCCCACGGTGTTGGAGGTATTGATCCATCAGTACTAAAGCCATCATGGCTTCTGCGATAGGAACCGCCCTAATACCAACACAAGGGTCATGACGGCCTTTTGTAACAATCGTTGTATCAATCCCGCCGATGGTAGTGGTTTTACCCGATTTAGGAATGCTTGAGGTGGGTTTTAGCGCCAGATTAAGCTCGATGGGCTGTCCGGTCGAGATGCCACCTAAAATACCCCCTGCGTGGTTGCTTAAAAAGCCCTGAGCGGTCATTTCATCGCGATGTTCACTTCCTTTTTGCGTCACTGCACTGAATCCTGCGCCAATTTCTACGCCTTTAACGGCATTAATCGACATCATAGCTTGTGCAAGTAGTGCATCTAATTTATTGAACACGGGGCTACCAAGTCCAGCGGGTACACCGCGAGCAATGATTTTCACAAGTGCTCCTACTGAATCACCTTCAGATCGAAGTTGATCAACGCATTGTGCGAGCACATCAATTTGATGGGTATTTGGGCAAAAAAAAGGGTTGTTTTTGCTTAGGTTCTCATCCACAACATCAAGCACAGTTGGTCCCATTTGTGCCAGATAACCGTTGATTTCAATATTGAGTTGCTGTTTTAAATACAGTTGGGCAATAGCACCAGCCGCTACTCTTGTTACGGTTTCACGGGCCGAGGCGCGACCACCACCACGATAATCACGATGACCGTACTTATGGTGATAGGTAAAATCAGCATGGCCTGGTCTAAATTGCTCTTTGATGGCTTCGTAATCACGTGTACGCTGATCGGTGTTTCGAATCAACAGACCAATGGGGGTGCCTGTCGTAAGCCCATCAAAAACCCCTGAGAGGATCTCAACCTTATCATCTTCACGTCGTTGAGAAGTATATCGAGAGGTTCCCGGTTTACGTTTATCTAGGAACGGTTGCAGCAATTCACTAGTTAAAGTTAATCCTGGTGGGCAGCCGTCGACTATGCACCCCATCACGGGGCCATGGCTTTCACCAAAGCTAGATACTGTAAATAATTTACCGAAGCTGCTGCCACTCATAAGCGTGCCAATTAATCCGTTATCTCGTTGATTACTGGATGATTACTGCCGGTATCAAAGTAATCTTCTAATTGTTTCTTAGTCAGTAAAAAGACCCCTTGGCCTCCTTTTTCAAATTCTAACCAAGTAAAAGCTAATTGCGGGAAAGCTGCTTCAACGACTGGTTCACTATTACCTACTTCCATTATCAGCACACCCTCATCTTGCAAGTAGTGATGGGCATTAAAAAGAATGGTGCTAATAATGGCCAAGCCATCGTCCGATGCTTCCAGAGCGATGCGAGGCTCGTGGTAATATTCCTTGGGCAAGGTCTCCATTTCTGCCTGCCCCACATAGGGAGGGTTAGAAACAATAATTGCATAGCGTATATCAGGAACATTTTCCCATGCGTCCGACCGGATCAATCTTACATTATCACCTACCTCGTGCCGCTCGCAATTGATGGCTGCAACTTCTAAGGCATCGTCTGAAATGTCGGTTGCATCAATCAATGCATCTGGAAAAGCATGATGGCAGGCTATGGCAAGCGCACCACTTCCTGTACATAGATCGAGAATATGGTCGACTTTATTAGAAGAAATCCAAGGAGAAAACTGCGTTTGAATTAATTCGCCAATGGGTGAGCGTGGTATGAGCACACGATTATCAACGTAAAAAGGTAACTGACAAAAATGTGCTGTATTTGTTAGATAGGGCACCGGAATCTTTTCAAGTATCCGTTTTGCAAGTTGCGTTGTCAGCGCTTCTTTTTCTTCGACAGTCAGACGCGCCTGAAGAAAATGAGGTTCCAAATCATAAGGTAAATGTAAACTCTCAAGAATTAAAGCAAGGATATCGTCCCAGGCGTTATCAGTGCCATGCCCGAAGTGCAATGAATGCGCATGGGCTTGAGTTAACCCGAAACGTAAAAAATCTAATAGTGTTTGAAACTCGGCGGTGAGTTGGGAGTAATTGGTCATAACATATCATCCGTTCTTAAGACTTGCATTATGTTGCATCTCTTGCCGATAAGGCAAGAAAGATGTATATCTTTGGGGTTGAAACTAAGGATCGGATGTCTTTAAGTTGTACAAAAGAATCCCTATAAATGGGATATCTGTGATATAGCGACATATTGCGGGTTTCTAGCTTCTCGCATCCCATAAACCTCCATTCTGAAATATACTTAATGAAACAATGCACGCCCAAATAAGACATCGAAACTACTTTAAACGAATAATGATTGTTGATACCCATGGCAAATAAATACACCTTATCAGAGGAAGAGAAAGCACTTTTTCGAGCAGCTGTTGAACAAGTTGGGAGAAGTAATTTACCAATAAAAACCATCGAAAATCGTAAAGCTATACTTTTGAAAAAAAGCAGGCTCTCTTCAGCCCATCATCTTGAGGGAGATATTGGTAAAACTGCGACAGAGAAGCAACGGCTTGCTTTATCAGATTATTTAAAAGAAGAGGTGGAAGGTAATACTCTACTTTCTTATGGTGAAGCAAACTACTTACGTCGGGAAGTAACAAGTCTCAGGCTCGGTAAAAAACGTTGCCAAGCAAAAATTGATTTACATGGTTTAAAAATCGAACGAGCAAAGGAAAAATTAATTGATTTTATTTTGAATCAACAGCATATAGGTAATCGCTGCCTTTTAGTTATTCATGGGAAAGGGGAAAGGGACGGTAAAAAGCCTATTTTGAAAAATCTTATTAATCGTTGGTTGCCTCAATTTCCGCAGATATTAGCCTTTCATAGTGCATCTAGCCGAGAAGGTGGATGCGGAGCGGTCTATGTCTGGTTAAAGAAGCGGACAATGGATTAAAAAAGAGAACTTCATAAAGGTTAAGAACCGCTTCCTGGCTATTACAGGAAGCAGGTTCGGTACAATAAATCTAAACAAACCTACATGCCAGGACGTTGGATAGTGGGATTATCGGTATCTTGAGTTCCTTGCGCTCCTGTTTGAGGGCTTTGCGAATTATTAGTAGTTTGTGCAGCTCTGCTTCCGCCAGGATTATTGCTACTTTGAGTGTTTTTTTGTTCTTTTAGCTCTTCTTTAACTTGGCGATCAAGCGCCGCTTTTATTTGTTTTGCAATTTCTGCGGTTGGTTCTACAAACGGGTTTGGTAGGCCTTGAGCCTTTAAGTTGGCCACAAATTTATCGGCATCTTCTTTGCTTCTGAAGACATAAGCTTTAACCTTTTGACCATTTATTTCAATGGTTCGTGGATTGTTTTCGTATAATTGTTTACTTTCAGGGGGTAAGGCTTTGTAGGAAGAGGATTTTTTAAATTCGCTTAGATAATTTTGAAAGAGTGCATCAATTTTTTTCATTTGTTCTTTGGTAACTTGAAGCTGCGGCTGCGAAGATATAGGTGCAGTCACAGTATAAGAATCTTGAGTATCTCTCTGTTGGTTCTCTTGTGGCTCGTTGGAGTTATTATTAGCTAAGTTGGCGGAGGGAGGTTGATTTTTGATGGTATTTAGCATCTCTTGTGTATTACGCATTTTTCGAGCATTCTGTTCGACTTGTGCTTTCTCGGCAGCCAGGCGTTGTAATTCTGCTTGGTGTATAGTTTCTGTTTCACGTTGTGATGCGTTTATATTGTTTGATTCTTGTTGCAACTGCTCTTTTCGTTGTTGTGCAGCACGATTCTGTTCGTCACTAGGTTTCATATTGTTTGCCTTAAAAAGATCACTATGTAGAAATAATAAACTATAAAGAAGTGAATAGTCAAACGATAGCAGATTGTTTTTCTTTACATAGCTTAATTGAAATGTCCTCGAAATGCCCTCAAACCCATTATCTATTGAATTTTGATCAATTTAGTTTTACCATTCGCACAACATTTTGAATGATGCAGTTATGGGTAAGCAAACCATTATTATCGGGATTTCTGGTCCTTCCGCTTCAGGGAAAAGTCTTTTAGCCAATACGATTGTCAATGAATTAGGCTCCGATCAAGTGGCTGTAATCTCAGAAGATGCTTATTATAAAGATAATAGCCATCTTCCACTCGCTGAGCGAGAGAAGATTAACTACGATCATCCCGATGCCTTTGATCACGCATTACTTTGTGAGCACTTGCGACGATTGCAACATGGTCAATCAGTCGATATTCCCATTTATTCCCACTCTAAGCATGTCCGCTTGGCAGAAACACGCCACATTGGGCAGCATGCAATTATAGTATTGGAAGGGATATTATTGTTTAGCGACAAAGCCTTACGTTCTATCATGGATATTCGTATTTTTATGTCGACCCCGTTAGATATTTGTCTCATGAGGCGTCTGAAACGCGACGTGGTAGAGCGGCACCGCTCTTTTGAGTCAGTTGTTCACCAGTACGAAACAACGGTCAGGCCCATGTATTTACAATTTATTGAGCCATCTAGTCGATATGCTGATATCATTGTTCCTCGAGGCGGTGAAAATCGAATTGCTATCGATATGATTCAAGCGAAAATGCGAGAATTGCTTTCAAATCATTAGTCGTTTAGCTAGCGGCATTTTTTGAGGTGCATGTAATGAGTTTTTTAAAAGGTAAACAGGTACTTATAGTCGGCTTAGCCAGTAACCGTTCCATTGCTTACGGCATTGCGAAGGCTTTTCATGAGCAGGGTGCAAGCTTAGCTTTTACGTATCAAAACGAAAAACTTAAAAAACGTGTGGAAGACCTTGCTGCCGACTTTAATTCAACGCTTGTTTTCCCTTGTGACGTTAGTAGTGATGATGAAATTAAAAAGGTTTTTCAAGAGCTAAGAACACACTGGGATCATCTCGATATTCTGATTCATTCAGTTGCCTTTGCCCCTGCAGATCAAATTAGTGGTGACTTTGTTAACAATGCCTCACGAGAAGGCTTTCGCATCGCCCATGACGTGAGTGTCTATAGCCTCATTGGTTTGACTCAAGCAGCACTACCTATGATGGAAAAAACCCAAGGTTCGGTACTAACACTCAGCTACTACGGCGCAGAAAAAGCAGTGCCTAATTACAATGTGATGGGTGTTGCTAAAGCAAGTTTAGAAGCTGCAGTGCGTTACTTAGCTTCAAGCATGGGGCCTCGTGGCATTCGTGTAAATGCCATTTCTGCAGGACCGATCCGCACGCTCGCAGCTGCCGGTATCAAAGATTTTCGTAAAATACAAAATCTTTATGCACAAGCAACGCCTCTAAAACGCAACATTACGGCAGAGGAAGTCGGTAATGCTGCCGCTTTCTTATGTTCGGACTTGGCATCTGGTATTACTGCAGAAGTATTACATGTCGATGCTGGTTATCATGCAGTAACCGTGTTAGATTTGTCAGAATAGTTGGCTTTTACGGAAGGAAGCAATGCACACATCCAATTATTTATATCACCATGGTGAGCAAGAATTGCATGGTTTTTTGGCTTATGATGACGAAAATGATCGCCCAAAACCTGCTGTTTTAATCGCTCACGATTGGTCTGGACGTAATGATTTTGTGTGTGAAAAAGCAAAAATGATGGCTCGCAGGGGTTACGTAGGCTTTGCCTTAGATATGTATGGACAAGGCCGGCTTGGAGAAACGACCTCTGAAAAAACCGGATTAATGCAGCCTCTGGCAAATGATCGGGTACTTCTACGAGAACGTGTTCGAGCTGCATTTGATGCACTGATTGGCTTACCTGAAGTGGATAACACAAGGGTAGCGGCTATTGGATTTTGTTTTGGTGGCTTATGCGCTTTAGATTTAGCGCGCAGCGGCGCTGATCTTAAAGGCGTAGTAAGTTTCCACGGTGCACTTAACAAGCCTAAAGAATTACCCAATGAGCCCATTCTCGCTAAAATTTTAGCAATACATGGTTATGATGACCCATTAGTAACGCATGAACAATTACGCGCATTCTGTGAAGAAATGACAGAAGCAAATGCAGATTGGCAAGCCCATATTTATGGACACGCACAACATGGATTTACAAATCCTCATGCTGACGATATCGCATCGGGGATTGTTTATAATGGACAAGCAAACCGGCGGGCGATGGAGGCGTTATCTGTTTTCTTACAAGAAATTTTTGCGTAACCTTGTAAGCGTCTTATACGTATTTTTCAAAAAGGCTAATGGCTTTAAGTGTTAAAAAGGAACCATTAGCCATCTGAGATAGCGAGGGCTTGATTTTGTTCCAATAACCCTCGGATTCCCGACTTAAGATTCCAGTAGTTCGAAATCTGCTTTGCTAGCGCCACAATCGGGACAAAACCAATTTTCAGGCACATCTTCCCAACGTGTGCCAGCCTCAATACCGTCTTCTTCCCAGCCTTCGGCCTCATCATAAATAAAGCCACAGATGACACAAATGTATTTTCGATAGGGTTGCATAAAATCCTCTAGTTATTCATCACGTACGGCTCGCTCCATTAAGCTAAGAGCAGCTGCTTTGACAGTTTGGATGCCTTTGAGCACGTTATTCACTGCTTGGCAAATGGGCATTTCTATCTTTTTATCGGCTGCTATCGTACAGATATGGGCAGCGTTGGTTTGTCCTTCAATGACCTGTCCGATTTTTTTGATTGCTTCGGGAATTGATAGACCTTTCCCTAGATGCAAACCAAATTGACGATTTCTTGATTGATTATCAGTACAAGTTAATACAAGATCACCTACACCAGCTAATCCCATAAAAGTATCTGGGGAGGCTCCCATGGCAAGTCCAAGGGCTTTCATTTCAGTTAGTCCACGTGTAATCAGGACAGCTTTTGCATTGGCTCCATAACCTAGCCCATCGCTCATCCCACACGCAATGGCAAGCACATTTTTCACAATGCCACACAGCTGTACGCCAAGGAGGTCTTTACTTAAATAAACACGTAAAGGCGGGTTATGTAGTAGGGTTTGAATATGGCGTTGATAATGTTGATCATGACTCGCAACTACCAGTGCGGTGGGTAGGCCCTCCGCAACCTCACGCGCAAAAGAGGGCCCCGTAATAATGGCATGGGGAAGGGAAGCACCAAAGCGATCGCTGACTAATTGACTTAACAATTGATGGGTAGATGGATCGAAGCCTTTGGTAAGCCATGATAAAGACGAGGGCTCTTTTAACTGAAGAATAACCTCAGAAAATGCATGAGAAGGTACGGCAATGATTACATCGCGTGCGGCATTACTGCAGTAGTGTAAGTCCGCAGATACTTGAAGTTTTTCTGGAAAAGTGGATGTGGGTAAATAGCGTCGGTTAGCTCGGTGATTTACCATGTCCTCAACATGTTTGAGTTGATGGCTCCACAAGAGGACTGATCGACCAGAACGAGCAAGTTGGATCGCCATTGCAGTGCCCCAAGATCCTGCACCCAAAATAGCAACATCTACCGTTTTCATCACAGCTTGCCCGTTATTCCTCTGAACGTTATTGAATGGTTGTTTCAACAGCAGTGGGTTTTTGACCGCTTTTTGCTTTGTCTTCTTCGAGCTTTTGCATATAGAGTGCATCGAAGTTAATCGGTGCTAAAACGAGCTGAGGAAAACTGCCACGAACGACTTGCGATGAGATAGTTTCACGCGCATAAGGGAACAATATATTTGGACAGTAGCTATTCAAAATATGATCCAGCTGCGTGTCGGAAGCACCTTGAACAGTGAAAATGCCCGCTTGCTTGACTTCGCAAACAAATGCGTGTGTTTCTTTAATTTTAACAGTTGATGTGATGGTTAAAACAACTTCATAGACGTTTTCATCAAGCTTCTTATGTTGCGTATTAACGTCTAGAGATAAATCTGGCTCCCAAGTTTGCTGGAAAATTTGAGGGGTATGAGGGGCTTCAAAGGAAGTATCTTTAATATAAACCCGTTGAATAACAAACTGCACGCTATCTGCAGTGTTTTCCGGCATTGCTTCGTTAGGCTGTACCATGGTAATTGTCCTCGTTGAGTTTTATTTTCGCAATAATTCAGGGTTCTTCGTTTGAAAGGTTGTATTTTTCGTATTACCTTTAATCAAAGGTAAGCCCGCTGCTTGCCATGCCTCGATACCGCCTGC
This sequence comes from Legionella sp., assembly GCA_013911415.1. Taxonomy (GTDB): domain Bacteria; phylum Pseudomonadota; class Gammaproteobacteria; order Legionellales; family Legionellaceae; genus JACETI01. Next base: position 123,323 of record JACETI010000003.1, on the reverse strand, counting down.
TAGAGTCATTAGTTGTTTGTACTCCTTTCCCCGAAGCGTTTTAATCAGCGAGTCCATTTGCAGTTCTTTGCCTGCAACCAAAATTACAGGCCGGGTTTTATATTTTTTAAAGCGAGGTTGATCAAAATCATCGATAGATGCTTGGATTGCATCGGTAATATGGCCGTTGGCAAAGACTTCTTTGCTGCGCAAATCAATGACGATTGCATTTTCTTGGTTAATCGAATGAACGACCGCATGGGGTGAAAGAGCTTGTGCACGGGTTTTTTGCATGAGGAATTCTTGAAGATAAATGGCCAAGACTGTTAGCAAAAATGCAGCACAAAGCATCCAGTGATTTAGAATGAATTGTCCAAGATGTTCCATAAGTACCTTATTAACAAACTGAATTTACACTGATAGATACAACATGAAATGCATGATGATAAATCAGGTTGAAGGCGACGTTGGCCTGGAAATTATTATACCCCAAATCGGCTTTGACTGTAAGCAACTCGTGATAGAGCAGGCTCTTGCTCTTTAAATTTTGAGGCTTGTTCTTCAACTTGCTTGTAGCGCGATAACCCACCCGTTTGATTAGCAACCTGAATAGCTAAGCCTGGACGCGCATTAAGCTCGAGCATTAGAGGACCTCTATCTTTATCGAGAACAATATCTACGCCCAAGTATCCTAACCCTGTTAATTCGTAACAGCGCGCGGCAATTTCTAGTATGGTCTCCCAAAAAGGAAGAGTAATACCTTCAAGCGGTTTTAATGTGTCTGGATGACGATCGATAATTTGATGATGAAAGACGCCTTGGAGGGTTTTGCCGGTGGCTAAGTCAATGCCAATACCAATGCCGCCCATATGTAAATTTGCCTTACCTTTAGAAAGGCGCGTCGGAAGTCGAGCCATGGCCATGACTGGATAGCCAAGCAGTGTAATGATGCGAATATCCGGTACACCCTCATAAATGATGCCTTCAAAAACGGGATCAACAATAACTCGATGCTCGATGATGGCGTAATCACTGTGACCACCTAAACTATAGGCTCCTGAAAGCAAGCAAGATAAATGATAACCGAGGTCCTCTTCCGTTAATAGTTGACCATTAATCTGACGATAGCGATTCATTACCCGGTCGGTAATCACAAGAATACCTTCTCCACCTGTTCCATGGGCCGGCTTTACGACAAAATCTTCGTGATCAGCGAGTAGACGAGGAAATTGTTTAATTTGATGTTCGCTAGTTATAGTTTGATAGAGTGGTGGTACGGCAATCCCAGCTTTTATAGCTAATTGTTTAGTTTTGAGCTTGTCATCCACCAACGGATAACGCCAACGTTCATTATAGCGCAAAATATAATCGCGATTGCGTTGGTTCATGCTGAGAATGCCATGAGCACGCAACCGACGATAAATTTTCCACATTAGCTATTTACCTCAGGAATTGCCTTAAATCGTAGAAGTTCAATGAGTCGATAGCCGCGGTATTGCCCAAACCATAAGATCAATGCCAATAAAACTAAAAGCAGCTCTGGAAAAGCAAACATGAGGTATTGTAAAGGTCCGTAGCTCATCGCTACAAAGGCAATCAGTGCTGCTAACAGACTACCAAACCCTGATTTAAGCGCTTCTGAAGCACCGCGTTCATCCCAGGTGATACACATTCGTTCAATGGTCATGGTGAGGATCACCATTGGGAACAGAGCAACGGCTAAACCTGCTTCCAGTCCGAGCGTTTGGCTAAAAACGCTAATAGCAATCATCATAAGAATGACAATAGTTAGGATGGCTGCTAAACGAGGGACTAAAAGCAGGCGTAATTGATCAAGGTAAAAACGTGTTAATAGACCAAAGGCAATGATGAGTATAAATAAAGCCATACTCCAAAGCACATGACTTTCGCGAAAAGCGAGCGCAATTAAAACCGGCATAAAAGTTCCAAACGTTTTAAGGCCAATAAAATTGCGTAATATAAGAATGATAAAAGCACCCAAAGGTACAGTAAGGAGTACCTTATACGTTTCTTGAACATTCATCGGAAGCTCTAATAACGAAAAACGCAAGAGTTGGGAGTTGGTTTGCACACCCCTCGTTTTAGCAATATAGAGTGCATTGACAGGGGTAGGAGAAGCACTTAAATTAAATTGTAAATGACTACCACCTTTTAATGTCATGGGTGTTTCAAAGCCATATTGCCAGACTAAAAAATTTCGAGGCAAGCCTACGCTGCCTGTATGCGGATTTAAATAAATCCAATCTTGGCCGTTAAAAACCGCAAGGAAATATTTTAAATCCGTTTTCTTTAATTGGTTCAGATATAAGCCTCTAATTGGCATCGCGAAAATTTTAGATTGATTAAGCACAGCAATCACTGCCTTAAGCATCGCTTCTTCTGTGTCTTGGTGATTGAGCAAAAGACGTGTATTTCCATCTTCTTTATTAAACGCTGTCAGAATGCTTTGAGTAAAAGTTTGTATATCGGCTGAAGACAAGCGGGCTTGTTGAGAAATATTGTCAACAGCTGTTTTTTCATTATCCGTTAATAAAGGCGCTTTAACGGGAGGGGGCTTGGATAGGTTTGGTTCATCATTATCCACTTCACGTACAATCGCGCGGTAGTACAGCGATTGATCGCCTTTAGCGCGACGTATTGACCAAACAGTTTCACGATTGTAGCCGTTTAAACTGGTGGTGACCCCGTAGCTATGGGAGATAAAATATTCATCCAAAATCGCAAAATAGGGAGGTAGATAGGGAACTGTGAAAGTTACTTTTACAGGAGTGTTGCGATCTGCCACGAATCGTACATTGGCTTCTAAGGTCCAGCTATTAACCGTTTCTGTATTGGTTAATGGTACATTCAACATGTAATGACGATAAAGAAAGAGGCTAAGACCAACTATTGTCAAACAAAGTATAAGGCCGTAGACGTGGCGATGGTGATTATTCATGTTTAGACTGAGATAGGGTGGGTTTTTTCACTAAAAAAGCGCGACTCGGATCCACTACACCACCAAAAGCAACAATCGCATCTCTGCCCAACAGCAAGGGATAATTAAAGTGCTTTCGATTGGTAAGATTAACCGGAATGGTACGAATCTTGTTCCCAATTTGGATTCGCATCATCACTAGCGGGCGTTTAATGGAAGATAAAGGTTCATCAGCACGAGGTTTAATGCTTACTTTACCAATGTACTCGCAAGTAAACTCAACTTCCTGACCTTTGTCAAGCACTTTGAATCGTAAGTAGGGTTTATTGTCTTTTTCAAACTCACGAATATCACTGGCATTAAGGGAGGCGGATTTTGCCCCTGTGTCCAATTTTGCTGAAAGGATAACCCCTTGGTCAACGAGAACAGCTTTTTCAACGTATCCATATAAATTGGGTTGTTGAGCAGATCGTACATTCGGTTTGGGGTTGCTTAAAACTGGACGAGCTATTGCTTGCTCAGCACTCGCAGAAGTCACATAAGCACAGATGCACAAGGCAGAGAAAAGGCCTGATTTTTTTAGGAACATGCAATCTTTCGAATTTAGGACAAAGGATAATACTAGCAGATTTTTTGAAGAAGGGTTTAGTTACAACAATGCGAGCGTTAAACGCTATCAGTCACGATAGTTTGCGCTTGATATAATTCTGGATTGAGCTGAGGATCGTTATACATTTTAAATTGATGGTAAACTTTAAAACGTCGTTTTCCTGCATGCGTTTCATCAAGTAGTTGTTCTAAGCATGTGGCCAATTGTGCTTGCTGCATTTGCAATACCTCTAGTTTTTTAAGGCATGCTTGATGATGTGTGCTATCAACATCGGTGCGATGTGTTTGCTTTTCCATATGGAAAATTTTCAATGACAAAATCGACAGGCGGTCAATAATCATCCCCGGCGTTTCGGAGTGAAGCGGACAATCTTCTTTATCGGAAGGATTTAAGGCAGCTATGAGCCACGAATCCATATGTTCCATGAAATTATTGCGTTGTTGATTGTAATGATCGATATCACGCTTGGCATGATAAACAAATTCAAAACCTTTATCATCTCGTCTTGCTCGATCTTCTGCATGCCACAGTTGATAATTAAAGGAGTGATTTTTTTCAACCAGGGCTAAAAATTCTTTTTTAGTGCAGGTTGGTTTGCGATCAGCCATTTCCCAGGCCAAAATAGATTGTTCCTGCAAAGCAATAATTTCAACGACTTGAACGAAATGATACACTATTTGATAATGTCAAAACGAATTTAAGCTACTGTAGTAGAATTTTGTGCCCAGCACAAGTCAAGACTATCTTCGCAGTGACTCGCGTGTTTCTCTACGCTTCTCGAGACAAAAGGACTTAGCATGCTTCGATTTTAAGCAGTAGCTGATCTCAAGGACGGTATCCTCGAGCATTGGCACGGCCGCATGCGTCTTTGTGGTGGAGAGTTGAACTAAAATCGTTATATAAGGTAAGGCTTAATATAAAAAATAAGCCATGAGGAGCATAGAGAAGCAAAATGATTAACATGAAAACACTGGTAAAAGCTAGGCGCGCACCTGGCCTTGAGATGCAGCATTTACCCATTCCCACTTATGACAATCTCGAGGTCTTGGTAAAAATACATAAAACGGCAATCTGCGGTACAGATATACATATTTATGCTTGGGATCAATGGGCGCAAGCGACAATCCCGACCCCGATGACGATTGGTCACGAGTTTTATGGCGGAGTCGTCGCCGTTGGTAGTGAAGTAGATAACGCTTTAATTGGGAAAAGAGTATCTGGGGAAGGCCACATTATTTGCGGGCAGTGCCGTAATTGTCGCGCAGGAAAACTACATTTTTGTAAAAACACACTCGGAGTTGGAGTGAACCGCCCGGGTTGTTTCGCAGAATATTTGTCTATCCCTGCGAGTAATATCGTTGTTTTGCCTGATGTCATTACCGATGATCAAGCGGCTATTCTCGATCCGCTAGGCAATGCCACGCATTGTGCATTAGCGTTTGATATGGTCGGAGAAGACATTCTTATAACCGGGGCCGGTCCCATCGGTGTCATGGCCGTTGCAATTGCGCGACATGTAGGGGCACGGCATGTTGTGATTACTGACGTTAATGACTATCGTTTAGACTTAGCCCGCGAGATGGGCGCAACCCGTGCAGTCAATGTGAGTCGGGAATCATTAGAAAGCACTGTCAGTGATTTGGGCATGACAGACGGATTTAAAGTAGGGCTTGAAATGTCCGGTCATCCGCACGCGTTTAACGATATGATCGCTCAAATGCAGCATGGCGGACAGATTGCGCTCTTAGGCATTCCGCCGGATAAAACGGCCATTGATTGGAATCTTGTCATTTTCAAAAGCCTTATTATTAAAGGAATTTATGGTCGCGAAATGTTTGAAACCTGGTATAAAATGATGGCGATGTTAGAGAGCGGCTTAAAGATTGAGCCGATTATTACGCACCATTTTCCAGTCGATGATTTTGAGGAGGCTTTTAAATTGGCTGCCTCAGGGCGGTCCGGTAAAGTTCTTCTGACCTGGTAATTGGGTGATTCTGCTTTAAAAAGAGGCAATACATGGCACAGTATATTTTTACGATTAATCGGCTAACAAAACGTGTCGATAATCAACGTACGATTTTAAAAGATATTTCTCTAAGTTTTTATCCGGGTGCCAAAATTGGGGTACTAGGACTAAATGGGTCTGGAAAGTCCACCTTGTTGCGAATTATGAGTGGAATGGACACACAGTATGAAGGTGAAGCAAGAGCACAACCCGGTATAAAAATAGGCTACTTGCCCCAAGAGCCTGTTTTGGATTTATCAAAGACGGTTCGTGGCGTTGTCGAAGAAGGGATTGCTTCTACTAAAGATAAATTGCAGCGCTTTGACGAACTTAGCATGCGCTTTGCTGAACCGATGAGTGATGAAGAAATGGAAGCACTACTTGCACAACAAGGAGAACTTCAGAACGAAATCGAAGCGTGCGGCGGTTGGGACTTAGATCACCGTCTAGACATTGCTGCGAATGCACTTGGATTACCAGAATGGGATGCGACAATTCAACAGCTGTCAGGGGGCGAAAGGCGACGGGTTGCTCTATGCCGCTTACTCTTATCAAATCCTGATATGTTGTTACTGGATGAACCGACCAACCATTTAGATGCTGAAAGCGTTGCTTGGCTTGAACGATACCTTGAAGAATTCCAGGGTACGGTAGTGGCGGTTACCCATGATCGGTATTTTCTTGACAATGCTGCTGAATGGATTTTAGAGCTTGATAGGGGTGAAGGCATACCTTATAAAGGAAATTACACTGCCTGGCTGGAACAGAAAGAAGAGCGGTTGGCGATGGAGCAACAACAGGAAGAAGCACATCATCGAGCGATTAAGGCAGAACTTGAATGGGTTCGCCGTTCTCCCAAAGGACGCCACGCTAAAAATAAAGCAAGGTTGGCGCGCTTTGAGGAAATGAACAGTAAAGATTTTCAAAAACGTAACGAAACAAATACCTTATATATACCGCCAGGTGAACGCCTTGGCGAGTTGGTGATTACTGCCGATGACGTACAAAAAGGATTTGATCAACACGTCCTTATAAATAAGTTGAATTTTCAATTACCAAAAGGTGGAATCTTAGGAATTATTGGTCCTAATGGTGCTGGAAAATCAACTTTGTTAAAAATGCTAACGGGTCATGAACAACCCGATGCAGGCACTATACGCGTTGGGGAAACGGTGAAATTTGCCTATGTTGAGCAGTTCCGAGATCATCTAGATGATAAGAGAACGGTGTGGGAAGAAATTTCCAACGGGCAAGATATCATGCAAATCGGTGCTTTCCAGATGCCTTCTCGAGCTTACGTTAGTCGTTTTAACTTTAAAGGACCCGATCAACAGAAACGCATGTCAGCTTTATCCGGGGGAGAAAGAAATCGTGTCCATTTAGCGAAATTACTCGCAACCGGTGCAAACGTCTTACTCTTAGACGAACCGAGTAACGATCTTGACGTTGAAACCTTACGCGCCTTGGAAGAAGCACTCTTGAATTTTCCAGGATGCGCGATTATTATTTCGCATGATCGATGGTTTTTAGATCGCATTTGCACCCATTTTATGGCTTTTGAAGGGAATGGCGATGTGTATTTCATGGAAGGGAATTACAGCGATTACGAAGCCGATAGAAAACGGCGTATCGGCAGTGATTCAAGCCAAGCTGGGCGCGCTCGCTATCACCGTTTAAAAACATGAGATAAGTTTGAAATCGTGAAAATGCTGTTAGGAAGCAGGGCGCATGGACGCTGCCTATTCCAAAATCTTGATGGAAAGAAAAAACACCGAATAAAAGTAAAATTTTTTTGTGTGGCTTTGCTTGGCATTCTAATGGGAGGTTGTGCCTCGTTTTGCGACGACTCTTGTTTTATCACCGATGATCAAGGGTATATCCATCGCTCTAGTCATTATACAGAAGACAAAAGAGGTAGAGATTACTTCCCACTACTCATCCCTGCTGCTGGCAAAAAACATTTTATATTCGATCCAAGAGCATTTGCCTGGGCTGCTTATGATGAACTAGGTAATCGTGTTATGACCGGCAGTGCGTCAGGTGGTAAAGATTTTTGTGAAGACGTCAATGAATCATGTCGCACAGTAACGGGTACCTTTCATGTTTATCATAAAAAGGGTATTGATTGCCGCTCCGGCGAGTATCCGGTAGAAACGACTGGCGGTGCTCGAATGCCCTATTGTATGTATTTCTTTCGTGGCTATACCATTCATGCGGCTTATGAGGTACCCTATGCGAACTCAAGTCATGGCTGTGTGAGAGTTTTACCAAGTGCAGCAAAATGGCTTAATGAACAATTTATAACCCTTGGCACGCAAGTAACAATTATGCCGTATCAAGAAGAGGCACCTGCACCTCCAGTGAGAGAGGGCGATTCTTTATCTTAAGGCGACATATGGTAGCATCAAGCAGTTCACAGACCGAAAAGAAACTTGCCCATTATTTGGGCAAAGCGATTGCTGACTATAACATGATCCAGACCGGTGATCGTGTCATGGTTTGTTTGTCGGGTGGAAAAGATTCCTTTACCTTATTAACCCTCCTAAATCAGCTTTCAAAACGTGCTAATACACGTTTTAGTGTTCATGCTTTCACGTTGGATCAAGCACAACCAGGTTGGGACGACTCACGTTTACGTGCGTGGTTAGAAGAGAGAAAAATTTCTCATACTATTCTAACGCGAGATACCTATAGCATTGTGAAGGAAAAAATTCCTGAAGGGCAAACCTATTGCTCCCTATGTTCTCGATTGCGACGTGGTATTATTTATCGTTATGCAGAAGAACATGGATTTACCAAGATTGCCTTGGGACATCATCGAGATGATTTAATTCGAACGCTTTTAATGTCTATGTTATACAATGGTAATGTGCGTTCAATGCCGCCTAAACTCTTGAGTGATAATAAGCGTCATATTGTTATCCGCCCACTTTGTTACGTCCAAGAACGTGATATTATCGCTTATGCGCAGGAACAAAATTACCCCATTATTCCTTGTAATTTATGTGGTTCTCAAGAAAACTTAATGCGACAACGTGTCGCTAAACTCATCGATCAATTAGCGGAAGAAAATCCTAAAATCCCCAGTAACTTATTACGTGCACTGCAAGCGGTAAAACCGAGTCAGTTGATGGATGACAGTTTATGGTCGTTTAAAGATTTAGAAAGTCAGTTAATCGAGGATGATTATGTTACCGAAAACAACAGCAGCGATTAAAGATGTAGATGTCCGGGAACAATGGAAAACTTACTTAAAAAATGATTTTAAGGATGATGTTTTAGCCGCAACCGTTGTTTTTCTCGTTGCAATACCTTTATGTTTAGGGATTGCACTTGCCTCAGGGGCACCTTTATTCTCAGGCATACTTAGCGGCATTATTGGTGGTATTGTCGTTGGCGCGCTAAGCGGTTCTTCAGTGAGCGTAAGCGGTCCTGCTGCAGGTATGGCAGCCGTCGTTGTAATGGCGATTACGCAACTGCATGATTTTAATACGTTTTTATTGGCACTTTGTTTTGCCGGCCTATTGCAAATACTTATTGGCAGTTTTCGGGGCGCAGGGTTTATCGCCGATTATATTCCTGCCAATGTGGTCCAAGGTTTGTTATGTGCGATTGGCATCTTACTTATCGTAAAGCAATTACCACTGGCGTTTACTGTTTCGCCCGACTTAAATACACTTAAGGCACATTTGCTCGATTCAACCAGCGGGGACGGGCTAAGCTTTAACGCACTGCGCGAATTAGTACAGCACTTAAATCCCGGTGCTGTGGTTATTTCATTAATTTCTTTGGCCTTTTTAATTTACGCTGATAAAACCGAACGCAACTGGATTAAAAAGATTCCTAGTCCAATTGTTGTTGTAATAATGGGCATTTTGATTAATTCGGTTCTTGATCATTTTGATTCATGGCTTGCGCTTGATGATCCTCATTTAGTTAATATCCCCTTTAAACATGCCAGCGATTTCTTAGATCAGATTCAATTTCCTCATCTAAGCGCATGGGTCAATCCAAAAGTTTACCTTTACGCATTTATTTTAGCGCTGATTGCCTCGCTTGAAAGTTTGTTGAATATCAAAGCTGGCGAAAAACTTGATAAAAAACGTCGCTCTTGTTCTAAAGATCGTGAATTAATAGCTCAAGGCATGGGTAATTTGTTGGCGGGCCTTATTGGTGGGATCCCCGTTACATCCGTGATTGTGCGAACATCCGTTAATATCCAATCCGGTGTTAAAACTAAAATTGCAACAATTCTGCATGGTTTATTTATCTTATTTGCTGTTTTGCTGCTCGTAAATTGGTTGAATGAAATACCTCTTTGTTCTTTAGCGGCGATTTTGATGTTTACAGGATATAAGCTTACTCGCCCTGCCATTTATCATTCTATTTACCAACAGGGGTGGGAAAGATTCATTCCTTTTATTGTGACTGTTTTTGGCATCGTCTTTTTTAATCTCCTAGAAGGTGTATTGTTAGGCTTAGCCATTAGTCTCTTTTATATCTTAAAATATAATAGCCAAGCACGTTTGGATATTATTAAAGAAATCTACCCCGCAGGTGAGACCAATCGTTTAGTGCTGCCGCAACAAATGACCTTTTTAAATAAAGCTTCTTTGATCGCAGAATTAGCTTCGATTCCAGAAAATTCACAGCTAATTATTGATGCAAGGTATTCAACGTATATCGATAAGGAAGTTGTTGAGTTGATTCAAGATTTTAAAAATGAACAAGCACGCTTGCATAACATTGACTTAGAATTAATCGGCCTTCAAGACAGTTATGCCATTCATAGTGATATCAACTTTATCAATGCAACGGCTTACGATCGTCGCACAACATTAGCACCTCGTGAGGTCCTAAAATTATTGCAAGAAGGCAATCTACGCTTTTTAACAGATACTCGTATTCATCGCAGTTCTCATATCGATATACAATCCACAGCTGAAAAACAACAGCCGATGGCGATCGTTTTAGGTTGTATCGATTCCCGAGTACCTGTAGAAACCATTTTTGACATGAGTTTTGGTGATTTATTCTGTGTGCGGGTTGCAGGCAATGTGGTCAACGAAGATATCTTAGCCAGTTTGGAATATGCGTGTCACGTGGTGGGTGCAAAATTAATCATTATCCTAGGTCATACTCGTTGCGGTGCGATTCAAGCAGCCTGTGATAATGTTGAAGGAGGGCATCTAACCCAGTTAATTGCTAAGATTAAGCCAGCTGTTTCAGCAGAAACAACGTTTGATGAGAATCGGGCCAGTGATAACAAAGCCTTTGTGAATGCGGTGACAGAGCTAAATATTGTGAATTCATTGAAATGTATTTATGAAAAAAGCGATATTTTAAAAGAGCTGATTGATAAAGGTGCGGTCGGAATGACAGGTGCTGTTTACGATGTTGCTACAGGTAAAGCGCATTTTAATGATTATGCTGAGAAATTAAAGATAGACGATGCTTTTAGGCCGTTGGCTAGTAAAGTCCAAGCCCTTGTATCTTCTTAAACCTCTTCTCGGGTTTTTGGACCGTAAACTCATCGTCTGGTGCAGCATACTTTCTTAAGTTAAAACCCTTAGTAAGGGTTCACAATAACTGTGGTCCCTATGTCCATAAAGTCTTGATTAAGCCACTTTGCTGCGCCGGGCAACACGCGAATGCAACCATGGCTCGTGTTATAGTTGGGTACTTCATAAGCAGCATGAATTGAATAACCTTCATGAAAGTGCATGCAATAAGGCATTCTTGCCCCACCACCTGTTTCAATTGGGTAAGCACTTGATGTGCAATCTTCGCCTTTTTTAGAGTAAACACGGTACGTACCCGTAACCGTCCGACAACTGCGGCCAATGTCAGAGCAGTAATCCATACCCCCAGACGCACTGCCTGTTTTTAAACGATTACCTTGAGCATCATAGGCGGCCCAAGCGTTTGCTCTAGGGTCAAAGATGAAGACTTTTTTCCCCGTTGCTGTCCGTTGCATGGGAAAACTGAACGAACCCCGGCTGTCAGCTGACATGCCCATGGTGTAATGAGTGTGTCCCGCATCATCGACAATGGGTACACGATCCATGGTTGCACAGGCTGTCATAATTAAACAACTCGCACTAACAAGAAGCAGTTTTTTTTCCATGTTAACCTCCTCCTTTTCAGAATATATCGGAAGAGATGTGGAAAAATTTAGGCTTAGGTAAAAAAATATATTCTTGTAGAGCTTTTTGTGGGCATTTTTTAGGGTGCTGGGGGATGGAGAAGATCAATCGCAGACATGAAAAATGCCTGCGGTTGAGATAAAAAAACAGCGTATTAAATACTAAACGTTGAATTTCAGACCAAGTGTGAGCAAATTCACATAGGGTCGATAAATTCCCGAGAGGATTTCTTCTGATAAAGGTTCCACTGCTGCAGTGCTCATCCTATCGTAACGAAGAAATTCATAGGTGAGGAGCACTTCTACGCAGGAAGTGAATGTTCTACCAATGCCTGCTTTAATTCCCCAACCGCTCAACCAACGACGAACATTTGATGAAACTCCCACGTTTCCGCCAGTGATACTTGATGCTACCAATAATTCACCTTGGCTAAATCCAGGACCTATAAAAACACGACCGTTGCTTGAAAAATTGTATTCCGGTAAAAGAAAGAAAGCATAGCTATACCTGAGTTTTTCTTTTGCCACGGCATTGGTTTCTAAAAACCAATTGCGGATTTCGTTTTTTGCACTACCTGTGAAGAAGTCCCAATTCGCTTCTGCAGCCACATGAAAAGGTTTAAAGAAATGTACAAAAGGCAGTCGATAACCGGCAAAGAGTTGTGCATGAAAATTTGTATAAGCAGCCGTATAGCGGTTAATAGTCAGAGGTGATGTATCAAGAGGATATGAGAGTTCTTTTTTAACGTTAACACTGTTTCCCCCTAGGTTAAATCCAAGGTACCTATTCGCTTGCAAGGATTGGACACATCCCATCATGAAACAACCAGCCAAGCAGGCTTTAATGCTTATTGAGCGTCGGAGTGTTTTGTATTTAGTCTGTTGCGCTTTAAAATTTAACATATAAAAGTATCCTTACAATATGCCTGGAATCGTAATGTTATCGGTTGTGCTGCTGTAATCGTTTTGTGTAATGGTAATCGATATATTAACTTTTTTAGGCGTCGTGATGTTGTTAATCACAAAACGATGATTGGCTGCGTCGAGTGTAATATCTGCATCAGCTATTCCCTCAACAGTATAAACATCTAGTGATGTTGCTCTATATGCTCCGTAGTACACAAAGGCACTCGTTTTTCTTAAAGGATTTCGGACGGCTTTAGTAATTGTTGGTAAAACCGGAGGCCCACCGATGACTGTCAGATTTTGAGAGGAAATATTAAAGAAAATGCCATCCGATGCTCTTACCATAATCCGTCCAAGGGTAGTTGAGATATTAGGAATGGTAACGGTTGCCTGTCCGTTATTCTGCGCGCGGTAAGCCAGGGTGTATGGGTAGGTTAATCCGCCGTCAAAAGACATGAGAAGATCGACGTAGGTTGCATTGATTGGTGCTAAATCAGTGTTTGCAACATCCCAGGTAACGTTTTGATCAGAAGCGCCCTCCCAAGTAAACGCTTGATCGGGTGTTGTTACTGTAAAAGGACCAGCATTGGCGCTGACTTCGACGGTCAAATCGTCATAAGCATTGCAAGACCCACCAAGAAGATTGCTACGTACTGTGACTCTAAAGTTGAACATTCTACCGACACTTGATAATACTTCCCAGGTGGTAGGTGTCCCTGATGCTAAAGAAGCAAGGTTAGGGAAATAGCGGATGTTTTCAGCGGGCAAGACGCTTTTAAAGTTTGGGCCACCGGTAGAGGTGCTAAGGGGAGGTTGTGGTGTGATTTGGTTATCCATTTGATCCCAAGTGAAGGTCAGTAAGGCGTCGTTTTCCCCGCCTGCACTCTGGGCTTGAGCGGTAAGAAAAAAAGGTGTGCTAACCGGAATAATAAAAGAGGTTGACGTATTTATAATCGGTGCATCTGCCATGGGCGCAGTTGTTCCACAAGTACTACCTACATCGCTCGTTATATTATATCCAATCTGTTGAAGATTAACGCCATGAAAGAAAGGATCTGAGGAATTTTGTACGGTTGGTATACAAGCATTTGCATAGGCCATAAGGGTATTTCCACCCCCCGGTTCCATGGCAGTTGAATCTTCTCTATTGTTATCACAAGAACTATTAAAGGGATGAGAACCCCCAAATTGATGGCCTATTTCATGTGCGACGTAATCTACATCAAAAGGGTCCCCCTGCGGATTTGTGTTTGCGGTAGTTCCCTGAGCCTTATAACCTGATCGACATAATGATCCTAGAGAAGCGATGCCGTCACCACCATCTGTGGTATCAGGACTGGTATCGAAAACATGGCCGATATCGTAGTTAGGCGCCCCGATAACCGAATCGACGTTGTTTTGATTAATCGTAAGCATTTGTTGACCATTACCACCTGCGCTGAAGTAAGGATCTGTCGAGCTATCTGTATAAATGATTGCATCGTTGTTGGCAATCAATTGAAGAGTGGCGCCTATTTCATTTTCATAGATTCCATTAACACGATTAATCGTTGATACTTGCCCCGCCATTGCATCTTCTACTGTGCCACCAAAATAGGTGGTGTAACGACTTGTACCTGCCAAGGCAAGGCGATAAGTGCGTAGCAAACAGGAATAATATAGTGTAGTAACTTGTGGGGCGTGTGTCTTTGGCTGATGAAGTTTACTGATAGAAAGTGTTTTACATCCGTTTCGTTTAGGTGAGATAAAATCTGCCTTGTAATAAACTAGGTGGTAGGGTGTTTTTGCCGTCGCGTTATAAGGATCAATAAAAACGAGATCTTTCTTTGCAAAAATCATCGCATGAAAACCTTTGGGTGTAAGGTCTAATTTAGCGTGTTCTTCAGGGAAATCGATACCTTCAGCATCAAATGTTTTAATCGCTGGAAAGCGTTTCGCTAATTCAGGGTGCATGGTGGTGTTTTGAAAAAGGCGATAATGATGCAAGCTACCGTCCGGCATGGGCAGAGCAAGAGTCGTTGGTTGTGATGTGGTTGTAAAAGCATTCAGTTGATTGCGCAGCTGTGCAAGGTCGATGCTGACGATCCTTGCTGTTTTTGCCTGAATGGAAGGAGTGATCCCCTTCGGTAAGGGCGTGATTGACCCTTCTTGGATGAACGAATTCGTTGCTAGTGAGACTTTTTTTGCAATCGAAGAAGATGATTGCCCATGATTCGCTAACGCTGCTTTTGGTTTCAGCGCGGGGTCAGCGAAAACATTGGCACAGCAGACCAGCGTTAGAAAAATTGGAGTGGATTTTTTAAAGCGTATCATTAAGCATGTTCCTTATGCTAAAAGCGCAGAGCGCAAATTCAATAATTTCAGCTTCTAAAGCGTTTCGTTTTACTATTTTTCAATGTGATTTTCATTTTCTATCGCCAATGCTTTTAGAAAGCCTGTTTTTGCATCGTCAG
The DNA here is from genome assembly GCA_013911415.1 of Legionella sp. GTDB lineage: Bacteria > Pseudomonadota > Gammaproteobacteria > Legionellales > Legionellaceae > JACETI01. The sequence goes on along the minus strand of JACETI010000003.1, from coordinate 108,287 downwards.
AAAGCATGGCTAAAATAGCTTGAGTTAACTGTTCATCAGAGCATTCAAAACAACCACCGCGGGGCGGCATGGCATTAAAACCTTCTCGCGTATGTTTAAGCAGTAACGCAATACCTGCTTTGATTCGGGGGTCCCAATCGGTTGCTACCTTTACTCGAGGCGCGCCTAGGGCGATTAAGGGATTTTCACCGTGGCAGTTCGTACAAAAATGATCTCTAATCTGTTGCCCTTCATCCGGCAAGCCTTTTATTTTTTCAAGAAAAGTTTGTGGTTGATGAGTGTTAGAAGTTGCAGCATAACAGAAAAAAGGAAGCGCGGCGAAACAAAGAAGAAACGCAGTCTTTATTTTCTGAAAATTTTGATCATGTTTCATTAGCGAGCCTGCATACGTAGGGCGCCATCCAAGCGAATAACTTCTCCATTAATTAAAGTATTTTCAACAATATGAACTGCCAAGTCAGCGAATTCTTCGGGCTTACCTAAGCGTTTTGGGAAAGGAACGGTGGCTGCTAAGCTTTCTTGTATGGGTTGAGGCATATTTAATAACAGGGGTGTAGACATGAGGCCAGGCGCAATGGTGTTTACGCGGATGGCGTGTTGAGCAAGTTCACGTGCAGCTGGTAAGGTCATCGCAACGACACCTCCTTTGGAGGCACTGTATGCCGCCTGACCTATTTGCCCTTCAAAAGCGGCGATCGAAGCTGTCATAATAAGAGTACCCCGCTCTTCGGAGTCCGGTTCTACCTCTAATTGGCTGATAGCGCTCGCAAGTGAGCGTAGAACATTAAAACTACCGAGTAAATTTACATTAATAACCTGTTGAAATGCAGCAAGTGGCATAGCAGTGCCGTCTTTGTTAACGATGCGCTGAGCTGGTGCAATGCCGGCACAATGAATACCAATACGTGGAACACCCACTTTGTTAATGGTAGATGCCAAGGCCGTTTCAACCGATTGCGCGTCGCTTACATCACAGCTTAGAGTAAGTTCGGGTGCGTTACCCTGATAAGCTTGTTTATCAGCAGTACTGAGATCATGTTTATCCCAAATAACAACGCGGGCACCCACAGCTAAAAGTTTTTGAGCACAAGCCTTTCCTAAGCCAGAAGCGCCGCCGGTAACAACCGCAATTTGATCGGTAATATGCATGCCAGTTCCTTGAAAGCGAAAGCGGATTTATCTTAACAAAGGTTCGGGTTAAAACAAATGTATTCGATTGAAAAGCTTAAGATGTAGGGTTGAAATCATTAGAAATTATTTCGTTACTAAGTTTGTACAAAAGCGTTCTTAAATAGGATATATTTTGATACCTCTGATACTAACATGCGGTTTTCTATATGAAAAATACCCTTTTCTCAGCCGCTTTTTTTGCTATAGGTGAGGATGAAGAATCGCTTCAAAAGGAAAACGCTTTCGCAAATCTTAAATGGTATGGAGAAGAGCCTGTTTATTATCCGTCCAATGTTTTTTTGAAAAATGAGCTGTCATTGATGAGTCCTTACGATGAGATCGCTCATCGAATAGAAGAAGAATTACCGGAAGACCTAGCTGAGTGGCCGACTGAAAAATTAATGGAAGCCATACAAGTTTTTGCTAAAAGCCCAGATTATCAAAAAATAAAATGCCAGTTTTTAAACTTAACAGATGCTTTGACTGCCTGGTGTGAGGCAAATGAATGCTTGGTTGTATTAGCAGATGTGACGGATACTTTATCACTGGAAATTCCGGCGTTTCAATTATTGTACAAGCACCTTTTTGACGGAGACAACCTGAGTGAGACATTTTACGGTTCTCACCCTCAAAGTCAGATTTTGTTATGGACACAGGGAAAATGGCTCTTAGAAAATATTTATCATTTACTGGTAAATGATGATAATTTTTTAATCACAAAGAAGATAATTCTGCGAGATCTGCAAAAGCAAGTGCAAGTATGCGCTCCTGGAATTATTACTCAGTTAGTTTTAGCACAATCTGCATTTTCTGCAACGAAAAATATTCAACGTTTGTTGTTAGAGGTAAAAGAAGCATTAGCGCTCGACATTATTTCTGCACATTTACACGATGCGTTTTATCTAAATTTAAAAGGTAATCAAATACATTATGCCAACGCTTATCGTAATCACATTGCAGATCGAATAGGCATATCAGAGATCATAGGTGACCATTATGCTGATGCAACTAAACTGACAGAAGGTGATATTGATTATTTCGAAGATTTTTTTTGGGAGAAGATGACACCTACTGCGGTAATATTTCGGATATATAACATATTACAACCGGCCTTTGACCAGCAGTTTACGCGTATTGAAATAGAATGGAAGCAGCGATTTGGTGAAGAAAATGCGATTTCGCTTGAGAGGTTTTGCCAGCAAAGCCTCATTTCTCAAGAGGGAAAAACATATGAGAGTATGGAAACTTGTGTTAATGAATCAGTGGAAAATTGGAATACTCGTTACGGAATACTGTGCCCCATTAATGCGACTTTTTTTGTTACTTTAGAGGGCGAAGGCGTCATACCCGTTCCAGCTGCTTCAGTACGCGTACTCGCAGAAATTGTAAAAAACTTCTCTGCACAATTTTTGAAAGATAAGACAATTCAAACATTATCGGTAGTGCCCGCTGGCCAATCCTCGCTTCAACACGGTAACTCTGCATTACATGAGGCTTTTGAACAGGCGACTTTTTGTTTCAAAGAAGGCTTTTATTGGGCAGAATTACCTGGGAATACCGTCACATTAGATTTTCCTTTTTTTCTCGCTCATAGACCATGTAATGTGGAAGATATACCACGTTATTATAAAATGCTTGGGATTTTGCTAGATGCAGAATCCTCTGTTGAACAGCAGGCGTTTCATGATCCAATTGAGACCGCGTTTCAAAAGCATGATGGACTCTTTAAAACCTTCACTGGTTGTATTAATGAGCACCTGATGTGCGCTTTAGCTCAAATACCTATCACCTTGTTTTTACTAAAATTAAATTATATTACCGAAGAGTATATTGCAGATAATTTAGAATTTTTCCCGAAAAAAGAAAAAATAATGTGGCATTTAGTGAAAGAAGGTTACATTGGTCAATTAGAAATCTTTCTTCAACAACAACGTCTAACCAAAGCGTATCTAGATTACAGCCCCACGAAAGGTGCATTGAGGGGACGTACATTGTTGTGGCTTGATGACGAGAGCCGACATAAGCTGCTAACAATCACAATGAATCAAGGTTTGCTAACATCCCAGTATCTTTCAAGGATCGATCCAAAGAATATCAATTTATTATGGCACTTAGCTACCTGCGATCGAATAGACCTTATGTGTCGGTTTTTAGACAAGCGTTTGATTCAGGCAGATATGTTACAAAATTCACCGAATTGTGGTTCTTTGGCAGGGGTCAACGTACTGCATTGTATGATGCGCAAGACAGCGGGAAATCCAATTTTGCGCAATGAAGCGGAGCATTTCTTCAAAGCATTGGTGGAAGCAAATTTGATTTCCATTGAGCATTTACAAGCTTTGCCAACGCATCCTGCCAATCCAACCCATGGTCAAAATTTAATTTTTATACTTGCCCAGAATAAACAACATGCATTATTGAAGTTGTTACTTAACCACAAACTTTTGTCACGTGATCTTTTAGCACAAAAAGTAAATGCTGGTTTTCATCAGGGCGAAAGCGCGCTTTGGTTAATGGCGCGTGCAGGTGATACAGAATTTATTTCTCTTTTAAATGCGCAACAGCTAATCACAATGGATATGCTTGCTGCGTCGCCGACCAATCAAGTGAATAGGGATGCAGGTAAAAACGTTCTATGGTTAATAGCACATTGGAATGACTACGCACTCTTAAAGACTTTGTTCGCGAGAAGTGATTTAGAAAAAACGCTTATATCGGCCAAGGCTGAGCAAGCAGAAGCCCGAGGAGTCAATGTTCTATGGCAATTGGTAAGAATTGGTTATTTTGATTTAATAGACTCCTTAGCAGAGCGGGGATTTATTAATGCAGAAATGCTTGCTTCGATGGATGAGCAGGACCAAAAAATGAGTGCCTTATGTCGATTAGTGATTCTAGGCCAAGATAATCTACTTAAGAAATGCCTGGATAAGGGCTATTTTAATTCCGCATTACTTGCGCAGACAATAAATAACACAAATTGTTCGGGTATTAATGCCGTCTGGTTAATGGCTTACAAAGGTTTTTTCGATCTTTTAATAAGCTTAACCCAATGCGGCCTTGTTCAAAGAGATATGTTAACTGCTACGCTGTCCAACTCGGAGCAAGCAGGGTGGAACGTTATCTGGTTCCTGACAGATCCATCGCAAAAAGGGATTGTTTTATTACGTCTTTTATTGAGCAAAAATTACATAACACCAGCGGTTTTATCGCAAAAAGCCCTCCATGGAAACTGGAAAGGAATCCATGCTTTCTGGCATTTAGCAAAAAATAATCAGTTTGAAATGATTGAAGATTTTATTCATCAAAATGGCATTACTGATGAAATGTTGAACGCCAGACCCTTGAATAAGAAAAACGCTATGTTTGGAGTTAATGTCTTGTGGTTGATGACCTATTTTAAACAGGAGAAATTAATCAAAGCGTGTATTTTATATAACAATATCACTTCTTCTATGCTTGCAGAGGGGCCAGTAGATGGAAAAGTTAGGGGCGCGAATCTTGTCTGGCTTTTAGCACGAAAAGGCTACTTTGGGTTAATCGAAATACTTCTAGCGAAAAACTTGATCACTGCTCCGATGTTGGTGATAGCCGTTAAAGAGGCGTCTGTCTTCAAAGATGTTTTAGGATTGCTCGCAGATGCAAAGCAGTATTCTTTGTTGAAGGCCTTAATAAAGCAGCAGAGTGTAAACATTCTAGCAAGCAGAGCAGAGAGACAAATACGCCAGTCTTTCGAGAGACTACTATCAACATTATTACACACGAAGGAATATGTGCTCATTCAATGGTTACTAAATGAGGGTTTATTGGAAGAGAAAATATTGGATATTTTCCAAGCTTGTCAATGGCATGAGGAAAATAAAACGATGGAGCCATTTATTGAAGTCTTGCTTGAGCAAAAACAGCTTTCCTTGGTTAAATTAATCGAAGATAAACAGCTATTTTCTCATTCTAAAATAAGGGCAACTTTGCCTAAAGAAACGAAAGGTCTCTTGTTAATGTTGACCCTCTACCTACCAAATACTGATTTTCTTCCCTTATTAGCAAGAGGGCGCACAATCAATGCCGATCCGCGTTTTGTTAAAAATGTTTGCGAAGCTTTTTCTGAAATTCTCAGAAAAGAGCCGTTTGACCTTGTGCGTGCAGCTTGGGGTAACCCCTTGGTAAAAAAAACGTTGAAGGAGGCCACAGTGGACATGCAAAGGATGCTTTTACAGCAATTGTTGGGCTTGATGTCTACCCGACAACTAAGCAAAGCACATTTTTTCAGTTTAAGTAATTTGATCAAAAATTATCTGATGATTATTGAAAATCCTACACTGTTAGCTGAGGTTAGTGATCAATTAGAAAAACAAAACCTTAAGGAAAATAAAATTCTGAAAAATAAATTAGAAAACAAAGCGAGTTTGATTGAAATGATTACTGTGCGAAAAGATACGTTGGATGAGGCTGCTACCTATAGTGAAAACCCTTATAAAAAATTGCACACAGAAAGCACGGCGGAGCAAAGTCAAGATTTTTCGGTGGTCAACGATGCCAATATCCGACGGTTACCGTCGTTTCATCCATTGCCCTTCTTTTACAATAGCAATGAAAATGAGCAGAGTCAGAATGCAGATGTAGCGAAACTTTTAACGCACACTCCCTTTTTTAAGCGTTAAAAAATAGTAAGGTTTGCTGTGATGGTTTCTGGAAGAAACCTAAGTTTTCTTTGGCGGCAGGAGGTACTTCTTACTCATTGCTTTAAATTCGGGTGTACCTGCTTTTTCTACCCACTCGAAAAAGACCATTTCAGAAGTAACTAGGAAGATCCCCTCTTGCTGCATACGTTTAAGAGCGTAAGCATGATCTTCATGATGGCGGCTGCTAACCGCGTCAACGACGATAAAAACGTCATAGCCAGCTTGCTTTAAATCTATTGCCGTTTGTAACACGCAGACATGCGTTTCAATGCCAATCAACACGCATTGTTTTTTAGATGTTTTATGAAGGCTGTCTTTAAAGGAAGCATTTCGGTAGCAAGAAAAATGTACTTTATCGATGCAAGCAAAGGGCTGTGCGGCGGTGGTCAAAGCAGGGACTGTCTTACCTAGCCCCTGTGGATATTGTTCGCTAAGAATACAAGGAATGTTTAATTCGCTTGCTAACGTCAGTAACCACTCACAGCGTTCGAGCATTTTATGGGAGGAATGAACCTGCATAGCTAATTTTTCTTGGACGTCTATAAGGACAAGGCAAGCATTTTTTTGTTCAATTAACATGTTCTTTCATCCCTTAAGCAGGCGCACTTCTTTCGGGTTACAAGTAGCTTGCTATTCTTTCTTATGTCATCTCAGGATAACAATAATTGACTCTGTTTTCTCCTAAAAGTTGCCTTAAATCCTGTAGTAAATCATCCGATGGTGCGATGTGCCATTGTTTGCCTGCTTCCAAAAGGGCTCGCGCTTGCATACCGTTATAAGTCATGCGTACCACACAATCACCTGGATAGGTCGCCAGTGCTGTTTGTAAGGCAGCCAGCTTGTCCTTGTCTTGCGAAGATAAGCTTAGCTGCAAAAAGGCGCCAAATCTTGAACGTGCGGTTTCTATAGAACACCATCGGTTGGCTGTCATTTTTAAACCACCGCTGTATTCATCTGCGGAAACGTCACCCTCTACCACTAAAAACTCGCCTGATTGCAACGTCACTTCTGAAAAAATAATGATGTCTATTTTTCCCGAGGGATCTTCCAGTTGGACAATGCTAAGAATTTTCCGTCGTTGGGTCATGATTCGACGAACGCTTAAAATTAAGCCGCAGACGGTTGCATGGTTAGAAAGCCTTGGATTTAATTGTCCCATTTTTGTCACAAATAAAGCGAATTCGTTGCAATAATCAGCAGCGGGATGGCCTGTTAAATAGAAGCCTAGGGTTTCTTTCTCGCCTTTTAGACGCTCTTTTTCAGACCAAGGTTCACTTTGCTCATATTGTTTATGATCGTGTTCTTTTTCAAAACTTAGTAAATCAAAAAGCGTGGTTTGTCCTTGGCGCTCTGTTTCCTGGGTTTTATTCGCAAGTTTAAGTGCTTTTTCAAGCGAAGCTTGTAATATTTCCCGGGCAACTTTCCATCCATCCATAGCACCACTTTTTATCAAGGCTTCAAGAGCGCGACGATTGACTTTGCGTAAGTCGAGGCGCTCACAAAAATCAAAGAGATCGCTAAAAGGTCCATGCTCTTTGCGTGATTCAACAATGCATTGTATGGCCGATTCACCCACACCTTTAATGGCGCCAAGTCCATAAACTAACGTGTGATCATCAAAGACAGTAAAGACGTAATGCGACTGATTAATATCCGGTGGTAAAACCTTGAGTTGCATTTGTGCACATTCTTGTAAGAAACCAACTACCTTATCGGTATTATCCATGTCTGAAGAAACAACCGAAGCCATAAAAAAAGCAGGGTAGTGTGCTTTGAGCCATGCTGTTTGATAGGCGATAAGGGCATAGGCTGCTGAATGTGATTTGTTAAAGCCATAGCCGGCAAATTTCTCCATCAGATCGAAAATATGGGTGGCTGTTTTAGCCTCGACTCCCCGCGCAATCGCACCTTCTGTAAAAATGGTACGCTGCTTCGCCATTTCTTCCGGCTTTTTCTTACCCATCGCGCGGCGTAATAAATCCGCAGCACCTAAAGTGTAATTGGCTAACACCTGTGCAATTTGCATAACCTGTTCTTGGTAAAGAATAACACCGTATGTCGGTTTGAGAATGGGTTCTAAATCAGGGTGTGGATAGGCGACTTGTGCAATACCGTGTTTACGATTGACAAAGTCGTCAACCATGCCTGATTGTAAAGGACCTGGTCGAAAAAGAGCGACTAACGCAATAATGTCTTCAAAACAATCGGGTTGTAACCGATAAATCAGCTCTTTCATCCCGCGTGATTCTAATTGGAAAACAGCTGTTGTTTGGCAGGCTTTCAATAAATCAAAAGTTAATGAATCATCGGTTGGAATGTGTGCGATATCAATCGGTGTTTGATTCGGATTACTCTGATTATTTTGTTTGTTAATGTTGGTAATGGTCCAATCGATGATGGTAAGTGTTCTTAGGCCTAAGAAGTCGAATTTAACAAGGCCAACGGCTTCAACGTCATCTTTGTCAAATTGACTGACAATATGTGAAGAACCTTCTTCACAATAAATAGCGGTAAAATCTGTTAGTTTGGAAGGAGCAATAACAAGGCCCCCGGCATGTTTCCCAGCGTTTCTGGTGATGCCCTCAAGCTTTAATGCAAGATCAATGAGTGTTTTGACATCCTCTTCCTCGTAACGACGACGAAGTTCTTGTACATCATCGAGTGCTTTTGTCAGTGTCATGCCAATTTCAAAGGGAATAAGCTTGGCAATGGTATCGACAAATCCATAGGGAAAAGCCAACACCCGCCCTACATCACGCACAACAGCTTTGGCGGCCATGCTTCCAAAAGTGATAATTTGAGAAACGCTCTGACGGCCGTATTTCTCGGTGACATAATCAATAACACGATCACGTCCTTCCATGCAAAAATCGATATCAAAGTCGGGCATCGAGACCCGCTCGGGATTGAGGAAGCGTTCAAACAGTAAATCATACTGCAAGGGATCAAGATCTGTTATTTTCAAAACGTAAGCGACTAAAGAGCCTGCACCTGAGCCGCGTCCAGGCCCTACAGGAATTTGCTGATGTTTTGCCCACTGGATAAAGTCAGCAACAATCAGAAAGTAGCCCGCAAAGCCCATTGCATTAATAACATCTAACTCTAGTTTCAGACGTTCATCGTAAGCAGTACGCTTTAAAATAAATTGTTCATGAGGGAGATTATCGAACAGCAAATGCAGTTTTTCTTCAAGACCTTGACGTGAAACTTGCGATAAATACCCTTCGATAGTTGTGCTAGGAGGGATAGGAAAATTCGGTAAATAAGTACTGCCGAGATCAAGTCTCACTGTGCAACGCTTCGCAATTTCAACAGTATTGGCTAACGCTTGTGGCAAGTCTTGAAATAAATCAATCATTTCTTGCGGTGAACGAAGATGCTGTGCGGGGGTGTAGCGGCGGGAGCGCTTTGGATCTGCTAAGGTTAAGCCATCGTGAATACATACTCGGGCTTCATGCGCCTCAAAATCCGTTGGTTTTAGAAATCGAACCGCATTCGTAGCAACGAGGGGGAGATTACATTCCTTGGCCAGTGCAAGTATTTGATCATTGTAATCTGCTTCCTCGGGTTGCCCGGTGCGTTGGATCTCTAAATAAAAACGCTGGGGGAAATGCTGCATGAACACTTTTATAAGGGCAAGTGCTGTTTCTTTATCTTGTGATAATAAAGCTTGGCCTATGGCACCTAAGCGACCCCCTGATAAGGCAATCAACCCATCTGTGCAGGAGGGGATCCAATCCACATTCACACGAGGCAGGCCTTGTATTTGTCCTTCTTGATACGCACGTGATATCAAGCATGTTAGATTGCGATAACCTTGTTCATTTTGACATAAAAGAACCAAAGAAGAAATTCGGTTAGGATAAGCGGCGTCATAACACGGCAAATCAGCTCCGAGGATAGGTTTAATGCCTCGTTTTGTGGCTGCCTTAAATACTTTGACTGCAGCAAAGAGGTTGCAGTAATCCGTGATAGCAACCGCTTGCATACCCTGATGTTTTACTATCTCCATCAACGGGTTAATGCGTACTAAGCCGTCGATGAGTGAATATTCCGTATGTACATTTAAATGTACATACTTTAGATTTTTGGATGGATCGGCTATGAGATGATTATTTTTCATGTAGGAAAATTAAATTATACCATGAGCGCTAGCGCGTGCTTTGACGGCGTATATCCGATTATTTTCCCAATAATTTGCGATGACCGCAATCATATTTAATCATAGCTTTATTGAATAGTTTTTTAATGAACTTCTGCCGGGTCATTTTCTAATCATTGCTGTTTGGTATTTTGAAGAGAAATCACTATAATGGTGGACCTTATCCTCCTCACTCTTAAAGCAATAAGCGTTGTCTGTAACGTCACAACTGACGGTATGTGATCAACCTCGGGGAGCGCTATTTTTATTGAATCAGAAATGTGAAAAACCAAGCATGAATGTCTCTTTACATGAAATTGCTACCTTAGTTCAAGGTACGCTCTCGGGAAATCCCGATACGCAAATTCTTTCTTTAGCCCCGATAGATAAGATTGTTGAAGGGGCTTTGGTTTTTGCGACTGACGATAAACATTTTCAACACGCCGAGTGTTCATCAGCCGCGGCAATTATCGCTCCTCTGCATATGCGTTCAAAGAATAAACCAACGATTAACGTACCTGATCCCTTTGAAACATTCATGCAAGTGATCAATCATTTTTATGCACCGAAACCGCCTTGCGCAGGTATCCATGCAACGGCCGTTATTGCCAAAGACGCTGTTTTAGGTGAGAACGTCAGTATCGGTCCTTACGTGATTGTTGAATCCGGTGCTGAAATAGGTGCAAATACTGTATTGAAAAGCCACGTCTATGTTGGTGAAAATGTAAAGGTGGGCGCAAACACTGTTTTGCATCCTCACGTCACTATTTATGCGAATTGTTTTTTGGGAGAACGTGTTGCGATCCATGCATCTTCAGTGATTGGATCGGACGGATTTGGTTATACCCAAAAAGAAGGTGCCCATCATAAGATCCCTCATATTGGTGCTGTTATCATCGGTAATGATGTTGAGATCGGTGCAAATACCGTTATCGATAGAGCTACCTTAGGTGCAACACAGATTGGCGAAGGGACGAAAATCGATAATCTTGTGCAAGTCGCTCATTCAGTAAAATTAGGTAAGCATAATATTTTATGTGCGTTTACCGGTGTTGCCGGAAGCACAACAAGTGGTGATCATGTGATTTTTGCCGCGAACGTAGGAGTCAGTGATCACGTGCGTATCGATGATCATGTGATTTTGGGTGCGCGAGCGGGCGTACCCCCTAAAAAGCATTTAAAGCAAGGCCAGCTGTATTTAGGTAATCCTGCGCGACCACGAGATAAAGCATTAGAGCAAGAGCTTTCAACCACACGCATTCCGTTTATGCGTAAGCAATTGAAAAATTTAAGTCAAAAAGTAAATGAACTGAGTGAAAAACTCACCAACTTGTGTGCCGAGGAATGAACCCTGCGCTTATTTTAATTGATGGCTCGTCCTATTTTTATCGTGCTTTTCACGCGTTACCACCTTTAATGACGTCGACCGGTAAACCGACCGGGGCTATTTACGGGGTGGCAAACATGATCAAACGTTTGATCAAAGACTATCCAGAATCACAGATAGTTGTTGTCTTTGATGCGCAGGGTAAAACTTTTCGAGACGAATTATATCCCCACTATAAAGCCCATCGGGAAGCAACCCCGCCGGATCTCAGTGGACAATTTCAACCTTTATACGATCTTCTAGAGGCAATGGGGTTGCCCATTTTAGTGGTCAATAACGTTGAAGCAGACGATGTAATAGGAACCTTATCTACCCAAGCGTCCTCCCAAGGCTATCCTGTCCTTATTTCAACGGGTGATAAAGACATGGTCCAGTTAGTGAATCCTTTGGTCAGACTCATTAATACCATGACAAATCAAATCTTAGATGAGGCGGCTGTTATTGATAAATTTGGTATTCGATCCACACAATTCATCGATTACTTAACCCTTATGGGGGATAGCATTGATAACATCCCGGGCGTTGTTAAATGTGGGCCTAAAACCGCTTCTAAGTGGCTGCAAGGTTATGATACGTTAGAAAATTTACTGAGTCATGCAGAAGAAATCACCGGAAAAATAGGGGAATCTTTGCGTGCAAGTAGGGCATATTTACCGCTTTCGAAACAACTGGTTACTATTAAAACAGATGTTGAGTTACCATTATCGGTCACAGAGTTAAAGTCTCGTGCACCCGATTTATCTCGATTAATCGGGCTGACTCAAAGTTTAGAATTTAAACGCTGGACGCAAGAATTATTGGAACAAGCCAAACAAAAAACGCAAGAAAGGGAAGGTTTTTCTGCGGATGCAAAAGAAGCCAATGAAATGCAGTCGGCGGTAACCTTGATTACAGAAAAATCAGCGCTGACCCATTTACTCGATAGATTGCGATCAGAGGCTACGGTTGTTGCAGTTCATACGGTAGCTGATCGGCAAAACCCTTTTACAGGCGTACTTGCAGGGATTGGTTTGGCAATGAACGAGGGACAAACGTTTTACATTCCCTTAGCGTCAAATCTTTCAAGCTCCCGAGAAGAAATATTGTCTATTCTTAAAGGCTACCTTCAAGACTCTGCCTTTCTTAAAATAGGACACAATTTAAAATTCGATTACCATCTCTTGCAAAAAGAGGGTATTACGCTCAAAGGGCTTCTTTTTGATACTATGCTAGGCTCTTACGTTTTAAACAGTAATGCCACGAAACATGATCGAGAGAGCTTAGCGTTAAAATATTTGGATTATCGTGCCATTAGTTATGAAAAGGTTGTTGGTAAAGGAAGTAAGCAGCAATGTTTTAATGATATTGCTTTAGAACAGGCTGCTACTTACGTTGGTGATGTGCTTTCGGTTATTTATAAACTTTATCAGCAACTAGATGCACAATTACCACCATCTTTGAAGAAGATCCTCTCTGATATTGAAATGCCTTTATTGACAGTTCTTTCAGTTATGGAAGAAAAGGGAGTTTTAATCGATCAAGCTACCCTTGCGAATCAAGGTAAACGTTTGCAAGCGCGTATACTCGAGCTTGAAACTGAGGCCCTCGAATTGGCAGGCGAATCCTTTAATTTAAATTCCCCAAAACAATTACAGGTTATCTTGTTTGACCGTTTAGCGTTACCAGTGGTAGAAAAAACACCAAAAGGCCAGCCGTCTACTGCTGAGGCAGTACTTCAAGAATTGGCTAGTGATTACCGTTTGCCTGCGGTTATTTTAGAACACCGTAGCCTAACGAAACTATTGTCTACTTATATTGAAGCCATTCCAAAATGCATTCACCCAACTTCCGGCCGTGTACACACCTGCTATAACCAAGCCATTGCTGCAACGGGGCGTTTATCTTCAAGTGATCCAAATTTACAAAATATTCCTGTGCGTACGGAAGAAGGACGCTTGATACGGAAAGCGTTTGTCGCACCACCAGGCTATAAGCTTATCTCTGCCGATTATTCACAAATTGAGCTAAGAATCATGGCTCATCTGTCCGCAGATAAGAACTTATTGGAAGCGTTTCAACAGGATTTAGATATTCACGCAGCAACGGCCAGTGAAATCTTTCAGGTACCTCTTGAAAAAGTCAGCCATGAACAGCGGCGCCGCTCGAAAGCCATTAACTTTGGTTTAATCTACGGCATGTCAGCATTCGGTCTTGCAAAACAGCTGGGGATTGATAGTGAAGAGGCCCAGCATTACATGACAACTTATTTTGAGCGTTATCCCGGTGTTCTAAGTTATATGGAGCGAACACGACGTCAAGCGCATCAACAAGGATACGTCGAAACGCTCTTTGGCCGTCGGTTGTACTTACCTGAAATTAACGCTCACCAGGTAATGAGACGGAAGGCGGCAGAAAGGATGGCTATCAACGCACCTATGCAAGGAACAGCAGCGGATATTATTAAAAAGGCGATGCTGGATATCGCTAAATGGCAGCTCAATGATTCATCTCATGCAGTTAACATGATTATGCAAGTCCATGACGAACTTGTTTTTGAAGTCAAAACCTCGATGGTAGATGAAGTGATGCTGAAAGTGCGTCAAATTATGGAGGGAACAGCTCAATTATCTGTTCCCTTGAAAGTCTCAATCGGTGTAGGCGCAAATTGGGACGAGGCACATTGATAAAACGGTTGAACCACGATAAGTTTTAGATAATGGATTAGACCCTTAGCCTACGCTTATGATTTTTATATGTGTGATGCTCAGTTTAGTAATCGTGACAGTTTCGGTGCTGCAATGGCGTCGAAACAATCAAGTACGCCGGTGGCGCAAGTGCTTGTTATTGGATAAACACCAGAAAGCGTTCACACGCCTTTATGCGCCGATAAATGCTTTCGAGCTCTCTCAACAATCGAGAAGTGAGAGGGATGCTATCGAATATATCTATGGCGAGGCGAATTTTGAATCTTTCATTGCTGTGATTGCACTATGTCATCCCAATCAAGACACTGTTTTCTATGATTTGGGAAGTGGAGTGGGTAAATTAGTCGTTGCCTGCGCCATGGTTTTTAATTTAAAAAAAAGTTGTGGCATTGAGCGTTTCACGCTCCTTCATCAATGTGCCATAGAGAGACAAAGGCAGTTAGCAAAAGAACCTGCGTACCACGTACAAGCGCCCAAAATCGATTTCATAAGTGGTGATTTTCTGGCGCAATCCTTAGGAGACGCAACACTTATTTTTATTAATGCGACTGCTTTTTTTGCAGAGTATTGGGTGAGTATCAGCCGGTATATTGCAGCGGAGGTTAGATCAGGTACGATTGTTATTAGTACCAGCAAGCGGCTGAAATCTGAAGCCTTTTTAAGTTTAAAAGATACCCAAATGGCGATGAGTTGGGGAGTCGTGTCAGCATTTATTCAGCAAAAAAAATGAGCACTTTTCAGGATTAAATGCTATGCGTTTCGTGGGGACTTTTCACCCAAAATAATTTACTTGCTTTAAAATTGCTAAGGTTTTTTCGCTCGAAAACTCTGTATAATTTGTGCAAGCTACAGAGGATTTGCACATTCTTATTTATTACAAAAGCAAAACAAAGCTCGAAAACGTTTTAAGTGCGTGATAGATGAAAATAAACCGCGCAAAAATGCTGTTATCCATTGCTTTTTCGCTTAAATCCTTGATACAGTTAGTTGATAACATTGAATAATTTCAAGCGAAAGCTTGGATCCAGTTTTAATAAAATTTAGTCTGCTTGTTTGTGGAAAGCAAGTAATTGGCTATTTTTGCCTATAAATTATCAAAGATTGTAGAAAGGAGCAGGCAGTATCGAGGGATAATGTTTTTTTGATGCCCCTTAAGCAGACAAATGCCTAGGGGATTAACACGGGTGAAAACGAGGTGGGTATGATTAAGTCAGAACTCATTACAAGTCTTACAACAACAATGACACATCTACCTGAAAAATTGGTAGCCAACGGTGTTAACCTCATTCTAAGTTGTATGAGTAAATCACTGGTTGAGGGTGGGCGGATTGAAATCAGGGGTTTTGGCAGTTTTGCACTGCATTATCGGCCTCCCCGTAATGCGCATAATCCTAAGACAGGTGAGAAAGTTCTTGCTGACGCAAAATATAGTCCGCATTTTAAACCTGGAAAGGAATTAAAAGAGCGCGTGGACGAATCTCGAAAAAAAGTAAAACTTTCTAAAAAGAAAGAATAGACCGTTAAGATCAAGGATTAAAAAACGTTAAAGCGAGGCGCAAGGTGACCTCGCCTTACTTTTTAGCGAGGTAGCGTAACGCCTTGTTGCCCTTGATATTTACCCTGTCTATCTCTGTACGAAATGGCACAGACATCATCTGCTTCTAAGAAAATAATCTGCGCAACGCCTTCGTTGGCATAAATTTTTGCAGGCAGCGGGGTCGTGTTTGAAAATTCAAGTGTAATATGTCCTTCCCATTCCGGTTCCAGTGGCGTCACATTTACAATAATACCGCAACGTGCATACGTGGACTTCCCTAAGCAAATGGTCAGAATATTTCTGGGAATACGGAAGTATTCAATGGTCCGCGCCAGCGCGAAAGAATTTGGCGGAATAATACACTGCTCTGCTTCCACATTGACAAAGCTCTTCTCGTCAAACGCTTTAGGATCTACAACGGCTGAGTTAATATTCGTAAAAATTTTGAATTCATTGGCGCAGCGTACATCATAACCATAGCTTGAGACACCGTAGGAAATCACCCGTTTATCATGAGTATGACTGACTTGCTCATCTTGAAATGGGGAAATCATACCGGCTTCTTGAGCCATTTTCTTGATCCAACGATCAGATTTTATTGACATAATGCTCCTTGTATATGAAGGTCTATGTTAGAAAAGTCACTAAAAGGCATAGGTGCTTCACAAACAAAGCAAGAACTGTTGCCTAAAAATAAATACTGATTTGAGCAATTAGCGTGTCCGAGGTTTTTCCAGAAGACAAAGAATTTAGATTAGTCGCACCAGCAGGTGCTGCGCCATTAGCAAATTGATTTGGCGCGAAATCTTTGTCATGTCGGTATTCGAATCGTTGTTTGGTATTCTTCCACCATTCAATATCGAAGACGCCACTAATGCGGCGGTTAGGTAAATTCAAAGCCAGCGTTTCTTCTGACCATTGATAACCCAGTGCAATACCGGCTGTTTTGTCGAACGCAGTGAAGTTAACCCCTGCTTCTAGATGACCTGCTTGTGGCTGTGCACCTTTACCATTAAAACTTAAGTCTTCTTGGTTAAAAGCACGTAAGGCCACTACCCATTCAGCAAGGAGTTTATAGCGATCAATGCTAAGTTGGCCATAAATATCTACAGCAGGGACCGTTCGTATGGCCTGAGTTCCGTGGCTTTCAGATGCAAACCCACCAAAGGTTTGACTACCGCCTGATCCAGTGCTCTGAAATCCCGTTGCGTCTGCCAGCGACGCCATATAACTAGCGCCAATTTCGGCAGACATGTTATCTCGTTTTAATCGATAACCACCATCAAATCCAGGTGTGCCTTCAAATTTTCCTTCGATGTTTGATCGAAACGCGTAGAAAGCGGCAAAAGGTCCTGAGTCTATTGGTTGGTAGCCTATAACGAGAGGCATTGATGCCGTCTGACCTAATTTTGCAGTTAAGGGCGGTGTGATCATTGCGCTAGAGAAACGACCGAATGGTATGAAATCTTGTCCACCCGTAAGGTAATAGGGGGAGGCAAGAAAGTTTTCTGGTTCATGCAACAAAGATTCAGAATGCATCGAGAAAGAAGCAATTGGTAGATGGTCACTAGTCGCTAAGGTTGTTTTCTCAATTGTTTGATTGTCTACCAGTAAAGCGTTTTTCTCAAAAGGGGGCGTGAAAATATAAGGATCTAAAACAAGGTCATTATTTTGCGGACTAGCCAGAGGAATTTTCTCCAACCAATTAGGTGAACTGACAGCAATGGGCAATCGCTTTGTCGGAGGTAGAGTACTGTGGCTAAACTTATAAAATTTTATCGCTGATACAGCAGGCGCCGGCAAGCGGCTAGGCTTCCGCGGTGAGCTAGCTGTCACCTGCGGAGTTATCAATGCGATTAAAAAAAAGCAATAAGCGTCTAAAAATAGCCTACCCATTTTGCACCCATGTAAGCGCCTTGGAGAGCAAAGTTGACGTTGCCTGGTAAAATTTGTTCGTAGGGCCATCCCAATCCTGGAAGATTAAAGTAGTTAATTATTTGATAACCACCTTCTATATTAATCGAACTGTCCGCTAATGCATAGAGGTAGTTTAATCCTAATTTACCTTCAAGGCTTGGAATAAGGTTAGTGCTGCTTCGATAGGAACTGGTTGCAACGAGCCCATTGGCTGCCAAAATATATTCACTACCATATCTGCTCGTGCCATAGAGTATAGAGCTTTGACCTTGTGCTTCCAGTGAAAGCCCGCAGGGTAACTGGTAGCGGTAATCTAAGCCTAGTAAAGGTCCAGCACCATTGGTGTCGGTGTTGACATTGTATAAAAGACCAGTAGGAGATAGCACAGATAAAGGCAAAGGAAGCCTTGAGTAGTGATTTTGCAAGTTCAAATGAAGTTGGGCAAATTGTCCACCTGCATAGAATGAAAGTCGTGTATTTAATGGCACGTCAATCTCTTGCTGCAGCGTTAAATTTACCTGATCAAAATATAAATTATTTAAGGCAGTAAAGGGCAATAAGCCATTGCCAGTAAGCGATGTACGGCTTATGCCATTGGGTTTTGTAGTGTTATTAAAATGCACCCAATTCAAGTCGATTTTTTTAGCAGCGGGTAAGCGGTAAGCGCCGTTTAACCGGTACCCCCAGCCCCAAGCAGCGTTGGTTTCTGCAACACGATTGTTAGCACCAAATTGGCCCATTGAAGGAGAGCCATAAACAGATTGAAAGTACAATGCTTGAGCACCAAGTTCCCATCCGCTGTTAATACAGGGAATGTTCACTGCTAATGTCGTCGGTATAGCAGGATCCCTAGGATAATGTGGCTCGGCAAAAACAGCGATGCTGTTTGCCGTTAGAATGCCTAAGAGTATTTTTTTCAACATGGTAAGTCAGATCTCTACGATTTATTGAATAGGTGATAGTTTTAAAAGTTAAAAAAAAGCCCATCATAAAATGATGGGCTTTAAGGAATATCAGGTCAGAAGGGATTAGACGTTACCAACCCATTTCAGACCGAATACCAGACCTTGTACACCGAAGTTGGTGTTAGCGCTTGAACCAGTAGCATAGTTTCTTAACTGATTAACGTTGAAGTAGTTGTTCCACATCCAGCCAACGTCCAGATCCAAGTCACCAGGAGCTGCACAATAAGTATATTTGATACCTAATTTGCCTTCTAGTTCAGGAACAATGATACGAGAGCCGTAACCAGTGTTAAATGCACCAGGAGCAGTGAAGTTAGTAGCGATTAACATGTTATTGTTCGCGTTACCAACGAGTACTGCTGCAGCACCGTTACCGTAAATGCCGAAACCATTGCCGAAGCCGTAGTTCATGTCAGCACCGATACGGGGTCCGAAGCCATTGAATGTTGTACGTGCATTAACAGTTGTGCTTGTACCTAATGCATCTGTACCGCCTGCGTTAATGTTGTGCTTAACGCGTGCGTATTGAGCACCAGCGTGGAAACGAATGCTATCAAATTCACTGAAATCGACGTGTTGGCCGAATTCCATGTTGACTGCGTCCCAACGTGGTCCGAAACGACGTGCTGCTGTTGTGAATGGTAGGTCGCCTGGATCAGCATCAACGCCATTCAAGTCAGGAACAATGATCGTGCCAGCATATGCGTTACGAGTTGTTCGGTTCCAGTGGTACCAGTTTACGTTGAAATCGTTGCCTGTGCCGAAATGGTAGGATCCTTCAATTTTGAAGCCCCAACCCCATGCTGGGTTAGATCTGAAGCCTCTAAAATTTGTACCATCGAAATTGGCGGGAGTGTGTGTGAATCCTGCGTAGTCGGTATAAGCAGGTTCTAAATAAAGTGCATATCCACCAAAATCCCAAGCAGGCTTTTCACAAGGTACTGTGACGTTACCTGGGGTGCAGATAGGCCCCATTGTTCCAGCAAATACTGCACTGCTACTTAAAGCAAGAACAGCGATTGCTGTTTTTTTCAGATTTAACATGCTTCATCTCCACTTTTATTATTAATTTCCCGTTTAGCCGCCACACCACACGCTGTGTTGACTACAGTACGCAATCATCGCTCTATCCGAGAACGTACATGGTCAAATTATCAAGCGCTACTTTATCAAAGTCAACACCATTTCTGCAAAATTTCTTTATGAATGCGATAAGTTAATGCGAGGATAAGAAAAACCTGCTTATATTCAGAGCACTGTACGTTAATTTTAATCCTCTTCAGCCTTATTAAAAGAGCTATCCAACCCTAAAAAAACGCATGATATCCATGCTATTTTCGCATGAGAAGATGTTTTAAGTTGCCATTAAAATTTTTAACGATTTTTTAGAATTAATATATGTTATCCTTTCCTACAAACCAACGACTTTTTATTCTCAGTGGAAACGATAATTCTTCTTCGTCCGGATGATTGGCATGTGCACCTCCGGGATGGGTCTTTTTTGGAACATACTGTGCCTGCCACAGCAATGCATTTCAATCGGGCGTTAGTGATGCCAAATCTTAAACCTGCGTTAACTTCGGTCACTTCAATCAAAAATTACCGAGATCAAATTCTAAAATTTGTTCCTGCAGGTAGCACGTTTACGCCGTGTATGACCCTTTATTTGAATAACCAGGTCGACCCAGAAGACTTAAAAAAAATCAAACAAATCGGTGGCTTAGGGGGGAAATTATATCCTGCAAATGCCACTACTAACGCAGAGGCGGGACCCGCTTCACTCAAGGAGCTTTATGCATTATTTGATATAATGCAATCAGAAGATTTGGTATTGCAAGTGCACGGTGAAGTTGCGGAAGGTGATATTTTTGAACGCGAAGAAGCCTTTGTCAAAACGGCTCTACCCCAGCTTTTAAGAGATTTTCCTCGGTTGCGGATAGTGCTTGAGCATATTTCAACACAAGCTGCTGTAGATTTTGTCAAAGAATCTCCCGAAAGATTAGCGGCAACGATTACCCCACAGCATTTATGGTACCATCGCAATCACTTGCTAGCGGGCGGCGTTCGCCCGCATTATTATTGTCTACCCATTTTAAAGCATGAGCGGGATCAGAAAGCCTTACAAATGGCAGCTACTAGCGGGAATCCGAAATTTTTTGCAGGCACGGACAGTGCGCCTCATGCACTCCATCAAAAAGAAAGTGCTTGCGGGTGTGCAGGGATTTTTTCGGCGCCATATGCTGTTGCGCTTTATGCGCACATTTTTGATAGTTTGGATGGCTTAGAAAATTTTGAGAGGTTTATGAGTCGATTTGGAGCGGATTTTTATCAACTGCCATATAACCAAACTTATTTAACACTTAGAAAGCAATCGCAAACTATTCCTGAAACATTACCCTTTGGAAAATCGTCGGTTGTTCCCATGGGGGCAGGTACTCCAGTAGCATGGTCTGTAGTAGAAAATTAAGCCGTTAATATGAATATGTAAAGGTAGCCGCCAATGGCATTAAGAGAACGTTTTAGAGGGTTTCTTCCAGTAGTGGTTGATGTGGAGACAACAGGTATTGACCCTTGTAAAAATGCATTACTGGAGGTTTGCATTGTCTTGATTCGACTGAACCAAAAGGGATTCTTTGAACCTGATGCAACGCATTTTGAACATGTTTTACCTTTCGAGGGTGCAGAGATGGATCCTCAATCGCTCGCTTTTAATAAAATTGATCCGTTTTATCCGCTGCGCTTTGCTATTAATGAAAAGCAAGCACTGAAAAATTTATTTACACCCATCCATAAAGCACTCAAAATGACACAATGCTCACGCGCTGTGCTTGTGGGCCATAATGCTTGGTTTGATTTGCTTTTTCTGAAAGAAGCAACGAAAAGATCGGGAATGATTTCTCCGTTCCATTCGTTTACTTGTTTTGATACGGCGACGCTTGCTGGCCTTATGTACGGGCAAACTGTTTTATCAAAGGCGGTAAAAGCAGCAGGCCTTGATTTTAATGCCGATGAGGCTCACTCCGCAATCTATGATGCAGAAAAAACAGCGGCGTTGTTTTGCATTATGTTAAATGAATGGCAAAAAAAATCTGCGTTTCCTTTCTAAAAGGAAGGGCTGATTCGCTCTATAATAACCTGCTCAAAATGCCGCTGCCTATTATAGGTGATCAGAGGGATAGCAGTGCGCAGGCGACAATCCCTAATGAACAGATTATTATTGAGATTGCCTAACAGAATCAATAACAAGTGCTTTTTCAGAGCACTTGTTATTAATAAAATAGAGTTTCTCTATTTACAGAGTGTCCGAGTGAGAGGAAAGGTATTCTGCTACACCTTTAGGTGACGCTTGCATACCTGCTTTTCCTTTTTCCCAACCGGCGGGACATACTTCGCCATTTTCTTCAAAAAATTGCACAGCATCTACGATACGAATTAATTCATTGATATTACGGCCGATGGGTAAGTCATTGACGATTTGAGATCTAACCACACCGTTTTTATCAATAATGAATGCACCACGAAAAGCAACGCCTGCGACAGGATGTTGAACACCATAAGCCTGGCAAATAGCGTGTGTCATATCAGCAGCCATAGTAAAACTAACAGGTCCGATACCGCCCGCTTTAACCGGGGTATTACGATAAGCATTATGCGTAAATTGTGAATCAATTGACACGGAAATGACTTCTACGTTGCGCGCTTTAAATTCATCCATGCGGTGATGTAGTGCAATCAATTCGGATGGGCATACGAAAGTAAAATCAAGAGGATAGAAAAAAACAAGTCCATATTTTCCTTTAATGGAATCATGCAGGTTAAATTTCTCAACAATTTCGCCGGTTGGAAGAATCGCCGGTACTGTAAAATCGGGGGCTTTGTGTCCAACTAATACGCTCATTCGTGTCTCCTCGGTACAATTAAAGTGGGAAAATGTTTATTGATTAGACGTTAGCAGCATCTTGTAATAAACGTGCTAACTCACCTTGTTCATAAAGTTGCAACATAATATCAGAGCCACCAATCAATTCTCCAGCAACATAAAGCTGAGGAAAAGTTGGCCAATCAGCGTATTGAGGCAGCGCTTGGCGAATGTCAGGGTTGGCTAAAATATCTATCGCTGAGAAATCAATCCCGCAAGCTTGCAGACATTGAACAGCACGTGCCGAAAACCCACATTGCGGGTGATCAGGTGTACCTTTCATATAAAGTAATATAGTGTTGTCAGTAATTTGCTGTTTAATTTTTTCGATGACATCCATCGTAACTAACCTCTATGTTAAGGCAGTAAGTTGTTTAGAAAACACCGGCGCTGCCGCCTTATGGAGATTCAAAGGCGATTAGGTGGTAATAACGGAGATCGCTTGGCATCACAATCTAATCACAAAAATCCTTGTGCCGTTGAAACTAACTGCAGGGTGCTATAGCTGGTGACTTACTGTGATAATTGCCTGAGCAAAAGTTTAAAGCCTCGATAGTTTAAAATCAAGGTGATAAAAGATGCTGCTAGGGAGTTTACTTTTATCTTGCGCATACACATATAAGTAGTGCATGCGCAAATAGCCTAATTATCTAATCTTAGCAGCGTAACAATAACGAGGTCATAGGGTTAGGTTGTTCTTCCTGAATTTCTTTCAAGAGCAATTTGCGAGCTTGGTTAGCGGCTTGCGTTTTGCAATTCATGGCCGGTGCCTTCACCGAAACCGCTTCACTGAGTTCAGAAGCAGGTTTTTGTTGTGCAACAATCTCTTGAATTTTTTGCATTCCTACCTTCGCAAATATCTTGGATAAACGAGAATCCGGCTGCATTTTGAAGTAATCTTTCAGATGGAATTGATAATTGGCAGCGTAATTATCATGTTTCATGCACTTTTCAATACTATTTAGCATTGCTCTTTCTGCTGGAGGGAGTACTAAGTGTCGACCTTGCTCTAGGAAATGGGTGAGTACATCTTTATAGAGCCCTTGAATGTGTTCATCTTCTTTTGGCGCGATATAATAATTCACCATGTGATCTAACGCATCAAAAAATAAGGTGACCGTAGCCTGATCGTAGAGCTTGGTCGCTTTATCAAAAGAAAGTGTGCCAACACCTTTAGGTGGAACCATTAAAACAGTTTGAAAGAAGTAATCTTTATAAATATTGCGCATAACCTCATTATCTGCTTCCTCAAGCGTATAAGGAGGCTTGAAGTCAGCCAAATGTTCAAGTGCAAATTTCTTAACTTGTTGAATAAAGAAAGAATCTTTAATAAAGTTTGGTTCTATCGCCTTTGCAATCATCATCGATAAATAATCTAATTTCTGAGCAGTACTCTTGCTATCGAAATCCGTTTTAAATGCTGGATTACTCATGTATGCCGTTGCAAAAATTCCTAGCGATTTTTCTGCTTTCTCTTTGATGGCGGTTTTTGTAGATCGATCTTGGATAGCTTTCTGAATCATTGAAAGAATTCGTTTTTGAAGTTCAGCACAATTTAATGATTTAGCTTCAAGCAAATCGATTAAGGGGTTCTTTCTATGAGGATTTGCTCCATCTTTAATAAATTCAGAAATGACTTCATTCCAGCGTTGACTATATAAAGCCTCAAACATTCCTGTGCTGTTCTCTACATCTTCAAATGCGAAAGCGAGCGTTTGCGCAGAAGGGTTTTGGAAATATTGGGTTGCAGTATTATTAATAACCCCCCCGTCAATTAACGTTGTGAGCTTTCCATCCCCTTTAAGATCAATTTTAACTGGAACAAAGTAAGCAGGGATAGCGGCAGACGCTTTAGCAGCCAAGGCGATCTCAACCTTTGGTGTATCTACGCTATTAAGCGGCACAGGTTCACCTTTATCTAACTTCGCGGCAATCAATGTTGGTTTTTTAAATGTTTTAGGGAAATGGCCTGAAAGTACAGCAAGATCTTCGAAAGTAATATTTGCTTTCTTGAAGTCTTTAACCGCCTGAAGCTTCATATACACGGCTTCGAATGCAGGATCTTTCCTAGCAGCTAAGATTTCATTTGCGGGCAACATATGAATACCTGGATTGTCTACAGGCAAGGTACCCAGCAGACGCTTAACAAGGCTCTCATAAACGTTTTGTTGTAGAAATTCCAATAAGGGTTTAGCGTCATAACTAAATAGACCGTTTTCTCCCTCTTCATTATTTATCAATGTACCTGCTTTCTTACCTTTAAAACTTGAGAGGTTACGATTGAGTGCCGCAATTAAGTCTAGTGCAGGCATACCAGCTGATACCAATACAGTCAGAATAGAACCGGCTGAAGTACCTGTAATTTCATTGATTTGATCAAATTTTTTGGTCACCATCAAAGCGGCAATAATGCCCATATACCCGGCGCCCTTTGCACCACCGCCACTGAAGACAAGGTTCAATAAATCTAATGATTGCATTAGCTCTTGCGCGGCCAGCATATTCTTCTGTTGTTGTTTATCTTGTACGGCCGCAACTTGCGCCCTAGCAAGCGTGCGTCTTTCATATCGAGCTGAGCGCGGGCTTCGTAGTTTTTCGATGCGCATGGATTTAGGATTAAGCCTTCTGGGCGTGGTAGATTGCGGTGATTGAACCGAAGCATGGGATGGGTTTTTAGGCATAAAAAAATCCTTCATAATCAATGAGAGTGGTCCATGAAATTCAATTTCTCAAAACCGCTCTATAACTCTATTATTAATTATACAAGTTAATCATTAATTAATCAATTAAAGCATTAATTAATTTTATTGTTTTTTAATAATATTAAGAGTCAAATGAAAATAAAAATTTTTTTTTAAAGACAACAAGAACAATAATAATTATTACTTAAATCAGCAGAGCACGGAGGAAGGTATCGGATGAATTGCAGCAGCTTACTGATTTTTCTTGGTGCGGGGTTGGGTGGGGTATGCCGTTATAACGTTTCGCAGGCTATCCATCGGGTAGGTGGGGATCATTTTCCCTTAGGAACATTCGTGGTTAATTTAACGGGTTGTTTCCTGATGGGGTTTTTATTTACGATCTTTTTAGAGCGATTAAACCATTTGGGGCAACCTCTCCGTGCGTTCTTGTTGGTTGGCTTTTTAGGGGGATATACGACTTTTTCTTCATTTACGATTGAAACCCTGAATCTATATGAAAGTGGTGCTTGGGTTGCAGCAGGGTTGAATGTATTATTAAGTGTGATTCTTTCTATTTTTCTTACTGTATTTGGTATGTTTTTAGCGAGGATTTTATGAACACGATGGATGTGTTAGTGGTGAGAATTTATTTAATGGAATCGGCGAATTTATTGAATAAAACAATCAAATTCTTGAGAAAAACGGCTAAGATAAGAGGATTGACCGTGTTTCGAGGGATAGAGGGTTTTGGCGACACGGGAAAACACGTGGTTTCGCTGATCGACCTATCTCTTGATTTACCGATTGTCATTGAATTTTTCGATGAAAAAGAAAAGGTAGAAAGCACATTAGAAGCGCTAACGAAAGTGATTAAACCAATGCATATTATTTTTTGGGAAGCAAAGGGAAGTATCCCGTGCATTTCATAATAATTTCTTGCAATATTATTCAATGGAATAACGTTCTAAACCACAATTACTCAGCTATTCGGATGTTGTCCACCCCTGCTGAACCGATGCAGAAACACGCATTAAAAGGGAACTTATTAAAAACAGCCATTTACAAATAGTTTCATAGCTTATGCACAAGGCAGGGGAAAAGTGATAAGATCTTTGATGCAAGGATGAGAAGCGCTAATTTGGATGACGTCACTGATTCGTCCGAGAATGCATGTAATCAAAACCCTTCATAAAAAGAGGCAAACGATGTCCCTTGACAAGCTTATAGCCCCCTGCTTCAATCATTACTGTATCTATCCAGGATCTAAATAAAATGGTTAGCAAAGCGATTGGGACGATGATACTGGCTACCTCACTCTTAGGATGCCATAGCACTACATACATAAAGCCGCCGGTAAATAATCCAAGCGATGATGCAACGATAAAGCTAGCACAAGCAGCTTCTTCCGTGAGCGATTCTATGCTGGAAATTGCACGGATAGAAAAAGAGGTGTTTCCTAAGACCAAAGCAAATACCTTAAGAATTCCAAACGTCTTTGAATTACAGACACGTGCGACCGTTGATTGGGCGGGACCTATCCAAGAATTAACAAATCGTTTGACGCAGGCGGCGCATTACCGATTGCGGGTATTAGGCCATCCACCAGCAATACCGATTTTAATCAGTTTAAATGCTAAAGATGAAAGTATCGGAGAATTACTAAGGGATATTGACTATCAAGCTGGAAAAAAGGCAAGTATTTATGTCTATCCAAAAAGCCGAGTGATTGAATTACGCTATGCGAAAATATATGCCTAAACTGAGTTATTTGGCAGTTCTGTTATTGCTCGGATGTTCACACTCCGTGCGATATGCTGACACTACTACCCTTGCAGGCTTACAGGCCATGGGTAATCCTCGACTAACGAAAAGTAAGGCCGGCAAAGCCAGCATGGGTCGTATTAGAGAAATGGCCTTACGGGAAATGGCTTTAAGTTTGGGAGCTCAGGCAGGATTGGCCTGGCAGGCTAGAATGATCGATGATCAGTTAACCGAACAAGCACGTCGATTAGATACTATTTTTGATTTCAATGCCCTGATTTTAGAACACAATATTTTACCTCCTGTATTGTTAGAAGGCCGTAGTACCTGGAATCAGGCTAACGATCACACCATTCGAATCTCCGATAGGGTTTACAAAATTGCAAAGCAAGCGCGCTTTGTCACCACACCGCCCAACTGGCGACAATACTTATGGATGGATTATAAAAAGCCCGACACACCTCATATGTCTCTTTTGCCGAAGACACCGCTTGAAAGGGAAGTTTGGTCCTATTATGTCGAAAAAGGCTGGGGTAACGGTATTGAACAAGCAGGCGTGATTTTGGAAGAAAGCATCGCTCGAATTAAAGAAGATTTTAAAGGAATGATTTTATATCGTAAGCTCCTTGCAATGAATATGGTTTCTCCGCCTTATGTTTCTCACACTGATTTAGGTGTGACAGGAGATAATGATGAAATGCATATCGATGATCGTGTATTGCGTATTACCGCATTGCCTGCACTCAACACGGATAGTAAAGCGTGGATAGCAGCAGTGGTCAAAGATGAAGATGCTCTAAAGAAATTCCGCTCAATGGAAAGATTAGCCCATGAAACGCAAATCACGACGACTAGCCGTTCTTGGCAACCTGTTATTGCAATGGATGATTAATGGAAGTTCATACCTTATTGATGCCAGGTGAACCCACTCGATTTTCTCCGTTACATATGGAAAAAATGTTAGAGTATGCAGAGTCCTTGCATGCCTCAGACATTACCATTCAAACCGGCGAGCCTATTTACACAGAGGTATATGGTCGGCTGATTCGAATCACCAATCGATCTTTGTCGAATACAGAGCTAGGTGATCTGATCAATTCAATCTATGGGCCCAACGCGACAACCCAGCTGCTGTCGGGACAAGATATTGATACACATTACGAGTTTCGTCCGACCCGTGGGGTCCGTTACCGCTATCGTGTTAATGCAACTTCATGCCTTGTTGAAGGGCATGATGCCATTCAAATTACTTTAAGAACGATTCCCACAACGCCTCCGCGTCTTGATACGATGTCTTTACCCCCGAATATTTTAGAGGCGATTGCGCCGGAAGAAGGCATTGTTTTTATTACAGGAGCAACTGGCTCAGGAAAATCAACGTTATTGGCATCCATCATCCGTGAACTTATCGAAAATGAAGACTCAAACCGGAAGGTATTAACCTATGAAGCGCCGATCGAATTCGTCTTTGACGAAATTGAAACAGTGTCTGCCGTTGTGAGTCAATCAGAAATTCCTCGACATCTTCCAAGTTTCGCCGATGGCATCCGCAATGCGTTAAGACGCAAGCCACGATTAATCATGGTGGGGGAGTGTCGAGATGCGGAAACGATTAGTGCAGCCCTAGAAGCAGCGCTTACAGGACATCCCGTTTATACAACCTTACATACATCAGGAGTTGCGGAAACCATGCGCCGCTTAGTGACATCTTTCGCAGGAGAAGAGCGTTTAGGTCGGACAATTGATATTCTTGAAACGATACGTCTTTGCATCTGGCAAAAATTGGTTCCTACTGTCGACGGTACAAGGGTCGCTTTAAGAGAGTACTTAGTTTTTGATGAAGAGGTACGAGATATATTGTTAGAAGGTGATCCGAATGAAGTGACATCGATGACTCGAAAACTTGTTCGTGAGCGCGGCCAATTAATGACGGTAGACGCTCGGCGTAAATTTGAAGAAGGTGTCATCTCAGAGCGAATCTACAAGCTCATTGTTGCAGGAACAAAAGAATATCAACGCGAGTAAGCGTAGAAAGACCAAGGGGGCGGCTTTAGCCGCCACCACCGCCGCCTCCGCCCATATTGCCTCCTGCAGGTGGATTTGGATTGTTTCCACTGGGTGGATTAGCATTGCCAGTGTTCGGATCCATACGCTTATCTTTGAGAAATTTCTTGGTTGCAGCTCCTGACATTTTACCTGCACTTTCTGCAGTTGCGCCGCCTGTTTTTTGTCCAAGCTCACTAACCTTACCTTCGGCCTCTCTGCCCCATTCACTGGATTCCTTACCAATGGATTCAGGATGACCTCCTATCCAACGAAGCACTTGATCCGGTAGAAGTGCTACCAGCGAGAAAGAACGTTGTACAAGAATCAGGTAGATAACCACATACACAAAGCTTGTGAAGAAGAAAGAGTAGAACCCGGCGATACCCTTATAACCGGCATAATTTCCGTTTGCATCAATTAAAAGAGGAGCAGCGCCGGTATCAATAACAAATGATAACGTTGGGTCGAGTTTGCCACTCCACATAAAGGATGCAATATTATTAAACCCAGCATTCATTACCCATACGCTTACATAGGTTAGTGCGATAGCGGCAACGTAACCAATGATCATCATCGCTGGACGCAGGAAAACGTTCAAGAGAATCATAATTGCCTGTTCTCCCTTCCCAAAAGCACCTTCACCCTCAGGATGTGTAACCCCCAAAGCAACAATGGGTGCTGCCACCATGGCTTCTATCACGACGATAAACCAGGCAAGCGTTCCAAAAGTAAAAATCATATAAGGAATAAAGGGAATATAGTAGGCGGTTAAGAAGCCAAGAGCGACGAGGACGCCTAACCAGGCAAATAAAATAGGCGTCATAAAGCCCATGAGTGCAAAAATCACCGGTGCAATGCTCATAACCCCAGGAATCGCTAGAAAGGGCAGTGTTACAAGCATTACACCAAACCATATTCCAATGGATACGTTGATGTAAGTAACGCCCATTTGCGCTAAGGCGACGATTGGATTGGTATTCGGATTTTGTAAGAATGCAACCCCGGACTGCATGAGATCACCCATAATCATCAAGGGCGTGAGAATCATTCCTCGAATAAGTTGATTCAATACATTATTAACAAATCCAATAATGACGTTAACAACCGGTACAACCATCCCGTTGTAAGCGGCATCAGGAATATCTCTTTTCGGGCAAAAACTGCTTAAAGGCCAGCCAAGTTCACCATCACGAGGGCAGGTAAACGTTTTTTCTTTAACGTTATCCAATTGGACAGGAATTTGAACATCCGGTAATTTTGTGAGAGATAGGCCCGGCTGACCAGGAATTTGCATTACCAATGAATTGTAAATAAAACCAATGGCTGTTGAAGCAGCATCCCCATTTTGTGGTTTATAATCAGCCGCTAGTTTACTGGCTTTGGGCATCGGTAAGCCATTTTTGCCGCCTACCGATCCATCAATCAGTTGAATCAGAGCCTCGAGTTGATCGTTTTTTCCAAGAAGCCATGTGCACAAGGTCGGGTTGCCTGTATCTTTGCATTCAGCGCCTTTACCGAACGTTATTTTATTGGGATCGAACACAGAGGTGGCAAGGCCAGAATCGGAGTCAATAAGATTACCACTCGACATGTTGCTTGTACTTAGCATGGCAAGCTTAAAGAAGTAACTGCCAGCCATAATCCAACCCTGACGGTTGGCGTCATTAATAAAAGAACGTATGGAATCGGATTTAGTGTTGGTTGTGATCTGGTAAATCAAATTTAAAGTGGCACGCATGGTTCCATTGTAATCGGAAATGGCGCCCTGAAATTCAGTACCATGAAATAAGCTTCCGCTATCCCAGTTTGCGTTTGGATCGTCTCCCCAATTAACGCAGTTCCTACCGTCCTGGCAGAACTTATTTTTACTGTCCATGGGAACCCCGAATTGTTGATTCCCATTGGTTGGATGTTTCGTTTTATTATCATTAGGATTTAGTTTGTGAAGCAACGGATCATTGTTAACAATAGATTGTGCAATGGCAGCGAGCGTTGAATACATTTGTTGTACAGCAATATCCCTGGATTGCTCGGTGGTTTTTTGTTCGTCTTTAGTAAGGTTCTTATCGAGGAAATCTTGGATTTTTTTAGCACGATCTTTGTCAGAAGCAGCTGCGGTACTGAATTTTTTCCATTTAATTTCCCCACAAATTCCGTTCAAAGAAGAATAAATAGATCCTTTATCAAAATTAGGCATTTGAACGGAAGGGGCGCGATCAATAGCATTGACACTCGCTAGAAAATCCGGCACTGAATTGTCACAGAAGCCCTTCATGGGATCGCCGTCGGCAACATTATAGCAAGGACCCCCTGCGGTTCGAGCTTGCGTCAAATAACTTTGCCGCTTGTCTTCTAAAATGGTCTGAATCCCAACCATGCAAACCTGACCTAATAGAATCTTTGCGGCACCGTTAGCGATGTCGGCCATACCCTGACCAGAGCCTGTGGCCATATCCTGAAAATCTTGTGACGTGAATGAACTAAGCTGAGGTTGTACTATTGCGCCACCTCGATTTAAATAACTCAACGCTGCTGCCCAAATTTTATCCGCTGCTCCAACCCCTTGCAAAACAATCCACATCACAAAAATTTGCATCAGGCAGTAACCTGATGTTTTAGGAACTAAAAGGGCTAATCCGAGCGTCGAGCGCATCGGGACCCATATGGAAGACCATTTCCGACCAAGCATCTCACCTTCATGCGCGGTGTTCATCGTGGATACCAAGAGGGTATACATAATCACGATCCCACCCAGTGCTAGGACGGCAGAATTAAAAACGCCGAACATGGCCCCCATAATTTGGCTACCATTTCCATGGAGGACGCTACCAACAATACCAAATAAATTCCCAAGGTAAACAACAGAATAATCGCCCGGTGGGGGGGCAAAACTAAGAGAACTATCCGCGTGGACCAGGGTGGGTAGCAGCAGACCTACGCTACAAAATAACCAACGTAACATCGCATTCATTATTTCTTACCATCTTTACGAGAGAGGAGACCTTGCTGAAACCATTCGGAAATGGAGCAACCTAATTTTTGTGTTTTAATTTGAAAATACCAAAAATGGTATCGAAAAGCTAAAGTTAGCGCAATTAGCGCTAAAACTAAGCTTAAGAAAGCAGAATGATAACTGCCATAAAGGAACTGATAAACGGTATAGCTGCCAATTGCTAATGCGAGCACGCACATTAAAAGGCTTAAGTGAAAAAGGCTTTTTCCTTTTTGTTGTAATTCTTGGTTGCTCAGTTGGAAACGTGAGACGGCAGCATCAAATGATTCCGTGGGAATTTGATTTTTTTGAGGGATAAACAACACTTTAGCCCCATTAATAAGATAATTCAGACCGCTACGAATGCGATCGAGATCTAACCACCAACGTATTTGGAAGATACGTTTAAAAAAATTTTTGAGTTTCGTGCTTTTCTTAATTTTCATCTGTTTATGTCTAAAAAAAAGTTAAGTTTATCTGTGTCAATTAAGTACTTAGGTTTTGTTTTGACAAGTCAGAGAGACTTTCCTTACTATGTATATAATAATAGTCTAGTATCTTTCCAAGTTAGAAGCTATTTATCAGTAAATTTGTAAAAAAAGGGTAAAGTGTGCCTCAAAAGGAAGGTGAATATGCCTGATTTAAGCCATGAAGCGTCAGCCAGTTACTGGCATGACTACCTCGATCCAATGATATATCGAGTGATTACATTCATGGAAAGTGTTGAAGATTGGACCCAAGATGGCCAACCAGAGGTCGAAGAAGCGATTAGACGGTTAGGAAATGAATTAGATGATATTGCCAACCTTGATTTAAATAACTTAGGGCATGAAGATGCGTTTATCCGCATTGCAGCGAATATTAAAACAGGGCGGGGTTTACGGCTATTACAGGCAATCGACACGGTTCATCCCGGCAGCGCATCGCGTGTGCTTGTCCATGCCGAAGAAATCAATGAAGGGGGGAGCGATCCCGCAAGTGTGTTTTTAAAGAGGAACATTATTTTCGAACGATTGCGTTTATTAAGTCGCATTTTTTCAGAAGAAAGATTAACCTGGATAGCACGCGCTCTAGAGGGGGAAGAAGGATGAAAATACGTGGTCGAAGCCTGATTTTAATTGCAAGCTTATTAATGACAAATCCTGGATTTACATCAGCAGGCGCTGCAACGGATGATGCTGGAGGTGGAGGCGCTGGAGGCGGAGGTAATCAAAAAAAAATCCTTATGTATTTGCTTCGGCTTGGTCAATATTTTGGTTACAATTTAGACACGGATCCTAAGGAACAGAAAAAAACGATTTCTGAAGAGCTACTAGCGATGACCTCTGATTTAATTGTTAAGAAAGAACAGTTTCGTCAGGCTTTTTATGAATTGGTTGGTGCAAGCCCCACTGTTCCGGTAAAACCCGGTGATCCTGGTAGTGCGTTTGTCCCGAAAAACAATCCTTACAGTGCAATTAATCAGTTGGCGAATAAAACCTTTCCGAATTATGCTTCTCCTTCAGATAGCGCGGTTTCCGTATCGATCTATATTGATCAACCTCAATCACAGGCTGACCCGGTTAGCCAAGCTGTTCTAGACATTTTGGGTACGCCCAGCGCTAGTTATTGCTTTAATTCCGATGGTACAGCTTGGAAAGGTTGTAGTTACATTAGTTCTGGAGAATCAATAAAAAATAGCAGTGATATTACCAATTATGTGATTGGTGCTGTTGGCTCGAAGAATGGCACAGATATGATGAGTGCTGCTTTGCCACCAAGGGATACTTATTTTTCTTATGACTATAACAAGCCCTTAATTGGGCAATTAAACAGCAACACCTTGCTCGGTCCTTTAATGTACGACATGGAGGATAACGGTGCTTCCTGCCCAGCACTTCCTGGCGGCACAGGGGGTACCTGCTTAATGGCTAAAAATCAAGCACAGCAAGCAGCAAATTTTATTCGATATGCGACCAATGCTGTGACGCCACTCGTCTTACCTGATCCTAAGGATTACGACGAATTATATACCATGGCAAAAGATCCCACCCCCTCAGTGGATCGCTACAGAGCGCAATCTTTACTCTCAACCTATCTCGCTTCCTTACGAATTTATGCTGCTCAAAGCTCCGTGGGTATTGGTAACATGTATGACATGTTAGCAAAAAGAATGCCTCAGGATACGCAGCAACAAGGACAAGATGGGCAGCAACAATCGAGTACTGTTGCGTTAGAGGAGTTTAAAATGGCAACCTGGCGGTTGTTTAACCCAACAAAAGCGCAAGATCAAGACCCCAAAAGCGCTAATTGGACAGATCAATTGAATACAGCTTCTCCAGCAACCGTGCAAAAAGAAATTGCTGTGCTTTTAGCAGAAATCAATTATCAAATGTATTTAAGCCGACAACAGCAAGAGCGTATGCTTTTAACCAACAGTTTGCTATTGATGCTTAATTTACAAAATGCACAACCTAACTTACGAACCTTACTTGCTAAAGCAAAACATTAATCCCAAGAAAGGTCGCTCTGCTGCACAAGACCAATATCACATGGGCCACGTCGTGAATTGAAAAATCACGGCGTGATTCATGCTTTCAATAGCAATTCAGAAGGTGTTAAAACACCTCACACATGTTGAATCGGAGGTCTGAGCGTTTTAAGAGTTGCTCATCGGTTCGTTACTAAGGAAGGTGGCATGCTTAAACGTGATATTACACGCACTAATATTCTTATAGCTTCCGCCGGCGGTATGATCGGATCCGGCTGGTTATTTAGTCCATTTATTAGTGCACAAATTGCCGGCGGGAATGCGTTAATTAGCTGGATTCTTGCTGCACTCTTTATGTTATGCATTGCTTTACCACTATGCGAGTTAGGCACACTGTTTCCTATTTCAGGTGGGATGACAAATTATCCAAGCTTTACGCATGGTCGCGAGGTCGGATTTTTATTCGCCTGGGCTTCTTGGCTCTCGTATGTGGTGATGACACCCATTGAAATTCAAGCCATTTTGCAATATTCAAGTCATTTTTTTCCTTCGCTTATTGTAAAACAAACCGGTGCATTTGCGCTGTCAGGTATCGGATATCTTGCCGCTGTTGGTATTATGGCAGTGGTTGTTCTTTTGAACTCTTACGGTATCAAAATGCTTGCTGAGTGTAACAAGATAGCGAGTCTCTTAAAAATCTTAGCGCCTTCCGTTGCCATTGTGGCCTTATTGGCGATCGCACCTTCCTGGGAAAATGCGAGTATTCATTTAAGTGACAAAAAGGATTGGGCGCTGATTTTTTCTGCCTTGTCGACAGGTGGGATTGCATTTGCTTTTACAGGATTTCAAAATGGGTTAATGCTTGCTGGTGAAGTACAAAATCCTCATCGCAACATTCCTTTAGCCATCTTGGGAGCAGTCCTCGTAGGTTTTGTCCTTTACTTTATGCTACAATTGAGTTTTCTTGTTGCGGTACCATCATCGTACCTTAAAGGAGGTTGGCAAAACTTACATTTCCCGGGGGACAGTGGACCTTTGGTTGGTTTGACATTATTGTTGGGTCTGGGATTAGTAAGTATTTTGTTGATGATAGATGCCGCCTTTTCTCCCTTTGGCAGTACTTTAGTGTTCACGGCTGCGACAGCGCGAATTGTTTATGGGATGGCATTGAACCAGCATTTGCCTCCATTTCTCTTGAAATTAAACCGTTATAAGATCCCTTATGTCGCATTATTCGTAAACGTTATTGCAGGACTGATGGCTTTCCTACCTTTTCCTGGATGGCAAAAAATGGTTGCCTTCCTTTCTTCTTGCAGTATTTTATCTTATGGTATCGGTCCGATTTGTCTTCTAGCATTGCGTAGATTAGAGCCCAATAAGCCAAGGCCATTTAAACTGCGTTGTAGCTGGCTAATGTCACACATGGCTTTTTACATTTGTAACTTAATGCTGTATTGGTGTGGGTTCGATATTCTTTGGAAGCTCACGCTTGCGCTGTTGCTTGGTTTTGTTTTTCAACAATTTTATCAACTTAAGTTGAACAGTAGTCAAAATACAGAAATAGCTAATAAAAGTGAACAACCTAAAGGAACTTCGCGTGCAAATCTATATTGGTTTGCGAGTTATATGTTTAGCATGCTCTTATTATCTTACGTAGGCTCTTTTGGAGGTATGGGCTACCTACAATTCCCCTGGGATTTAGTGATAATGTTACCAGTCAGTATGTTAATCTTGCATACTTCACAGTGGGGGTTGCTTCCAAGTCCTTTGAAAGAAGAACACTCAGAAGCAAAATCGAAGTCAAGAACCTTTGCGGAATGCGGTTTCTAGGAGCTAAGCTGTTGTAATAATGGTACTAGCGCGTTCCTGGAGCATTGCAACGGATGGTAGCGTTTTGCCTTCTAAAAAGGCCAAGAAAGCGCCGCCTCCCGTAGAAATATACGAAAGTTGAGAAGCAAGATCGTATTGATCAATCGCGGCTAAGGTGTCTCCACCGCCCGCAATGGAAAAAGCACTGCTATTAGCAATGGCAATCGCGATAGCACGGGTGCCATAAGCAAATTGAGGTAATTCAAATACACCCATTGGGCCATTCCAGATAATGGTTTCGGCGTGATCGATCAGACTAATATAATGGCTGATGGTCTCTGGGCCGATGTCTAAGATCATGTCATCTTCAGCAATGTGTGCCAGCGATTTGTTAAAGGCTGGACAATTTTCGGCGCAATGTTTCCCTACGACTACGTCAGTAGGCAGAGGAATTTGACAACCATTTTCTTTGGCAAAGGCCAGAATTTGTCGAGCTTCTTCGATTTGATTGGCTTCATGAAGCGAATAACCAATCTCAATATTTTCAGCTTTAAGGAAAGTATTAGCGATACCTCCGCCGGGTATTAAATAATCGACCATAGTAACCAGTTTTTTTAGTAAACTGAGCTTACTTGAAACCTTAGCACCGCCGACAATAGCTACAATCGGTTTTTGAGGGAATTCGAGGGCACGTTTGAGTGTTTCTAGCTCATGCACTAAAAGAGGACCGGCGACTGCTACCGGTGCATATTTTGCAACGCCATAGGTTGAAGCGTGGCGACGATGTGCTGTCCCAAAGGCGTCCATCACAAATACATCACATAAGCTTGCTAATTGGCGAGCGAGCTCATCATCATTGGCATTTTCGCCAACATTAAAGCGAACATTCTCGCATACAACTAATTCACCGGGTCGTACATTAATGCCACCTAAATAATCGCCGATAAAGCGTACTGGATAATCTAGAGCTTGCGACAGATAGTCTGCAATGATTTGAAGGGAAAAACGTTTTTCAAATTTTCCTTCTTCAGGACGGCCAAGATGAGAGAGTACAATAACGGCTGCCTGACTGTCTAAGGCTGCTTTTAGCGTTGGAAGAGCAGCCTTTAAGCGTTGGTCGCTAGTAATAAAACCCTCTTTAATAGGAACGTTTAAATCTTCACGAATGAGGACACGCTTACCTCGTAAATCAATGTCGCTCATAGTTATTAGACTCATGATTTTATCCTTATAATTGGCTCATCTCGCTCTCATCATGGCGGAGGCTGTATCTAACATACGGTTTGCAAAGCCCCATTCATTGTCATACCAAGCAACCACTTTGACAAGTTGGCCGAGGACTTTTGTTTGCGTGGTATCTACAATAGCAGATGCGGGGCAATGGTTAAAATCACAGGAAACTAAAGGCTCGTCGGATACTTGGAGAATATCATTTTGGGCATCACGTAAAAGGTTATTCACTTCTTCAGCAGTTGTTTTACGTTGGGAAATAAACGTTAAGTCAATGACAGAGACATTCATGGTCGGCACCCGCATTGCGAATCCATCCAATTTTCCAGCAAGCTCGGGTAGAACAAGGCCTAAGGCGCTAGCAGCACCGGTCTTTGTAGGAATGATAGAATGAGCGGCTGCCCGTGCACGATGAAGATCAGAATGGCTCCCATCCAGTAGCATCTGATCTTTGGTGTAAGCGTGTACTGTATTGAGTAACCCGTGCTCAATGCCTAACGCTTTATGTAGGGGTTGTACCACAGGTGCAAGGCAATTAGTGGTGCAGGAGGCGTTTGAAACAATACGATCGGTTGATTTTAAGTTATCGTGATTAACGCCATAAACAACGGTTGCATCCATATCTGTGCCGGGTGCTGAAATCAGCACTTTTTTTGCACCTGCTGCTAAATGCTGTAGAGCTGTTTCACGTTTAGTAAAACGCCCTGTGCATTCCAAAACGAGATCGATATCCAAAGAAGCCCAAGGTAACGCATCAGGTTCTCGCTCTGCGATAATACGAGTGGAATGACCATCTACGATTAAGAAATCGCCTTCTGTTTCGACTGTGCTGCCAAAACGTCCATGGGTAGAGTCATATCGGGTAAGGTGTTCAGTAACTTTAAGCCCTGCCAAATCGTTAATGGCGACCACATTAAATTCGTTTTGTCGTTGATATTCATAAATTGCACGTAAAATACAACGACCAATTCGACCATAGCCGTTGATGGCGACACGTATACTTTTTCCTAGTGAATCATTCGTCATGCCTTTCTCCCACGATTACTGAATTGCATCTTTGAGGGAACATTCAGTATCTAAATATAACATTTTTCTTAAATTAAAAACAATATGCCCTTTTGTTATGCCAAGATGTTGGAATGCATCGGCGCCTTTCGAAGAGACGCCAAAGCGATCAAGGCCAATAACGACACCGTCCAAACCAACAAACCGATACCAATAAGAAGTTGAAGCTGCTTCAATCGCTATCCGTACACGAATCTCTGGTGGTAATACTCGCGCCTGATAACTGCTATCTTGGGCTAAGAAGCGCTCGCTGCAAGGCATTGATACAACGCGTACCTTTTTTCCCATACGTTCAATTTCTTCAGCGGCTTCGAGAGCCAAATGCAGTTCAGATCCAGTAGCGATTAGAATAGCATCAGGTGTTTTATTGCTATCCTTGAGGATATAACCTCCTCGTTTTATAGCAGTGCTGTCTTGAGAGGAATGGGGCATCTGAGGTAAGTTTTGACGAGAAAGAAGCAGTGCAGATGGGCCCTCATTGCTTAATGCTTGTTGCCATGCTACCGCTGTTTCCATCCGGTCAGCAGGGCGCCATACATCAAGGCCAGGAGTCATCCGGAGCATGGCAGCGTGTTCTACTGGTTGATGGGTCGGCCCATCTTCACCGACGCCGATTGAATCATGAGTTAAGACGTAAATAACACGTTGTTTCATGAGAGCACTTAGCCGAATGGCATTGCGAGCGTAATCCGAAAAAACGAGAAAGGTGCCGCCGTAGGGGATGATACCGCTGTGAAGTGCAAGGCCATTCATAATTGCTGCCATTGCAAATTCGCGTACCCCATAAAACAAATAATTACCAGAAAAATCGTTGTGAGTAATAGGCTTAGTTCCAGACCAGTCAGTGTTATTAGATCCGGTTAAATCAGCAGAACCGCCAAGGAGCATTGGCAAATGGTGAGCAAATTGCTCAATACAATGTTGCGAACTTTTACGGGTCGCTTCGGCTTTAGACAGGGTCCGACACTCTTCAATAAAATTCTCTGAAATTTTGTTCCAATTCTCAGGTAGTTGACCAGAAATACTTTCCATAAAAATGGCAAAATCTTCTGGGTGTTTTTGTTGATACGCTTGACAGCCGGCCAGCCAGTCAGCTTCGATACGACGACCTTCTTCAAGCTGATTCCACTCAGCATAAAGCAAATCGGGCACTAAAAAGGGAGGATGTGGCCAGTGAAAGCGTTCTCGCATTTGGGTAATACTGTCTTGTCCGAGAGGTGCGCCGTGACAAGCTGCTGTTCCAGCCTGATTTGCACCATGACCAATAACGGTTTTACAAATAATTAAGCTGGGTTTGTCTGAAACCTGCTGTGCGGTTTTAATAGCTGAGGTAATGGCCTGTGGGTCATGCCCATCGATGGGGCCTACAACATGCCAATGATAGGCTTTAAAACGGCCTGCTGTGTCATCAGTGAACCAGGCATCAACTTCACCATCAATAGAAATACCATTATCATCATAAAAAACAATCAGCTTGCCTAATCCAAGTGTACCTGCTAAGGAGCAAGCTTCATGGGACAATCCCTCCATTAAGCAACCGTCTCCGACGAAAGTATAGGTGTGATGGTCGACTAAAGAAAATTCCGGTTTATTAAATCGTGCTGCTAGATGCTTCTCAGCAATAGCCATACCTACTGCATTAGCAAGCCCTTGCCCAAGGGGGCCAGTGCTTGTTTCAACGCCGGGAGTTTCGCTATGTTCAGGATGACCGGGTGTCTTTGAGTGCAGCTGTCTAAATGCTTTAAGGTCATCAATACTGACATCATAACCCGTCAGATGGAGTAGGGCGTATAAGAGCATCGAACCATGACCATTTGAAAGGACAAAACGGTCGCGGTTAAACCAACCGGGATTTTGAGGGTTATGTTGGAGAAATTGTTTCCAGAGTACGGTTGCAATATCCGCCATTCCCAAGGGCATGCCCGGATGGCCAGATTGTGCTTTTTCAACAGCATCGATACTCAAAAACCGAATTGCATTTGCCAAATCTGTATGTGAAAAGCGCGTCATGTATCAATCATGGATGGTATAAAAAATCTATTGTCGCTCAGAAGCTTCTTTTCAGCAAGTGAGCAATGCTATGCTGCAAAGGACAGTTGATTAGAGGATACACAACAGTGACAACGAATTTAACAATAACTAAGAACCGTATTGGCCCTGATTTTTCTGACCTTAATCTGGCTACTTTCCCCCAAAGTCTTGAGACAATGTTGCAAGCAAACTTAAAAACGATCGCTGAATGTCTGAACAATTCAACCTTCACTTGGAATAACCTTATGGAGCCGCTTGAGGTGATGGAAGATAGGCTCGAAC
This sequence comes from Legionella sp., assembly GCA_013911415.1. Lineage (GTDB taxonomy): Bacteria > Pseudomonadota > Gammaproteobacteria > Legionellales > Legionellaceae > JACETI01. The sequence goes on along the minus strand of JACETI010000003.1, from coordinate 67,521 downwards.
GGTTTTGGTCGCCAATGGCGCATTTGCATGCGGTGGTTAACTCTCAAGCGTTGCGGGAGTGCTATCAAAAATGTTTACCGAAACTTTCTGCCTACGAAATGGCAATTAGTCATAACGAACAATTGTATCAAGCGATGCATTCTTTAAAAGGAACAGAGCTCGATCCTATACAAGCAAAAATCATCGCTGACCAGCTCGAGCACTTTGAATTATCGGGTGTTGCCTTACCAAAAGAAGAAAAACATCGATTTGAAGCGATTCAAACCCGACTATCGGAGTTGTCGAATCAATTTGAAAACAACGTGTTAGATGCCACACAAGCTTTTCAATACGTGATTAAGGACGGTGAACGCCTTAAAGGGCTACCAGACCATGCACTTGATGCAGCGCGTGCTTTAGCGGTTGAAAAAGGAGAAGAGGGTTGGATCTTAACCTTAGAATACCCGTGCTATATTGCGGTGATGACCTATGCAGAAGATAGATCGCTTCGTGAAACTTTTTATGAAGCGTATGTTACGCGTGCTTCTGATCAAGGGCCTCATGCAGAAGCCCACGACAATGCTGCCATTGTTTCAGAGATTTTAGCCTTACGTCACGAAATGGCACGACTGTTGGGGTTTGAAAATTATGCAGCCTTGTCGCTAGTGACCAAAATGGCTAAAATTCCTTCCCGAGTTAAAGATTTTTTATCTCAGCTAACGGATCGTGTTGCACCCAATGCCCATGAAGAGTTTGAGGCTTTAAAAACATTTGCAGCCCGACAGGGCCTAGAAACCATGGCCCCTTGGGATGTTGCTTTTTATTCCGAAAAAGCGAGAGAAGCACATTACCAGATCAATCAAGAACAGTTACGACCTTATTTTCCTCAATCAAAGGTGATGGAAGGATTAGCTGCTATCTTAAGAACCTTATATGGCATGACCATGGTTGAAGAAACCGATATACCTACTTGGCATCCTGACGTCCGTTGTTATCGAATTGAAGACGAAGCCGCGCAACTACGGGGTTATATTTACAGTGATTTATTTGCAAGGCCCAACAAGAGGGGTGGAGCTTGGATGGACTCTTGCCAAACGCGGCGTCGATTGCCTGATGGCGATGTTCAACCACCGATTGCCATGCTGACTTGCAATTTTGCAAAACCAATAGGTAATCGTCCTGCGACGTTATCTCACGATGAAGTATTAACGCTTTTTCATGAATTAGGGCATTGTTTGCACCATGTTTTGACGCAGGTGCCCTATTTATCGGTATCGGGTATACATGGCGTGGAATGGGACGCAGTAGAATTACCGAGTCAATTCTTTGAAAATTGGTGTTGGAGTGAAGATGCATTGCAATTACTAACAGCACATGTTGAATCCGGAGAAAGTTTACCTAGGGAGATGCTTGATAAGTGCTTGGCTGCAAAGAATTTTCAAGCGGCGATGAGTTTGATGCGTCAGTTAGAATTTGCGTGGTTTGATCTACGATTACATGATGATTATCAAAAAGAGAATCAAAATTTTGTACGTAAGATTTTAACAGAGGTACGTCAGAAAACAGGGTTACTTCCAGCAACCTCGTATAATCGTTTTGAAATGAGTTTTTCCCATATATTTGCAGGAGGTTATGCTGCAGGATACTACAGCTATCTCTGGGCTGAAGTGATATCAAGTGATGCGTTTGCGCGATTTGAAGAAGAAGGAATTTTTAATGCGCAGACCGGTCGAGATTTTTTACATAACATTCTAGAAATAGGTGGAAGTAAAGAAGCGGCAGAAGCATTTAGGTCTTTTCGGGGGCGAGCTCCAACCAATGATGCATTCTTAAGGCACCATGGGCTTTCCTAAGTGCATAGCCTCTTAACTCAATTATAGCAAAGGCTTGTGCCCATGAAAGTCATATGACAATTTTTTTGTCTAATATATACTTATATTGAGCAAATAAATAAAGAAGGGGATTATGATGAACATGCATGCTTTGCTAAGTAATCACGTCTTAATAGCGATGCCCTCTTTGTTTGACACTTCCTTTAAACAGGCTGTGATCTATATTTGTGAGCACCAAGTCCATGGGACGGTAGGCCTAATTGTTAATAGACCAACTCAGCATCCCCTCAAAATGGTTTTTGAGCAGATGCATATTGATAACACTAACATGGATCAAAATGCTAAGCCTGTCTTATTTGGAGGGCCTATGCAACAAGAACGTGGTTTTGTTCTGCATCGTCCTACGGGACATTGGCGAACGAGTACACCTTTAAACAACGAGATTGCTGTAACCACATCCAGTGATATTTTGCATGCACTTGCAGCTGGAGAAGGTCCCAAAGACTCGCTGGTGATGCTCGGCTATGTGGGCTGGGATGAAAGCCAGCTTGAAAAAGAAGTCATGAACAATAATTGGCTGATTTGCCCATATAGAGCAGAGTTACTATACGAAGTGCCCTTTGAAAAACGATGGGAATATGCCGCTTCGACCATAGGTGTTAAAATTGACCAACTTGCGTCAGGATCTGGACATGCTTAGAAACAAATTTGCAAGCAACACTTTTTTAAAAAATTTTAAGCCTCATAATGCTGCATAATAAATACATCATTAAATTACTGGCATCTGTTAGTACGAATTAATGTGGACGCGGCAAGCTATATTGATGTAAGGGGAGAGTGGTAATGTCTGAGCCCATGTATTTGGGATTTGATTTTGGATTAAAGCGCATGGGTGTCGCAGTTGGTCAAAAATTGACCGGAACTGCGCGACCTTTAGAAACATTGGCGGTGAAGGAGGGCGAACCAGATTGGGAGATAATCAAGAAATTAATCAATGTGTGGCGCCCGGAAGCTTGTATTGTGGGCTTGCCTTTGCGTTTAGATGATAAAGATCAGCCGATTACCATCGCAGCGAGGCGCTTTGCCAAACAATTGTCAGCTTTTAGTGCATTGCCTACCTATCCTGTGGATGAGCGACTCTCAACAGTTGAGGCGCGTGCTTTACTTTTTGAGCAGGGTGGATATCGAAAAATTAAAAAGTCTCAGGTAGATAGTTTCGCAGCTAGCATTATCCTTGAGCAATGGTTGAAATGCCCTGGATAAACAGATGCAACAAAATATCTCTATGATTTAACAGTGTAAACAGATACGATGACGAGCAACTTAGTCTTCGTAATATTCTATTTTTTAAAAAAAGTCTTAATCGTTCTCTCAACATAGGCCGCTTACCACGTTGAGATTAAGTAGGTACTCTTCATGCAACATTTTTTAGACATCAAACAATTATCATCGAGCAATGTTTATTCTCTGATTGAACGTGCTATTCGTTTTAAAAACCAAGAAAAATATCCTCAGTACCCCCAGCATTCTGCTGCAACGCTTTTTTATGAAAACAGTACGCGAACACGTGTAAGTTTTGAGGTGGCGGCTAAAAAATTGGCGATGCCTATCTACAATTTGGAAATTAGCCAATCCTCAGCAACGAAAGGGGAAACATTAGAAGATACATTGGCTAACCTTGGCGCTATGGGGATCAATTGTTTTGTTATCCGACATTCAGACGATCGTTTGCTAGAGTGTCTTGCTTCGGTTGTTGATAAGCATCTGCATATCATTAATGCGGGTGATGGACAACGCGCGCATCCAAGTCAGGCGCTTTTGGATTTGATGACCATTTACGAAATCAAACCTGCCTTACAAACGTTAAAGGTAGCAATTGTGGGTGATGTGCGGCATTCACGCGTTGCTAATTCTTTGCAACGACTGTTAGCGCTCGTGGGTATCAAAGAATTGGTCTTTGTCGCACCGGAAGAATGGCAACCTCGAACCCTTCACTTTGGTCGTTGGACAAATGCTTTGCGGGAGGGCATCGAAAATGCCGACGTCGTTATTGGTTTGCGCGTTCAGCGTGAGCGATTGGAAAACGATGCACAGCTAGATTTTGGGTCTTATCAAGCGCAGTATGGAATCAGGCAAGAAACGCTGAAATGGGCAAGGCCGAATGTTATGATTATGCATCCTGGACCTGTGAATCGTGGAATGGAAATGGATGATGCTGTTATTAGGGATCCACGTTCGGTTATATTACAGCAAGTGACGAATGGCGTCTTTATGCGAATGGCTATTTTTGAATCGGTACTTTTATCGTAATTTTTTGAGTGATTGCAAGGATGCAAAAAACAGAGCTAAAAAAGTCGTACACCACTGAGCAAGAAAAACATTGGGCGGGGGAATTTGGTAATCATTATATTGAACGTAACCAAGACGAACGCCTTGTTTTATCCAATCTCTTACTCTTTAGTAAAATATTAAAATTAATGCCGACGATTGGCTCCATTGTCGAACTTGGTTGTAACATTGGTTTAAATTTAAAAGCCCTACAGACAATCAACCCTGCTTTTGATCTATGCGGGTATGAAATTAATCAAACGGCTGTGCAAAGAGCGCGGGAATTAAAGCAGGTAGAGATCATTCACGGTACGATATTAAATCAATTATCTACAAAAAAAAGATTCGATCTCAGTTTTACAAAAGGGGTGCTAATTCATATTCATCCTGAAGCGCTCGATAAAGTTTACGATAATTTATTTCATTTATCCAGTAGGTATGTCCTGGTCTGTGAATACTATAACCCAAAACCAGAGGTTATCGAGTATCGCGGTAATTCTAACTTGCTTTTTAGAAGAGACTTTGCAGGAGAGTTAATGGATCGCTATCCCTTGCAATTACTTGATTATGGCTTTGTATATCATCGAGACAGTTATTTTCCAATGGACGATCCGACCTGGTTCTTACTTGAGAAAACGCAGTATGAACGTTAGTCGTTGATAAAGTGGACACATAACTTCTTAGTCTTTAAGAGAATTCACTTTGATAGAGGCATACGATATAATTAGCAAAAGCAATGAGGTGTAATATTATGGATCTGATTAACCTTCCCTTTGAAGAGTCCTTAGCTATTTCGACAGCCGCAGGCACCGTTCGGATCACTGTATTCAAAACTTTAGAACAAGGCAACGTAAAATTAGGCGTGGACGCACCCCGCTCTTTAGCAGTGCATCGTGAGGAAATTTACTACGCAATTAAACAAAAGCAAAAAGATCTAATGAATTCAACGCGCTAAAGAACACTGTATTCGGCGATGCTTGCCCTTTCTAGAAATTACTCTTTCCGTATTCTCAGTAGTTTTTTTTGGTTTTTTATCGTTCTATTATGGGCGATTAATTATTGTTACTTCAAATTTCCTGGAAACAATTACTTACCTGGCGAGACCCCCCTGGTGGCGGCAGTCTTATCTTTAGTCTTGCTTGGAAGTTACCTTCAATTCGGACCTCAGAGTCGATGTTTTTATGGGCTTAAAAAACTTAGTGGCTATTTCTTTGTAATTATCACCATTGCTCTTGGAACAAACGTTGTCCAGTATACGCCACATGTGCCAGTAGATGTTTTTTTACTGTCTATTGAAAAGAAAATGGGTGTCAATCTAGTACAACTAATGGCCTGGACCGCTGAACATCCGCTTTTCAAAAAAATCTTAGTCGATGCTTATAATAGTTTACCCTATCAAATGGGCTGGTTACCGGTTCTTGTACTGCTTTTGCGGGGGTTTGAGGAAGTGCAAGAGTATTGCGTTCTGCTTCTAGCGACAACCCTCTTGGGTTTTGTAATTTATTATTGCTACCCAACGTTAGGACCTGCCAGCTTATTAAAGAGTCCCTATTTTTTTCCTGAACAGTATGATACCGGAATAAAATTTAAAGAAATTCATGCTTATCTAAGCCCAACGACAATCTATGGGGGAATGATTGCTTTCCCCTCGTTTCATGTTATTTGGGCTTGTTTATGCCTGTATTTAGTAAGGCATTGGATCTGGCTATTTCTGCCCCTTGGCTTACTCAATGTACTTTTAATTGCCTCTTGTGTTTTGTTGGGCTGGCATTATGTGATCGATGTCATCGGTAGCTTCTTAATCCTAATAATCGTTTTAGGAAGCTATAGGATGTTTTGCATAATACATTGGTCCACCTCGGAAAGGAGCAAAGCCCGTAGCGAAAATCATACCGCCATCTAGAAGATCACTATCTGCAACCACGCCTTCTTGTAGACAAGCTTCTGACTCATGCACAATCCTTAATATTAAACGGTTGGCAATGGTATCGCTCGAATCTTGTTCTTTTAACTTACGCTTTACCGGTTGACCTTTATGGTAACGATAGAATCCTTCGCCTGTTTTGCGGCCGAGTTTGCCATCACGTACTTTTTCACGCAGTTTGCTGGGGATATCGCCGCCAAAATAATGCGTGAGGTTTTCAGCAACAGCAAGACAAACGTCTAAGCCTACGGTATCTGCCATTTCTACAGGCCCCATCATCATGCCAAAGGCTTTAGCAGCCGCATCAATTTCTTCTTGGCTGTAACCCTCATCAAGCAAGGTCATGCATTCCATGAGATAAGGCATTAGTACGCGGTTAATTAAAAAGCCAGGGCTAGACTTGACCGGCAGCGGCAGACGGCCAATCTGGTTAACAAAAGCAAACCCCTTGGCTTCAATTGCCTGATCTGTTTTATCACTACTGACAACTTCGACGAGCTCCATCTTGGTAACAGGATTAAAAAAGTGAATGCCAAGTAGACGAGATGGATTTTCCATTACATCGCTAATTTCATCTAGGGGGATGCTCGAAGTATTCGTCGCTAACAATGCTTCTGGTTTAGCGGCTGCTTCAATTTTTTTAAAGAGGGCTTGTTTCGCTTCAAGATTCTCAAAAATGGCTTCAATGATGACATCTGCTTTTCCAATACCATAACCGTGTGGATCAGGAAGCAGTCGATCCATCGCCGCTTGAATGAGACGTGGTTTACGTAATTTTTTCTTAAAAAAGGCATAAGCGCGTTTAAGAACAGGAGCAATCCTATCAAAGTTTTGATCTTCAAGCGTGACGCGCAACCCTTTTAATGCGCACCATGTGGCGATATCGCCACCCATAACGCCTGCCCCTACAACGTGAATGTGGGTAGCAGTGAAATGACTATGTTTCGCAAACGCTTTCATCCGTTCTCGAAGTAAGAAAACACGAATCAGATTTTTGGCTGTCTCACTGCTTTCTACCAATCTTTCAATAGAATCAACTTCTTTTAAATAGGCGCGTTCACTGATACTTGATTCTTTCTCGATGAGATCGATGGCTGCGTAAGGAGCAGGGTAATGATTTTTAGAGACACGCTTTGCGACGTTATGGCGTATCAATGGCGTTAATAATGCTTTCATCCAACTCTGGTTAGTAAGTGATTGGAGAAAGGTCGGTTGATGACCCGGCGGCGTGTTTTTTATAAAGTAGGTAGCAGCGCGCTTAAGTTGACGTTTTGGTACTGCTTCATCAATCATGCCCCATTTTTTTGCTCGCTCAGCAGGGATGGCAGCGCCGGTTAAAATGACTTTTGAAAGTGCGTCAAATGCACCCATTAAACGTGGAAGACGAACCGTTCCTCCCCACCCAGGGTGGATGCCTAAAAGAATTTCCGGTAAGCCCAAACGTGTGCCGTCTTCATTGGATGCAATACGATAATCACAGGCTAAGGCTAATTCATAACCGCCGCCCATACAAAAACCATCAATCATGGCTACCGTCGGCATCGGAAGTGCTTCAAGACGCCCAAAGATCCTTTGTCCCTTACGAAGAAAGTCAACCGTTTCTTCCGTTGTTTTAAACTGGGAAAAGGCACGTACATCGGCGCCAGCAATGAAGCCTTTTTCTTTTCCAGAGTAGATGATTAATCCCTTGGCCATCGGTTGCGAAGACAAGATTTCATCAAGGATAGTATTTAACTCATTTAATACCTCGTCATTGATTGTGTTGACGGTGGTGTCTTCGCGATTGATTTCTAACCAAATAATCTGATCGGCGTCTTGTTGTAGATTCCAATGTTTATAATGATTCATCTTAGTTGACCTCTGTTTCACGTTCGAGATACATCGCTCCTCCTTGGCCTCCGCCAATGCAAATGGCCGCCATGCCCCGTTTTGCATTATGAGTTTTAAGCCATTCTAAAACGTGTAACACAATGCGTGCGCCACTGGCGCCAATGGGGTGTCCTAACGCGATGGCACCACCATCGGGATTTAGATGCGCTAAATCAGGCGCTCCCATTGCGCCAGTCAAACCTAACTCGCTTTGGCAGTATTTATCATCGTTCCATGCAGATATACAACCAAGTACTTGTGCTGCAAACGCTTCATTAATTTCTAGACAGTCTAAATCGGTTGGTTTCAGCTGCTGTCGTTGTAGAATAGGCGTTGCTGCATGGACAGGCCCGAGGCCCATGCATGCAGGGCTCAGTGCTGCCCATTGTGAGTCTACAATGCGCCCTAAAACAGGTAAGTGATATTTTTTAACTGCATCCGCACTTGCAAGCAAAAGAAGACAGGCACCATCAGTGACTTGCGAACTATTACCTGGGGTTACCATTCCGTATTTTTTATCAAAATAGGGTTTTAATTTTGCTAGTTTTTGAGGGGTTGAATCGGCACGCAACCCGTTGTCTTCTGAATAAAGTCGCCCTTTTGTGTCAATGATGGGGGTGACTTCTTCCATCTGATGAGCCGCATAAGCACGCGCTAATCGATGATGGCTTTCACTTGCAAATACATCCATTTGTTCGCGTGTAATATTGAAGCGATAGGCAACGTTCTCAGCGGTCTGACCCATATTTAAACCGACGATAGGATCGGTAAGACCCCGTAGCAGTCCTATAATAGGTGCAAAAAAACCAGGACGAATTTGTGTCATCAACGTTAATTTTTGCATGACACTTTTTGCAGAAACCCAACGCGATAACCAGTCCGCCATCTTGTGATTGAATAAGAGCGGGGCATGACTCATTGCATCGGTACCTCCCGCCAGGATGAGATCGCTGCGGCCGGTTGAAATTTCTAAAGCGGCACTGTCCAACGCCTGCATGCCCGAGGCACAATTGCGCATAACAGTAAAAGCAGGGACACGATCGCCACAGCCAAGTCTGAGAGCCACAACGCGCGCTATGTTTGCTTCATCCGCGCTTGGCATTGCACAGCCAAGAATAACTTGGTCAATGACCGTAGGCGAGAAAGGTTGGCGATTAAGCAGGGGTTGTCCAGCAGCAACAGCTAAGTCAGAAGCACTAAAGGGACCAACGCCGCGTGCTTTGAGGAAAGGAGTACGGTTGCCATCGACGACATAAACCGATTTCCCGTTTAAATTTGATGTAGGGTGCATAGTGTATGATGTCTCCTGTGATGGTCAGGGTACTTGCCGACCATACCATTTTTAATTAGCTCCATCGCGGTTTTGTTTTATTTAAAAAAGCCTGCAAACCATGTTGACCTTCATCAGAGACGCGTTTTTTCGCAAGCAGACTTGCCGTGTAATCAATGAGCTCAGCGTTCAGTGGATGATGCGAGACATGCTTGACGAGCGGTTTACATGCCAATAATGCTTCTGGTGCAAGATGCGTTAATTTATCTAAAAAATCTTCTGTAAATTGTTCAAGCTTATCTTGCGGCGCGACATATTGAATAAGTCCAAGCTGACAAGCTTTGTCTGCATTAATAATCTGTGCTGACATGAACAGCCAGGCAGCTATACGCTCCCCCAAGGATCGAACGACGTAAGGACTAATAACCGCGGGGATAAGTCCTAGACGTGTTTCTGGAAAACAAAAATGTGCATTCTCGGCAGCGATAGCGATATCACAAGCTGCTATGAGCCCTGCTCCGCCACCAAAAGAGGAGCCTTGTGCTACCACAACGGTCGGTTTTGGGCTTTGATGGAGCGTGAATAGCACACGCGCAAGCACCATTGCATCGTCATGATTTTCCGTTTCATTAAAATCGGCCATGCGACGCATCCAATCAAGATCGGCGCCCGCTGAAAAATGTTGTCCTTTTGCTTTTAATACAATGATCTTAACGTCTGGAGAACCGATACCTTCATCCAATTTTTGTTGAAGACATTGAAGAAGGGGGCCATCGAAAGCATTATGTTTTTCAGCGTGATTAAAGGTTAGCGTTAATACATGGTTATTTAATTCGGAAAGTAGCGTCTCCATGATTGAATCCAGTGTCTTCCCTAAAGAGATAAGCAACTGTATCATAGTTTTCTTCTGTTCTCACCTGAATTCTACATTGAAAATATGAGCAAAATTAGGAGTCGGATCAATCCGATGCATCAGGATTTTAAAGCCAATGATGCGGCAATGACTGCCTTAAACTCGCAATTGCGAGAAACCATTCAACAAATTGCGCAAGGTGGCAATGAGAAAGCGCGTCAAAAGCATATAAACGCCGGTAAGTTATTACCCAGGGAACGTTTACAACATTTGCTTGATCCAGGGAGCTACTTCTTGGAATGTTCTCAACTCGCGGCATATCAGGTGTATGCTGATAACCTCCCTGCAGCCGGCCTTATTACGGGCATTGGACGTATTGAGGGGCAAGATTGCATGATCGTCATCAATGATGCCACTGTAAAAGGAGGTACCTATTATCCGTTGACAGTCAAAAAACATTTGCGTGCTCAGGAAATTGCTCAAGCTAATCATTTGCCTTGTATTTACCTGGTGGACTCGGGTGGGGCGTACCTGCCGCAACAAGATGAGGTTTTCCCCGATCGCGATCATTTCGGTCGAATTTTTTATAACCAAGCAACGATGTCCGCTGCAAATATTCCTCAAATTGCCGTAGTAATGGGATCATGCACCGCTGGAGGTGCTTACGTTCCTGCCATGGCTGATGAATCCATCATGGTAAAAAATCAAGCCACCATTTTTTTAGGGGGGCCCCCCTTAGTTAAAGCCGCGACCGGTGAAGTGATTTGTGCTGAAGACTTAGGGGGTGCTGAAGTCCACTGCCGTCACTCCGGCGTTTCTGATCACTACGCAGAAGACGAAGCGCATGCATTGGTGCTTGCAAGAAATGCGGTGAAATATTTAAATCGCTCAAGACCCGAAAATTTGTCTCGAATTCAAAGTCGAGAACCTGCTTATGATCCAAAAGAATTAAATGGCATTATCCCTATTGATCCACGACAACCATATGACTGCCGCGAAATTTTGGCGCGCGTGGTTGATGGATCAGAATTAGACGAATTTAAGGCGCTGTATGGTACTACCCTTGTTTGTGGTTTTGCGCACCTTTATGGGTATCCTGTTGGTATTATCGCGAACAATGGTATTTTATTTGGAGAAAGTGCTCTAAAAGGAGCGCATTTTATTGAATTATGCGCGCAGCGCAAAATCCCTTTGATGTTTTTCCAAAATATCACCGGTTTTATGGTTGGCCGAAAATATGAAGTAAGTGGTATAGCGAAACATGGAGCCAAAATGGTGACTGCAGTTGCCAATGCAAAAGTGCCTAAATTAACGATGATCGTAGGTGGAAGCTTCGGTGCTGGCAATTATGCTATGTGTGGTCGAGCATATAGTCCAAGATTTCTCTGGAGCTGGCCTAACGCACGTATTTCAGTGATGGGAGGCGAGCAAGCAGGTAACGTTTTGACTCAGATTACTCGAGATAAACATCTTAAGCAGGGTACGCCTTGGTCAAATGAAGAGGAAGAGCAATTAAAAACAACGTTGCGTGCCCAATATGAAAAACAAGGCAATCCCTATTACGCTAGTGCACGTTTATGGGATGATGGCGTCATCGCACCTGAAGATACACGTGCTGTTTTAGGTTTAGGATTGTCTATAGCATTAAATGCACCGATTGAATCGACTCAATTTGGAATTTTTCGTATGTAATTTGAAGGTTAGAAAAGCGTGTTTTTGGCCTTCATTTTTAGATTTCAAGAACGAAGAAAAGCGCTTCGATACAAAAACTTAAGGACATGAAAGAATGAGCGAGAAGGCGATGAAAAATTGAGAGACAAGCACTGGTAACTCCATTCATGTTCGCTTTTTTACAGACAGTGTTTCTCGCGTTTATAAAACGTTTAAACAAAAAAAAAGAATGCTCTAACAACCAAGAACTGGAGCTCAGGATGTGTTTTATTTTTTGATTAAAAAAACGCTTTTGTTTGATCTAAATTATAATTATTGACAACAAGGATACAATTATCATAAATTGTGCATATTAAAAATACATCATGATTTTTTAAGATATCTTTATGAGCAATTTATACCTTACTATAGAACGACTTGAAGCACTTGCTAAATCTACTTCAATTTCAAAGGAACAGTGCGCTTTTATTTCAAAGCTCCTTAATTTAAATGAAACCTATAATTTAAGAAGCGTTGCAAGGTTTCTTGACCCAAAGCAAATAGAGCGACTAATCCAGACGATCAAGGATGAATTGCATAAAACACCCTATCTTACTTTCCAATCACGTCATCTAAATTTTACCTATATTCGGGCCTTAAAAGCGGCCATTCATGACATTAAAGCAACTCAAAAAAGAAGAAAGAAAATAAAGAATGTCGATAAAAAAACGTGGGCTAAGTATCTGAAAATATATGATCATCTTTATTCTGATACCGAACAAACTTACCAGGGGACTATCATGTTGCCCGTTAATCAAAATTTTGATCCCCGACTTGCCGATGATTTAGGCGAGTGCGCTGGGTATAGTTTTGAATGGGCATTTCAAATCCTCAATCATAAAAATCCTTTTGGGGTAAATCTTAAAGAACCTTCCCCTTTGAGACCTCTCGATATTCGCGCAGATGCTAGTCGACAATATCCTGAACTGCATCAGTGCGCTGTTATAAATCACAATGTTGCGATTTATCAAAATTTACGTGTTGATAAAGGGGCACTCTTAAGCAAGATGAATGAGCCCCTAGAAAATAATATGCACGTCGTCTCGGAAACAGAGAAGGAGTATACGCGCTTTAATTCTGCTGATGAAATTGGGGAAGAGTTAATTAATTGTGCAGATAGCAACGTTGCCAAAGTCTTCCGGTTAAATGTGTTTAGTAAATGGGGCCAAGGTCACGCTTTAGCTTTTTGCAAGCATGACAATCAATATCATTTTTTTGACTCAAATGCGGGATGGTTTCGATTTGAAGATGCGGACCATTTTAAAAAATGGTTGACTTATTACTTTGAAAAAACCGATTATAGCAAAGACTTTGAGAGGTTCGGCATCGAATCTTACACGCTAACAAACGCTGCTAAGCCTACTGAGACCTTAAAAAAGCCGAGCGTTTTTTTAAAAACGGTGCTAATAACATTGTTTGCTCCTTTGATTATTATTGGTTCGATAATTCAAGTGTGTCGTTTGATAGTGAAAGGGATATATAATGTTGTGAAAGGGCTGGTAAGCAGAGATGACACTTCTAAAACACAAGACGTATCGGTGAAACAGCCTCCTCTACCGAGTATCAAAGAACTTCCCACTTCGTTAGCGCCATTGGATTTAGCGGTTAGGCAACATAACGATGAGAAAGCAGCTCAACGATCCAGCTTTGCAAAGATATCAGGTATGTTAGATATACCCTTATCAAAATTAGCAAAAGCGCACGATGATGCCTCCAATAACGAGACATTTAAAAACGCGCAGAAAAGAACTGCTGTGGTACAGGGTGCATATTTTGACAAAGCAGGGAAGTTGGAGAATAAACCTGAAGTGCAAAACACGGTGCGTTCAAGTTATTTAGTTAACTAACCTAGTTTAGCGTTCAAAAAGTGGCTTGAACGCTAAACCAGGTGATGAAACGCGTATTAACCAGGTAGGTTAAACCAGTTCGATGGCAACTGCTGTTGCTTCCCCACCACCAATACATAGAGCTGCTATCCCACGTTTTTTTTGTCGTTGTTGAAGGGCATATATTAATGTAACGATGATGCGCGTACCTGATGCGCCTATGGGGTGACCAAGCACACAAGCTCCTCCATTAACATTCACAATGTCGGGATTGAGATCCAGTGTTTGCATCGCTGCCATAGGCACCACTGCGAAGGCTTCATTGATTTCATATAAATCAACGTCAGAAGCGAGCCATCCTGCTTTTTCTCGGACTTTACGAATTGCTTCAATAGGTGCTGTGGTGAACCATTCGGGTGCTTGTGCATGACTCGCCCATGCAACGATCTTTGCTAATGGATGAAGATTTTCTCGCCCTACATAAATGCCCGATGAGAGAATGAGGCTGGCAGCGCCGTCAGAAATAGAAGCGGCATTAGCAGCGGTAACTGTCCCATCGGCTTTAAAAGCGGGTTTTAAGGTTGGAATTTTGGGTAATTTGTTGATGTCTGGCCCTTCATCTTGAGAGATGATTACATCGGCATGGCGTTGTGCAACTTGAACGGGGGTTATTTCTTCAGAGAAAAAAAGCTGTTTTTGAGCAGCTAGAGCACGTTCTAAAGAGCGTGTTGCATAGCGGTCTTGATCTTCACGACTAAAACCAAATTTTTCGGCAGTCATTTCTGCAAAAGTACCCATTAGTTTGCCTTTGTCGTAAGCGTCTTCTAGACCATCTAGGAATAAATGATCTTTGAGCTCACCATGACCTAAACGGTAACCTTGTCTCGCTTTACTGAGTAGATAAGGTGCATTACTCATGCTCTCCATACCACTTGCTAATACGACATTTGCGCTACCTGCTTTGATCAAGTCAGCACCGAGCATGACGGCTTTCATTCCTGAACCGCACATTTTATTTAAGGTGGTCGCACCAACATGGTCAGGAATGCCAGCTTTAATTGCTGCTTGTCGAGCAGGCGCTTGGCCAATACCTGCTTGAAGTACACAACCGCTAATTATTTCATCGATTATATGGGGAGCAATCCCTGATTGCTCAATTGCTGCCTGGTGGGCCGTTGCACCTAAATCTGGTGCGCTAAGATTACTTAGTGAACCTAATAAATTGCCCATCGGGGTTCTTTTTGCTGCTACGATAAAAATACTATGATTATCCATCAGACGATTCCTTACTGTCTTATCATTGAACTAAAATGCTATTTAAGATTTGGAGGCACGAAACAACTCTCTTCCAATCAACATCCGTCGTATTTCAGAAGTACCTGCACCAATTTCATAAAGTTTAGCGTCACGCAACAAACGACCTGCTGGAAATTCGTTAATGTAGCCGTTGCCTCCTAAAATTTGAATGGTCTGTAACGCCATTTGAGTGGCTTTTTCAGCTGTATATAAAATAACGCTGGCAGCATCTTCTCTTTTTATATGGCCCGCATCGGCAGCTACAGCAGCAGCATAAAGGTAGGCACGTGACGCATTTAATTCTGTATACATATCAGCTATTTTGCCTTGAATGAATTGAAATTCGCCAATAGCCCGATTAAATTGTTTACGCTCATGGATATAGGGCAAAACCAGATCCATGCATGCTTGCATGATACCAACGGGTCCAGCAGCTAAAACAATGCGTTCAAAATCTAGTCCGCGCATCAGTACTCGAGTACCTTGATGGACTTCGCCGAGTACATTACTTAAAGGTACTTCACAATTGTCGAAAACCAATTCACAAGTATTGGAGCCACGCATACCAAGTTTGTCTAATTTTTGTGCTGTTGAGAAGCCTTTAAAATGTTTTTCAATAATAAATGCAGTAACACCTTGTCGGGGTGTTTGAGCGTCTGTTTTAGCATAGACCACGAGCACATCGGCATCAGGACCATTGGTGATCCACATCTTAGTACCATTGAGAATAAAGCGCTGGTTTTGAAAGTCAGCTCGCAATTGCATACTCATAACATCAGAGCCAGCGTTTGCTTCACTCATAGCGAGTGCGCCTACATAGTCTCCGCTCGCAAGTTTGGGAAGGTAAAGATTTTTTTGCTCATGACTGCCATTTAAAGCAATTTGATTCATGCAAAGATTAGAATGTGCCCCGTAACTAAGGCCAACGGACGCAGAAGCGCGAGAGATTTCTTCCATGGAAATCACATGGGCAAGGTAACCAAGTCCCGTGCCTCCATAGTTTTCGCTAACCGTCATTCCCAAAAGCCCCATGGTGCCTAATTTACGCCATAGGGGTGTAGGAAAGGCATTGTCTTCGTCGATGGAAGCTGCCAATGGAGCAATTTCTTTTTGAGCGAATTGATGCACGCTCTCTCTGAGAGAAAGGTGGGTTTCATCCAATGGATAAGTCAAGCCAGTAAACATCTGAAATTTCCTATTTCAAGCAATTAAGTCGCTAACCTGAGCAGGTGTAGAGGCTGCGAGGTTCAGATTAAATCGTCGATTAAAGACACTATATATTTTATTGTTTCAAGCCGGTATTGCTTAATCAAAATGAAAATTATGCCGGAGGCCTCTTATTGAAAGCAAGTCATAATCATGTTTCCGGTATCAACATACTTAACGACTGCTGTAGATAATCAACGATAAGAGAGAAATTTTTATAGAACCTGTAACGACGCGGAGGATTAGCCACGAAATAAAAAATAGTCGTTTACGCAGACGACCCGCGATAAAAAAACCACCTGCTAAAGAGGTGGCTTAAGAGATTTCGTCTATTATGTCGGTTTTTCTGACAAGTTGTGCTGATTAAACTTTATGAGCCAATGGGCAAATGAGAGCGAGATGGAAAATATAATCGGTAAGTTAACCCAGCTAATAACGCACCTAATAAAGGGGCTAGCCAAAACATCCAAAGTTGTTTTAAAGCTATCCCACCAGCAATAAGGGCAGGACCGGTGCTACGTGCTGGATTTACAGAAGTATTGGTAATGGGAATGCTGATCAAATGAATTAATGTTAGTCCCAAACCAATTGCTAAAGGCGCAAAGCCTTTTGGTGCATCAAGATCTGTAGCACCTAAAATGATCATTAAGAACATAAATGTCATTAAAATTTCTGTAAGGAAACAAGCGTTGAAGTTGTAATTTCCAGGAGAATGTTCACCATATCCATTGGTTGCAAAACCATTGGCCAAGCTAAAATCACTTTTCCCACTGGCAATAAGATATAATATAAGTGCAGCTAAGATAGCTCCTAATACTTGAACGATCATATAGGGAATTAAATGGCCGGCCTTAAAACGTCCTCCCACAAACAAACCTAAAGAAACCGCGGGATTGAAATGCCCACCGGATACATGACCATAAGCATAAATCATGGTAACCAGCGTTAGTCCAAAGGCCAATGCTACTCCTAAAAAGCCGATACCTGTCATGGGAAATTTAGCTGCAAACAAAGCACTACCGCACCCGCCTAAGACAAGCCAGAAAGTTCCTAAGAACTCAACAAATAAACGTTTTATTGATGGCATTTTTTATTGTCCTTAATTTTAAAATTAACTTCCCGTCTGTTTTATCAAAAGATATTCAGTATAAGAAGTCAATGATTTTTGCCGTTTAAAAAAACCTTTAGTCTAACTGGCTGAATAAAATAAGAATTTGAATGGTAAAAAATTAGTTCAATCATTCATTTTTATTAACATCGAAAAAGGGGTATTGATTGTGACTCGAAAGATAAAGACGTTAACCACTTTTTGCATCACAGAGAGTTTCGATTTTTTGCATCACAGAGAGTTTCGATTAAAAAGTCAGGAAAAGAGCCTGTGCACTCCAGGCTAAATACAGCAATAGGATTGTTCCGAAAACAAAAGTAGTAATACTTAACAGTATGATCATCAGATGACTGGGTTCAAATTTTTCCAGATCAATACGGCTTAGGGTGTTTCGATAATGGAAAAAAGAGAGCATTGCCAACAGAATGCCCATGCTCGTAAACCCCAAACCAATGATTAATGACAAACTACTTTCTTTTGAAGCCAAGGTTTGCAGTCCAAGAAATTCGCGTAAGGTAATACCAAATTTTGCAACCACAAATCCGAAGACAATAATGCTGATGCTCGTTCTAACCCAAGCCAAAAAAGTGCGTTCATTTGCAAGATGATCGCGTATTTTGTCCGATTTACGAATAATTGGTTTGTCGATGTTTTGTTTACCCACTTAGATTCCTTTCTTACCCTTTTTTCCAAAAGTCGCGAATTTAGCTTCCAATGACAAGTGTTCTACAGGTAGATCATCTTAAGAAGACTTTATGCTGACAGCATGTATTGAAGCAAGTACCTTATCAAACATTCCTTAACTCAGTTTACGGATTGTTGGTTTTAGGCAGAGATGCATTTGATTCGTTGCACGGATTAGGTTGAAAGAAAACAAAGGGTGTTTCTGTTTGAATGCCTGCATTGGTTTTCTTCACCAGCGGTGGTTCACAAGATAGGCTCTCTGTCGTTGTGAGGTAATCTCGGGCGATGGATTGTAAAGGGAGTTCAGTTAGTGTGCGTTGTGTCGGAAAAGGTGTTTGTTTATGATTTATTCGTTCGAATGTCTCAATGAAATAATACAAAGAAGAGGAGCCAAAAGTCGGGTGTTTTTGTAAGTAAGCAAGTTTGTTTGGTCCTATCTCTTGGAGAACTTCGTCTTTACTCATCCCTTTAAAATGCGCTTTTATAAGATGAAGGCTTTTTTTGTTACCCTCACGAGTCATCTTTGTTTTTTTGAATTTTTTCTTGCACTCCCCTGCAAAGAGGCTGGAATGAAGCCCGTGTTTTTTAGCATAACGTCGGTTTCCAATTTGACGAATCTCATTTATACAATCAGGGTTTGCCGCTAAGTGGTCAGTAATTTTTTTAAGATGTAAGCCTTTTTCTTCTTCAGGAAGTACAATTTCTGCCGATTTTCGCCATCTCAATAAAACATCAGCAATATTGCTACGGTTGATAACCAGCAATTTTGCCAGTTCAATTCGATTCTGGGGTTTTCTTAGGATCTGTTCGATCTCACTAAGCGGAGTTTCTTTAAAAAAAAGAGACATTTTTTTTGAAGCAGATAGTTTCGAATTACCCAAATCGTGTATTTCTTCAAAAGAAAGTAAAGATGGAAGCTGTGAATTTTGTTGGATAGCTTGGTAACACTCTTTCTGGAGCATTCGTTCTTGTATTAAGTCTTTTTTTCTCGCTTGTTCTTGTAATACGCTGTATAACTCTATCTGTCGTTCAGCAACGTTTTTACGCAGATGCATCTGTTGAAATGTGCTGATCTGGCCTAAGTTCTCGAAATTAAAGTTGGCTTCATTCATTTTATTGTTTTTTTAAATAAAGGTCTTTGCCCTATCCTATAGCACTTTGTATGTCGTTGAAATGGCTTAAAGGGTGATTCATCCAACGAAAAGAAGTTATCACCAAAATTTACCAAGTGATTTGGTATACAAATTTTACAGCAGTAGGTTGCAATCTTTAGAAGAAAATAGGCAACTTGCCATTTTAGCTAATATGTTGTAAAAAACTTTATAACTTCAACATCGAGTTACGGATATATGCGGCGTGAATCTATTCTTTTTCAACAACACCCCTTTGATGGGTTACTTGAATTAGCATTGTTAGAGGTCTTAGAAAAATGGGGAGTCAACCGAGAGGAGATTTGCTCGACAGAAGAGGGTCTTAAGATACCTGATCATGCTTATCCTTTGGAAAAGATGAAAAAAGAATTAAATGTATTATGGGGTAATCGTACAGGTTCTTTAACGGTTTTCCGCTCGTTCACGGATGGGCAGATTAACGTTCGCTATTCTCGGTTTAAATCGGAAGGATTTTATTTTTTCCCACCATTTGCAGGTGAAGCCTCAAAAAATTTTATGTGGCATGGAAGCTCTTTTTTGGTCCAGCCGCCGCATATTGAAGAAGAGTCGCTAATTGCCTATAGACACCTTTTGGACACGCGAGACGAACAAGAAAAGTTTCGAGTAATAGAAGGTACAACCAATAGTGTTCAATGTGGGCGAACCCTTTTGTGTACCGCAGCCATGATGAACCATGTAGTCGCCGTTGAACAGTTATGCCGGGCTGGTGCAAACGTGTTGGCGATAGAGCATCAGAATGGCAATACTGCGCTGCTTTGGGCAATTGCGAATAGCTCGATTGACGCAGCGCTTTTATTACTAGATCCTCTAGTAGTAATCGATAAACAAATGATGGCTGACCAGCTTAATCAACCTTGCTATGAAGGTCGCACGCCATTGATTCTCGCAGTCACAAAAGGTTGGTCACATCAAGATACGTCGCTCAAAAGCCATCTTTATCAATCTGCTGTAATCCTACAATTGTTAGAATTAGGTGCTGATGTTAACTGCCAGGATAAACAAGGCCGGACGGCTTTACATTATGCTTTTCTACACAGGGATATCGAGGTTATTGATGCCTTGCTAGCGGCTGGAGCTGATATTTCAATTTGCGATCGTAAGGGGCACGCTCCAATGGATATGCTAGTTATGGACTACCAGCAAGCGCGTTTTTTGCTGACGGAAGAGGTGAAAGCAGGGATGACTTGCATTGACAAAAATTGGCTGAATCCGAAGCCGTTTTTTCTGGCTCTTGAAAAAATGGTCCCCCAGAAACCCAGCGAAACCCATAAAAAGATAACATTAGGTTAAGCTTAAACAAGATAACGCCTATTCTAGAACAGGTGTTATCTTGATTAGAAAGGGTCATACCTTATTTTGGGGATGTTTGAGGTTGATGGTTTGCGACAATATTTGTGACAAAGGCATCGATTTCTTGTTTTAATGGAATATCTGCAATCAAATCTGTCGAGGTAAGGGCCGTTCTAGTGAAGGGATTCTCTGCTTTTGTTTCTAATGAACGCAAAATCCAATTTTTTTCGAATTTAATGTCAGGGTGTGCTTTGTCATAAACAGGTTCACTCATAATATCACCGCTTAACATACAAACGTATTTTTCATTCAAGGGTTCTGCATAACCAATGGCTTGAAGGGCGTCAGCATTTGACCCCGCGCTTGGGAGGGCGATAGGCTTTGTAGAGGTAGATTGATCAAAACTTGCTTGTAATGCAGCATCCAATGAGGGGTCTTCTGCGATCAATGGTCTCTCGGAAACAGCAGAAGAAGGTGAAAAAAAGCTATGTACTCTAAGCCCGTTGCTTGTTCTAGGCTGAGGAACAGGTGGTGTATTTCTGACCCTGCCAATATGACCAATAACTTCCCTCATAATCTCATCGACATGAGTCTGAAGATTGCTAAGAACAGACCAAATTCCTTGGATAATTCCCTCATCGTTGTGGCTTCGTTCATTTTCGAAAGAGAACTGTAGTTCATTATTCCACTGCCTAAAAGGAATATTAGCATTGGTTAATAATGAACAAATTTGAGCATGGTGGCTATTATCGAGTATATCTAAATAAATTCGCGCAGTACTGTTGGTATAACCTAAGAGTTCTATTCTTTGAATAATGGACTGCGAATCGGTGGGCAGATATTCCATATAGTGATTTAACGACCCTCGCTCATATGCAGCTGCAAAGTCACCTGAAGAACGCCAAAAGGGCCCTGTGGGTAGGACATCGGCATAAACGTTTAAAGCATCAAAAACACTCGATTCAATCTCACTCAGATCAGGTACTAAATTTTTAAGTGCGTTCATAAAGTTTCTTACAAAAGCAGTGCGCCCTGTGGAGAGATGATAGACGCGCATCATCCGGTCCATTTCATCCGGTTCGGGAAAGCCAGCGCGTGAAATTCCATCCGTTAAATACTGAAAGCTTAGATCATTCGAAAACTCTAAAGCAACTTGCATAGTGTTGTTGGTATAACCGTATAATGAGAAGGTTTTAAGTATTGGAATAAAATTGTTGTTATGAAAGCTGATCGAACGATTACGCGTCCCTTGAAGCGTAAGAATATCGTGAAAGTTACCGACAGTTTGCCACATACCAAGTTCTCCTATAGCAACAATGAAAGGGTCGAAGACATTAGAGATGCTTTATTTTAGATCATTATGCTTTTTGAGTAAATGTTTGAAAAAAAGAAAATAATTTTCTTTTTTATTTAAACTATAGGGAAGAGCAAATCCAACGCGTTTCATTCCGAAGCATTTGGTCGCTTCTTACTCCATGTTACAATGCAGCAATTAAAGGTGCTTGGGAAACCTATAACGTTTATCTGTGCAGGAATGTTAGAGTGGATCCAAAAAGGATAATGGAGTTGAGGGAAACCGGAATGATGGAATGTACACTGTGGGGATATCGTACGGACGAGTATTTGAAAATGTTCGATTTGACGTTGGATCCTACGAAACGCTTTTTAGAATTTGCATGTGGCCCGAGTGCATTTAACCAAGATCTTCACCATCATGCAGGCGAAGTTGTGAGCTGTGATGGGTTATTTGAGATGGATAAAGAGGCTTTAAATCATTGTGTCGAAACCAGCTTTCACGAAGTAACGGCAAAATTAGCGCTTCAACCCACTTTAAATCTTAAAGAGTATAACGATAATTTAGAGACATTGATTAATATGAGGCAAAAGGGACTACAACTCTTTTTTGCAGATTATCCAAAAGGAAAAGACGAGGGACGTTACCTTGGCATTGATCACGCTAAACTACCGTTCGATGACTTCTCTTTCGATATTGCACTCAGCGCTTATCATTTTTTTGTAAATCCAAATATTGGCGATCTAGACTCTTATTTGAATATCCTAAAAGAGCTTGCTCGGGTTGCTAAGGAAGTTCGTTTATTTCCCTTGGTAGATTGTAGGGGTGAGCCGTCACCCCTGTTAGGGCCGGTTCTCTTAGGATTACAACAACAGAATTATGGTATTGAGGTGAAAGAAGTGCCTTACAATTTGCAGCCAAATGGTAATGCTATGCTTCGGCTTTGGGCGCAACAATGTCCTTTATCATCCTAAGTTATATAGTTGAGTTATTAACTCACAATTATTATTAATTATTGCATAAAGGTGTTTTTTTGCAAACAATGTATCCTATTATTCGAAATTTGCTCTTTAAATTAGAACCCGAGACGGCTCATCAATTGGCTTTAACTGCCTTGGATTGGATGCCCTCCGTTTGTTTTACTGAACCCACTAAAAAAACAGTGCAAGCGATGGGATTGTCTTTCCCTTCGCCTATCGGTCTAGCTGCAGGACTGGATAAAAATGCTGCCCACGTGAAGGGCTTGCATAAAATGGGTTTTGGTTTTATTGAAGTAGGAACGGTAACTCCGCGCGCCCAGATTGGAAATCCAAAACCCCGTTTATTTCGCCTTCCTAGCGCGCATGCATTGATTAATCGGATGGGATTTAATAATGAAGGTGTTGACGTTCTTCTGAAAAATATTCAAACAACGGCTTACCCTGGAATTCTGGGAATTAACGTCGGTAAGAATAAAGAGACATCGTTAAACAACGCCGTTAATGATTATGTTTATTGTTTGCAAAAAGTCTACTCGCATGCTTCTTATATTACCTTAAATCTCTCATCTCCAAACACGCCTGAATTGCGTGAGCTGCAAAAAGGAGAGTACCTCGATCGATTGCTTGCACAAGTAACCGATGAGCAACAACGTTTAGCTGATCATCATCAACGATGGGTCCCACTTGTTGTAAAATTGTCTCCAGATGAGGAGCAAGATATCGAAAAGGAAATGGTTGCTATCAGCCTAAAATACGATGTAGCCGGAATAATCGCGACAAACACCACCTGTTATCGAGATGTTGCTATTAAAAACATGCCGCACGGTGAAGAAGCTGGTGGACTGAGTGGGTCACCCTTGATGCGGCGTTCACTTGACTGTTTAAGGCGTTTGAAAAGTGAGATCGGGAACGCAATGACACTCATTGGCGTAGGGGGGATTGATAGTCCCGCAGTAGCTGCTGATTTTTTAAGTGCAGGTGCGTCATTGCTTCAGATCTACACCGGCTTTATTTATCATGGGCCTTCTTTAGTACGTAGACTGACAGAAATGTAATAGAAGTATTTTCGATGCAAGCTACTTCGAAAAATGCTATAGGTATACATAGGTATGACGAAAGCAGCTGAAGTCAGTGTGAAAACCCATAACCGCCTTTGTCTGCAGAAACGGTAACAGCAACTCCTACATGGCGTGGATCAGAAGCTGCGGTAATGTAATTTCTTTGCTTGTCCCAAGTAATTGCTTGCATATCGCCGTAATATTGATTCAACATCATAAGGTGATAGCCTCGCCGTACTAATGCAGCCTGTAATGACGGTGAAAATGTCTCCGGCTCTACCTGGAGATAGTCAGGAAGATATTGATGATGGAAGCGCATGGCAGAAACCATGCGAATAGCTCCACCATAGTCGTAAAAAGAAAGAGCTGCGAGCAACATCATCGTTGGAATACGGCTACCACCAGGTGTTCCTGCAATTGCAATGCGATTAGGCATTTCTAAAAAAGTGGGTGCCATGTTAGACAAGGGACGTTTTCCTGGCTGAATGGCATTTTTTTCTGTACCAACAATGCCATATATGTTTTTTTCACCTGGTTTGATTGAAAATTCATCCATTTCATTATTGATAAGTACGCCTGTATCTTTGGGTACAACACTAGACCCAAAGATATAATTAACCGTCATTGTTGCGGCAACGCGATTACCTTCTTTATCTAAAACTGCGATGCTCGTTGTGTGTATATTTTCTAGATCTGCAGAGGAGATTTTTTTCTGAAGATTGGCAGGCGCAGACGAAGTATGATGCGCTGCTTGATTTAAGTCAGATGTTTGTTTATTGATCGTTTTTAATTCCATGGCTGTCAACTGAGACCTTGCGTTTGATTTTTCTTGTAATGATTGAGAGGGCAGAGCGTTTTTAAGTGGGATAAGTTGACGCAGCTTTGCTGCATGTTTTACCGAAAGTAGGTCATCTAATGGGACATCAATGAAATCAGGATCAGCAAGATAACGATCACGCTGCCAAAAAGCCAGACGCATGGCTTCGACTAGATAATGAACCCACGTCTCCTTCGAAAAATTATTCAATGTGTAAGCTGAAAGAATATTTAACATGTTTACGAGCGCTACGCCACCAGCTGAAGGTAGCGGGGTAGTAACGATGGTCATATTATGAAAGGTACTTGTTAAGGGCTTACGAATTTTCAGACGATAGTTGGCCAAATCTTCTAATGTCCAGATGCCGCCTGCAGCGTTCACACCCTTAACCAACCGCTCAGCAATGATCCCTCGGTAAAAACCATCCCTTCCTTTTTCGGCAATTTGTCGGAGAGTGTTTGCCAGCGCTGGTTGCTTTAAACAGTCTCCCCGTTTATAAGCTCGACCTTCTTTGAGAAATGTTTCTGCACTTGCAGGGAAACGTTGTAACGTCTTTAAGCGATCTTCCATGAGTACAAAATCGCGAAAAGCTTGATTAACAACAAATCCATTTTCTGCAAGACGAATGGCTGGTGCTAAAACCGTTGATAAGGGTAAACGCCCGTAATGTTTCGAAATAAAGACAAGTGCTGCAGGCTCTCCTGGTATTGCTGCGGAAAGCCCGCCATTGAGTGATGAACCAGGAATGGGTTTTTTATTTTTGTCTAAAAACATATCGCGGGATGCCTTACCAGGAGCCGTTTCGCGCGCATCAATTAAAATATTTTTTTTCGTTTCTGCGTCATGGAGCAACCAAAAACCGCCTCCACCTAAACCTGAGTGATAGGGTTCGACCACACCTAAGACGGCGCTGATTGCAACTGCTGCATCGAATGCGTTCCCTCCTGCGGCAAGTATGTCTAAACCTGCTTCGGTGGCTAGAGGGTGCGCTGTAGCAACGGCATAGCCTCTAGGGGCTTGATGATTGGCAGGTTCTTTAGAAGGAGTCGTCAATTTAAAGGGAGGGGAGAGTTGTGCCTCTTTTATGGGTGAAAACGTTGGAAAGAAGAAAGGAAAGATCTCTGTTTGAGCAACAGGAGCAGCAATGGCCTGATTTATAATCAAAAAACTAAGGCACACCCTCCACAGCTTTTTTTTTATAAAACTGCCGTTTGAGCTGTGAAGAATAAAGCGAGTGCATAGAACGGTAATATCTGGCATCGTTTAATAGTATAGTGCTTCAACTTTAGGAGCAAGCGAAGGTAAAAAGATCCTTTTTGTAATGGGTTGGATTAGATTAAAGAGCGGTTAATGCAATGTAACCTTCCTCATCTGTCAATTGGTAAACAGTTGCTTGATTAGAAAGAGAAGTAGTTTCTTGGACTAAGCGTTTTGTTCTACTTTTTCCAATGCTCGCAAATAAAACCTTTGGAGCGTATTGTTTCGCTTTTGTTTCAAGGTGTTCTGCATCAAATTTTCCTTCTTTAAAGAGACTGCGAATATCTTTTAAAGCGTTCACTTTCTGTGTTCTTGCATGTTTTCGATAAAAACCAAAGCATCCTTGACGCTCACTTTCAATTTTTTCAATATGCCGATTAATATTTATATTAAGCGTAGTTAAACGATGAGATAGTGAACGTTGTAAGGCATTGCGTTTTTCAAGGAACTTTAATTCTCTCGTTTTGGTAATATTGCTATCTTCCTCGAACCAGGACGAACTGCTTTGCTTATTTTGTATCTTAGGTGTTTCTTCTAGCAATCGCTCATAAGCACTTAAACTTGAATGAAAAGGCAACTGTGCTTTAACGATGAATGCTTTATCGAGGTCGTAAGAACTAAAGGCATATGCGGCGAATTCCTCCGAGATGTTGAGAGTGATGGGCTTGGAGAAAAATCCTTGTAGTAATGCTAAAGATCCAGTGGAGGCAGTTACCGTCGATTTTAAAAGTGTAAAGTGATCTTCTTCACGTAACTGAGTGACGAGTTCTTCATCCTCTTTATCAGTTAAATTCTTTAAAGATTGAGAGTCAGGGTGTGTTGAAAATGATTCCATCCACCTCGAATCTGCTGCTCTGCGGGTACACGAAGCAATAGTTTTAACGGTATTACCAAGAAAATGACAAAAAGATTGATTGTCTTTATGTAAGGCGTGGATTTTTTGTCGAAGCTCAATCATTGTGTCAGATGACTTGCGTAGTTTATCCAAACGCTCAAAGATTAAGCCTTGTGAGCCGTAAAATTTGTCATAAAGAATATCGCCACACAGGGGCCCATACTCATGGGCATAAAGTTCATGTGTTTCGCTCAGTAATGTGTGAAAAAGATCTTTGTCTTCAAGTCTCATCAGCATTGTGGATTGTATAGCTTGAACGATAGGTGAAGCATGATAAGCATCAACTACGTTTAAAATGCTATTATGAATAAATATAATTTCTTTTCCTAACGCTTGTACGCTGCCTAATCCAATGAGTACAGGTTGCTGAACATTCATGGATTTTGGTAGTTTTTGTGTGTCAATTTTGACATCAAAGTCGGTGTAAATACCCAGTCGATAAATATCGCTAATCCATCGTAATATGTCACTTGCAGCGCCTAAGTTACCACCGTTGTTGACATGCAATATTTCTTTTTCATAATAGGTAATTAACGTTTTTTCAAGGTTATTTTCTCCTTTCAAAAAGTGGGCATCATGAGGAATTAGGCGATGTTTACAACAAAATTTTTCCAAATTTAATTGTGCGTTTTGGTTCAATAAATGCGAATCATAAACGAAATGAAATTCATCGTTTGGATTTAAATAGCGCGCTTTAATAAGCCGTTTTTGATTTTCAAGTGTTAAAAAAGTATCCTTCTCTTTACTAAGCCAAATTTTGATGTGACGGTGAGGGTTAAAAGAATAGTGCATAACCGTTCCCTTTGTTTGAAATTGCAGTGATCCCTATTGCAAAAAAGCGTAAAGTTTTATGCGATGTTTCAGGGTATCTATACATCGATATAAAACTGCAGCACAATACCGAATTAAAACAGGTCTTACAATACTTTGACTGACCCTAGGAGTTTTTAGTCGTAATGAGTGAATCAATGAATCAACCTGGTGCAAATCGAACAATACAGTTGTATCAACGTCTTTTGAGTCATATCAAGCCTTTTTGGGTTATTTTATTAATTGGGGTATTTGCAAATATTTTATCGTCCGCAGTCGATGCCGGTTTTACCTATTTAATGCGGCCTTTTCTAGACAGAGGCCTTATTGCCTTGGATAGTGATTTTATCCGAAAAATTCCTTTTATTGTGCTGATCGGGATTACACTTCGAGGTGTGGTTAATGCGGGTGGGAGCTATTGCATGACATGGGTGGCACGAGCAGTGGTGCAAGTGCTTCGACAACGTGTTTTTGCCCATATTTTAAAATTGCCAGCCAGTTACTATAACAAAGCGACCTCGGGCGAGTTACTATCAAAAATTTTATATGATGTTGAACAAGTTGCTCAAGTCAGCGCCGATGCCTTGACAGATTTTGTGCAGAATACTTGCTTGGTCGTGGGCTTATTAACGGTAATGCTCATCATTAATTGGCAACTATCCCTAATGTTTCTCATTACTATCCCTTTTGTTGGCTGTATTGTGACTTACACGAATAAACGGGTGCGTCGTAGCAGTCATAAAGTCCAACAATCAATGAACGAAGTGACTGAAATAGCAGCCGAGGCGATTGAAGGTTATCAAGTGGTTCGAATTTTTGGGGGACGAGACTACGAAAGTGAGAAATTTAATCGAGCCACTGCTAAAGCTCGCCATAATGATATGAAAGTTGCGATGAGTAAGGCAATTAACGTAGCAGGGGTGCAGTTTGTGATTGCGGTGGGAATCGCTGTGATTATTTTAGTATCCATTCAGCTAACCACAGTGATTGAAATTACAGCTGGTTCTTTTTTGACCATCATTGCGGCGATGCTGCAATTGATAAAACCAATGAAAACATTAACGACCTTAAATGCAGTGATTCAGAGAGGGCTCGCGGGGGCGGAAAGCGTCTTTTTACTTTTAGATCAACCAATCGAAACCGAAGCGGGAAAGCAACTGACCAAGCGCTCTGTAGGTTGTGTTGAATTTGATAACGTTAGTTACGCCTATCCCTCTGGGCAGCGTGTTTTGGATAGGGTCAGTTTTGCAATACCCGCTGGACATACGGTTGCTTTAGTGGGACATTCAGGCAGTGGCAAAACAACCTTAGCGAGCTTGTTACCTCGATTTTACGAGCTTAGTGATGGACGTATTTTCTTAGACGGAGAATCTATACAGGGTCTGTCCTTAATGAGTTTGCGTGCTCAAATTGCGCTTGTTAGTCAAAATGTCACTCTTTTTAATGACACGCTTGCTAAGAACATCGCTTATGGAACTGAAAATGTGCGTCATGAACAAATTGTGAGGGCAGCAAAGCTTGCCTATGCTGACGAGTTTATTGCACGTCTGCCAGAAGGCTATGAAACAAAGATAGGAGAAAACGGGGTGTTGTTATCTGGTGGACAGCGACAACGTCTGGCAATTGCAAGAGCTATCTTAAAAGAAGCACCTTTACTTATTCTAGATGAGGCGACTTCTGCGTTAGATAGCGAATCTGAACAAATGATTCAAATGGCGTTAGAAGAAGTGATGAAGACACGCACAACGCTCATCATAGCTCATCGACTGTCAACGGTGCAAAGAGCAGATAAAATTGTGGTGCTCAACAAGGGACGGGTGGTAGAGGAAGGCACCCATCCAGAATTGTTGGCAATGGGCGGTCACTATTCACAGCTTGTGCAAACACAACAATTAGGTTTTCGACATGAAGCAGCGCCTATTTCAGGCTAGCGTCGGCCTGTTTAATAAGATTTGGTATCAGCGCAATCATCCATTAGCTTGGCTTCTATCGCCTTTGTCGTGGATTTATAACGGAATTGTTTGTTTAAGGCGACAGTACTTATTGCGCTTCGTGCAAAAAAAAACCTTTGGTGTGCCGGTGGTTGTTGTCGGTAATATTACCGTAGGAGGGGTTGGGAAAACGCCATTAGTAATTGCAATCGCCGAACATTTACGCGCTCGTGGCATTTATGTTGGGGTGGTTAGCCGGGGCTATGGTGCTCAACGCAAGTCTTTTCCTCACGAAGTCAATGTTGATAAGGATACAGCGAAAGAGACAGGCGATGAGCCTCTATTAATTGCTAAAAGGACACTCTGCCCAGTTGTGATCTCGCCCAATCGAACCGATGCTGTGCAGTATATGTTAAATAAGTACCCCCTGTGTCAGATGATTATTAGCGATGATGGTCTGCAACATTATTCGCTGGCTCGACAATTAGAAATCGTTGTGATCGATGGGATACGAGGACTAGGCAACGGAAAATGTTTACCTGCAGGACCATTGCGTGAAAAAAAAACTCGGTTAGCTAATTGTGATCTCCTGGTGGTTAACGAGGGAAGTTGGGAAGGGGCATTCGATATGCAATTACTGCCGCATTCAATCATTCAGATAGCTTCGGGCAAAAAAATTAACCTGAGTGAATTGCCGAAGGTTTTGGCTGCTGTTGCAGGTATTGGCCATCCAGACCGCTTTTTTAATACGTTAAACGGCCTAGGACTTGTCTTTAATCAATACTCTTTCCCAGATCATCATGATTTTAAACGCGCAGATTTAAACGTGAAAGAAAAAGCAGTCATTATGACAGAGAAAGATGCTATCAAATGTCGATCGTTTGCAGAAGAGACATGGTACTATTTGTCCGTGGAGGCAAATGTAAGCGATGCTTTTTGGGATGCAATGGATTTTCACCTGCAAAGAGAGGTTAATAATGAAAATAGGTAAACGTCAATTAATCGGTATTTTTTTAAGTCTAAACCTATTGGGTTCATTTACTTTATTTGCAACAGATTTAGGCAAGCGCAAAATGTTTGAATCAGACGTGAAAAATTTAGAAAATCCCGTATATCTCAACAAACATTCGACAAAAGAGAAACGCAAACCAGAAGCAAAGAACACTAGCCCTGATACGAAGGAGAGCGTTACAACGGCGACTGAAACCGATGTTACAGGTCCAGGAAGTGATGCAATGACATCTGATAATCCTACGCATGCTCCTTTAAATATTGCTCAAGGTAATTGGGTTTTTTCAGGTATGGTAACAAATGAACACGGAGAACATTACAGTTATTATTTTCAGATAAATCGCGAAGGCAAAGTATTTCATGCCGTTGCAACATTACTTGATCCAGAAAAGAAATCAATTTTCTGGGAAGAAGAAAGTGCCACGATTACGACTCCAGAAGCAACCTATTATCGCGTTGGTAATGCTTTTTTAAAATTTAATGAAGTGAATAATACGTGGATCTTTGGCGTACAAACCAAAGAAAAAAAAGGCTTTAATTTTAAAGTTGACATGTTAAGCCAGGCAGGCAATGCATTACCTGCTAAAAATTTGCGACCAGGGATTAAATTACGTGTTAGCCAGACAGGGCGTTTAAATGGGCATATACAAATCGGTGGTTCAAATGAAGAACAATTTGTAACTAGTCAGACAGCCTGGTTTCGTCAAGTCTGGATAACGAAACCTCAAGAAAAAGCACACGTTTTTTCAGGTGTGTTATGCCAATTTACCGATGGAAGCGCTTTTTACGCCCTAAATTTACCAGAAGAAGATGCATTACGAGGTGCCATTGCAGGCTGGCGCGATCCCGACGGCAAAACTATTCCAATGTCTCAATTTGTCACAACTGAAGCGGGTAAGGATGGAGATTGGCTGATTAATATTCGATCGCCGAAAAAACGCTTGCTTCTTCCCGAAGTATTGATTCGCGAAAACGGTTCAAAGCAATGGATCGCTGGGTTAACCGATAAAACCCACCCAGGATTTTGTGTAATTAACAACGATAAAATCGGCGATGCCTGTGATTCAAAAGCAATTGGATGACTTTATAATGAGCCGTTGCAGACTTGCTAGTCATATATTGATTTTTTCTTCCTCTCAGTTCCTCAACAAAGCATGCCTGCCCTGCAAGATACTGAAAATCAATCATGCCTAACAAATGAGAAACAACGCCGATTGTATAATTCTGTGTTCATTTTTCAATTTGCTCAAAGGATTGTAAAGATTCTTAAATAAAATATAATTGGCCTTGCAAAATATAACACTCATTGCAAAAAATAACCAAATTATGTTGCATTAAAACTTCCAAGGATTTCTATGAAAACGTTTGACTTAAGTGTATTCCGATCAACCCAATTTTATAAGGACTTTCATAAACTTGGAGGAACTATATTTGTCGAACTACAGCAAATTGACACGTTTTTAGAAGAGATTAATGCCTTAATAAAAGAGATCCAAGATTCTTGGTCTGCTATCGCGCACCCTAAGATAGTTAATCTTATTAAAACAAAGATCCAATATGCGAATGAATTAATAACATTCTTTGAAAAAAAAATGCTGGATGCAGACAGTGATTTTCTGCCTTCATTTTTGCATGGTGTTGATTTTGATTCCTCGTACCAAAATTTAAGTCATAAATTTAGCTGGGCTAGGCGTTGTCTTCGAGCATATTTCTATCAAGCAAAAAATTTTTTTATTCATGTGGAACGGGTACTCGCGGAAAGAATTACCGTTGAAGATATAAACACTCTAAAAAACCAACACCTCTTGGCCATTGCTCAGCATTTATTACCGAGCTCGAAATCGGTTGTTTCTTTAATGCTGCCAGAACTATTAACTCAAATTGAAAAAAATTCTGGGTTGCAAGATAAATTAACGCGAGAAGAGATAGATTTAATTGTCGAAAAAAGCGCAAAAAGTTTAGCGGACTATCTATATAAAGCGGAGGAAGGCGCCGCATTCAATATGTTAAATGGTATGCGCGGACACTATGTTAAGCAGCTGTCTCAATACGATAATCTTTATCAGGAGCATATTGAGACCACTTTGTTATTGCAAAAAACCGAGCAAGAAAAGCAACGATTGATTAATACGATTGAAAAGAACAGTATTGAGGCGAATAAGCATGTTGAAGAACTGCAACGGTTGATCAAGCTAAAAGACGATCTATTAGCTCAAAAAGATAAAGAGCTCATAAAGGCAGGTAAAGAACACCAAAATTTATTGAGCCAAATTGAAAACAATTTACTTAAGTCAAAGGATTCTATTAAAGAATTGGAAAATGTGCTCAAACGTAAAGAAACAGAAATTGAGCATAAAAACCATGAAATTCGACAAAGAGATATTCTCCTTAATCGTGCAGAAGAACTAATTTTGGACCAAAATCGCCCGCTGGCGCATCCATCGGAAGGGACATTGATGACAGAACCATTGCTTCAGGGATTAGATCAACAATCTAGAAATTCCCTAGCAACTCAAAAGGAAACAAATATTACATCTAATATGACTTTTTTTTCGGGTATAGAACGTCACAAGAATTCCAACGACGATGTAAACAGTAAAAAGGCGTTTTCATGGTCGTGTTGTTTTCCATCCCAACCGCAATAACTATTTTTTTCGTAGCCTTTATCCAGTAATTGGCTGCCTTAAATATTTATAGTCAAAAAATGCACAGTGTTGAGCTTAAAGCATGGGAAGCAATGAGATGAAAAAAACCTTAGATTTAGATCCATTCAAAAAAACGATGTTTTACCGAAAATTTTCGAATAAAAAAGGCACTTTATTTAAAGAGTTAGATGAAATTGTTAGATATATGCAAGATATTATAGAGCTTGCGTTGAATAAAGAAGAGATAGAGTATGAGACTGATCCCAAACTTAATTTTGATCTAGATAGGAAATTTGCCTATACCGAGAAAATCATAGAAATTTTTGAGCAAAAAGTGAAAATTGCTAGAAAGAATAATATGAAGTATTTTCTTTGTTATGCAGATAGCCATGGTATAGCTGATAGAGCGCGAGAGTCCTTTACAGAAGATGCTGGGGTGCTTTTAGAATATTTATACCAAGCAAAAAACCTGTTAGCCGACCTCGTACGGCAACAAGCAGTAAGGAATTTAAATAAAGAAATATTGGTTGCAAAAACTCAGCATCTTTCAGCCATTTCACAAAGTTTAATACCGAGTTCTCAGTCTATTACTTCTCTGATTATCCCTGAACTTCTCACAGAAATTGCAAAGCACGCCGTTTTGAATAGCCAGCTTTCAAAAGAACAGATAGATGTCATTGTCAATCAAACAGCAAAAAGCTTAGCAGATTATTTGTATAAATCAGAGAACGGTATAGCTGTGAGCATGCTCAATGGCATGAGGGAACATTATATCCATCAGCTCTCTCAATACGAAGATCTATATCATGAAGATATCAAAACGAAAGCATTGTTGCAGGCATCACAGCAAGAAAATCAAGAAGCTCATGAAAAGCTTGCAATAAATAGTAGCCAATCCAACCAACGAATCGATATTTTGGAAAAAGAACTTGCCAAAAAAAATCAAGAACTTCAAGAGCAATCCACTATCATTGATCGCCTGGAAGGTACTATTGAAGCTCAAAAAGAATGTATTAACCACCAAACAGAAACCTTGCTGCAGTTGCAAAGTCCATCCCGAGAGAAACTTAACACAAACCTTAATGGGATGCCTAAGAAACTGGAACAAAACAATAATGAGCGCCTTAAAGAAAACTTCTTTTCAAAAAAGGAAGTGCAGAAAAATAATAAGCACGAAGAAAAAAATAAAAAAGCTTTTCCGTGGTTTAAATGTTCAGTTAAATAAAAAAACAGTCCATTGTTCAACCTAAAAAAGAAACTTCAGTTTATATTTAAGCAGGGTCCAACAAGGAATGAGATGAAAAGTTTTGATTTAAGCACCTTTGAAAAAACACCGTTTTATTGCCACCATCACTATAAAGGAACGATTTTTGACGAGTTAGCAGCAGTAGAAGCTTTATTGAAAGAGATTAATACCCTCTTTCTAGAAAATAAGAATTCGGTTTCTATGGAAAATCCTATTCTTAATTATAAGCTTAAAATGAAATTAAAGTATGCCCAAAAGCTGATCGATATTTTTGAAGGCAAAGTAAAAGACAAGGCTGCTTGTAAATTTGATGATTTTTTATATCAGGACATAAAAGGGAAAAGCATTTGCTTTCGAGATGTATTTGAAGATTTTTCCAAGAGTTTGCCTACAATTATAGCTTATATATATCAGGCAAAAAATTATATCGTGGAAATAGAAATGTTATTGGCGGAAAACAACACCGCTGAAGAAGTATTAGCTGAAAAAAATCAACACCTTGCAGCTATTGTTCAAAGCTTAATGCCGAGTCCGAAATCCGTCGCATCATTGTTTGTTCCACAGCTATTGGCAAGCATTGAAAAGCATTCCAATTTAATGAATAAACTCACACAAGAAGAAATTAATACTATTGTCAATCAATCATGCCAAGGATTAGCCGATTATTTATATAAACAGGAAAATGGGATGGCAGTAAATATGTTAAATGGTATGAGAGAACATTATCTTCAACAACTCTCAGAATATGAAAAGCTTTATCATCAAGATATAAAAACGAAAGCATTATTAAAACAAGCACAAGAGGCAAACCTGCAATCTTTAAAAAAGATGGAAGCTAATAGGGCAAAAACTGACAAACGTATTATTGAATTGGAAGAAGCACTGGCACAAAAAAATGAGGCATTAAAAGAAAAAGGTATAATTATTGATCGTATGGAAGGCACTCTTGAAGCACAGAAAGAATTGATTAGCAATCAAATAGAGGAATTGTTGCAGTTACATAACTCATCGCCGCAACTCACTAAAAAGCATAGCTGTCCTTCTAAGGATACAGAGAAAGAGAATAACAAGAATGGAAATGCTAATTTTAGCCTTTTCCAAGCGGCAATAGAGGATCGCAACAAGGAAAAAAAAGAAAAGGAAAAAAAACCGTTTGCACCCTTTGAGATCTCTTCAGCAAAACCATAATGAATCAGCCCAATAGTTTCAATAAAGATTAGTTTGACTAATTTCAATCATGCGAATGTGAAAAATTGAATCCAGTTTGTTTTAAATATATTTTAGTGTGTTGATCCGCGTAATTTTTATAACCCTTATTTTTATATAAGACATGAGCAATCTTATTGATCAGTGGGTCGGTCAATCCGTTTAAAAATGCGTACTGAACATTATCAGAACAATGATGGGCTGCATGATGTTTTTTGGACAATAATATGGAAGTTTTTTGCAGCCATAAGACTAGCCTATTTTTTTTGGTGGCATTATGACACCAGTAATGGGATAGCTCAGCGATGGATGAAAAAATTCCAAAGGCAACTAACCCTATGTGTAAACGGATATCTAAAGTGGTTATTTGGGGAAAAATGACCAAAAGAAATAAGTAGCCTAATAACCAAAATTTAGTGCCTGACTCATCAAAATAAACCCTTAAAGGATGCCTGACTCGATAAGTATATTTGGCATGATGTAAATGAAAAGCGGCAATAAACGGCCCTATGCATGATGAATAGTGAGTATTATTATCCATGTACATATGAACCAAGCCATTAATAAAATCGGTAGCGATATAAGCAAGTAACAAAATTGTGATCAAAGATAAATAAGAAACAGCTATGTAACTATGGAGCATCTGCAATAAACTGCTTACTTGCAAAAAAACAATAAAGAATGATGTAAGTTTTTCTAAGCGCTTATACTGTGGATGCTGTAGGTACTTTTGGATGGCAAGTGTAAAAGCCATCGCTTGGTGATTTAACTGCTTTGAACAGGAATTGACTGAATTTATCATAAATAATCTTAATGACATACGGATTGATTAAAAATATACGACATAGAATCCATTATTTTTTTCGATGGATAAATTTATCCAGGTTATTGGCAAAGTCCCGAATTTCTTTTTGACTTAATTTAGGAGGGCCACCTGTTATGAGCTGGCAACTACGTAACGACTCATTAAAATTGCGAAGTGCTAGGTACTGCTTAACATTTTGAGCACAATACATTTCACCACGTGGATTTAAAGCAAAGCCTCCGGCCGTGATCACTGCGTCTGCCAAAGGAATATCGGCAGTTATGACCAAGTCATTTTGTTGCATTTTAGCAAGAATATATTTGTCAGCCACGTCAAATCCTAATCCGACTTGATGTTTTTTTATAAAAGGAGACGGTGGCACGGATAGAGTGTGATTGGAAACAATGCTTAGAAAAGTCTGTGTTCGAATGGCCGCTCGAAATAAAAGATCTTTAATGACCTTGGGGCAGGCATCTCCATCAATCCATAGTTGCATAACCACTCTCCCTATCTTTGTCTTTGTCCCAAGGTGAAGTGTTAGCAACTTGACAGGTTTTATTTGTTTTCAATAAGAATAAATTATCCAGGAAAGACTCTGTAATTAGCAAAGATCCTCGAGGCAAATGGAAGCAAGACCGCCTCAACCATGGCGTTCCTAGATCGGATCTATTTAAAAAAGATTGCATTATTTGTATCAGAGGTTCTTGAAGGTCAGTTTGTCGGAATGCAAAAGGCGTACGCGCAATCGCCGCATTCCCGTAAAGCAGGGTGCTACCAATAGGCGCCTCACCTAGGTTTTTAAAGGCCTCAGCATAATGATTGTAAGTGACTGACGGTACGATGACACGTGCAAAAATAAGTGGAATCCCTGCACCTTTAAGAATAACCTGTCGGACAAAATAGGTGCCGTCATCTGCTTGAGAAAAACTATCAACAAAAAACTGATGTTCTTCAGGCAAAGGAGTCGAGAAGCCTTGATAACAGAGTTCCAGTGTAAAAGGATTTCTCGTGTCGTTGATTTTTTTGGACAAGTTTTGTGTCAAAGCAAGCCACTGATAAAGAGACGGGCTTATCTGCGCTGTCTCTTTAAGCTTTAATAGAGAAGTTTGATCAATCCACATCAGGTTTTTCATCGTTTTCCAAAGACAATTTTAAGCGGGCGGTAAATTTGTAAAAACAGAAGTTTCAACGTTTGCATTATTCGAGGCTGTTTCATTTGGCCCTGGTTCATGTGAGGTGTCGTCATCAAGAAAATGCTTTTTTTCGGGCAACCATAAAACGAGAATACTGGCAATGATTAGACCTACGGGAATAACAAGCAAGGCAATTTGATAAGCTCCTAGAGCATTTGTAGGTTCTAGTTGGTGATAATGGTCAAAAATCAAACCGACTAAGGGTTGGAAAATAGGGGCGGTGATCATGGCTAACGTATTAGTAAAGCCTGTTGAGGTTGATAAGGAGTTAGGAGGTGCTATTTCATTGGAGATGGAATACGCAAACATATAGGCGCCGCAACAAAGCCCTGTAAGGAAGAAAATAAATCCTAGGAGATAGGGGTTTTGAGTGGGCAGAAAAAGCGCTAAAAGAACAAGAGATGCTGTGGATAAGCAGGAAGCTACAATCAAGGGTTTCCGACGTGAAAATGTATTTCCTAAGTAGGCGAACAAAGGGCAACTCAAGGCTGCTCCTAAAAATAATAGGGCGTCTATAAAGCTCGCCAATTTTAAACCGCAGTGCAGTTTACTTTGAATAAACGGAATTGCCCACATAGCACCTAATACGGTGATCATCATAAAGCAGAGGCCCACAAAAAAACCATTTACCCAGGCAATAGGATTCATCAAAATGCTTAATACCTGTTTTTTATAATGCGGTGGGACAATGTGTTTATCTTTTTTAGGAATAAAAAACCAGAATAGACAGGTGATACCAAAGCCGACAAAGGCGGCATTTTGAATAAAATAGCGCCATCCCCACCATGCTACTAGCACCCCTAAACTGCTAATAGCGAAAACGGTAATTAAGAAGCCTGTGGTTTCTGCCAGACCAATTAAAAAGCCAAACTGACGAAGAGGATAATTCTGTCGCAACAAGTGTGATAACCCGACAAAACCAAAAGAGGCGCCCGCGCCCATTAGAATGCGGCCAATAATTAACGATCCGACCTGATAGCTATGGGCAAACCACAGACACCCAAGGCTGCAGAGCAAGATATTAAAAGTGAGAAGAAAGCGAGTGCTGTAACGATCAAATAGCATACCAACCGGCAATTGCATGCTTGTGTAAACGTAATAGAAAGCGCTACTGATTAACCCCCCAGTGAGGGCAGTTAAATGCATTTCTTGCATAATCGAGCCGACGATAACGCCTGACGATAGTTGCAGAAAAAACTGAAAAAGCACGAAGGTTTCACCGATAAACCAAATGTGATATCGACGGATTAAGTTCAAAACAACTTGTAGAGTTATGTTCTGCATGATTTCTTGCTATAATAGTGCTGCGATTTAAGGTTAGATGTTAGTCATTAAAGATTATAATGACACAATAGACTCTTCGAGAAATTATATACTTATTCATTCCAAATGACGGATTTTTACAAAAATTTTTCAAAAAGGCGTACATTCGCCATTATCTCACATCCTGACGCAGGAAAAACAACCCTGACTGAAAAATTATTACTTTTTGGGGGTGCAATCCAGTTAGCAGGTTCCGTTAAGGGCCGTAAAGCCGACCGGCATGCTACATCAGACTGGATGGCTTTGGAAAAAGAAAGGGGCATTTCTGTAACGACTTCCGTTATGCAGTTTATCTATAACGGCTATGTCATGAACTTACTAGATACGCCAGGGCATGAAGATTTCTCTGAGGATACCTACCGTACACTCACGGCGGTTGATTCGGCCTTGATGATCATCGACGTCGCAAAGGGCGTCGAGGAACGTACTCGCAAATTGATGGATGTTTGTCGTTTACGTCAGATGCCTATTATGACATTTATCAATAAGTTAGATCGCGAAGGTCGTGAGCCTCTCGATTTGCTGGATGAAGTTGAATCAACCTTAGGTATTCAATGTGCACCGATGACCTGGCCTGTGGGGATGGGTAAACGCTTTAAAGGTATTTACCACCTCTATGAAGATGCCGTTTATTTATACACGCCTGGAAAAAATGCCCAAAAGCAACAAAGCTATATTATTAAAGGCTTGCACAATAAAGAATTGGATGAATGCTTAGGCGAATTAGCGACAGAATTACGTAGCGAAGTTGAGCTGGTTCGGGGTGCCTCCCATACATTTAATGTGGAAGAATATTTAGCCGGCAAATTGACGCCGGTATATTTTGGATCCGCCATTAATAACTTTGGTATTGAGGCGCTTTTAAACGATTTTGCGGTGCATGCACCACCGCCATTACCTCGAGAAGCGAATCAACGATGGGTCAAGCCCGATGAAGCCAATTTTTCCGGTTTTATCTTTAAGATTCAAGCCAATATGGACCCTAAGCACAGGGATCGAATTGCTTTCTTGCGAATATGTTCGGGCCAATTTAAAAAAGGCATGAAACTTACGCACCTACGCATCGGCAAAGAGGTCCAAGTTGCGAATCCCTTAACCTTTATGGCAGCCGATCGTGTACATGCCGAAGTGGCAACAGCAGGGGATATTATTGGCCTTCATAATCACGGCACCATGCACATTGGTGATAGTTTCTCTCAAGGAGAAACACTGAAATTCATCGGATTGCCTAATTTTGCACCTGAATTGTTTCGATTAGTGCGTTTAAAAAACCCGTTAAAAAGCAAGGCACTTTTAAAAGGTTTAATTGAACTTTCTGAGGAAGGTGCCACACAAATTATACGTCCGCTAAACAACAATCAATTGATTTTAGGCGCGGTTGGTATCTTACAATTCGATGTGGTCGCGCATCGATTGCAACATGAATACAACGTGGATTGTGTTTATGAATCTGTGAACGTTGCCTGCGCTCGCTGGGTGTATGCCGAGGATGAGAAAGCGATGGCAGCTTTTCGCGCAAAGGTTTTTGACTATTTGGCTGTAGACGGTGCGGACGCATTGATGTATTTGGCACCGACGCAAGTTAACTTGCGTATGGCCCAAGAACGTTATCCGGATATTCAATTTTCAAGTACCCGAGAGCATTAAAAATTTGAGACATTTATGTTGTCAGCAACCCTGGAATTTCTTATAGAGAAACGCTGTTGCTGACTACTGTTTTGATTTCTTTGAATGTTTCATAGTCTGTTATCCTAATGGCTATTATCTATTTTTTTCTTGCAACTTTATTATTTTATCAGGGTAACTGGTTAGTAATACTGGCATTTTTTCCAGTGCTTGTGCTATTTTTTAACGTTTGGAAGAGAGCCGTTGGCGGTTTTCTTCTAGGTTTAATTTTTTGTTCCTTGCATGAGCATACTGTTGCTGATCGAGGGATGCCAGCGACACCAATCCTGCCGAAGGTAACTTTAGAAGGTAAGATTACCTCAATTCCAAACATAAATACGATTACATTACCCGGCATCAGTAACGTGTCCTTGCGCCCGACACAATTTCAATTTCAATTGTCGAGTTTAAACACGCGACCTGCAAAAGCAAACATCCTCTTAACCTGTTACGATCATTGCCCAAATTTTAAGATGGGTGAACGATGGCAGTTAATTGCTAATGTAAAAGCAGTTACCAATCTTAAAAACCCAGGGCATTTCGATCACGTCGCAAAGTTAAGCGCAAAACATATTCATTGGACAGGTGCTATAAAATCGGGCAGCGCAAAATGTCTTTCTGAAGCTCAAGGGCAAACGCTTGGACGTCTGCGTGCCTATTTAGGCAATAAGGTGGCTCAACTGATGCCTGCTGAGTCATCACTTGGGATATTTAATGCAATAACGCTAGGATTAACGACCAATCTTCCAAAGGAGCAATGGGATCTCTTTCGACGCACCGGCACCACGCATTTGATGATTATTTCAGGTGCACATGTGGGTCTCGTTGCCGGCTTGAGTTTTTGGATAACAAAGAATATATGGGGCTCATTAGGATCCTTGGCTTTGTATTCCCCTGCGTTAAGAGCGGGTAGCCTTGGAGGGTTAATTATTGCTTTTTGTTACGGTGTTTTATCGGGGTTCGGTGCGCCAACACAACGCGCTTTGGTTGCTTATTTTATTTTGTCGCTAAAATATTTCTGCAACCGCTCTTTTACGGGCTGGCAAGCTTGGCGCTTCGGCTTGTTTGCTGTCCTGGTATGGGAGCCACATGTCGTTTTATTACCCGGATTTTATTTATCATTTATTGCCGTTGCATTATTATTGCTCGCGAACCAACGTTTTGCTTATACAGGTTGGAAGAAAACAGTTTGCCTGCAGGTGATTTGTCTGGTGGGTTTGATGCCCTTAACCTTATTTTGGTTTTCTTACGGTGCAGTTAACGGATTCATTGCAAATCTCGTTGCAATTCCTTGGGTGGGCATGGTTATTTTACCATTGGCATTAGTAAGCCTTCTGTTATTACCCTTCTTACCCTATCCCATCTTATTATGGCCGGTTCATTTAGCGATTCAAGGGTTATTAAAATACCTAAGTTGGATCGATAACATCTCTTTCGTCAATATTCAAACTTCCTTAACAGAAGCGTGGGTTCCACTCGCCTTTTTAGTTGCTTTAGGTATGGTGGTATTTATTCCGTTACACGGTATACGCCTCGCTATCATTGCATTGGCTTTATTAGGCTTTTTTCCAGGATATCCTCAAATCAAGCATGGAGAAGCAAATATTGCTGTTTTAGATGTGGGACAGGGGTTGTCTGTAGTTGTAAGAACGTCAAAGCATACCTTAATTTATGATACGGGAATGAAGTTTTATGGCGGCGGCGATATGGGAAAGCTGGCGCTGATTCCGTTCTTGCGATCCCAAGGGATTCGACGCATTGATAAAGTAGTGATTAGTCATCCTGATATGGATCACCGCGGAGGCTTGGCATCGTTAGAAGAAGCGTATTCGGTGGGGGAATTAATTGTTGATAATCCTGCTTTCTATCATCGGGGTCAGAACTGTCATCGCTACCCGACCTGGGAATGGGACGGAATTGTTTTCCGATTTTTGCCGATCTCAACCCATTTGAAAAATAAAAACGATCAATCTTGTGTATTGCAAATTAGTGATCGAAAAAACAGGGTATTGTTGACGGGCGACATTCAAAAGCCTGCTGAGAATTACTTAATACGCCAATATGGCAAAACATTACAATCAGACGTTTTAGTTGTACCTCATCACGGGAGTAAAACCTCTTCAACCGTGCCTTTTATCGCTACGGTAGCCCCTCAATTTGCGATTATACCAGCGGGTTTTGCGAATCGATATCATTTCCCACATCCTACTACGGTGCAGACCTTAAATGATCAGGGGGTACAAAGCTTCGTAACGATGAATTGCGGCATGACAGAGGTCATGTTAGGTCAGGGAAAAATTGTGCCTAAGACGTATGTGCATTGCTAGCGATCGTCTTTATTTAAGGGTGAAACATTGACTGACCTCTCATTCTGTTATTATCAAAAGGGAACATACAGCAGCCTATGATAATAAGTGGAATAGAAAATAAATTTAAAAGGATATTGAAATGGGTGTATTAAGTGTACGTAAGGGGTTATTTGGGCCGAGGGAGTATCGCTTAAAAAAATCACTCAAACCTACTTTTATCAGGTATGGCGTAAAACTTCGGCCTTCAGGCCGGAGATGTAAGCCAGCGCTTTTGACCTTAATGAGGAGTTCTCTGTTGCTCGATGTAGGCGCGTATAATGGTAATAGGCGCACCACCACAGCTTGCAGCAAAATAGCTGGGTGACCACAATGCATTTCCCCATAATTTTTTCTGAATGCTCGGATACCTTTTACGAATCAGGAGGCTGGAAGCCCCTTTTAAGCTATTGACTATTTTTGACACGGCTACTTTAGGTGGATAGTTAACCAATAAATGGACGTGATCATCCTCACCATCGAATTCGATGAGTTTAGCCTCAAAGTCGTTGCAGACCTTATCAAAGATAGTGCGTAAGTCACCAAGAATTTCTTTTGTAAAGACACCCCGGCGGTATTTTGTTACGAAGACCAAATGGACATGCATCATAAAAACGCAATGTCTTCCTTGCCTAATTTCATTGTCATTACTCATAGACCAGAGTATGATGGATAGATGAAAAGACTTCAAGCTTTCAAATTC
The DNA here is from genome assembly GCA_013911415.1 of Legionella sp. GTDB lineage: Bacteria > Pseudomonadota > Gammaproteobacteria > Legionellales > Legionellaceae > JACETI01. Next base: position 23,990 of record JACETI010000003.1, on the reverse strand, counting down.
GCATTAATGCCCACAGGCGCACAAGAACGTGCGATGCGTTGTTTTGCTGGATCTTGCCGCTTTGTCTATAACAAAGCGCTGGCGATTCAAAAGGAAAATTACGAGGCAGGTAACAAGTTCATTGGCTACGTGTCCATGGCTGCCAATTTGCCTGTGTGGAAGCGTGAAACGGGCAGGGAGTGGCTGAAGAAAGCGCCCTCTCAAGCCTTGCAACACGCGTTAAAAGATTTGGAAAAAGCGTACAAACATTTCTTTGCTAAACGAGCGGCGTTTCCACGGTTTAAACGTAAAGGCAGTGGTGACAGTTTTCGTTATCCCGATCCGAGGCAAATGAAGCTCGATGAGGCTAATAACCGTCTTTTTCTGCCTAAACTAGGTTGGTTACGTTATCGCAAAAGCCGCGAGGTGTTTGGTGATTTGCGCAATGTAACCGTCAGTCAATCGGGTGGGAAATGGTTCGTATCCATTCAAACGCAACGAGAGGTTGCTGACGCACCTTTATGGCAGGAGCGTCCATGCTTTTTTTCCGTTGAATTTTTAAGGTATTGGTTCTACATTAAAAGTTTCTTGAATTCTTCTTTATTTTAGGCGGAGAAAGGTACTCAATCCATTTTTTTCAAAAATTATTTAGGCGGTTCTAATAGCCGATTAAAGGGGAATGCGACACTATCAAAAGATAACAAGTATTAATGCTGTGGTCTAGGGAGAGAAGGATCTTATATTTAACTGGCTCGAAAGAGAATGTTTATTCTCTTTCAGCTAAAGGTCACGTGGATTGATTCAAGCGGAAATATGCTAGGATTGAAAGGTGAGAGCCACCTTGATTAGAATTTCATATCAAGGCCAGTGATGTCACAAATCTCAGCTAATCCCCCTAATAAACGTTGCTCAAAATCGTCAGGAGATATTTCTTGTTCAAATAAATGCAATGATTGTTGAATTGATAGATACTGATCTAATACCGGTTGAGCACACGGTTGAAACAGAAGGCTCTTTAATTGAGTACTGTTTTTGTAGAGCTGAGGGGTCTGAATAGGAAGCAGACTAGAAGTATCGACTGCAACGTTTTGTTGCTTGTTAGATAGACCCAATGACTCGTGGCACATTAAATGTTCGGGAGTATGTGAGGGGGATTGATCGAAATTTTCATGAGATAATAATGGAGCAATCCCTGCTGCGCTTGGGTCTGTTTTTAATTGTTTCTTGGGGCAATTGTCCTCTAAATGAAGCTCTTCTTGATATTGACGCATTGCGTTACCAAATGCATTTTCTAAATCATTAAATTTAGAAAAAATCAAATTATAAAATGGGTTAGTTTGGGGAAATATTTTTTTTAATCGTTTCAATACATTGTCGGATTGACCTTCAGCATATTTCAATGTCTTTTCTTTAGCATGAGAAGTATATGTAAATTTTTTTTGGATAGTTGAGTCACTCCTATAGATTAGAATATGTCTGAATGATAAAAAGGGGTGATCTGTAGATGAATTGTTGATCTCTATACATCGTTTCAATATTGCGATCATAATGGTCACTAAAGCATGGTTTTTTTCATTTTCGTCTTTAAATTCTTCTATCCTGCCCTTGACATTCAATTTGTTAAATATAGGCTTCAAGGTTTTTTCTAGTTTCTTTTTTTGGGAGCGCATCTGAGCTTCTATAGTTTTAGGACGTTTTATAATTGATCTAATTCTAAAAAATTCTGTAAGTAGCTCAACATTGCCGGGTGTATTTAGCCCTAGTTTTTTTAAATGAGGAAGAAATTGTTGTTGCACAAATGTAGCGGCGCAACATTTGCCATTGTTATTTTAGTGTCCATAACGGATCGTAGGGCATTACTCTCTAAAGGTAAGCTCCAAGCCGTTAATAGTTCATTTTGAGTAGTAACATCATCTGGGTTTTTAAAAAATTGTACCAAAGTGGTGTGCTTCAAAGTTAGAGGAAATTCCTTCGTTAAAAGAAAGGCATCAGAAGATTCTCGCATAATATTGACAAAATTTAATTTCTAGAACAATAAATATAGTATAAATTTTAAATAAATAAATAATTATAAATACAAATAAAACGATAATCCACTAATTTGCTAATGAAATCAAGTGCAAGTAAAAGCTGGAGCTGAACCCTATAATTTCTTGTTTCTACTGAAGAAAAAGCGCGATAATTTGGAAAATTCCACGATGCATTTAAACCATATATAATTCACCCCTAAAGTACAAGAAAGACATCAAGCCATACGTTAAGCTATCTTTTAAACCTCTTGCCATTGTGCAAGCAGGGCATTAATGAATGGCACTTAGTTTTTTCAAAAGTTATTTGAACGGTTCTAATACCTGCTTAAAAGCCAAGGCTTGCTGCAGCACTGTCGAATCAATATTGGGTTGCTCTTTCATATCTGCCAATGTCCGCGCAACTTTTAATAAACGATGGTAAGCGCGTGCAGATAACTTTAGTCGTTCCATGACTTTTTCTAAAAATGCTTGCTCTTTTGTTCCAAATGTACAGAATGATTCGCAGCCTGCCGGTGTCAGCTGGGCATTGAGGCATCCTTGTCGTTTTATCTGTAGTGTGCGTACTTCTTCAACCTGTTGTTGTAAGTAGCCGCTTTGTTTCATTGTATTTAGAGACGGTTTCTGGATTAGTTCTTCTTTAGCAATGGCTTGTACATGGATTTGCATGTCAATTCTATCAAGCAACGGGCCAGAAAGTTTGCTTAAGTAACGCTGTATACGTGTTAATGTGCATAAACAGCCTGCTTGAACATTGCCCCATTGACCACAGGGGCAAGGGTTCATGGCTGCAATTAATTGAAACTGGGCTGGAAATTCCACATGTTGTGAAGCTCTTGCGAGGTGAATATTGCCAGATTCTAAGGGTTCACGTAAGGTTTCAAGGACTTCTCTTTTAAACTCAGGCAACTCGTCTAAGAATAAAACACCATGATGAGCGAGTGAAATTTCACCCGGTTTGGGTGGATTCCCACCACCGGCTAACGCAACCATTGATGCTGTGTGATGAGGTGCTCGAAACGGCGGAATCCTCCATGATGAATTGGCGACATATCGGTCGCGCAGGGAATGAATGGTTGCTGATTCAAGTGCTTGTTCTTGAGACAATAAGGGCAGCAGCGTATTAAAGCGCTTAGCGAGCATCGTCTTGCCACTTCCAGGTGGGCCGACTAAAAGCACGCTATGCCCGCCGCAAGCGGCTATTTCGAGGGCATGTTTTGCCTGATATTGACCTTTAACATCATTCCAATCGAGATTACTCTCCCGTTTGTTGTTTTGATTCACTGGAAGAGGTATTGGAGTGAGCGGGGTATTTTGGGTGAGATACTGACACACAGAACGAAGATCATTCGCTAAAAATATTTTTGAATAAGCAACGACGGACGCTTCATCGGCATTACTCGCTGCAATGATAAGTTTTCGATTATCATTTTGAGCTCCAAGAGCAATGGGCAAGATACCAGCCACGCCGCGTAAATTACCGCTAAGAGCAAGTTCTCCTACAAATTCATGATCATGCAAGTGTGTATGGGGGATTTGACGCGATGCCGCTAAAATTCCTACAGCAATCGCTAAGTCAAAACCACTGCCTGATTTTGGTAAATCAGCAGGTGCCAAATTTACGGTTATTTTGCGGCAGGGGAAATCAAAACCGCTGTTAATGATGGCACTACGCACGCGATCTTTACTTTCTTTCACAGCAGTTGCAGGTAAACCAACCATATTAAAGTGGGGTAAACCATTTGATAAATGTACTTCTACGAGAATAGGCATCGCAGCAATACCAAACGTATTGCGCGTTTTGCTCAACGCAAGCTCCATGACTTTCCTTATTTTTTTCCAATGAGGTTGGGAGATACAAACTGCTTGGCGATTATAAAGAAGCCATGAAAAAATTGCTAATCGTGTGGCGGAGAATTTTTTAATAAGCGGTTTTCGCTGAGGATCTTAATTTTGTTTTCAAGATCGTCTAATTTTTCACGTGTTCTTGCAAGAACTTTTGTTTGTACATCAAATTCTTCTCGCGTAACTAAGTCTAAACGTGCAAAAGCGGCTTGAAGAACTTCTTTAAAATTTCCTTGGATTTCTTGTTCAAACGTTTTAAGGCTACTTGGGAGAATCGCAAAAAGTTTCTGGGCTAAATCGTCTAAATGCTTAGAGTCAAACATAATAAGGCCTGGGAAGAAGAATTAAGCTTATTTAATATACCGTATTAATGATCGCAGTCAACATTTTCCCATACGATCGCAATAAATCAACCCATCAGGTGTCACAACGTGAGTTAGAGGGATATCCCAAGGACTTGCATCAAGAGAGAAAACGCGTTGAAAAGGGTAGGCGACACCGATGCGAGATGGGGTTCTCGATGCTGCAAGGGTGCGATCGTAAAAGCCTTGTCCAAAACCAATACGTGTGCCATGGATATCAAAGGCCAATAATGGAAGAAACATAAGATCAAGTACCGCCGGATCTACTGCATTTTCTTCCGTATGCTGGGGTTCGAAAATACCATAACGATTCGGTGCAAAGACGGTATTGGCATTTGCAGGTGCAAAGCCAAGCGTTTTATCATCTCGCAAGAATGGAAAATAACAGATTTTTTTTTGGGTAAGTGCGACTTCCCAAAGCAGCTGTAAACTCAGCTCGCTCTTAAATGCATGATACAGAGCAATATGTTTTGCCTGAATATAAGGTTGAAAAAATTGTAAACGTTGGCATACTTGCTTAGCTGCGCTTTGCTGGTAAGCCAGAGAAAGATTTTCACGCAGATTTTTATAGCCTTTGCGTAAATCGTTACGATCCATAAGCGCTATCATCAGGGTTTTATAGAGTTAATTTTCCTTTGCAAAAGTCGAGACAACGAAGCTCTTGCGAATTTTTATACAATAGCTTACCTTCGAAAGATGGGCGACTCAATGCTTAAAAGCATGTGGCTATATGTACTTGCGAAATGCCTTATCAAAAAAAAATATTTTAAGTTTTGAACCACGTTAAGCACCTATTGAATTTTATTTAAGATTACTGCAAACTCTCTCCGTTTCGCTCCTAGCCCTTGCTGCTACGCGCGAATCTGAGAGTATACGTTAGTGATGAGGAGAGTATGAATAATCGATTTGTACCAGAAGATCTAGATGAGTTAGAACCATTTGTCGTTAGCGACGAACTCATTGAAAATGTTGGAAATGGACCTGCAAAAGCTCCAGAGCTTGATGCACGTCGTCGCTTGGAAAATCTATTGGAAGAAAGACGCTTGCGGGATGAATTGGACGATTTTCTTGATTGATGAAGCGCAAAAAACTCACGATCTTTGGATCATGAGTCTTTCAGCATTTTTTCTAAATAATGGATGTTAGTGCCACCTTTTATAAACGCTTGATCTCTAAGAATGCGCTGGTGTAATTCAATATTGGTTTTAATACCTTCAATAATAATCTCATCTAATGCGTTACGCATTCTAGCGATGGCTTCTTCTCGCGTCCGCCCATAACTGATTAATTTACCTATCATGGAATCGTAATGAGGGGGCACGGTATAACTACTATATAGGTGTGAATCGAAACGAATGCCCGGCCCCCCTGGTTGATGTAAAAGGCGAATTTTGCCGGGTGAAGGTAACCAGGTTTTGGGATCTTCAGCATTGATGCGACACTCAATAGCATGGCCTGTCCAGCTGATATCCGTTTGCTTCCATGTAAAAGGTTCTTCATTGGCCACTTTAATTTGTTCTTTGATGAGGTCAATGTTTGTAATCATTTCCGTTACAGGATGCTCAACTTGGATCCGCGTATTCATTTCAATAAAATAAAAACAACCGTCTTGATATAAAAACTCAAAGGTACCCACGCCTCTATAGTTTAATTCTTTACATGCTTGTACAACGCGTTGTCCGATGCTTTCCCTAAGTTCAGGTGTGATGCCAGGGGCAGGTGCTTCTTCTAACACTTTTTGATGGCGCCTTTGCATGGAGCAATCTCGCTCGCCAAGGTGAATCGCATTACCTTCTCCGTCCCCTAAGACTTGAAATTCAATATGACGTGGATTTTCTAGGAACTTCTCCATATAAACCGTAGCATTGTTAAAGGCTGCTTTTGCTTCGCTACGGGTTAAGGCAATCGCATTGAGTAAGCTTGCTTCGCTGTGAACCACACGCATACCGCGACCACCCCCGCCTCCTGCAGCTTTAATAATGACGGGATAACCAATCTGTCTACCCCATTCAAGGTTTTTATGATCATCATCGCCGAGCGGGCCATCTGAACCAGGTACACAGGGGACCCCGGCGGCTTTCATCGCGTTAATGGCAGATACTTTATCGCCCATTAGACGAATCGTGTCTCCCTTTGGACCAATAAAACGAAAACCGCTTTGTTCAACAATGTCAGCAAAATCAGCGTGTTCAGATAAAAATCCATAACCGGGGTGAATGGCCATGGCATCTGTAATTTCAGCAGCCGAGATAATGGCGGGAATATTCAAATAGCTTTTCTGTGAGGGCGCAGGGCCAATACAGACGGTTTCATCAGCAAGTCGTACATGTAATAAGTCTTGATCGACATCTGAATGAACAGCAACGGTACGTATACCGAGTTCTTTACAGGCACGTAAAATCCGTAATGCAATTTCGCCACGATTGGCAATCACGATCTTATTAAGATTTAGCATAAAATTATCCTAAATAGATAACAAAACAACTTATAAGGCATTAAAGGATGCCTAGCTGCCTTTCTTCTGCGTTAATTTGGTTCAATGACAAATAGCGGTTGATCGTACTCAACAGCATCACCATTTTTGACTAGAATAGCTGTAATTTTTCCTGCTTTGTCCGCTTCAATTTCATTGAACATCTTCATGGCTTCCACAATACATAAGGTATCGCCAGCGTTAACCGATTGCCCTACCGTCACAAAAGGAGCGGCTTCTGGCGAAGGAGACGTGTACATGGTTCCAACCATCGGAGAGCGTACTTTATGCCCTGATGGCTCTTGCGCGATTTCCCCAGAAGCGGCCGTTGTAACAGGGGCTGCCGGTGCAGGCATAGCCATCATGGGTTGCTGCGGAACGACAATGCTTGAGTGCATGGGGGATTGCATTGTGGTTGTATAGCAACTTAATCGAACTGATTCTTCCCCTTCTTTAATTTCAATCTCAGAAATACCTGTTTCTTTTAATAATTCAATGAGTTTCTTAATTTTTCGAATATTCATGCATCGCTCTCTATCTGTTTATCTATGATATCAACGTTTCTCGCTCAATCTATCTAAAATCGCTTGTAATGCGAGAAAATAACCTTGTATACCCATACCCGTAATGGTGCCTATAGCAATGTCGGAAAAATAAGAATGATGGCGAAAGCTTTCGCGCGCATAAATATTGGTGAGATGTACTTCTATAAAAGGTAGCTGAACGGCAAGTAATGCATCCCGTAAAGCAAGGCTGGTGTGGGTAAAAGCAGCAGGATTAAAGATTAAGTAGGCAATCTTTTGTGGAAGCGCTTGATGAATATGCGCCATCAACTCAGATTCGCTATTACTTTGTGTATGTAGGAGCTCAAAACCAGCACACGCTGCTTGTGAAACCAGTTTATCATTCAATGCTTGTAACGTCGCACCCCCGTAGAGGGTTGGTTCCCGTGTCCCTAATAAATTTAAGTTTGGACCATGAAGTACAAGTATTTTTTCTTTCATTAAAAAGAAAGGACAGTAAAATGTAGAAATTTTGCCGTATTTACCGGACAAAGTCTACTGCCTTCTCTCCATAGCTCTCTAGAGGACGTCCTGCTTTGTGAATACGCTCGCTGATGCTTTCCCAACCTAGCTGAGCGGAAGGCATCTCAATTAAGATGCAATCAGCCGATGATTCATCAGCTTTGCGAAGTTGATAGTATAACTCAAAGCTTACCTGCTTTTGGTTTGTAGGGAATTGATACTGATGATCAAAGGCTATTGAGTAATTTGATGCTAAGCGTTGAAAACACATCAGGTAAAGTGACAAATGAGTGTGTTTATTGATAAAGGTCTTTAATGCTTCTGTAGAGTTAAAATAATACAAGGGCTTGGTCGGTTGATAGTGCTGAGCTAACTGTCCAGGTACGCGAACGTTTTTCTCGGCAAATTGTAGATAGCCAGAAGAGATTTGTTGAAGACTTTCTTTATCGATCCCGCCTTGCCTGAGAATTTGATAGTGCGTCGTATCCGTGGCTAGAACGATTGTAGATTCAATCCCAATGGTGCACCGGCCGCCATCCAAGATCACTAGTTCCTCGTTAGGAAAACTGGCTTGCACATGCTGTGCAGTGGTAGGGCTAATTTTTTTAAAAGGGTTAGCAGAGGGAGCAACCAGCGGTGTATTGAGTAGGCGCAGTAAACGCTGCGCTAATGGATGATCAGGGCAGCGAATAGCAACGGTCTGTTGACCGCCAGTGACGAAGGCATTCACTTTCCCTGGAATGACGGGTAAGACAAGGGTTAATGATCCGGGCCAAAAAGCAGAGATAAGTTTTTTTGCGTATTCAGGAATATAAGAAACTAATGACATTAAATCAAAATCTTTATGCACATGCACAATTAACGGATGATCGGCAGGCCGTTGTTTCATTGAATAGATTTTTTGAACAGTTAAAGGATTAGTAGCATCTCCAGCAAGGCCATAGACGGTTTCAGTAGGGATGGCGACAACTTTGCCACTGCTTAGCTGGGACAAGGCAAGTTCGAAATCGTTAGTGATCGTACTCATGAATAATGAATGATTGGATTAGGATTAATGCCGTTATGCGTCAAGGCTTCCTTCAAGGCTTTGTGATCCTTTTTAGAATAAAAATTTAGCCTAACAAACGGTTAATCGAAATGTTCTGTAGTTAGCACTATTTTACAAGAATAAGCCATGTAAAAACAAGAAGACCTTTAAGGCCATAGTCTCATTTGTCAGAGCTGCCTTAGATAATAGGTTTAAGCGTTAGTTGATAATTATTATCAACTAAAATAAAGTGGCTTGGAGGCACTGTTTGCCAAGTTTCATTAAGGTCGGTCAATTTCTCAGAGGCAATAAGCACGCAATGTTGATTGGATAAGGTCTTGGTCGAAAGGTAATTTTCTCGAGACCAAAAATATTCTCCCTCAAGATAATGAAGGGATTCTTGTAGAATGGTCGGATCAGTAGAATAGCGACTGGCAACGATACGGACGCCGTCAGTCAAGCAGATATTATAATAAGCGTATCCTGGCTTTGGCTTTGAAAATTGATGGAGTAGCTTATCAACCATCTGAAAAGTTTCGTTGAGCACTTCTGCCACGGTGTCGAGTCGTGTTAGATCTTTGTTTTTCGCAAGTTGTAAAAATAGTGCGAATAAATGCTCAGAGTCTGTTTCGCCACGAATCCAATTGTATAAATCATCATCGAGCAAGGCTTTTAGGGGACGTTTTATGGCCAAAAAATTCTCGATGCCTCCGTTATGCATAAACATCCAATTTTTGTAAATAAAAGGATGGCAATTGAACGAATTAACGCCACCGGCGCTCGCCGCCCGCACATGTGCAAAAAACAGATTAGACTGAATTTTGTTTGTCAGATGTAATAAATTTTCATCATTCCAGGCAGGCAGTATGGAGAGAAAAAGAGCCGGGTCAGGGCTAATATCAGGCGCGTACCAACCGACCCCAAAGCCATCGCCATTCGTCATGGTGGTTGATTCTTTGGCAGATAAGCTTTGTTTCACTAAAGAATCGATCGGCTTGACCAAAACATTAGCTAATAATAAATCATAACCGGTATAAGCAACCAAACGACACATAATAACTCCTTTTCAGAAGAATACATCCATGAATAGTTATTACGAATATCTTTTTTGCAACTATATTAAATTATATAGCTGTTTCGATTAGGTTATTTTTTTCGTTAAATTTGAGCTTATCAAAGCAAGAAAGAGTGAGCCAGCTTAAAAAACTATACACGCAAGCGTTCATTAAATGGCAGAAGATCCTTATTTTTGCCTTAAGAATGACAGCAAGGAGATTGATATGAAAGAAACGACTGCAGAACAGATGGTACAACAACTAAAGTCTGCGGGCGTTAAGAGAATATATGGTGTCACTGGGGATAGCTTAAATTTTTTAAATGATGCCATAAGACGAGATGGCAGTTTGCAATGGGTGCACGTCCGGCATGAAGAAGTTGCGGCTTTTGCTGCGATGGCTGAGGGAGCTTTGGGCGGCTTTGGATGTTGTGCAGGAAGCTCTGGGCCTGGCCATATCCATCTTTTAAATGGTTTGTATGACGCACATCGATGGGGGGCGCCTGTTATAGGCCTTGTTTCGACCATCTGCTCACAAGATTATGGTTCGGAAAGTTTCCAATCTACCAAGCTCAGCATGTTTGATGGTTGTAGTTATTATAATGAAGTGGCTCAAACGTCTAAACAATTACCTCGTATGATGCAACAGGCCATGCAACATGCTTGGAGTCAGAAAGGTGTTGGTATCTGCGCCTTTCCAGGCGATTTAATGATGCAGAATGCCTATCAAGGTATTCCTGTCTCCTCGATCTATCAAACAGAATCACAGATTATACCTTCTAGCCACGAACTTGAACGCTTAGCAAACACGTTAAACAACGAAACAGACATAGCTATTTATGCAGGGTTAGGTTGTCGAGATGCTCGAGAAGAACTTTTGCAACTAGCAGACTTATTAAAGGCGCCTATCGCTTATACGCTTAAAGCAAAAATGTTTATCGAACACGACAATCCTTTTGAAGTAGGTATGACCGGTTTACTGGGAAATCGTGCAGGGTCGCGAGCAGTGACTGAATCTAAAGTATTACTCATGTTAGGTAGTGATTTTCCTTGGCGTGAATTTTTAGACGGAAACGTTAAAATTATCCAAATTGATGAAAAGCCTGAAAGGCTCGGTCGACGAGTGGCACTTCATCAGGGTTTAACAGGCGATGTTTTATCGACATTAAGAGCGCTTATCCCATTATTAAATAGAAAAGAACAATCTACGTTCTTAAAGATTTGTTTAGAAGAGTATCAGACAATAAAAGAACATGAGCATCATCATGCTCAAGATCCTGGCGAAGAACGTTTGATCAAACCAGAATTTTTGGCCGCTAAAATTGATGAAATTGCTGATGAAAATGCTATTTTTACTGCCGATACTGGTATGTGTGCTGTATGGGCAGCTCGCTATTTACAAAGTACAGGAAAAAGAACGCTTATTGGAAGCTTCTCTCATGGATCAATGGCAAATGCGATGCCTCAAGCCATTGGCGCCGCTTTTCATTCACCTACCCGTCAAGTAGTGGCCTTTTGCGGGGACGGCGGTATTTCCATGCTACTAGGCGATCTTATGACCATTGCCCAGTACGAATTACCTGTTAAATTAATTATTTTTAACAATCGTGCACTGGGCATGGTTGAGTTGGAAATGGAAGTTGCTGGCTTACCTGATTGGCAAACTAAAATGGTCAACCCTGATTTTGCAAAAGTAGCTCAAGCGTGTGGCATCAAAAGCTATCGCGTAAAAAAACCTGAAAAGCTTGAGGGCCTATTAAGAAAAGCATTTGCTGAGCAGGGTGCAGTGCTTGTAGAGGTATTTACAAATCCAGATACCCCTGTCTTGCCTCCGCACACTTCTATAGGGGTGATTTCGCGTTATGTTGAATCGCAAGTGAAGAAAGTTAAAGCAGGTCGTTTTAAAGAGGTATGGTTATCGATTAAAACATCTCTACAATATTTACGTGATTTTCGTTAATCCAGAACTCATCCTATTGAATGGTTTAAATGACTCGATCTAAATAATTAGATTTAAGAAGTTTTCAGTTTTTTTATTAGCAAGCCCTCTTCCTCTGCAGAATCATTGTGGTTAGTTGGCTGATTTGCATTCGCAGGCCGATTTGCATCATTGTTAACGTCGCTAGATAGAGTGTTTTGACTGAGATTAGTAGACGAAAAAAAAGAGAGATCCAAGTTTAAGGAAGTGGTGGTATGTCTCGTCAATCTTTCTTCGTCATCCCCTGGGTAATAGGGTGGAATAAAACGATCAATGGGAGGAAAGTCCAGTGGATAAAAAGAGTTATGAGGACTACTTGGGCAGCTTTCAAATATTTGAAAAAGAGAATCATTATCGGTTGTTTGAGGGGGCTCGTGTTTTTTGATCATATCAGTGTTTGAATTCTGACTGTTTTCAAGTAATTCAGATAACTTATAATCCTTATTGAGTGTTTTCTCGCTCTCATCTGAATACAAGGGAATAGCACAATTAATAATAGGAGAGTTTAAGGCAGGCGAGTGATTTGAGGCATTTATAATTGGATCTACAGTTTCCTTCGTGGGAAAGGGGCTTTTTGAAAGGTAACATTCTGGGTGTTTGTCGGTCCATTTTTTTAGCTGTTGTAATGTTATTTTTTGGTTAAGCTTATTGAGTAAAGCCTGTGCATCAGGATATTCAGTATCGTTAACGATAACATCACGGACGTTTGGCGGGATGCCTGCACCTAAATAACAAAGCTTTATATTTGCAGCTTTCCTAGTCCCGATAGCGCTTAAATTATCGCTTAATGTTTGGTGAATGATTGCCCGACGATTTAAGCCAGAAAAGGATTTCAGATCGTATTGTTTGTGAGACAACAATTTATAATAATGCTGTTTACCCTCAATGATTGCAATTTTATCTTTATTTTCTTCTGTCTGGGCGTTTTTTAATAATTGATAAAAGTCTTTGGCAAAACCTAACACCTGAGAAAAATGGTTAGGGCTGGAAAAATAGGCGCATAACTTTTTAAGATTTTCTTTATTGGCAGTCAGTAGGTAAGTAACTCTAGTGGATATAGGAGATACAGTTTGAAGTTGATTCCGCATTTTAAAGAAAATTAATTCCTCTGGTTTTTGCTGAAGAGATTTATTACCGAATGCTCCACCGATACTAAGCACTGTATCAATACCCAGTGCTTCATCAATTAAATCGTTCACTAATGGCAGTGTTTCTAGCGGATTTCTAAAATTACCACCATGGGATAAACTATTTGAGTTTTCTGCGATGGTATTCTGTTCGTTCACAGTAGCTTCTCGCAGCGCTGGAGAGGTAGGGTATAGTTTTAGTGGTTTAAAAGCTAATTCTAACTCCTTAGAAAGGTGGTCTATATTAAAAAAATTTTTTATAAAAGCAGAAAAATACTCTTTTTCCAGAAGAAGGAGATAAACACAACCATATTGTTTTTGATTTTCTTCAAGCTTTTGAAAGAATGGTTTGATGTTTGTTGCAAGGTGCTTCTGTAAAATTTCTTGCCTGATTGCAATTTTTTCTACGCCTATTCTCGTGTATTTCTCTTCGTTAGAAACATAAAATTGGGATTGCTCATCCATTAAATTCTGTACCATTGCTTGAAGAGTATGAGAGCCTTCTGCAAATGTTCGAAAATCTATATCTAGGCCCTCATCGAATAGGGTCCCCGCTTTAATCAATTCTTCGAGCATGTTTCGATTTTTTTGGAATCGTTCAAGATAGTGGGCATTCGATTGCAGAAAAAGGGGTATATCAGTAAAGTAGCAATCTGGATAGACCCCAATATTATTACAAAAATCGAGACGGGTTAAATGGGGGTTTAACACACTCATTAGTATTAAAAGATTTTTAAATGCACTCGAATCTAAATTTAAAACACATCGAAAGACATCATTAGCTTCTCGAAAATGCTCTCTTAATCGGAATCTGATTTGCTCTAATTTTTCTTGAGCAGTATTCGCAGTAAAGGTCAAAGTCGGATCTTTCAAAAAGGATGATAATTCTCCTGACACTGTATAAATTCTTTGTGCTAAGTCAAAAAAAAGATTAGGCATGAATTGAAGATTATAAGATCGTTAAGTCTTATTTTAATGTGAAAGCAATCAAAAGTAACAATAATTAATAAATTAATAACAAAAAATATCATTATATTCAAAAAATTAACAAATATATTTAGTTATATGATCGAAACTTAATCCTTAACTCTATAACAGACCATCTTAGCTGTCTCATTGAAAGGAAAATTTTTATCTTACTGAAGGAATTTGTCTGATTGGATTAGAGCTAACAATTTCAAAGAATGAAATTGTTAGCTCTAAAGTAGGATAAATTATCAAGGTTTTATTTTTTTCGTAGGTAAGCCATTAATACCGTCTTTTTCTTTATCGTTTTGGGTCTTTGATAAGAGATCATGCTCAGCAACTTCCTTATTAATTGCTAAATTTTGGAGGGGATCTACAGGCAGCAAAGGATTTATTGACGAACGACCTTGCAATGGTTCCGCTCCAGAAAAGAAACCATTTCTGCAAAGGCCACGGAGTTCTTCTTCGGAAAACGGCTTAAAGGGAATATCCTTTTGTAGATCCTCTAGAAAAGCAAGATTTCTGATTGAATCAGGATTCAAAACAAGTTCGCCAGGATTTCCGCTGATATTTAAGTTTTCAATGAGTGGGTGTGAAACCAACGCTGTATTAGCTTTTTGTTGCGAAGCTTCGGAAAAAATTTCGGGTTGTAAGGCATTAGCAATAATCTCTGGTATACCATCTTTATTGTCGCTAGAAGGCACCACTGAGATCACTGCATCGACAGCGCCTACAGGAGAAGCTGGCTCAGGGTTTTTGCTAAGCTTTGCAAGAAAAGATGATGGATGATTAGCAATCCAATTTGTCAAGAACTCACTGGTAATATTAATAGCACATTTCTTAAGAAATGTTTCTGTACCAGAATTCTTAATAACGTTAATGATAGCCTCGCGGGCTTCATTGGGAATAACCCAACATAAATACGTTAGTTTTACATGTTCCGGGTGATTTACAGGATCAATAGTCTTTAGATTATCTGCTAATGTAGTAAAAATATTTTCGGTATTTTCGAAATTTTCAAAAGGCTTAAGCGTGTATTCTCTGTAGGACAGAAGATCAAGATAATTATGTTTATATCGGATAGTTTTAATTTGTTCACTTATGCCGTTAACAAGCGTATTTTCAAGCTGTTGAAGATTGGTTTCAGCGAGCCCAAAAGATCGTAGAAGATTACTTTTGCATGGAAAATATCGGCATAATCTCTGAAGATTTTCTGGGCTTGCAGTTAATAAATAACGTAATCTACCGCGGGGCCCAGCTTCAGATTTTATCTGATTTGTAATTTCGCTAAAAATTTGCTCTCTATTTGCTGATTTGAGCGATTGATCACTGAGCGCTTTACCAATAAGCATGTTCATTGAAGGTTTTATTTCGAGCGCATCTCTAAAATTATCTTGATTCGCTAAAGCGATTAGATTTTCCTTAATCTTGGCCTGGTCATCGGGAGAACTGTTTTTCAATATTTCAGAGAGAGGGTATTGATTCAATCCTCTTAACGAGAATTCGAAAGTTTTATAAAGTTCTTTTGCTTCAAAAAAGTTTTTTATAAAACTCAAAAAGTACTCGCTGTCTAGTAGAAGAAGATAGATGTAACCATTTTCTGCTCCAGTATCTTGAAAAAATTCTTTTATCTTGGGTAAATGTTGTTCGAAGAGAATTGCTCTGTTAGCGATTTTATTTAAACCTTCTTCGGAAAATTTTTCAATATTAGAGATATCAAAGTTGGCTTGTTCATTGATTAAAGTGCCAATCATTTCCTGTAGTTCTTGAGGGAAATGAATGCAGTTCTGAAGTAGTTTGTCCACGGTTACAAAGTTATCGATAAGCTCAACTAGCCGTTGGTCAGAGGCAGATCTTTTTTGATCCTTTACACTGGATCGAGAGATAGAATCACAATTCTGAGGTTGCGGAATATTAAACATTTCCCTAAAAATCTCCACTGTTAATTGAGACTGATTTTGCAGAATCAATTTTTGCTGGACAAGTTTTAGAAGATTCTTGGCAGCCTTTGCACTTAAATGACAAATGCACTCAGTTCTATCAGTTGCATCTGGAAAGTTTTCTATCAGTTGAGTTGTTATACTGTCTAAGGTATGTTGAGCGCCCGCTGAGCCAAATGGTTGGCTCATGACAATCGGGTCAGTTAACAGAGCAGATAATGCGTCAGAAAATTGTAAGATTTTTTGCTGTAGGTAATGTTTAGGCATGATATGAAATATTAAGAAGTTATACTCTATTTTAATACGAACAAAGATAAAGAATCACGCAAATTGACTAAATAATAACAAAAATTAGCTTGGGAAAATATAAATAATTAAGAGGCTGTAATTTTCGATATATCTTTGGATGTATATATCGAACAATAGTCATGTTGTTAGAGTAAATTTTAAAAACAAATAAATGGATGTTATTAATTGAAACCTATCAACTTTTGAAATGCTTTATAGGGTCTGGGGACGGTGAATATTCCCCTCTTTGAGAATTATTCCGCTTATCCTTATTGTCGTTTCTAGGGCTTTTCTGATCAAAGTCAGTTATGTGCGGGGTGTGAGGGGAAGGAAGAGGAAAAAAAGCATCAAATTTAAACATCTTTTCAAAATCTTCAAGAAAAGCAGATTGATTCGAAGATTGATGAGGATTTATTTTTTCGGAAATGGCAATTTTATTGTGCGCATGGGGCTGAGTGAAAGTATTTGCTTTAGATTTACCTCGAGGGGGCTTTTTGCTTATCTCAAGTTGCTTAAGAAAACACGTTCGATTGTGTTTAATCCAATTTTTAATGGTTGTGAAGCCTATAGTTATATTGCATTCTCTAAAAAAACTTAGTATATCAGAGGACTTATAAGTGTTAATGACGATATTTTGAACTTCAATCGGAAGAAGGTTACATAAGTACTTAAGTTTTGCTTGGTTATGAAAATGCTTTGGGATAATCGAATGCAGATTAGATTTTAAAGTATCTAAAGTTTTGGTTGTGTTGTCTAAATCTACGAAAGGTTTCAGATCGTATTCAGCGAAAGCAAAAAGCCCAAGATAATTGCGTTTATCTTGAATAAATGCAAGTTTCTCCTGCTTCTTCTCAATATTAGTTTCACCGAGAGTATCTGTAATATTGTGATAAAGTTCGAATGTGTTAATCAAATCGTAGTAACTGATAAGATACCCACATAGTTTTCTAAGATTTTCTAAGTTTGCACTCAGTAAATAACTCACCTTGGCGAGGGGACAAGGTAAGGTGCTTAATTGAGCATTAAGTTCGAATAACATTAACGCTTTCGACTTTTTTTCAAGAGATTTAGGGCTCAATGCTTCATGAATTAAAGTGTTCATTGAGGGCATTTTTTCAAGGTAACTTCGAAAATTGTCTTGGCAGAGTAAACTGCCCAAGTTTTCGTTGATCCTAAGCTGTTCTTCTTTATTTGCTCCTCTCAGTGCTTCAGAGGGTACTGATAGGTTCAGTTTATCGGTCTTTAAGGAAAATGTTTCAAAAACTTCCGGCGCATTAAAAAAATTTTTTATAAAGCTCAAAAAATAGTTTTCTTCAAGTAATAAAAGGTAAATGCAATTATTTTTACCTGGATGCTCGTTAAAAAAGGTTTTAATTTTTGACAGGTGCTTGTGAAAGATTTGTTCTCTGAGTGCAAGCTTATTTAAATTTGCCTCCGAATAGGTATCTTCATTAGAGATGGCAAGGGCAGCTTGTTCTGTCACTAAATCATCGACCATTTCTTGAAGTTTTAGAGAGCCTTCTAAAAACGCGTGAAAATCTGTAGCAAATGGATTCAACTCATTCAGCAGCGCTTGATTTTGCTGTGATCTTTTTTGATATGCTTCCATGGATTGAAAAAAAGGCGGATCAATTGTTGGAAGCTGATTGATTGTGATATCCAACGCCTGCCAAAATATAATCTTAGTCAAATTGGGTCGTAACTGCTTGATAAGCTTTAAAAGGTTTTTAAACGCTTCTTGGTCTAAATGACTAATGCACCTTACTCTATCCGCTTTATCTGCCAGTCTTTCTCGTAGCTGTTTCTTTATATGATCTAATGTTTGCTGAGCAGTCAGTGAGTTTAGTAAGGCATTGACGATGTTGGGCCCTACCAGCTCTGAAGATAATTCTTTAGAGCATTGTAGGACTTGTTCACCACAGTTATAAGAATGAGGCATGTTAATAACGACGCGGAAGCTTTGGAATATTTTAACATAAAAAGAATAAAAATTACACAAAAATAAGTCAATTAAATTTTTATTTAATCAATAAAGATAGAAAAAGATAAAAAAGAAATATATTTGGCATCTAAGATCACGAAAGATCTTCCTTGCATTTAACAAGTTGTGCATGGTACTTTTAAATTTATTTTTGAAGGCTCAGCTCTGGCCGAATGGCGCCTAGCTTTCAACTTGTTAATGTTCTTTTATGCCTTAAATATCATCTGTACCGGTGTTAAGAAGGAAAGAAATAACAAGGGCATGTTTGGAAATGCTTTGTTTAATCAGCCGCTTTGATCACATTGATTGCGATTAGGGGAGAGCAGTTTTTACAAACCGATGCGTGCTATTGATGGGAATCGTTGTTAAAAGATTAGATATTTAAAAAGGAGTTAATCGCTATGCACCCAACCGTTTATTTCTCACCGCTTGTTGTTTGTCTTGCTCTAACAATGGCCTCACCGGCGAAAGCTGCCGAACCGATGCCTTTGCAAAAAGAATCGTTTAAAGCCTTACAAAATCAATTCCATTTGCAATTACCTGGTGGTAAAAAAGCAGGTGTTGCTGCTGTAAACAATCTTCAATTTCTACAACAACGTACTGACAATAACCAGGTGAACCATGTTCGTATGCAACAAGCCTACGCGGGATTTCCTGTCATAGGCGGCTACGCAATTTTGCATACCAAATCTCCAGCCAATGCTTTGTTTGCTAACAATGCACAGGTGAGCATGAATGGTACTGTGTATAAAGAATTAGAAAAAGATCTTGGAAAAGTCCCTGCTGGCTTTTTAAAGAACGCAGCGTTGGCAATGACTGCTTTTAAAAATGGGTTAAAAGAAGGGATTATCAGCCAGGAACAGGTGATTCCGGTGATATATATTGATGACGATAACCAGGCGCATTGGGCGTATAAAATCAGCGCCTTAGTAGAGACTACTGGTAAAATACCTGCGCGACCGAGTGCGATTGTTGATAGTCAATCCTATGCGCCGTTTGTGCAGTGGAATGATATGAAAACGGTTAAAGAACCGGTAAAAGGGATGGGAGCAGGCGGAAATCACAAGGTTGGCGAATTTGTCTATGGAAAAAATTACCCAACGCTTGAATTAAGTCGCGATGCTAAAAAAAATAAATGCTATATGGAAAATAAAGATGTCAAGGTGGTTGATATGGAACATAAAACCACTCAAGGCAAGACAATGAAGTTTAGCTGTAAAGCAGTGAACGAGAAGGAAGATGGTATTTTTTGGACAGGTTACAAAGGCGACGGCTATGACAAAATAAATGGCGCATTTTCACCTTCCAACGACGCCCTATATGCTGGTTATGTTATTAAACATATGTACCATGATTGGTATGGTCTTGAAGCCTTGGAGTCAAATGGTTCACCGATGCAATTAATCATGAGAGTGCATTATGGCGATGGCTATGAGAATGCTTATTGGGATGGTGAACAAATGACGTTTGGTGATGGTGAAGGGTTCCTTTATCCTCTCGTCTCATTAGGGATTGGTAGCCATGAGATTAGCCATGGATTTACCCAGCAGCATTCTAATTTGATCTATTATGGGCAGTCCGGTGGTCTAAACGAATCTTTTTCAGACATGGCGGCACAAGCAGCTGAATTTTATTCGGTGGGAACAAACGACTGGAGAATTGGCGCTGAAGTAACCAAAGAAGACAGCGGTTATGAAGCGTTACGATATATGGATAAACCCAGCCGAGATGGTAGGTCAATTGATAGAGCCGATCAATATTATCCCGGCATCGATGTCCATTTTTCAAGTGGTGTTTTCAATCGCTTATTTTATTTAATGGCGACTCAGAAAGGTTGGGATACACGCAAAGCCTTTGACGTTATGGTGAAAGCGAATGCAGACTATTGGACACCCTACTCAAAATTCAAAGATGCAGGCTGTGGCGTCCTTGCCGCTGCAAAAGATTTGAATTATTCTTTGAAAGATATTGAAGCGTCTCTTGATGATGTGGCGGTTCAATATAAAGATTGCAAAGTATCTGTTCATTAAGCAGTTAGTATTTATTTGAAATAAGCGAGCCCTTTCTTTATGCTTCGTTCAATTGACGGAGCGTAGTTAGGGCTTTTTATTCGATTTAAATTCGATCCATTGTGCCCAGCGACAAGCAGTATGAGTTTATCGTGGAAAAAAGGCAGCAGTTATCTTTAATTACATACAATATCCATAAAGGGTTTAGTGTCGCCCGTCTGCGTTTTTTACTTCCTCAAATGCGAGAGGCCTTAGCTTCTCTCAATCCTGACTTTGTGTTCTTACAAGAAGTCCAAGGAGAACATAAAAAGCATAAAAAACGTGTCAAAGGGTGGCCAGATCAGCCGCAAGTGGCTTACATTGCAGAAGAACGTTGGCCTTATTATCTTTATGCTAAAAATGCGATTTATCAATCAGGTCACCATGGTAATGCCATTTTAAGCAAATACCCCTTTGAGCGTTTTGAAAACATCAATCTGTCAAATATCCATCGTGCTTCTCGCAGTATTTTACATGGCCAAATAGAATGGGTTGAAGCGTCCGAAAAACGGATTATACATCTTTTATGCGTGCATCTTGGGCTTTTTAAATCCGAACGCATTGCACAGTGTCAAGCACTAATAAGCCGTATTAATGACGTTATTCCTCATGAAGAGCCTCTACTCATCGCAGGTGATTTTAACGATTGGCGCCGCCATTTAACAGGCCCCTTAATTGATACCCTCGGTGTACAAGAGGCGTTTTATAGTATAGAGGGCGAACATGCCCGCTCTTTCCCAGCGATTAGACCTGCATTGTGTGTCGATAGAATCTATTTTAGAGGAATGAATGTGTTAAGCGTTGCATGCTTAACAGGAAAGCCTTGGCGGTTGCTGTCTGATCACGTGCCCTTGCTAGCAAGGTTTGAGTTGCCTTCATGATAGTTTAAATTATAACCATTTTGTAATTTTTTTTCGTTGCAATCTGCATTTCACTCGAATAAGATAAAATGCACGAGTGGCGCAAGTTGTTACAGATAAATAAGTAGATAAAACAGGCAGTTAATAAATTAATAAGGTTTTTTTCAGGCAGCTGACCTTAAGACAGCGAATCTTCATTTACCTCTAAGAGGAGACAAGGGAAAATTAGACAATATTGATTCACTTACTATTAAACGTCAAAAAAGAGGATAGTCTATGTTTAAAAAGTTTGTAATGAGTTTGCTGATGGGGGTTTGTGGCTTAGGGTTTGCGAAGCCTCTTAATCATATCGTGGTATTTGGTGATAGCTTATCAGATAACGGTAATTTGTATGCATACACACATCATCAGGTGCCACCATCTCCTCCCTATTTTGAAGGGCGTTTTAGCAATGGACCTGTTTGGGTTGAATATTTGACCCGTGTTTATTTCCCAACGCAAGAGATGGAAAACTATTTGTCTGATTATGCGTTTGGAGGGGCTGGGGTCGCAGAAAGTTTAATGAATGGTTCACCACTGCTTACATTAAAAAAAGAAGTCGATACTTATTTATTAGCCAATCATGACAAAGCAGATCCCAATCGTCTTTATCTTCTATGGATTGGTGCTAACAATTACTTAGGTGTTCCTTCTGCTGCTGATGATGTACCCAATCAAGTAAATACAGGTATTAGCGAGCAGTTAAAGCGTTTAGTTAAAGCCGGTGCAAAGCATATTTTAATAATGAATTTGCCTGATTTGGGTAAGCTACCAATGGCGCGCATGCTAGGCGTTGAAAAACAGCTTACGCAGTTTGCTTCACAGCATAATGCGTTGCTTTCGGAGAAAATAAAACACTTACAAGAAACCTACACGGGCGTGCAATGGCTTTACTTCAATGTAAACCAAATGCTAGAAGAGTTGATGACAGCGCCTACCAGTTATGGTTTTACAAACATTAAAGAGCCTTGTTATAAAACCAATGGTTTGTTGCAGAGCTTACCTGCTGACTCCTTAAAAATGGTTGCTGAAGTCCAGACAGAACCGATGAGTTGTGATGGTTATTTATTTTTTGATGCAATCCACCCCACAGGTTTAGCCCATCAAATTATGGCAAATCGTATGCAAGCATTTCTTGAAGATGCTGGAATAGAATTAAAAGCAGGCCTTTTGCGTTAAAAAATCTTCGTAACAAATCCCGCCTCATTCTCCGCAACAGTTCGTTGCGGAGGGATACTATCGCTTAAAAAAGCATACCATTTTTGCCAAATTTGATTTAAAAATGTGTTAATAGCTTGTTTTTGTGCATAAAAAGTAATTAAATTTATTTTTTTATTCATATAGAGCATTAATAATGCAGGACATGATAATATAATAAAAATAACTTATTTTGTTTACTTAAAGATGAAAAAATTACAAGAAGGCTTAATTACATCCGTTTCTTCTGATGATGCAGCAGAAGATAAAAAAAGGGTAGATAATGAATTTTATCCTTCAATAATGTCAGGCATGTTTTTCAAAACCCTGCCCTCTTCGGGTACTAGTCTAGGGGTGCGGTTGCCTGATAGATTTGAGAAAGGATTGGGCTTTCCTGCTATTTTTTACGGCCTCTCGGATACTGTTTTGAATACTGTATCCAAAATCCAAGAAAACCTCTCACAAATACATGACTTCCAGTTGAAATCCAGAAAATTGTTTGAGCATTATGATTTTTTAATGGAAAATTTTATTGATAATGAGCAGATATTCAGCCGATTCGAACTGGAAAGAAACTCTTTCAATGAGGAATACTTGCGATATTTTTATTTAAAAATAAAAGATCAATCGTCAGAGAATAAAATCAAGATACTCTTAGCTAATCAAATGACTGTGATTGACTTAGAAAAAATATTAGGGACTTACAGAAATATTTGTATTGCACTGCAAATAGATTATGAGTTTTTTTGCAGGGAAACAGGTCTCGGAGATCCTTCAGATAACAAATGGTTAAACGATCAATTTTTAATGCAAAAGATCAATCATGAAATAGAATGCAACCCCTTACAGATACAGAGTGGTAAAGACCCTTCAAGAGAGAGGTTAGTCTTAACAGCTTTAAAGAAATGTAATGTGAAAATTTATCATGTTCCTAGTTTACTCCAGGTATTTAAGCTCACCAACAATAATTTTTACAAGGCCCGCCTCGCCGTTTTTCAAGATAAAATATACTTTCCTTTCCATTATGCGGAAGAAGAGGAGTTCATTAGGAATGTTAGAAATACTGCGGAACGCTTCTCAATAATGAAGGATAAAATAGGACATATTCTGAAACATTACCAACAGTCAGGTTATAATGCTGGAGATCATAGGTATCCTGTGAGGTATTTTGTAGATATATATCGTCTAGATTATAACAGTGTGTCTGCCGCTATGACTAAATTAAATCTAAAAAAAGAAATTAACGTTTTAGAAGAAAACAAGCCTAGTACATCCTTGAGCAATTGCTTGTAGTTGCCAGCTTTGTTGTACACACTACAGTAAATTTTACATTATCAAGGCCAGCCTCGACTCGCATAAATTTGTTCGTAAGCCTTTCGGATTTGTTGCGTTCTTTCATTGGCTGCTTTTATTAAAGACTCTGATGCCCCGCGCGCGATGAGTTTGTTTGGGTGGTGTTGGCTAGTTAATCGACGATAAGCCCGTTTAACTTCCTGTTGTGTAGCAGTGTTTGGAACACCCAGTATCCCGTAAGCGTCAAATTGAAATGGACGATAAGCAGCGGGCTCTCTCGAATAGGTATGCGAAGACTCTCCCGCTCTTGAACGTTGTGAGTAGGGAGGTTTTTCCGAAGAACTTGGATCACTGGACTGCCTTCGTTCTCTGAAGATGAAATCACCATTAAATTGCGTTTGAAAATGAAGAGGCGCAAAGCCTAACTGTTTTAAAATCTTATCTAAAGCTAATTTTTTTTGTAGTGCAAAGTTATCCTTTT
>JACETI010000002.1 GCA_013911415.1 Legionella sp. | reverse complement strand
AATTGGGCACTTTAAGCTCCTTTCGATCGTCAAATCAAGGAGTTAGTTTACGCTAATTCACTTAAAGTGCCCCCTTATTTGGTGTAGAGCCACTTATAGTTGTGGATTATATTCAACTAATGTGTCGGAGTGGATCAAGCCCTGAAAATAGAACAGCTGAACTCTCTGCAATTATCCGACAGTTAAAAATATTGGCAAAGGAATTAAATATACCCATCATCGCTATTTCTCAATTAAATAGGAACCTTGAGCAACGTCTTGATAAACGACCGGTTATGCCAGACTTACGAGATTGTGGTTCGATTGAAGACGACGCTGATATGATCTGTTTTATTTATAGAGATGAATATTACGATCGCGATAGTCCTCATAGAGGGACGGCTGAAGTGATTATTGCGAAACATCGCAATGGATCAATGGGGAAAATTAGAACAGCATATCTAGAGAAGTATAATCGATTTGAGGATTTAACTTTCTCAGTTATATCTAAGGTACAAACCTATTGAAGTGTTTTTACCCGCGTTATTAGTATACCGCTATGAGGTCTTAAGCCAATACTAGAAAAAATCCTTTGAATATAAACGCTGATTAGACTTCAATCATTGATGATGATATGTAGAGTACAAGTGTAGTAGCGATCCATGATACTTTACACACAGGAGTAGTAAAGGAATAGGGTGTAATGAATGGTAAAGTTCAATACAAATCAGCGGCTTTGTATCGATGTGACGCGTTTGGTTCGTCGGCAGTGGCAACAGCTTATGCCTACAGGAATTGATCGCTTGGTGTTGTCCTATATTCAATATTATCAGGATACTGCGCATGCAGTGTTCTATTATTTAGGAAAATGTTGGATATTCCCTACAGCTGGTTCAAAAAAGCTTTTTTCCTTATTATTATCCGGTACATCAAAGCGCACGCTCTTCGCTTCGCTTATAGCAGGAATAATAGCCGACCTGATAAAAAGAAAAAAAAATGGTCGAATTTTATTGGCTTTGGGGCATAGTAATCTGGAAAAAAAACGATATATTAAATCCATTAAAAGGTTAAAGTTAGAACCGATTTTTTTTATTCATGACTTGATTCCGATCACTCACCCTGAGTATTGTCGTTTCAGCGAAAAACAAAAGCACACTCTTCGCATAATACATGCGCTATCGTTAGCAAAACATATTATCGTAAACTCGGAAGTGACACAAAAGGGATTGTTAGATTTCGCTGGTCCTATTCAAAATGAGCCACCCTTGATAACGGTGGCTCATTTGGGTTCAGAGCTGTTTATAAGGAACATGCAAAGAGACTCTGACGTCATATGTGCTGTAGAAAGTGCATTGAAAAAGCAGGTGCAGACACCTTACTTTGTTGTTCTCGGAACGATAGAGCCTCGTAAAAACCATCTTTTATTACTGCACGTATGGGTGAGATTAATCGAGACGATGGGACAGTGCGCACCACGTTTGTTTATCATCGGCCGCAGAGGATGGGAATGTGAACATGTTACTCGTATGCTTGATCGCTGTTCATTATTTCAGGGATTTATTTTTGAGTGGAATCAATGCACTGACGAGCAGTTATTGGAGTGCTTACGAGGTAGTCAAGCTCTTTTGTTTCCTTCATTCGTAGAAGGTTATGGTTTACCCTTAGTTGAAGCATTGGCAATGGGCATTCCGGTGATTGCAAGCTCTATACCTGTATTTAAAGAGCTGGCCGCGAATATTCCTGAATATATTGAGCCCATCGACGCGATTCAGTGGTTAAGTATAATAACTGATTATACAAGTGCGGATAGTTTATTAAGAAAGGCACAGCTCGAGCGACTAGCGGGTTACAAGGCTCCTACTTGGGCTAATCACTTTATAGCGGTTGATAAACTTTTGCGGTCTATTGCTTAGTAGCAAAGTTATTTCTATCGAGATTTTTTGTAGATTCAGGATGAAAAACATTGGATGTCAGATTAAATGGATATAAAGCAAACGACGATAGCATATTCCCCGAGCAAAGAGCAGAAACAAGATCAGAATCAGAGTATTGCTAAGAAGGGTTCTGATTTGCGTCTTCCAAAGGACGCAACGATTTACATATGGCGAATGTCTTTCTGGAAGAGACCGATCATTCGTCGCTTTTTAGAAGGGCATAGGATTTATTTTGTTAGAACTGCAAAGAAAATTAAGCCTGGTTCTTGTGTTTTACTTTGGGGATCACAACCGGTACCGTTAGGCCTAAATCCTAATCACTTGATTATTCGCGTGGAAGATGGTTTTTTACGTTCGGTCGGACTAGGAGCTGATTTAACTCGACCCATATCTTGGGTTATCGATACCCGGGGTATTTATTACGATTCAACTTGTCCTTCAGATTTGGAATATCTCTTACAACACTGCAACTTTGCTCCAGATTTAATTAAACGTGCGGTGGATTTGCACCAGCGTCTCATCAAGCAGGGCATTACTAAGTACAATATTCAAGGCAAAATTTGGCAGCCAAAAGCCCCAGATGGTAAGCGTATTATTTTAGTACCAGGTCAAGTAGAAAGTGATGCATCAATAACATATGGTGCAGGAAAGATTCGAAGCAATCTTGCTTTAGTTCAAGAAGTACGTAAGCAAAATCCTGATGCATGGATAATCTATAAACCGCACCCTGATGTTGTTGCTGGACTTCGATGTAAGGGAGCTAACGAACATCACATTCCTTTATATTGTGATGAGTATTTGAAGGATGTTTCGATTGATCAAGCCTTAAATTATGCTCATGAGGTACATGTTATAACTTCATTAGCAGGTTTCGAGGGGTTACTGAGAGGGAAAAGAGTTACTTGCTATGGTATGCCTTTCTATGCAGGCTGGGGATTAACCCTAGATGTTAATAGTATTTCTCGACGTACTCGAATATTAACAATACAAGAATTAGTTGTAGCTTCATTGTTACTTTATCCTACTTATATTAGTTGGATCAAAAAAAAACGAGTGTCAGCAGAAGAAGCCTTAAATGAGTTAATATTGCACCAAGAGAAGAAAGGTGGGGGCAAGGTTAGAGTGTTCTGTAAAGTTTTTTTTAGAAAGATACTGCAATTGTCGCAATTTGTAGAGTTGTATTTCAATAAAAACACCTCTCTTGTCAGCTGTATCATGAGTCGCCTAATTGATAAAAATCACAGTCATAAATAATTAAAAAAATTCTATATTTTTCCTGGAAAAATCGGCTATGTTAGGACTACCAGAATCGATGCTTGAGTTAAAAGTAAATTTTCTCTAAACTAAATTAATTGTAAAGGAGTACATGCACTGTGCCTTGTTTTTGGATCATCATATTGGTAGTGTTTAGTAGTATTTTATCAGGATGTGCCACCTATCCATCTTGGTTATCCTCTGCAGGTCCTAGCGCAGACCAGGTTAAAAAAGCACCTAAGCAGGGCATACCTATCATCCAAATCAACAGTCAAGTTGCTCAGCGGCTATTAATGGCGCGTAGGAAAAGGCTTTTCTCAGAAACATTCTCAGCAAAAAATCAGGAAGAAATTAGAGTTGGTACGGGTGATGTGCTTGAAGTATCCATGTGGGAAGCACCGCCTGCCATGTTATTTAATGGCTCTCTTGTTAGTAATCCTCGTGCTGGGGGTGCAGCAACCACACAAATTACTAATTTTCCTGCGCAAATGGTAAATTCAAAAGGATATATTCACATTCCATTTGCTGGAGAAATTGTTGCTGCAGGGCGCACGCTTTCACAAATCGAATCTAGTATCGTCTCGACCCTTAAAGATATAGCGCATCAACCTCAAGCATTGGTTCGATTAATCACTAATAATTCTTCGGACGTGACAGTTGTTGGTGAAGTATCTTCGAGCCGACGCGTCGCACTCACACCACATCGCGAGCGTTTATTAGATGCATTGGCTGACTCAGGTGGTGTGAGACAAGAAGTAAGCAAGGTGACGCTACAACTTACAAGGGGGGAGCAGGTGAATGCTATGCCCCTGGCCCATATTATTCGAGACCCGAAACAAAACATAGTGTTGCGAGCAGGCGATGTGATTACAGCGCTTTATCAACCTTTTAGCTTTACAGTATTAGGCGCAACCGGAAGAAATGAAGAAATTACATTTGAAGCGCAAGGTATTTCCCTAAGTCAGGCACTAGCTAGAGCTGGTGGGCTGCAAGATAATCGTGCAGATGCACGTGCAGTCTTTGTTTTTCGGTTTGAAGACAAGGAAGCGTTAGGTGATCCTTGTATAATTCAACCTTGGTCTAAATCTTCGTTAGTACCTGTTATCTATCAGCTCAATTTATTAGATCCTGCTAGCTTTTTTTCTTCGCAGCAATTCAGAATTAATAATAAAGATGTTCTTTATGTTTCTAATGCACCAGCTGCTGATCTGCAAAAGTTCTTGAATATTGTGGTCTCTGCAGTCTACCCGATAGTGAATGCGGGAGCGATAGCTTGGGATCGGTGGTAAAGTGTTTTTTATGGAAGTTTGAGTGTATCTAAAGTGTGAGATGAATTAAAACTGTCTTTTATCTGGGAGAGCTAGATATGTAAATGCCCTTTTTTTTAAACAAGAAACCTTAATGTTTAGGAACCGCTGAATTTAATTTTGGATTGCTATGGTTAAAATACTTCTGCGTCGGAAAGCGAGATGTGCAGCGAGAGCCAGTAAATGGGATTGTGCCGCCAGTTATTATAAAAAACTTTGCTTAGATCGTTTTGATAACGTAAGTGATGCTATCCAACTTGGGCATGCTTTCAAGGAGTCAGGCAATATGGACGCAGCGCAATCTGCATATTTACGCGCGGCAGATCTTCACCCATATTCGGTCGATGCGCAGTGGCAGGCTGGATTGTTCTTGAAACGGATTGGATCTAACGAAGAAGCTGCCTCTTATTTTGCGCGAGTGCACATACTAGATAACAGCTTTAAGGATATTTACCAACAACTTTTCGAAGTCGGTATTAGAGGTAGGAAAGCATTAGATGCAATTATGCTGAAAAGTATGTTGATTGGTAGTAATAAATTGATTAATCCTATTTCCATGTTTTTAAAATGGCGAATTAAAGGAGCGCTCCGAAAAGCAAAAGGTTCATCTAAGAAAAGAGATTGGATTGCTGCAGAGCAGGCTTACCGCCTTATTCTTAAACGAGCCCCTAGACAGCCACGTTTTCTTACTCAATTGGGGCACGCGTTACGTGAGCAAGGTAAATTGGAAGAAGCATTACTTATATATTGGCAAACTTTATTGCTTACACCTCGTGATCCGGATCTATATATTCACATTGGGCATACATTCAAAGCCTTAAGACGGGTGGACTCAGCGTTAGAGGCTTACTTAATATCTTGGCGCTTACAGCCGAATCAGCCGCATGTCCTTCAGGAGATTCGTGCCTTGAGAGGAAGCGTTAGCAGGGAATCCTTGGATTATGCTTGTAAAGATAGTACTGAGGTTAATAAAAAAATTCATAATTGTTATCAAACATCTGCAGTAGATTCTCTTATGCCGGATAGATATGATAGTTTTGTTTTAAATCAATTTGTTGGATTGGATCAATCATCTTTACATGTTGCCCATATATTATATCAGTTACAGTCTGCAATTTTGGCAAAAAGGAAAAGTGTTAATGAAATTTATTATTGACTTACAAAGCTGTCAAGCAGGGAGCCGCTTGGGAGGGATTGGTCGTTATGCTTTATCATTATCTAAGGCATTTATTAAAGAAGCTTGGGAACATCACGATGTTTGGTTATTGTTAAACAATCAAATGAGTAGTTCTATGCAAGATATTCGGCAAGAATTTAATAATCTATTACCGCCCGGTAAAATTATTTGTTTTGAGTCTATGCCCAATATTCAAGAATATAAAAATTCTCTATTTAAAGTGCGTTCCGCTGAGTTAATGCGTGAAAAATTTTTGAATGATATGCAGCCTGATTTTACCTTAGTAACGAGTTTGTTTGAGGGGTTGCACGAAGATGTTGTAACTTCTATAGGGAGTTTACAATTACGCCCACCAACTGGAACGATTCTTTATGATTTAATTCCGTTTGTTTATCAAAATAAATTTTTGCAAAATCCATTGGAACTCGCGCACTACTTAAGAAAAATTGAGAGCTTAAAACGTGCGGATTTGTTATTATCAATATCTGAATTTTCACGCAAGGAAGGTTTAGAAATTCTTGATATATCAGAAAAAAAAATAGTTAATATCTCGTCCGCAGTTAGTGAGTTTTTTGAGCCAATTAATATCTCATGCCAGGAGAAAAAAAGGCTTTTTGCAGAGCTGGGAATTTTTAATAAATTTTTAATGTACACTAGTAGCTTTGATCAACGAAAAAATCAAAAAAAATTAATAAAAGCTTATTCTTTATTACCAAGTGCCCTGAGAAAAGAATACCAACTTGTGATCGTTGGAAATGGTTGGGATCATATATATAATGAGCTTAAGAAATACGCAATAAGTTGCTCTCTTAACCCCAGTCAGATTGTTTTTACAGGTTATGTAACTGACAGCCAGCTGTTAAAGCTGTATAACTTAGCTTCTTTATTCGTTTTTCCTTCACTTTTTGAGGGATTCGGTTTGCCCATTTTAGAGGCAATGCGTTGTGGTGTTCCCTCTATTGGCTCTAATAGTACGAGCATCCCCGAAGTCATTGGAAGAATTGATGCTTTATTCGATCCGACTTGTGCTCAATCAATCGCCGCAAAAATAGTTGAAGTGTTGCAGAATCCAACCTTTTATGAGGCTTTACGTATTCATGCACTAAGCCACTCAAGAAAATTTAGCTGGGAAATTTCTGCAAAAAGAAGTATCGCAGCATTCGAAGAGTTCCATGAGAAAAAGCAATGTAAAAAAAAGAGTATTGCAATGTCCGGGGTATCTCGGAATCTTCTTTTAGCTCAGATAGCGAGCGTAGAGGAAGCACAGCATGTAACTATGCCACTATTGGAAGAAATAGCTTCCACAATTTCAGTAAACGAGTATATATGTCGTCATTATAATAATCATTTTATAAAGGGAGGGCCCATTTTCAATGAGCCAGTGGGTATAATTACAACTTGGAATACTAAATGTGGTATTTCTACTTATAGCTCATTTTTAATGGCATCATATCCTGATGAATATTATGTACTTGCTCCTAATAGTCAGGAGTTAATCAGAGAGGATGAATCTTTTGTAATAAGATGTTGGAAACTTGGAAGCGATGATCTTGAAGAATTATTCCAAACTTTGACAAAGCTAAATATCTCAATCGTTTTGATCCAGTTTAATTATTGTTTTTTTAATTTTTTTAGCCTCAGCAATCTAATTGAAAATTTAGAAAAAAATGGAATAGATATTTTCATCGAATTACATTCAACAATAGATCCAAATGTAACCATATTAGATCGACAATTAAAAGATTTAGTGCCAGCATTTAAATATGCAAAACACCTATTTGTGCATTCTAAAGCTGATGCTCTTCGCCTTTCTGAGATCGGTTTAGGTTCGAATGTTACAATTTTTCCACATGGTGTCAATAATGTGGAGCCAGCGTTAGTGGATTTCAAAAAAAAGTCTAAAGATTTTATAATTGCCGCATATGGCTTTTTTTTGCCTCACAAAGGGTTTCATCAACTCATTAGAGCTTTTGCTAAAATTAGTGTCGATTACAGCAATCTTAAATTGCTTTTAGTCACAGCAGAATATCCAGCTCCAATATCTCGGAGCCTTATTAATGAAGCTAAGAAAATAGCACAGGAATTGCACATTGATCAAAGAATGAAAATTATTACTGATTTTCTTACAGATGAACAGAGCTTAGGATATTTAATGCATGCTGATTTAATTGTTTACCCGTACCAGGATACCTCAGAGTCCGCAAGCGGTGCAGTGAGGGCTGGGTTGGCTACAAATATTCCTGTTGCTGTGACCCCTTTAGGGATATTCGACGACGTCAAAGATTTAGTACATATTTTGCCTGGGATTGAAGTTAATAGCCTGGCTAAAGGCATCATAGACCTTTATCAGAAAATCAAAAGCAATGATAATCAAATTAAGCTTACTAAGAAAAATTGCAAATTATGGGTAAAAACACATGAGTATAAGTATTTAACACAATATTTGTATTCACTCATATCTCATAGTAGGCCCACCGTAACACAATATACACAAAACCTTCATTTTGATGCAACATCGCCCTTCATTCTAACTGAAATTGGTAAATTATCAAATGCTGCCATATGCTCTTTAGGTAAAAAGGGGGTTTTGATTTATGGACCTTATGCGAATTTGCAAGCGGGATTATACCGAATGTGTGTTCAGGGGCACCATGCATGTGACATATGGGATGCTATTAGCGTAAAATTAACTCACAGTAATGCTCAAATAGAAGTCAATTATACGGTAGTCCAAACAGCCGGCGTAAATAATAATGTATTGTTTGAGGTGACTTTTTTTTTAGAGAGTTACGTCAAGGGGTTTGAAGTGCAGGTATTTTCTAAAGGTGGATACAATGTAGAGATCTCAGCTATTACGTTTTCTGTTGCACGTAAAATTCATTAGAAATTCCAAACGTTTAAATTCTAGGTAGGGATTTTAAAAAATATCGACAAAATATGTTAGCGGTTTGTAACTCGAGCGCAGAAAAAATGAATAATTTATCTAATATCAATTAGATCTACTTTGACTATTACCTTTAAACACATTATTACTTATGTTAAAAAAATACAATGATTATCTCACTCGAATGAATAAATTATCTCAATTATAAGGATACTAACAGAATGATTAATTATGAAATTTCTAGAGTCGAGATTATCAACGATGAGCCTTTTGTTTTTACTCAGAAAGGCTGTAAGGGATGCGCGATATCGGGTCCATATTATACGCTTGAAAAAGGGAATTATATTGTAGAATTCGAGTTAGGAAGCGTTGATCCAGATGAAGTATCATCTGCTCAGATCGTCGCTACACTTGATGTTGTATGTGACCTTGGAAAAAAAATATTGGCAGTGTATGAAGTTCCAAGTAATGAGATTAATAATGACACTTTAACTTTATTTCGCGTTGAGTTTAACATCAGCGAGATAAAAACTATCGAATTTAGAATGTGGACCCTAGGTATATGTGATTTAAAGTTGAAGCTTAAACGTCGACTAATCTACGGAGAAGATGTGATAGAGTTTCCTTCTAGTTCACCAGCAAGCCCATTTTTGGACTTAAATCACGCTGCTATTATTTCTGATGGTTATGTTCCAATGTATTGGTCTGCAAGTGGTAAAGAGCTGCCATTTGCAAATTTTGGAGACACGCTTGGTCCCATAGTTGTAGCAGCTATTTCAGGGTTGGTGCCAAAAATTACACCCCGAAATAATTCTGGGGTGAGATTAATAACAGCGGGCACTATTATTCAGTTTCAAGAAAGAGGATATGTTCATGTTTGGGGCGCTGGACTCGAACCTTCAGTCAATGCCTCCCTCGACCCAAGCTCACGCTATATTAAGCCTGAAGAATTAAAACTAAGAATACATGCCGTGCGAGGTCCTCTTAGTCGTAAAGCATTGATAGAAGCGGGTGTCGGATGCCCAAAGATCTTCGGTGATCCAGGATGGCTTCTGCCTAAATTCGTATCCTCCGCGAAAGAAAAAAAATATGAATTAGGGATAATCCCCCATGTGTCAGAATTAAAAAGACAAACACCTCATCCGAAAGCACGCACAGAATTGAAAAGATACGAAGTTGGTTTTGATGAAAATGATATAAAAGTGCTTTCAACTTATCATGAACCTTCTTTCAATGGATTTTTACAAAAAATTAATGAGATTACCTCTTGTAAAAGAATTATTAGTGCAAGTTTTCATGGCTATCTCGTAGCCCAAGCTTATGGCATTCCGTCTATTTATTTTGCAACTGAGTATGGCGGTCTTATTCATAGAAATCTATATGAGGGATCTACAGTGGATCGACGTATTTGCGATTTTATGTTAGGGGCTGGGTATAGCTCTTTACCTATTTATGCTCAATATGATTTGGATTATACTAATTGGGGGGATGTAATTAAAGCAATTGACGCTAGTTGGGAACCATTAGTAGTGGATATAGAACCATTTATTGATGCATTTCCACTATGTCGTTTAGATAGATGGCATATCTCAGATAAGATTGCTATGCAAATGGGCATGAATTTTTTATAGAATATGATCTCCTCCCTGAAAATAGATTCCACACTAAACTAGGAAATCTGGCAAATATCAATCAGCAATAAAAAGGTATGAGCCATGAAAAACAGAAAGTATACGGAAGAGCAAATTGCGTTTGCATTGAAGCAGGCGGAGATGGGCAAGCGTGTGAATGAGATCCGTCGGGAGATGGGGATCAGCGAAGCGACATTGCACATTTGGAAAAAGAAATACGGTGGCTTGGGCGTATCCAAGTTGCGTAACCGTCAGTTGGAGGAAGAGAGCAATTGTTATGAGTTCTGTATTAAGGTATCTCCTGACTGATTTTTGTATAAGGCTCATCATTGATATAATGTATTGTTAGCACTCAACATGCATCTGTTTTTAGTAAGTCTTTTGGATATGGAGAATCAATCGAAATTTTCAACGATAAAATATCAACTAATAAAAGCGCTATTATGATCCACTTTTTAGTTTTTATAGAATTCAAAAAGCTTGTGAAAATAATGGATGACTTAACAAGGTAGTTGCATTTGCCAAACGGGCTTTTTTTAAATTAATTTCAGCATCATTAATATTTAATTGAGTATTACAGAAAGTTGCCTCAAATAGTTGCATAATTGCTGGTACTACCATAGTCTGAAGATGTCGGCCATCCTCCACAAATCTATTTGGAAAGCACTCATTAATAATTTCAAAAGCAGGAAAATAATAAATATCTTGTTGGTCTTGTTTATACTCTCTCAGCACCTCATCTAAGGCAGCTCTAATAAGTGCTTTTGAAACGGAATTTGCGCTAATGCAAGATACTGGTCTAAAAGTCGTGATTAAGGGAATTGGTGATACTGTCAATACAATCTTAGCTTTTGGTATATAATGTTTTATTAAACGTAAAGTTTCCCTAAGGCATTGTTTTGTTTCAGTAAAAGTACATATTCTAAATTTGTGACGTTTTTCATCATAGTGCTGCATTGGTACAGCACGCCAAAAAACGCCTTGAGTTATTTCATCGTACCAAATTTCTGATAATCCAAACGTCAAAATAAAAACATCTGTATCTAAAAAAATACTTCGTGTTTTTATTCTGATCTCTTCATTTATATCATATTCTTCTGCATTATAACCATGCCATAGGTTAGTAGGCGGTTGCCAATTGTCAAGGGCCCATCTAAACTGCTGAAGGATTGAGTGTACATTAACCAGACCTTCGCCCATAGAGGATACATAGATACTGCTATCTCTCTCTTTTGTGGTTTTAAATCCCATTTTTGCCAAGTGATGACTAATGTGTTCAGCAAAACACGATCCAAATGCAGTGATTTTTGTATCGTGACTAATAAAAGGGGAATCTGGCAACCAACCTTTCAGTATAAAATTACTTGCAAATTGATCACTGCATTGATCCCTTCCGTATGGATTAAAATTGCAATGTTCTCCCCTAAAAAAAGAAGATCCAAAAGTTTTGTCTTTTGCGCCAGTAATGTTCCCATCAAGAATCTCTTGATGAGCCGCATGTGCAAGTATTTCCACAGACATGTTATTCTCCAAGAACAGTGAGCCTCAGCAGACGATTTAAAAATAATAAAGATTGCTGTAGGCAAAAAAAGGAAACTCTAACTCTTTATATCCAAAATCGGCAAAAACTTCGCATAAATTTTATCTTTTTATGTAAGATTAGATTATAAATTAGCATATAGATGAGGGGGTTGCTAAACCTTTTCATTCTTTACAGCACTAAATACAATTTTTTGAATTTAAAGTTTATTACGTGTAATGAATATTAAAAATTAAAAAAATCTATTTAATAAATAATTGCTTCTAAGGGAAAAGCGCTTAAATATCATTTTGATTATTCCTACATAAAATTATCGATAGTAGATTTTAAAATTAAATCGATGTGCTTTTAAATTGCTCATACATCTTTTTTAATCTTATACAATAAGCCGCTTCTGAAAATTTTGCTGCTTGTTTTATTCCTTTTATAGAAAGTTCTCTCCGTAAATTATCGTCTGTATCAATGTAGATAATCCCTTCTGATAGTGCTCGTACATCATATGGATTAACAAGCAATGCCGCTTCACCACAAATTTCTGGCAAAGAGCCCTCTGTAGAACTTAACACCGGTGTTCCCAATTGCATAGCTTCTAGCGCAGGCAAGCCAAATCCTTCGTATAATGAAGGAAATAATACTGCCTTAGCTCCTTTAATGAGACTAACTAAAAGGTGAAATGAAGTATAGTTAATGTAGTGAATTTTTTGATGGTGGTTTAATAAATAACTATCGATTTCATTAAGATATCGAGAAACTTTCTCATTTTTTTTCTTTGGATCTAATTTCCATGCTTTTTTTCCAACAATCACGAGAGGAGTTGCTATATTGCTCGCCAAATAGGCCTCCATTAAACGCGTAACATTTTTCTTAGGTTCTATTGCGCTAAAAAATAGCATATATTCCTTGTAATCAAGGTTAAAAATCCCTTCCACTTCTTTCTTCACAATCGCCACTGGCTTGTTAGCGTATTCTGCTGGAATATTAACGGATTGATAGGTATTCGTAATGCGTTCTTCAGGAATTCCAAGGATATTAATAATGTCTCGTTTTGATGTTTCGGAAACCGTTACAATATGATCAGCTTTTTTTGCGAGTGACATCATGAGATTAAAATATCTGCGCTTAGAGTCTAAGGTTGTGTAGGGCAAGCGTAAGGGTATTAGATCATGAATTGTATATATATTTTTGGCTCCTTTTATTCTAATAGGTAAGGGATATGTCCAATGCGCTATCTCTGGAGCCGAACTCAATTTTGCTGTGAGGAATAAACCAGTATAGTCAAAGAGTTGATACGATTTATTAAATAATTCGGAAATGTTCCAAAATGTATCAGCCAGTGGGAGTCGTGATTTATAATGAGTATTAATAACGGCACTAGAGGTCGATATTCTGATTTGTCTGGCCTCTTTAGATTTGAGGGTTAACAAAGAGTACAAATTATTTGAAAATTTTTCCCACAGGTTAGGTTTGTTTGTATCTGGATCAAAAAAAGATATTTCACGTAAAAGTTGATTATTGGATCGGGATTCTTTTGTTCCATACAAGACATCAACCTTTTGTCCCATATTTGTCAAACAATAACTGAGGTTCCTTGCATAAGTAGCTATTCCTGTGCCTTCTTCTAATCCTAAGTTGTAACCATCAATCATAATTCTTTTGCTAGTCAATGCGTTATCCTCTAAGTTTGTCGATACAAACTAAAACATGCTATTTGCGATTGCTGAGGAAGTGGCTTTCTTCCTGAAAAGGGCGGGGTGTCATTGCAAGGTATTAACTTGTGACTCGACCATAAACATCTTCAAAGCGTACAATGTCATCTTCACCTAAATATTCGCCTGATTGCACTTCAATTAATTCCAATGGGAATTTACCTGGGTTCTCCAATCGATGTATTGCACCAATCGGAATATATGTCGATTGGTTTTCAGTTAGCAAGATTTCTTTCTCTCCATTAAGAACGCGTGCTGTGCCTTTGACGACAATCCAGTGCTCTGCTCGATGGTAGTGCATCTGCGAACTGAGAGATGCTTTCGGATTAACAATAATACGTTTTACTTGGAAGCGTGGACCCACATCAATGCTTTCAAAACTTCCCCAAGGACGATAAACTTTTCGGTGAGCAATTGATTCGTTACGTCCGTAGAGTGTCAGTTTTTCAACAATTTTTTTCACATCTTGTACTTTATCTTTTTTAGCTACCAAAACGGCATCGGCTGTTTCAACAATGATGAGATCTTCAATACCTACGGTTGCTAACATTCTCCCTGCGCTGTGGATATAGCAGTTCTTAGTGTCTTCGACTATGACATCACCGATTATATTGTTACCAAAACTATCTACCGGCGACACGCTGGCTAACGCATCCCATGAGCCAATATCAGCCCAGCCTAAATTATCTGCAGTGAGAACAGCTGCGTATTGAGTGTGCTCCATAACAGCATAATCGATGGATTTTGAGGGGCAAGTCGAAAAAGCGTTTTCTTCTAAACGAATGAAATCAGCATCTCGTTGAGCATGATCAACGGCCAATTTTACATGTTCTAACATCGAAGGCTGTAACTTCGCGAGTTCTTCTAGGTATTTATCTGCCCTGAAAACGAACATGCCGCTGTTCCAGTAATAATCATTACTCTTGTAAAATGCTTCTGCTTTTTGAAGGTCAGGTTTTTCAATAAAAGCAGACACAGTATAAGCCCCAGGCGATAAGTTTTTATCTTTCTTGATATAGCCGTATCCCGTGTGTGGATGAGTTGGCGAGATGCCTAAAGTAACGAGATGACCTTGATTGGCTATTTCAAGCGCTTGTGTGGTTAATTTCTCAAAAGCGCTCTCGTGCAAGATGACGTGATCGGCAGGTAGTATTATCAAAACCGCTTCACTGTCTTGCTCCAAAGCGACAAAAGCGGCAGCTGCAACTGCAGGTGCTGTATTACGTCCAATGGGTTCCAGTATTACTTTGGCATTTTCAATGCCTATCGATCGAAGTTGTTCTGAGACTAAAAAACGCTGTTCATTACCTGTAATAACGATTGGAGGAGTAAGATCAGATAAGCCTATAAGACGATTGGCTGTTTGCTGCAATAAGCTTTCAGCACCTAATAAGTTAAGAAATTGCTTAGGGTAACTGCTGCGAGATAAAGGCCACATCCTAGAGCCTGAGCCGCCAGATAGAATGACAGGAGTAATTGACATAAAAAATCCTTTTAAAGCCAGCTTAAATTTAGTGCAGGTTTCAGTTTTTTTTAGGATAGCTGAAAAAAGTGTAGATGGCTATTCTCGAGTTTACTAATGAGGTGAATTGTAACTAAGATGAACTTATGTGTATTATAAAATATAGATTTATTAGGATGATTTTGTGTGAATAATACACTCAGGGAATTAGTGTCGAGTTTGCCCAATTTTGATGCGTATAAGCAAAAAATTGCGCTTCGGAGGGTGTTGAGTTATTTGAATTCACTCAACAAATTATTCTTATTTACGGTGGCAATTCCAGTTTCTTTATCAATCATATATTTTGGTCTCATCGCATCTGATATTTATGTCGTTGAATCCCAATTTGTCATCAGAAGTCCTCAATCTAAAAACTTAAGTGGGTTAGGGGCTATTCTTAGCCAAACAGGATTTTCTCGATCTCAGGAAGATAGTTATATTGTACAAAGTTATATTTTATCGAGTGATGCAGTACGTTTTCTCGAAGATACGCTGCATTTAAATAGTCATTACGCCAATAGTGCTATCGACCGGATTAATCGATTTGGTGGCCTAGATTTTGATACCAGTTTTGAAGCCTTATTAGCTTATTATAAAAAACATATACTTATTACGACGGATAGTTCTTCTTCCGTATCTACGCTCACTGTTCGAGCATTTAGTAGTGACCATGCTTATAGCATTAACAAGGCCCTTCTGGATAAAAGTGAGGCGTTGGTCAATCACTTAAATCACCGCGCTCAACAAGATATTTTACGTTTTGCTAAAGGGGAGGTAGCTAGCGCAGAGTTAAAAGCCAAACAGACTGCATTGGCTTTATTATCCTATCGTCAGCAGCAAAAAGTATTTGACCCGGTTCAACAAAGTAAATTTGAATTAGAGAGAATATCCAAATTACAAGATGAATTGCTACTAACGAAAGATCAAGTGCAACAGATGGCAGGATTAACACCTAAAAACCCACAATTACCTGTGCTGAAGCAGCGCGTTGAGGCATTAAACAAAGACCTAGCCGATGAATCAATGCATATTATTGGTAAAAAAAGCTCACTATCTGCCAAAGCATTGGAATACGAACGTCTGAAGCTAGCTGATGTGTTTGCTCAAAAACAATTAACAACGGCGTTTGCATCGTTAGAGCAAGCACGGATAGAGGCAGAGCGACAGCAAGTTTATTTAGAGCGCATAGAACACCCAAGTAAACCTGAGAGTGCGACTGGCCTTCATCGTTTGCGAGCAATTTTTGCTACTTTATTGTTCACTTGCGTTCTTTGGGGTGTTTTATCGATGTTATTTGCTGGTGTTAAGGAACATCAAGATTGAAGACGCAAAAAGTAGAACACGCCTTCTTGGAGTTGAAACGGTCCTTTGCGATTCAATGTCGAATTATTGGTGCCTTACTGCTAAGAGAAGTTATTACGCGCTACGGACGCCATAACGTGGGATTTTTATGGCTTTTTTTTGAGCCAATGTTATTTACTCTAGGCGTCGCTTCCTTATGGAGTCTAGCGGGTATGCATCAAAATTCAAGCATACCCATCGTTGCATTTGCATTAACTGGATATTCTTCGGTCTTACTATGGCGTAATATACCGGGTCGATGCAGTTCTGCGGTGGAGCCTAATCAAGCGCTTATGTACCATCGGAATGTGCGCCTGATTGATCTTTTTTTATGTCGGATTGTGCTTGAAGTCGCTAGCGTTACAGGTTCCTTTATAACATTAAGCTTTGTTTTTATTTTACTGGGATGGATAGACTTACCCGATGATATTCTTAAAGTCATTGAAGGTTGGTTTTTATTGATTTTTTTTAGCACTGGCCTGGGATTATTTGTAGGAGGGCTGGCAACACAATCAGAATTAGCTTCTATCATTTGGCATCCTATATCTTATTTATTATTCCCATTATCTGGTGCCGCTTTTTTGGTTGACTGGCTCCCAACAGTGGCACAACGATGGATTGTATTATTACCGATGGTACATGGCACTGAAATGATTCGGGAAGGGTATTTCGGTTCTGTCGCTGTTCATGCACATTACGATGTCCTGTACATGATCACGTGTAATCTGTGCTTATTGTTGATTGGTTTGTT
Organism: Legionella sp.; assembly: GCA_013911415.1. Lineage (GTDB taxonomy): Bacteria > Pseudomonadota > Gammaproteobacteria > Legionellales > Legionellaceae > JACETI01. The sequence goes on along the minus strand of JACETI010000002.1, from coordinate 354,060 downwards.
GCAAGTAAAAAAAATCTCTCAACATATGGTGTTACAGTGATTCATTTCGATAACGTGACAATGAGATATCCGATGCGGTACGGAATGAAAACGATTTTTGAGGGGATTAATTTAACCATTGCACCCGGTGAAAAAATGGGTATTCTTGGGCGGAATGGTGCGGGAAAATCAACACTGATTCGTTTAATAAGTGGTGCGGAAAGTCCATCTGCAGGTAAAATAACGCGTACGATGAGCGTTTCCTGGCCGTTAGCCTTTGGTGGAGCTTTTCAAGGTTCACTCACAGGAGCTGACAATTTACGTTTTATTTGCCGAGTGTACGGTGTTGATTTTAAAGATAAAATAAATTTTGTGCAAGATTTTGCTGAGCTAGGTACGTTTTTTCGAGAACCAGTAAAATCTTATTCCTCTGGGATGCAGGCGCGATTGGCGTTTGCAATTTCCATGGCGATTGAGTTTGATTGCTATTTAATCGATGAAGTGATTGCTGTTGGTGATTCTAGATTTTATGAGAAATGTCATACCGAGCTATTTGAAAAACGAAAAGACCGGTCCATTTTTATCGTTTCACATCAGGCGGGACATATTCGTCAATATTGTACCCGCGCTTGTGTGATCAAAGAGGGACGATTATATGAGTATGCTGATGTAGAGAGTGCTTATGCATTCTATGAGCCTAATGAATGAGTCAAGCACTGGTTGTAGATGTAAAAGATGTTGAATCTATCAAATGAGATACAGCATTTTAAACTGTGCGAATAAAGTGACGATCTTTTAATTTCTTTTGGTCAAGAAAAAGAGCAGAAGATCAATAGGGACGTTGTGTTTTAATGAAGTGTTGTACTTTAGATATAATGAAGGAAGCTATTGTGTCTGTTAGTAAAAAATCCAGTATTGCCATAGTGGGCATGGGTCTTCGATTACCAAGCGACGTATCAACGATGGAACGTCTCTGGGATGTATTAATTAATCAAGAAAATTTAATTTCTCATGTGAACCACGGCAGATTTGCTTTTGAAAACTATGTGCACACTCGAAAAACAGAACCTGGAAAAAGTTATACCTTTAATGCAGGTGTCTTATCAAGAATTGATACGTTTGATGCTAATTTTTTTGGTATTTCTCCTCGAGAAGCCTGCCAGATTGATCCCCAACAGCGATTATTGCTAGAAACAACTTGGGAAGCGTTGGAGCATGGTTGCCAAGATATAGATCTACTAGCGGGCAAAGACTGCGCTGTTTATATTGGTATAGGTAGTAATGAGCATATTTTTCAATACATCAATGATCCTTCTTTAACTGATTCATACACAATGCTTGGTAATTGCTCGAGCATTGCTGCGAATCGTATTTCTTATGCTTTTGACTTTCATGGCCCCAGTATGTCAGTTGACACGGCTTGTTCTTCTTCGTTAGTTGCCTTACATCAAGCATGCAGCAGTATATGGAGCGGTGAGGCATCAATGGCTCTTGCCGGTGGAGTGAATTTATTTCAATCACCGACATCCTTTATTGGTTTCTCAAAGGCATCTATGTTGTCCCCTGTAGGAAAATGTAAAAGCTTTGCGGCAGGCGGTGATGGTTATGTGCGATCCGAGGGTTGTATTGTTTTATTTTTAAAACCCCTTGAAGCAGCGGAGAGGGATGGAGATCCTATTCATGCTGTGATTATTAATTCCGGGGTGAATAGTGATGGCTCTAAGAACAGCATTATCGTGCCAAGTGCTGAGTCGCAGGCGTCGTTAATTGCAAAAGTGCATGAGGCAGCCGGTATTGCAGTTGATGATATTCAATATTTAGAAGCCCACGGTACAGGAACGGCGGTGGGTGATAAGATCGAAGCATTGGCTATTGCTCAATCGCTGGCTAAGCAGAGGCAAACAGATAATCCTTTATTAATTGGTTCTATCAAAAGTAACGTTGGGCATTTAGAGGTTGTTTCCGGTTTGACGGGAATGCTAAAGACCATTTTATGTTTAAAAAATAAAATAATTCCTCCCAGCTTGTACCAAGAAGCCCCTAATCCAGAGATTAATTTCAATGATTATAATTTAAAGGTTGTTGATAAAGCTTCATCATGGTCGCAAAACAATAAGCCTGCAATTATGGCGGTAAACTCGTTTGGGTTCGGAGGAACAAATGCGCATGTAATTGTAGCCGAATATATTTCTGAGAAAAACCATCACGAGAATGCTTCTTCATTAGAAAATGTTCCCCCTTTAATGCTGAGTTTAAAACATGAGGAACGATTTCCTGATCTTGCTACCCAATACATTGACTTCATTCAGCAAAACCGCGATGCGTACTACGATATTGCCTATACGCTGTCTCATCGGCGGACGAGACATGAAAAAGGGATGCTCCTTCATGGCCAAAATTTAACGGAAATTTTGGAGTCTCTCCAATCAGTCTCAAAAAACGAAGACTCGCCACAAGTTGTCATGCAAGACAAGATAGGTAGTGATTTAGCGGTTGCTCTCGTTTATTCAGGCAATGGTGCTCAATATCATGGCATGGGCGTGCAGTTAATTGAATCTGAACCAATCATTCGTGACACGATTAATGAAATTGATAAGCTATTAGCGAAATACGCTGATTTTTCAATTAAAGATGAGTTAATGCAATCTGTTGATAAAAATCGTTTGTATTTAACAGAAATAGCACAACCTTGCCTCTTTGCTTTGCAAGTGGCTATGACTCGTTATCTAATCCAGCAGGGTGTCCGCGTCTCTGCCGTGACAGGGCATAGTGTCGGTGAAATTGCAGCTGCTTGGGCTTGCGGTGCATTGACTTTAAAACAAGCGGTTCAAGTGATTTATCAACGAAGTTTTTGGCAAGGAAAAACCAAAGGGCAAGGTCGGATGCTGGTTGTTGCTTTAAGCAAGGCAGAAGCAGAGCAACTGATTGCTAAACATAAAAGTGCGAGTGAAAACTGCCAAAATGACTTGTGTAAACCAGTCAATATTGCTGTCGTCAACAGTGAACGAAGTGTGGTGCTAGCGGGCGATATAAATATACTCGAAGCCTTGCAGTTAGTTTGTCAAGAACGAGGGGTATTTAATCGATTATTGGATTTGGATTATGCGTTTCATAGTCCCGCTATGGACTGTATGCAGAAAGATCTCCTCGACTCCTTATCGAGTCTCACAGCAAAAAATGGTGCGATTCGTTACGTTTCAACCGTAACAGGAAAGCAAGTTCAGGGAAGTCAGTTAAACGCGCAGTATTGGTGGGATAATATCCGTCAGCCGGTGCAATTCCATGCAGCGATTACAACCCTACTGGAATCAGGAATACAACTTTTTATTGAGGTTGGTCCTCATGCTATTTTAAAAAGTTATATAGACGAATCTATTCTACAGCATAATAAAAAGGCTACGGTCTTTATTACAGGTAAGAAGAATAACGTTGATGCACAGGCTGCGCTTAAAAATTGTGTATTAAGAACGTGGTTTAGTGGAGGGGAATTCGATGCGACGGCTGCTTTTTTTCCCAAAACTGGAGTGCCGATCACATTGCCTGCTTATTTATGGAGTAAGGAGTCTTTCCGCTTAGCGCCTTCTTCAGAGAGTGCAAACCAAGCTTGTCTAGCTTCAGAACATCCTTTATTGGGAAGACGGATTAAACCAGGGGAGCCAGTTTGGGAACATCATTTGGATCCCCTGGTTGTGCCTTATCTAGCGGATCACGTGGTGAATGAGTCTACCGTCATGTCAGCAGCTGCTTATGCTGAAATGGCAATCGCGGCATCTCATTGTTGGTATGGCAATGAATCTCACGATATAAGAGATCTTGAAATTATTGCGCCTATGGTTTTCGAGAAGACCGCTTGTCGTCTAGTACGGTTTGAATTGAATGTGAATGATGGTAGTTTTGTCATTAAAAGCCGATTGCGAACGACGGAAGAAGAATGGAGCACACATGTCTTAGGGCGAATGATCGCTGAACCTGCCATTATCACATCGCATGAGAATCGCTCCATACAACAGTTACAGAATCAATCTAAATTCAGCTTTTCTGAGGAACAGTTGTATGCAGTTGCAAAGTCAGTCGGCTTGATCTATGGCCCTTATTTTCAAATGATCCATCAAATATGGGCAACTGAAAATGAGGCTCTGGCGCAAGTTGTTTTCAAACGACCTATTACGGATTGTATCAGCACACACCACTTGTACCCTGGATTGCTTGATGGCTGTTTTCAGCTGCTCATTGGCATGTTGTGTCACGATGCCGAATCACAGCAGACTTTTTTGCCCATTCGTCTAGGGCGATTACAGCTACTCACTTCACTGCCTGAGCAAATTTATTTAACTGCCTGTATTGTACGCAAAAGTAAGCAGAGTGTTTTGGCTCAATTTTCTTTTCTTGATAAGGATGGGCGTGTTGTTGCATTGATTAATGATTGTCGATTTAAACAAGCGCAATTTTCTGAAGCTAGTCATACGATGAATGGCTATGTCTGTAGGGCTCATCTACTGTCTTCTTTTGAGAAGCAATCCGGCCTGTCTTTTGCGCTAATAAGCAGGGTCTTTGATCAGGTAAAAAATGCATTACCACGACGCAATAAGGTGCGAGAAAATCGCTTTGAGTCATTGATGCCCTTATTGGATTTATTAATCGGTTATTTCATTTATGATGCGATCGTGGATATATTAGGCGATCGAAGAGAATGTTCATTAGAGGACTTGATAACGAATAGCACGGGAGAATTTGCTCAAAGTGCTTTATTAGAGTGGTGTTTTACGATTCTTGTAGAAGATCATTATCTGCAAAAAATGGAAAATGGATTGTATCATCTCACGCCTCCCAATGAACCCATTGATGCCTATGCTCTGTGGAATCTTCTGTTGAGAGAATATCCTGATTATATAACAGAGCTTTTGTTCATTGGTCGAATTGGAATGAATTTGGTTTCTATTCTTTCGGGGGCGATGAGTTTAGAGGAGCTATCTTATGCTTCTAATAAGAATGATGCTTTGTGTCATTTTATCGAAGATTCTCCGCTTCGTCAGGGTATACATGATCTGATCGATAAAACGTTTTCCGCCATCTGTGAACAGTGGTCGGACCAGCGTCGGCTAAGAGTTCTCGAGGTGGGTTATAGCAACAGTGCTTTATCTAATCAATTGATCCAACGTTGTTCGCCTAAAAAAACAGATTATTATGTACTGACTACGGATGAGCAGGCAGTGCAAAGAAATGAAGTACCCTTTGTACATAGAGTAACGCAACCTATTAAAAACTGGTTCTCTGATCACGACTTATGGGCCGACCAACGCTTTGATGTTCTAATCATTCGAAATAGTTTGCACGCCGTAGACGATTTGTTCCAAACAATTAAGCAAATAAAAAAATATTTGGCATCAGACGGTGTTTTATTGCTTGCAGGACAATCATCTGATCGATTGCAGGCGTTTGTTTTAGCGACAGCAGAGCAATGGTGGCAAAGCAAATCAGATACTAATGCACACTCTCGTCTTTTCTCTGCGCAAGAAATGCAACAACATTTGGTTGATGCTGGATTTCAAGTAACTGAACCCTTGTTTGAAGCAGAAGGATCGATACAGGAGGGGCACTTTCTGCTTATGGCTCGATTGGCCGAGCAGGAGTCTGAATCATCGGATAGAAATTTGCGGCCTTCAGCAACAACCGCATTAATACTTGCCCACGCCGAACAAGTTATTGATCAAATAAAGGTTTTTTCACCTGATCAGACTGTGATCCCATTTCTAATGAAAGCAGATGCACTGACAGAAATGAATGGTTTATTGGAAAAGCAATTGCGAGCTCTTGCAGATAAGCCTGATAGACTAGAGATTGTATGGGTCTTCGAAGAGGGTTTGGACTTAGGACAAAGCGCCGGAGTTTGTGCTTCGATTGTTACATTGATTCAGCGCATCCAAGAAGTTGACTGGTCTGTCTATCCAAAACTAACGCTCGTAACTATAGGGGCGATACCTGTTGTGGTTAACGCAGTAGGCACTGTTCATAATCCGGTTCATTCAACCATTTGGGGGATGGGCAGGGTGCTGAACAATGAATATCCTGATCTAAGTTGTAAGTTAATCGATATTCAAGAAGCATTTTCACCGGTTATTGCAAGTAATCTTGCGAAAGAATTGCTTATGAAAGATGATGAGCAAGAAATTGTGATAACTACTTCCATGCGTTATGGCTTGCGCGTAGAGACGTTGAATACTCTACCCTCAGAAAAGAAAGCACATACGGATTACTGCCTTGATTTTAAACGTTCGGGCTCCATCAACAATCTATGTTGGATTCCAGTTAAACAGATACCTCTGGCCCCTGATGAGGTACGCATCAAACCCAAAGCGACTGGACTAAATTTCCGTGATGTGATGTATACCATGGGTTTTGTTCCTGATGAAGCACTGGAAAAAGGATTTCTTGGAACGACACTTGGAATGGAATTCGCTGGAGAAATTACGGCTTTAGGCGAATCTGTGACTGATTTTTGTGTGGGCGATCGCGTAATGGGCTTTGCGCCTGCGGGTTTTGCCTCTGTTACAACGACCAAAGTGCACGCGATTGCGCACCTTCCTGCGCATTGGTGTTTTTCTAAAGGGGCGACAGTACCTATTGCTTATTTTACTGCCTATTATTCACTGTGTTACCTGGGACGTTTAAAAGCCAATGATCGCATCTTGATCCATGGAGCAGCGGGAGGCGTTGGAATCGCTGCTATTCAGATTGCGTTACATGTGGGGGCGAAGGTTTATGCAACGGCTGGATCGCCCGAAAAGAGAGACTTTTTAAAATTGATGGGAGTAACTCATTGTTATAATTCTCGCTCTTTGTTATTTGCGGATGAAATATTAAAGGATACTCAATCTGAAGGTATAGACTTAGTGCTTAATTGCTTAGCAGGAGAAGCAATCAACGCTAATTTGTCTGTACTAAAGCCTTTTGGACGTTTTCTTGAATTGGGAAAACGTGATTTTTTTGCCAATACAAAAATAGGGTTACGGCCTTTTAGAAATAATATTAGCTATTTTGGCATCGATGCGGATCAACTACTGATGGAAGATCCTGCGTTATGTAGTGCCCTCTTTAAAGAAATGATGGAACTGTTTGAGCAGCAAATTTTGGCACCCCTGCCTTATCGAGAATTTAGTGCATACAATGTCACCGATAGCTTTAGATACATGCAACAGGCTCGTCACATAGGGAAAATTATCGTTAATTTAGAGGCTAAGCCACGAGAAAATCTTTTTTTAGAGCAAAGCACAAAATCCCTAAAATTAGCGGCAACTGCTTCTTATTTAGTGACAGGCGGGTTTAGCGGCTTTGGATTACAAACAGCCCGATGGCTAGTCGATAAAGGTGCGCGTCATTTAGTTTTAGTTGGGAGAAAAGGGGCTGTTTCTGAGGAAGCCTGTCATGCCGTGGAACAATTTAAAAAAGAGGGCGTTGCTGTTGTCACTTATAAAGTCGATATAAGTGAACGGCAAGCGGTTAAAAACATGTTGAGTGAGCTGCAACAACAGGGTCATCATTTAAGAGGAATCGTGCATGCTGCTGCCATTTATGAAGATGCTTTGATTCATAATTTAACACAGGAAAAAATAGAGCAGGTCTTTGCACCAAAATTGCAGGGTGCTTGGAATTTACATTGGGAAACATCGAATTGCGCTCTCGACTTTTTTATCGTGTATTCTTCAGTGGCGACTTTATTTGGTAATCAGGGCCAAGCAAACTATGTGGCTGCAAATGTAGGCCTTGAAGGTCTTATTGCTTATCGACGGGCAAAGGGGTTGCCTGGACTTTCGGTTGCGTGGGGGCCTATCGATGATACCGGATATTTAACACGCAATGACCAGGTTAAAGATTTGTTAGCATCAAAAATAGGCGGCAACTTTCTTAGTTCAAAGCACGCACTTCAATGGTTAGAGCGATTAATACAGGCAGATGTTTCAGGTGTAACGATCGCTCATTTAAATATGGCCAAAATGAAAAAAGCTGTTTATTCTTTTTCTTCACCAAAATTTGCTTTGATTGCTAGTGAATATGATGCTGAAAATGAATTAGGTCTTGACGAAGATGTACGTGTTTTGATTGCGGATAAGACAAAAGAAGAGGCATTGGCAATTATAATCCGGCTTTTAACGAGTGAAATTTCAGCTATATTGCGTCTTCCCATGGATAAAATTGATTGCAAAAAACCATTGTTTGAAATTGGTATGGATTCTTTAGTCGGTGCTGAATTGGTCAATGCCATTCAACAACGTTTTTCTTTACAATTATCGATGTTAGCTTTATCGCAAAATGCAACCATTCATTCGCTCGCAGAGAAAATTCATAGTCAACTGTGCGCCCATGGGACAGAAGAGAAAAAAGAGTCTGCGCTATTAGTAGAAAATGAAATCCAAAAGGTTTTACATGAAGCCTCTTTGCATGGAGAAGTATTAACAGAGGAAGCAGGATTGGAGTTACTAGAATAACGTATGGATATCAAAGAGCATTTTCTAAAAAAAGCACTCGAGCGGCGTAAAAATCGATTACAAGAAAAGAATAATCAAACGCCTAAGGCTTTTAATTCAAAGCAATCAAGTATCAATCATTTAAAAAAATTTTGCGATTTTGAACACTATGATGCTTATCAATCGATTGTAAACAAGCAGAAATTTTCAAAGAAATTTCAGATAGATAATCCCTATTTTCTTAGCCATGAGGGGATAGCTGCTGCGACAACGTCTATCAATGGACATTCATTGATTAACTTCTCTAGTTATAATTACCTGAATTTAAATGGAGATCCTCGTGTTAGCCACGCAGCCAAAGAAGCCATTGATCGTTATGGTACGTCTGCTTCGGCAAGCCGGTTGGTTGCAGGGGAGCGACCGATTCACCAGGAATTGGAGTATGCATTAGCAAAATTGTATCGGGTTGAGGATGCGTTAATCTTTGTAAGCGGGCATGCGACCAATGTAACAACAATAGGCTATTTGTTTGGCCCTAAAGATTTAGTCATCCACGATGAGTTAATTCATAACAGTATTTTAGAAGGCATTAAACTCTCCGGCGCTTTTCGACTCTCTTTTGCTCATAATAACTGGGAGGCATTAGATAAACTATTGTATGCACGCCGCCATCAGTTCGAACGTGTTTTGATTGTAATTGAGGGGATATACAGCATGGATGGTGATTATCCCGAACTTCCGGAGTTTATTGAAATCAAGAAAAAACACCATGCGTTTTTAATGGTAGATGAGGCGCATTCGCTTGGCACAATGGGAGTACAAGGCCGTGGGATAGGCGAGTTTTTTAATATTAATGCACATGATGTTGACCTATGGATGGGTACATTAAGCAAAACGTTAGCCAGCTGTGGGGGGTATATTGCAGGGTGCCGTGCTTTAGTAGAACACCTAAGGTATACTGCGCCCGGGTTTTTATACAGTGTTGGTATGTCACCCTCCCTTGCTGCGGCTTCACTAAAAGCAATAGAGATCATGCTAAATGAACCGGAACGAATAACTCGATTACATGCCAGAGCAGGGGAATTTTTGAAGCAAGCGAAGCTTGCAGGGCTTAACGTTGGTTTAAGTCAGGGACTCAATATTATTCCAGTCCTTTATAAATCCTCCAAAAAAGCCGTGGAGATTGCCAATAAGATGCAATCAAACGGCATTAACGTTCAGCCAATTATTTATCCTGCCGTTCCTGATAATCAAGCGAGACTTCGATTTTTTATGAATAGTGACCATACTTCTGAACAGATAAGAGCAACTATCGAAGGCCTTGTTTCCTAGAGGGACTATGCAAAAGCGTTCATTTTTATTCTTACAAGGTGTCGCTTCACCTTTTTTTTCAATGTTAAGTGACGCTTTACGTGCTGATGGCCATAAGGTTTTTAAGATTAACTTTAATGGTGGTGATACATTTTATAATGGTTTGCGTGACGGCGAAGCCTATCGCCGACGCCGAGAAGGGCTTGCTGAGTATTTTGCTATTAAATACCGTGATTGGGAAATCAGCGATCAAATTATGTTTGGAGACTGCCGTCCGATCCATCAAATAGCGTCCATTGAAGGAGAGGCTGCTGGTGTGCGCACGCATGTTTTTGAAGAAGGGTACTTTCGTCCTTACTGGATAACGTTAGAGCGTCATGGAGTCAACGGTCGTTCTCTATTACCAAAGAATCCTGGATGGTATAGGGATATTGGGTCACGTCTACCTAATCCTCGTGCCAGCGCCAAGCAATTTGTTTCTTCTTTTTCTAAGCGGGCAATCTACGATGTATTATACCACTTAGCGGGCGTATTGAATCCTCTTCTGTACAGAGGATATCATACACATGCACCGGTCAATGCAATGGTTGAATATGCAGCTTATTTGCGTCGTTATGTGCTTCTTTCCAGCCTTAAAGCGCAGCACTATTTTTTAAAACCTGCTAATGCTTCTTACAAGGATCAACCTTATTATTTGCTGCCTTTGCAATTAAATGGTGACGCTCAAATTCAGCACTATTCTTCTTTCAATGATATGTCCCATATGTTAGAGCAAGTTTTGCTTTCTTTTGCTCGATATGCTCCTATTGAGACAAAATTAGTCATAAAAAATCATCCATTGGATATGCGACTTTTCAATTATCCTCGCTTAATCGACAATTTGACACAGGCGTATGATTTAAAAGATCGTGTTACCTATCTTGAATATGGTGATTTGAACGACTTGATTGAAAAGTCCAGTGGCGTTGTTACGGTGAACAGTACCGTTGGCCTAGTTGCCTTAGAATATGGAATCCCAGTGATTGCATTAGGACAGTCAATATATGGCATGAAGGGATTGACGTTTCAAGGAGATCTCGATGATTTTTGGGTGATGTTAGAAAAGCCTGATAGGGCGTTATTTCAGTGTTTTCGTAATGTGGTGTTACATACGACGCAAATTAACGGTGGTTTTTATACACGAGAATCCATTAAAGTGGGTTTGAAGCAATGTATAGAATCGTTGACTCGAGAGCAATCACTCTTAGAGGAACTATTGTGAAAAATCCAAAAACTGTTTTGATCACAGGGGCAACGGGCAGTATTGGTAGTGCATTAGCATTGATTTATGCGGCACAAGGGCAGACGCTTATTTTACTTGGGCGAAAGCAATCGGTTTTAAATAATGTTGCTGCCCAATGCGAACAAAAAGGCGCGCGAGTAATTTCTTATGCTTCAGATATTCAAAATAATCAAGCAGTGATGGATTGGCTCAAGCTGATTAGTCAAACGGAGCTTCTTGATTTAGTGATCGTTAATGCAGGGGTTAATACACATGTAAAAAGCGATGGCTCACCCGAGGAGTGGCCTGAGGTAGAGACGTTAGTTAAAACCAATATCTTAGCAGCAATGGCAACCGTGCATGGGGTGTTACCCGTCATGCGCCGTCGCAAAAAAGGGCAAATTGCTTTAATTAGCTCGTTGGCTGCCTATTATGGCTTACCAATAACTCCAACGTACAGTGCAAGTAAAGCAGCAATTAAAGCCTATGGTGAAGGATTGCGTGGGTGGTTATGTCATGATGGAATTGAAGTAAATGTCATTATGCCAGGTTATGTGACTTCTCCTATGTGTGATGATATGCCGGGACCTAAGCCCTTTTTATGGACGGCTGAAAGGGCAGCGCGCTTGATTCAAAAAAAATTAACTCGAAATAAACCTCGTATTAGTTTTCCTTTTCCATTAAACGTTGGAACTTGGTGGCTCGCAGTGCTACCTCCTTCTGTTTCTCAGTGTATAGTGCGCTTCTTAAATTACAGGACGTAATAAGATGTTAAATTATTTGTTGTGTATCACCTTAAGCTTGGGACTGACGTTTTCTCTTGAGCGTCTTCTTAAACCAAGCGCGCGTTGGGTATGGAAAAATTCCTATATTGCATTTCTAATACATCTCGGTGTGTGTTTACTAATGTTTATCCTAATAATGCTTGTGTTCCATCGAGTATATTTTGCGTCAATGTGCCTTGTGGCTTTATTTTTGGTATTGGTGCTTGTTAATAATGCTAAGTACGTTTCTTTAAGAGAAGTGTTTGTCTTTCAAGATATGGCTTATTTTACAGATGCCATAAAACATCCGCGCTTGTATATCCCTTTTTTAGGACTAGGACGTTTTCTTTTTTTAGTGGGATTATTTTGTGGCATTATTTATTTTGATCTGAAGATTGAGCCCTCTTTGCTAGACGCGATGGGTACTCAATCTTTTTACTCGCTCGTGGTTGGTGGCTTTTTTATCGTTCTTGCATTATTAACGATGGGATATTTTTATTTACCCTCACCAACTTTTAATCCAACGGAGGATTTATTATCGCTTGGTTTTTTGAGCAGCCTGGTTTCTTATGCGGTGGCTGAACAAAACACCAAATATACTGTATTGCCAAAGGTAGTACCGAAGAAGCCAAGTCATTTATGTCCGAATTTGCTGGTTGTCCAGAGTGAGTCTTTTTTTGATGCCAGAAGTTTGTATGCCGGCATTTCACCAGCGGTTTTAGCAACCTTCGATAAAATAAAAGCAGCTTCTTTATCGACTGGACGCGTTAAGGTTCCAGCCTGGGGCGCGAACACTGTTCGCACAGAATTTTCTTTTTTGTCTGGCTTGGATTTAAAGCAATTAGGTGTGCATCAATTTAATCCCTACCGAAAAATGGTGAAGCAAGAAATTTCTACCTTGGCCAGTGAATTACGTCAATTAGGTTATTACACTATTTGTATCCATCCGTATTCAAAAAAATTCTATTCTCGCCATAAAGTATATCCTTTAATGGGCTTTGATGAGTTTATTGATATTCGAGCGTTTAATGCAGAGGATTATTTTGGGCCCTATATTAGCGATCTTGCTGTTGCTAAAAAAATTACTCGTTTATTTGATAAGCACACAGATAAGCCTCTATTTGTCTTTACAATTACAATGGAAAATCATGGGCCTTTACATTTAGAGCAGGTTAACCCCGGAGATGAACAGCAGCTTTATAGAGAAGCGCCACCTAAAGGTTGTGATGATTTAACATTATACCTGCGCCATTTGTCAAACGCTGATAAAATGATAGCTACTCTATGGAATAAATTAAACGACTTATCCAAAGAGAGTGTGTTTTGTTGGTATGGCGATCATGTGCCGATCATGTCAAAGGTTTATTCGACCTTAACGATGCCGGATGGAGCCACGGATTATTTTTTATGGTCAAACCGGAAATCTTCACCAGATGGTTCTTTAACTCAGGATATTGCCATTCATGAGTTGTCCCATATAATAAAATCATGTTTGTTTTCGACAGAAACCACTGGAGATAACGATTTGCAGTGATTTCTGGAAAGACGTCATCTAGTTCCTAGACTGTTAGAGCCGGTCACCCTTTACTTATTTGTTGTAAGAAGGGTAAGCGCGTCTAATTGCTGCAATATTCTCTACAGTTTTATTAGCGACTGGTTGCTTAGACTGCTTGCTTGGTGTAATTAATTTTTCAAATTGGGTAATGATGCATTTCTTTGCATTATCTGGCACTTTAAGCGTCTGTAGATCAGCAACTACTAGCTTCGATAATTTATTTAAGTGGGCGCCAATCACAGGACCATAATTGATTTGATTAACCAAATGTTTTGCTTGATCTAAACCATGTGCAATCGCTTGGTGAAATTGATTAATCGGACCTCTTAATGCGCCGACGTGATCCAAAACAGGGCCTACCGATTCGCGCTTGATAATTTTTCGCATGCCTAAGTTAATTTCTTCAATTAATTCTGCATGTTTTTTATGTGAATGAGTTTGTTTGGAACGTTCCTTAATAACATGGGGTCGAGCTTTATTAGCTTTGTGCTTATGTAAATAAATAGCATTATGATGATGCGATTGATCAATCATTTTTAGTACGGTACTGGCTAATATGGAGAAAAGATTTGAAAATTGTTTTAAATCTTCGACACCAACAGCAAAGGCGAAGCGATCTGCATTCATTTTTAAAGAGTTACTCGGCTGAATACCCAGTAAATAAAGTAAATTATGGTCGATATTCAATAAGCAACTAATGGTATCTTCGCAACTTATGCGATATTGTAAGATCAGATGGATAGCGAAGATAGTATCTTCGGTTGAACGGCCATCGCCCTCCACAATCATTCCAAGAATCTTTTCTAACAACGTATGCATCTCTTGTAAAGACGGAGTTGTAGAATTTACGAGCTCTGTGAAATGTTCCAATGTCTCTTTAATGGTTTCTTGTACATTTTCCATAGGGCCTCTTTTGTTAGTGATAGAGGGAAAAACGATGCTGGGTGACTATAATTCCTTTTAATTCAAGTAAATTAACTTGAAATTGTTCTGATTGTAACCCCATTCGACTTTTCCATATTGAGAATGCTTATTTAATGTTTCCTATCTCTGGTATAACATTTTTGCCAAAGATTAAAATAAATTGGTCAATTAATTGTAGTTTATACCAAAAGTTCATAAACAAACAAAAAATGAATGATCTTATTTATTTAATATATCTAATAGAAAATGAAATCTAATAAAAAGTATTTTTTTAAGAATGAATCAAATTAGATGAACTTTTAAACCTGAATCGTGCTCTTCTTGCTCAGGATTTATACCATAGGCATTGTCAGACAATCCAAAGCAGGCTTGAGGCAAATCCTCCGCGAAACGAAATAAAGTGATGCTGTTCTGCTTATTAACCTTCTAGATTTATAAAAATCTAGCATGCAAAAGGTTAATTTAGTAATAATTTTAGGCTTAGGGCAAACGCACGGTCCAACCTTGCGGATCGATTTTGATAATATGCGTATGATCATCTCGCCACGCATGAACCTCCTGTATCCAGTTTGTATGCGGAGAATAGACAGAGAACTGATTGCTAAAATGATTAAAACCACTAAGGAGGGTACTGCTAAGAAGTAATCCAAAGATGAGGCTATTTCTACCTTTTGTACACGACGTTACGCCCAATAAGCAAAGAGAAAATAACACTTGGGGAACAAAAATATATCGATTTCCTGCTGTAAGATTTAACATATGTGCGCTACCTCCTCTTGGAAAAGCGCAAGAGAGAATAGCAATGAGAGTTCCAGCGCAGAATAACCAAAAAATACTTCGTGGAAAACGCCGCCACAAATGCAATAAAATAAATCCAATAAATACTAGACCAATAATCATAAGGGCAATACTGAACAAATAAAAAGCAGCGCTACTCTCTAATGATAATATATGGAAGAAGGATGCAACTTTTAAGCTTATCTTATAAAAGGGAATAAAGGGAATGAAGACAAATTTTAAAAGCAGAATGAAGGGCATTAGCCAAACATTAAAATCAGCTTGCCCACTATCTGCAGCTTTATAAAAGAGAATGTATTGTAATAGAACACCAATAAAAATTATTAATGTTTGATACAAACGATATAATAATTTTTCATCAAGGCTGCGAAGAATAAACAAGGGTAATAAAAACCAAGCAGTAGGCCCGCAAAATGGTGCTAATAGAAGTATGACTAAATGTAAAAGACGAATGCACTTATTAATGGGCGCAGGCATTGCCAAAATTAAAGCAGCACAAAGGGTCAGATGAAACTGTGGATGTAAAGAATTCAGCCACACTTCGTCTACGAGTGGTGCTATAGCAATTAATAGCAACGCTAATAACAGACTAACGCGATTCTGTAGCCATTCAAAAGAAGAAAATAAAAGGATCGCACCCGTAAGGCCTTGAAAGAATAATCCAGTCAGAGGACCTACAAATCGTGCCCATTCTAAAGGAAGCAATTTAGCCGCGATTATACCTGCTAAATTAGCCACAATATTGAGATAGCCCCCTACCGAAGAAAAAAGTGCTTCTGGCCAGGGGAGGGTAAATCCTTGCTGTAAAAAAGCGAGCCCTTCCTCCGCCCATACACGCCCATGGATAAGTATGTTTGGAAATCTTAAAACGATTAAACCTAGGAAGAACAATAAATAGAAAATCTTTTCGCATACTGTCGGTGAACCCAAGATGTATGTTCGGATTGTTTGAAGAGATATAGAAAATTTTCTCAAGTGGTTATGAATAATCATCGATAATTTTATGAACCTTATTCTTAGAAATTTTTTGCGTAATCTTCTTGATGCGAAGCAGTATGAGCAGACTAAAAAATAATCCTATATTAAGTAAAACATAAGGGTGTATTTCCCCGCTTAGCGTGTATTGTATTTCGCTAGAGGCAAAACTACCTCCTAAAACATAGAGGAAAAGAGCAGGTAAGAAAGCTAAGTTACCAATCAGATAATCACGAACACTAACACCAGATAGACCAATAAGATAGGTAGTAGCGGCAAAGGGCATGATAGGAGAGAGTCTTAGTAGGCAAACGGTTCGCCATCCATCTGTTGTAATCGATCGATCAATTAAGTTTAGCCGGGGAGTGTTAGTGAGCAATTTCACGATCCATGGTCGAAGAAATGAACGACTAAGGAAAAATGCCATAACGGAACTGGCAAACAGTCCAATTGCAGCCAATAAAAAACCGTTCAAAACGCCATAGATGGCACCGGTCGCGATGGCTATTGCGGATGCAGGTATAACGCCGATCAAAGAAACTACCATCATAATAACTATTATTGAGATTAAGCTTAACTTGCCACCGCGGATTTCGGCGAGTAGGTCATTGATTATTGTAGACAGTTTGAAAGCTGTGTCATGATTTATGAGGTATACCAAACACAGAAAAATCAATACAGCGATGCCAAAGCTAATGATAAGATATGTTTGCCTAATCATATGGAGCTTGAAAGGAAATGCGTGGTTTTTTTACTAAACAGCGTGGATTTTATTAACCCCATTTTATGTAAGCGAAATGTAAGTGAGGTTTTGAGAACGCCTAATCCATAAGTAACGCTTCGTGAGAAACTAATGGAAGACGCTTCTTTAAAATATCTTGTAGGGCAAGAGATTTCTCCTATGCGAAAGTTAAAGAAGATAGCTTGTGCAATCATTTGGTTGTCAAAAATAAAATCATCTGAGCAAATTGAAAGCGGTAGTGACTCAAGCACTTGCTTAGTCCACGCCCTATAGCCGGTATGGTATTCAGACAAGTGATGGCCAAGGAAAATATTTTGGATGAGTGTCAGGCATCTATTTGCAATATACTTATAACGAGGCATACCACCTTCAGCAACAGCACCTTTACCTAAAATACGCGATCCTAAAATCACATCATAATGTTCCGATTCAAGCATAGCGGCCATTGCAGAAACTAGTTTAGGTGAATATTGATAATCTGGGTGAAGCATAATGACAATATCAGCACCACGTTCAAGCGCAGCTGCGTAGCAAGTTTTTTGATTCGCGCCATATCCTTTATTTTGAGGATGTTTTAAAGTGTATATGCCCAAATTGCGTGAGATGTGTTCTGTTTGATCAAGGCTGCCATCGTCGGTAAGTATAATTTCGTCAACAATGCCTTGAGGAATTTCTTGAAAGGTTTTGTGAAGTGTTGCTTCGGCATTATAAGCTGGCATAATCACAATGACTTTTTTGTCTCTAATCATGTTTTACTTCTCTCGATCTAATTGCGCATGGATTTTAAGTGGACACGTTTTCCTCAGTCAATTGTTCACAAAAGCCAAAAGCCATGAAAGGTGTTGGCGTTGTAAATTTTAAACCGATAAAACGTCTATTAATGAATTCGTATACGTATATGGGTGCGGCGGTTTTAGCAAAAATCCGTATGAGCCAGAGTTCATCGGGCACAATCTGTTGAGTTGAAATATTAAAAGGCACTGGCTCTTGAAGACTCAATTCAGACAAATTACGAACATGACGTTCTACAAAATGCTTAGTGGGATTGATAACTTCAATACCAATCTGGCCGCTTTGATTGTACTCAGAGAACACAGCAAATAAAATAGTATTCATTTGCGCGAGTCGAGGAGTGACTTTATATTCTCGATAGTCAATATTATGCAAGGAATCGCTAAGCTCTAGTGAAGAGCCAGATCGTCGCCAATTGTGTAGGTTACTTGATTTTTTTAGAATTTCATAGCTTGGAGGAACAGATGCCCAGAGATCAGTATTTTTACGTAAAATTTTATGACGCCAAGAATAGCGTAACAAACTCCGATAAGCAGACAAATGGAGTAATGCATTATTTAAATTATGTTCCATTTCAATTTTTTGATTAACTTGGGTGCGTGTCCAATGCGTCAGTTTCAATACGCGCCTCGTTTGTTCGTGGTCACTAATTTCGCCATGATGCATTTTTAAAATGCTATCCAATACTGCCTTGTTAATAGCTCCTGAATAATGGAGTGTGCAAAATTTTTGGTTAGCTCGTTTTATTTGCTCAAGGTCATATTCCCCATTGATTAATGCTTTCAAAGTTGCATACCATGATGCTTGTAGTAAGGGATCTTTGACGAGAAGCGCATTATCGCACCGTGTTAGTTGATTGTAGGGATCTGTATGAGGTAAAACGGCAACTGCATTCATTAAGCTTGCAGACAGTAAGGGATGAAGCACCTTGTAGCGATTGTTTTTTGTCTCACTAGGGGGGGTAACGAGAAAGTCGGGTTGAAATCGAGCGAAACGTTGCATAGCAAAACGGTAATCAGGATCGAATGGGAGAAGACTTATTCTGAGCTTGCCTGACAAGTCGAGATCATTATTGTAAGAGGGATCTTCAAAAGAAGGAGCAAGCAAATGGATTCGGACATCGTTGTCAGTAGAGAGTTTTAGAAAAGCAGGAAGCAATATCTCCCAAAAATTTTTTGCTCGATGCGAACCTCCGGCATAGGCTATAACGATTTCTCCTTCTGTTTTTGGTTGAACGCAATTAATACTGATAGGTAGTGAAGAAGCATAGGCAACTGGGAAATGGTATAAATTTTGGTGAAGGAAATTTTCTTTAAAATATGTGAGCAAAATCTGGCTTGAGAGCAAAACGCCTTCGAACTGTTTTAAATCTTCACGAAATCTATCAAGGTGAAAATTCTCTACAGAGAAGGTTGGATTGTTTTCAGCGGCAAGTATTGGAAGATTATCGTCTAAAAAGTAATATGCTGGAATGCCAAATATTTTTGCTGTTTCTATCCATTTTTTAAAGGGCTCGATCCATCGAATAAAGATGACGCACGTGGCACGCACTAATTCTTCTATTTCAAATTCTTCCCTCTCGACTGTAATTATTCTAATACGTGCTGCTATTGCCGTAGGAAGCATGCCAAAGTAAAGATAGGTTGAGGCATTATAATCCAAAATAATCACAAGTATATTGCCTTCTTCATTTGTGAGCAGTGGTTTTTGAACCAAAGGCCATCCACGGGATGAAGCATGTTTTTTTGCCAGAGAATTAATTGTTGATTGAGCATGCTGACTTAAAATAGCATCATAATTTAAAACATTATATTCAGAAAAATTAGAGAGCTTTAATTGTGCATTTCGTGAGGATTGTTTCATCCATTCATTGGCTGCCCAATGATCTAAAGAGTAAGTGTTGCCAAGGCTATCCTGCGTTAAAGGGCCAGCCTCAAACCCTACCGCTATATCTGCATACCGCACCTCATAACTTTCTGCAATGCGACGCCATAAATCCCAATCACAGATACGAGCAAGGATAATATGCGGATCGAAGAGTCCGACTTCTTCTATGATGTGACGAGGAAGGAGTACACCCATGTTGGGAATAAAATTTCGCAGACGTAAGATACCTGGAGATAGATTCGATCCGAGAGTTGCGGATGCTATTGATCCATTCCAGGTTTTCCAAGAATATGTAATATGTCCGTAAATCATTGCATAAGGTGTTTTTTCTGATTCCCTCACTAGTTTTTCGAAAGCATCGTTATTAAAAATATTATCATCAAATGCAAATGCGATGCGCTCAGAACGTGCGCGTAAATAAGCTTCATATTCTGAGATTGCAGGTAATCCAATGTTTTTTGGATGACGGAGACAGCTAACACGACTGTCCATTTCAAGGTAGGCCGTAATTTGTTTGGCTGTTCCGTCAGTACTGGCATCATCAATAATAATTAACTCTAATTCTTTAAGCGTTTGAGACAAGATTGAATCAACACAGCGTTTAAAAAGGCCGCTTGATCCACGGCAAAAGGTAGGGAGTAGGATGGAAAGCTTCGGTTTCTCTGATGAATTGTAACCAAGCCCGGGTGTCCATTCAGTGTTTCTAATCAGATCTTTAACTAACATTATGTCCCTATAAGTTATTGTTTTAACAGGCTAGTACGATGAAAAGACTTGAGTATATAAGCCACTTTGAAGAATCGCCCAGTTGGCTTTCAGTCGCAAATTTATAATATAAACAGTTGCAGATCAAGTTGTTGCATACTTAGTTATCTGTTTTCAAAATAGGTTCGCAAAATTTTGTTTGGTTTAGAATTAGGTTATTATTTTTATTTAAAGCCATAAAGATCTTGTCTGGTGTTTCCTGTGTGAAGGTGAAGCCTAATGATTGATAGAGGCGCAATGCGCGTTGATTGTTTTTTTTGACCTGAAGGTGCAATACACTTAGCTGTAATTTGTTAAAACATAAGCTAATAATCGCTTGCCCACTTTTTTTCATATAGCCCTTACCTGCAGACGCTGGATTCACTATGAAACGGCCAAATTCTGCCGTTTTTGTGTTGTAATCAATATCGTAAACAGCTACCTGGCCAAAACGATTTCCCATTCCGTCCTGAATAATAAATACAAAATCATTATTTTTCTGTTCGTATTGCTTAAACCAATTCAAATGATCTGTCCAAGCAATTATATCACTTGAGTTAAACCATTCTTTTTGGAGATTTCTCCATGCTAAGGTATAGGGAAGATCCTCAACGCAGAGGAGTGTTAATTGCAATCCGTCAAATTTAAATCCAATGGTATTTTCTTTAATCAACACTTTCATCTTCGATCTCTGTTCGTAAATAGCATGTACGGATTATTTGATAAACTTATACTGTAAAATTAACGTCAAGGATTTTACAGATTTCTTAAAGGTTCGCAGTAAACCATTTTTTTTATAGTAGGCAAACATGTTTTGGAATCGGGCTAATGCAACAATTTTTTGACGAATTCTAAATTCTATGTTTAGTTTCAAAGCAAGATATTTTTTAAGTTGAAATGCTTGTGAACCATTCAATATATTTTCCCACTCAGGGCCTATTTTTTGATGAGTAAAATTTAAGGCTACGTCATTAAAAGCATTTTCTACAATCGTAGCTCTTAACTCTGCATTATTAATGAGTGTCTTAAGGCCATGGTACCAATCTTGTGTATTATGTGACACTAAAAGACCATTAGTGCCAGAGATAACTGAATCAGTATAGGGTGGTACATCAGAATATATACCCGCGATACGACACGCACCATATTCGCGGTATTTTAAATTTGTTTTTGCTCTATTAAAAGTTGTGTTGTCTAAAGGAGCTATCCCAATGTCATAATTAAATATATATTGTTCTTTAATGCAAACTTCATAGTCTTTAAATTGCTCATCGTAAATGATGTTTTGCAATGATTTTAATTCGGAAGGTACAAACCCTTTAAAGTACATGATGACTTTGTCTGGGTATTCTGTCAGAATTTTTTTTAAAGCAGGTACAACTACTTCAAAGTCTCGTTCTCGATAGATGGTTCCAATGTAAAGGATTTTAATTTTATCGATAGATGGGACAGGTGTTAGCCCCTGAAGCAAACTAAAGTCAAATGCTGCACTAATGACATGGGTGTTAGAAATAGTTGTCTTAAGATAGTCCTGAAGATTTTTGGAGCTTAAAATAACCTTGTCTGCGTGTCGAACAAATAAATTCAATGTCTCTAACGTATCAGGGTGAGAATAAAATTGCGCTAGTGGAGAATCATTATATTTTCCTAATTCCCAAAAATTATCATCTAAATAATATAAATATTTAACTCGAGCTTTGATCAGACTTTTTATAATAGGTTTTAAAATCGGGTCGCATACTCGTATAAATAATATTTTGTAGATACCCGAGAAAAGGGCGTTATTTTTGTTCCAACATAATACTAGTCTGTGAAAATCAGATTCAAGAATAATTTCAATAAGATCAGGCGGATACAATTGATCCAATGTGTTTTTTATAATTTTTACTGTTGGGATTAAACCCGAAACTACGATTAATAATTTTTGGCTCATTACTGTTGCATTTATAGTCGATGACAAAGATAATAATTATGAATAACCTGACAAATATGCACAACATCGTCAGCTGTTAAATATAAATGCAGTGGTAAAGAGATGACTTGGTTACTGATGCGATGGGCATTGGGGCAACTACCTGCGGCGTAAGCATAAGGTTTGTATTCGGTATTGTCGCGATAATGAACCCCAGGAAAAATATTATTTTCTTGTAAACAAGTCATGAGCTTATCTCTATCATCTACTTTAATTTGAAAAAGATGCTGAGCAGACTCTGTTCCCTCTATTTCTTCTACAAATTTTATGAGAGGAATCGTAGCGAGAAGTTTTTTGTAATGTTGGGCAAGTTGTCGGCGATAGCGGTTATCTTCATCCAGATATTTTAAACCTACTAAACCTAAGGATGCGGTAATCGAATTACCATGATATTTGTAACCTACGTATTCAACATCGTACTTCCATTTATAGTTCCCTTGTGTTGTTGTTCGGGCATATGTATCTTTATTAATGCCAAGCCAAGTTAACTTACGGCACTCTTCATCAAATATTTTTTCTTTAAAGCATATCATACCCGCATCTGCTGTGGGTAAATTTTTGACAGCTTGAAAGCTGAAAATAGTAACGTCAGCCTCAGGGCCAATATGTTTGCCGTTAAAGCGCGTTCCTGCCATGTGGGCAGCATCTAAAATTAACTTTAGACCATGTTTTTTACATAGCTGCGAGACTTCCTGTAATCTTCCGGTATTTCCGCCCAAACCTACATAAATGACAGCCCGCGTTCGAGAGGTAATGCGTGATTCAATACTACTGGGATCAAGGCAAGAAGTTTCATCGACATCTGCAAATACAGGTTTCAAGTTTTCGTAAACAATGGCGTGATTGGTTGAAACGAAAGTTAATGGGGTGGTAATGATTTCATCGTTATCCTTCCAGCCAAAGTGTGTTTTAAACAAGTGGAAAGAGAGGTGCAAACCTACAGTATTAGAGTTGATAAAATGAGAATGAGGTAGACTTGTATACTCAGACCATTTTTCTTCAAATAATTGGGTTTTAAACCCGAGCCCTGTCCAGGACTTATCAAGACACTCGCGAATTTCATTCAAACATTCTTCGGTTCGGAATTTAGGTACGAGGACCTGAATGGCCATTATTTCTCCTTAAAGAAGTACTAGTACTGTGTTAGATCAGTGATGAGAATTTGTATATTAAATCATATGTATGTCAATGAATACTAGTATGTTAAGAGAAGTGTTTCATTGCAGTTAGGGATCTAAAAAACAGCTCATCAAAAAACAAAAAGGCGGGCAGGGAGATGTCTATAAAGGTTAGCCAGTGCCTTAAGCATAATCATAAGCATTCAGGAGGTTTTCAACGTCAATTCTCCAATCAGGAAGCGTTAAATGAAGGCTTCGAGAAAGCTCAGAGGTATCCAATCGAGAATTGTGAGGGCGTTTAGCTGGAACAGGATACTCTTCAGAAGGAATCGGCATAATATTAACCGGGTGTAATTTTAAGGGTATTTGGTTTTTTAAAGCACATTTTACAACAAAACAGGCGAGCTGGTGCCAAGTAGTAAAACCCGACGCTGTAAGATGATAAATCCCTGACTCAATTTTCTTTTGAAAATTGGCTGCAATCGCTAAAGTCGTGACATCTGCAATCAGTTTTGCGGAAGTAGGTGCGCCATATTGATCAGAGACAATTTTTAGCTTTTCTCGCTCCAGTGCTAATTTGAGTATTGTATTAACGAAATTACGCCCCGTCCTCGAAAACACCCAGCTGGTGCGAAACAATAAAAAGGGTGCTCCACTTTTAATGATGGCTTCTTCTCCTGCTCGTTTTGATTGACCATAAACATTCAGTGGATTGCAGGTATCGGATTCTACATAAGCGTTATTTTTCAAACCATCAAAAACATAGTCTGTTGAATAATGGATTAATAGTGATTGATGCATGCTAGCATAGTCGGCAAGGACTTGGACCAACGTTGCATTCATTAGATAAGCAGTTTCAATGGATTGTTCGGCTCGATCAACAGCTGTATAGGCAGCTGCATTGACGATGACGTTAGGTTTTTTAGCGTGAAGGATTTTTTTCAATGCATTAAAATTTTCTAGATTAAGATCTGCGCGCCCTAACGCTGTAAGTTCTCCCACAGGTACAAGTGATCGGCATAATTCACTACCCACTTGTCCAGTTTTTCCCAGTAATAAAATTTTCATGGCTGTAAAAGTAGAGTTAACATATGTATAGGTGGCTGTCCAAACTGAGGAAGAATTATTTTATTTTTATATTGGAGTGCTAGCGTTATAAAGTCAATGTAACTTAGCCCTGTAGTATAAAAACCAATTTTTTGTACCTCTGTCATTAGCAATTTACTATATTGAGATCCTGTGGTCATTATCTATCGATTCACTACATCGTTCCAGTATTTTTTTCAATACTATTTTACATGCGATATAACATAAGGTTGTTTGCAGGAAGTGAACTATCTATTGTAGTATCCATATACAAGATAGTTCGGTTAGGCGTATAGCAATGTCGATTGCCTTTATCACGGGTATTACAGGGCAAGATGGTTATTTTCTGACGAAATTGCTGTTGGTTAAGGGATATAAAGTTTTTGGTTTTTCAAGAGACTATCCTGTAAAAACGCTGAATAGTTTATCAAACGATTTACTAAAAGAAGTCACTCAACTCAAGGGAAGCATTGAGAATCCTCAAGAGGTTATTAAGGCGCTTGAGCTAGCACGGCCTAATGAAATTTATCACCTTGCCTCCCAATCTCACCCTGGAAAATCCTGGCAGGCGATAGAAGAAAGCTTGAAAATTAACGGCTTAGGTGCTGTGAACTTATTTGAAGCGGTACGTCAAGTTTGCCCAACAGCGAAAGTCCATCATGCATCTTCTGCTGAAATTTTTGGAAGGTCTCAGGCAGCAATTCTAAACGAACAAACCCCGATGAGTCCCTCCAGTCCCTATGCAGCTTCTAAAGCCTATGCACATCATTTGGCCTCGATTTATCGAGCAAGCTATGGATTATTTATTAGTAATGGTATTTTATTTAACCATGAGAGTGAGCGTCGTTCTTTAAGTTTTGTTACACAAAAAGTCGCATATGGCGCAGCTTGTGCAGCATTAGGCATTATCGATTCCTTTCACACAAACGAGGCTGGAGAGCCCATTGTGCGTGCAGGTAAACTTGCCTTAGGTAATTTGGATGTTTCTCGAGACTGGGGATACGCGCCTGACTTTGTTAAGGCTATGTGGCTCATGCTACAGCAATCGGACCCGAACGATTTTGTAATTGGCACCGGAAAAGCTCATTCCTTACGCGAATTATGTGAAATTGCTTATGGTTGCGTAGATAAACATTGGCAAGACTACGTATATTGCGATAAGCGTTTTAAGCGCCCTTTGGAAACCAATGTTTTGATTGCCGATGCAGGAAAAGCGGAAAGTCTGTTGGGATGGCGACCTTCGATCGATTTTCGTACAATGATCATGAAAATGGTCAGAGTGCAAATAGAAAAACTGCGAACAAGTCAAGCTTAAAAGGTCAGATGGTATAAATGCAATCTACGCTCTCTAAAAACTTTCTATTGTTAGGTTTAGAGTGCTTACGTTTCTGATCGCTGCAAAAAGGCAAAAAGTGTTTTTAACCAAACTGCGTAAGGCTGCAAAAGCCACCATTTTGCAGGAACAGAGCCATATTCTCTTTTAACAACGGCCATTGCTTCTTGGTAATGCAGCCGACGATAATTGGTTGTTTTCGTTAAAGCATGCACTCGATTAACTGCAATGTCTTGATTAATAAATTCAAAGCTACCGAAACGATTGTAGAGTCGCCACCATAAGTCATAATCCATTGCCATCCGAAGATTTTCGTTAAGACCGCCTACGGCTTGCCATGCACTGCGACGTATAAGAGTTGCGGGTTGTGAAATGATGCATCTCAGAGCAAGCCGTGAAACATCAAAAGGTTCCACCCACAAACGCTTTAATTTTTGATTTTTTTGTATAAAATCATATCCCTTGCCGTAAACAACTGGAACAGTATCTGAAGTTTGCAATGTTTCAATTAGCAATGATAAACCACCTTGAAGTAACCAGTCATCGCTATTTAACCAAGCAACAAAGGGTGCGGTGCCTGCAGCAATGCCTTCATTGATAGCTGCTGATTGCCCTGCATCTTTGTGACTGCGCCAACCAGTCAATCGGTCTGACCATTTTTCAATAATAGTGAGTGAGTTGTCGGTAGAACCGCCGTCTAGAACAAATACTTCGCAAGGTATATCTTGTTCAAAAATCGAGGATAATGCTTTATCTAAGTAAGCTCCTTGGTTAAAAGAAGGAACGGCAAAAGTTACTAAAGGGATTTGTTCACTCATCAACGATCCTTGTTTGATAAAAAGTCTGCGTAAGCAGCGGCAATGCCTTCACGTAGAGGAGTCTTTGGTGACCAACCAAGGGCTTTCATTTTATCGATATTTAAAAGCTTTCGTGGCGTGCCATCTGGTTTAGTTGCGTCAAAACCTAGTGCTCCTTGAAAGCCAACAACATCAACGATGGTTTCTGCAAGTGAGCGAATGGTTACATCCGATCCTGAGCCAATGTTAAAAATCCCCTCGAGTTCGGGTTTTTCCATTAAAAAAAGGCAAGCTTGGGCAAAATCATCGACGAATAGAAACTCACGTTTTGGTGTGCCTGTTCCCCAAACAATTAATTCTTGATCGTTTTTTTCTTTTGCTTCATGAGCTTTTCGAATTAAAGCGGGTAGGACATGACAATTTTCTAAATGATAATTATCGTTAGGTCCATAGAGATTTGTAGGCATCACAGAAAGGTATTTTGTACCGTATTGCTGATTATAACTTTCACACAATTTAATACCCGCAATTTTAGCGATGGCATAAGGTTCATTTGTTTTTTCTAAAGGTCCAGTCAGAAGATAATCTTCATGAATGGGTTGAGCACAGTCACGAGGATAAATACAACTTGAGCCTAAAAATAACATGCGCTCAACCCCTGCTTGATAAGCAGCTTGAATCACGTTTGCTTGCACCATAAGATTTTGGTAAATAAAATCGGCCCGATAAGTATTATTAGCGTAGATTCCGCCTACCTTAGCGGCAGCTAAAAAAACATAATCAGGTTTTTCCGTTTGAAAAAATTCAAAAACAGCTGCTTGATCTAATAAATCCAAGTATTCTCTTGGTCGAAGAATTAAATCTTCATAGCCTGCTGCTTTTAATTGCCGAACAATGGCTGAACCAACCATGCCTCGATGGCCAGCAACGTAAATTTTCACGGAAAGATCTCCTTGAAAGGGCTAGGTAACCTGATAGCCCATCGATTTATTTTTAAGCTAGTTAGAACATGCTAATTCTTGTCGGATTTGAGCGGTTAAATTTCAAAAAAACCTATACCATGATTTCCTTACATAAATAGATTTTCAACGTCATGCTCCGCTAAGACTTTGTTTTGTTTGGCTGCCTGTAAATCTTGTACTACCATTTCATTTACTAGCGATTCGAAACTAATTCTTGGTTTCCAGCCGAGTTTTTGTTGAGCTTTGGATGCATCACCCAGTAAAGATTCGACTTCAGCCGGTCGAAAGTAATGAGGGTCGACGCGTACTACGATTTTTCCTGTGGCATCTTTTCCAACTTCATTAATGCCTTCGCCCTGCCAAGTGATTGAGATATCGATTTTTTTTGCGGCAATCTCTACAAATTCTCGCACGCTAAATTGTTCACCGGTTGCTATGACAAAATCCTCAGGTTTTTCTTGTTGTAACATCAGCCATTGCATTTCTACGTAATCGGCAGCGTGTCCCCAATCTCGTTTTGCGTCCAGGTTTCCTAGGTATAAGCAGTCTTGCACCCCAAGTTTAATTCCCGCTAAAGCGCGGGTAATTTTTCGGGTGACAAAAGTCTCTCCTCGCAGGGGACTTTCATGATTGAAGAGTATTCCATTACACGCATAAATACCATAAGATTCTCGATAGTTAACTGTGATCCAGTAGGCGTACAGTTTTGCAACTGCATAAGGACTTCTTGGATAAAAAGGGGTAAGTTCTGTTTGTGGGGTTTCACGAACTAAACCATATAGCTCAGAAGTGGATGCTTGATAAAAACGCGTTTTTTTCTCAAGGCCTAATAGACGAATGGCTTCCAAAATGCGGAGTGTACCTAGACCGTCAACGTTGGCGGTGTATTCAGGCATTTCAAAACTAACCGCGACATGACTCATGGCTGCAAGGTTATAAATTTCGTCGGGTTGTGTTTCTTGAATAATGCGGGTTAAGTTCGTAGCGTCGGTTAAATCACCGTAATGTAATTGTACTGCACGGTCTGATGCTGCGGTTTGTCCGCAGAGATGATCGATTCTTTCTGTATTAAATAAAGAGGTACGTCGTCTAATCCCGTGAACAATATAATTTTTCTTTAAAAGAAAATCGGCAAGGTAGGCGCCATCCTGTCCTGTGATGCCTGTGATTAATGCTGTTTTCATAGCTTTCTTATCCTAAGTTAAGCGTTATTTCCGACCGTAATGGTCTTCGTAACGCACAATATCATCTTCACCGAGATACTCTCCGCTTTGTACTTCGATGAGCATCAAATCTAACATCCCTGGATTTTCTAATCGATGCTTATGGCCCGCCGGAATATAAGTGGATTCATTAATATTCAAGAAAAAGCTTTGGTCACCATTGATAACATGGGCACGACCCTTGACAACAACCCAGTGTTCACTACGATGATGATGCATTTGAAGACTTAAGCTTGCTCCAGGTTTTACCACAATGCGTTTGATTTTAAAATTTTCACTTTCTTCTAACACAGTATAACTGCCCCATGGCCGATGAACGGTCCTATGGAATTTATGAGCATCGTGATTTTTTTGTTGGAGCTGCGTATAGATATGTTTAACATCTTGCGTGCGAGTTTTGTCAGCCACCAATAATGCGTCTGGTGTATCGATAATAACGAGGTTATTTACCCCGACCGCTGCAATTAAGCGATCTTCACTTTGAATAAATGAATCATGCACGTCGTGAAGCAAAACGTCACCTGCAACACAGTTACCAGCAGCATCTGGATCGCCCAAACTACCCACTGCATTCCAAGAACCTATATCAGTCCAGTTAAATTGTGCCGGTACAACCGCTAAATTTTCTGCTTTTTCCATTAAGGCATAGTCAATAGAATCAGCCGGAATTTTATCGAATGTCTCTGCATCTAGCGTAAGTTTTTTATTTGTAATATTGCTGTTTTCTTCGCGTAATGTGCTAGTTCGATAGAAGCAGGTAACACAAGCAGCTAGAATTTCGGGATTATAGGTTCTCATGGCTGTTAACAGTGTGCTTGCTTTGAAAAGAAACATGCCTGAGTTCCATAAAACATTCTTTTTAGTGATTAGCGCTTGTGCGTTTTCGAGAGAAGGTTTTTCAATGAAGCGTAAGACCTTCGTTCCTGCTACTTCTAAATACCCATAACCTGTGTGAGGTTCTGTAGGCATCATGCCAAAAGTCACTAAATGACCTGCTAACGCTAACTCAGAACCTTCGGAAACCATTTGCTGAAAGGCATCTTGATCAGGAATAAGATGATCTGCAGGAAGGATCAAAAGCAGGGTATCTTCATCATAGCGCTCGGCGATGTCCATTGCAGCAAGAGTAATTGCTGCAGCAGTGTTTCTAGGGAAAGGTTCTAAGATAAAAGAATTTTTGATAGATGATTTTTTAATAGATATCAATTCTTCTTCAATTTTAAAAAAAAATTGATGATTAGTAACGATAAGTATTTCTTCAATATAAGGAAGAGCGGCACTTCTTAAAAAGGTTTTTTGTAAAAGACTTTGGCCGTTATCTACTTGAATGAAGGGCTTTGGGTGTGATTCGCGAGAGACTGGCCATAAGCGTGATCCAGCTCCCCCGCACAATATGGTAGGTATAAGTTGCATCATTGACTACTCCGCTGATGTCCTCCACGACATCGGGGAGAATCTGGAACTTGCGTACCTTCAGAAGACCATTCTTCGGGTGAAAAAAGAAGCAAGCTAAGTGCATGCAGGCCTTCTTGAAATTCGCTATTTAGGCATTGGTAGACAAGCTTATGACGTTTTACAAGCGAGAGTGTCTGAAAAGCTTCTGAAACGAGAATCACTTTAAAGTGTGTTTCTGAATGTTCCGGTACATGATGATTGGGTGATTCGTTTTCAACCGCTAGATACACTGGGTTAAATTTCTCTGTAAGGAGACAACGCATACGTTCTTGTCTGCTATTAGCAGTAGACGTTTCAACATTCATCATATTTTTATCCAACACTATTTGTAGCAATTTGTCGTTTGATTAAACAAGTTTGCGGCCACATATAAGGAGGAATCGTACGGTAATAATCATTGATCGTCAAGAGAAGCTGCGTAGGCCATAAGGTAAGTACCTTGATAAGGATGTAAGCATGCAGATTCATTTTATATCTTTGAAATAGAATCCGGCAGCTGCTGCTAACCATTAATTTCATACAATAGAAATTAGCGCCGCACAGATGCTGCGGTTAAGAAGGCATTAACTTAAAATAAAGGGGCATATGCTTTGCCCCGTTGTGTCTAGCAGATTTAAAATTAGGGTAAATAATAAAAAGGATTAGGGAGTTTAAATCCTTTTTCTGCAAAACCGCCAACCAAATCGCTGCATTGATCGCCGATTGAAGCCACTATCCAGTACCCATCTTGTGTAATCCTTTCTCTTGTACTGCTTTTAAAAGGAATAATAGATGGAAAAGGGTAATCATCAGGACGTAAATATAGCCCTTCCCAGTTATCAAAGCCCGCACGTAAGAGATTAAGGCGTGTTGCTTTTGTTTCTGATAGATGACGACCGGTAACAAAAAAGACTTTCACCCCGGCTTTTGTGACGGCTTTGTACAAGGCGAGTGTTGCGGGGATAGCTGGTGAGTTTGCTTCAAGTATTTCTCGATGAATTTGCTCAGACAGACCGATAAAATGTCGCTTAACCATTTTATTATAGTTGCTGATGCTTGTTTCATCGATATCAAGGACGATAGCAAGTTTCTTAGGATCGGCGCTTTGTTTATTGTTGGCTGCAGCCTGCAGGATATAACTTTTAGCTTCGAGAATAATATCATCTAATTCTTTGTCATAGGTACCAGAATCATGGTAAGTGGTGATTTCTTCAGTTAAGCGTGCTAAGTTTGGGGGTTCAGCGGAAGAAGAAAAACTTAATAGCAGCATACAAAGCGTAGCTGCAGCAATTTGTGCTGCTTTGAATTGCTTTCTCATGAGTAAAATGCAACGATATATGAAAAGTGCCTCTATTATAGCGTAATTATTTGCAAATCGCGCAAAGAGAATTTGAATGCCGCATCCCTTAATTAAAATTACTCGGCAGCACGCCCTGATTTTCGCTGCGTTTTTAGTGCTTTATGAGTTTTTGACCTACATTGCGAATGACATGATCATGCCTGGCATGCTGAGTGTTGTTGCTTCTTTTCATGGTCCTGAGTCTGCGGTGGCGAGTTCATTAACTGCCTACATGCTCGGCGGGGCTAGCCTACAACTCTTGTTGGGTCCACTTTCCGATGCTTACGGTCGACGACCAGTAATGATCACGGGAGCAATTTTCTTTTTTATTTGTACTGTATTTATTGGTTGTTCCTTCTCGATGAATTCTTTTCTCTTTGCTCGTTTTGTCCAAGGAATGGGCTTGTGCTTCATTGGGGTAGTTGGATACGCAACGTTACAAGAGATCTTTGCTGAAATGGATGCTATAAGGCTGATTGCAATTATGGCAAATGTCTCAATTTTGGCCCCTTTGCTGGGCCCGATGTTAGGCGCTATTTTTATCCATTATTTTCATTGGCGTTTTATTTTTGCCGTGATTGGTAGCTTTGCACTCTTGGCTCTATGGGGGCTGTGGTATTTTATGCCTGAATCGGTAGGCGAATTGCGCCGGGACGGAGAAAGAATCCCGTTAATACCCTTAGAACCACGTAAAATATTTAAAACCTACATCCAACTTATCACTACACCTTCGATTTTATGTGGTTCGATTGGTATAGGTTTACTGAGCTTGCCTTGCGTGGCCTGGATAGCTTTAGCCCCAATTATAATGGTCAAAGAAGGGCAAATGAGTCTTCTTGGCTATGGTTTGTGGCAGATCCCCGTCTTTAGTGCATCGATTGTTGGTAATTGGACACTCCACCATATGACGCACCGGCGTTCTCTTGTGGGTATCCTTTGGTTGGGATCTCTCATTGTAGCGGGTAGTTTAGGTCTTATGTTTATTTTGCCTGTTGCTAAAGGATCTTATTTCTTATGGTTAATGCCTGGTCTGATGCTTTATTTTTGGGGCTTAAGTATGGCGGGGGCGCCTATCAATCGTTTGGTTCTTTTTTCAACAAACGTTGGGAAAGGAACCACTTCAGCCTTTATTAGCATGGTGTCGATGGTGACACAAGCGCTTGGCATTGAGGTGGCCAATCATTTATATCAAACACATAATAACGTTATTTTTGGCGCCTACTGTGGAGCTATTGGTGTTGCTTATTTGTTATTTGTAGGTGTTACTTTGCGATCCACCAATGTACCAAAAACATCGGTAGATCTTTGAAGTGCATACATTCTTTTTATTTCCTTTCTATCGAAAAGATTACGGTTGAGGTTGCGTACTGGCATTACTTTCACTTAAAGCTTCTCCTGCATCTTGTGAAATCGCACTTAAATTATTTATCGATCGTCTAAAAGCTTGACTTGGGTTATTCTCATTCGTCGAATTTCCCTCTTGGCGAAATCGAAAAATGCCGTGCCCTTGGAGTAGAGGGATTTGAAGGGCGGAACTATTGTCATTTGTACTCTCAATCACGCAATAAGTGAACATTTGTAAGCCTAAGAAAATTGCTATGCCACGCACTGTCGATTGCAAAGTAGTTTGTTCCTGGGAGTTTAATTCGTTGTACAGGGAATTAATCAATGCGGCAAAAACGATAGAACTAATAGTACCGTAGAGCTGAGTGCGATTTGTGCGATTATGATTACTTAATGGTGAGTTAGAATGATTAGGTAAGTGCATTTTGATACCTCCAGTGTAGAAAATAGATCAATTATTAATCTAAATGTGTACTTTATTATAAATTAAATGGGTTTAGAGAGGTTACTAATTAACAAAAATTTTACATGGGGGAGTTGTCTAACTATCTAAGCAGTTTTCAGCGAGTAAAAATCGATTGTTTGAAAGAGAAATATACGATGAAAATTCTCTTGTCAGACAGAAGAACGATGACTTTCAGTAGTAGAGGATGCAACATCAGCGATATTGGAGCGTTTTCATTTATATTCAGTAAGAGTGAATGATCTCAGCCTTGATGAGAAAGATCTCTCCTAGCACTTTTGGCTCTGACTCAGAGCTTCGCCCCTTGACTAAAGGACAAGAAGCGCGGATGTCTATTAAACGAGTGTAGAAAAAGCACGCCAAAACCACAGGCCATAACGTTTAAAACGCAAGTAATGTGGATGAAAATTAAATTTTTTACTGGCTACGCTACCAAGAACTAATCCCGACATTAAAAATAGATAGACAACGGAATGATGTTTAGCCGCAAAATTTTTAATAGGTGCTTCGTACGCAGCGAGCATGTTTTTATTTTTTTTAAGCGTTAAATCTGTTTTTTCAATTAATTCGCTGAGTTGCCTTTTGGTTTGCATTTTTTACCCGTATGAAAGTGAAAACGTGTATGTCTAAAGGACATTCCTCGTAAGTTTTTTAATAAGAATAGGGCGATCACAAGCAGTAATAGTGCATGAATGCCAAAAAGTATCAAGAGAACATAACCGATGCTCGGTAGGTAATGAAAGATTAGATACCCAATTAATGCCATTGAGCAAAGCCAAAATAAGAAAAATACGAGAATAAAAAGCCCAAAACAGACAAGCAAAGGCAACACGCTTAATCGCGCGAGCTTTGCTTCTAATAGGGCTAATTTAACCAGGTCTTTGGTGATAGAAAAACGTTTTAGAACGATCCCTACCAATGCTTCAACAAAATTCATTACTGACCTTATTTTTTTAATAGAAGAGAAAGAACAAAGCCTATGCCAACGGCAGTAAGAAGCGATTGCAGAGGTTTTTCTTGAACAGTCTTCGTTACGCCTTCGGAACAATCTTCAATATAATGTTGAGCTTCATCAAGTTTACGCTGACCCATTTTTTTCAATTCATTGCCAAAAGATTTGAGCTCTTTACTCAGGGCTTGAATTTCTTTAGATAAGATATCGGCGTTTTGTTTTTCAGGTGCGTCGTCTTTGAACATGCTAGTGTCTCCTTCGTGATTAATACTCTTTCATTAGAGTGACTTCTAGATCGTTAACGGCCACTCAAAAAATTATAGCATAATCACAGGGCTTTCAGGTGACGGCATCTCTAAGCGTCCAAGTTCGGTGCACTTTTCCGTGTAGGCTTGCTTTTTTAATCCATAAAATGGGTTGATGTTTGTCAATGTGATCTGGCAGTTTCTTTGTAGCAACCGCCATTGAAAAACGATGTTGTTTATTAAGATTGTGAAGAACTTTTAATACGTGTTTATTATCCGGTTGGTAATCTTGTAATATCAACTCATGGTAACGATATATGACCGTAACAGCTTGACCTTTTAAGGCGCTTTTGAGCGCTGTTTCTAATTTGCGCCATTGAAAATAGTTGGATTGACGTTGTTTTTTTAATAAATTTATCGATTGTAGCGGTATATGATTAACGGCTGTTGTAGTCTGAGCTATCGGTTTTATTGCTTCTGCGTTACCGATTAGAGTTTGGCGTAAAAAATAACTGCAAATCTCATCAATTAACGGTCGATAACGTCCCGTTACTCCTGGTTTTAACTTTGGTAAGTGGTTGATAAAAATAGAGAAAGCCAATACATGAGCGTTAGCAGTATATAGATAGCCGGATAAGCTGACAACACCTTTCATGGTACCGGTTTTAGCCCGAATCAAACCCCTTTGATTCGGTTTGGTAAAGCGTTTCTGTAGCGTGCCATCCTGTCCAGAAATAGGCAGGGCGGCAATGTATTCATACGCTAAGGGAAATTTTGTATAGAGAAACCGTAGTAGAGTGACAGTTTGCTGAGGGGTTAATAGGTCATGACGAGATAAACCTGATCCATCGACGAAAGCCGCTTGTTGCAGAGGAATGCCCAGTTGGTTTTGAATAAAGTTTTTAATTACTGGTTGTGCAGTATCCCAATTGACAGGTGACCCTTGTAATAGCCGGGCAGTATGTAGATATAAACTATCTGCATATAAATTATCAGAAGGTTTCAGGGTGTCTGCCATTAATTGACTTAATGGTTCGGACATAGTGGTAGCAAGGAGTAAAGCACCAGGAGGCGTGTTCCCTAGTAAAATTTCCCCTGAAAAACGGATATTCATTTGTTCTAATTGCTGTTTAATCAGATTTTGAGCATACAAAAGAGGGTTTCGAATGGGAACAATCTGTTGCACGGCCCATTGACCCATAGCTACACAACCTTGGGCTGTCAGCTGATTATTCGTATCAACAGTAATGCCAACGCTGCATTGGCTATCCGCAGGTTTGGTAACGACATGGTTATTGATTTGAATGCTATTGCTGGTATCACTGGTTTCAATAATGGCAGATTTATCATATTGAGAAGCGGGGTTGATTGTTACTGTCAAACGATTGGTATCTAAGACTAAAGGAGCAATAGGTGCGCCGTAGCTATGCTTAAAGTCTTCTGCAACCCAACCTGGGGGATAAGGGCTTACGCCTGCATGACTACTGTCAATGTAGATATTGCCAGTAATAGTATGCACCGACCATTGTTTAAGGCTCATTAAAAGCTGGTTAAGTTTTGCTTGATCGAAAGAAGGGTCGCCATTCAAATTGAGATGTAATGATCCTTGCAGTACACCGTCAGTTAGTTGACTAGCACTGGTGCTTAATTGTGTTTTAAAGCGATAAGTAGGGCCCAGTGCCAAAAGGGCTGCAGCGTCTGAAAACAATTTCATATTACTGGCAGGAATAAAAGTCCGTTCAGCATTACGCCGATACAAAGTTGTACCGGTCGTTAAATCAAATACTTCAATACCAATGTTCATCGCGGGCGAGACAGTGTTAATCATTCTATCGATATCTGTTGATAGACTTGCCTGAGTAGAAAAAGCAAGTAACATCCATCCGCCAACCCAAAATATCCTATTCATTTTCATGGTATTGGTTGTCAATCCTAAATTTGTTTAGCAGTGCTGATTGATGGTTAGTCTATCGATGCAATTGACAAAGCGCTTTGATTAATGTTGGCTTAACTAAGCGTTAAATCTAGATAACGCTTATGACGACCAGAATTGATAAAATCCATAACGGTCATTATTTTTGAGCCTGGAAATTGAATCAAGTCCACTTGCAACGCATCTTGGCCTGTCATTACGACCATACCTTCTGTTTTATTGAGAGCAAGGATTGTGCCAGGCAGAGGAGCACTGTTTCCTTCGTGTAAGGGGCGAATGATAGGTTTGGCTTGGTGAATCCGTAAGGTTTCATCACCGGCTTGTGTATAGGCTACAGGCCAGGGGTTAAAAGCGCGGATTTGACGATCAATTGCCTCTGCTGAATCAGCCCAGCAAATTGCTGCTTGGTTTTTGAAGATTTTAGGTGCATAGGTTGCTTGGGCTGAATTTTGTGGCTGTGGCGTTAAATGACCGGTTTCAATAGCATCGAGAGTTTCAAGGAGAGGATCAATGGCTAACTGTGATAAGCGGTCATGTAACTGGCTGGAAGTATCCCTAGGATAAATAGGGCATTCACGGGTCAGTAAAATATCTCCGGTATCCATCCCTGCATCCATTTGCATCAAGGTAATACCCGTTTGTGGGTCGCCGTTAAGCAGTGAGTACTGAATAGGTGCCGCTCCTCGCCATCGAGGTAATAAAGAGGCGTGCACATTAATGCAGCCCCATTTTGGAACTCCAAGCATCGCCTTGGGTAAAATTAAACCATAAGCAATAACAACAATTAAATCAGGTTGTAACGAAGTAATGGCTTGTATCTGATCTTTGGTAAGTCGCTCTGGTTGAAAAACCGGGATATTATGTGCCAACGCGCCTATTTTAACAGGAGGGGCTTGTAGTTTTCGACCTCTTCCTGCCGGTCTGTCTGGTTGTGTATAAACAGCAGCTATCGTATGTCGAGAGTTTGCTAAGGCATCTAGACAAGGTAAAGCAAAAGAGGGGGAACCGAAAAACAGGAGGTTCATAGGATTACTCGTAATCATGGGTCGGTAGAATTGTAAATGGAAAGAGTGGATTAAAAAAGCCTCTTCTATTAAAGAAAGCACTCTTAAAAGTTAGGATTTTTTCAAGGGTGTATGGCAGAAAGTAACAAGTTTGTAGGATCCTTAAAATTACGAGGATGCTCGCAAAAATTACGAGGATGCTCGCAAGCAATGTTCAAAAAAATAAAAAATTAACAAAGTCCACGTGTTCGGCTTTCTGTTAATTTTCAGATATACTTCAAGTCATTGGTCTTTGTTATCTTTAAATCTTTTAAAATATAGGGGACATCATGCGTAATGCATTAGTTGCTTTGATGGTGACATTATTAACATTTAGTTTTACAGCGGATCTAGCCTTTGCTAAACGATTCGGTGGTGGCCGAAGCTTTGGTGTTCAACGGCAATCAAACCATTATTCAACACCTTATAACAAACCTGCTGCTGGAATGAAACAAGCCAATAAACGTCACTGGGGAAGTATGCTGGGTGGCCTACTGGTAGGTGGCTTGCTGGCCAGCCTTTTTATGCATAATGGCTTTGCCAGTGGACTATTAACCTGGCTTTTCTTAGGCGTGCTTGTCTTTTTGTTTATAGGTGTTTTCCGTCGTCTTATGGGATCATCTTCCGTAAGATCAAATCAAGCTGCGCCTGCGACAGGTCAAGGTGGATGGGACTATCGGCGAGAGGCTTTTACAAATACCGCTAGGAGCGCTCAGCAAACACAGGCACCACTGAGCAGCTCATATAGCAGTGACTTTAACGCTGATGCATTTTTACGCGAAGCAAAAGTGAAATTTATTCGATTGCAAGAAGCGTATGATAGAAAGAATGTCAGTGACATACGTGAGTTTACAACACCGGATGTTTTTGCAGAAATTAAAATGCAGTTAGATGAACAAGGAATGCTCGATAATAAAACAGAAGTTTTATCTTTAAATGCAGAGCTATTAGATATCTCACCGGATACAAATTTGGCGAGTGTTCGTTTTACAGGGACCGTTAGTGAAAATGGAATCTCCGAAACGTTAAATGAGGTCTGGCATTTTCGTCAATATGGACCGCATAGTTGGATTGTTTGTGGCGTGCAACAAGCTCACTAGCTTTAACAAAAACGGCCATAAGAGAAAATAGACGAGATTTATAAAGCTTTGCTTTTGCTGCTAACGAATATCTCGTATACTTTTAGCACTTCATCTTATGGCTGTATTGAAACGTTATGGTGTTTGTTGTCTGTGGACTCAATCATAAAACTGCCCCACTGACGATACGGGAAGAGGTGGCTTGTCAATTCTCGGATCCTAAAGGGCTATCGCAATGGATAGCTTTATCACCCTTGAATGAAGCCGTCATTTTGTCTACCTGCAACCGCACTGAAATTTACGGTGAAACCGAGAACCCACCGCAGCTTTTATCATGGTTGATCGCGCAACAACAGCCACTATCAAAAACCACCACTTCTTATTTTTATAGTCATGCAGCAGCACAGGGTATTCGGCATGCGTTGCGTGTTGCTAGCGGTCTTGACTCGATGATGCTCGGCGAGCCTCAGATTTTGGGTCAGATGAAACAAGCTTATCAACAGGCCTGCGATCGTGGCGATATTAAAGTAAATTTACGCCATCTTTTTCCTTCCATTTTTCGATCAAGTAAACGTATTCGCACAAAAAGCGGTATCGGTAACAACCCTATTTCTGTGGCATACGCGGCTGTACAGCGCATTGGCGATATTTTTAAAGATTATGGTGCGCTAAACGTTTGTTTAATTGGCTCTGGTGAAACGTCTACCTTACTCGCTAAGTATCTACACCAACAAGGCGTTAAACATTTTTTAATTGCAAGCCGCTCTTTGGAAAATGCGGGAAGATTGGCTGAGCGGTATGGTGGCACGCCGTTAACCATTAGCGACATCCCTGCGATGCTTCATAAAGCAGATGTTGTAATTTCTGCAACCACTTGCCCAGTGCCCTTCATTAGTAAACGATGGGTAGAAGATGCCCTAAAGCAACGACAAAATAAAGCCATGTGTTTTTTGGATTTGTCTGTGCCAAGAGATATTGAACCGGATGTTGCAAGCCTGGATAAGGTTTCGCTTTACCACTTAGAAGATTTACAAGATATCGCTGAAGCAGGTTTGCAGGCACGCATGGAAGCAGCGCAGCATGCAGAACAACTGGTAGAAATTGAGCTTGCAGAGTGTTTACGTCGATTTCGCTTAGTGGATATGAATCATCGTATCGAAGATTATCGTCGTTATATGCATTCATTAGCACAGGAAGAATTACAAAGAGCGCGCGATAAGCTGTTAAGAGGAGATGCACAAGCCGTTGTCTTAGATGAATTTTGTCATCGGTTGTTTAATAAATTTATTCACCATCCGACACAAGGTTTGCGTGAAGCCGTATATAATGGGCGCGAAGAATTACTTGATTTAGCCGCCCTATTATTCCACTCACCTGAAGGTGCACTGCCTGCATGAAATCATCTATTCAAATCAAACTCGATCAGATGTTTGCCCGCTTTGAAGAAATCAGCCAACTGTTGGCAGAACCTTCTGTCATTGCAGATTCTGAACAATTTAAGCGTTTATCCAAAGAATATGCCCAGCTTGAGCCGTTAGCCAATTGTTATCAAAGCTATCAAGCCACCGTCCAATCCATTAAAGAAACAGAAAACATGGTAGGAGACGATTCAATCGAAGATAAGGAATTGTTGGAGCTTGCCACACAAGAGCTAACTACCCTTGAAGAGACACGTGCAGAGCTTGAAGAGCAGCTCTATGTCTATTTAATTCCGAAAGATCCCGAAGACGAACGTAACGTTTACCTTGAAATAAGAGCAGGTGCTGGGGGCGACGAAGCGGCAATTTTTGCCGGCGATTTGTTTCGAATGTATTACCGTTATGGTGAAACGCAAGGTTGGCAGATGGAAATTGTCAGTTCAAATGCAGGAGAGCATGGTGGATACAAAGAAGTGATTGTTCATATACAAGGGCAATCAATCTACTCCCAATTAAAATTCGAATCCGGGGCGCATCGCGTGCAGAGAGTACCTGCTACCGAATCGCAAGGACGAGTGCATACCTCTACGTGTACAGTTGCTGTTCTACCAGAAGTTGAAGCAATTGATGCGATTGATATTAGCCCAGATGAATTGAGAATAGACACTTATCGTGCTTCTGGTGCAGGTGGGCAGCACGTCAATAAAACCGATTCTGCTATCCGTATAACGCATTTACCGACAGGCATTG
This sequence comes from Legionella sp., assembly GCA_013911415.1. Classification (GTDB taxonomy): domain Bacteria; phylum Pseudomonadota; class Gammaproteobacteria; order Legionellales; family Legionellaceae; genus JACETI01. Next base: position 313,375 of record JACETI010000002.1, on the reverse strand, counting down.
TGGTTGAGTGCCAGGATGAGCGATCGCAGCATAAAAATCGCGCGAAAGCTTTGACGTTATTAAAAACGCGATTGTTAGATGCAGAGCAAACCAAACAGCGTCAACAAGAAGCGGCAACACGAAAATCGTTGGTAGGGACAGGTGATCGCTCTGAACGTATTAGAACATATAACTTTCCACAAGGTCGCTTGACCGATCATCGTGTCAACTTAACTCTTTATCAGTTAAATACCATTATGGAAGGGGATCTAACACCGGTTATTGGTGTTCTTCAGCGGGAGTATCAAGCAGCACTACTCGCTGAATTGAACCAAGGGCACTATGACGACGATTAAAGCGGCGCTAGCCCTTGCTACACAGCGATTGGAGGAAAGCCCAAGCGCGCGCCTCGATAGTGAACTGTTATTAGCCTATATACTGCAGAAAGAACGCACCTATCTTTATGCTTATGAGGCTAATTTACTTACACAAGAACAAAATGCACGCTTTGATCAGCTCATCGCAGCACGTTCTGAGGGGCACCCAATTGCGTATTTAGTTGGACAACGAGAATTTTGGTCATTATCTTTCAAAGTAACGGAAGCTACGTTAATTCCTCGACCGGAAACAGAGTTATTAGTAGAGCAAGCGCTGATTTTGCTCGCTGATAAACCGCATGCCAAGGTATTGGATATGGGGACTGGTAGTGGGGTTGTTGCCTTATCTTGCGGCCATGAGCAACCCAATTGGGAAATCGATGCCTGTGATTGTAGCATCTCTGCATTAACCGTTGCTGAAGAGAATGCAAAGCAGTTAGGGATTAACAATGTTCGTTTTTATCAGTCGGAATGGTTTGACCGTTTAGATAAGTCAAGGCAGTTTGATGCCATTCTATCGAACCCGCCTTATATTGCTTTAAATGATGAGCATCTTACGAAAGGGGATTTACGCTTTGAGCCTCGTCTAGCGCTAGCTAGTGGCAAAGATGGACTTGATGCAATTCAAGTATTAGTAGAGGCAGGGCAATCTTGGTTAAAACCTGGCGGCTGGCTATGCATGGAGCATGGATATGAGCAAAAAGAGATTGTCCAGTCTATGCTTAGAAAATATAACTATAAACAGATTGATTCATGGTACGATGGACAAGGTCATGCGCGTATCACTGCAGGAAGACGCATGGAATGAATTTGATGCAACAAGGAGAGATTTTGTATATGTTCACAGCAGGAGGCAACGCCCATGACAAAAGATAAACGCCAAGCAAAGCAGGCAAAGGTTTCCACACTGAAAACCGATTCTGCAGGTAATATGGGTATTGCCCATTACCAAGAAGCGCCTAATGAGGAGTACATGAATGATAAGCAGCGTACCCACATCGAAAAAATTTTGCTAGCATGGCGTCAATCCTTGATGGAAGAAGTGGACAGAACCGTAACTCAAATGAAGGATGAAGCAGCAAATTTTCCCGATCCTTCAGATAGAGCGAGTCAAGAAGAAGAATTTAATCTGGCTTTAAAAGCGCGTGATCGTGAACGTAAGCTGATTAAGAAAATTGAAGATTCATTGGAAAGGTTATTAGACCCTGACTTTGGGTATTGTGAAGCTTGCGGTATTGAAATTGGCTTGCGTCGGTTAGAAGTGAGGCCCACCGCTACGCTATGTATCGATTGCAAAACCTTGTCTGAAATTAAAGAGCGACAGAATGAAGGCGGATAAGATTGCTAACACCTAGTATTTGTCCGATCAACCCATTCTATCTGCTCAACGAATGATGCTCTTTTATGCGCTATCTCTACTCTTTCTTTCTTTATTTGTTGGCGCCTTTTTTGTGGCTGCGTTTAAAGTGGAAAGGGAAGCGATTACCCGCTTATCGTAGACGCATAAAAGAGCGCTTTGCGCTTTACCTCGTCCCAGTTGAACCTGTGGATTTGTGGATCCATGCGGTTTCCTTAGGCGAAGTCATCGCTGCAGCACCTTTGATTGAAACGCTTCTACGGCGCTCAATGAAGGTGCTTGTGACTACTATGACGCCCACGGGTTCAAATGAGTTACAACGTCGATTTGGTTCAAGAGTCAAACATCAATATGCACCCTACGATATCCCGTGGGTAGTTAAGCGGTTTTACCAAAAATATCAACCTAAAAAAGTAGTTATCCTTGAAACAGAACTATGGCCGAATTGGATATACTACGCTGGTAAGCAAAACATTCCTTGTTTCTTAGCCAATGCCAGGCTTTCTCAAAAATCCTATCAACAATATCGTAAGCTGAGGTTCTTTTTTAAGGGGTTGTTAAATACCTTTACGGGCATATTGTCACAACATGAAGAAGATGCTGCACGTTATCGGTCACTAGGGGCTGAAGCTGCAAAGGTGGAGGTATTGGGAAATCTAAAGTTTGATTTACAACTATATACTGTTAATAATCATCAAGAAATTTTTTTAAATGTTGCGCAACCTTTACAACAGCAGTGGGGAGCTAACCGACCTGTCGTGATTGTAGCTAGTACTCACGAGCCTGAAGAGGAACTCATTCTTGCCGAGGTGAAAAAACTGGAAAACGCGATTCGGAATGTCATTGTTTTGATTGCACCTAGACATCCAGAACGCTTTCAAACAGTCTATCGTTTATGTCAACGCTTATCCTTTAATGTCGGGTTACGCAGTGAACCGGAAACCATTAATGGACACAATGAAATTGTTGTGCTTGATGCTATTGGCGAATTGCTCGCTTTTTATCAACTGAGCGATTATGTGTTTGTCGGTGGAAGTTTGGTGCCAGTAGGCGGGCATAATGTGCTTGAACCGATTTCGATGAAGGTACCTGTTTTTTGTGGGCCGTATTTTTTCAATTTCAAGTCCATCTGCAAAGAATTAATGGAAATGGGAGCACTAGAAGTGATTCAGGATGGCGGGGAATTTACTAAAAAAATCGTGGCATTACATAACAATTTACCTAGAAAACAATACATGGTCGAAACAGCAATGCAAATGTTGGATAACAACAAAGGTGCTGTAGCTCGGTATGTCGATCGCATTATAGGAGAGTAAAGCGCTAAGCCTATCAAAGGTTGACTAACTAACGGCGGGAGAAACCATCACCGATAATTTTGATACTGGTTAACTGGTATAATTTTTCTTTGGTCCGTAATTGATCGCGTAATGATGCAAGACAAAAGCGAAGCTCCGTCGCCCATATTGGATCTGTTATCACTAAGGCTAAACAACCTCGCTCAAAATTACCCACACTCACTGCAGCAGCCAGCGATTCAGGTAAGTATTGCTTGACGATGGCGGTGAGCTTTTCGAGGTACATGGCCTGCTGGCAAAGATTAAGAACATGACTATTAAAGCAACGGCTTATAGGAAGCATCCAATGAGAATCCTGAATGAGTGACTGTTTTAATGTTAGTCGATCAGCGGTTAGATAACAATCGTGAAAATTAATCGACCGAGCACTCGAAATACTCGGCCTTGAATGAAAGGGTTAATCAGAAGTATCAGGAGCTGGGATTGACAATAGTTGACGGCTGATTGTTAAGAAGCGGTTTATAGTGGCTCTCATATACTTCTGATGTGTTTCCAGACTTTAAAACATATTCAAGGGCGTCAAAAGTGATACTTTGCTCTTTGACCAAGAGCACGATCAATTTTCGCAACTTCAGGCTGGAGAGGTTGTCTGGTGAATTAGGAATATTAAATAGTTCAATTAACAGGCGTGGATCTTTATTTATTAAGTCACACAAAGACTTCTTGCTTTGTTCACTAAAACCACCCCATTCAACAACAAATCGATAATTTTTATCTTTGAACGCTTGTGCGAGCATTTCAGCGATTTGTTGATTGATGAGCGTTGTGATTGTTGGGTCCGTTTTAGCTGTTTCTAGAACGATGCTATAAGCCACTTTCCCATGACTGATAAGTTTATAAAGAAGGTTATGACGCTGAGCGGTTTCTAGAATAAGTTTTATAACAGGTTGTTGATTGGTAAATTCACTGATATTCCATTTTTTTTGATTAAAATAATAAAGATTCATTAAAATTTCAGGGAGCATCGAGTGTTGTGCAGCGAGTGTTAGCAATGGTTCTATAGTAGCCAATACGACTTTAATATCATGAATATTTATCAAGCTACCTAAGATAACGTCATTCAGCAGGAAACGCAGAAGGATATCAACATGCTCTTTCTCTTGGGTTAGATAATGTAACAACGTTTCGTCTGGATAACGGTATTTTTCAGCAGAATAGAGAATCTCTTTAACATACCCATCTTTTAAATATGCCGCTATTTGTTCATGATTATCAGCATAAGAAAGTACTTCCATCATGTTTTGATTTCTAAAAAGCATTTTTAGACAGGTATGCTCTTTAGCAAGTGTTAATAATGCTTGTTTTCCTACCTGATTTTTCTTTTTCACTAAAATGGACAATATATCCGGACTACTTGTCAAAAAATCTTTAATAATTGCTTGACGATCAGCAACGTCTAACATGATACGTAAATCTTTCTTTGCTTGGTTGAGGTCTTCGAGCGGTAGAGTTTGGTCAGAATATACCCTCAAAAAGAGGGTGTTAAAGGCTTGCGGTTCTGTTAAATCGACAAATCGCTGTTCGTTGGCAAGTAAGTCTAAAAAATATTGATGATAATGTTTATGCAAACCTTCTAACATCATGAATTGTAAGGGACTAATGATATGAGAGAACTGCTCTAATGGAAGATTAAATTTTGTTGCCATCTCCTGCTTTTTTAGAAGGTTTTCACCAAGCAGTGCTTGTGAAGCAGAATCTTGTGGTTGGTATCCTCCCGATGTAACTTCAGGAAATTCGACATTTCGCATTCGTTTATATCGTTGGGGAGTTTTGCCTCCTTTTCCAATAGTAACTCTTTGAAAAGCAAAATTATGAATGGCTTGTTCGACAAATGCTTCTAAAAACTTGACGATAATTGCGTCATCCTTTAAATCATTGCCTTCCGGACGATGTAAATTTTCCCATGAATCGATGCATAGGGATTGATTTATGCCGATAAAAGAATAGCCAAAACCAACGACACGGCATAAATTATGATTAATTATCTTATTTGTTTTATCGTAGCATTGGGTGAAAGTGAGATGCTCTTTTTTCGCTTTCAATAAAACGTAATTGGCACGGTTGTTAAAAAGAAGAGCATCAATAACGTATGCTGAACCATTTTTGCCAATAGAATGACAGGTGTTGAGCTTCTCTCCGATAAAGAGATTGAGCAGATCTTTTTTAGGTAATTTTACGAAGAAGTATTTAGCATGTCCTATATCTTTTCCATCAATAAGAATGTTCGGTAAAATATCCTCCTGCTGTATTTCTTGTTGATAATTTGACAAGACGAGCAATGCTTTTTTAAATTGAGATTCAGGAACGTTTAGGGAAGCACAAAGATCTGCTAGCTGGACATTCTTTTGATAAGAATCACCATAAATGCATTTTAAGTAAGCGGTTTTTATCTTATCAAAAGTCAGGTGATTTTTGTTAAAAAAAGACTGTTTTTTTGCTAAATTATTAGTGTCGGGTAAATTTTCTACGATTTCTTTGGCCCATTGAAACATTCTGAGGGTGTATAAAGAAGGTCTTTCCTGAATCATTTTTTGCCAATTGGAAAGATTGATGGGTTTGACGACAGTGTTTGAACTGCTTGGAGCAATTGGAATGGTTGGTAGAAATTGGCACAATTGACCAATGTCATCGATGTGATTAATTTTCAAAAAATTCTCTGCATTTTTTAAACTGGTGGGGAGATTGTCTGCATAAAACAACACAAGCAGGGTGTAAGTTTCTCTCGCAATCCATTCTAGAGGAACCTCCCGAGAATTTAAAAAATGTAATTTGAAAAGTTCAACAAATTGCTTTTGATATTCTTTCATTTTTGAAGAAGATTTCGTGTTAGAAAACTCATTTTTAAGTAAATGAAAGATGTTATCGGTATCTGTAAATAGTTTTTCAATATAGGCATCGGAAGGCAAAGGGTCAAAAGAAAAAACGCCTCGCGGTTTTTTAGAGAATAATTCAGCTCTTAGATCTGTTTTTTCTAAAAATGTCAGGACACTATATAGATGCGCGGGTTCTTCTTCCAAAATATTTTCAAAATCAGAACGAAGCGTTTCTGCTCTTTTTGCATTGCGAATCTTAATTAGCTCTTTTGTAATGAGTTGATCGAGTTCGATCGTTTCCATTGCCTTCTTTTCCTCGCCATTGTTCATGTCGGGAGGTGTTGTTTGGTGTCTATTCAAATCTTTTTGATAAGCCTCATTGTATTTATGTAAATTCGTTAAAATCCTTTGAGCTTCTTGTTTTGCATAGTGTGGGGATAGATTTTGTTGTAGCAGTAATCTTTCAATACGATCCGCGGGTAAATCTTTATAATGAAGCATCGCAAAGAGGACACCGTCTCTTTTTCTCGTGACTGCATTGGTTAAATCTTGATCGGAACTATCAAGATGGGTGTACTTGTACAATAAAGTCAAGGGTAAGGGGTTTTCCAATGACATAAGTTTAAAAATATAAGACGTTGTAATTTAAGTATAGGATTTGATATATTTTGATTCAAATAACGCTTTAAATGGCAAGATAATTGATTATAAAACAGAGGCTTAATATTTATCGTTTTCTTCAGTGAGATATCTAAAGTCGACAAAAATACAAATGTCGGACAATAATAAATGTAAGTATTAAAAATAAGCAAATAAAAAGAAATAAATCAAGAAGTTGCTATCTGCAGTTGGTTTTTAATGAGATTGAGTAACGAACCATCGGATTGTGCGGGTGAAAGGGAAGACTTAATCGCTGATAGATGACGCGTCATTTGTCTCGCAAACGCTTTATTATAAAGTAATGCTTCTAAAGAGAGCGCTAATTCATGTGGGTTACAATCATATTGTAATAGTTCAGGGACAATCATTCGCCCGCTTAATAAATTACATAAGCCTAAGTATTTCACTTTGATGAGTTTTGTAGCAGCGATATAAGTGAGATAAGTTGCTTTATAGACAATACACATTGGCTTTGATAGCAATGCGCATTCTAAAGAAGCTGTCCCTGAAGCGACAGCCACACAATCAGCGGCATTGACGATTTCTAATGTGTCTTCCTGGACAATCGTCAACGGAAGGTTAGCGATGGTTTTATCCTGTAAATAGGGTTTGAGAGCGCCAAGGGATAAGTTTTTTGCTACTGGGATTATAAAATGAGTATCAGGGCGTTTTTGGTGAAGACGTTTGGCTGCTTCTAGCATCACGGGCAGGTGCTGCTTTAGTTCATTCGTCCGACTACCAGGCAATAAGGCAACCAGCGATTGGTGGGCAGATAGGTTGAAACGATAACGTACGGCAGATGCACGGGCTTCATCGTAAGTATCCCAAGGAATATTTTGGATAAGAGGGTGACCCACAAAAGAAACAGGCACACCTGCTTTTTGGTAGATATTTTTTTCGAAAGGTAAGATAACCGCCATATGATCAACATACTGCCTGATCGTTTCTAAGCGGTTTGCTTTCCAGGCCCAAATTTGTGGGCTGATGTAATAAATGATATGCAGTCCAAGGGCTTTTTTTGCGAACTTTGCTAAACGCAAATTAAATCCTGGGTAGTCTATAAGAATCAAAAGCCGTGGTTTTGAAGTGATTAAATGCTTTTTGATGGCAGTAAACGCTTTCTTAATGACCCACAGATGGCTAATAATTTCAGAGATACCGGTGACACCAAAACGAGCCAGATCACTAACCAGTTTTACACCAGCAGCTTGCATATGCTGGCCACCTATACCGCTTAGGACAAGCGTATTATTCCAATGCATCAATTGCGTTGCTAATTCAGCGCCATATCGATCGCCGGATTCTTCACCTGCAATGATGACAATCTCATCCATGAGTAGTCGTGACAATTTTTTTGGGATCAAGTGGGAAGACAACCGTTTCCAAATGATGATGAATTAATGCTGTAATTTCAGAGGCCACTAGCATGGCATCACGTCCGTCTTCACCGGTAATAACTGGCGTCGTATTGTTTTCGATGCAAGCTAAAAAGGCTTTAATTTCTTCTAGTAAGGCGTCGCTGTCTTCATAAGTCATATGATGCTGAATGACTTCCGGCGTGTTAGGGAAAACAACTTGGCAAGGTTCTTTTTTCAGAAGAGTTAATTGTTTAAGGTGGTAATCTACAGTGATATACGCATTTGGCTGTAATATTTTTGTTTTACGCTCGGGTTTTGCGCTGACGCGGTTTGCAGTGATGTTAGCAATGCATTGATTTTGAAACGTCAAGCGAACGTGAGCAACATCAATTAATGGTGAAACAAGGGAGGTACCTTTTGCCTCGATTTTTACCACCGGGCTTTTGACCATGGTTTGAATGAGATCAATATCATGTATCATTAAGTCGAGCACGACATTCACGTCAGCACTGCGCGTAGTGAATGGAGAGAGTCGATGAGACTCGATAAAAAAAGGTTGCTCCAGATAATTATTCAGCGCCATATGCGCAGCGTTAAATCGCTCTAGATGACCCACTTGAAGCTTTGCTTGAGAGTGTCGTGCTAATGCGATTAGCTCATCGGCTTGTTCAACTGTCTCTGCAATCGGTTTTTCAAGTAATACATGAATACCTTGAGATAGACAATCCTTGGCAATTTCATAGTGTGCATTGGTAGTTGCTGCAATGCTTACAGCATCGACTTTGCCAAAAAGATCACGATGATTGAAGAAGGCGGGGACTTGTAATTCTTTGGAAATGGCTTCACAGGTTGCCCGATTCGTGTCACAAACGGCCACAAGCTTAGCATTGGCGAGTGTTTGATATTTTTGAGCGTGATAGCGACCGAGATGGCCAACGCCAATTACGGCACATTTAAGGACAGTCATAATACAGCATTCCAATAAAGCCCTCATCAATAGAGGAGTCTTTTATTTGATTAATTTTAGGGCATTATGACAGGTATCCTAAAAAAGAATCAATACAAAAGAATCCAGAAGGGGTCTAGATTTAAGAATGATCGCATTTTCCTTCACTTAAAGCAATTAGGCGGCCTTAAAGCGCACCAGCAGATTGCCATGCATCAACGACAAGTGGATGGTTGACCGTTGCCCAAAATTTACTGTAGCCCACGGCTGCTTCAATCTCACCAGATGGGGATTGCACTTTCTGAGGAAAAGCGATGCCCAGTCCAAACAATCCCGAAATATTACCGATCTGGGTGTTTTGGCTATTGTGAGAGTAACAATGCAGGGGAAGACCATTGATCGTTAACGTTGCGAGATGCTCGTAGCCAATAGCGGCTACTATATGGCTACAGCCTTGTAGTTGTCCTTCTAAGTAACGATGGTCTTTTTCGCTGAGAGGAGAAGAAGGGGCATAGATATGATTTTCCCAAGGCAGAGGATTGCTCTGAGAATTGTTTTCTGCAGACGCAAGTAATTCTTGAATATAGGCAGCAGCTTCACCTTTTAATCCTGTGTTATCGAATTGCGTGTAAGCTACACCGTCTGCCGTCCTACGAGCGACTGCAAAACGGTAGGGTTTGTTCATCAGCTGTTTAACAGCAATCCCCTCACGTAAGAGGTTCATCACTGCTAAGGCAGCAGAATGCGATGATCCAACCACAACTACTTTCGAAACAGTTTCAGGAGAAATCCGTGTTTTTAAATAAGTATATAGTTCCGAAGCAATCATGGCCGTGTTTAGGGGAATGGTTGTTAACGGAAAGGGAGGTTGGAAAGAAAATGCTTTTGGTTTCGCGCCTGTTGCTAATATAACCCGCGCGCTTAAGAGTCGCAGTAGATGTTTACCTTGTTGGATATCTATTTCAAGACAAGCAGACGACTGCAGCTCTCGAATGTTAACAACCGTTCCTTGATAAGTCCGCACCAGTTGCCGAAAGGCATTGCTCATCCGTTGCATAGGTTCGGCGGCAATTTTGAGTGAGCAGTGTCCGCTAGGTGAAAGTTGAGTAATCGTTAATTGTTCTTCTTCCTCGACGCTTGGTGCAACCGTCGGAATGCTTGCGTAAATGGCTTGGTTAACCTGCTGAAAATTTTTAACGGTAGTATTTGAAGGAATGCTACTGCCTACACTCAGCGTACTACCAAAATCTCCCATTCTAAAGACAGGATCAATCCAGGCAATATGGTTTGGTGAGGTGCCAAGGCTTAGCAGTTTTGCGATAGCACATAGGCCTGCAGGACCGGCACCGACAACTGTATAATCAACAGAAGGCGTTGCTGCAATAGAAGTAAAATCAGCCATAAAAAAACCAAGATCTCTGTTCTTGTTAAAGATAACAATTGTCCTAATAAATGGCTAGATCAATATTTGAAAAGATTTAAGAATAAACAAGCACCGAATTGGTCGATGCTTGTCTGAATTAATATTGTTTAGCTTCGGATTAATGATGCCAGTTTTTGTCATCGAACCGTTTTAGTTCTTCTTTTACTTTATCTTTAGAGTAACCATAGTGTTTTTGTAACCTTCCATAAAGCTCTTCATGGTTGCCTTCAATGGCTTTTAAATCATCATCGGTTAATTTGGCCCAGGTTTGCTTTAACCAACCCTTTGCAATATGCCAATCCCCTTCTAAAATATGTTTGTCCATCATCGTCTCCTTTTAATAATGAAAACTATCAAATAGGTACTGTCTTTTTAAGCAAAATAACGCTTTATTAATTAAATTATAGACAATGGAGCGCCAAATCGCTAAGGTTGCAGGAGAGCATGAAAGATTGCGTAAGCACAACGAATTGAGGAAGTTATGACGCAGGAATTATATTTAGGAGTCAATATTGATCATGTCGCCACATTGAGGCAAGCAAGAGGTACACGTTATCCCGATCCTGTACAAGCGGCATCGCTCGTGGAAGAAGCCGGCGCGGATGGGGTGACCTTACATATGAGGGAAGATTTAAGGCATATTCAAGCGCGAGATGTTAGGCTTATTAAAGCCGTTTTACAAACACGGATGAATTTAGAGTTAGCTGTAACCGAAGCGATGTTGTCTTTTGCCGAAGAAATTCAACCTGAGCATGTTTGTTTAGTGCCAGAGAAACGAGAAGAACTAACAACAGAGGGTGGATTAGACGTTTTATCCAATTTCGAAGCCATCTGTAAGGCTGTAGATCGTATGAGTCGTATCGGTAGCGATGTGTCTATTTTTATTGATCCGAATTGTGAACAAATCGAAGCAGCCGCAGCGACCGGCGCATCTACGATTGAAATTCACACGGGTTGTTATGCCAATGAAGCGCCGGGAAGTGAAAAGCAGCACCTTGAGTGGCAACGAATAAAAGAAGCCGCTGAGTTTGCTAATAATTTGACCATGCGTGTTAATGCAGGCCATGGATTAAATTATCAAAACGTGAAACCCATTGCAGCCATTTCAATTTTCCATGAGTTAAATATTGGTCATGCGATCGTTGCGCGTGCGCTCTTTTGTGGTATGAAAGAAGCAGTACAGCATATGAGAACGTTAATGAGAGAGGCTAGATACACTTAGAGCGAGTCTAAAAGCGTTTCAATATAAAAAATTTAAGCAAACTATTTTTTTAATGCAATTGATTCGCATTAAGTTGGTTTAGAATTTGCATTTCCTAAGAGAATGAACCCTTGTCATTTACGATCATTAGGCTGGTTAATTCCGCATTTAATCAATAAAAAAGCAAAATTAATCTAGCTGTGAGGTGAAACGTTAGCAATGAATTCAAAAAATACGTTTGAAGAAAAAGAAGCGATTATCATCCGATTAGTGGGAGATTCCGGAGATGGGGTGCAGTTAGTTGGTGAACAACTGACTTTATCTGCTGCCCTCGAAGGACGTAATGTAATGACCCAGCCTGATTTTCCCGCAGAAATCCGAGCGCCTGCTGGAACAGTGGCAGGTGTTTCAGGATTTCAATTAGCAATATCTGAGGCTGCGCTTTTTACAGCAGGCGAAACCCTAGATGTCTTAGTGGCATTAAATCCTGCTGCCTTGAAACATTCATTAGCCTATCTATCCCTCGGTGGATTATTAATTATCAATGAAGAGCAGTTCCAAGCCAAAGATTGGGAAAAGGCAGGACTAAGCCCTGACTATTTAACCCAAGTCGCTGAACAGTATCAAATCCTTTCATTTCCTCTCATGACACAAACACGACAAGCCATCGAGGGTCAAGAGGGGATAACTGCAGCACAAATCAAAAAGTCAAAGAACTTTTATGTTTTAGGGATTGTGTTGTGGTTATTCGATTTATCCACCACTGCCTGCGTTGCATTTATCCGAAGAAAGTTCAAGAAAGATGAGGCGATAGCAAAGGCAAATGAAGCTTGTCTGATTGCAGGTTTTAATTATGCCGTTACCCTTGAGTTAACACGACAAACGTTTTCAACTCAAAACTTAAAACGACAAGAAGGTGACTATCGTTTAATCAATGGGATTGATGCAATTGCGCTTGCGCTAGCCACCCTAACGGTAAAATTAGAGACTACTTTATTCGTATCAGGTTATCCGATTACCCCTGCATCGGCGCTGCTACAGGCCTGTGCAGGCTTAGAATCTTTTAATATCCATTTGCTTCAAGCTGAAGATGAGATCGCGGCTATATGTGCATGCTTAGGTGCAGCTTACGGGGGTAGTTTAGCATTGACATGCACGTCAGGCCCGGGTTTGGACTTAAAAAGTGAAGCATTGGGATTAGGTGTAATGACCGAATTACCCTTGGTGCTCGTTGATGTACAACGTGCAGGTCCATCCACTGGCTTACCAACGAAGACAAGTCAAAGTGACTTAAGACAAGCATTATACGGCCGCCACGGAGAGGCGCCGTTACCTGTCCTTGCGGCAAGGTCGCCTTCTGATTGTTACTCTGTGACGCTCGAAGCGTTTGCGATTGCTGTCAAATACATGACACCGGTGATTGTTTTATTAGATGCTTCGTTAGCCAATGCAACCGAAGTCTGGCAGATCCCAGATCCTCAATATATCAAATTAGCACCTTTAGCTTTTAATCGTTTTCCAGCGCCCTATCAACGCGATGAATATTTAGCAAGGAGTTGGAACATTCCTGGTTCTGCTGGTTTTATCCACCAATTAGGCGGACTTGAAAAAGACGGTGAGTGGGGGCGTGTTAGTTACGATGCAGACAATCATCAAAAAATGGTCCGTTTACGTGCAGATAAAATCTCAGGTATTGCACGAGAGTATGAACCGCTTAGTATCGAAGGTGATCTGAATGCAAAGCTTTTATTGATTGGATGGGGTGGGACTTACGGTAGCCTTAAGGCTGCAGTCGAAGCTTGTAACGCCGACGGTATTGCGGTCGCTTTTATACAACTGAAGTATTTAAATCCTCTCCCAAAAGATCTCGGAATGCTTTTAAAGCGTTTTAATAAAGTTTTGGTCGCAGAATTAAATGAAGGTCAATTGTGTCAACTATTACGAGCAACCTATCTCGTCGATGCGAGATCCTTGAATCAAACAAACGGTTTGCCTTTTACGATTAGCGGCCTCGTCAAACGTATCCGCGAACAGAGTAAAATGATAGATTCATCGCCTGTGATGCACGGCGAAACATCTCCAGCTGGAGCGATCATACAAGAATCAGCTAGGAATAATGGTTTTGGGCTCGGTCGAGAATCTTAACTGAGTAAAAAGCGCGGTAGAGGATATTGAAATATGGCTCAATACAAACGTGAAGATTTTGTTTCTGCTGCTACTGTCAGATGGTGTCCAGGCTGTGGCGATTATGCAATATTAGCTGCGCTTCAAAAATTATTACCCACGTTAGGTCTTCCGCCAGAAAAACATGTTTTTGTATCAGGCATTGGTTGTGCAGGTAGGTTGCCTTATTATATGAACACCTTTGGTTTTCATTCGATTCATGGCAGAGCACCCGCTGTAGCTACGGGGCTAAAAGCTATACGTGATGACTTAACAGTGTGGGTGATTACGGGGGATGGCGATGCGTTGAGCATCGGTGGCAATCATCTGATCCATTGCTTGCGACGCAATTTAAACGTTAATATTTTGTTATTTAATAATCAAGTTTACGGATTAACTAAAGGACAATTTTCCCCCACTTCGCCTCAGGGGCAGGTTACAAAAACCTCTCCCCAGGGAGTCGTTCAAGAACCTCTAAATCCCTTGGCCATTGCGCTTGCTTCCGGTGCTAGCTTTGTTGCACGAGCTGTTGATAAAGATCCAGCGCATTTAGCGACTATCTTGCGTCAAGCCTATGAACATCCAGGCTGTTCATTTGTAGAAATCTATCAGGATTGCCATATTTTTAATCCGGGTGCTTTTGATGCGTTTTCAATTAAAAATCACCGTGCTGAGAAAACTGTCCTCATCAAAGAAAACGAACCTTTATTATTTGGAAAGGACTTAGAATGGGGTTTAAAAGAAGACGAGGGAACCTTACAGAAAATTGCGCTAAAAAGTGAAAACAATGAAGCGGTTGAAAAGGGTCTTTATTCCCATGATGCTCAAAACTTTTTAGCAGCGATGGCATTGGCGAAGCTCCGATTTCCAGAATTTCCTGTGCCGTTAGGAGTGTATTATCAGGAGAATAGACCGGTTTTCAAATTCCAAGCAGCAGCTAAGAAGTCTGAGGAAGATTTAAGTGCGCTGTTTCGAGCAAGATCAAGCTGGAATGTAGGTCAAGCACTTGTCCGAGCACCTAAAAAAGTTTAATTTTTTAGGTGCATTTGGCGTCGGCTTGCTCTAAGAAAATAAAATAAAATTTTATCTTTACATAAAAACTGGCCGTGAAGGTGTTGCAAACCTTCCAGAGCAATCTTCAACATTACCTTTAATTTCTTTAAGCAGCGCCTTGTCGAGTTTCAACACGGAACAGTATTCATCGAAAAGATTGATGGTTGATGTCTCTTTTGTTTTGACTGCTCTTTCAAACACTTTGTAGAAGGCGTCATTCCCATGAGGACGGTAATAGAAATTGTCTTTCTCCTGTCTGTCTTTAATGAGACCAATGACATTTTTGACAACATCCCATTGATTATAAGCTGCAGCCTCATCCAAAACATGGTCTAGGGTGCAAATCAACACTGAATTAGTTAACAATGTTTGTATAAGAAGCCACCAAGATTTATGAAATAAATTAATACCTTGTCGTACTTCTAATAGGGCGTATATCGCTTGATCAATGGTATCGGTCGTTTGCTTTGCGTGTTTTAAATACAGTGCTATAGACTCTTTTGGTGGGTGTTCTGCTGCTGCGTGATCCATAAATATTTCTAGCGCGGTACGTTTTTCCAGCTTTGTTGAAAAAAGACTGTTACGCACTCTAGCTTTTCCGGCATTTAGCTGATTATTGTTTTGTTCTGTTGCATTTTTTACCACAGGGATTAGCTCTTTCGTTGCTGAATAGTCTGGAAACAGCGAGCTAAGAGACTTACGAGGGGCTGTGCTGGCAACAGCGAATACGTTTTTTTGTTCTGCGTTAGTTTTTATATTGGTTTCTACAGGGGTAGCGTGTACATATGCGGGTGTATCTAATTTCTTTTGAGCATTATCTTTTGGCGCTGAGGAAATGTTCTTACCCTTAAGAATGTCGTCAAAAATTTGACTAATTGTTTTATTCCCAGCATTTCCAGAATGTTTGGGAGAATTAGAGTTTTTGTGCTCTTCAGAATCTGAACTCTGTGCTTCTATTTTGTGAGAGGTATCTGTGCTAATACCATCCACTGGTATATAATTAGGCAAAGACGTGGGTTCTGGGTTGTCGAGAAAATTTTCAAGTAATTTAATTATCTGAGGCGCATTATTTCTATGCGTTTTGATGATGTCATTCAAAAACTCAGTGAATAATTTACCGTTGTTGCCTTTCTTCTTTTGGTTAGATGAGATGATGAGTTTTAGTAAATCCACATTAAACATTTTACAGTGTGTGATGCATTCTATAAGTACTGGAAGAACAGCAGAATTTTCATAAGCTTTTTTTGTGATGTATTGAACAAAGTCTTTTTTCTGATTTTTCAACAAAGAGTAAGCATGCTGGTCGCCCTTTAAGATAGAAATAGTATCCATTAACGCTGATAATTTTTTGTCAATATCGGTCGCTTTATCAACATTTTCGATTTGCCCCTGATGGGATAGTTGATTATCAAGCGATTCTTCCATACCAATAATGTGGCTAATTCCTTGTTTTAAAATTAATTTTCGATGTTTGGTGATGAAATTTGCGAATCGATTTTTAGGATCTTGGATGGTTGGTTTTTTCTTGTGATTCTTAATGGACTCGAAACTTTCAAGTATCAGTACTGGTTCTTGCTTTTGATTAATACCTACAATAAAAAAGAAGTAATGTTTAGGTCGAGAAAGCACATAAAAGCCTGTATTGGCATATTGAACAATAGAACCATGTTCAGAAATGCTTTTTTGAACTGACCCTTTTAGGTCGTGATTTGAACTGACCTTATTCTCTGGATCAATAAAATCTTTAGCCCAATGACTGGTTTCGTTAACGGGTATTGTTTTTCCTTTCATGGTTCCTCAGGAATTAATGCACAACAAAGCTGTATATTTTATCACTCATTTGATTAATGTTTTATTAAGAGGGCGATTTTTAAATTTTTTAAGTCTATCTGAGATTAATCTCAAGCATTAACTTATCAATAAAAAGACTAGACACTAAAAAGCACCCATTTGTAGGTATGTAAGTAGGGGTGCTTGTTTGCCTTTCCCTGGATGTGAAACATATTAAATTTACCAATACTGCAGGATGATCTTTAGAATGTACTAAAAATTTTCGATACTTTATTACAGGTATTTGAATTGATTTTTTAAAAGGTGAGGGTGCTTGATTGTCTAGAGATGTCAAAAGCCTAAGTAATTTAAAATTAAGCTAGCACTTAATTAAATGATTGATCTCTTTAAGATTAGAATGATGTAGGTTGAGAAAATCAGAAAAGTTACACGAGGAAAAGAAAAGATCCTTTTCCTCGCTGAGTAAAGCGAAAATAAGCTTAGTCTCTGCCAGAAAATGCACCTAACAAGTTCAAGAGGCTCACGAACAAGTTGTAAATGGACACGAAAAGAGAAACAGTGGCTAAGATGTAGTTAGTTTCTCCGCCATGTATAATTTCGCTAGTTTGGAATAAAATCAATCCTGAAGATAAAAGCACAAACATTGCAGAAACAATGAGTTGCAACGCAGGCATTTGAAAGAAGAGCCCCGCTATCATCATTAAGAATGCAACCATTACACCGATAAAAAGAAAGCCATTTAAGAAACTAAAGTCTTTCTTTGTGGTTAATGCATATCCAGACAAGGCGAAAAAGATCATTCCAGTACCGCCTAAGGCAGTACCAACCAACTGGGGCCCATTGGAAAAATGCGTGATATAGAGGCTTAGAATAGGCCCTAAGGTATAGCCGAGGAAGCCTGTAAAAGCAAAGACAGCCGCTAATCCCCAAGCGCTATTTCGCAGTGTGTGTGTCAGAAACATAAGGCCGTAAACACCAGCTATCATCAATATAGGATGTAGGGGTTTGACTTGAAAAGCCATGGAGACATACGCAGTCAGCGCACTAAAGAGAAAGGTTAACCCTAATAAAAGGTAAGTATTTCTTAAAACTTTATTTGTCGCAAGTACTGCTTCCTGCTGTTTTCCCCATAAAGTTACGTCGTTTTTGTTCATGAATGACTCCAAATAGTACAATTTGAGCTTGAGATACGACTATCTACAGTTTTAATTATAGCATAGGGCTTACTGTAGACAAAGCAAGACATTAAGTCACCAAGCTTTTGTTTAGAGGCAAGTTTTTGGGGATGAATTACTCATCACTAACTGAATGACCGAGCAATACTTCTGCACGTTTCAATATGCCCAATAATACAAATGAAGCGAAGGATGCTATCAAAAGTAGGTAAGAGATTATAAGAATCTTTGTTAAACTATAAGTAATGATATCAATATAAAAAAATTCTTATGATTCAACCTCTGAGACTCGCACAAGATTTGCTTTTAAAACCTGCTTCTATAGATGAGCATGCACTTACAAAATTACTCAATTCGATGATGACGTATCAAATCGATGAAGCGGAATTATATTTCCAAAGTACGCACTATGAATCTTGGTATTTAGAAGATTCAGCGGTAAAAACGGGCAATTATTCGATCGACCGTGGAGTTGGAATTCGCGCAGTTAGTGAAGACAAAACGGGATATGCCTATTGTGATGATATTTTGTTGCCCGCAATGCACCGTGCTGCTGAAGCTGCACGGTCGATCGCTATAGCAGGTTCACAAGTACCTATGGCAATCAGTACTTCTCAACCTCATCCTAGACGTTATGCTGCTATCAATCCCATTGATAGTTGGCCGAAATCGGAAAAAATCGCCTTGTTGGAAGAAATTGATAGGGTAGCAAGAGCAGTCGATCCTCGTGTCACACAGGTAAATGCATCACTTAGTGGAAGTTTTGAAGTGGTTATGGTCATGGATATGCTAGGACAAATGCACGCCGATATCCGTCCCTTGGTCACAATTCAGGTAAGTGTGATGGTTGAAGATACTAAAACAGGTCGTCGTGAATCAGGTCGATCAGGTGGGGGCGCACGTTTAAGCTACGATTATTTTTTAGAAAAAGAGCGCGCCCTTGATTATGCTCGTGAAGCTGTTCGAGAAGCATTGGTAAACCTTGATGCCGTTGATGCGCCTGCGGGCACTATGCCTGTGGTTTTAGGCCCTGGCTGGCCAGGGGTGCTTTTACATGAAGCGGTAGGCCATGGGTTGGAAGGGGATTTTAATCGAAAAGGCCTCTCGGCGTTTTCAGGACGTCTTGGAGAGCAGGTAGCTGCCAAAACCGTTACGATTGTGGATGACGGAACGCTTGAAAATCGAAGAGGTTCTTTAACAATGGACGACGAGGGTACAGCCTCTCAGTGTACAACGTTGATTGAAGGTGGAAAATTAGTCAATTACATGCAAGATAAATTAAATGCGCGATTAATGGGTATGAAATCAACAGGTAATTGTCGGCGAGAATCTTATGCGCATTTACCGATGCCTCGTATGACCAATACTTATATGTTGGCAGGAGCTCATCATCCCGAGGAAATTATTCAATCCGTCGATCGCGGTTTGTATGCGGTTAATTTTAGCGGTGGGCAGGTAGATATTACCTCTGGACAATTCGTTTTTTGTACAAGTGAAGCGTATTTGATCGAAAAAGGGAAAATTACACGTCCTGTGAAGGGAGCAACTTTAATTGGCAACGGTCCTGAAGTGATGAAATGTGTGAGTATGGTCGGTAATAATCTCGCATTAGATAGCGGTATCGGTACCTGTGGAAAAGCGGGGCAATCAGTCCCTGTGGGAGTTGGACAACCAACCATCAAAGTAGATGCTTTGACGGTGGGAGGAACGAATTAAAAAGGGGCTTATTATGTTCCTTTACAAAGGAAAGGGGCGAGTCAACGCCTCTTTCTTTATGCGTTGTGCTAACAATTAAACCAGTGATTAAAGGTGACGTTAATACTTTGAAGGGTAAGTCGTTTATTAGTAAATGTATCAACACTTGAACTTGCAAGGTAACGATAATCAAGTCCTGCCGAAAAAAAGTCATCTAATTGATAACTAAGCCCTGCAATCATTTGGGCAACGGGTACTGTGTTACTTCGGTTGTATTTAAACAATGTATAGAAGGGTGAAGTAGGCGTTGCCGGGGTAGTTGTGTTTCTAACCCGGGTCTGTGGGATAAAGTTAAGTGTAAACTGATTATTAATGTAAGCGTAGCCAATGCCTAGACCGGCATAGGGAATCCATTCTGCATCATCAGTGAAGTACAGATCGTAATAAAGGTTTGCCAATGCACCAAACAACCAGGTTGATCCACCCATTGTAAAAGGGAAAGTGATTACAGGGCCAATGACTGGAAAGGTTGTTACTTGAACACGACGTTTAAAGAGAACATCATTTAAATAGAGTTGCTTATAGGGGCTGTAGTTTGCAGTAATCTCGCCTTCTAAGCGAAAACCACACAAACGATAGCCCGCTTGTGCTCCGAATCCCCCACCCATGCTATATTTTATACGTCCTGGTACGAACACCCTATTGATGTTAATCCCGTAATCAGCAAAAAGCGTGCGTAAGTCAGCCACCACATTCTGATCAAAAATGGACGTAACCGGTAGACCAAAATTTAAATTACGTTGAGTACTGACTTCGCCTTGGAAACCAACATACCATCCCTCTGGGATATGTGTTGCGTAAAGAGGTGGGGTTTCAAGAAAACTTGTAGCAAACAATGCGATAATAAATCTTACAGCGGCTTTCATTGTTCATTTCCCAATTAAAGTAGGAGTTAACGGTAACTATCCGTATCTAAACGGAAGGTAATTCCAAGACTTGCAAGGTGACCTTGGAAGTTTTGCCCCAGTGCAGATGCACCACTGGTTCCAAGGTAACGGTAGGCAATGTTTAGGGAATAGCTTTCAGAATAATCGTAAAAAAATCCTCCGCTGCCTTGATAGGCAAAAACACTGCCTGTTTCTCTAAAAGAAGTAAGCGACAACGGGCCTGGGTAGGCAATGGGTGTTGTTGTTGCCGTACTTGCCGGAATCGGTTGACAGGGAGTGGGAGACGGTTCCAATGGGCATTTGGATCGCAAGCTTTTTAATTTTGCAGTGACATATCCATAACCAATACCCGTGCTTAAATAAGGAGAAACGTTGGGGATAATAGTCGGAAATCGATAATAAACGTTCCCTAGTGCAAACGTACCACTAGAATCTCCTTCCACGCCTTTTTGCCGGATGTGGTTAATTTTGAATTGTTTTAGGTTAGCGCTTACATAGCTCACTTCAACTTCATATTGAAGCGGCCAAAATAAATAGCCGACACGACCACCGCCGTTATAACCGTTATCATAAGAAGGTGAGGTACGCAATAAAAAAGGAGGCGGGGTATAATAATGACCCTCTGCATATTGCAATCTTGTGTCAAGATTTAATAGGTTTCGATAAACATTACCAGGCAAATAACTATAACCGCCAAAAATGTTTAGATAAAAACCTTCAATGGGTACTGCCCCAAAGCTGTTCATTGAGAATAGCAAGGCAGACAAACTTACTAAGGTTCTCATGTGCTCCTTTCATGATTACCCACATTGGCCAAGCAGTATAACAAAGCATATCATTCATGGCGAGAGTTCTTTATAATTTCTCGATTTAAAGATGCCGGCTTGATGAATGCCGTGTTTATTTACTTTGCATGTGCCCCCAAGTCGGATTAATATTGAGTGTTCTTTTTTTTTGTATTGATGGCCATATCAAGGAGGTTGATGGTGACAAAAAAAATCATTCATAATTTAGAAAAATTTACCAAAGAACTCATCAACCTTATTGCTTCTGAGTCTCCGCAAGAGCAAGAAAAGTTGCTGACTGTTTTTAGAGCAGCAAAATTTAGCTATACAAAGCCCTCGCGGTATCTTTTGCTGTCTTGGTTACATTATTATACCCGTAAGCGCGAAAAAATGTTTGATAGAACGATTGCTGCAATAGAAAGTTTTCCTTCACCAGTGGTGCGCTTGCAAGAGTTTCAGAAATTTGTGAGCCTGGGCAATTGGGAGTTAACGTCAGCGAATACCCGATTACTTATGCAACTGATAAATTCTGTGGATGGTTATATCTCTGAAGAACCTAAATATTTGCATCGTACAATTATCCCTCCGCTAAGGGAGCTGTTGCTGCAATCGATTACTCATTCGATTCAATTGCGCCGAGCAAGTCTCAATGATATATCAAGGCAAGCAGGGTTATTATTTAATAGCATGTCCTAGATATGCTATTAGAAAAACTTCAATGAATGGTTGCATTAAAGGCTTCATTGGATTTTGATGTGAGGGGGCACTCGATCAAAAGTCAAGGAAG
The DNA here is from genome assembly GCA_013911415.1 of Legionella sp. Classification (GTDB taxonomy): domain Bacteria; phylum Pseudomonadota; class Gammaproteobacteria; order Legionellales; family Legionellaceae; genus JACETI01. Next base: position 291,510 of record JACETI010000002.1, on the reverse strand, counting down.
GAAATTTTAACGTCCGGGGCCGATTGGTTCGAATTAGATTATATTCCGCAGTTAAAGGTCTGAAGTTGTTTCTATAACAAGCAAAGTATACAGACACGTGTTTTAAAACATCCTTAAAAAGAGCAAAATCATCGACTATATAGGTATATGAGGTAATGTAGCCGCCAACTGTGCTTTCAATTTTATGGTAGTAACCAAAACGAGCTTGCCTTTCGGTTAGAGTCTTTTTAAAGGCAAGCGTACGCACATAGATGTTACCGGATGCATAGTAAGCCCTCGAATGACCACCAATATTTACGAAAAAAAGAAAGATTCTATAGCAAATCTTCAGGAGATAACTTGTTGATGCTAATTCTAGAAATACAATACCATCATGATTAGAACCATAGGTTTTTAAAACATTAATCATTGTTTGTGTATTGGACGTAATTATCTCGAAGATTGGATTAATTTGGGTCAAAAGAAAGCGAAGTGTATAGGGGATTGTGTTATCATAGCAGCACATACTAGCATGATCTTTAAGCCCTGACGAATTTCGCTATAATCTAACAAAAAAGTGTACATAATATGAGAAACCTGAATGCTGGATAACGCATTGGCGCGGATGGCCTCTGTTTTTTTACCGCGTAATTTACAGGAAGGACAGCGCTATCAACAGTCTGGCTACGTCTTAGACGCGCGGCTTTGTGATGGATTATTTCGTGCGCGAGTAAAGGGTGAGTCGAATCGCATCTATAACATTTATATGGATTTGAAATCCTGGCCTACAACGCCAGCTACCTGCAGTTGTGTGCAGCGCTTAAATTGCAAACATGCCGCAGCAGGTTTATTGGCGCTTTTTTTAAATGCGCGAAAACAACTGCCACCAGAATGGGCTGAACAAGTAGGTGCCAGTGATACGCTTCAAGAAAGTAAACGATTGCGTTTTTATCAGGCGTCTACTCCGCGCGTACGTATTGCAGGAATTAATGAGCTTCTTAAAGTGCCTGTGGAGCACGGCAGTGATTTTCCCCTCAAAGCGAACGAAACATCATGGTTTTCAGAAGTTGATCCCCTAGATACGCAAGCATTTAGCTACCAATTAGGCGTCATTTTAGACGGTAAGTCAGTTAATTTAATTCCTTTTTTACGAGAATTAAAACAACGCTTACAAGATAGTAGTTTAGCTGATTTATCCGATGACACAGTAGTGCAATTTATCTTGCCTGATGAAAAAATATTAACTCTGCAATTAGGCCGTTTAAAACCATTGCTGTATTTTCTCATGCAGTACGATTCAGAAACGTCCAAAGTGAATTCACTGGACCTAACTTCTTTCCAATTGCTTCGATTACAAGATCTGGAAAAAAACCTTTCTGAGGCGCCACCGCGATGGATGAAAAAGAAAACCATTCGAGCTAGATTGCAACATTTATTAGAAGGGCAAAATTTTCCTGCGATTGCTCCCCCTAAAGGATTGAAAGCAAATTTAAGGGATTATCAGCAAGAAGGATTAAACTGGCTCCAGCTCTTACGTGCTGTCAAATTAGGTGGAGTTCTAGCTGATGATATGGGATTAGGTAAAACGGTGCAGACACTTGCTCATTTACAGGTCGAGAAGGAAAAAAAGCGCTTAAAAAAAGCAAGTTTGATCGTTGCGCCAACCAGCGTGATTCGCAACTGGGAAGAAGAAGCAAAGCGTTTCACACCTTCACTGAAGGTACTGGTTTTTCATGGTCAACTCCGTCATAACGAAAGTTTCGATGGTTATGATGTTGTTATTTCTACCTATGGTTTGTTACGTAGAGATAAGCTACGATTTTTGAATTATACATTTTATTATTTTATTTTAGATGAAGCCCAATCAATAAAAAATTCAAGAGCTAAAACAACACAGCTGATTCAAAAAATCGCTGCTGAACATCGCTTGTGTTTATCGGGTACACCAGTTGAAAACCATTTAGGAGAATTGTGGTCATTATTTCATTTTTTAATGCCGGGGCTACTGGGGGATACAAAGCAATTTAAGCAATTTTTTAAAAAACCGATTGAGCAATACCAAGATGAAGAACGGCGAAAATTACTCGGCTTATGTATTAGGCCATTTATTATGCGACGGACAAAAGACCAGGTCGCGCCAGAATTGCCACCAAAAACAGAAGTCCAATACTCTATTGAATTGATGGGGTCACAAAAAGATCTATACGAGACGATCCGATTAAGCCTTAACAAAAGTGTGCGTGAAGCAATTATCAATCAAGGGTTTGAGCGCAGCCGATTTATATTCTTAGATGCATTATTGAAACTAAGACAAATTTGTTGTGATCCGCGTTTATTGTCATTACCAGGTGCTAACACAGCAAACAGTAGTTCTGCAAAACTTGAAGCATTGATGACTTTGTTAGATAACTTAATGGAAGAAAAAAGGCACGTGCTAATTTTTTCCCAATTTACATCGATGTTGCAACTCATTGAACAGCAACTCATTAAACAAAATTATCCCTATTTAAAGTTGACAGGAAAAACGATAAATCGTGAAGCGGTGATTGCAAAATTTCAACGGGGCGAGCAACCCATTTTACTGATTAGTTTGAAAGCAGGCGGGACTGGGTTAAACCTCACTCGGGCAGATACGGTCATTCATTATGATCCCTGGTGGAATCCTGCCGTAGAAGATCAAGCGACAGACCGTAGTCATCGTATTGGTCAGAATAAGCCCGTATTTGTTTATAAGCTGGTAACAGTTGGTACGGTTGAGGAGGCCATTCTAGGTCTACAGTCTAAAAAACGCCAACTAGTTGATGGCATTTTATCAAATGATGCTAAAGATATGGGAACCTTAAAGCTCGAAGACTTAGATACTTTGTTTACGTCGCCACTGGCATCCTGATTTATCTGGTCATAGACCTGCTGTTTTGTTCAATAGCCGTTCAATCAAACAGCCACCTGAGATTTTATGAAAAAGCGATAGTGCTCAATCCTGAAGCAAGGTGTTAGGACAACTTGTATCTCAGTGTAAATTATCTCAGCGTGATGATTTGAGCATTTTTTACATAATGATTTTCATTGCAATCTTTGAGCTTTTATCCATAATAGTTAGAATTCAAAAAAGGCTATTAAATTTAAAGTCAGTATTAGATGTGGAGGAGAGATGCGACAGCGACGTTTATTTGGATGGTTTATTGCAAGTGTTATGTGTTCCTTTCTTTCTTCCGCGCTAGCTGCAAAAACACCGGTTGGTATCTGGAAAATTATTGATGATCAAACTGCAAAGAAACGTGCTCTGATTCAGTTGACAGTGTCTGATGGTGTGCTTAACGGAACAATCATTAAGATTTTTCCTCAACCGGGCGATACCGGTATTTGTTCAAAATGTCCGGGTGAGTTTAAAGGTAAACCCATTGAGGGGCTACAAATCGTCTGGGGTTTGCAGGCTGAAGGAAACGGTGTTTGGAGTAACGGCAAGATATTAGATCCGAAAGCTGGCAAAATTTACAACGTTAAAATGACAATTGAAGACAACCAACTGAAAGTGCGAGGTTATATTGGTTGGGCTACACTGGGGCGTACCCAAACATGGGTACGTTAATAATAGGTTAATTGGTTTCGAACATTTATGGTAGAAGTGGCGCGTCGTAAGTCAGAAAAACTTGAATTTGAAGATGTAAAAATTCCACCGCATTCGGTAGAAGCTGAACAAGCTATCATTGGAGGTTTGCTTTTAGACAACCAAGTGTGGGATTTATTGCATTCAAAAATATGTGAGCAGGATTTTTATCGCTCTGAGCATCGTATCTTGTATCGCGCTATTTCAGACTTGTCTAGAAAAGATCAACCATTCGATGTGATTACCCTATTAGATATTTTAAAAGATACCAACCAACTTGATGCGGCTGGTGGCGAAGTATATCTCTTTGAGCTTGCGAATAACACGCCCAGTGTAGCAAACGTCGCAGCATATGCTGATATTGTGCGCGCTAAATCAGTGAGTCGTCAGCTGATAACGGTTGCCGGAGAAATTGCCAGTTCAGCCTATAATCCCGGTAATCGAGAGATTAGTGAATTGCTTGACATGGCGGAGACAAAGGTTTTTGCCATCGCAGAACAAACGGCATCTAACAATCAAGGGCCTGAAAAGATAGAATCTATTTTGAACAAAACAATGGAGAAATTAGATACGCTCTATCGACAAGGGAATGCGATTACTGGGGTGCCCACGGGCCTCGGTGATTTTGATAAAAAAACAACTGGCTTACATCCGTCAGAACTCATTATCGTGGCTGCACGGCCTTCGATGGGTAAGACGACCCTGGTAATGAATATAGCCGAGCATGCTGCCATTCATAGTCATTTACCTGTATTGGTTTTCTCAATGGAAATGCCTGCTGATCATTTAGCAATTCGAATGATGTCTTCATTAACACGCATAGATCATGATCGCTTACGTGTAGGGAAGCTTAATGAAGCAGATTGGCCTAGAATAACGTCTACTTTGCATATTCTATCAGAAGCACCTTTGTTTATTGACGATCAAGGTGGATTATCGCCTGCAGAAATGCGTGCCAGGGCACGACGCTTAGCAAAAGAGCATGGTCAGTTAGGCCTAATTGTGGTGGATTATTTGCAACTTATGAAGATTCCAGGATTTAAGGCAGAGAATCGTACCGCAGAAATTTCAGAAATATCCAGAAGCTTGAAATCACTTGCAAAGGAACTGTCTGTTCCGGTTGTTGCCTTATCCCAGCTAAACCGTAGTCTAGAACAACGTACTGATAAACGCCCTGTGATGTCCGACCTACGAGAATCTGGCGCGATTGAACAAGATGCGGATTTGATTTGTTTTATTTATCGTGATGAGGTTTATAATCAAGACAGTCCAGATAAAAATATAGCCGAACTGATTATTGCAAAACAACGTAATGGTCCCATTGGAAGAGTAAAGGTTGCATTTTTAGGACAATATTTACGTTTCGAAAGTTTAGCCTTTAGCGGGCAGCAAACCCTGGATTAACCTTGCCTGTTGTGCGTTAATCATTAACGATAACGTTTAAAATGATGGCTCTTACGTGCTTTGCACTTTATTGGATCGCGTATCGTGACAAGACCAACCGGTGTTTACATTGAAACAACTGCACTCGTACATAATCTAAATCAAGTTAAGCGTTCTGCGCCTAACTCTAAAGTGATAGCGATGGTTAAAGCCAACGCTTATGGTTGCGGGCTAAAGCATGTTGTGCCTGTGTTGGAAGGGAAAGTTTATGCTTTTGGCGTGGCTTGTTTAGAAGAAGCCCTTGCTATTCGACACTTAGGTGCACAAAGTCATTGTCTTTTATTTCAAGGGGTGTTTCAGGCAGAGGAATGGTATGCTGTTGCCGAGCATCGTTTGCAAGCAGTGATTCATCATCGAGCACAATTAGAAAGCTTACTAGCCAATCCCTTACCTCAAGTAATTAAGGTGTGGGTGAAAGTAGATACGGGTATGCATCGCTTGGGATTTCTTCCAGAAGAGATTTACGAGATATTATGCCAGTTAGAAGCTTGCCCCTGGGTTGAACCCGAAATTGGTTTGATGACGCATTTCGCTTGTGCTGACCAGCTCAACAATCCTGCTAATCAATCCCAGTTGCAAATATTTAAGACTCTACACTTACCAGATATACCTTTGTTGAAAAGCATAAGTAACTCAGCTGGCATCTTGTCTTTGCCGATGGCCCACGCCGATGTTGTAAGGCCAGGTATCATGTTATATGGAGTGTCTCCTTTTACAGGACAATCAGGGCAAAGTTTAGGACTAAGGCCGGTAATGCATTTTAGATCAGCGGTTACCGCCATACATCTCTATCCTGCGGGGACACCTATCGGTTACGGCGGTATTTGGACTACTCAAAAAATTTCGCGGATTGGAGTTGTTGCTGTGGGCTATGGAGATGGGTATCCCCGACACATTGCTGCAAACACATTAGTTTGGATAAAAGGTCACAAAGTGCCCATTGTCGGGCACGTGTCAATGGATATGTTGACGATTGATCTTACAGAATATCCAGAGATACAAGTCGGAGAACCTGTTGAGCTCTGGGGCCGTCATATTTCTATCGAATCAGTTGCGTTAGCAGCAGGGACTATCCCATATGAACTGCTTTGCCAATTCTCTCCTCGCATCCTCGCTAATTAAAAAAATTTGAGTCATGAAAAAAACAAAAATCAGCTTTTTAACACATTAACTTGCGATCATCATGATATTGTTTTTGCGATAAACCGTAAAATACGATCATTATGGATATATTTTATCTTCGATGTTAAAATGCGGATACTTGACTTATCAGGTAAGTGAAAAATGAAAAAAAGTATAGCATTAACGATAGTACTCTCTGCTAGCATATTCGTCAGCGCTTGTTCACAAGTTAATAATGAAGATGTAGGTACAGTATCCGGTGGGGTGATTGGTGGGCTCATCGGCAGTCAATTTGGAGGAGGATCAGGCCATGTTATTGCTGCGACGGGTGGTGCTGTTCTAGGTGCCATTATCGGTGGTAATATTGGACGTAAAATGGATAGGCTTGATCGTTTAGAGATGCAGAAAGCGCTCGAAACAGCCCCAACAGGACGTGCAGTGGTATGGAAAAATCCAGATACGGGTTATCGATATACGGTAGAACCTACAAGAACCTATTACGTGCAGGATCAACCTTGTCGGGAATATATTACGAAGGCAATGATTGGTGGCAAAACCCAACAAATTTATGGTAAAGCCTGTCGACAAGCGGACGGTTCATGGAAAGTGGCTGGTTAATTTTTAGCACGATAAGAGGAAGCATTAGAACATATGAGGGAGCTTTTTATAATGAAACGATACTTTTTTTTATGGGCAGTAATATTCAGTTTTATAACCGGCGCTAGCTGGGCAACTGACTTGAATGAATTATTGCCAGATGAAAAAAACACGGTTGAAGTCTTTCAAAAATGCTCCCCCAATGTAGTATACGTTCATCGGCTTGCTACAGTCGTTAATAATCTATACGAGCGCATGCAAATTCCAGCCGGGGCTGGTTCAGGTATCATTTGGGACAATCAGGGGCACATTGTCACAAACTATCATGTAATTGCGGGTGCAGATAATTTAGCGGTGACAATTGATAAGTACACGGTGCCCGCTAAAGTGATTGGCGCTGAGCCTCGCAAAGATATTGCTGTCCTGGCCGTGCAGTCTCCCAAGGCCCTAGCTTTTTTGAAATCTTTTGTGCCTTTTCCTTTGGTACAAACGCAATCTTTACTAGTAGGACAAAAAGCTATCGCTATTGGCAACCCTTTTGGGCTTGATCATAGCTTAACAGTAGGTGTTATTTCGGCACTCGGACGTCAAGTGCCCGGGGCCGGTGGCGTGAAGATCAGGGATATGATTCAAACAGATGCTTCTATTAATCCAGGCAATTCCGGTGGGCCGCTTTTAGATAGTCACGGTAAGCTTATTGGATTGAACACGGCTATTTATTCTAATTCTGGTGCATCTGTCGGTATTGGTTTTGCTGTGCCCGCAGATGATGTAGCACGCATTGCGTCGCAAATCATCAAAGAAGGCCGTGTTGTTTTAGCTGGCATTGGTGTGCAAGTAATCCAGCCCCACATTGCAACCAGGTTAGGCGTTGAAAGTGGGCTTTTGATTGATAATGTCTTACCAAAAACACCTGCAGCTCAAGTGGGTTTGATAGGCACATATCGCGACGGTTGGGGCCGCATTCACCTAGGCGATATCATTGTGGCATTAAATGGCCATCCTATTAAAGATTATGATAATTTTTATAATTTGCTAACGAACATTACAGTTGGCGAAGAAATTAATTTAACGGTTTTAAGACAGGGTAAGACATTACGTATAAAACTTAAAACCATTGATATAGCAGCTTATTAATAGTTTAAGAGAAGCGGTCCTAGGCTTAACATTTATAAATTAAAAAACTGTCTGAGTGCTATAAAAATTGCTTGCTTTAAGATAGGGATATAGTGCACAATCTGTGGGGTCAAATAAAGGTGTTAAATAGGCACGTAGCTCAGTGGTAGAGCACCACCTTGACATGGTGGTGGTCGGTGGTTCGATCCCACTCGTGCCTACCAACTCTTATCTCAGTGTATGAGATAAATAATACAATAACTGTTATGAACCATAAATAAATTCAGCATTATGCTAAATGTTACCCTGCCAGATAAAAGTATAAAAGGATTTGCAGCCCCTATATCTGTATATGAGGTTGCTCAAAGTATTGCACCCAGTTTGGCAAAAGCCGCGTTGGCGGGTAAAGTTAATGGCCAGTTAGTTGATATTAGTTATCTTATTGAACAAGACGCTGAGCTTGAGATACTGACTAATCGTCAACCTGAAAGCCTTGAGATCATCCGTCATTCCACAGCCCATTTACTGGCACAAGCTGTAAAATTGTTGTTTCCTAGCGCTCAAATTACCATCGGTCCTGTTATTGAAGATGGTTTCTATTACGACTTTGCATTTGGAAGACCTTTTACACCGGATGATTTAATTCAGATAGAGAAGAAAATGCAGGAATTGGCGAAAGCCAATTATCCCATTACTCGTCGGCTGCTTTCTCGAGAAGATGCCATCGCGCATTTTTTAAGTATAGGCGAAGAATATAAAGCAAAAATCATTGCTGAAATTCCTCCTAAAGAAATTATTTCTCTTTATCGACAAGGAGATTTTGAAGATCTTTGTCGAGGACCACATGTCCCCTCTACGGGGCATTTAAAAGCATTTAAGCTAACTAAAGTAGCCGGTGCTTATTGGCGTGGTGATGCACGCAATGAAATGTTACAAAGAATTTATGGTACAGCGTGGTTCGATAAAAAAGGGTTAGAGGATTACCTTTATCGACTTGAAGAAGCTGAGAAGCGAGATCATCGTAAACTTGGCAAAGCGCTTGACCTATTCCATTTTCAAGACATTGCTCCTGGAATGGTTTTCTGGCATCCAAAAGGCTGGACTGTTTATCAGATATTAGAGCAGTATATGCGTCAGCGCTTACATGAATTTGGTTATCAAGAGATTCGGACACCTCAGCTAATTGATAAAATATTATGGGAAAAATCAGGGCATTGGGAAAATTTTCGCGAAGAAATGTTTGTTTCTGAAACCGAAAATCGTGAATATGTCGTGAAACCAATGAGTTGCCCTTGTCACGTACAAATTTATAATCAAAAACTAAGAAGCTATCGCGACTTGCCTTTGCGTTTTTCAGAGTTTGGAAACTGTCACCGTTGCGAGCCTTCAGGTTCATTGCATGGTCTTATGCGTGTTCGAAACATGGTGCAAGATGATGCACACATTTTCTGCACAGAAGAGCAAATTCAGGAAGAAGTTGTTTTATTGCTTAAGTTTATAGAATCCGTTTATGCAGATTTTGGCTATAAAAATATCCAATACCGTTTAGCGCTGCGACCGGAAAAAAGAGTAGGTAGCGCCAGTAGTTGGGATAGAGCAGAATCAGCATTAGCAAATGCATTGGACGAAAAAGGATTGGCTTGGGTAGCAGCCCCGGGTGAAGGGGCCTTCTATGGCCCTAAAATTGAATGTGCACTTTCAGATAGCCTCGGTCGTACTTGGCAATGTGGCACGGTACAAGTGGATTTCTCGATGCCGAAACGCCTAGAGGCTGAGTATGTTTCAGAGCAGGGACAGCGCGAAATTCCGGTTATGATTCATAGGGCGATTTTAGGCTCCTTTGAACGGTTTATAGGTATTTTAATTGAAAATTATGCGGGAAATTTCCCTTTATGGTTATCCCCAGTTCAAGCCGTCATTTTAACCATTAGCCAAAAACAAAATACTTATGCAGAGGGTGTTTTTCAAACTTTACGGGAGAAAGGGTTAAGAGTTGAATTCGATCTGCGTAATGAAAAAATTGGCTTCAAAATTAGAGAGCATACTTTGCAAAAAATCCCTTATCTACTGATTGTTGGAGATAAAGAGGTTGAAAATCAATCAATAACAGTAAGAACTGCAAAAGGCATTGATCTTGGAGTGATGTCAATTGACGCATTATTATCACGATTTGCTGATGAGATTGAAGCAAAAAACTAACAGATAATTTTAAATCTTAAAAGAAGTTCAAGCTAGTTCTTGAGTTAGCACTGGATTTTTGCTAGGAAAGTCGCTAATATTTCGAAAGTTAATTTATTAGGAGGATAAGCTATTACTGCCCCAAATAAACGAGAAAGTGATCGAGCGCGCATTAACGAAAGAATCACGGTCCCTGAAGTGCGTTTGATTGATGCAGAGGGTAATCAAGCGGGCATCATATCCACTCGAGAGGCACTTCGTGCTGCCGAAGAGGCAGGATATGATTTAGTGGAAATTTCACCGACAGCAAAGCCACCTGTTTGCCGCATTATGAATTATGGCAAATTTCTTTTCGAGCTCAGCAAAAAACAAGCAGAAGCTAAGAAAAAGCAAAAGCAGATTCAGGTTAAGGAATTAAAGTTTCGACCGACAACTGAAGACGGTGATTATCAGGTTAAATTGCGAAACCTTTTGCGCTTCATTCAACATGGTGATCGCGTTAAAATAACCGTACGATTTCGTGGGCGGGAAATGGTTCATCAAGAGCTTGGTGCAAAAATCATGGATCGTCTGCAGCAAGATACCGCAGAGTATGCAGTAGTTGAGCAACACATGAAGAAAGAAGGGCGTCAATTATTGATGGTCTTAGCACCTAAACGTAAAAGTTAAAGTTATTTAACATAGCGGATAATTTTAGTAACGTGTAGGTAAGTTTTATTGTGATTGATTAGCAGCCAGTAAAACTTGAAAAAATTAAATTAGGATTAAATCATTGTAAGGTGTGGAGTAATACGTAATGCCTAAATTAAAATCTCATCGTGGAGCGCAAAAACGCTTTCGAAAAACGCCAGGTGGCTCTATTAAATGTCGTGCCGCCTATAGAAATCACATATTAACGAAAAAATCGACAAAGCAGAAACGACAGCTGCGTGTGGCAGGCGGAATTTTAAAGCCCTGTGATGCAAAATTAGCTGCGCGAATGCTGCACGGCAGTTAGAGGAGAGGTAGGTAATGCCAAGAGTTAAAAGAGGTGTAACAGCGAAAGCTCGCCACAAAAAAGTATTGCAACAAGCGAAAGGTTATTACGGTGCCAGAAGTCGCGTCTATCGCGTTGCTAAACAGGCAGTCATTAAAGCAGGTCAGTATGCATATAGAGACCGACGTCAGAAGAAGCGACAATTTCGTGCGCTCTGGATTGTTCGTATTAATGCGCAGGCACGTGTCTGTGGAATGTCTTACAGCCAATTAATGTTAGGATTAAAAACAGCAATGATCGAACTAGATCGTAAAATTCTAGCAGATATGGCAGTTCATGATAAAGCTGGTTTTGCCGCTGTTGTTGACCAGGCAAAAACTGCACTTCAGTCTTTAAATGCTGCTGCTAGTTAAGCGCAGCAGACGAATGGATGACTTTCCATGCAGGAGATTTCTCAACTTAAACAACTGGCTTTAAATGCCATTAACGACGCAGCCGATCTCAGTGTTTTAGAAAAAATTAGACTTGAGTATTTGGGTAAAAAAGGCCAGTTGACAGCAATTTTGAGAGGGTTAAATACCTTATCTCCTGAGGAAAAACCTCGTGTAGGACAACTCGTTAATCAATTGAAACATGAAGTTTCTGCTGCTATTGAAAAAAAAGCTGAACACTTCAAGGCAATTAAGTTAGAGGAAACGCTCAACGCAGAAGCGTTGGATGTAACTCTACCTGGTCGGTATTCCCAAATGGGCTCCCTGCATCCTATTAGCCAGATGAGAGAAAAAATCAATGATTATTTTCTTCGCTTAGGATTTGATATTGTTAGTGGGCCAGAAATTGAAACAGAATTTTATAATTTTGAGGCTTTGAATATTCCTCCTAAGCATCCAGCAAGGGCAATGCATGATACTTTTTATTTTGGCGATGGCAGGCTTCTTAGAACGCACACTTCTCCCGTACAAATCCATGTCTTAGAAAACTCATCGCCTCCCTTGAGATTAATCGCTCCGGGTCGTGTTTATCGCGTCGACTCTGACTTAACGCATACTCCTATGTTTCATCAAATCGAAGGAATGCTGATCGATAAAGAAGTCACTCTTGCCCATCTTAAAGCAACGTTACATGATTTTTTTGTCTATTTTTTTGAAAAAAAATTAGAACTGCGATTTAGACCATCCTATTTTCCTTTCACAGAACCCTCTGCAGAAGTGGATATAACGTGTACGCTTTGTATGGGTAATGGATGTAGAGCTTGCCGAAATACCGGCTGGTTAGAAATTTTAGGGTGCGGGATGATTCATCCGCAAGTGCTTAAAACAGTTGAAAACATCCCGGAAGGTTATCAAGGATGGGCATTTGGTATGGGGATTGATCGATTAACAATGCTTTATTTCGGCATTGAAGATTTGCGGACAATGTTTGAAAATGATTTGATGTTTTTACAACAATTTTAATAAGGTCGACCGTGAAAGTAAGTCTCTTATGGTTACAAGAATGGGTCAGCCTTTCTCTCACGAAAGAAGCCCTCGCATCCACATTAACTATGGCAGGGTTAGAAGTCGAAGGAACCTTTCCTGTTTCTGGTGTTTTTAATGGTGTCATCGTTGCAGAAGTAAAAAAGGTAATGCAGCACCCAAATGCAGATAGATTGTCCTTATGTGAAGTTTATACGGGTGAGGCTACAATACCTATCGTTTGTGGGGCTCCAAATGTATACACCGGGTTAAAAGTTGCACTTGCTCAGGTAGGTGCGAAACTTCCTAACGGCCTCGTTATCAAAGCATCAAAACTCCGAGGCGAACTATCTCAGGGTATGTTATGTTCTGTCACGGAACTAGGAATCGAAGAAGATTCCGAAGGTATCTTGCATTTACCAGCTGATGCTCCTGTTGGCATGGATATAAGAAAATATTTATCTTTAGACGATGCAATATTGGAATTTAATTTAACGCCCAATCGAGGGGATTGTTTAAGTGTTCTAGGTATTGCCAGAGAAATCTCTGCACTATCAGATCAACCCCTTCAAAAATTACCTGATCAACAGACAAAAGTGATGCTCAGTGAGCAACTTGATGTGCAAGTTAAAGCCAAGGACGCCTGCCCACACTATTGTGGCCGTGTCGTTAGGAATATAGATCCAGCTGCTTGTACTCCTTTGTGGATGCAAGAGAGGTTGCGTAGGTCAGGTATACGTCCTGTTTATCCAATTGTTGACATAACAAACTACGTTATGCTTGAACTAGGCCAACCTATGCATGCGTTTAACCTTAATGCGATGCAAGGACCAGTCATAGTACGATTTGCTGAAGCAGGTGAAAAACTAACTTTATTAAACGATGAAGAAGCGTTGCTTAATGAAAATATCCTAGTAATTGCTCAACAGCAAGGTCAGCCTATCGCTGTCGCGGGAGTGATGGGAGGGAAAGAAAGTGCCATCCAATCCGATACAACTTCTGTTTTTCTTGAAAGCGCTTTTTTTAATCCCTCAAACATTGCCGGTGTTGCAAGACAATACGGCTTAAAAACAGAAGCGTCCCATCGTTTTGAAAGGGGTGTAGATCCCAATTTAGCTCAGTTGGCCTTAGAACGTGCGAGCACCTTGCTAGTCGAGATTACAGGCGGAAAACTAGGTCCGATTACTTGTATAAAAGACGAGGCATTTTTCCCTTCGAGAAAGCCCATTATTTTTCACCCTTCAATAGTTAAAAAAATAACAGGAGTACAGATTGAAGAAGAAGTAATGCAAGCATTGTTGAGTAAACTTGATATCATAGGTGATTTCAATAAAATAAACCAAGATGGATGGATCTTAACCATACCATCTCATCGTTTTGATCTTAATATTGAAGTTGATATTGTTGAAGAAATTATACGTCTTCATGGCTATGACAGCTTGCCCTCTGAATTGATGACCGCAAGTATGCGTCTAGGAAGTCGTGACCCAATCGATCAATTAAATATAAATGCATCAAAAATTTTACGCGATCGTGGCTATCACGAAACCATTAATTACAGCTTTGTCGATCCTGTATTGCAAGAGGTACTTTTCCCCGACGTGGAGTCATTACGTTTAATGAATCCTATCTCTGAAGAATTATCACAAATGCGTCTTAGTCTATGGCCGGGACTTATTGCAGCAATGGTTTATAATTCGCATCGACAACAAGTAGGAATGAGGCTGTTTGAAACAGGCGTGCTTTTTAAAGGAGATAGAGAAATTCCAGCTATTGCTGGTTTGCTCGCTGGTGTTTCTAATGGTGCCAATTGGAGTGAAACTTCTCAGCCTTTTGATTTTTTTGATATGAAAGGTGATCTAGAAGCGTTATTTTCAAATCTGAGATTGCAAAATGTAAATTTTGTAGCGGAAAGACATTCTGCGTTACATCCGACGCGATCAGCAAAACTCATTTATGATAATAAAGTCATAGGCTGGTGCGGTGCGTTGCATCCTCGTGTAATAGAGGCGTTGGAATTATCGTCGGATGTTATGTTGTTCGAATTAAACTTAGAACTTTTAACCAGTAAAAGTAAAATAATGTTTCATCCCATTTCAAAATATCCTAAGATAAGACGTGACCTATCGCTTTTAGCTGCTAACGAGATCACTGTTGGACAAATTGAGCAGGTTATTCGCTCTGTGATCGCGAATGAGCGCCTAAAGGCGTTTGATGTTTTCGATGTGTACCGAGGTAAATCAATTCCAGAAGGAAAGAAAAGTATTGGGATTGCCTTAACAATGCAGGACGATACTTTAACCATGACGGATGAGCAAGTGAATGCGTTAATTGATGCTGTAATAAGGAAGTTAAACCTGGAACTAGCGATTACATTGAGAGAGCAACCATGAATGCACTGAGCAAAGCAGCGATTGTGGATGTTTTATGTGAAGAATTAAATTTTACAAGACCAGATGCGAAAAATTTGGTAGAAAATTTTTTTGAGGTTTTAAAATCTACCTTAGAGCATGGGAAAGACGTAAAATTATCTGGTTTTGGAAATTTCATCTTAAGAGATAAAGCAGAGCGTCCCGGTAGAAATCCAAAAACGGGAGAAGCTGTGCCAGTAGGTGCGCGTCGCGTAGTAACGTTCAAGCCTGGCTTAAAATTGAGGGCGAAAATTGATAAAAAGCCATTGCCTCTAGAAACTAAAGGCTAGGAAATACCCTTATCGTTCGTTCATCTAATTCGTAGAAGGATAAGGGTTAATTATCTTAATAGAGCCAAAAAACGATGCGGAAGCCCTATGGTATCGGCATTTAAGGCTTGTTGATTTTCTTCATTTTCGTTATACTCCTTGGGCTTGAACCTTAATCGCTTACAAAAGTCATCCCTCACTGTATGGGAAGATGTTAATGCAATGTTGGAGTATTCATGAAAACGTTTAGTGCAAAAGCACAAGAAATTAAACGAGATTGGTGGGTTTTTGATGCAAATGAAAAAATCTTAGGGCGAGTAGCAACAGAGATTGCGCGCCGCTTACGAGGTAAGCATAAAGCTGAATATACACCACATATGGATGTGGGGGACTTTGTAGTTGTGATTAATGCTGAAAAAATTAAAGTCACTGGCCGTAAGTTCACAGAAAAAGTTTACCATCACCACTCTGGCTATCCAGGCGGTATCAAATCGATTACCTTTGAAAAGTTACAGGAAAAACACCCTGCGCGCATCATTGAGCAAGCAGTGAAAGGCATGTTGCCAAAAAATAGCCTTGGTAGAGCAATGTACCGTAAATTAAAAGTCTATACGGGCGCTGCTCATCCCCATGAGGCACAGGAACCCACCCCAGTCGAGTTATAGAGGAAGACGTATATGGTCGCTAAAAAGCAATATTACGGCACAGGTCGTAGAAAAAGTGCGATAGCAAGAGTGTTTTTAACACCTGGCACAGGCAATATTCAAGTTAATAAAAGAAGCATTGATGCGTATTTTGGCCGTGAAACAGCACGAATGATCGTGCGTCAACCACTCGAAACCGTAGGTGCTTTAGAACAATTTGATATTTATGCAACTGTAACTGGTGGCGGAAGCTCTGGACAAGCAGGGGCAATTCGTTTAGGGATAGCACGTGCATTAGTCCAATATGATGAAATTGATCTTGTAGAAGGTGCAGAAGCGCTGCCAGATTCTTTCCGTCGGAAATTACGTGCTGGCGGTTTATTAACTCGCGATTCTCGTAGAGTAGAACGTAAAAAAGTTGGCTTGCACAAAGCCCGACGTGCTACGCAATTCTCCAAACGATAATCTTCAGGAGTGCTGGATGACGATTGTAACGCGACGTACCACCATGTCTTTATACTCAGATAACGATGATGTATATAGTCATCAAGTACGTATCGTTTTAGCTGAGAAGGGTGTCAATGTAGAAATTTTACACGCTCATAAGGAAGAAGTTGGCAATGAACTTGCCCAGGTTAATCCTTATGGTACTCTTCCTACTTTATTAGATCGTGAATTGGTCTTATATGAAGCGAGGATTATTATGGAGTATTTGGATGAAAGATTTCCTCATCCACCTCTCTTGCCCGTTTATCCAGTAGCACGAGCTGAAGTGCGTAAGATGATGTATCGTATTGAAAAAGATTGGTATCAACTTTTCCATAATATACGAACAAAACCAGAAGATCAGCAGTCTAGAGAGCAATTACTTGATAGCCTTATTAATTTAGAACCTATCTTTAAAGATAAGTTATATTTTTTAAGTGCTGAATTTTCTTTGCTCGATTGTGTTTTAGCACCACTCTTATGGCGCTTACCACAATTAGGCATTGAATTGCCTGTGGACAATTCAGATAGTTTACGTGACTATATGCAACGATTATTTGAACGAGATTCCTTTCAGGTGAGCTTAAGTGAAGCTGAAAGGCAAGTGAGAGCGGCTTAACCTTCGAAGCGATTAATCATGACATCTAAAAAGCCTTATTTTCTTCGTGCTATTTATGATTGGTTGGTTGATAATCATTTAACGCCACATGTTTTGGTAAACGCTAGCTATCCTGGTATAAACGTGCCTCAAGAGTATGTCTCGGGAGGACGTATTGTTTTTAATATCTCTCCAGATGCTTGTCGTGGTTTACATCTTGAAAATGACCATATCGTTTTTACCGCGCGCTTTGGTCATAAAGCAGAACAAGTTTTTCTTCTGCCAAATGCGATAATGGCTATCTATGCGCAAGAAAATGGTGAAGGTATGGAGTTTCCTGCTGAAACCATTGATAGTGATTTACCGACTTCCATTATCTCCTCTATTCCTACACCTTCGGTGGCCCCCAAGAGAAATAAACCCAACTTGACGCTTATCAAAAAAGATGAAGAAAAATAAGCGTTATGAACAGTGCAGCTCACTTGCTCTGTCAAACTAAACAAATTCAGTCTTACGAGCAACTTGCAAAAACGCAACTAAATCTTTCAGAAGAAACATTGATGCTTCGGGCAGGGGAAGCTGCGTTTAATGTTTTTCTAAAATTCTATTCTCATTGCCGTTCAATCGCTGTTTTTTGTGGTGGTGGAAATAACGCAGGAGATGGCTATGTTTTTGCAAGAAAGGCAAGGGAAGCTGGTTTTAAAGTTTCTTTATATGCGCTGAAGCCAGCAGATAAATTACCATCCCCTGCTAGAGAAGCAGCGATGGCTACAGTTGCTGCTGGTGTTGCATCGAGCAGACCTCCGGCTACGCTGCCGGCTGACGTTGAGATAATTGTCGACGCATTATTAGGTATTGGCTTGCGCGAGAAGGTTAGAGAACCCTTATCGAGCATTATTAGTATCATTAACAATGCCCGGTTGCCTACTTTAGCACTCGATCTGCCGTCAGGGCTAAATGCTGATACAGGAATGATTGAGGGCGTCTGCGTTAAAGCGACGCTAACAATAACGTTTATTGCCCCTAAATTAGGACTAATGACGGCAGAGGGTCCTGATCACAGTGGCCATGTAATTTGTAATGATTTGGGATTAGGTGATCTTCTAAAAGAAAAAGAACCTGCTGCGTTTCATTTAGATGCAACGTACATACGGTCTATTTTTCCTGTGAATCGCGCTAAAAACAGTCATAAAGGAAAGTTTGGTCATGTATTGATTATAGGCGGTGGAGAAGGGATGCCGGGAGCAGTTTTAATGGCTGCCCAAGCAGCTGCTTGCACGGGTGCGGGTTTGGTAACGATTGCGGTACATCCTCAATATGCAGCGTCAAGTGTATCAGCTATACCAGAAGCACTTGTTTTTCCTGCCGAAAAGCCCGAGGATCTTGAGCCGTTATTACAAAAGGCGACTGTTTGTGTTATCGGACCAGGTTTAGGGGAAAGTAATTGGGCTAAAATGCTCTGGAGAAAAGTTCAACGTTCATCATTACCCTTGATCATTGATGCTTCCGCGTTACGTATGTTAGCCAAAGATTGCCAGCAAGAGACTCATTATAATGAGTTTTTAAATCGTCATCAGTGGCTACTCACTCCACATCCAGGGGAAGCAGCATCATTATTGAATACCTCCACTAATGAAATTCAGTCTAATCGTCTCGCAGCATTGCTAGCACTGCAAAAGAAGTATGGAGGATATATTGTATTAAAAGGCGTTGGCTCTTTGATAAGCCATGAAGCTAATTCTCCACCTTATTTGTGCTCGGCAGGCAACCCGGGAATGGCCACCGGTGGCATGGGTGATGTTCTTAGTGGTATTCTTGCAGCCCTAGTTGCACAGGGGTTGTCACTTTCTTGTGCTTCAAAGTTAGGTGTATGGATACATGCTACTGCAGGGGATGAGGCTGCAAAAAGGCGAGGGGAGCGAGGGTTGTTAGCGAGCGATTTAATGCCTTATTTAACCGCAACTGTTAATCAATTTTCAATGATTTCCTCTGAATGAATATGCATATCTATCGCTTCCAAGACGAAGAAGCAACGCGAAATTTTGCGAAAGAAATAGCAAACTGCTTACAAGCACCTTTTGTGATGACGCTTTCTGGTGGCATTGGAGTGGGTAAGACTACCTTTTTACGGGCAATGCTAAGGTCTTTAGGAGTGAAAGCGTCCATTAAGAGCCCTACCTTTACCTTGGTGGAAAGTTATCCTTGTACAAACTTTAATGTACATCATTTTGATTGCTACCGTATTCACGATAGCGATGAACTCGAGTATATTGGTTTTAGGGAATATTTTCAGCAAGAAAGTATCTGCTGCATAGAATGGCCAGAGCGCGTTCAAAATTCATTAAAAAAAGTCGACTTGAAACTGTATTGGACAATTGAAGGATCAGAGCGTGTAGTAAAGATTGAATCTGATACGACTCAGGGAAAAGAGTTATTCGCTTGCCTTGGATTGAAATGAGCTATTTATATTTGCCGGATTGAAAAAAATGATGCGATCGCTGTACCAATTTAAGCAGATACACTAATAAAAGTGCAACTTTAGGAATTTAAAGATAAAAAGGATGTTCTAATAGAGGATGCGTAGCAATGCAAGCTTATCTTGTGCTGTTATTATTAAGCATTTCTGTCTGCGCAAAAGGTTGGGCAGTGCAGCTACGGTCTGTTGAGAAAATATCCTCAAGTGAAACAGTTTCTTGTCGATTTGATGCACCTGTTTCAGTTAAATCATTTTCTTTAAAAAAGCCCGATCGATTTGTGCTAGATATTCAAAATGCGAGTCTTGCCCCACACTTAAAAAAGATTAAACTCATTCACCCTTTGATTAAACGTATTCGTGTCGGCTATCCCTTTCCTAAAAGGAAAATTTTACGCTTAGTTATTGAGAAAAAAGAAGCGGTTATTATTCAACTCAAACCCCACGGATGTGGTGCTCGGTGTTTTGCATTGGATCTGATCGTCGAAGAGCAACCTTCTAAGCCAAAAGCTAAAAAAGGCGCTTCGCAGATGAAAAAGGTCGAAGTATCAATAACAAAAAAAACTGACAATCCTACTGCAGCAACCTTATCGAAAAATAATTCTACCAGCAAACAGCCTTTAGTTACCTCAAGCTCGCAAAATCCTATTATTGTTGCCTTGGATCCTGGTCATGGCGGGAAGGATCCAGGGGCAATTGGTCCCAAAGGTCGCGCTGAAAAAAACGTTACGTTAGCAATTGCAAAACAATTACAACGTCAAATTAATGAACAACCTAATATGCGCGCTGTTCTCACTCGGGAAGACGATAAATACATTGATTTGAGACAGCGCTTACAAATTGCAAGACAAGCCAATGCTGATGTTTTTATTTCTATCCATGCAGATGCATTTATTAATCCCGAATCAAGCGGCGCATCTGTTTTCGCGCTGTCTCAAGCAGGTGCTACAAGTGAGGCAGCTCGTTGGTTAGCAGAAAAAGAAAATTACTCTGAGTTAGGTGGTGTGAACTTATCGGGACTTGATGATGAGTCAGGGTTAGTTCGCACCGTTTTACTTGATTTGTCGCAAACGGCTACCATTAGCGCTAGTTTGCAAATGGGAGAGGGAGTATTGGAGAAACTTAAAACAGTTACTCCATTGCATCATCCACATGTCGAACAGGCAAGATTCATGGTGCTAAAATCGCCCGATATACCTTCCATTTTAATAGAGACAGGGTTTATTTCGAATCCTAAAGAAGAGGCACGTTTAGAAACACAGAGCTATCAAAACTTATTAACGACTGCAATCGTAGGAGGGATTAAACAATACATGAAAAGGTATCCCCCAGTACAATTGACGCAAACGCAAACGCAAACGCAAACGCAAACGCAAACGCAAACGCAAACGCAAACGCAAAAACTTGCAAAAACTAAAGCACGAACGCCCGTAATTGCAAAAAGGGCAAGAAGTTTATCTGCATTGTCTGCACCGAAAACACATGCTGTGATTGGAGGTGACTCTTTATTTAAAATTGCTTTAAAATACCATGTTTCCATGGCGTGTATACAAAAAGCTAACCATATGACAACAACTGTCGTTAAGAAAGGCCAAAGAATAATGATTCCAGCTGTATGAAGTTCTGTTGTTTATGAGAATTCAAATTTTACCTTCACAAATCGCGAATCAAATCGCGGCTGGCGAAGTGATCGAAAGGCCTGCCTCGATTGTTAAAGAATTACTTGAAAATTCTTTGGATGCAAAAGCCACGCGAATTAATATTGAAATCATGGACAGTGGTTTTCAACAAATTAAGATCAGTGACGATGGTGTAGGTATTTGCGCCGAAGATCTCCCGTTAGCAATTGCGCCACATGCAACTAGCAAGATTCGCCAGGTGCAAGATCTTAATGACATTCGAACGTTAGGATTTCGAGGAGAGGCATTAGCCAGCATCGCAGCTATTTCTAAGTTAACGCTTCATTCCAAAACAGTATCACAATCGCATGGGATGCAATTGCTTTTCAAAGAGGGCCATCCAGAAGTTATTCCATGGCCCAGAAACCAAGGTACAACGGTGGAAGTTCGTGATATTTTTTTCAATGTGCCGGTTAGGAAAAAATTTTTAAAATCAGCGCGTTTTGAATTCCTTGCCATTGATAGGATCGTTCGTTGTTTTGCGCTAAGCGCACCGACTATTCACTTAACGTTTTCTCATAATGGCAGAAATGTTCTCCACTTACCTGCGGCGTTATCAATGTCGGGTTGCTTATCAAGGCTGCAGCGTTTGCTTGGTAAAAATTTTATGTCAGATGCTGCTTATTTGGAAGAAAGCTACCAGAACCTTCAATTAAGTGGTTGGATTAGCAGAAGAGAACATCAACGTAGCCAAAATGATCGACAATGGGTTTACGTTAATGGGCGTATGGTTAAAGATAAATTGTTGAATCACGCTGTTAAAATAAGCTATCAAAATTTAGTAGATCCAGGGCGTTATCCTGTTTGTGTACTTTATTTAAAACTACAGCCCGAAAAGGTTGATGTGAATGTGCACCCTACAAAGCACGAAGTGCGTTTCCAAGACCCTAGGACGATCCATAATTTTATCTGCACAACGTTGACGACAGCCCTAGAGACGTCAATGGATCAGTCAGTCTCGGGTAGCAAAAACGCGAAAGTGAGTGCGCTTTTGATGCAGGATTGTTCAGAAAAAAGACAGATTTTTACCGACGTTCAAAACGTGCAAGAGGAAGAGCATTCACAGAAGCTTCAATCTGACTTGCTCACTACGAATAGTGCCTATAAACCTAAGGAGCAGATTTCCCACAATCCTCTGTCGCCTGTTGACTTGGAAGAGTTTTTTAATCGTTATAAAACAAATTCTCTAAAAAAAAATACCTTACCGTTAAACGTTAAAGAAAAGCCACTGACGGCTTTAGTAAGCAATGAAAAATCTTCTTGGTTAAATTTAAATGAAAAATTTGCACTGATCTTTTTTAACGATGAGCCTTTTTTGGTTGATGTTTATCGATTAAAATATGATTGTTTAAAATTTATTTTGAGCAAAGAGCCCTTGCCGTTCGCATCAAGGTTACTTTCAGTTCCCATACGTTATACTTTTGAGCAGTCGATTGAGACAAATAGTTTTAACCATTATCAATGCTTACTTGAAAAAGTGGGTATCCAACTGACCTTGATAGGAGAAAACGTAGCGCTTGTACGTTCCCTGCCGAGCGTATTGCCGCATTTACAGTTACAAGCTCTTTTAAAAGATCTGTTTAAAACCATGCCTGAATTTTTAAACGAAGATATTCTTGTGGAGAAATTAGCCCAACATGATACCTTTAATCCTTATTATTTGAGTAACGAAGAAAAACAAACGTTGCTCATGCATTTTGCTAACATTCAGGGTTTGTCAACGTATCAACTCCCACCGTGGGCAAAGTATTTATCGCTACCTAGCTGTGAGAAGTGGTTGAATGGCTAAATTTGTTTTTTGCTTGATGGGACCTACTGCGTCATACAAGACGCACCTAGCTTGTGAGTTGTCCACGGTTTTTCCGTTAGAAATTATCAGTGTGGACTCTGCAATGATTTATCAGGGTATGGATATTGGCACTGCGAAACCTTCAGCATTATTGTTAGAACGTTTTCCACATCATTTGGTGGACATTATTAATCCGACCGAAACCTATTCTGCGGCGCAATTTTGTGATGATGTGCATTTGTTAATAAAAGATAGTTGGTCGCGGGGGAAATGGCCGTTTTTAGTCGGCGGGACGATGATGTATTTTAACGCGCTTCAACAAGGGCTCTCGTCCTTGCCCGAAGCGGATATTGAAATCCGTAAACAATTATTGGCACAGGCAGAAGAACAAGGATGGGCCGCGCTACATGCTGAATTGACGCAGATAGATCCTTTCGCTGCTTCTAGGATCCATACTAATGACACGCAGCGTATTCAACGTGCGCTAGAGGTGTATCGTATAACTGGGAGGTCGCTCACCGAGTTATGTCAAAGCCCTAAAGAACACTCGCTGTACACTTTTGTGAACCTTATTTTATTTCCAGAACAGCGTGACAAATTACATCGTCGAATTGAACAACGCTTTAAGCAAATGTTAGACGATAATCTCATTGCAGAAGTTATTAGCCTTTTACAAACTTGGCCCCTAGCTTTAGATGCTGTTTCTTTACGTTCCGTTGGTTATCGGCAAGTCGTCGAATATTTAAGGGGAGATTATGGCCAAACCGCTCTTTATGAAAAAGGTGCCGCAGCCACGCGCCAGTTGGCGAAAAGGCAGTTGACCTGGCTTCGGCATTGGCCACAGAATGCAATGCGATTTGACATTGAGAACTTTGATAATACTCAGGCGGCCCTCATATCGACGCTTTTAAGATTGGCTGAAACACAATAAATATTTGTTACGTTTTAGGTTGCCTGGACGGACGTAAGAAGAAACTTTATCAGTAAACGATAATTTGACACCGTTAGAGAGCAAGGTGGACATTGTCTTAGGTTTTTTGGGGAGTCAAACATATGATGAAATCGGTGAAAATTACCGTTGTGGGATTAGGATACGTCGGATTAGCCAATGCTCTTTTATTGGCTCAACGAAATGAAGTGCTTGCACTCGATATCGACGCCGAGAGAGTGGCGATGCTAAATCGCAGAGAATCGCCATTGGTGGACCCAGATATCACCGATTTTCTGCAAAAAAAATCTTTGAATTTCAGAGCGACTTTAAATAAAGAAGAAGCTTACAAGGATGCAAATTACGTTATTATAGCTACACCGACTGACTATTTACCTGAGACCAAAACCTTCAATACGCGTTCGGTGGAAAGTGTTATCAAAGAAGCATTATCAATCAACTCGAATGCCCTCATTATCATACGCTCTACGATTCCTATTGGTTACATCGAGAAAGTCAGAAAACAATTTCATTCTAATCATATAATCTTCTGCCCGGAATTTCTGCGAGAAGGACAAGCCTTATATGACAATTTATACCCTAGCCGTATCGTGGTTGGTGAACGTTCTGAGAGAGCGCAAACATTTGCTAACTTGTTAATAGAAGGCGCGGTGAAAAAAGATGCATCGATTTTGTTAACCGGTGCCAAGGAAGCCGAAGCAATTAAGCTTTTTGCGAATACATACCTTGCAATGAGAGTGGCTTTTTTTAATGAATTAGATACTTTTTCGGCAATGCAGGATTTAAATAGCCGAGAAATAGTGGAAGGAGTGAGCCTTGATCCGCGTATAGGTCTTCACTACAATAATCCTTCCTTCGGCTATGGAGGATACTGTTTACCGAAGGACACGAAGCAATTGCTCGCCAATTATGAAGGGGTCCCTCAGCGATTAATAGAAGCTGTGGTAACATCAAACATTATCCGCCAAGATTTTATCGCTGATGAAATTTTGAAACGTAAACCGAAAAAAGTTGGCATTTACCGCTTATTGATGAAAAACAATGCTGATAATTGTCGTGATTCGAGCATGGAAGGTATTATCATGCGACTGAAGGCAGAAAAAATCCCATCTTGTATCTATGAACCCTATTTAAATACAACAGAGTTTATGGGTATTCCGATCATTAATGATTTGATTGCTTTTAAAGAAACATCTACTTTGATCGTCGCAAATCGTCAAACCAATGAATTAAATGATGTCCTTCAGAAGCTCTATACTCGCGATCTTTTCGGAGATAATTAGCTTTTGGACTATTAATAAATGGCTAAAAATAGAAGATTGTAAAAATAAAAAATCAAGGAGAAGATGTTGAACACATCAGAGATGCAGAGACGGCCCTTGGTGGTTGATCTGGATGGAACGTTGATTCAAACAGACATGCTCCATGAGGCTGTAGTAGGACTCTTGCGTAGAGCACCTTGGCAAATTGCCTTTATCCCTCTATGGTTGATGAATGGGAAGGTACGCTTAAAACAAAAGCTCTCTTACAAAGCGTCGTTCAACCCAACTTCTTTGCCTTATAATAATGATTTAATCGACTGGTTAAAGGAACAAAAAGCAGCTGGTAGAAAACTCATACTTTGTACAGCGGCGGAAGAGACGATAGCAAAGAGAATAGCCGTACATTTAGGTTATTTTGATGAGGTGATGGCTACTGGCGAATTTATCAATTTAAGAGGGGAACAAAAAGCGCAAGCACTGATTCATCGTTTCGGTATTGGCGGGTTTGATTACATCGGTAATTCTGATAAAGACCTCCCAGTTTGGAAAAAAGCGCGTCGGGCTATCATTGTGAATGCACCGTTATCCCTGGTGCAGAAGACCAAAGAATGCTGTGAAATCGAACGTGTTTTTCCAGCTACTCAACGAAATTTAAAGCTTGGTATCCACCTGTTCCGCTCCTATCAATGGCTGAAAAATTTACTTTTGTTTGTACCTGCTATTGCAGCACATCAATTGTCTCAACTGGCAATATGGATTCCTTTATTGTTTGCGTTTTTATCCTTTAGTGCATGCGCTTCTGCTGCTTATATAACAAACGACCTGCTCGATTTGGAAAATGATCGCCTTCATCCTCGCAAATGCCTACGTCCGTTTGCTGCTGGTAAAATTCCTATTGCTTGGGGGGCAATGCTTGTTCCATTTTTATTTTTTGTAAGTTTGTTTTTAGGCAGTTTTATAAATACAGGCTTTCTGAGCTGGTTAATATTGTATTTTGTATTGACTGTCACGTACTCATTTTGGCTTAAGCGCTTTGTGTTGGTAGATTGCTTAATCTTGGCGGGTCTGTATACATTACGAATTATTGCGGGGGCCACGGCGGTCAATTTGCCTGTAACTTTTTGGCTTTTAGGTTTTTCAGTATTTTTATTTTTATCACTCGCTTTTGTAAAACGTTACACCGAATTATTGTTTCAAACAGAGGACTCGAAGGTGGGAGGGCGTGGTTATTTCAAAGCGGATATACCTATCGTGCAGATGTTAGGTATTGCTTCTGGTTATGCAGCAGTAATTGTTCTCGCATTTTATATAAATAGTGATGCCGTTATTCAGCTATATCAAACACGAGAGTTTGTTTGGGGTGCGGTTCCTATCATGCTGTTTTGGATCAATTGGGTATGGATTAGAGCTCATAGAGGGTTAGTACATGACGATCCCCTAATTTTCGCTATTAAAGATAAAGTCAGTTTATTCATGGGTGCTTTATTCGCCTTGGTTTTGTGCTTAGGGACAATTGGGTGATTTGAGCAAGGATGCAGTCGCGATGGAAAAAGTTTCTTCTTGGGGTCGCCTTAGTTATATAAATCACAAGGTTTATCACTTGCATCGCGAAAATCCCATGATGAGTTTGATGCCTGAAAAATTGACAGGCATTTGTTACGGCATGGGGAGAAGTTATGGAGACGTTTGCCTGAATCCCGAAGGGAGCTTATGGAAAACACGCTATCTTGATCATCTTATTTCCTTT
This sequence comes from Legionella sp., assembly GCA_013911415.1. Classification (GTDB taxonomy): domain Bacteria; phylum Pseudomonadota; class Gammaproteobacteria; order Legionellales; family Legionellaceae; genus JACETI01. The sequence goes on along the minus strand of JACETI010000002.1, from coordinate 264,731 downwards.
GATGAAAAGACAGGACGATTAATCTGTGAAGCTGGTGTTCTAATCAAAGATATTCAACAATTATTTATTCCTAGAGGATGGTGCCTATCTGTAACCCCAGGTACCCAGATGGTGACAATTGGTGGTGCAATAGCTAATGATGTCCATGGTAAAAACTACCATCGTTTTGGATCGTTTGGAAATCATGTTAAAGGTATTGATTTATTGCGTACCAATGGCGAAAGAATTCAATGTGGCCCTAATACGCGTCCAGATTGGTTTGCAGCGACCATTGGAGGATTAGGTTTAACCGGCATTATTTTGTCAGCTGACATTCAATTATCAAGGATAGGAGGCCCTTGGTTACAGATAGAATCGATACCTTACAGTCGCTTAGATACCTTTTTCGAACTCGCTGATCATTCAGAGGAGGGGTGGGAACACACCGTATCATGGGTGGACTGTTTGAATGCTAAATCCCAGCGTGGAATATTTTTGCGTGCCAATAGCGTTCAGCCTTCCGAAGAGCAGCGTCTTTTTTTACGAAAAAAGAGAGTAGGTTCTAAAAGACAAAAAAAAATCGTTATGACCCCTCCATTCTCACTTGTAAATCCGTCTTTGTTAAAGGTTTTTAACCATGTTTATTATTTCTTAAATAAAAGAAAAAAAGGATGCGGTATCACATATTATCAAGACTTTTTTTATCCCTTAGATAAGTTAGTAGATTGGAATCGAATCTATGGTCCTAAAGGATTTTATCAATATCAAGTCGTTGTGCCACGTCAGAATGGTAAAGAGGTTATTACCTGCTTATTGAAATTAATAGCACAAGCAAGAGAGGGTTCGTTTTTATCTGTATTGAAAACGTTTAGCAAGGAACAATCGCTTGGCATGTTGAGTTTTCCAAAAGAAGGCGTTACGTTGGCTTTGGATTTTCCTAATCGAGCACAAAGCACTCTGGCCTTGTTCGAACGTTTAGACGCTGTTGTGCGAGAAGCGCAAGGGCGGGTTTATTTAGCAAAAGACGCGAGGATGTCACGAGACTTATTTGAATCTACCTACCCAAGATATCAGGAGTTTTTAACTTACCGCGATCCCGGTATCAGTTCAGCGATGTCTCGACGTTTAATGGGTTTTTAGACTTGAGGGTGATAGCGAATGAGAGGAAACATGAATCTAAAGAAAATTGTTATTGTAGGTGCAACTTCAGAAATAGCAAAGCAATGTGCTCGTCTTTTGTTGGCTGATACTCCTCAAGAGCTATTATTGCTGGGACGAAATGAAAACAGACTAAGATGTCTGGCTAATGATTTGATGATCAGAAATCCAAGTGTAACCGTAAAGTATATAGCTACGTCATTTATCGATCCTCAAAAGATAGCATCTTTAGTTGACGCGATATATGAAGAAAGCGCTGTTGATCTGGCTTTGATTGCACAGGGAACCTTGCTGGATCAAAAATCATGTCAAGAGGACTTATCGCTTTGTCATCATTCATTAACTATCAATGGCATTTCCCCTATTCTTTTCGCAGAAGCATTTGCGAAACACATGGGCAAAATAAACCAAGGTATTTTAACCCTAATCGGCTCGGTTGCGGGTGATAGAGCACGGCGATCTAATTATACTTATGGCGCAGGAAAAAGCTTGTTGGGAAGTTATGCTCAAGGTTTACAGCATCGTTTTGCTGGAACCGCGGTGCAGGTTTTATTGGTTAAGCCCGGACCAACTGATACACCAATGACAGCTCACTTCAAGCAAGCGGGTAGACGCTTAGCGATGCCTGAAAAAGTAGCTTCCCTGATAATGGAGGGTATCCGTAACAAGAAACATGTTATTTATGCACCCAGTATTTGGAAATATATAATGTTTATTGTCAGATGCTTACCCAACCGTATTTTTTCTAAATTAGATCTGTAAATATTGCTAGAAAGATTCATAATATTTCTTCTTGCAACTCAAAACATGAGAATATATTTTCGTAACAGGTAAGGAAAAAATGCGTTTACCCCTACTTTTAAAACTGATGCGATTTTGGCCTCCGTTCTTCGGCGCTGGTATTAAAGTTGTTTCTTTTGATCGAAGCTTGACCACTCTGCGAGTAGAAATGCGCATGCGATGGTGGAATAAAAACTATATGGGTACTCAATTCGGAGGAAGTCTGTATAGCATGACCGATCCTTTTTATGTATTGATGGTTATAAATGCTTTAGGTAAAGATTATATCGTCTGGGATAAAGCAGCTTATATTCGCTATAAAAAGCCTGCTCGAGAAACAGTATTTGCAAATTTCCAAGTAGAACAAAATCAAATTGATCAGATTAAAAAAGCGCTTGCGATGCAGGAAAAAATTGAGCCTGAATTTATAATATCAATTACGAACGCTGCGGGAGATACCTTGGCTGAAGTGCGAAAAATTTTGCACATCAGTAAAAAAATACGTGAACGATAAAAAGCGTAAATGACATGAAGGATTGACTGTTTTGCTTTTAGAATCAGCTATGCCTAAATGCCATTTTTATCATATGAATGCTTACAAACTTTTAAATATCGCTTTAGTTACTGGGATTTTTTGTGGAAAGCGAACGCGTTACCGGTAGGCATTCTGGGTAAGTTGTCGCAATAAACTGAATGAGGTGTTCTCTCAGTTCACTTTGTAGGTTAGCTGCATTTCCTGGATCAGCAGCACTGGCTAAAATTTTCAGCTCCATAACGCGTTCTTTAAGGTCACTTACTTCAAGGCTTCCAATCTTTTTATCCCAAAAATTAGAAACCGAGAGCAGTCGGTTCATTTCTTCACGTACTTTTGCAACCGGTAAAGTAAAGTCCACCGATAAGGTGACCACCCCAATTAAATGGTTATGAACGTCTCGACTCCAATTCTCAAACGGTTTTTCAAGAAAATAATTAGTAGGAACAATAAGTCGTCGCCAGTCCCATAGTTTAACAACAACATTACGAAAGTTGATTTCTTCTACAGTACCAAATTTATTCTCGACAACTACTGCATCTCCAATTTTAATTGGCTGAGACAGTGCAATCTCCAAGCCTGCAAAGAGACTTGCTAAAGACCGTTGTGCAGTAAATGTTAAGATCAAACCTGCAATTCCAGCTGTGGTCAATACACTGGCGCCTAACGCTCGTACATTATCAAAAAGCATTAAAACAGAGCCAATAGATAAGATAAAAACTACCGAAAGCGCAACGCGTTTAATGATTAAAATCTGAGTGTAAATTTTGCGATTGAGAATAGCGCCTCTTGCCTTTCCACCGTATTGATTAATGAGTAATTGACTAATAACATCGATTAATTTGATAAAGGTCCATGCAATAGCGCTAATAATTAGCACACTTAGTAAACGCTCTAATAAGTAGGCTTGTGGCCCATTAAAACGTTGTGTGACATTTGTCAAAACGATAAGGCAAAAAAGTGTTCTCAATACAGAGGCGAAGAAAGGAAGTAAAACCTGCCAAATCGGATGTTTAATAAAAAGGGATGTATTTCCTAGAAAAAACAGAAACTTGGATAGGAGACGAGAAAATAACCAGTAAGAACCTATAGTTAATCCAATGCCATACAAATAAGGTTCAAGTTCGACAAGTTTGGCATAGGGAGTAGAGAGTTCTACCCTTGAAAAAAGATCGCTATTAAAGAAAATATGTAAAAAGCACAATAAAGTGAGTAATAAGCCAGGGCCAAACCAGAGATTTTTTAGTTGATTTAACCATAGGTTGTCAAATTTTTTTTCATTTTCTGTCTTCATAAGGTTATTTATTTTATTAAGGTGGCTAATATTGTATATTTTTTTAAAAAAAATACCAAATATCTATTATACCGTAGCTATAATATTCAATAAAAATTGAAAAAAATGCAAGGAAAAGGTTGAGAATTATTCAAACAGTGCTGAAGAAGAAGCGATACGTATGCGAACTGCTAAAAAAATTAAAACGTAATTGCTTCAAATACCTAACTCAACTCTCAAGTACGGCCTTATTTCTCAATCAAAAGATGCTTGTGCTAATCCTGAGTAACTTCTGATTTTGCTTTTTCCGTAGGTTTAAATTCAGGGACTATATTATTTAATAAATGCTGTAATTGCTCAGGTTGATGAAGCGTGCAAGCTTGAGTAATAGCGTCAAAAGTTGTAGTTAAAGTATCCCAGTTAATTTCCCGAAACTTTGCCTGAAAAAGCTTCTCATGTTGAGTAGCTGTGAGTTTTTCAGAAGGATGAAACAATTCTTCGTATAGTTTTTCACCGGGCCTTAAGCCTGTGTAAACAATTTGGATTTCTCGCCCCGGTTCCTTGCCGGCAAAACGGATCATTTGCTCAGCGAGGTAATGAATCTTTATTGGCTCGCCCATATCAAGTACGAAAATTTCCCCCCCTTGACCATTGATCATCGCTTGCAAAATTAATTGGCAAGCTTCGGGGATTGTCATAAAAAAACGCTCGATATCAGGGTGGGTAACGGTCAAAGGCCCGCCTGCTCTTAATTGTTTTTGGAATAAAGGGACAACGCTGCCTGCTGAGCCTAGAACGTTTCCGAAGCGCACGGTTATAAATTCAGTTTTAACTCGCGTATTTAAATTTTGACAATAAATCTCTGCAATACGTTTAGTGGTACCCATGATATTGGTGGGATTAACAGCCTTATCGGTTGAAATTAAAATAAACTTTTCAACACCCACGGCAACACTTGCTTCAGCTACAATTTGAGTACCGAGAACATTATTTTGTACAGCGGAACGTATCTGAGATTCTAACAGAGGTACATGCTTGTAAGCGGCAGCATGAAAGACAATTTGAGGTTTAAATTGATGAAAGGTACGATCAATGGCGGTCGCATCACTAACGGAAACTAAACTTAATTCGAACCTCTCGGTTGGAAACTTTTGTCTGAGTTCGTACTCAATTTGATAAAGATTAAATTCAGAGGAATCTATAATGCACAATTTATTAGGCTCAAGGGCCATGATCTGGCGGCATAATTCGGATCCTATTGATCCACCACCACCTGTAACCAAAACGCGTTTATTACGGATGTAATTCTGGATTTTATCCCACTGTAATTGAACCTCTTCTCTGCCGAGTAAATCATCTAAGTGAACTTCTCGCAGAGCATTAACTTCCACTTTGCCTTCTAGTAAGTCTGAAAGGCTCGGGAGTGTTCGAAAGGGTATATGGCATTCTTCACAGCGCTTAACCAACCTTCGCATGAGCACACCACTCACGGAAGGAATAGCAATAAAAAGGAGTTGAACGTTATATGCTGTGACAAGAGAAACAAGGTCATTGGAGGTGCCTAACACCGAAATTCCATGAACGGTCATATCCTTTTTACGCTGATCGTCGTCAATAAATCCGACTGCGTGGTAAAGGTGATTCCATTTTAAATCGCGTGCCAGGCTCTCGCCAGCACGCCCTGCACCAATGATGAACACTCTTTTACGGTTATCTTGGTTGTTTTTTCCTTGATATTCCCAGTGAAATCGTCTTAGCAAACGCCCGCCACACAGAAGGGTAACAAGGACCAAGCTGTATAAAGGAAGAACTGATCGCGGAACATGCGATAGTAAAGAAGCAAAATAAAAGGCCAAAACGGAAAGGCCAGTTGCCCATAAAACCGCTTGTAAAATATGAGTAACATCATTTAACGAGGAAAATCGCCATAGGCCTCGATAAATTTTAAAATGATAATAACAAAAAATTTGTATACTGGTGACAAGCGTTAGTGCAGTAAATGAATAAGTACTGGTCAGATCCTGAGGAAATGGGTGCATATTGTAACGCAAGCCGTAAGCAATATACCAGGCAACAGGAATTGCTGTAACATCAAAGGCAAGAATGGGCCATTTTTTATAAAGTTTATGAAGAAAAGTCAATAATTTCTTGAGCATACAGTGATTTCCATAAGTGGCAATTGCTCGAATATCCTATCGTTTGCCGTAATTTTATATAATTGTGTGAGCGAACAATTCCGAATTGTTCCTTGCATTTTATCATTTAAATCGTAAGATAGAAAATATGGCATTCTGAAAAACAAGGATCGTCGATGTACTTTATATTGTCGGATCGATTTATTCAGAAATTGGGAATGGTGAGAGAAGATTACTCAAATATCTCAAAAGTTAATCTGGAAAAAAAGAAAAACCCTCACGCAGTTAGTTGTTTTTTTGGCGTAAAAGACAGCAAAACTCGTAAACAACAAATTCTTTTCATCGAAAAATGGATGAAAGCTTTGGATCCTTGTTTATTATCAGAATCGACCCCCGAAGTTTCTGTTGAAAATTATTTTACAGCATTAGCTTTGTTAGTGGCTGTTTGTTTGTACATTAAATCCCAGATTAAAGAAACCTATACTTTACGATCAGAAAAATCAGCTATTTTGACACAACTGATTAATTCAGCGCTCGGAATTTCATCTGAAAATCGCCTTGATAAGGAAACGCAACAGTTGACCTGGTTGACAGCTCGGCGTTATCTAGGTGAAAGGGGTTGTTTAGAGTCTTTAAACCAATTGCTGGATAAAGAGATCTTTTCTGAGCAAGAATGGCACGATTTCACCAATTTCCTAGATAAAAAGTTGTGGCATACACGCGCCAAGGGTGGGCTGTTAAAAAATTATCCCTGCACCAAAGTTATTCAACCATTAATTGCCAAATCCTTAGGAATCGTCGGTGGAACTGCTGGGCAATTTCTTGGTGATGGCGTTGGCCAATCCATTAAAACCTTAGAAAAAAATTATGCACTGACAGCTGTTGTAGGCAGTGCCGTTTTAATGCTGACAAAGGTAACGCCTACAAAAATTGCTTTAATGGTTTTTAGCCCCGTTTATTCAGACTATATCATTAAGGCACTTTGTGGGTTGTCGGTGTCATGGATGTTACAAAAGGTAGGAAACGTAATCGGTGAAGGCGTTGGATTTGGTGTGGGGATGTCGCTTGATCTCTCCTGGAAGTTATTGGTAGAAATCTCAAACCTGCTTAAAGCACAATTACCCAATGTTTCGGCCAAAATAGATAAAAAACTTTCAAGTGAACAAGAAGAGCATTTGAATGGTTTTTGTTTAATGACAAGGACTTGGATTACTAATGGTGTCAGCTTTTCTTTACACGAAGTTGATTCCTTATTGCAAACGCTCCCTAAAGAATATACTGTACACTCTCTAGCGCCTGAAGCAGAGACAGAGCCATTGACAATGACGGCTAATGGATTGTAATAATAACTTTTAAATGGTTTATCTGAAGTAAACTGGGGATCTTTGTATTCATTATCCAAATGATTAAACTGATTAAATAGGTGTAAGTTAATTGATCCCTAAAAAACACACGAGACACCCACCCTCGTTAAGCGTTTTTTTTGCCACAGAAATGTGGGAGCGATATGGGTTTTACGCACTGCAAACCTTATTAGTGCTATACCTTGCGTTTCATTTTCATTGGCAGGATAAAAGGGTCTACTCACTGGTTGGAACATTTACCGGACTCACCTATCTTTCTCCCTTAGTAGGCGGATGGATCGCAGATAATCTTCTGGGACAGAAGTATTCAATTATCGTCGGGGCGGTAATTTTAGGTCTTAGCTATACTGCACTCTTTTTATTTCCTTCTGAACGTGATCTTTTATTAGCTCTCTCTGGGGTAGCCGTAGGAGCGGGCCTGTTAAAGCCTAATATCTCATCATTGTTAGGGCACGAATACCCCATGGATTCGCCATACCGTGATATGGGGTTCACGATCTTTTATATGGGAATTGTGAGTGGTATTTTGATGGGCACTTTAATTCCAAGCCAACTCAACTATTATTTTGGTTGGCCAATGACTTTTGGTAGCGCTGCGATAGGGATGTTAATTGCATTAGCTATTTTTATCTTAGGGGCCTATTACTACGATATTCAAGATTATTGTCCAAGGGTCCGCCGTCTTTCTGATTGTTTGAAAGCAGCAGGTATTATTTTCATCTCGGGAGCTATCTCGTTTCTTATTCTGCGATACCCAACGGTTGCCGATGCTATTTTTTTAGCGGTAACTCTTTATGCCATGTTTTATTTTTTTCTTTTAATCCAGCGTTCAACCATTGATAGGGCAAAACAAATCAAAGTAATCGGTTTGCTTTGTATTATTTCCATCTTATTTTGGGCTTTTTATTTTCAAATGTTTTTATCACTGACGCTATTAATTAAACGTATTGCGTCACCGAGCTTAGGAGGGATTCTTTTTCCACCGCCTTATTACGTTTGCATACAAAGCTTAGGAATTATTGTCTTGGGTTATCTGATATCAAGGAAATCTTTTTTTTCACAGGATCCTAAACAGGATAAGCCCATGACCACAGAAAATAAGTTTTTATTAGCGATGGTTTTCATGCTGTTTGCCTATACATTGATAACCGTTATTTGCTACAAAAACATAGACACCCAAGCTTTATTATCGCCGCTTTATTTTATTCCAGCCTATTTGATGATATCGATTGCTGAGCTTTTGCTTTCTCCTACAGGACTAGCTGCGGTTACTGCGCTTGCAAGTAATGAAACAGTAAGTACGTTAGTAGGAATATTTTTTGCCTCTTTGGGAGTAGGGGCGTTTTTGTCAGGAAAATTAGCGGACTTGACGGCTATTAACCCAGAATTAATATCATTAATCCAATTAAAGATTCATTACGCTAATACACTAAAGTATCTTCTCTTTTTTCTTATCGTCTCTACTTTGATCTGTGTGCTTTTAAATCGGATCATTAAATCTCTACTACGTGTTGATCATAATGCTCCGCACTGATACTCGGATCGCCGTTGACTTGATCACTCACTCCAATACCTTAGACGATTGTGGGGCAATATGCTAAGGAAAACGCAAGCCACAGAAGTGGGTGGGATATCTTTTCGATTAGATTTGCTAGGGAGTTTTATTCTTTTTCTGTCTCTATTGCTGGTTTTACGCTTGGCTTATTTACAATTATCTCAGTTTAAGCGTTACCACACACTTTCACTAAAAAATCAGGTCAGTATTATTCCAATTCCACCTCCTAGAGGCATTATCTTAGATAGAAAAGGAGTAGTGCTTGCAGAGAATATTCCGATCTATGCCTTAGAAGTGATCCCGGAGCATGTAAAAAATTTACCTCAATCATTTGATAAATTGAAGCAATTGCTTCCTTCCATTACCCAGGACGATATCGAACAATTTTACCGCGCGCGTAAGCAAACCCGATCCTTTGTTCCAATCCCCTTGAAACTGAAATTGAGCCAAGAAGAAGTTGCTATTTTTGCCAGTCAGCAATATCAATTCCCGGGAATTAGCATTAAAGCAAGGCTGATGCGATTTTACCCACTCGGTGAAGAAATGGCTCATGTTCTAGGCTATGTAGGACGAATCAATCCTCAAGAGTTACAACAAGTGGATGCGGCCAATTATCGAGCAACGACGGTGATTGGAAAATCAGGTATTGAGAAATTTTATGAGCCGCAACTTCATGGACAAATTGGATATCAGCAAGTAGAAACGGATGCCAATGGCAGGACGGTGCGTGTCCTAACAAAGAAGAACCCTACCTCTGGTCATAAATTACAATTGACATTAGATGCGAATTTACAACAGGTAGCTTATCATGCCTTAGCGGGTAAACAAGGGGCAGTAGTAGCGATTGATCCCAGGAATGGAGGAGTTTTGGCGATGGCTAGCGCTCCTAGTTTTAATGCCAATGCTTTTGTGAATGGATTAAGTGCAACCGATTACCGTATGCTGGTGACGGCACCTGATAAACCGCTTTATAACCGTGCAATCCGAGGGTTATATCCACCGGCCTCTACCATTAAACCCTTTATTGGTTTATTAGGCCTCGATAAAGGAGTGATTAATCCTCAGTACACCCTTTATGATCCAGGATGGTTTCGCTTGCCAGGGGTAAGCCACACATACCGAGATTGGAAAAAAAATGGGCACGGAATGATGAATTTAAAGCGTGCTATAACTGTCTCTTGCGACACTTATTTTTATCAACTAGGTTATAAACTAGGGATTACAGCGATCGAAGATCTGCTGGTGCAATTTGGTTTTGGTCAACTTTCACATGTCGATTTAACGGAAGAAATTGCCGGATTAGTACCAAGTAAACGTTGGAAATTGACGAACAAAGGAGTGGCCTGGTTTCTTGGAGACACAGTGATAACCGCTATCGGGCAGGGCGCTGTCTTGTCGTCACCTCTGCAACTGGCAAATGCCGTAGCTTCTCTGAGCACGAATGGAAAACGTTTTCGTCCCCATCTTCTTGAAACAACGCTTAATGCAAATGATGATACGCGTAATCATTATAAGCCTCTTGAAGAATATCCTGTGCATATTAAAGAATCTTCTCATTGGCGCTTGATCAAGGAAGCTATGCAATCGGTTATTTTAGAACAGGAAGGGACGGGGTATCGTTTTGGCCGCACCGCACCCTATTCAGTAGCTGGAAAAACAGGAACGGCCCAAGTTGCTAATGGAAAGCATTACGAAAAAACACGTTATGAAGATATCCCTGTACATTTGCGCGATCATTCATTGTTTATTGCGTTTGCCCCTGTGGAAAATCCTAAAATTGCCATCGCTGTTATCGTGGAGCATGATTTAGCAGCAGCTAATATCGCTCGAAAAGTGCTAGACACTTATTTCTCCACCGAAAATGGCCTCATGTTTAATGAGAAATAATATGAAAAAAAAAGAATTTCGCCCGATTTATCGGCTCACATCAAAGTCATTACACCTTGATTTTATGCTCCTGTCCTTTTTATTTTTAGTGGTTTGTATGGGGCTATTAATTTTATATAGCGCGTCTAATCAAAATTTCCCAATGGTGTTGCGCCAAGGAGCACGCTTAATTTTTGCTTTAGGCATTTTGTTTGTCTTTTCAGAAATTCCCCCTCATCAATATAAGACATGGACACCCTGGTTTTACGGATTTTGTTTGATTTTGTTGTTTGCAGTTATGCTCATGGGCAAAGTGGGCAAAGGCGTGCAACGCTGGTTAGATTTGGGATTGTTTCGTTTCCAACCCTCTGAAATGATGAAGTTGGCTGTGCCCATGATGGCTGCATGGTATGCTGATCACATTGATTGGTCGCCCAAAAATGTACGCGGATTGGTGACCATCTTAATCATCATTTTTATTCCAACCATTATTATTGCCAGGCAGCCCGATTTGGGAACGGCGATAATGGTTGCTACAGCTGGAAGTAGCGTCGTGTTTTTAGCCGGGATTGAATTCCATTTTTTAATAGGCTTGTTAGCAGCGATGGCCTTAGGAGGGCCGTTGGTTTGGTTTAACATGCATCCTTATCAAAAACAACGTATTTTTACCTTGCTTAATCCAGAGCAAGATCCATTGGGAAATGGTTATCATATTATTCAATCGAAGATTGCGATTGGTTCAGGAGGACCCTTTGGGAAAGGTTGGTTAGAAGGGAGTCAATCTCATCTAAACTTTTTACCTGAACACACCACGGACTTTATTTTTGCTGTTTGTGGTGAGGAATTTGGTTTTTTGGGGAGTGTTTTTCTGATAAGTTTATTTATCTTAGTGACTTTAAGAGGTTTTGCCATAGCAAAAGAAGCACAAACGCCGTTCACCCGCTTACTAGCGGCAAGTTTAACCATGACATTTTTTCTTTCGGCGTTTGTTAATATGGGCATGGTAATGGGCATTTTGCCCGTAGTAGGTATTCCATTACCATTGGTGAGCTACGGCGGTACAGCGATGGTCACTTTTTTAGCCAGTTTTGGTATTCTAATGTCCATTAGTTCACATCGTATTCTCTTCACACTTCGCTAAACGAAGAACTAAAAAGGATTTAAGATGAAGACCTCTAAAGGCAACTCATCCGAGAACTCGGATAATGCGCTTGGCATTTCCATTAAACAAATATTAAAGACTTTAATTGCTATTCCATCTGTATCCCCCGAGGATAAAGGTTGCCAAGCGTTTCTCATAGACTGGTTGGAAGAAAAGGGCTTTGTGTGTCAGCGGTATGACTGTCATCCAGTATCTAATTTTTTTGCAAGAATTGGGAGTCAAGCACCGCTCATAATGTTCGCCGGACATACTGATGTAGTACCTGCAGGTGACAAAGCGCAATGGACTACACCTCCTTTTCAGTTAACAGAAAAGGATGGCAAACTTTATGGCCGCGGCGTTGCTGATATGAAGGGAAGCCTAGCAGCGATGTTGGCAATGACGCAACGTTTCTTAGAAAATCATCCTAACTTTGCTGGAAGTCTTGGATTTTTAATCACCAGCGGAGAAGAGGGTGATCAATTCGATTTAGGCACGCCGTATGTGATGAAAAAACTGCAAGAGACCGGAATTTGCCCTCAGTTCTGTATTGTTGGCGAACCTTCAAGCTCAAAAAAAGTCGGAGATGTTATAAAAATAGGCCGCCGTGGTTCTCTAACAGGAAAAGTATATTTAGAAGGCAAACAGGGACATGTTGCGTATCCTCAACTGGCTGACAACCCAATACACCGAATCGCCCCCATCCTCGCTGAACTAACAGAGAAGAAATGGGATAAAGGGAATAATTATTTCCCTCCGACTTCTCTCCAAATCACATCCATTGAAGCTGATGGTGGCGCGGGCAATATTATACCTGGTCATTTAACACTACAATTTAATTTTCGCTTCTCAACTGAACAAACGACTGAGCGATTAAAAAAAGCAGTATTCTGCTGTTTTGATCAGCATGGTTTGAAACCGCAAATCGATTGGTTACTAAACGGCGAACCGTTTTTAACGGCCAAAGGTCATTTATTAGAAAGCTGTCAAACAGCTATAGAAGAAGTTATCGGGCAGCCACCGGTCTTGTCAACCGATGGCGGTACTTCCGATGGTCGCTTTATCGCACCTTATGGGGTCGAAGTCATTGAGCTCGGCCCCTGCAATGCAACTATTCACCAAGTGAATGAATGCGTGGATGTCAATGAATTAGAAAAGCTTGCAAAGATTTATCAGAGAATATGCGAAAAACTTTTCAAGCTTTAAACATAGGGATATTTAAATACGACAAAGTCGTTTAAATCAATGACTCATTTTACGCGCTGGCGCAGTAAGGTTCCAACTCGCTGAGTGTTTGATTTGATAAATCACTAGGTTGGCAGTATCGAGTTCTGGTGTTTTTGAGATAATTGGTGTTGCAAATTTTGCAGTTCATTATGAGCGATAGTTAATTAAATAAGGTAATTTCCATTCTTATCTCACTAGAATAATCATTCTCTTCAATAAGATCAATTGCTCAATTTTTTAAGCGCGCGACCGTTGGTCCGTCTATCAATCTCTCAGCGTTTAGAAAACATCGTATTAAATTTTCCGTTTCTTCAATTTTTTTTACAGAAACCGGTGAAATAAAAATGGTATCGTCACCGGCAATTGTTCCTAATATTTGGCATCGTTTATGGTCGATTATCCTTGCAATTAATGGCGCGGAACCTGGGCTTGTTTTGATAATAATCATCACTTCATTAGCCTTTATGTCTATAATTAACTCTGATAGAAGCGCGTTAATCGAAGGCGGCATAACATCATGAGGCAGTTGATAAGTCATCACACCGGCCTCATTGGTTGATTTAACGGCATTTATTTTTCGAAGCAGCCTTGAAACTTTAGATTGGTTCACAGGATGCCCTTTTGCTGCTAGTGCAGCACAGATACTCTCCTGTGTAACCGGGACTTCTTGTATTAACAAATTTTTTAAATCGATTAACAGCTGATCGTTAATTGTTTTGGTCATGGAAACACCTATGTACGATTTTATTGAATAATTATGCATTAATTTTGATTTAAAGTGAATATTTATATTGACAAAGAATTAAATGACAAATTATTATTTGACTACAAAATTGTATTTTTTTATTGCAAGTAGTTTTTTGGGGCAATAAATTGGAGAGCATCCATGGCTAAAGAAAAAATTGTATTGGCCTATTCAGGTGGTTTAGATACTTCGATCGCTATTAAGCAGTTTCAAGAAAAATATAACTACGACGTCATTGCGGTTGTTGGTGACTTGGGCGAAGGGAAGGATTTAGAAGCAATCAGGCAAAAAGCACTTAAGACGGGGGCTATTGAATGTTATATCTTAGATCTCAAGGCAGAATTTGCCAATGACTATATATCTAAGGCATTAAAAGCGAATGCGATGTATGAGGGTATTTACCCCCTAATTTCCTCCTTATCAAGGCCATTAATCTCTAAAAAACTGATTGAAATCGCTAAAAAAGACGGTGCGGAAGCGGTATCTCACGGGTGTACAGGCAAAGGCAACGATCAAGTGCGTTTCGACGTGTCGTTAACCACATTAAAACCCGGTATTAAAATTATTGCGCCTATCAGAGATTGTCCTATGAGCCGGGAAGAATCGATTTTATATGCAAGAGCAAACAATATTGAACTACCGATTAACCTTAACAATCCGTTTAGTATTGATAAAAATCTATGGGGAAGAAGTTGCGAATGTGGTGTATTAGAAGATCCATGGGCAGCACCACCTGAAGAGGCTTATGAATTAACCGTGGCACCGGAAAAGAGTACTAATGTTTCTGAAATCATTGAGATTCATTTCGAAAATGGTCTGCCGACCCAGTTGAATAATGAATGCTTACCTTTTCATGAATTAATTACCAAGTTGAACGGCATGGCTGGGGCCCACGGGATTGGTCGTATTGATCATGTGGAAAATCGCTTAGTGGGGATTAAATCCCGAGAAATTTATGAGGCACCGGCGGCAACGGTATTGCTACTAGCACATAAAGCAATTGAAACACTCTGCTTAACCCGTGATATGGCCCTATTTAAGCCATCGGTCGAACAAAAAATTGCAAATATGATTTATGAAGGATTATGGTTTTCTCCATTATTTGAAGCGCTTAACGCGTTTATCGATGAGAGCCAAAAAGTTGTCTCTGGGGTGGTCAGAATAAAATTATTTAAAGGCAGCGCAACCGTTATCGGTCGAAAGTCCTCCCACTCATTGTATCAATACGATCTGGCGACTTACGATAAAAACGATGCCTTTGATCATACAGCAGCCGTCGGGTTCATCAAAATTTTTGGATTACCTTTAGTGGTTAACTCAAAAGTAAATAATGGAAATCAATAATGAAACTCTGGAGTGGACGATTTAGCAAAGAAACGCATCAGCTTGTGGAGGAGTTCAATGCTTCCATTCCTTTCGATTATCAACTCGCACCGTATGATATTGAAGGCAGCTTGGCTCATGTCAGCATGCTCGGAAAATGTGGGGTGCTCTCGGAACAAGATGTTATATGTATTTCTGAAGGCTTAAAAAAAATCGCTGAAAAAATTAAAAAAGGCCAGGTCGATTTTCGTGTGAGCGACGAAGATGTGCATATGAACATTGAACGCTTGCTATACGAAGAAATAGGCGAGGTTGCAGGGAAGCTTCATACGGGAAGAAGCAGGAATGATCAGGTCGCTCTTGATCTACACCTTTACTTACGGGATCAAATTCTTGCTATTACCGCTCAAACTTATGAATTACTAACCGTTATTTTGCGTATCGCGTCCGTTCATGTTGATACGATTATGCCAGGATATACCCATTTGCAAAGGGCTGAACCGATAAGGTTCGCGCACCATATGCTTGCCTACTTCAATATGTTTTATAGAGATCTTAACCGGCTCCAAGACAGCCTCGATCGCGTTAATCAAAGTCCTCTAGGCGCAGGTGCTTTAGCCGGAAGTGGCGTTAGCGTTGATCCTGATTACGTCGCTAAATTGTTGCAGTTTGAAGCTGCGTATACCAATAGTTTGGATGCCGTCAGTGATCGTGATTTTGTGATCGAGTTCTTATCGAATGCGTCGCTGATGATGATGCATTTCTCAAGGCTTAGTGAAGAAATAATTTTGTGGAATAGCCATGAATTTTCTTTTGTACAAATGGATGATGCCTTTTCCACGGGCAGTAGCATGATGCCTCAGAAAAAAAATCCAGATGTTTGTGAATTGGTTCGCGGTAAAACGGGGCGTGTTTACGGTGCTTTAATAGGCTTGTTGACGGTTTTAAAAGGGCTTCCATTAGCTTATAACAAGGATATGCAGGAAGATAAAGAAGGTTTATTTGATACAGTAAAAACAGTGAGGCAAACATTAGCTGTTTACACGGGCCTACTGAACTCAATGCAAGTCAATGCTCAGCAAATGCGTAAAGCTACCGAAGCTGATTTTTCCAATGCTACCAATCTGGCGAACTACTTAATTCAATATATTCCGTTTAGGGAAGCCCATGCTATTACCGGAAAAATTGTAAGGTACTGTCTTGATAATGAATGTCTTTTAAAAGATTTAGATTTAAAAACTTATCGTTCCTTTTGCAACGTTATCGATGAAAAAGTTTTTAGTTGCTTAAATATCGAATCGGTTGTAGAAGCGCACCAATCAAAAGGTGGTACTTCAAAAAAGAGTGTTGAAAATCAACTTAAAACTTGTCAAAAATCCTTAGAGAAGCTTGCAGTCTGGCTAGAGAAAAAATCATGCTGAAATGCTTAGCAGGTATTTTTTTACTCATTGGCTCAGTCATCGGCGGGGGAATCCTCGCGATTCCTATTGTTTCTGCCAAATTTGGCTTTTTAGTAACCCTCATTTTGATTGTAATCGCTTGGGGCATAATGACCAAAACGGGTCTTTATATTTTAGATTTAAGTTTAAGTTGCCCAGAGAAATACAATTCCTACTATAGTATTGTGGGCAAATTTTTGGGTTCTACTGCTCAAAGAATAACTATCCTATTATTTCTGTGGCTGTTGTATTTTTCGCTTGCCTCCTATATTTCAGGCTGTGCCTCCGTGATTTTAACCCATCTAAAAACGGTAAATCCTTTTATTTCTTATTTTAATACCAGTCTGCTTTTTGTATTCGTTGCAGGCAGTTTTTTAGTGATCGGTGCAAAGTTTATTTTTCGTATTAACGCATTTATTGTTGCTATGAAACTGCTATTGCTTTTATTGGTTATTGTTTCATCTGCTTTTTTGATAAAAAAGGGGGTTCCCCTGACACTAATGCCGTTCAAGCATACGGGCTTGCTGTCCTTATTTTTAATCATTATTAATGCATTTGGTTTTCAATTTATTGTGCCCAGTATTGTTTCTTATTACGGGCGTGACAATCGATTGATCTTTAATAAAATGCTCATTTTTAGTACCAGTACCGTTTTGATATTGTATATTGCGTGGTTATATACCGTGTATACGCTGATTCCAATGGAAGGCGACAAGGGATTGATTGCTATTTACCAAAGCAACAATCAACTCTTTGCGTTTAACGAAAGCTTAGCTTATTTTGTAGGATCATCGCTGGTCATGCGCTTATTATCCTTTTTCCAAGTGGTAGCCTTATTTGGTTCGTTTTTCTGTATTTCCTTAGGTGTCTTTGATTTTTTAGTAGATGTGTTTAAGGCTCAAAATCGTGTAATTATTGGTATCATCACTTTTTTACCGCCCTTACTGCTATCTTTACTTTCTCAAAATATGTATACCTATGCAATGTCCGGAGCAGGCTATATAGCCGTTATCCTTGAGATAATTATCCCTGTTTGGGCGCAAAAAATACACAAGGCGAGGCCTTTGTAATCTTATACTTTGGCGTTTTTATAAAACCAACTTAAAGTAAAGCTTTTTCAATATTTTTACACTTTCACCCGTTATGATTTCAGGGCCTGATTTGAGATTGCAGCACTGTAGAACTGTTCTTGCTATCTTGCAATTCTACTGCTCATTAGATGATTTAATCGGATGTAGCGGATTTGTTTAATAGAGGGAACACAGCATAATGCCGCACTGCACTTAATTTCAGGCATAAAACTTAAAAGCTGCCATGCTTGACCGTGCAGGCTATCTCGAATAGGAAAGGGAGCCGCATATGGGAGTACCGGTGTAGTAAATGTTTCGGTAGGATACGCCAAACCCATACCAACGGCCTTTATAAAGGCTTCTTTTTGTGCCCATATATGAAAAAAAGACAAGGTCTGCAAAAAAGAGGATAACTTGTTCCATGCAACTTGTTCTTCTAAAGAGTATAAATTTTTTACAATGCCCGCATACTCTCTGGCAGAAAAATACTCTATATCAATCCCCATAGGTGCACTTAAGCCAATGGCGAGCAGGGCTGAATCTTCTGAATGACTTAAATTAAATTGTAGTAAAGGAGTATTCGACAAAAAGGGTTTTCCATGTCGATTACATTCATAAACAATGCTTTGAATCGGTTTATTAAGATAGTGTGCTAAAATGACACGTAAGGTAAGGTGTGCAACACGAAATCGTCGTTGATGATGAGGAAAAAAGAACCGATTAGCCCGCTTCTCTTCTGCTTCAGCGAGCACGAGGGGCATTTCATACGGTAGCAGGCTTAAATGGTCTGTATTTTTCAGTGAAAATTCCCAAATATCAATGCGATTTTCTAGTAAACAATAGTCAGTGGGTAATACAGTTTGTGGCTGTAACACGTGTTATCCTCTAACATGAGCGTGGTGTATATCATAACGTAGGTAACAAGGTCACGACGATAGGTTAAAGCATGAGTCGACAGTTTTTAGATTTTGAACAATCCATTGAAGAGCTTAATCAAAAAATTCAAGCCCTTCGTATGGTTAGCCATGATAATGATATTAATTTGGTGGAAGAAATTGCTAGACTTGAGGAAAAAGCAAGTCAATTGACAGAAAGTATCTTTTCCAATCTGGATGCTTGGCAAATCACACAACTTTCAAGACATCCTTTGCGTCCTCAGACTATGGATTATATTGAGCATGTTTTCACCGATTTTCAGGAGCTGCATGGAGATCGCCATTATTCTGAAGCGCCTGCGATTATAGGGGGCTTAGCCCGACTAGACGGACAAGCAGTGATGGTGCTAGGGCACCAAAAGGGAAAACGTACTGCTGAAAAAGTTTACCGTAATTTTGGCATGGCACGTCCGGAAGAATATCGCAAAGCGTTACGTTTGATGAAACTTGCTGAAAAGTTTAAGTTGCCTATTTTTACGTTGATTGATACAGCCGGTGCCTATCCAGGTATTGAAGCTGAGGAGCGCAATCAATCAGAAGCCATCGCTAGAAATTTAATGGTGATGGCAGATTTAAAAGTTCCTATTATATGCACGGTAACGGGTGAAGCCGGTTCAGGTGGTGCACTTGCTATTGGTGTTGGAGATAGGGTTTTAATGCTGCAATATGGTATTTATTCTGTTATTTCGCCTGAAGGATGTGCCTCTATTTTGTGGAAAGATGCGGCTAAAGCCAGCGACGCGGCTCGGGCGATGGGTATTAACGCAGAAAGGATTTTTGAATTAGGCTTGGTTGATGGGGTTATTTCAGAGCCTTTAGGCGGTGCTCACCGCAATTTACCTGAAATGGCTGCCGCTTTAAAACAACGTCTAATAACAGAACTTCATACCCTCCAGCGTTATTCTCTAGAGGAACTATTAGAGAAACGGTATCAAAAATTAATGGCCATGGGTGCCTGTGATTAATTTGCAACTTGATGAAGGGATTCTTTCCTTTCTCTCCGCTTCTCGCTATCTTTGGATAGGTTATAGCGGAGGCCTTGATTCAACTGCTTTGCTTTATAAAATGGCAAAGGATAATCGGTTTCGAACCAAGCTACGCATTATTCACGTAAATCATGGTTTAAGTCCTAATGCTGCTAAATGGGAGCATCATTGTCGAGAGATCTGTAAAAGCCTTAAACTCCCTCTCTGCATTGAAAGAACCAAGCTTGCTGACACCTCAAATTTGGAAGAAAAAGCGCGAAAGGCTCGATATGCACTTTATAAAAAACATCTTAAGCCCAATGACACCTTAGTATTGGCGCATCATCTCAACGATCAAGCAGAAACGTTTTTATTAAACCTATGTCGAGGTGCAGGCATTGACGGACTCGCTGCGATGAAGCCTTTTAAGCCCTTTCAGAAAGGATTTCTATGGCGACCTTTTTTAGTTTATTCACGTCAAGAGATTGAAGCCTATGCGCAGACAGAGGGGTTAAACTGGGTAGAGGATGAAAGTAACCTCGAAACGCATTTCGGTCGAAATTATTTACGTCACACGGTTATACCTCTCTTAGAACAAAAATGGCCTGCTGCAATAAAGCATTTGGCCAAAGCAAGCGCACACTGTCAGCAGAGTCAAGTTCATATTGATCAATTAGCTCAGTTGGATTGTCCTGAGTTGATTGCTCCCAAAGAAACCTTAAATATTACACCTTTGTTGAATTTACCCAAATCCAGAGTCTTGAATGCCTTACGCTATTGGCTGCGCGCGAATAATCTTCAAATCCCAAGAGCGAATTTTCTAGAACAAATCTTTTGTGAGGTCATTCACGCAAAGTCGAGCGCAAAACCTCAATTGACGTGGGGATGTAGCATGCTCAAACGTTTTCAAAAAACCTTGTATCTCTTAAAAGATCAGGCAGAAATGTCTACAGAAATCTTCTGTGAAGAAGTATTGTGGACTTCTTTCCCAGAATCGCTGACCATCACAGGGAGTCGCCTAGAAGCGCTGTCGAGCAACGAGGGCATTGAGGTTGTTCCGGGCAGTAAGGTGAGTGTACGTTTTCGGCAAGGAGGCGAAGTTTTTTATTGGCGAAGTCAAAAAAAATCACTTAAAAAATTATTTCAAGAATGGCAAGTACCGGTTTGGTCACGCCAAACTACGCCGCTTATTTACATCAACGACGTCTTAGCAATGATTGTAGGATATGCAATCAGCGACCACTTTTATCATCGCGGGCGCGATCATCTTTTTACGCTAGGATTAGCTTTACAGGAATCACATGAAAAACATTGAATTAGAGCTGCCCTTAATGAATGAATCTTCTCATGTAAAGGCACACGTGACTACCGCGCCCAGTTTGGAACAATTACCGGTAGCACAAATCGAGCGATTAAGCCATGAAGGCAGGGGTATTGCAAGGGTTGATGGCAAAACAATTTTTATTCAAGGTGCATTAGCCGGTGAAACGGTCTCTTTTCGATATAAGCGGAAGAAAAAACAATTTGATGAAGGGGAGGTTGTAAGCATTCTTTCCGCATCACCTTTTCGGGTAGAGCCTCGCTGTCCAAATTTTTCGCGTTGCGGTGGTTGTTCAATGCAGCATTTAGAAGGCAAGGAACAATTACGTCAAAAACATCTTTTTTTATTGGATTTATTAGAACGAATTGGACAATGTGCGCCTGAGAATGTTCTTGAGCCTCTTGAAAGTGATTTATGGCATTACCGTAATAAAGCACGGCTAGGTGTAAAATACGTGGCCAAAAAAGAAAGCTGCCTAGTAGGCTTTCGTGAAAAAGATCATCCAGCATTTATTACCGATATGATGGAATGTTCCATTTTGAACCGACAGCTGGATGCTCAATTGCCTGCTTTACGCGCTCTAATCGCTGCTTTAGACAACCCACGCTCTATCCCTCAAATTGAAGTGGCGGTAGGGAATG
The DNA here is from genome assembly GCA_013911415.1 of Legionella sp. Lineage (GTDB taxonomy): Bacteria > Pseudomonadota > Gammaproteobacteria > Legionellales > Legionellaceae > JACETI01. The sequence continues at coordinate 243,282 of JACETI010000002.1, read as the reverse complement.
AAGAGGTTGCCTGTATTTTTAGACATCTTGAACCATTAAGCGTAGAAGATCATGAAAAGCTTCGTGATTTTGGAAAGCAAAGTAAGTTTCGGATTTATTTGCAAGCAAAGGGCCCCGATAGTATTCAGTTGTTGTATCCGGATAACGTGGAAAACTTTCTTCAATATTCATTACCCCATGAAGGTATTACTTTCCAATTTCAACCCACCGATTTCTTTCAAATCAATGCGGGCTTGAACCAAGCGATGGTGACACGGGTATTGGAATTAATGGACCTAAAAGAAGATGATGTTGTATTGGATCTTTTTTGCGGTTTGGGGAACTTCTCGCTGCCAATTGCTAAGCGTTGCGCAGCAGTGATTGGAATTGAGGGTGATGAGCGTATGGTGAGATTGGCGGCAACGAATGCCAAGAATAATGATCTTAAAAATGTTCGTTTTTTGTGTCAAGATTTGTACAAAACTTTGGTTGCTCCTGTTCCGAAATTAACGCATGTGCTGTTGGACCCGCCTCGTAGCGGAGCGTTTGAAGTGGTTAAACAAATGGATCATTTATCCCCTAAACGAGTTGTTTACGTATCGTGCAATCCAGCCACGCTTGCACGTGACGCAGAAATTCTCGTTCATGAGAAAGGTTATCAACTGCGTGCAGCAGGTGTGCTAGATATGTTTCCACAAACGGCGCACGTTGAATCAGTTGCTGTCTTCGATCGGATGATCAACGATAATGGTTAGAGTAAAAGTTAGTCCATGGTTGCAAGATGGGAAAGTCGACATTGATGTATGGCTTCAACAATTTGCAACGAGACAATCGATTGATGATGTCAATTTGATTCGTAAAGCATGTACTGTTAGTCAATCATTGAATCAATACGTCGGCTCTCCTTCGGGTACAACGAGTTCAACCGAAGAAACGGGGATTTCTTGTCTGCAATTGGGACTTGCGATGGCGGATCTTCTCGCCGACTTGAACGTTGATCCGGAAACACTTGTTGCCGCTATTTTATTTAACAGCGTGCATAAAGCGAAACTGCCTATTGAAGAGATTAGTAAAACGTTTGGACAAGAGGTGGCCAAGTTAATTTATGGCGTTGAGCAAATGAAAGCCATTCGCCATCTCCGAGTTTATGCGAAGCCTGCACAACGAAAGATGCAGGTTAATAATTTGCGGAAAATGCTATTGGCGATGGTCGATGATGTGCGTGTTGTGCTTGTCACGCTCGCTGATCGACTCTGTGCATTAAGAAGCATGAATGCGTTTCCGTCAACGATTCAGCAAATAATTGCTGCAGAAGCGATGGACATTTATGCGCCGCTCGCTAACCGTTTAGGGATTGGTGCAATTAAATGGGAAATGGAAGACCTCGCTTTTCGTATCCTACAGCCGGCTGCCTATCAAGAAATTGCCAAAGGATTAAAAACCAAGAGACTTGAACGAGATCATTATGTTCAAAGGATTGTGCAGGATCTAGAAAACGCTATTAGAGCAAGCGGAATATCACATTTTTCGGTTTATGGCCGTTCAAAACATATCCATAGTATTTATCGAAAAATGCAACGTAAAAATGTCCCTTTGACTGAGATTTATGACGCAACTGCGATAAGAGTCTTGGTTGATACTACGGTGCAATGTTACGAAGTGGTAGGGCTGGTCCATGAGCTTTGGAAACAAATCCCTAGCGAATTTGATGATTATATTACCCATCCTAAAGCCAATGGTTATCAATCACTTCATACAGCGGTTGAAGGGCCTCAACAGCAAGTGTTTGAAGTTCAAATTCGCACTTATCAAATGCACGAGTGGGCAGAAAGAGGTATCGCTTCGCACTGGAAATACAAAGAAGGCGGTGGACAAACGCCTGAGAGTCACGAACGAAAAATTGCTTGGTTGCGTGATGTACTTGCTTGGCATCAAGAAATGGTGAGTATGCCGGGTGAGACTGGCGAAGCCTTAGATAAAGAATTCCTTGAGGACAGGGTTTATGTCCTCAGTCCTGAAAATGATGTCTATGATTTGCCCAGTGGCGCGACTCCACTCGATTTTGCTTATCATATTCATACTTCTATAGGGCATCGTTGTCGAGGAGCTAAAGTCAATGGAATAATGGTTCCGTTGATCTCCTTACTAAAAACAGGCGATAGAATTGAAATTCTTCTTGGTAAAGAAGAGCGGCCTTCCCGCGATTGGGTGAGTCCACATCGCGGTTATCTTGTAAGTTCTCGAGCGCGCTCAAAAATTTTGCATTGGTTTAAAATGCAAGATTACGATAGGGATAAAAATGTGGGTCAAGAACAGGTAGAGAAAGCTTTTAAAGCGCTAGGCTTTAAAATAGATAAGCTTAATGCCGTTTTTCCTGTCATGCGTTTCAAACGATTAGATGATTTACTTGTTGCTATTGGCCGAGGTGAAGTTAAGCTCAATCAATTGTTGCATCGGTTCTTCAACGATGAACTTTTAGCGATGCCTGCCTCGTCGATCCCGCCCAAATTATTTGTGACTAGACCAACCGTTGAGGCAAAACCTGGGCAGCTCTATGCCGAAGGCATCGGGCATTTAATTATGCACATTGCAGGTTGTTGTAGCCCTCTAGAAGGAGAGCCAGTTATTGGCTATATTACCGTCGGGCGTGGTGTATCTGTTCATAAGCAAAATTGCCCTAACATCGTGCGTGCGTCAAAAAAACAAAAAGATCGCTTACTTCAAGTAAGGTGGGGAAGACCCACAACGCAGCACTAAGGCTGACAATATTTTGGTGTTCATAATATGTTAATGGGGTCATTGTATTTTTTGACTGGTATAATTGCTGCTTAACGATTACAATTCTTCATGCTGTTTAGTTTGTAATTATGTTCTCCCAGAACAATCAATAGGATACGTCACATAATTTATTTTGTACACCAGATTCGAGTATAACTCAAGGGATTGTGATGTTAGATAATTTTGGTAATAAGATTCTAAAAAAACCTGTAATTTATTTAGTATACTTCTTGATATTTTTCATTTCATTTTTAATTGCTTATATTTTTTTGTTGCATCAGCAAAATGGGATGCTTCTTATTGCTGATAATAAAGGTGATGCTGGTAAGTATATCTGGATATCTCAGAATCTTCTTCGAGGCATGTCAGACGGTGTTCGAACTTATGCGTATCCTCTTTTTTTAAAATTAATTCGCTATCCATATTCTTCCAATAATAATGAGTTGCAACTTTTTAGCTTTTATATTTTACTCGTTCAGTATTGCATATATGCTGCGTCGGTTTTATTTTTTTCGTTTGCTATAACGAAGTCTCAAAAAATACGTTTCTTAATTTGTAGTGCCTTGTTATTGCAAATCAATATACTAAGCTTTTTATCAGTAACATTATCAGATATTCTTTCGCTTTGTTTCTTACTTATTGGTCTAGGAATATTTTTTGCGTTAAAGAAAGGATCATTGCGAAGTTTTCTATTGGGTTTGTGTACAGCATTTTCTATAGAAATTCGTCCTGCTAATTTGTGGGTCTATGGTTTAATTTTTGTGATGCTGATGTTAGAGTTTATCCGCTATAAAGATGATTATGGCTATATTTTAAGACAATTATTATTTTTTATCTTGGGTTCTCTAATTTCTTTTGCACCACAGATTTTTTATAACTGGTTCTTTTTTCGTTCTTTCACGCCATTACCTGCAGGTGATCTTGCTCAGGAGCAATATAATTTAAGTAAGGAGTATTTATTCGTTGCCTTTTCTATCATCCCAAATGATACTTCGTCTCTCGTTAGAAACCCATTTTTTATAAGTAGTGCTTATGAGTTTGTCTGGTTTTCAATTAATGGTTTATCTTATGCCTTATTAAAAATTATGATGATGTTTCATCATACTGATCTTTTTGTTTATCAAAGTATCAGCGAATTTCATCAGAAAATAATGATATTTTTTTCCAGTACTATGACTTATTTTGGCTTATTAGGAGTAATGTTCCAATATAAAAATATAGCTATTGAGAAAAGACAAGCTATTATTTTAGGAATGTTATTCTGCATCTTACTTCATCTAAATACTCGTTTGGAAGATCGCTACACGTTTGCCATATGTTTGCTGTTATCCCCGTTTGCTTTTTATCAGGTTATTTGTTTTTTAAAAGCGAAAAAATACAGCTACTTGCTTGGTTTTATCCCATTTTTTTTATTAGCTAATCTGTTTAATAGCGTGATCGTCTCTCTTAATCCTAATTATATTCCGCCTGATGCCACCATTTATAGGAGTACTAGATGATGCAAGGAAATAAATCAATCAAAGCCGTTATTTTAGCAGGTGGGTTAGGTTCTCGCATTAGTGAAGAAACGGATGTGCGCCCAAAACCTATGGTAGAAATAGGGGGAAAGCCTATTTTATGGCATATTATGAAAATGTATTCAGCCCATGGTATTAATAAATTTGTGATTTGCCTTGGTTACAAAGGGTATTACATTAAAGAATATTTTTTAAATTATGCAGTGCATAATTCTGATGTTACTTTAAGCACTAAAAAGGGATCGTTTGAAGTCCATCAAAATCAAGCAGAAGATTGGTTAATTACGATGGTGGATACTGGAGAAAACACCATGACAGGAGGACGGCTTCAGCGAATTTCTACCCATTTAGATGATTTCCATCCATTTTGTTTTACATACGGGGATGGAGTTTCTGATGTTAATATTACTCAATTGATTGATTACCATAGAGCCCATGGCCGGTTGGCTACTGTGACCTCTGTACAACCTGCAGGCCGTTTTGGCGTACTTGAGTTTGAACCAATATCCAACACCGGATGCTCAGTATCTGGGTTTAAAGAAAAACCTATAGCAGGTGGGTGGATTAATGGAGGTTTTTTTGTATTAAACAAAAAAGTTATTGATTACATCTCCGATGATTCTTGTATTTGGGAACATGAGCCTTTAGAGGAGTTAGTTCGTATCAATCAATTGATGGCGTTTCAACATAATGGCTTTTGGCATCCTATGGATACTTTGAGAGATAAACGCCACTTAGAGTCACTTTGGAATAAGGGAGAGGCGCCTTGGAAAGTGTGGTAGATAAAGCGTTTTGGTGTAATAAACGTGTGTTTATTACGGGGCATACAGGCTTTAAAGGAACGTGGTTAACACATTATTTGCACCTTTTAGGAGCTCAGTTAGCTGGGTACGCTTTAGAACCTGGCACGACTCCTTCAATGTATAATCAAACGCAGAAAAATTGTATAGACTCTACTATTGCAGATATTGCCAATTATCAACATCTATATGATGCATTGAATCGTTTCAAACCTGAAATTATCATTCATATGGCTGCTCAGCCAATAGTAATAGAAGGTTATAATAAACCAATAGAAACGTTTGAAACGAATATGATGGGTACTGTGAATCTGCTAGAGGCTGCACGTCAGTGCCTTTCAGTTCGTTCTATTCTTGTCGTCACTACAGATAAGTGTTATCAAAATTCAGATAATAATCAATGTTCTTTTAAAGAAGGCGATTCCTTGGGTGGGAATGATCCATATAGTGCAAGTAAAGCGGCTTGTGAATTAATTACTCAAAGTTACTCTGAGTCTTTTTTTAAAAAAAATTCTGTGGGAGTTGCAACAGCAAGAGCAGGGAATGTTATTGGGGGAGGTGATTGGTCTCCTTACCGATTAATTCCTGACTTGATGAGGGGTGTTAAAAGCAAGGTTCCAGTAGAAATTCGTTACCCTTATGCCATTAGACCTTGGCAACATGTGTTGGATGCATTGTCGGGATATTTACAATTAGCTCAAGCGTTGTATCAACAACCTCAACAATACAGTAACCCATGGAACTTTGGACCTTCTTTGGAAGTTGTGGCTAAGGTTGAGGATATTGTTTATCTGCTGAAAGAAAAAATCAATGAAATTAAAGTAATATGGAATGAAAATCCTCCTCCATATCATGAAAGTCATTTTTTATTACTTGATTCATCTAAAGCGTTTCAATATTTCGGCTGGAAACCGCGTTGGGATTTAAAGCAGAGTTTGGAAAAAGTAAGCCAATGGTATGAGGCATATTTGAATAATGATAGTTTGGTAGAGATTACCATGAAACAAATTAATGAATATCAACAGGGGAGTTTCTAGTAAAATGAATGATACAAATGACTTGGATTTTTTAATGATTTCCGCAGGCTTTGAGCACGGGGGTAATGTCACGTTAAGGCTCTTAGATGGCCATGATGAATTGTATGTGTATCCTTTTGAATCACAACTAGGAAATAAGCACACAACAGATTTTTTAACTTCTTTGGAACGTTTTCAATATAGATACCCAGAGTTCCCTTCAGGTTTGAGCACTGATGAACTTTATGAACTTTTTTATGATGAAGAACTAAAAACTTTATTAAGAAAGCCTAATGGTAGTAAGTTTAAAACTGCAGATATTGATATGAGGGAAGCAGAGCGAATGGAATCATTTGGTCAATTATTGCATAATTTACCCTTAACTCGTGCGAATATTGTGGCTGCTTTTTTCAAATCTACTTTTAGTGCCTGGAAAAATTATAAAATTTCAGGTAAAAATCGTAAATACGTAGGTTATAGCCCAATCATTGGGATTGATGCGCATAAAATTTTAAGTGATTTTCCTAAAGCACATATTCTTCACGTAGTTCGTAACCCTTTATCTGCTTATGCTGATACGAAGAAAAGGCCATTTCCTTTACCCTTCCACCAGTATGTGACTTCTTGGAATTTGTATCATCATATTGCGTTAATTCAGCAGAAAAAACACCCAGAGCGCATGACAATTGTTCGTTATGAAGACATAATTGGAAATACTGCTGCTACGATGAAGAATATTTGCCAAAAAATTGGGATCGACTATTCAGAACAACTACTATTCCCATCTTTCAATAGCAAAGATATTACTGACAATATTCATCCATGGGGGACAATTAATAAAGCAACTCCAGCAGAAAATAAGGCGGTTGCAGCTTCTTTGTCTGAGCATGAAATCGAAGAGATTGTAAAATATTCTGAGCTTTTAATTAAGCACTTTAATTATCAAGATCTTATCAATGAAATGACGAAGCAACCAGAAATAGCTTAAGATGTCTATCTCTGAGACCTTTTTATTAAAGGCAGATATTGCCGTACCAGACGAAATACTACATACTTTGTCGGTACGGCGACAAGAGCAAGCCGTTGATAGTAAAATAAAAATATACCATATTTCTCAGAAACTATTTGGTAAATTGCCTGATGGATATGAGGTTTTATTTGATGGTGGTACTTTTTGTTTTATTTATAAATTAAGGTTTGGCCATAAAAATATCCTGCTAAAATTAGCTTTAGATTTACCTAACTATATCACCCCAGGTTTTTCTAAGCAGCTCGCACTTCATCAATGCTTATCAAAACACCGTATTCCAGTTCCTCTGGTTTACGCCCCAGAAACACCATCTGATAGTAAACACTATTTGGTAATGGATTTTATTGAAGGGAATACTTACGGACAGTTTTCCAATACGCAGCCTCAATTTGATACTGTAGTCGAGTCTTTAGGTGTATTGCTTGCCTCCGTGCATCAAATAAAAGCATGGAAGTATGGTGAGCCTGTTCCAGAGTTGTTCGAAGACGCTGTATTAAAGGGCGCTGTTACAGATTGGCAGTGCGTTATTTTGACTCGTTTGGAAGAACATCTGTTTTTTTGCAAACAAAAAGAATATCTTTCTAATGCTGATTTTAGAAGTAGCTTATCGGTCTTTCAGGAGTTATCAGAACAATTTAAGTTACCGAAATCTTCGTTGCTACACGGGGATTTGGGTCCTAAGAATATTATAATAAAGTCAGATGGCGGTTTATGTCTTTTGGATTGGGAGGATGCTTTAATTGGCGATCCTTTGTTTGATATCGCAATGTGGGGAAGTTTTGTACAAAACAAAGGAAAACTGAATCACTTTATGAGAGGATATTTTCAAGGCGTAGAAATTCCTAAGGATTTTCACCTGAGATATTGTTTGTATTACTATCGTATTTTATTAGCTAAAACGATGCATCGTTATCGGTTCCAGTACCATAAAAATGATCAAATTCCGCCAGCAGGGCGGCTTTTGGAGGCTTGGCTGCAATTAAAAGAGGCAGTGAATTCATGAAAGTTCTTCTAACAGGCGCTGCAGGCTTTGTGGGGTCATTTGTATTAAATGAGTTATTAATTCTTGGGCATCAAGTGGCTATCGTACTCAAACCTGGTACAGACTCTTGGAGAATTCACTCACTCTTAAATCAGTGTCATATTATCGAGCAGGATTTACAAACTTTCCAATATTCACTAGAAGCTATTGATGCTTTTGCTCCAGAAGCATTAATCCACATGGCTTGGTATGGTGTGACGAACGACAAACGTAATGAAAGTGCTCAATTGAAAATTAATATTCGGATACTTGAGCAACTATTTGAAGTGGTTAGGGCGTCTGGAATTAAAACTTTTATTGGTTTAGGTTCGCAAGCAGAATATGGGCCTGCAAATTATAAAATTAATGAACGACAATTGACTCAACCTACTACTTTATATGGTGTAGCAAAACTTGCGGCATATCATTGGTTAAAAGTGATGTGTCAGCAGCACGATATTCGTTTTATTTGGCATAGGCTTTTTTCAGCATATGGTCCTAAAGATCATCCTAGTTGGTTTATTCCTTATTTAATTAAAGAATTGATGCGAGGCCAAATTCCTGCTTTAACAAAAGGGACACAATTGTGGGATTTTGTGTTTGTGCAGGATGCAGCTAGGGCTATTGTTAAAACTTTGATTACCAAACATGCGTCAGGAGTATTTAACTTAGGTTCAGGAGATCCGGTACGTATTCGGACGGTAGCAGAAACGTTAGCAAAAAATATAAATACGGAACTTGTTTTGGAGTTTGGTAAAGTGCCATTTAGGGGAGATCAAGTAACACATTTAGAGGCTGATATTTCTCGCTTGCAAGAAGAGGTCTCCTGGAAACCTAGTGTCTTATTACAAGATGGATTAATACAAACTATTGAATGGTTCAGAGCAAATAAATATGCATAATAGTAAAGCATTAGCAAAAAAAGTGAGAAAACATGTGCTACGGATGTTGTCACTTTCTAACTCTTCGCATGTAGGTTCTTGTTTGTCTATTGTTGATATCCTCGCTGTGCTGTATGAGAATATTTTGAGTTATGACACAAAAAATCTAGAAAATAGTTCGAGAGATTATTTTATCTTAAGTAAAGGGCACGCCGCAGCTGCTCTTTATGCCGTATTAGCAGAAAAGGGTTTTTTTTCTAAGGACTGGCTGTTTTCGTACAATTATCATGGGGCTAAACTGTTAGGGCATTGTACCCAGAAAGGAGTTCCAGGCGTTGAGCTGTCAACAGGCTCGTTAGGCCATGGTTTGTCAGTTGGGCTCGGCGTCGCCAAAGCATTAAAAATGGATGAGCTCGATCAGCGGGTTTATGTATTGGTTGGTGACGGTGAATGCAATGAGGGTTCAATTTGGGAGGCTGCACTTTTAGCGCCACAGCTTCAATTGGATAATTTGTATTTGATTATTGATTATAACAAATTACAAAGTTTTGGTTTTGTTGCTGATATTATTAATTTAGATTCCTTATCAGATAAGTGGCATAGTTTTGGGTGGCAGGTTATTGAAGTGGATGGGCATGATCATAGTGCGCTATTGTCTGCTTATACTGCGTCTAATTTAGAAAAAAAACCGCATGTCATTATTGCCAATACTATTAAAGGTAAAGGGGTTAGTTTCATGGAGGATCAATTAAGATGGCATTATGCAGCTCCAAATCCCGAGGAACTAGAAATGGCTTTAGCAGAAGTTGAGGCTATGCGATGAGAAATACATTTATTACCTATTTAATGGAAGCAGCTAAGGTTGATAAAAATATCGTTTTAGTCACGGGGGACTTAGGATATTCTGTTTTAGAACCTTTTCAAAATGCATTCCCTGATCGTTTTATTAATGCGGGTATTGCCGAACAAAATATGACAGGTCTAGCTGCAGGATTGGCCCTTTTAGGTAAGACCGTCGTAACTTATTCTATTGCTAATTTTCCTACGTTGAGATGCTTAGAGCAGATTCGCAATGATATCTGCTACCATAATGCTAATGTTAAAATTGTATCTGTAGGAAGTGGCTTTTCCTATGGAACTCAAGGTTATACTCATCATGGAATTGAAGATATTTCAATTTTGAGAGCTTTGCCAGGAATGCGTATTTATTCTCCTGCTTGCCCTATGGAAGTTTCTTGGTCTTTAAATCACATGTTAAATCACGAAGGTCCTTGTTATATGCGTTTGGCTAAGCAAGGCGAACCATTATTGCATCGAGATCTAGATCATCATGTTTTTCCTAAAATGATTTGTTTAAGAGAGGGATATAAAAATACAGTACTAAGTACTGGGGTTATTACCCGACATGTTTTTGATTGGATTAAAAAATTTGATTTACCGTTAAATTTGTACAGTGTTCCAGTAATCAAGCCTTTTGATTGGGAATCGCTTCAAGAAATTTGCACTCTTTCATCTTTTCTTTTTACCATAGAAGAGCATCAGCTTCAGGGAGGTTTTGGTTCTGTGATTTTAGAAGCTATACATGATTTATATGCTCAAGCAGTGTTAAACAAACTACCAACTGTTTTTCGATATGGTGTTCAGGACGAAATTGTTAGTGATATGACCACTGAAGTTTTTGCAACCCGCTTATTTAAAAAGCTGGAAGAACAATTGTCTAATTTAAATGAGCCTGTTGTTATTTGAGAAATTAATGATGAAAACCATTACTGTAGTTACCCCTTGTTTTAATGAAGAAGATAATATAATTGATATTTATCAACAAATTAAAGTTATTTTTGAGGGGTTTCCTCAATATAATTATCAACATTTATTTATAGATAATGCCTCGACAGATAAAACTGTTTCTTTGATTAAAACTATCATTCAACAAGACTCTAAAGTTCAACTTATAGTAAATGCAAGAAATTTTGGCCATGTCCGATCCCCTTACTATGGTTTGTTACAAGTAAAGACGGATGCTGCAATTTTAATTGCAGCGGATTTGCAAGAACCGCCTGAAGTTATTAAAGAGTTTATTAAAAAATGGGAACAGGGGGCAGAGGCTGTTGTGGGGGTTAAACCACAAAGTAAAGAATCTAAATTATTTTTTTTGATAAGGCAGTTTTATTATTCTTTAGTAACTAAAGTTGCTGAAGTGAATTTAATTAAAAATTACACTGGGTTTGGTTTATATGATAAAAAAATACTGAATATTTTGCGTGAATTAGATGATCCCCATCCTTATTTTAGAGGTTTGATTACAGACTTAGGATTTTATACTGTTAAAGTTTCATATATTCAACCAACGAGAAAAAGAGGATTTAGCAAAAATAATTTTTATGCACTTTATGATATGGCTATGTTGGGTTTTACTAGTCATTCTAAAGTTCCTTTACGTTTTGCGACCTTGTTCGGCTTTGGTTTGGCAATTTTCAGTTTATTAATTTCCGTTTTTTATTTGATCAGGAAATTGCTATATTGGAATTCATTTGCCATTGGTATGGCCCCTTTAGTGATAGGTTTATTTTTCTTTGCATCAGTTCAACTTTTGTTTTTAGGAGTTTTAGGTGAATATGTGATGCAAGTTTTAGCTCAAGTTAAAAAAAGGCCCCTTGTAGTTGAGAAAGAGCGGATTAATCTTGAATGAAAGATCTCCCATTTTTTTCAAAGCAGTTTTTTTTATTTATATTAGTTGGCTTACTTAATACCATTGTGGGGTTTGGTTTTTACGTCTCTTTCATTGCGTTGGGGTTACATTATACAGGAGCTGTTTTATTAGCTACTTGTTTTGGAGCTCTATTTAATTTTTTTTCGACAGGTCGCGTGGTATTTCCAAAACAAAAAGGAAAATTTCTCATTTTTGCTTTAAGTTATAGTGTTGTGTATTCATTAAATGTAACAATGATGAAGTTTTATTTACTACTTGGATTGAATTTATTTAATGCCTATTTGCTATCAGCACCTATTGTAGCAATAGCTGGTTTTTTATTGATGAGGATGTTTGTGTTTAAAAAAAATGATAATTCGATTTCGTTAATATGACAGGATATATCAGAGGGGACATTTTCATAATTTCTCGAATATTCGCGCAATGGTTACCTTTAAAGTATTCTAGATGTTACAGCAAAAATTAAGTTGCTTCATTATTACCTTCTATTATACATATAGCTGGTGTGCTTACGAAAGAAATTTACCATGATAGAAACATCTGGTTGGCAGAATCAGTACACAGATAATTGAGAGTAATATCTGACTCTGCGATCACGAATTATACATCTCGCAAGAAAAACTATCTGCTTTAAAAAATTAGAGAAAACGCATGATATTGTCATTGGATTGTTTATCAATAAGTATGGGTTCAGGGAGGCTATCCAATGAGCATCAATTGTTTTGAATCACTACCGTTTTTTGTTGTTTTTGAAACCGAATTTGGTGGTTGAAAAAGCCTTAACTTTTTAAAACTTGTGTCAATTTTTCGTTGCATTTTGCCGTGTGTCGTAAAGAACCGATCGTAAAGGGATTGAAAAAATTGAATGATACGATAAGCTCTTTTAGTGGTTGCAGCCTTTTTGTATTCGTTAAAGGATAGTTGCAGCTGATCAAAACAAGAAAGAGGGGAGAGTTCACTACTCTTACCCTGAAGTTGATCAATCGCATGTATAGCTCGCGATAGGTTCTTTAGTTTCTCTAGTGCTTTATTTTTTCCGTTTAACTTAAATGAATCACATTTTTTGTTATTGCGACTCAATGTTCTTAACAAGTTCCCCTTCGATAGTTCTTGCCAGTCTGTGTCAGATGAAACATATGGAATAGATGCTTCTATCAACGCTTCATTTGATTGCTCAGTCGTTTTTATTTTATGATTTTCATTCTTAATGAGTTGATCTATTTGTTGAAGGAGATCTTTTTTTACAATTTCCTTATATAAGGATAAAAGTTTTTGACGCAGGAGATCATCATCTTGAGTTTCAATTTGTTGAGTTTTTTTAAGTTCAGACTCTAAAACTGTAGTAACTTGTTGAGTTTTTTCAGAGCATTCAGTTGGCATCAGAGTTTCTTCTTGTACTTCTTCAGTTTCCGGTTGTTGAGGGTAATCAAGGTTCGGCTCTAAAACGGCAGTAACTTGTTGAGTTTTTTCAGAGCCTTCAGTTGGCATCAGAGCTTCTTCTTCTTTTACTTCTTCAGTTTCCGGTTGTTGAGGGTAATCAAGGTTTGGCTCTAAAACTGTAGTAACTTGTTGAGTTTTTTCAGAGCCTTCAGTTGGCATAAGAGATTCTTTTTTTACTTCTTTAGTTTTTGGTTGTTGATTTTGCTCAAGCGTAAGCCCTAGGACATGATTAACTGGTTGATCTTTTTTAAATTCTTTAGCAGCGTTAATAACTGCTTCTTGTACGTCTTGATCAAATAAGTTCAATTCAGGGTGGAAGCTGTAATCAATTTCATTGTATTTTTTTTGGGGGACTTTCAACTTATTGTCAGGTTGAATAATTAGCATACCATGTTGTTTTAATATATTTAGTCTATTTTTTGTAGTTGAATCTATAAAGAGCCGGTTGGCACCCCGTTCAAAAGAGCGTATACGATCTGATGCCTGTTCAAATTGCTCGCAGTGTGTTGGGTAATCGTTTGCCGCTTGCCGATACGAAGCTATAAGGAGTTCTTCGTTTTCAACTAATTTTTTATATTGTTGATATTCGCTAACTGTTTGGGGATGTGTTTTGATGATGTTTAATAAATCCTCCTCATATTTCTCGATTTGTTGTTTATCTTCAATTTTATGTCTATGTCTAGGTAACTTGGAATTGTTAAGTTGCTCATTGTAAGATTTTAAATCATCATTGATCTTTTTAACACGGTTTTTTTCCTCATCAAGGGGGCTGTCCGTAAGTGTCTTACCAATAGCTACATTTTTCGCCTCTTCAGTCTTTTTTACTGGATCTATAATCTTTTCGGCTGCCACCGATAGCAATTTCTTGCGATCAGTCTGGGTGCGTAATATTTTTATTGGAAGCTGAAGCATTTTTTGCACAGTAATTCCTGCCGCCTCCGTTGTTGCATTTAAATCATTAAGCCGTTGAGAAAATACAGTATAGTTGACATTTTTTTCACGCAATAAGTGAGCAACACATGCTAAGCTTTCTAGTAAATCTGGATTTTCTTTTGTGAGTTCTAAAATTGCCTGATGAGTTGGTTTGGGCATGTTGCTTCTCAAAGAACATTCAATATTTTAATTGTGGTTAAAATATGATCTAATTGCAATTATAAGGTATTTTATTTTCTATAATTTTACATTATCTCTGGTATACCCTACTAATTGTTTTCAGATCTTTTGGAAGTGGGTAATTAATTTAAGGCAGATGTAAGGGGTATGAGCTCTATAGCATCGACTACATTAGCTTCTGGCTAAAAGTGCGTTGGAAAAAAGCTTTATCTATTAGAGATCGAAATAGTTCAAAAGCTTAAAGATACGTTTATTCAATAACATAGTGAAGGACAAGTCTTTAATACTGACTAGTAATTAGTGAATGTTAGATTGTTTTATGGGGCATGTGAAATTTTTCTAAAGGCAATGAAGAGCTTTTTATCTGTTGAGAAGCTTTCTGTGATAATTTAAACAACCTAAATTCGTTAAAAATTGTATCGATCTTTTTCTGAAGCTGACCATGTTTGGTGAACAACCGATCATAAAGAGACTGAAAAAACTGTACAATCCGATACTCCCTTTTTGTTGTAGCAATGTTCTTATATTCATTGAAACATTCTACAAGTTTCCTCAAACAAGATAGTGGGGGAACAGTGTTGCTATTATTCTTGAGTTGATCAATAGAGTTCAAGGCCGATTGGAGTTTTTGCAGTGCTTGGAGTTTCTTGTGATGAATATCTTTTTTTGTTTCTACCCAGCGTAGATTATTAGTTACATATAAAAGCTCTTTCGATGTTGAAGCGTTATTAAAAAGAACTAGATTTCTTGTTGATTGCAGGGCGCTTAGAGTTTCATTTTCGTTTTTTATCAATTCTTCTATTTCAGATAAGATGTTATTAGTAGTAAGCTCTTCGTGTATCCTAATCAATTTTGTGCCTACCCAATTCTCATCAAGCGATAGAATTTTTTTTGGCATGTTGTTATTTAATTTAATGAGTTCTTTTTGGACTTGCGCATCAAACAAATTTAAACAGGGATGAAATGCATCATTAATTGTTTCTGTTTGATCCTCTGTAAAAGTAGGATTTTTTAACCTTGTCAGTGCGTGTGAATCTTCCAAAAGTTTGAAGCTGTTAACATTCCTATATTGTATCTTTGCACTTCCTAAGTAGTTCAGAAGCATGCTTCTTGTAAAAGTGAGCAATGAATTGTACGCACTGAGAAATTCAGAACATTTCTTTTCTTGTGTACTGTTTGGTTTGTAAATGGGATTAAGAAGTTCAATATATTTTCTTTGAGCCTCAAATCCTTCGTGCATTAGCTTTATTTGCGTATGATTTTTTATTATCAAAGCAACCATTTTCTCGCGCAGTTCGTTTATTTTGTGGCTAATGATACTTAAATTTTGACTGTCCGAAGAGGGTATCTGCGCTAAGTTCTTGTTAAGTTTAACCAATTCCGAAGGTGCTCGGCGAATATACATTTTTTCATCATATTCTAGATCGATATAAGTTTCACCGCGATCAGTGTGAGCATGAACGTTCCTTAAAATTAATGGTTGATTTGCTTTTTGAGATTCTTCTTCATTTGCCTTTTGCTCTATACTTTTTAAGATGGTTTGCGCTTGAAGTTTCACCTGATCTTCAAATTTTTTGGATAAACTAACATATTCTTCTTTGAGTAAATTAATGTGCATAATTTGATTTAATTGTGTAACCTGAAGACCAAGTTTTTGGCATTGCTTTATTAGTTTCGTGAAGTTATTGGTTAGATCACGAAATCGGATATCATTAATAGACGAGCGCTGAAGAAAGCTAGCTGCGCTTCCGAGAGCAGTCAGCAGTTCTGGATTATTATGTACAAGGCTAAGTAGTTTCTCTTTAGAAAATTTGGGCATGCTTTCTCTCGGAAAAGCCTTAATTATTACATTTTGAATTATTTTTAATCAAATTGCAATAATAATTTTATATGTTGTTATTTATTCACATTAATTTGTGAACGGACTCTAACGAGCTTATTAAATTTTATGGGAGTTAAAGAGTCAGCATCAACCAATTGTAGGGAGGCTATGGAGGGCCTTCGCTCTATTTGTCTCAATTTCTTTGGTATCTGAAAATAATCCAGAGCGTTTGAAAATACCTGCCAATTGATGGTGTACGGGAACTGGCACAGTGATACCGAAAAATTTACGAAATATTTTTCGTAGAAAATCTAGAAGCCCTGTTTCTCTTTGAACAGGCCTGTTGTCAGTTATCAAAGCATTATATTTGAAAAAACTATCTTGTAGAATTTTAAAGCATAATGCGGGATTGTTTAATGGACGCTGATTAATTAATATTTGCTCGCTATTAATCTTGGATAATGGGTCAATAGAATGTAAAGCTTTTTTTAAGCCCTTCAAGGCATTAATTTTTTCTTGAGTTGAACCTATTGTTTCTCCTAATAAGGTGATATGCCTTAGCGCATCTACCTTGAATGCGATATCCTTTATAGATAGATCAGATATTTTATCTTGTAATTTTGTTCTCTCTTTCTTGAGGTTTTCCTGAATGACTTCTACATTAAAGATTATTTGCTCAATATCCTCTAAAAGATTTTTGGCGGAGATTTCTCGAGACATTTCAATCAGCGTTTGACGCATTGCCACATCATTGACGATGTTTTCGTTATAAGCAAATGCCTTATTTTTATTTCGATATGCCAAGGCTTGATCTACACTGTTTTGAAAATCCTCGTCAAATAAGTTGATTCTTGAATGGAGGAGAGGTGGTGTATCTCGCAACATAAAGACCCCAGCATTACATAGGTTGGCAAATATATTGAATTGGGAGTGTTCACACACTTTGTCATAACCTTTTTGCTTGATAGAGAATAGCAAGATCTCGTTAAGACTATTTTTGAGGTTAGAAACTTCCTTTTTCATTGCCATTCTTTGAGTCATTGCAGTTTTTATTTCTTCCTCAATAAAGCGAATTTGCTGATTTACTTGCTCATTGCTTTCTCTCTTTTCTTTTCTTAATGCTATACGTTGCGCCTCATTGAGAGCATTTGAATATCTCTCACTTCTGTTTGCTTGAAGAGCAGTGGCAGTTTCTCTTATTTTATTCTTCTGAGTCTGTAGGGTAGATATTCTCTTTTCAAGGCATTCAATATCTTTTTCATTCTGTTTAATAAGCTTTACTGGGGAGCGATCATTGAATACTTGGCCTGAAAAAAATTTAATGAAATCAATCAAATATTTCAAACTTTCTAATGTTTCTTGATTGAAATCTGATAAATTTAAATTTGGTTCGATATAATTTTGATCGGGAGCTGGCATTTCATGCCTCTTTAAAGAATGGCTTTCTTTTTATATTGTAACAAAATTATACATAAGAGGTCTATTTTTTCTCAAAAAGATATTATTTTAACAGGTATTTTTTGCAAAAACCTTTTTTGAATATTGATTCCTCACTTTTGTTCATTCTAAGGCCTTTGGATGCCTTGTCCTTTGATTAGATAAAAGGTAAAGTATCTCCTCTTTAACCTTGTCTTCTTTTACCTTTGTAAAAAAGACTTCGATACCTTTTTCCACTTTTAAAAATAGGTATCTTATCCAGAAGGAGTAGTTGTATGCGGCATTATGAAATCGTCTTCTTAGTGCATCCTGATCAAAGTGATCAAGTGCCAACAATGCTTGAGCGTTATGAAGGGATTATTACCAAACACCAAGGAATCATCCATCGAAAAGAAGATTGGGGGCGCCGTCAGCTGGCTTATACCATTAAAGACGTCCACAAAGCGCATTATTTATTGCTGAATATAGAGTGTGACAACGTAGCTTTGGAAGAGTTAAAAGATGCATTTAAATTTAACGATGCTATCTTAAGGCACTTGATTCTTAAACGTAAAGAAGCCATTACTGCACCTTCTGCATTGATCAAAAAAGAACGTGATGAACGCAATGATCGTGGTGAGCGCAGTGGTGATCGTGGCGATCGCAACGCTTAATTTGCATATTCTGTAAGGAAAAAAAATGTCAGCTTATTTTCGTCGAAAAAAAATTCGTTTAAGTGGTGATGCGTCTACTGAACTAGATTATAAAGATATCACTCTTTTAAAAAATTATTTAACTGAAGCCGGTAAGATTGTCCCTAGTCGTATCACAGGAACATCTATGCATTTGCAACGTCAACTGGCAAACGCAGTAAAAATTGCACGTTTTCTCGGTCTGTTGCCTTATTGCGATAGCCATCGATAAGTTTAGAAGACGGTTATATTTAACATAAATGCATTTTTGCAAGCAGGTCATTAAAGTCTGAACTGATCTGCTTTGTAACAAAGCAAGGGGTAGAAAGATGGAAGTAATTTTATTAGAAAAAATTAAACATCTAGGAAACTTAGGAGATAAGGTCCAGGTTAAGCCAGGATATGGACGTAATTTCTTAATTCCACAAAGCAAAGCAGTGTTTGCGACAGAAGAAAATATTCAACGGTTCGAGGAGCGACGTGAATCGCTTGAGAAAAAAGCAAACCAGGTGCTTGCACAAGCGGAACAGCGTGCTGCGAAGCTCAATGATACAACAGTAACGATTTCGGCCTTAGCTAGTGAGGAAGGAAAGCTTTATGGTTCTGTTGGGCCAAACGAAATCAAAGAAGCTCTCGATGCTCAGTCCTTAAATGCTAGCAAAAGAGAGATCGTAATGCCTCAAGGTATGATTCATTCTATTGGTGATTACGATGTTGAAGTTCATGTGCATAGTGATATAGTTGCGACATTACATATCCGTGTGATTCCCGCTAAGAAATAATGCGCGTGATACGTGATGTTATAACTTCTTTTTTTGCTTGTGTGACCTTAGTCGCAAGTTTTTATAGTCAAGGTTATGCAAGCAAAATTGAGAACACTAAACTTACCCCTCTTTTTCCTCGGGGATGTGAATCGCGTGGTTTTGTCTTTAATGCAGAAGGTCATTTGATTTTAAATGATACCGGACAGCAAGCTTTTTACTTAATCAATAACCCTCATCAACAATGGATTGAGTTGGAGCGTGTTGAAACACATGAGACGTTTTTAATTCCAGCTTTAACGGCAAAAATTGATCCGATGCATTGGGCCGCTTTTTCGTCAAACATTGAAGCCCTGCATTTTGAATGTCGAATAAAAGAAAATAATCAATTCAAACCTGTACCGTGTGATCAAACCCTTGAAGTTTGTCAGTATCCTCGCGTCAAATACTCTGCTTCCAATCGAGGAAATTATTGGGTGAGCATTAATAAAATGCTTAAAGGTGTAATCCAAGACGCAGTCCGTCAGGGCATCTATCTGCGCTGGTAGTCTGAATTTGGGATTCAAAAAAGGAATCTTTATGGCCATGCAATCAAATATGTTGGTTTTAGGAACAAAGGCGCCACTATTTAAATTATTAGATGTAAGAAATGGTAATTTGATTAGCCTTCCAGACCAAAAGGGAGAGAAAGCTACGGTCATTATGTTCATCTGTAATCATTGCCCTTACGTGAAGCATGTAAACCCTGCGCTTGTGCGGCTTGCCAATGATTATAGTTCGAAAGGTGTCGCCTTTGTTGCAATAAGCTCTAATGATGTGCAAGCGTATCCCGATGATTCCCCTGAAAACATGAAGAAAGTAGCATTGGAATTAAACTATCCATTCCCTTATGTTTATGATGAGACCCAAACGGTTGCTAAAGCTTATGATGCTGCCTGTACGCCTGATTTTTATGTGTTTGATACGGATTTAAAGCTTTTCTATCGAGGTCAATTAGACGACTCAAGACCAGCAAACACCATTCCTGTTTCCGGGGAATCCATTCGCTATGCTCTAGATTGCATACTTAAAAATAAGCCCTTTGAAAATGAACAGAAACCCAGCATTGGTTGCGGCATCAAATGGTGTTAAGCGCGACTCAAAGAAATAATTAACGATAAAACTTTTTGTTTATATGAGCGAGTGATGCGACCATCATTAAAAGAACTAGTAACGCATTTAAATACAATTCAAAAGCCTCTAAGCAATTTAAAACGTATAAAATTTGCTGAATTTGTACTTGGGGAAGTAATCGCAGAGTTGCAATCCTATCAAAAAAACCAAGCCCTTAAGGAATTGCAGGCTAATTTTGAAAATTTTGCTAAAACAATTGAAAAAATAGATGTTGCAATTACACAGCAAACAACGTTGGTGGAAGATTCTAAAAAATGGGCTATTGAAGAAAAAGAAGCACGGATAGCCCTCTATGAACTTAAAAAAATCTGTTGGAAAAATTATACTGCGAATCCAACCGCCATGTTTTTTTCTAGAATCAATCAAGGTGTCTCTGCTGAAAATTTAGAGGATAGGGAAGAACACTTACTCACTATATATCAACAAGAAAGAGTACTGGCTGCTACAAAAGTTGAAATAGCACGTTCGCTGCAGATTAAAATGCAAACGCTAAGTAGATTGAAAAGATGCAGAGATGAAGTTATTGGAGCAAGAACATATGCCCGTCTACAGCTTATTTGTTCAGAGGAAATTTGCTGGAGAAATATGCAGAAAATATTAACAACCCTAGAAGCTGCAAATCAGTCGAAAGAAATAAACAAATATTCCCTTGAAGAGCAAACGATTATTGTCGAAGCTTGGAATGTCTTTAAAGACGTTTTAAACAACTCAATCAATCCTTATCCTGACGATCTCCCATCAGCCAATATAGATGTGTACAATATCCTTAATGAGTTATACGGTAGGCAAAGCGATAATTTGGTGAGCAGTCCGACTAAAAATTACTGAATTTACCTTACAAATTCGCTCCTACTCCAATCAGGCCTTTAAATCTTTAAGAACCTGCTTTTTTTCTTTTTAAGTGTTTTTAAATCGCGGTGTATAAAAATGACAGTAGGGTTGATGCTTCGTCTTAAGGTAATAATCCTGATGAAGTTCTTCAGCTGGCCAAAAAGTCTGCACGGGTAGTAATTTTGTTGCAATAGTAATGCTTTTTTCCAATTCGAGGATCAATTTTTCTGCCGTTTTTCGTTGGTTATCATCATAATAAAAAACCGCACTTTGGTACTGACTACCTATGTCAGGTCCTTGTCCATGTAATTGAGATGGGTCATGAATTTCAAAAAAATATTTTAATAGACGCTCGTAATCAATTTGAGAGGGAGAATAAATCACCCGTACTGCTTCGAAATGTCCAGTGTTTCCTGTGCAAACATCGTTGTAGGTGGGAGATGCGTAGTCTCCTCCTGTGTAGCCAACTTCTGTAAACAAAACCCCGGGTAATTTTCCTAATAAAAAATCCACTCCCCAAAAGCAACCACCTGCCAAAATTGCCTCTTCTGTTTTTATGACATTTGTATTAGAAATGAAATCTAAACTTTGCGAATTCACACAAAAGCGCTTATTTTTTGATGTAAGTTGCTCCCCATAAAATACGTGTCCTAAATGTGCATTGCATTGTGTACATACAATTTCAGTACGTAGGCCGTCTTTATCTTTTTTTTCCGTGACGTTTTGTGTGATTGATTCATCAAAGCTTGGCCATCCACAGCTGGCGTTAAATTTTGAATGAGCGCGGAACAATGCAATACCACAGCCTTTACAGAGATAACTCCCTTCTTTATAAAAATGGGTATAGCTACCGGTGTGGGGTTTTTCGGTAGCACTTTCCCTAATAATTAGCAGTGTGTGGGGCGTTAAGCTTTTGTCTTTAATCATATTATCTTTATATCCTAGGGTTGACCAAAGCGCTTAATATTATCTCAATCATTGCGCGCCTTGAGTATCAATAATGTGCTCTTATTTATTTCCAACTAATTGCCGTACAACGTTCGTGCCAGCCTACGCACAAAATATGTTTCTTTCTTACCAGCATACTTGATTGTGGTAGCAAATACTTAAACAAATAAATAAGCATTGTATGATCTGATGCTTCAAGCTAATTTATGCGAGAAAAACTTAAATGATTTAAGAATACAAATGAGTATAATTTTGTTCTTGTCATTTAATAATTTCTTAATATTTGTTGGCTATTATCGGCTAAATATATTGAGTCAAGGATTCTAATGTTCGAAAAATGTTTAGATGTCAATCCTGTTAAGTCTGCGATTGAAGAGGATCTGATAATAAATAACGTCCATTCGCCATTGACAGCAGCCGCTGCTTCTAATGATTTAAAAAAGATGGAGACTATGCTACCTCTTTTGTCAGAAGAAGAACTTAATTGGCAAGGAATATTTGGGAATACTGCTTTGCACTGGGCTGTTGCGAATACCCAGAATCAAATCGCTTTAAATTTGTTAAGCAACGAGAAAATTAATGTGAATATTAAAGATTCACTCGGTCAAAAGACACCCCTGCATTTGGCGATTGCGAAAGGATGGTACCATTTTAATGATGAGCATAGTGCTCCCTCTGCAAAAATGGGCATAACCCCCTCCGATGAGGGCCCGATTGCAACGGTTATTGAAGCATTGGTAAAAAAAAGCAATGTCAATTGTCAAGACGAAGAGGGTAATACGCCCTTACATATCGCAGTGATGCGTGGAGATTTAGCTTGTGTTGAGTTGCTGTTATTAACCGGCGCTGATACTCAAATTAAAAATAAACAAGGTAAAATTGCTCAAGAATTGCTGCAGATGGATTTTAAGAGCGTTAACAATTTTCTCAAAGGTTACGCGGCGGTCTTTACTTTGGAAGAGACTGTGCGCATGAGCACAAAAGACGACATTAATGTATTATTAAATGACTATTCGATACCTGAAGGGCACATCTTGCGCGAACAAAATAATCAACTTTTAAGATCTAAAATCTCAAATAGGAGTACAAGATTGACGGATCAAAGAAACACAAAAAGAAAAAATAATTTAAAGCCAGCCGATCTATTTGAGCAATCACTTGATTGTTTAAACCTGTCATTCTTTCATAATCAATCACAGTTCCAGCAGCCTTTAATTCACAATGCAGCTGTTTGCTTTGCAGCCGAAGTTAAAATTTTGAAAGCTGAAATTAATAAGCTTTTATCCCAAAATAAAATATCGAAAGAAGGGGCTCAAGCCTTAGCTAATGAAGTTTTAATCTTGTCGAATAAAATGGGTAGCCGGCTAGTAACAAAAGATGACGTCAAAGCATTTCAACGTTCAACGGCCTCTTTTAAAAAACATGCGACACTGGGGAAAATTATTGGCGTTCTTATAGGTGCTGCTTGGGGAGTGTGCTTTGGTTTGCTGGCTGTCGCGTCGGGGGTTGTCGGTATGTCCGGTGCAGTGGTTGGAGGATTAATCATTGGTGGTTTATTTGGGTATAGCCGAGGAAAAAAGCAGGCAGAATTACGCGATCCTCTTGCTAAAATGGCAGAGGCTGCCGCTCGAGAAGCCAATATTTTAAATCCTGGTAGTTAACTTAAAATCATTTAAATATGCCTAGCTCGTTAAGTTATATACTTTGACGGCCGTTAATTAAAACGGCCGTGGATGAATGAACCCTGTTAGTGGGCAGATGAAAATTTAAGTTGTACACAACGAATTTGATCACAAGAAAGATCCAGCAGTTGTGCCACAGAAGCAACAGGCATCCCTTTATCTAGCATTGTTTTGACGGTCACGAGCTTCCCCTCCAACTTGCCAGTTAGCATGGTCTCGTTACAAAGGGGAGATGAGGCATTTTTTCTGATGGATTCGGCTATCATCTCTTTTCTCCTGCTTCTATGCGTTTGAGGCATGTTCTTTCCCAGAAGAAAGCAAGACTTGTGCCGCTCTTAAAGCCTGAGTAATAGGGTCTGTGGTTTGCCATCTTTCTGTGTGGTTAAAGTCTTTATTAATGTTTAGGAGCCGCAATTCCCTCCGTTTTCGCCATTATGCATTCAAAACTAGAAGAGGTAGAATTTTCATTAGGTGTGTACTCCATTGATAAATAGACAGACCCACGAATGATCAGTTTATTTTCTTCGAGCGCGAAGGATAATTTGCTTAAAGAAGAAGCTAACTGGCTTACACCCCTAGAAGATAAGCGATTTTCAAGCATCATAAGATTCATGACGAAACTGTTTTTCTCGGTCCAATGATACTTTGCGTGCAAAACTCTCGTACTTTCTTCATCGGCGCTGGATTGTGTGCTCAGGCTGCCGCTGAAGAAGACATAATTGTCAATTTGGAGCGAACGATCATCAGTGGCGATCTTGAAAGAAATGGGTGCGGAGCCCTCTGAGTTTACGCAAGTTCCTTCCCACTTACCTGAAAAATCGGCATAACCACTCATTATTGTTTTCTTTTGAAAGGATAAAGGTGAAGCGGGCGCATTGGTTAAGAGGTCATTTAGTGGAAGCGCAGAAATTGAAAAAGCAGCGTGCAGTAAACCTAAGCTTAAGAAAAGTGCCGTTCCCAGGCGTATTTTTTTCATGATTATTCTCCGAATGATCAGATATGTTTGAACAAAGATACCGAGCCTTATCCTACTTTATAAAAGCTTACTTGGGTATAGATACCTTCCTGGTCATTGGCCGTAAGGAAAACGACTTGTTCGATATTGGGGTTGAGATCTAAGCTAAAGTTAGATTTTTGGAGAGATTAAATTTTTACCACGCTGCTTTTCACCGCCGTCATTTTTAAATAAAGAGAAATCAGAGACTCGTGGTGATTTAACCGATATATATTCTGGGAAGAACTTCTCTTCAATCTTGATTAAAAGCGCTTTGTCCTTTGTATTTAAATATTGAGACAGGGCATTAATTTTTATTATTACATCTTCAATTTTTATATCCAGTTTATTGAAAAAACAATTTTCTACATTATTGGGGGTAGTTTCGTTATTTTTTTTCAAGAAAGCATATCCTAAGCAAGTAGCAAATAGATTTGAAAAGTCATCTTCCACAATTGGCATAAATAAAAATAAAGTGACTATATTATGATAATCAGTTAATTCAAGCCCGTCTCTAGCAAAGTACTCAATAATAGCCAATTCTGCTGCTATTTGTATTTTTTTATGTAACGTTTGGGAGATAATGCCAATAAATTGATCATAACTCTTTAATAACGTTTCTATTTTTTCTTGTATAATTTTAGTATCAAAAGACATCGAGTTAAATGCCGACAGTGCCTCCTCATATTCAGAATTGGTTGTACACTGTTTAGCTAATTCTTTTATCATGAGAACGGTGTCAAGTTTTGGTTTACAAGATTCTGCTATTGATTGTAATTTTCCAGGTATGATTTGAAGCTGCTTATTACGAGTCAAAATTTCTGTGAATTTCGGATTTTTTATTATGTCGTAAAAATAAAAATCCATTTTCAAATCGTACAGTGTGCAATTATTTTCTAAAATTTTAACAAACTCTGTCAGCATCTCTTCGTTAGCGTAACAATCAGGGCGATAACTTATACCCAAATTATGATAAGAATATTTAACGGGAAGTTGCACAGTGGTCAGCGTATTATTGATCGCTAGTAATCGAGTAAATTTTAATAATCCCTCGGCACCAATTGGATTTTCAGCGAAATACAAAGCCTCAAGCGATCCCTGTTGATGTATTGCGTTAAGAAGTGCTTCTGCCCCATTAAATTCAATCCAATTGTTATTCAGATTAAGCACTTTAAGTTTAGGTGCGGTTTTGATTACTTCGACCATTGAATTGACGGCAATCGTATCGAATTCATTATCTCTGAAATTTAATGAGATCAGTTCTGTTTTATTAACAAGGGCCTTCATTATTGTAAGAGCACTCGCATTATCCATATAAGTTTCAGAGAAGGAAACAGATCGTATATTAATCATATCGATTACAATGCGGCTAAGCTTTTGTATTGTTTCAAGATCACATTTGAAACCTAGTACGGTAACAGACCGTATGCTTTCGCGAAATTCTTTTGAGGTGTCATGCAGAGTGTTTAATTTTTCTTCTATCTTGGTATCGTCCCAAGGATGCATAAAGATTGATTTTTTATCATTATCCCAATTTAAATGTCGTTCTAATTTATACCTATATTTAAATTTGGCTATTCTTTCGGCCTTTTTTTTTGCTAAATTTTCTTTGTCTATTTCTGATGGATGTTTCATTGTGTGACCTTGTAATAAAGTGAAGAACCGATTTCATTACCCTTAGGTCGTGTTTGAAAATTTTGGTTGTGAAAGTGCCATTTTTCATTCCAATGTTAAAGTTGTCTAAATGTAGGGATATTTATAACTCCTTGAAATTCGAACTCAGATAGATCGATATGTTTTGCTTTTCTTACAGCAACGTTGATGTTGTATGTAATTTTATCCAATATCTCTTCCGCGGAAGTTTTAATACGCAGCGATCGAAAAACGCTCGTCACTGCGGAAACCAAGGAGATAACGCAATTAAAAGCGGCTTGCAAATTGCCATAGTGTTCGAAGGCAGGTCGAGCTCTATCAATGATGACGTTACATTTATTCTTAAAATTAGTGGATTGATGTTTAAAGGAAGCAATTTCATTTTGAAAAATATCTGATTCTCGACGAAGCAACTGAAGCTCTTTTTTAGTACCCTCAATTTCTCGGATTATTTGGTCAATCTTTGCCTGTAGCTCCCTTTCTCTAAAACTTCTCACTTTTTGTAACTCAATTCTCCCTTTGGCATCCGCCACAAAAACTTCTTGGGGCTTCTCTTTAAATTTTTCGTTTTTTAAGACATCTAATCTTTGAGTTAAGCTAAACTTCGTTTTTCGCCAAATTTCTTCTTTAGCAGAAATGTTACGCTGGTTAAAATTATTTTGGAGTTCAATGAATTTAGTGGTAATGGATAAATAATGATCAAATTCGGTTTCTAGGGCATCGTGTAAATTCTCGACAATTTTTCGCCTGGTTGAAGATTCAGCTAAAATAGATGGTTGAATTGCTGCTAATTGATTTTTGAAACCTGCCTTGATAATGTCCAGTCGATATTGTTGCGTTTTTGTGAGCATATTCCTTTATCCTTTCTTTTCTTTCTTTTTATAAGGTAAGAAAGTTGTTTTTTTACTTTTACCACGGTCTTGTCAAAAAATCCTGATGCGAATGACGAGAAGCAGTAGTTGTCTAACGTAAGTGCAGCGTATTTTACATAAAAAAACATTTCAAGTCATAGCGTTAGCGTTCGCATTTATTAGACATTTCCATTCATAGTCTTTAGTCAACCAATTGCAATAAGCTATTTTCACGCTAAGAAATTGTCAAAAAAATAAAAAAAATATTATTTTTTTATCAAAAAAAAACCTATTGTTAAAAAATTAATAGAATTTCATCCTACTATTAAAGTAAAGAACAGAATAAATTGTAATAACTTTTGTAGTCGAAATTGATAAGGAGATAGATATGTTTCGTCTCAATTACTTAGATCTGTTAATGCTCGTCCTTTTAGTAATCGGAGGATTGAACTGGGGTCTCGTGGGTTTACTGAACTTTGATCTTGTAGCCTATTTATTTGGGGCAATGACGCACCTCTCAAGAATTGTTTATGCTCTTGTAGGGATCGCTGCATTGTATACCATTTATCTTTTGTTAAAACATAGAGGGGTTATAGGGCGCTAATCAAGTTAATAAGCCCTACCATTTAGTTTTGGAAGCGAGTCTTAGCTAATCACAGGGGCTAATTCTCGCGTTGTATTTGTATGCAACTTTGATTAATTGGGCGTAAGTTTATCAAACTCTTCCTCTACAGTAGATTTAAAAGTTGTAAATCTTTCTCTATCGATTCCCTTAGAACATTGCGTACCAAGGAAGATTCGCTCCAATTTTTTTAAAACGTTAAGAGATAGCTTCTTATCAAGAATCGAGTGGACTATTTTGAGAGTAGCTAGTCTATCTTCTGAATTATCGAATGTTGTATACGCATGAGATAATTTTTCTTGGTAATCTGAAAAGCTATTATCCTTTTCATCTTTAAAAAAGCTATTAATGTTACCGGAGGTAAATGACTGATATTCTTTTAGTACCGTTAAATCTTCAATATCAGATAATGAGCTAACTACACTGGGTATAGGACTGACTAGGAGTTTATGCATATCATTAAAAAATTGGTTTTGTTTTACGAGGCTTGGGCTTTTTTCTAAAGAGCGATCGAGGTCTTTTAATACAGTCCTACGGTCTTCGAATAAAGTCGCAAGTTTTTTTTTCAATTCTGGTATTATTTTCTCTTGGTGTTGTAGGTTTTTTTCTGTACATTCAATCTCAAATAGCACTCGAGCAATACCTTGCCGCATTGTTAAGTAACTATTCATTTCTGCAGCATTATTATCGTCTAAGGCATTATTTAATTCTTCCTCTAAATCGGGAATGTCAACATTTTGCAACAAATCTATTGTTTTTTGGATTTTTTCAAGATTATAACCTTCCTCTGTCATTAACGTTGTATAGACACGAGTTAGAAAACTTTCTGTTTGTTTCTTCATTTTATATTTAAATTTGTAAATTATTTATACAATAATAGTCAATAATAATCAAAAAATAAATATTTTAATAAATCATTACAAGTCCTAAGTAGTCTTTTTTTATGCTTGTGAAAATCTTAATATCAAGAGGAAGGCGATTATTTATACTCAAAGAACGATCGATATCAGTTTATTTTCGAGAATTATCATTAGGATAGAAAAGTCAGATTTGGACTGTGTGAAGGAAGCGAAAGGGTCTACTTCGATTTTTAGAGAAAGGTATATTTTTAAGGCAAATAAGCTTTAAGTGATCACTCAAAGCTTACGGAGCCGGAGTTACTCATACATCACTTGTCATGGGAGAGTAGGTCCGATAGAGGCTGATTGATAGATAAAACAAGACATAACCAATTGAGACGAAGAGCCATATAGAGGGGATATTTGGATAATTCCATAGAACCAAAGCGGAGCTTAATCCGTAAAGTAAGGAAAATCCATGCATGACAACTTTGAGTGCTTTTCTTTTCGTGAGGTAATCAAGACGTGAAGGGTAAACGTATTTGATGGGAATGAAGATTAAAAGACATAGTAGCCCGAGTAAAAGGGTATTTGTAAACATCGACGTGTTAAAAATAAACATGTAGAACACTGCAATGTTCCAATAACAGGGGAAGCCCTTGAAAAAATGATCGGGTGTCTTAGCATCAACTTGGCAAAATTGGTAAGAAGATGTCAGTGTAACGGCAGTGATAATAGGGAACAAAAATTGAGCGGGTAACATATCAGGCTTTACATAGAGAAAAAAGCATGGGGTTATCACGTAATTAAAATAATCGACAAGGTTATCGAGCAAGGTGCCGTCAATGTTAGGAAGAACCGATTTCACGCGGACAAGGCGGGCAAAAGTGCCGTCAATGGCATCGATGACAATGGTTATTGCCATTAACCATAGTGCCTGTATATACTCATGTTGATAGATTTTTATGAGTGTCATCACTCCAATACAAGCAGCACTGGCTGTGAAAAGATGTACGGCCCACGCAGCAAGGTAGTGCAAAGGATGGTATGACAGCTTATTTTTCATCATCATGAAGTTCCGTTAGTTGAGTTAACGCACGTTCGGAAGCCAAGTGTATAATAACACAGAAGTTCTTGGCTATAAAAACCACGGTTCGTATGCACTTTTCCTTTTTTAAAATCGATAAGACCTTAAAACAGATGTGCAAGAAAACAGATATCCGGTTATTATTAGCTTTTAGCCAGATAAATGCTATCTATTCAAAAAAAACATCGCTTTCTGACGGTGAAAATCCATGAAGATAAAAACCATCAATCCAGCAACCGAAGAGATTTTAAAGGAATATAGTTTTTTAGCCAAATCTCAGGTAATGCCATTGGTTGAAAAAGCACATCAGCGTTTCTTGCAATGGCAGCATGTGCCTATGGAAAAACGAGAACAATGCTTTCTAAAATTAATCCAATTGTTGATACAAGAAAAGCACGACCTTGCAAAAATCATTACAAAAACAATGGGAAAGCCATTCACCTATGCGTTGGCAGAAATTGAAAAATGCGAGTGGATTTGTCGCCATTATGCCCAAGAGGCGAAGCATTATTTAAGCGGGCGCTTGATTCCGACAGAAATGAAAATAACACGCGTATGTTATCAGCCAATTGGTGTTATTTTTGCTATCATGCCATGGAATTTTCCTTTTTGGCAGGTTTTTCGTGCTGCTGTGCCTACCATAATAGCCGGCAACACTTTCTTGTTAAAACATGCTCCAAACGTCGTAGAAGTAGGTTGCCGTATTGAAGCGCTTTTTCTTGAAGCTGGTTTTCCGCCTCAAGTATTACAACATATCATTATTGATAATGATGTTGCAGCAGACGTTGTTGCACACGATAGGGTGGCTGCAGTGACATTGACAGGAAGTAAAAAAGCAGGTTCCATTGTGGCTTCTAATGCAGCGCGACATTTGAAAAAAGCTGTTCTAGAATTAGGAGGTAATGATCCTTACCTCGTTTTAGAAGATGCGGACGTTGAGCTCGCGGCAAAGGCTATTGTAAAGTCACGCCTCGCCAATTGTGGGCAAGTTTGCATTGCTGCTAAACGAGTGCTTGCTGTTGCTTCAGTGCATGATGCTTTAGTGGAAAAAATTCAGCAAGAAATGAAAGCGTATCAGATGGGCGATCCATCGTTAGATGACACGCGCCTGGGGCCGATGGCTCGCGCTGATCTTAGGGATACTCTCCATCAACAAGTATCAAAAAGTGTAGGATTGGGCGCTCAGTTATTAGAAGGTGGAGAGATCCCCTCCCTCAAGGGTTTTTATTATCCGCCGACATTATTAGTAAAGGTACATCCGGGTATGCCGGCTTTTGAAGAGGAATTGTTTGGTCCGGTGATTTCTGTCATAGCAGTAGAAGATGAAGCAGAGGCGGTTCGCCTTGCCAATCAATCAGACTACGGATTAGGGGCGGCTATTTTTACACGTGATCTGAAGCGAGGGGAATATTTAGCCGAAGTAGCTATTCAAACGGGGAGCTGTTTCGTCAATGCCGTAGTCTCGTCTGACCCCAGGGTTCCATTTGGTGGTATTAAGCAGTCAGGATTTGGCCGTGAATTATCCAAGGAAGGCATTTTAGAGTTTGTGAATACGAAAACAATTTCGATCAATAACGAGGATCTATGAATGTCTTACAAATTTGAAGAGGGTAAGGATGTAATTATTGACGCGGTTGTCAAAAGGCTCAAGCAAAGAATGAAGGGGGAACAAGCCTCTCTTTGCGCAAAATTTGTTAGGCAGTTTTATGTGACAGTGGCATTAGAAGACTTAACCGAATGGGGCATTGAAGATTTATACGGCGCCGCAGTTAATTTTTGGTCTCTTATTCAAAAGCGTGCACCTGACGAGACAAAAATCCGTATCTACAATCCTGATTTGGAAAGGCATGGGTGGCAAACAACACACACAGTTGTCGAAATCATTACTGAGGATAAACCGTTTTTAGTGGATTCGTTACGAATGGTGATCAATCGCTTAGGCATTATGTCACATTTGATTATGCATATGGGTAACCTGCATTTAAAAAGAGACAAAGACGATCAAGTCATTGATGTGCTGCCGCGGCCTGTCGGTAAACAAGAGGGGGTAGTTAATGAAGCCGCTATTTTTATGGAGGTTGATCGTCAAACAGATGCAGCAATTTTAGAAGATTTACATCGTAACTTTGAGCGCGTCCTTGAAGAAAACCGTGTGGTTGTTAAAGATTGGGAAGCAATGAGGGAAGGCGTCCGAGAAGCGATTACACAACTGGATGAAGTAGCTGCTGCGCTTGATCCTGACGAATTAGCTGAGACAAAGGCATTTCTCAGTTGGATTGAAAATCACCATTTCACCTTTCTAGGTATGCGCGATTACAAATTAATTCAAAAAGATGACGAAACAGTTTTACAACCATTACCTGAAACAGGTTTAGGCGTACTAAGACAAAGTATGAGTAAATCGACAGAGCGTAGCATTTCTGCCATGAGTCCAGAAGCACGCGCTCTCACGTTATCTACTCGTATTCTTGTAATGTCAAAAACAAACACAGAAGCGACAGTCCACCGAAGTGCGTATACGGATTACATTGGTATCAAGCGATTTGATAAGCAGGGTAAAGTGATCGGAGAACGCCGAATTATCGGTTTGTACACCTCTGCTGCTTATAACACGAGCCCTAAATACATTCCTTTTTTGCGACATAAAGTGTCGTTAATCATGCAGAATTCAAACCTGAATCCGCGTGGTCATGCGGGTAAGGTCTTGTTGAATATTTTAGAAACTTTACCGCGAGATGACTTGATTCAAGCCACGGAAGAAGAGCTGCTTGAAATCGCTATGGGCATTTATTACATGCAGGAACGTCGACGCATTCGCATGTTTGCGCGCACAGATGTTTATCGTCGTTTTGTTTCTTGCCTTGTTTTTGTGCCTAAAGAACGCTTTAGTACAGAATTACGTCTTTCGATGGAAAGAATATTGGCAGAGTACTTCAATTCCAACGATATTAGCTACGCTACTTTATTTTCCGAAGCATCCGTTTTAGCGCGTATTCATTTTATTATTCGCACTGATCCTCAGGACTTGACCGAATGGGATTTCAAAAGCGTTGAACAAAAATTAATAGAGGTGGGTCGTACGTGGGAAGATGAATTAAAGGATTTTCTACTCGACACCTTTGGCGAAGAGCAAGCTAATGAGCTTTATTCCAGGTACAAAGGATCCTTTCCTAGTGCATACAAGGAAAATTTCTCACCCCGGATTGCGGTATACGATATTAAACATGTGGAAGCATTGTCTGCTGAAAACCCTCTCGTGATGAATTTCTATAAAATGATGGATGAAAAGCCAGAAAATTTCCGGCTGAAAATTTATCAGAATGAATCATCAATAGCATTAACTGACGTGTTACCTTTGCTTGAAAAATTGGGCATGCGCGCACTCAGTGAGAGGCCTTATTCCTTAAAAAATGGTCGGGATACTTCCATCAATGATTTTGCCTTGCAATATACGCGTCCTGTCCCTTTCGAGATTGATAAGATTCGTGAGCTTTTCCAAAATGCTTTTTCTCATGTCTGGTTTGGAGATGCTGAAAATGATGGCTTTAACCAACTTGTTCTTGCGGCAGGTTTGGATTGGCATCAAGTCAGTGTTTTGCGTATGTATGCAAAATATTTTAAGCAAATTGGCCTTACGTTTAGCCAGGAATATATCGAAGATGCATTGAGTAATAATGCAGCTGTTGCTAAAAAAATAGTCCAGCTTTTTGAGATTCGTTTCAATCCTCAACTTAGTACAAAGCGAGATGAAGAATATCAAAAGGTGCTAGATGAGATTTATGCAGCGCTAGAAGGGGTAACTAATCTCGACGAAGATAAAATTATACGTCAGTATATGCATGTGATTTCTTCTACTTTAAGAACAAATTACTATCAAGTCACTCGAGAAGGTCATGCAAAGAATTACCTATCCATTAAATTAAACAGCAAAGCGATTCCGGGTATTCCTAAACCGTATCCTCTTTACGAAATCTTTGTGTATTCCCCACAATTTGAAGGCGTGCATTTACGAGGAGGAAGAGTAGCAAGAGGGGGCTTACGCTGGTCTGACCGAAGAGAAGATTTTCGAACAGAAATTCTTGGTTTGATGAAAGCACAGCAAGTTAAAAATGCGGTGATTGTGCCAAGTGGTGCAAAAGGTGGTTTTGTGCTTAAACAATTGCCGACCCAATGCTCTCGCGAAGAAACGTTGCTTGCGGCGATTCAATCTTATAAGTTGTTTATTCGTGGTCTTTTGGATATTACGGATAATTATCATCAAGGGGCAATTATTAAGCCTCAAGATACTCTTAGCTATGACGAAGATGATCCCTATTTGGTCGTTGCTGCTGATAAAGGGACAGCAACATTTTCTGATATCGCTAATGAGATTTCTTTAGAATACGGTTTTTGGCTAGGTGATGCTTTTGCCTCCGGCGGCTCTGTTGGTTACGATCATAAAAAAATGGGCATTACAGCAAGGGGTGCGTGGGAATCTGTCAAACGGCATTTTTATGAGTTAGGTCAAGACATCGAAGAAAATCCTTTTACGGTAGTTGGTATCGGTGACATGGCTGGTGATGTTTTTGGAAACGGAATGCTGCTCTCGCGGCAGATTAAATTAGTGGGTGCTTTTAATCACCTTCATATTTTTATTGATCCTAATCCGGATCCTGAAGTCAGCTTTAAAGAGCGTGAACGTTTGTTTCATTTGCCTCGTTCTAATTGGAGTGATTACGATAGTCAACTCATTTCTAAAGGCGGAGGGGTCTTTAACCGCAGTGCGAAAGCGATTCCTGTATCTGAAGAAATGAAAGAAGCGTTTGGTCTTACAGAGCCGAGCATCGAACCTAATGAATTGATTCGTGTGCTTTTAACATTAAATATTGACCTATTATGGAGTGCGGGTATCGGCACGTTTGTTAAAGCGAGTACTGAATCACACAGTGATGTAGGTGATAGAACAAACGACGCAATCCGAATTAATGCGAAACAATTGATGTGCAAGGTAGTGGGAGAAGGTGGGAATCTTGGCTTTACCCAATTGGCTCGCGTTGAGTATGCATTCAAGGGTGGTATGATTTACACGGACTTTATCGACAATTCAGCAGGTGTTAATTGTTCCGATAAAGAGGTCAATATAAAAATTCTGCTCAATCATATTGTGGCATCTGGGGATATGACTGAGAAACAGCGTAATGAGCTCTTGAGTGAAATGACGCCGGATGTAGCTACCCTAGTGATTCAAGATAATTTTAATCAACCCCGGGCTATTAGCCTAGCGGCAATGCAATCTGCTGCGTCTGTTGAATTACATAGTCGTTATATTAATGAGCTTGAGCGTAGTGGTAAGCTAGATAGAGAACTGGAATTCCTGCCGAGCGAAAGTAGCTTGATGGAGCTTAAACTGCAAGGCAAAGGGCTAACTCGTCCTGGTATTGCTGTACTGCTGTGCTACACAAAGACCCTGTTGAAAGAACAAATTCTAGCTTCCGATCTGCCGGAGGATACTTACTTAAAAGATGCATTAGTTTCGTATTTTCCGAAACAATTGCAGGAGCGATTTCGTCCGCAAATGCAAGAGCACCCCTTAAAACGAGAAATCATTGCAACTAAATTAAGTAATCTTATTGTAAATGAAATGGGCTTTACTTTTGTATATCGCTTGCAAGACGAAACCGGCGCCTCAATTCCAGCGATCGTACAAGCCTATGTGACGGCTCGCAGTGTGCTTGATTTGGAAGATATTTGGACAAATATGTCGCTTATGGGCAATCAAGTTACCGCTAAAAAGCAAAATGAGTTGACGACCCTCTATTTACGTTTATTAAGACGTATGACACGATGGTTTTTAAGGAATCAACGTTTGGGCCTCACTATTAGCAAAGCTGTCAAACATTATCGGGAAGGGGTTCGTGCATTTAAAGAATCTTTACCCAAAGTGCTTGATGAGCGTAGCCGTAAGCAATACGAAATACATTATCGTGACTACGTTGATTTAGGGATTCCAGCTCAACTAGCGCATGAGTTAACCATTACACGTGCGCTATTCCCGGTGCTAGACGTGATTGCTGTCAGCCATGAAACAAAAATAGAGGTTCAAAAAGTGGCTGAAGTTTATTTCTGGATTGAAGGTTTCTTAGAAATGTCTTGGATCCGTACCCAGGTAATTTCGCATCCTACGGAAACCCATTGGGAAGCGTTATCGAGAGAGGGGCTAAGGGATGACTTAGATTGGCAGCAACGGTTGTTGGCTGCAGGTATTTTAAGTATTTGTCCACCCGATAAAGAGTTTTCCAGTTGTTTTGGTTTATGGGTTGAAAAAAATAAAGCATTGATTGCTCGTTGGCGACATATGTTATCTGACTTACGTGCAAGCACAACACTGAATTACACGATGTTTTTTGTCGCAATTCGGGAGTTACTTGATTTAACACAAACAACGGTACAAATGTCTTCAAAATAACCCAAAAGAGTAAGCGTTTATGGATGAACGAACCTCAGGATCAAAGGATGTATCGTCGGAAAATGCAGGGCAAAATGGGCAAAGCGGGGCAGAACAAACCCCCGCTGCTGCCATACCTGGCCAACAGGTAGCTCCGCCATCTCCGGCCTCAGCAACGCCTGAGAAACCTGCTCGGCGGCGACAGCGTCGCAAAGCATTGTGGGCCTTCGCGATCTTAGTAGTGTTGATTGCGGTAGCCTATGCTTCGTATTGGATGTTAATTGGTCGATTCTATGAGTCGACCGATGATGCATATGTCAATGGCAATATTATTCCTGTGACCACACAAGTTGCAGGGACAATAAACACGGTTAGGGTAGACGATACTCAACGGGTTAAAGAGAACCAATTGCTGGTACAGCTGGATCCGATTGATACACAAATGGTTCTTGATGAACGAAGAGCGGTATTGGCTCGGACGATTCGTGAAACACAACAGTTATTCATTAATCAAGGCTCTCTAAGAGCTGGTGTTTCGGAACGAGAAACCGAGGTACAGCGAGCAAAGCGAGACTTCTCTCGACGAGGGAAAGCAATCCGCATGGGTGCGGTTTCTCAGGAAGAGTTAATTCACTCAAAAGAAACGCAGCAAACTTCGGAGGCATTTTTAATACAAGCACGTTCGGCACTATTATCAAACCTTTCGTTAACAACAGAAACCACGTTAGCGCAACATCCAGCGGTTCAAGCTGCAGCGGCCAATTTAAGGCAAGCCTACATTGATTTTCGCCGCACAAAAATTTACGCTCCTTTGACAGGGACGATTGCCAAACGCACTGCAGAAATCGGACAACGGGTTTCCCTAGGTGCTCCTTTGATGGCGATTGTTCCTCTTGAACAAGTTTGGGTCGATGCAAACTTTAAAGAACGCCAAATGCGACTAATGCGTATCGGCCAACCAGTGAGCCTAACTGCGGATGTATATGGATCTTCTGTTGTTTATCACGGGAAGATTCAAGGGTTTTCGGCAGGGACGGGAAGTGCATTTGCTTTGCTTCCTCCTCAAAATGCAACGGGGAATTGGATTAAGGTTGTGCAGCGATTACCGATACGTATCCAACTCGATCATGAAGAATTAAAGGCCCATCCCCTGCGCCTAGGTTTATCGATGGAAGTAACTGTTGATTTGCATAATACCCAAGGAAGTTTGATGGGCGATATTGAGCCTATACCCCTGTACCAAACACCCATCTTTGATACATTGGAAAAAGAAGCCGACGCAGAAGTGGCAGCAATGATGGCAACAACGATAGGAAAAATTGCGCGTCTTCACCAATAAAGCCAGACTTTTTTGACCATTGTTTCAACAATTCTCGCTTGCGAAATCGGGATTGGGTTATGCACAAATAGTATGACATCTCACTCAATTTACTTGCTAATAAGATAGCAAAACGATTATTAAATAGCAGCAAAAAGATGAGGCTTTTAAAGATGAGGCTTTTAAGGGGAATAACTGATGTCAAAGGCTCAGTCAGGCGAGCAATTTAATCAGGACTTAACCAAAAATAAGCCAGCATGCTTGCAAGGTACTACCCTTGTGATTGCAACTATCGCAGTTGCTTTGGCTACGTTTATGGTCGTTTTAGATACTTCTATAGCCAACGTTGCGATTCCGACGATCTCAGGGAATCTTGGGGTTTCCTTGGATGAAGGGACTTGGGTGATCACAATCTTTGGCGCTGCTAATGCTGTTTCAATTCCATTAACAGGATGGTTAACCCAACGTTTCGGACAAATTCGTCTGTTTGTTAGTTGTATATTCCTCTTTGTTGTGGCTTCTTGGTTGTGTGGTTTTGCACATGATCTCACCTTTCTTTTAGTTGCTCGTGTTTTTCAAGGATTTATTGCAGGGCCCCTAATCCCTTTATCACAAGCCATCTTACTTGGCTCCTACGCTCGCCATCGTCAAGCGATGGCCATGTCTTTTTGGGGTATGACAGCGACTGTAGGACCTATTGCCGGGCCGACGTTAGGCGGATGGATAACGGATAGTTACCATTGGCCCTGGATTTTTTATATCAATATTCCGGTAGGCCTTATTGCAGGTGTCGTCATTTGGTTGATTTATCGCGATCGAGAAACCCCTAAAAAGATCATACCCATCGACAAGATAGGTCTATGTCTATTAATTATTTGGGTCAGCAGCTTACAAGTGATGCTTGATAAAGGAAAAGATCTGGATTGGTTTAATTCCCCGGTCATTGTGACGTTAGGGATAACTGCATTTATAGGTTTTATCGTTTTTCTTATTTGGGAACTAACAGAAGAGCATCCGGTGGTGGATTTAACACTTTTTGCTAACCGGAACTTTACTGGAGGAGCAATTGCGATTTCGATAGGATATGCGGTATTTTTTGGTAATTTAGTGATATTGCCTCAATGGTTGCAACAAGATCTCGCCTATTCAACGTTGAACACAGGATTGATTCTAGCCCCACTGGGCGTGTTTGCGGTGATTTGCTCGCCAATTGTTGGCAAGCTTTTGCCGAAGGTAGATGCTAGGTATTTAACCAGCATTGCATTTGCTCTGTTTTCTTTAGTATTTTTCTTACGCTCTAATTATCTATCCACCGTTGATCCTTGGTCTTTAATTGCACCAACTCTTTTACAAGGGGTACCGATGGCAATGTTTTTCATTCCTTTATCAATGATTATTCTTTCAACTTTACCACCAGAAAAAATTTCCGCAGGAGCCGGTGTATCGAATTTTGCACGTGTTTTTTGTGGTTCGATTGGTACGTCGTTGGCAAACACAGAGTGGAGTAATCGATCGATCTTACATCATGTACAACTCACTGAAGTTGCTACCCAATACAGCACGCAATTTAATGAGTTTATGAAAGAAACGGGCAGGTTATTAGCAATAACACCTGAACAAAGTTTTGCCCTTTTTAATGCTTTAGTAAATGTGCAAGCGAATACGTTGGGATTAAACGATATTTTTTGGGCATCATCTTTGATTTTAATCTTACTTATTCCGATTGTATGGATCACCAAACCTGCAAAACATGCAAGCGAATCGGCAGCTGTTTCAGGTGCACATTAAAAAGATAAACAATCTTAATACTTTTTAGGTCATTGGTTTTTATAGCTCAATTTGATAGATGTGCTTCAAGTTATTTGGTTAAGGGCGCGTCGAATATTGTAAGTTTATAACTTTTACAGTGCTTGTATTACATAGAAAGAATATTGCTATTTAAGATCATTGGCGGATTTGAATTTCCGACAAGAAAAAGAAACGACTGATGGCAATATCGAAAGAAAAAGAATGCTATAAATAACCATCGTAAAATTATTTTTAATCATGGGTAATGCACCGATGAAATAACCTAAAAAGAGTAAGCTGCCAATCCATAAAATAGCACTGATTAAATTATAAAAGAAAAATTGAGATTGACTCATATAAGCAACACCGGCTACAAAAGGAACAAAAGTTCGTATGATCGGGATAAAGCGCGCAATGATAATCGTTTTCCCACCATAGCGTTGATAAAAGTCATTTGCATCTTCGAGATATTTTATTTTTAAAAAGCGTGCATTTTTTGAAAAAAAACGTTGTAATCCTAGATATTTTCCAGCCCAATAATTGATTTGATTTCCTAATATTGAGGCAATAACAAGCAGAAGAAATAAATTTAATACATTTAAAACGCCATCTGGTTGGGCGCTAAGGCTACCACTTGCAAAAAGCAATGAATCGCCTGGAAGAAAAGGAGTAATAACAAGTCCTGTTTCACAAAAAATAATAGCAAATAAAGCAGCATAAGTTAACAGGCCATAAGTAGACACGAACGAAAACAGGTATGTATCTAAGTGCAGTAAATGATCGATCATAATAGAAAGGTGTTGCATGTTGATTCCTATAAGGTTTCGATTCTAATTAGAATCTAATTCGATTTTAATGAGACATATTTTAGTATTCTAAGCGAGAATTGACTCTTTGCCCAACCTATTTGTTTGGTTGAAAAAGGCGAAAGAAAATAAAGAAATCACTTTTGTTCTACGTTAAAATTTTGTTACAGTCTTTAGTAAGGCCTGTTCATAAAAGCACTTCGCAATGCCTAAAAAAGGACGCCTCACGGAGCATGAATACTATGTTCCTTGATCTCTCAAGTACCAACTTATCATTATCACAAATAGAACAAGAACGTTGGATTGATATCGGTAAAATGTCTGCACTAATGGTGCATGAGATTAAAACGGCCTTATCTTCTGCCATGCTTTACACCGAACATTTAGCACAAGGGGCCCAAGACATCGAGAAACAGCAACAGCGATTAGAGAAATTGCAACGTTCTCACCAACAAATTGCTCATCAATTACAAACGTTATCTTCATTTATACAAGGTCATCATCATTGTCTTAAGCCTCAACAGGTGATCCTTGATCATTGGTGCCAAGTGCTCCAAGAGCGAGTGCGTTCCAGCATCGACGCTGAAGAGATAAAGTTTATGTGTCATAACAATGTAAGCAGGCAGTCCGTATGCATTCACGCCGAATCTTTGTTGAGCGCTGTGCTTAATTTGGTTGTTAATGCTTGGCAGGCAAAAGCAAGTTGTATTAGGATAGATATTAACCAACATGAAAGTCAGAGTTGGCAACTCAAAGTAACGGATGATGGAATAGGCATGTCAGAAGACGTCTACGCTCAAGCGTTGCTTCCTTTTTTTACCACCAAACCTAAGGGAAATGGTCTAGGGCTGGTTGTTGTGAACGCCGTGATTCAAGCACATGGCGGCAGTATCCGATTAGATTCATCAATAGGTGTGGGAAGCTGCTTTATTATCACTCTTCCTATGAAGTAAGAGGCTTAAATAAAAGGACTTACTAAATAAAAGGACTTATTTTATGAGCGATATTCTGATTGTTGAAGACGATCCGATTCTAAGGGAAGCACTTGCCGAGACGATGAATTTAGCCGGGCATTCTTATTTGACTGCCAGTGACGGAGAAGAAGCACTTACCATGTTGGAGCACCATCACCCTGCAATCGTGTTAAGCGATATTCGCATGGAAAAGATGGATGGTCAACAACTACTGGCAGAGATACAACGGCGTAACCCCGGAGTACCAGTCATTCTTATAACCGCTTATGGCTCAGTAGAGGATGCGGTGAATGCGATGCGTAACGGTGCTGTCGATTATTTACAAAAGCCTTTCAGCGCACGCGCACTTACTGAGAAAATTAATCGTTATATTAAACCCTTGTTTACAGATGACGAGGCACAACCTGTTGCCCACGACCCTAAAAGTCAGGCATTGTTATCAATGGCACGTCGTGTAGCAGAATCTGATGTTGCTGTGATGATTAGTGGGGAAAGTGGCACGGGGAAAGAAGTTCTTGCCCATTTTATTCACGATCATTCCCCTCGAAAACGACATCCGTTTATCGCAATCAACTGCGCAGCCATTCCGGAACAGATGTTGGAGGCTACGCTTTTTGGTTATGAAAAAGGTGCTTTTACCGGTGCCTATAAATCAACACCCGGCAAGTTTGAGCTAGCGCAGAAGGGTACTTTGTTGCTTGATGAAGTAAGTGAGATGAGTCTAAGTCTCCAGGCTAAATTACTTCGAGTGCTCCAGGAAAAAGAAGTTGAGCGCATTGGTGCGAATAAATTAATTCAATTGGATGTGCGCGTATTGGCTACTAGCAATAGAAAATTGGTCGATGAAGTAAAAGCAGGTAGGTTTCGTGAAGATTTATATTACCGATTGAACGTTTTTCCGCTGCATTGGTTACCTCTACGTGAAAGAATTTGTGATATTATTCCGCTTGCTAACTATTTAATTCGTCGTCATTGTCAAATTAATTCACCGCTCATTCCCGTTTTGAGTGAGGAAGCTAAACAAGCACTGCTCGAATATAATTGGCCAGGAAATGCACGCGAACTGGATAATATGGTCCAACGTGCTCTAATTTTGCAACCACATGGTACAATAGAAGTTCCCCATCTTCAGTTGCCAATGAGTATGGAGACGGGAAATGCACTGGCTAAGGTGGAAAAAGCAGTGCACAAAAACTTGCAACAGCAAGAGTATGATTTCATTTTTCAAGCCTTATCGGAACATAACGGTAATCGTCAACAAGTGGCGAATGTTCTGGGTATTAGCGAACGTACCTTGCGCTATAAGTTAGCGAAAATGCGCGAGGAAGGATATTTGGTTTAAGTGAACAGAATTTTTAAAGGTTTATGGCTTTTTTTAGCAGCGACAATTATCGTTGCTGCTATTATTTCAAGCCTTTTTCGTGCTTTAACGCCTTGGGCTACACAATATAAACAAGATATTGAACAGCAACTTTCAAATATGTTGGGCTCACCTGTTACGATTGAGCGCATGGACACCGGTTGGTATTGGTTTGAGCCTGTCTTTAACTTAAATCAGGTGAAAATTCAAAAACAGCAAGAAACTGTGATTGAATTGCGGCATTTAGCTATTGGTATTAATCTTTTAAAATCTCTAGTGCATTGGCGTATTCAGCCTGGGGTGCTTTTAATTGATGGTATCCATTTAAACCTTTATCAAACAGACAATGGCTGGCAGATCGAAGGTTTGAACAATAACACCGATCCTCAAACCGACCTGTCATCTTATGAGCCTGTCTTAGCAGTCTTATTAAGCCAGCAAAAAACCGTTGTTAAACATTTATCAGCCGATCTACATTTAAAAGAAGGCATGCAACTTCCACTGAGAAATTTACGCCTTACTCTTCTAAATTCATTAGGTCATTACCAATTAAAAGGTGGCGGAGAGCTTGATCAACCTTATAAAACTCATTTTGAGGTGCTCTCAGAAATGCGGCTTAATTCGAATAATCTGCAGGATTTGAAAGGACACGCCTTCCTTTCAATCAAGCACTTTCTTCCTTCGCAATGGCAGCCATTTTTTAGCGAAGCTCGTTTTCAATGTTTGAACGGGGAAGGAAACGCACAGTTTTGGATAGACTGGGCAGGAGACAAACTAACTAAGTTACAATCGACACTACATTTTAAAGGACTATCTTTTCAAGATAAAAAAACATCAAAACAGCAAGAAGTCCAAGATTTAAGTGCAAATCTAGCGTGGCGGACCACCCCGGCTGGCTGGCAGATGCTCGCTGATCACGTAAAACTTTGCCTTGACCACTATGAATGGCCCGAAAATACACTCATGTTTGCTTATAATAGGGAGACGCAAACGCATTTTATTTATGCAAAACATTTAATCTTGCGTTCCTTGGTTAATTTAAAAGTAGAGTGGCCAGAAGTGGTCGAAAAAAACCTACCTAAACATTTGCACGGACATCTTTACGATACACGTTTGCAAGTAAAAGAAGGCGCATTAAATTATGTTTTGTCACGTTTTTCTAAACTCTCTTGGGAACCTAAAGGGGAGATCCCAGGGATTAAAAATTTAGAAGGTGTTGTGCAGTGGGAACCTATGGAAGGTGCTTTATCTTTGACCCACGATGAAAAGCCTGCACATCCGTTCACCCTTACCCTTCCTCCGCACCCTCCGTTAATTTTTTCCGAATTTAATACTCGCTTAAATTGGAAGCGATTGTCCCAGGGCTTGCGTGTCCGTTTAGACCATTTTGTTCTCGCTCATCCGGATCTCTTGTTAAGTGCGGAAGGGGTTGCCGATAGAGTAACGAAAGAATCTCAAGGGTTGCTCCGCCTTAAAGCTAATTTTTCAACGCACAACACGGAAAAATGGTTTACTTACTTACCTAAATCCTGGATGCGACCTTCGTTGGATGAATGGCTAAAGACAGCGATTAAACATATTGACAAGGCCGGTGGTGAAGTGGTGGTGGATGGCGAGATGACTGGCTTTCCTTTTGATCATGCACCCGGTGAATTTTATGTTAAATCTTATTTAAGTGGCGTCGATGTTGTTCCAGCGGCTGGTTGGCCTAAAATAAGTGCGCTTGAGACCTATCTAAACATTAATAAACGCATGTTTGAAATGGAGGCAACACAGGGTAAAGTTAAAGACTTACCACTGCGTGCGGCTCATTTACGTATTGATGACGTTGGCTTAGATAAGGAAACCTTGCTTTTGCATGCACAATCAAATACTCAAGGCAAAGCGCTTATCGATTATATAGAGGCTTCTCCCTTAAAAGCAAAATTTAGTTCCTTAAAAGGTGTGGAGATTAAGGGGCCGGTTGGGGTGGATTTATCCATAGAAATGCCTCTTTATTCATCAACTGCGCCCATTCGCACCCAAGGTGAAATTGCTTTTCAGGATGATACTCTTTCTTTTCCCACAGGTTCAAATGCGCTCTCTTTAGATCAACTCATGGGTGGATTAAAATTCACGGAAGCAGCGATTCTGCCAAGTGAATTTAAAGCGCGATTATTGGGAGAACCTCTGCTTATTAAGATAGATACAAAAAAAACACCTTCTCCTGGTACCGAAATATGGTTAAAAGGTTTACTGCCTATTGAAAAGGCAGCTGAAAAGTTTGGAACATCGGTCAGTTCCGTATTAACAGGTACATTACCGTTTGAAGGCTCGTTTTTGAGTCATGTATCTGGACCCGCCGATTTAGCTTTTCAAAGTAATCTTGAGGGATTAACTGTACTTTTGCCTGCGCCACTGGGCAAAACAAAAAATACAACGCGTCCCTTCAAAGTTACTGGAAAACTTCAGAGCAACGCACTGCAATTAGATGCTAATTACGGTGATTTAAATGTTGCTCTAACAAAAGAGACAACAAAGGATGATTGGAAAGTACGGTTAGACTCTGAATTATTAATGGCGGATGTGATTTATCAAACGGATGTGAAGCGTATTGCGGGACGTTTTGAAAAACTACATTGGCA
Organism: Legionella sp.; assembly: GCA_013911415.1. GTDB lineage: Bacteria > Pseudomonadota > Gammaproteobacteria > Legionellales > Legionellaceae > JACETI01. The sequence goes on along the minus strand of JACETI010000002.1, from coordinate 198,332 downwards.
AACGGTACCACAAGCTGTTTCTAACAAGCCAGAAGACGTTGCGTACACACTTAACCCTAGTAGTTTTCCAAATTTAGATCTTCAGATCGATGATTTGAAGTGGGATGCTTTTTCTTTTGGTACGGTGAAGATAAAGGCAGAATCGTCCAAAAACCATTGGACTGTGCAAGAATTAAATATACGAACGCCTTACTATCAGTTCTCCGGCAAGGGTGCTTGGGCAAAAGAAGACGTCGTTAATGAAACCGTTGCTTCAGGAAACTTAGTCATTCGCGACCTTGCTAAGAGTTTAATCTCTTGGCAATACGAGCCACTTATAGAAGCTTCTCGTGGAAACGTTAATTTTCAAGGGCATTGGCCGGGCTCCTTCTTTGATTTTAACGTGGAAAAAGCAGAAGGGGAGATTGGTATTGTATTAAAAAATGGACGTATTCCTAATCTAAATGCATCAACTGAAGAAAAAATAGGTTTGGGCAAGCTTTTGAGTATTTTAAGCCTACAAACGTTACCAAGACGACTTACCTTTGATTTTAGTGATCTTTCAAAGGGAGGCTATAGTTTTGATCAATTTAAAGGCAGTTTAAAGCTTGTGAAAGGGGTTTTAGCTACAAAGGACAGCGACATGGATGGACCTGTGGCGCATGCAACAATCAAGGGGAATATAGATTTAAATAAACAATTTTTTGATTTAGATATTGGTGTTTACCCCCATATAACAGCGAGTCTACCGGTAGTTGCTACTATTGCGGGTGGACCGCTTGCAGGAATTGCTACTTGGGCAGCAAGCAAAATTCTAGATGAAGGCATTCAAAAAGTAACAGGTTATACTTATAAAGTGTTTGGTCCGTGGAAACAACCCACTGTGCAGCCGGTTAAAATTATCAAAAAAAAATCAGGAAACTAAATGAACACAGGATTGGATATGTGGAAAACGCTCTTACGGCGCTACTGGCAAGTTGCTTTATTTAAAGAATCACCTGCAAACACACCGTATTCGCCCATGTTATTAATAGGGTTTACCCTGCTTTTTTTTGTTCTAATTATCCTTCAATGGCTAGTGACTGTGCAAGACAACTTAGCTTTCCTTCCTACGATTGTGATTGCGACGAGCCTTGTTTTCACTTATTATTTGTACACTTTTCTGCTCTTGAAAATTAACAAAACAGTTAATCGCAGTATACAAACGATTACTACCTTATTAGCTGTGCATTTTATTATCCATTTTCTCTCGTTTCCTCTACTTCTATTAGTCCCTTTTTTCACCGAAGTTAGCGCTTACCCAAGCCTAGTATTGATATTGGGAATTATTTATTTAATAGCGACTGTGGGTTTGACGGTTTGGCAATTCTTAGCCACGGCCTTTATTTATCGCTATGCCCTCGATATTCAATTGTTACCTTCACTGTTAGCGAGTTTTGGTTTAATGGTCTTTAATATGCTTGTTGTTTTATTTTGGTGAAGAAGTTTTAGAACCTTGAGCTTGTATAATGTGCTGTGTGAAATGCTGAGTGAGGCTGAAAATCCTCTCCGTAATAGGCCCATCGCTATGTTATGTTTAATTTACCTGAAGGTTTGCTGGACTGCATAATTTTATCGTGCATTGACAATCGATGGGGCAGCAGGGTGTAATAATTATCTTTTTTAAATGAACGCTTTGGACAAACCGATGGATATCCAATCACATCCCTCACGGTGGAATGCTTACTTGATTTTTTTATTGGCAGCTTCTTTCTATCTCTACGAGTTTATTTTGCAGGTAGCGCCGAGTGTTATGGCCGATGACATGATGAATGCCTTTCACATAAACGCCGCAGGGTTTGGGATTATTTCAGCGTTTTATTTTTATTCTTATGCTCCAATGCAGTTGCCTGCAGGCGTTCTCTTTGATCGTTATGGGCCGCGTAAACTAATGACCATCGCTCTCATCATTTGCGGTATAGGCTCCATTTTTTTTGCAGCAACAGACAGTTTGGTGACTGCGGCATTGGGACGATTTTTAATTGGCGTTGCTTCTGCTTTTTCTTTTATAGGCGTTTTGATCCTGGTTTCCAGATGGTTTCCTCACCACCAATTTGCGCTGTTAGCAGGGATTGCCCAGCTTATGAGCTCTTTGGGTGCTATGTTTGGGCAGATTCCATTGGCAAAGTTGATTGAAGTCGTGGGATGGAGAAACGCTAGTTTTATATTAGGAGCTCTGGGTTTTTGTTTGGCTGCACTTGTGGCATTGATTATCAGGGATTACCCGGTGCCTCCATCTAAAATAGCACCAAGGCGACCTCTTTTTGAGGAATGGCAGCGGTTAGCAGCCGTCTGTCGGCGCCCACATACATGGTTGATTGGTATTTATGCTTTTACTATCTGGACACCGATAGCAGTTTTTGCAGCTTTATGGGGGGTACCTTACTTACAAGCTAAGTATCAAATTAGTATCATTACCGCTTCTGGCCTTTGTAGTATGATTTGGTTAGGAATCGGTATTGGCAGCCCATTGCTGGGTTGGTTAAGTGACCAGTTTGAAACGAGGCGTTTAGCCCTGGCGCTTAGTGCTGCATTAGGCTTTGTCGCAGTAATCTTACTCTTGTATTGTAGCTTACCCCTGTCTTGGATGTACGGCGTGTTGCTGCTTTTAGGCTTAGGAGCAGGGGGTCAAACGGTAAGTTTTGCCGTGGTAAAAGATTATAATCCACCGAAGTGGGTTGGCACGGCCTCAGGGTTTAATAATTTATCCGTTTTACTTGGTGGTGCTATTTTTCAGCCTTTGGTAGGTATCCTCTTGAATCACGGGCAAACAACGGTTGTGAACAATATTACTCTCTACGATATGAGTACTTATAATCGAGCCTTGTTGGTAATGCCCTGTTGTTATTTTATTAGTTTCGTTGTGGCTTTTTTCTTAAGAGGAAAGCGTGGAAATGAACTAAAAGCAAAGTAAGATCAATATTTGGCAACATTGACTAAAAATAGTTATTTTTGTTAAAATAAATAATAATATTGTTTATTTTAACCTTATGCCATCCACAATTGAATACCATGAGCTATCTCTTGAAGAATCACGCGCCCTCGCTCGGGATTATTTTGCATCAAATGATCTTTCAAAAGATCATATCAAGTTAGAGCGTACTAAACACAACGGCAATGAATTAACCGGTCCAATATATTATTGGCAGGGGCGATTGTGCCTCTTGCCTGTTTCTTACTTTAGAGTAAATAGCACGTTATATGAGGTTGAGGCTACGATCGGCGCGGGCAGTTTTGGTAAAGTTAAGCGCGTGAATCCTTTTGATGAAATTAATGAAAATAAAAGGGTGATCAAAGTTCAACAAGTTGTTGATAATAAAGATAACCTAATAAACACAGATAAATCACCTGATTTAGTGATTAAAGAAGTCAGGATGATGAAACGAATTTACAGTGACGTTGAAAATTGGCAGATGAATAAGAAGTCTTACATTATCAGTCCATTTCTTGGTATGCCTTTATCCAGATATTTAGCAGAGCATTCATTAAGTTTGGATGAAAAATTAGTTCTTTCGATAAAAATGTGGATAAAGATAGCTCAATTGCACATTAAGAAACTGATACATTATGATATTAAAACAGAAAATATGGTCGTAGAACTGGATGCTAGTGGAGAATTAAATCTCAATATCATTGACTTTGGTTTATCAGAAGACGTTGGTACAACACGCAAGGCTCTAAATGGTACACCCGCTTATTTCCCTCCTGATGCTAGATCGTATAATACTTCTGCTTATCCTAAAGAATTCTTTGACTGTTTTGCCGGTAGCCGAGTTTGCTATTTACCCCCTGCTTTCTGGCGCATTTACAAACCTAAAAAAAATCAGGAGGATAAGAAACGTGTTGCGGGCGTTCCTCTTAATAAAAATGAGCTCACGGAGAATAAACAGATTGTATGCAAAGAAGTAGCCGTACACAAGCCGACGAATTTTGCAGAAAAAGACCGGCTCATAAACGTACCAAACGGTGTATTGAGTAATCGCAAAAATACTCTTAGCATTTTTAATGATGCAGATATTCAAGAAAACGAGGCTCTTGCACAGCTTTTTAAAGAAAATGTAGCTGAAAAGAAAATAGAGCAGCTTCCTACTGCGCTCGAATTTGCTATAGCCCTCACCACGATTCGATTTGAAAATGCTGGGAAACAAATGGATTCGACATTGAGGTCGATTGATGACATCGAAGAAGCGAATAAAACGTTACAGGTAATACTGCGTAGTCAGAGTCAATCGCACCTTTCACAAAATAAAGACATAGATATTGAAAAAAATGAAGTGTTAGAGAAAAGCTTGCTATCAGATAGTAGGGCATTGTTTGCTCGTTCTAATGCATCAGCCTACCTTAAAAAAAATAGCCTTCCTGCCTCGGAAGAGAACGTCGAATTTCTAATTAAGTACCCTGGGTTAGCCTCCATTTTAACTACAGTAAATTTACCTTTAATTAAAACGCTTGCAAAAAGTTTTGAAGAGAAAAATTGTTACTTAGATAAATCCATTCTGACACACATTAAAGCCTTTGCTAAACAGAAAGCCCTAACAGTTGAGAATGTCTATATAACAGTGATCGAAGAATTGAGATTGAAACTGTTTAAAATTGCAGGCCAAATCGTTACCAAACAAAGAATAAATAATGCCGATTATAATATTATAAAAGGATGCGACTCAGGAAAACGCGAAGACATTCAAAAAATAGATAACCTACTTTTTGACTTGTTAGCACTTCTAACAAGACGCAAACTTCCCTTGTCGATAATCAATATTCATGCAGCCTACATTTTAACATGTCAAAGACGACAGCATGCGAAGCGTATTGATCTATCTGCAGATGAGATTGAGAAAAATCAACCTATCACTGTCAACGAGATTATTGAGTTAAAACATTTACTATGGGATATCAAGCATACCAAATTTAAGGAAGACATGGATTTATTAATTAATAATCAACGAATTATAGGTCAGGCGATATCAGATGAATATGAAAAAGTTTTACAAGAAAAAAAGCATGAAGATAGAGCGCACAGTAAAATCGGGTTTTGGGGTGAGTTAAAAGCAATGTGTCGTAATAAAGGTAAGAAGACACTGCAACAAAAATTAGACAAGATTCAGACTTTATTAGAAAGAAATGAAATACCTAAGACACGAACATATATGGTACTTGAAAAACTCGGTTTTATTGTTGAGATCCAGGGTGATAAGTCACTACACCCGCTTATCTTCTTGTCTTTTATAAAGAAAGATGCACGCATTCAGGTTGTTCTTAATAAGGAAAGCAAAATCACGTTATCCCCTTGAGATCGAATTTATTTTTAGGATAGCAACCTACACTATGAGACATTATCAATAGTTCAGCAGCGGCACACTGATAGGGTGAACAGACCAATTTTCGCCGCTTGATCCGGTTCGTGTGGCAAAAAGCGACCGCTCATCCTATCAATGGTAGTGAGTTTCGACACAGGCAATTTGTTCTTGCGTCATATCCATTAAATCAGCAATGGCCGGCCAAGCCAAGCCTTGATTCAACAGAAGTTTCGCCGCAATTAACTTGCCTTCTAATTTACCGACAAGCATTTTTTCACCGGGTTGTGCAACAGGATAATAATGATTTAATGATTCAGCGAACATAGTGACCTTCTTACAGTAATGACAAACCCAATTGCTGTGCTTTACAGCCGAACAGGGCAGATAATTGTTAAGGAGAAAATATAAAGCAAGGTTTATGCCGTATCTCTTCATCGATACCACCTGCAGCTAGCATACTCTGAACATAATTTGTATTATGCAGAGATAAATTATCGATAATATCTTTTGCTGCTTCTTCGTCACGAACTTTATCAAATCTAGCTGTTATGTTTGAGTAAACGCTTTTTTGTTTCTTTCTGTAGCACGTGAGAATTTTCCACTCGTGAATTATCAGCTACCTTCAGTTTTTTCAGCGCTGGGGCGGGGCCTTCTAATGATGATTGCCGTGGCCCTAATATATTTTGATTGTCTTTGGTATGAGCAATTAGCGCATAATTAAAATTATTTTCTAATTGTTGTGATTTTTTTAGTTCCCCGGCCTTTGATCCTCTCTTGCTTGCGCTGTATAGTGGCGATTTTTTTAGGCCTGAATATGCGACTACCACCAGCGAGATCGACCCTAGCACTACAAGGTAAAGATGGCGATTTCATCACTCTAACTACCAATTTACAAAAACTAAAGACGTTTAATACATCTTTAGATGAAAAAAATCCTATTCCTGCTAAATTACTCCCTTTATGGAGAAAGAGATTTTTTAATAAACGCAGGGCTACTTTAGTAAGCCTGCTAAGGGAAGCATTATTAAAAACTCCGATGGATGAACTTCAGGCAACATTGTTAAGCAATCGAGAGTTGCAAAATTTATTTTCTTATATACCCAAATCTCAATTGAAAGCTGTCGCTTTTGAGAACAGTGATATCTTTTATCCTGTCGCTTCGTACCGTCGTCGAATGCTTTTTAGTTTTCTCAAGAAAAAACTACAACACAGTAAGGTGAAAAAAATATCGATGATGTTTACGGAAATAAAGGCCAAGGAAATCAGACAATTAAGTTACAATGCGAGGCAAATTTGTGACCTAAGTTTAACATCGTATTACGATGAAAAAGGCGAAATGATGCACAGATTTGGTAGGTGCCTAAAACACTTCAAGCAATTGATCAGTTTGAATATGTCTAACGGTTTTGTTGAGGATGTAAATGCTATCCCATTTTTAAAAGGATTAAATAGACTCCCATTGAAAAAACTTGATTTAAGCAGAAATTATTTAGGCGACGAAGCGATTACTTACCTTGCATCGACAGTTATCCTGCCACAGCTTGAATCAATGGATTTAAGTACAAATTGCATCAGTGATATTGGTATTGCATCTTTAAAAAACTTTATTATAAAACATCCAAGCTTGAAGATACTTGCTTTAGGCAATAATAGGGAATATAGAAATGAAGCCCAAAAAACTGTGGGAGACAAGGGGGTTATTGCTCTAGCGTCAGCAATTCAACAATCGCAACTCGAAAAACTTGATTTACAATGCAGCCATATCGGGATGGAAGGATTTCAAGCTCTGGCAGATCATCTACCAGCATCATTAAGATGTTTAGATATCAGCTACAATCGACCTTTTAAAGGATTAGCCTATCTTCTGAATAAAGTCACTATGGTTGAGATCCTAGATTTACGAGGATGGAAACTTTACGACGAAGACGCCCAAGCCCTTCATTCTCTAATCACAAGACACTCGCTAAGAGCAGTGGGGCTTTGTAACACGATGATGGATGAGCACGTAAAAAAGTCGCTTTACTTAATGTTGTTCGATAAAAAGTTGCATCGATTCGTGAAAGATAATGCCGCTTATCATGACGTTAATTTTAAGAGTTTTTTATTGCAGTATAACTATGTAACATATCAGGAGAAACTCACTGCAATAGCCCGCGGATTGAAATTTTTTCCTAACCTTAGAAACCTCGATCTATCAGACTTACATATTGAAACCAACGTAGCCCTATCACTTTCAGAAGGTCTTAATGGCCTAAATCTGAAATCGTTAAATTTCAGTGACAATAATTTTACCAATCAAGAAATAATATATTTTGCAAAGGAAGTAAGATTACCTCAGCTGGAGAATCTCGATTTTGGTCGCAATCGGATCGACGATATCGGTTTTAGTTCGCTTGCAAAATTTTTTACCTCGCATCCTACCCTTAAAACACTTGCATTGGCAATTAATCCTTTTTACGCCCGCACTTTAAAAATGACATTAAGTGATACAGGTGTAGTAGCTATCGCAACCGCCTTGAAAAACAGTAAGCTCGAGGCACTGGACTTAACTGGCGCGCATATTGGGCAAACAGGGTTGCATGCGTTAGCTGATAATCTTCCTAAGTCGTTGAAGATGTTAAATTTGAATGGCAATACACAACAAGCCAGCCCCAGTTACTTACTGAAGGAATTAAATAATATCGAAAAACTTTATTTGCAAAAATGGCGAATAAACCCTGAAGATACTTTACAAATAAGATTGTTAATAGATAAAGGTAATCTTAAGGCACTGGATCTAACCAGTACAGTGATGGATAAAGCGATAAGAAATGAATTGCATGTCAAACTTTTAGAAAAGGAAATAAAGCTAAAAAATTTAGAGCAATGTGAAAATATTTCCCACAAAATACCTCGGGTTTTTTCATTTTTTAAATGTCTCAGAATGAAGGCATCCCCGCAGAATTCGGTTCATTATCCTACTCGAAGGTCTAAGCCGTGTGAAACTGCTAAAGAACGTGCTCAATGTACAGTATTCTAATATATAAAAGTTACACATAATTATACGTCATTCCTCGATATACAAATATTAGAAGGAGAAGGAGCTCCTTTAGCGTATTTGCGTAGCCGAAATATTTTCATATAACAGGGCTTAGGTTGGAAAAAAGTAAGTAGAAATGGATAAATGGTTTCGACTTTTAAGTGTCTAATTATATTCCATATTTTTTAAACAAAAATCAAATTGACATTAAAATTAATTTACAATACAATAAGTAATAATAATGATTAATTTTTGACATTCATTGGGCTTATGTATTTATTATGTATCATATTTTATCTCCTGAAGAATTAACTGAATTCGCTCAAGATTATTTTGCCAATTATCCACTCCAAGATAACAAAATAAGTCGAACGAAATTTGATCAAATAAATATTAAAGGACCGATCTATTATTGGCATAATAAGTTTTGCCTATTACCATTCTCCTTGCTTCAAGTCAGTGATAAGAAACAGGAAGATAAACTGCAATTAAGGATACTCAGTATCCTAGGAAAGGGCGGTTTCGGAACGGTCAAACTAGCAGAATCCGCAGATGGTAGGCTTTTTGTTGTAAAAATTCAGGCGCTTAGCAACGATAAAAATAGCGAAAATATAATTCAAAATGAAGAATCATTGACTGGTAAAGTTTATAAAGATGTAAGGACTTGCAAAAGAAAAAATAAACGTTACCTATGCTCAGAATTTTTGGGAATACCTGTATCTCAATATTTATCCAAGAATAAACTTAATTTGGATCAAAAATTATCTTTAGCAACAAAGCTCTGGTTAGAAGTGGCTACTTTGCATGATAAGCATCGCCTTCTACATAGAGATTTAAAACCTGATAATATTTTAATTTACAAGCATCCCGATGAAAAAATTAAAGTTAACATAATTGATTTTGGATTTGCAGCGAATATCAAGACTGACCCTTACCGCCACATGAGTGGTACTGAAAGTTATCTTCCCCCGGGTGATCGGTTAAATGAGGTCAAAAAACTATCGTTATTTTTTTTAGATCTCTTTGCATCCTCTAGGATATGTTATCTTCCTCGAGAAATCGCCTGTTATTCTTTTTTTAACACAAAAAGATCTGCGTATGGCAAGACTGTGTCTGGTGTTAGTATTTTTAGCGAGGATGATCTGAGCGAGAACCAAGAATTATCGATCTTGTTTACGCCCATTAATGAACAATTTCAAAAAAGACTAAGTTTGCAGGATTTGGATACAGCGTTAAATTTTGCTGCGAAGTTAACGAAGATCCGTTGTGGAGATATTCCCGTTTCCTTTGACCAAACCTTGAGCTCTATCGAAGGAATTAGATTAATTAATGAATTATTGGATCAGAAAATTGCAATTACTACTGAGAATCTCAAAGAGATGAGATACTCTGAAAAGAAGCAGCTTTCTAGCCTTTGTCCAACCGTCTCTAGTGCTTACATAAAATCTTTGCAGTTCAAGCATGCAGAGCAAATCCTGAATGCTACTACAGCGATAGAATTTAACGCTGAGAAAGAAATCTTACGTCAACGTATGATCGAGGATAATCAGAGTAATCTACATTTTCTTCATGAATATCCGAAAATTGCACGAGAACTGACTGATAGCAATTTCCCTTGCTTAAAAAAACTAGATGAAGAATTTAGTAAGCATAACGCCAAAATAGACAAAACAGTACTTGATTTAGTGAATCGATGGATCAAAGAAAGTAAATCAGCAGGTCTACTCACCAATACTGCAGTGTTTGCCAGGTCAAACTTAGCATTGAATCAAATTTGCAATAATGTCATTAATCACTTTAGCTCGATCTTATTTAATTTCGCAATGGAGGATCCACCGCTGCAAAAGCTTATAAAAAAACAATACAATCCAATAAAAATGATCCCTACTGGTGAAGATGGGCATACTAATACTGATGTACATAAAGTACTTTTTGAGGTATTAAAGTTGCTTCATAAACATAATCTCCCTTATCTTAACGTGTATATTCGGGCCGCTTATCTCTTAACTTGCTTAAAAGTTCAAGGTAGACACCCTAATAATGAAATAGAAACACAAGAAATCATCGACTTAGCAAACAAAATGTGGGAGCTCAAAATAAGTAAAGAACATGATAATGTAGATAACTTCACTAATAAGGGGATATTAACAGAGGAGATGGACCTTACCTACAAGCTTTTACTAAATGATCAAAAGGCCAAGGACCGACAAAAGTCTCCTCTTTTTGGTAATTTGATAGCGAGTTTCCGAGGCCAAGGTAAGAAATCGTTCGAAGAAAAAATTTTAAAGATTGAGGATTGTCTCCCTGCAAATGAGGAGCTCACGAGTAGAACTTACCAAACTCTCAAAGAGCTCAATTGTGTCGTAAGAAGCAACAAACAATATAAGTTTCACCCTGCTTTTCATTCCCTCTGGTTTAAGAAGACTGATAAAGTCCATGTAGTTCCAAAGAACACGCAGGCGTCTTACGTGCTTTCTTAAGCCAAATGTGCTTGCTATCACTAACAGGCCAATTTTAAAGATCGTTAAGCTCTTATTTCTCCAAAAGGCATAGCTACTGAAAAAGTGCTATATTTTTAGAGTAAATGGATTAAAAGAAACCTTAGAAGGAGCTATTATGAGCCTCATTACATTAATTCTGTTGATCGTAGTACTTCTAGCTGTATTACCGACTTGGCCATACAGTCGTGGTTGGGGTTACTATCCAAGCGGTGGTGTCGGCATATTATTAGTGGTCCTATTAGTGCTGCTCTTAACACGCGGTGGCATTTAAAGGCAGCGGAGGAGCATCTCAAACTCCTCCAAATTGAACTTATACGGGTATCCTGCAGGCCTTTTAAGAATTTTGCATGGCAAAATGCCAATTCAAGGCTTTTGATAAACCTTCCAGCATATGAAGTCCGCGCACGCTATTGCCTTTTTGATTAACACGAGGGCTCATCACAACGATCCCAGCCTTTCCTGGCACCACGGCAATAATATACCCAGAAACACCACTTTTGCCAGGCATACCTGTGTTGACCATAAAAGTTCCAGTCTCATCATATAAGCCACAGGTTGCCATAATGGCTAAGGCAATTTTACAAGTTTCTGTCGAAAGAATTTGTTCACCTGATATAGGATCTTTACCTTGATTGGCTAAAAGCGTCGGCAAATAGAGCATTTCTTCTAACTGAGCTTCATAAGAGCAAAGCGTGAAGTACAAGTCCAAAGCAACGTCGACCTCGGTACCTAATAGTTTACGACTCTTCAATAAGTAAGCTAGAGAACGATTTCGATCACCCGTTCTTTTTTCTGAAGCAAATACAAGTGGATTGATGGTTAATCGTTTGTTAAAGAGTTTTTGAACCCAATGTTCAAGCCATCCAAATTGTTGTTCACTTATACCCGGGATGTGAGAGCATAAAGTAATGGCACCTGCATTCAGCATCGGGTTTGAGGGTTTTGGTCCGAATTGTTCTAATCGTGTAATTGATGAAAACTCATCGCCGGAGGGTTCTACTTTTACCCATTGAAAGATTTTTTCTGGTCCAAAGTCCTCTAATAATCCAATGAGTGGGATCATTTTGGAGGTACTTTGTAAGGTAACAGGTACGAGATCAACATTCGAACAAACCAGAGGTTCGTTTTCACCTAAAACTTGAACTGCAATGGCAGTCATGTCTGGATTGACGTTTGCTAATTCGGGAATATACGTTGCAACTTCTCCTTGATGATTGGAAGCTGCTTCATTTACTAAGTCTTCTAATAGTTCAACGGTCAAAGGGTTATTTATCATAAATGAGTGGACCTTTTTAGAGTGCAAATTCTTCCCCTAAATACACCGTACGTACCTCGTGGTTATTTAGGATGGATTCAGGGGTGCCTTCACAAAGAATTTTACCTTGGTTCACAATGTACGCTCTTTCACAGATATCAAGGGTTTCGCGTACATTGTGATCGGTGATTAACACGCCAATACGCTTATCGCAGAGGTGCGAGATGACTTTTTTAATATCCAATACAGAGATAGGATCAATCCCTGCAAATGGTTCATCGAGTAAAATAAATGTCGGTTCCATTGCTAAAGCGCGGGCAATTTCAACGCGCCGACGTTCACCACCAGACAAACTAAAGCCAATACTTTTTGCAAGATGAGTAATATGAAATTCTTGCAATAATTGATCTAAACGTTGTTGACGTTGCTTTTTATTCAAATCATCGCGTAATTGTAAAATGGCAAGCAGGTTATCAGAAACGGACATGTTACGAAAGATCGACGCTTCCTGAGGTAAATAGCCAATGCCCATTCGGGCACGCTTATGCATAGGAAAATGGGTAATGTCCTGATCGCGCAGTGTGATTTTTCCATAATCGCAGCTCTGTAACCCAACAATCATGTAGAAGCAAGTGGTTTTTCCTGCGCCGTTTGGCCCAAGTAAACCGACACATTCGCCCGGTCGAATAATGAGGCTAACGTCATTTACGACGGTGCGTTTTTTAAAGGATTTTTTTAAATGATAGGCAGTAAGTTCACCCATGTTGGATGTCCTTCAAATGAGGCAGCGCTTTAGGATTAATAATAATAACGGTTCTGTCTTTGGCACTACCTTTTGAAAATAAGTGGTGTTTTACCGTGTCAAAGCGGATTTTTTCGCCTTGTAATAAATGAGGACCTTGCAAGACCTTAGCATGTCCTAGTAATTCTACCCAATGTTTTTGGGGATAATAACGAATTTGATCGGCGTAAGCATGTAAAACCGGGTCTTTAGGGGTCGGTTTCGCCCAATAATGTGCTTGTTGTTGTGCAGAACCAGTAGCGATTGCCAATACCCATTGGTTTTTATCATTGGTTTGAGTAATTGCTTTATTAGCCTGCAAATGAGTGGTGTTTTGCGAAAAGACAAAATGACCATTGTATTCGCCGCGATGTTTTTTTTGATCAAAAGATGCTGAATCGGAGGAAACCTGTGCGGGCATTGCTTCTGTTGTTGCAGGGTTCGTCGACTTTTTATCCAGGACATTTTTGAAACCATGTGTTGCCATCAGTCGGAATTCCTTTAAGCACTGTAATTGCTTTTCTTCTAAATCAATTTTCATGCCGTTTGAAGAAAGAGTATAGTCTGGGTCGACGAGAAAAACCTCACGAGGGCTGAAAACATGCTTTTGTTTGAGAAAATAAACAAGCTCTTCGGTCTTAAAAGTGCGCATTTGGTTCAAGGTAGGGTGGCGTTGTTTTCCAGTGACCTCTCCATAAAAGATCACTTCTTTACCCTCTTTAGGGATTTTCCCATGGGTGGCTTGCATGGTTAAAGGCGGCTGTTGTGCTTGATTAACCCATGCTTTTGGGGTGTCAAAAAAATGGGTATCTGTTGCTGGAATATGGTACATCTTTGGTGTTTCCAGGGCATGGAGCAGTTTTCCGTCGGAATCAAACCGATGAAGTGTTAGTTCTGTTGCAACCATGTCTGGAAGTTTTGCAAGGGTTGCATTGTCCAATTGTGGAATAGGAGAGGAAGAGACAAAATACCAACCGCCACCGCCTAAAGCGATGAGCAGGCATACTAGCCAACAGGCTTGTTTTGCTGCATTCATTGCGCTTCTGCGAAGTAGCGAGACAAGGCTGCTTCTTCTTTATTTTGAGTAGAGAGAAGCAACTCACAGACTGCGCGTACTGCACCTCGCCCCCCCGATTGTTCCGTTTGCCAATCAGCTGCGGCTTTCACTTGGTGTATAGCATTGGCCACTGCTATACCAAGACCTGCTTTACGAATCAACGGTAAATCAGGTAAGTCGTCCCCAATATAAGCAAACGCTTCGTCGGGTAGATTAAGCGTTCTTTGTAACGCATCAAAAGCCGGTCTTTTATCCACTTGACCTGGGAAATAATGCTCAATTCCTAGTTGTTTAATACGTGCATCAATTGCTCCATGGGCAGAAGTAGTTATAATCGCTACTTGGATGCCTGCCGCCATTAATAATTTTAGACCCATGCCGTCCTGGATAGAGAAGCTTTTAATCGTATTGCCGTGGTTGTCTAAATGGATAAGGCCGTCAGTTAAGACGCCATCGACATCACAAACTAAACATTCTATCTTACTTGCCTTTAAGGACAATTCATTCAGTGTTTTCATGGTTCTCCACATTCATCGAATTTTTTAGTACATGTAAGAGTCTTAGAGAACACCTGCACGTAATAAATCATGCCAATGCACCACAGCTGTGGGTTGATTATCATTATTGACAATGATTAATGAGGTAATACTGTATTTTTGCATAAGACTTAATGCTTCTGCAGCTAAAAGGCCGGCTTTAATCGTTTTACAATCTTTTGTCATGACTTGCGACAAAGAGGTGGTATTGATGTTTAGGGCTTGCGAAAGCGTTCGGCGAATATCGCCATCGGTGTATACCCCTGTCAACTTACCCGCTTTGTCCACAACTGTGGTCATACCTAATTTTTTTTCCGTTACCTCGATGAGAGCGTCAGCAATGGTTACCGTCTCGCTAACCACTGGCAAAGCAGAACCTTGATGCCAAATATCGTCCACTCGAAGTAACAGACGTCTACCAAGGTTGCCGCCAGGGTGTGCTCGCGCAAAATCTTCAGGGCTGAAACCTCTTGCTTGAAGGAGTGCGATCGCAAGTGCATCACCCATTGCTAATGCTGCTGTTGTACTTGTCGTGGGGGCCAAGCCTAAGGGACAGGCTTCTTGCTCCACGCTCACATCTAAATGAACCGTTGCTGTTTGTGCAATGGTAGAGGAGGGGTTTCCCGTTAAACTGATCAAGGGCACATCAAGGCGTTTTAGCAGAGGAAGCCAAGTTAAAATTTCCTGGGTGAGGCCCGAGTTAGAAATGGCGATAACAATATCTTGCTTTGTTACCATACCAAAATCGCCATGGCTTGCTTCGCCTGGATGCATAAAAAAGGCGGGAGTACCTGTGCTTGCAAGGGTTGCAGCAATCTTATTTGCAATATGCCCGGATTTCCCCATGCCGGTCACGATAACACGACCTGAACATCCAAGTAACAATTCACAAGCCTGCTCAAAACGATGATCAATACGCTGCGTTAAATCAAATAACGCTCTTGCTTCAATTTCAATAACCGCGAGGCCTAATTGACAATAGTTCATGGATCGACGGCTCTCATTAGATTCACTTGCAAGGTGCGTGTGGGAGGGTGACAATGCTGTAGCAGTGTCAAAATGCTTGCTCGTGTCATTCATTTGCGCAGAAATTAAAAAAGAATAGTTTAACACAGTCTATACTTTTATTGTGAGCACCTAACTTGGGTTGAGACAATATCCAAAAAGGTGGCTACAGAAAAGCTCCGTACACCAATAAAGACCATTAGAGTTAATAATAAATAGTACTGAGGGTAAAGTATGGAAAGACAGGGAATCGAGATAGAAGGGCTTGTATTTAGCCGAGGCAACCGACCTATCTTTGATAAGGTGAATCTAAGGATGGCACCTGGCCGTATCACGGCTATCATGGGCCCCAGTGGCAGTGGAAAAACCACTTTGCTACGGTTAATTGGTGCTCAATTAAAGCCGGAACAAGGTAAGATATTTATCGAAGGGGTTAATTTACAAGGTTTATCTCGCAAAAAACTTTATGAAGAACGCCAGAAAATGGGGCTTCTTTTTCAAAGTAATGCACTTTTTACGCATCTGTCAGTTTTCGATAACGTTGCTTTCCCTCTCCGTGAACATACGGCGCTAAAGCCTTCGCTCGTGAGGCACATTACCCTAATGAAGCTTGAGATGGTCGGGTTGAGAGGCGCGAGCCATTTAATGCCTCATGAATTATCTGGTGGGATGGCAAGAAGAGTGGCTTTAGCCCGAACAATTGCACTTGATCCCTCCTTAATCCTCTATGATGAGCCTTTTACAGGACAAGACCCGATCTCTAAGGGTGTGCTGGTGCGTCTTATTAAACAATTAAGCTTACTTTTAAATACGACATCTGTGCTTGTGTCACATGATGTTCCTGAAACTTGCGAAATTGCTGATTATATTTATTTGATGGCTGGAGGAAAAATCATTGGGGAGGGCAGCCCTGCAGATTTAAAGCATTCACCCTTGTTAGCAGTCAGACAATTTATGCACGGTGAGGCTGACGGGGAAGTGCCTTTCCACTACCCAGCGCCCCAATTTACGGAAGCGTTTTGAGATAAAATGAGCAGGATATCGGGAGTTACATTCGACTAAAAAACAGATCAAAAGAAGTAATGATCTGCTGAATAGAGTTTTTTATGTTTTTTTGGTATAATATATATACAATATCAAGCTTTTTTTAATGACTATGCGAGAATACGCAGACGCTCTGTTAAGCGCGCAAAATGATGCTGTATTTGAAAATAATAAATTTATAAACAGATACGTACATGAGATTAAGAATGTTTTGCATCCTTTGTTTTCACCAGCTGCTGGCATTGAAAATCAAATAAATATAAGACCGATTACTTCTTCTTTCGAGGAGAGCGATCCGACTTTTAACTTGGTTTGCACAGTCCTTGTTGAGGCAATCCATGAAAACTGTAGTAAATTTTCAATCAAATTAAGCCAAGCCGAATGGCAAATGCTTATCAAACAATTAAATGTTACGGTCAATGAGTATTTATTGAGTGTTGGAAGGTCTGGGCCTTACGATGACTTAATGAATGGTCTTATAGAATCTGTCGCTACATTTGCGGAAAGTGAACGATTGCAGCGTCAGGAAAGTAGTTTTAATACCTTGCGATCGGTTTTTCCGGATTTGGACAGGGACCCAAGCAATCAGCAATTAAAAACGCTAAATGAAAACTTTGGAAAGTGTGGGCTTTCACTCGGGATGATTCTAAAACATCAAGTAGCTTTTTATCCGAGAATGGATTGCCCAAGCGGTTTGTTGCAAGCAATAAGCAGTAAGCTCTCTCGCAAAGAAGATCAATTTGATATTGAAGAACTTTACTCAATTTACCTCAAAGACATCCAAAACGATACTACTGCAGCATTGGCAAAAGAGAACTATCGTATAGGGGAAAAAAACTACCTATATCAATATGTAGATCCTCAAGAGGCAAAGTCAGTGTATTTGCCCGACACCGAAATTACAAATTTTGCACCTAAATCTCAAACAAACGATAAATTTCAGGTGGTCGCGCCGTTTAGTCATCGTGAAATTGTTACGCAAGCAGGAATGTTTGAAGAGCTTTTAAAGAACTCCAATGTGAAGGAAATTGCTATTCCTTACGAACAGAACCTTCATTGGCGTAGTATCCACATTATCAAACCAACCCAACCTCATGAAAAATATCAAATAACTGTTTTTGATTCTTTAAGCTCGCCTGAAAATAACAAAAAAATTGTTAAAGACCTTGCGTTTTATTTAGGAATAGATGAAAAAAAGATCAATCGTAATTTTAACTTCGTCAAACCCCAAGAGGGAACACAAAAGAGGGGATATACTTGCGGAGATTGGATGCTCGGCTATCTGCATTGCCGTGCACAATATTATGCGCAAAGTTATGACCAGCAATTAACAAAGCTTGTCTCTCCCTTTATTAAGGGCTCTGACGTCTTAGCAGCTGGTCAGACTCCCAAGAGCATTGGCGCGCAAGAAATCATGGAGCTTAACCTTCGGCAATACTTGTTAGCATCTTCTGAAAGAATGCATAAAATGTCCTACGATGATGTCAACGATGCACAATCACGAGAAACAGTTCAATCAGCAACTGAAATGCCAGCAATACAGTCCCAGCCAGAAGCAATTGAGCCCCTCTGTGATCTCCAGTCTCCGCTTGATCCTCTTTATAATTCTCATAGCATATTGGAAGGCTCAGGCAAGGCTTCAGGCGTCTCTTCTATGGATCAAGAATCTCCAGATGTGAATTTAGTAACCTGCCCAATTGACGTAGACGCCGTGGTTCCCATGGTGGATGCTGAGAAATTATCGAGAGAAATCAAGCAACTATCATTGAATCCTCATCAATGGACGTTAACAGCTAAATCGATGCTTGCGTTGAAAAATTCTCCGGATCAAGTACAAGAATACCCAACAAAGCCCAAACGTTTAATTCGTCAAACAATTGCCTCGCAACGTGAGTTGAACCTCGTTAAGTCCGCTTACGACCAGTATAAAAAGAATAAAGAACTCTTAGCATTTGACTCAGTGGATCCGAAAGTCTGTGATAAATCGAGCGTAGAACTCTATCAGGATACTATCCGAGATCCAGAAGCTAAAGCAGTTCACCAGCTTTACCAAGTCCTAAAAAATGATTTGTCGTTTTTTAAAGGCTTAAAAACTCGAAGTAACCAAAGTGACTCTGCACAATTGGAACAACTAGACGAGCTGCTTGCTACTCTCTTACAAGCAGAGGAAATTGAAGCGTCAAAAAACCAAGAAGTAAATACTACAACGCCAAGTAAAAAGGCGTAATTGTTTTAAACATGTCGTTCGTATCAAAGTTTGCGATCGAAGTTACACAAAATCTTTCATAACGTTTCTCTTAATATTTGTCTATGCGCGAAAGTCATTAAAGGCAGTCGTCTTTCGCTGCCATTTTTTATTCCCAACCTGGCACATCTCTTGAATTAAAAAAATCGTTATAGCAAGTAGAAACAATCAATAGATTAAGAAAGGTAAATATTTATCAAAAAGTAGCCAGCTTTCTAAAGGTTAGGATTTTAGGGGGAAATCATGCTCAGTAAATTGGCAAGCTTTGGGCGATTAAATGCCGTTGCCCTACAAACATTGGGACAAGCGGGTAAGTTTTTATGTCTCATGTTGATGAGGTTGCCATCGATTAACAAATTGTTTCCTTCTTTATTAAGACAGCTCTATGTAGTAGGGGTTTTATCCTTTTTAATAATCTTGGTGTCTGCTTTGTTTGTAGGAATGGTTATTGGATTGCAAGGTTACCATACACTTCAAAAATTTGGAGCGAGCAGTCAACTGGGGCAGCTATTAGCACTAAGTCTAGGAAGGGAGTTAGGTCCTGTTATGAGCGCTCTGCTTTTTGCAGGACGCGCAGGTTCTGCCTTAACTGCAGAAATTGGTCTTATGAAAGCCACTGAACAACTCGCGAGCATTGATATGATGGGCATCGATCCCTTAGGACGTGTGATTTACCCACGATTTATTGCCGGGCTTATCGCGCTACCCATCTTAGCCGTTATCTTTACCGTCGTTGCGATTTACGGCGGATACTTTGTCGGTGTCGGTTGGTTTGGGGTTGATGGCGGCAGTTTTTGGTCAAATATGCAATCTGAAGTGAATTTTTATAGTGATATTTTGAGCGGTATTATTAAAAGTTGGATTTTTGCCTTCGTTGTAGTTTGGATTGCTGTATTTCAAGGCTTTAATGCTGACCCGACCGCTGAGGGTATCAGTCAGGCTACCACCCGTACAGTGGTCTACGGCTCACTGAGTGTACTCGGTCTTGATTTTATATTGACGTTAGGATTGTTGTCTTTCTAAGCGAATATGATCCGAAGCATGGTAGGTGAAGAAATAATTTTTATAGGATTAATGTAGAAGTGGGGAGCAGTCTTTAGTCTGCTAAAGGGTGTATCTGTAGGGAGATGCAATGGAAAACAGGCAATGGTATGTGGAGCTATGCGTAGGTTTATTTATCTTATTAGGAATAGGAGCGGTGTTTGTATTGGTGATGCAAATCAGCGGTGTTTTACCTTTTAGCGGGCGGGCAGGTTATCATGTAACGGCAGAATTTTCAGATATAGGGGGGCTTAAAGTAAGAGCACCCGTGACATTGGCCGGCGTTAAAATTGGGGAGGTAACGCGTATTGAACTTCAACCCAGAGAATTTAATGCCCGCGTTACGATGCGCTTGCATGCGGATAAATCCATTCCTTACGAAGACACGACGGCGCGAATTCTAACGGAAGGCTTGATAGGTTCCAATTATGTTAGTATCGTACCGGGTTTTGAAGAAGAATCCGCACAAGAACACCCTTACTTAAAGGAAGGCGATAAAATTGCAAAAACGCAAGAAGCCATGATTCTAGAAAATTTAATTGGCCAATTTTTATTTAACATCAACAAAAAATAGGATAAATTATGACTATAATACGAAAATTCCTGTTTGGTTGTGGTGTTTTATTATGTCTCAACGCCGTAGCGACTGCCGACACATCCCCTGTCCCGATGCTTGAACAATCGGCCAATCAAATTCTTTCTACATTGAAAACGAATAAATCCGCTTTAAAAACGCAACCACAAATTGTTTATCAAGCGGTGGAACGTCATTTGTTACCACATGTGGATGTCCGCGGAATGGCTCGCTCTGTTTTGGGACGGGAGGCATGGCAAAAAGCTTCAGATGCCGAGAAAACAGCGTTTATGCAAGCATTTACACGGCTTGTGATACGAACTTATGCAAGTCCACTTTCAGAGTATAATCAAGAGACTATCCAATTTTATCCCATCAAAACCGCAGTAAACGAGCGTTTTGTCCGCGCCAAGAGCCTTATTGTGCGCCCTCATGGCAAAAATATTCCGCTCAGCTACAGTTTGGTGGCGATTAATGGAGATTGGAAAATATATGATTTCAGCGTCGAGGGAGTCAGTTTATTACAAAGTTTTCGCTCACAGTTTGCGGATGCGTTGCATAAATCAACGATCCAAGCCGTAACACAACAATTAAATCAGCAACAGCTAAAAAAACAAACGGCGCAAAGGTCCCCACTAAAATCTCTTTTAAAGATGCAGCAAATATCTGAAAAGAAGGTGGCCTAATATGCAACTATCATCTTTTAAACCTTCGGAAGCAATGACTTTTAAAACGGTCCCAGCGGATTTAGAACGTTTTTCACGTTATTTAGAAGTGTTAAATCAAGATGATGCAGCAAAAGATGTATCGATTGATCTAAGTCAGGTTTGCCGTTGCGATAGTGCCGGACTGGCTTTTTTAATTGAAGCAAAGAAACAAAGTCAGCAACAACAAAAAGTTTGTCATTTCCTGGGGATGCCCTCAGTAATGGAAGCACTGGTTGCTTTTTGGGGAATAGAAGAAGTTTTGCGAACGACTTTACGCGAAGTCAACGCGCATAAACCCACTCGCCATCCGCGGAGAAATTAAAGAGTGATACAAAATATAGCTTGTTTATCTTTAAAGATGATTAGAATACTTATGCAAGAATCGCTAAGTATAACTTATTTAGACCACCTACAAGGGCAATACCAGCAAGCAGAATGGGGACAACCATGGATAAACTAATGATCACTGGAGGTAAGGTTTTAAGTGGAGACGTGGTTATTTCGGGCTCAAAAAATGCAGCGCTACCCATTCTCGCCGCAAGTTTATTAGCGACAGACAACGTAACGCTTGCGAACGTTCCTTATTTGAAAGACGTGACAACCATGATTGCTTTGTTGGGTGAATTGGGTGTTCAATTAACTTGGGAGAAAGGAGAAGCCATTCAGATTGATGCTTCTCGGATCCAAAGTTATATTGCGCCCTATCACTTAGTGAAAACGATGCGTGCTTCTATTGTGGTCTTAGGCCCATTACTAGCGCGTTTTGGGCGCGCGGAAGTTTCCTTGCCGGGCGGTTGTGCTATTGGGACGCGACCGGTGGATCTTCATTTGAAAGCACTAACCGAGATGGGCGCAGATATTCGTGTCCAAAATGGATATATCCATGCGAATTGTCCTCAGGGTCGTTTAAAAGGAAAAACCCTTGAATTTGATAAAGTGACGGTTACAGGTACAGAAAATATATTAATGGCTGCTGCGTTAGCTGTCGGAAAAACAGTCATAAAAAATGCAGCGAAAGAACCAGAAGTTGTCGATCTAGCCAACTTCTTAAATAAGATGGGTGCTAAAATTGTCGGCGCGGGCACGAGTACGCTTGAGATAGAAGGTGTAGAAGCGCTCTCGGGCGGCGAATATCGTGTAATGCCTGATCGTATCGAAGCCGGTACTTTTTTAGCCGCTGGTGCTATCACGCGAGGCAAAGTTACGATTCGTTCGATTAAACCCGATCACCTGTTATCGGTGTTTTGTAAATTTGAAGAAGCCGGTGCCGGATTATCAATTGGAGAAGATTGGGCGACGATAGATATGCATGGAATGGCGCCTCAGGCAGTTAATATTTCAACGGCACCGTACCCTGCGTTTCCAACAGACATGCAAGCCCAATTTATGGCGCTAAACACGATTGCTCAAGGTCAAGGCACTATTGTCGAAAACATTTTTGAAAACCGTTTTATGCATGTGCAAGAATTACAAAGGATGGGTGCTAAAATTGAACTTAATGGTAATACCGCCATTGTTCATGGCGTTAAACAATTAACCGGTGCTCCGGTGATGGCTACCGATTTGCGGGCTTCTGCATCCCTGATTCTTGCTGCATTAGCAGCCGAAGGAGAAACAATGTTAGATCGTATCTACCATGTCGATCGTGGTTACGAAAAAATCGAAGAGAAATTTTCTGCCTTGGGTGCAAATATTCAACGCGTCTCCGTATCTCAACGGCAAAACCGACTATGATAAGCCGAGAAGCACTTGCTATCTATTTAGATGAATATTTACGATGTGAAGAGTTTAAAGATTACGCGCCTAACGGCATTCAAGTTGAAGGAAAAAAAGAGGTCGGACGGCTTTGTACAGCCGTTAGCGCGAATCTAGCTGTCATCGAAGAAGCCATCGTCTGGGGGGCAGACGCATTACTGGTCCATCATGGTTATTTTTGGCGAGGAGAATCACCCACAATTACGGGTATGCGTTATCAACGCATTGCCAAATTGATCAAACACCATTTAACTTTATTTGCCTATCATTTACCGCTCGATTGCCATCTTACGCTAGGAAACAATGCTTGCTTAGGAAAACTGCTAGAAGTAGAGGAAATGATACCTCATACCCTGCAATCCACGCCAAATTTGTTTTGGACGGGGAAATTCAAAAAACCTATCACCGGCAGTGCTTTAAAAACCTTGCTTAATACTCGATTGAAAAGAGAACCTCTGCACATTGCTGGAACTGACACGCCCATTCTGCGTTTAGGGTGGTGTACCGGTAGCGCGCAGGATTTTATTGAAGAAGCAGCGCGTCAGGGTGTAGATGCCTACATCAGCGGTGAAGCCTCTGAAAGAACCTATCATCAAGCGCAAGAGCTAGGTCTGCATTATTTTGGAGTAGGGCATCATGCAAGTGAGCGTGGCGGCGTGCAGGCACTAGGTGAACATCTCGCAGCACAATTTAATCTTGATTACTGTTTCATTGACAGCGACAACCCTATCTAAATTTTGAGATGTTTCTATCGAGTGCTTATGAGCGTTCCTACATTTCAGGGCTGATTTGGGCTGCCAGTTGGTTTTTTTCTATCTACAATCAAATTATATTTTTTTTATTCAAAATTTGGTAAGTCCCGCAATTTAAAAAAAATTTCTAGACTTTTATCTGGCATTTACTATTATTACTGTCAAATTCCTAAAAGGCTGCTCTAATGAAACTCAATAAAATGCAAAAATACAATCACGATCAGGCTAGAATGATTCCAGAGTCGATTTGGCAAGATGGTTCATTATTTCATAAGCAACTTCCTAGTGATTTTATACCGCTGATGACAGCATCTGATGAGCATTTACTTTCTTTTGTGCAGGCAGCTGCTCCTAAAATTCGATCACGAAGCGAGAAGCAATGTGCTTGGCTAGCGATTGCATTCAGTCATCCGCATCTTACAGGGGAAAATTTAATAGAGCTTGCTCAAACATTACAACTATCAGATATTCTTTTGTTTAATACTGCTGCACTTGCAGGGAAAGTATCTATTCTCCAAGTATTGGAACAAAAATATCAGGGCACAAGTTGGATAAAAGCTCGAATTTTTTCAGAAGGCTACGCTCTATTCAAAAAAGCTGCACGGCATGGTCAACTCGCGGTAATTCATTACCTTGAGTCAAGAGCGCCTAAACAGAGAGAACAAATTATTGTCCCGGTTGAGGATGCAAAACTTGGACTGACGACACACGCGCGCTCTGTGCTGCTCGATACCACTCAGGAGATGATAAGTGCAGATGACTTTTACGCATTTCGTTGGGCTGCCTTCTATGGGTATAAAGATATTCTTCAATACTTAGAAGACAAAGCGCCTGAATTATTTGACGAGATGATAATGGCAAAGGAGTATCAAGGATTTAGCCAGGCTTGTTTAAATGGTCATGAAGATGTCGCTCTGTATTTAGTAAGGAAGGTCTCTGACGATCAATTGCAGGCGATGATTAAAGAAAAAAATTATGAAGCCATTAAAAACGTTGCAAAAAGCGGCTCGCTGGATTTACTTCAATCATTAGAAGCAAGCGCATTGGCTTCTAATTTACCCTTAATCATTGAAAAGTTACGGGATGAGTTATTTATTAATGCGGCAGCGGGCGGTAATGTAAAATTTCTTGAATATTTGGCGCTGAAATTTCCTAAAGCGCTGCCCGAAATGATTGCTGCAGACCATTATGGTGCTTTTAGAGAAGCTGTAGTGCATGGTCACCTTGATGTACTGCGTTATCTAGAATCCAAAGTGTTACCAAATGAAATGTACCGTATGCTGCGAGTCAATAATTTTTCATCCTTTACAGTAGCAGCGTACAGTGGAAATTTTGATTTGTTGAAGTACTTCGAGAATATTTGTCGTGCTAATCATAAAACATGGAAGAAGATGATAATGGCTGATGATTTTAGAGCATTTCGACGGGCATGTGGTGCAGGGCAAATAGATGTTTTGATATATCTTGAGAAGTTTTTATCAGCACATGAGTTGCAAATGATGATACAAGCCAAGTCATACGAATCGTACCTAAATGCTGCAGAGGGAGGATATCTTCAGGTGCTGCTGTATCTGGAAGAAAAATATCAAGGCAAAATCAAAGATATGATTGCTGCACAAGATTTTGGGGCGTTTAGGTTAAGTGGTTCACATCACTATGTGGAGGTGCTAAAACATCTCGAAGCGATGTGGCCTAATGCTTTGCAAAAAATGATAAATGCAGGGCAGTATGCTGCGTTTAATTCGGATGCAAATGTAAAACAATCTGAACATGCACAAATTGAAAAGATGGAGTATTTGGCAAGTAAAGCACCTAAAAAGTTGAAAAAAATGATTGCACATCGTGTTTGGTCACTTGTTATGGATGCTATGCTCGAAAGTAAGCCTGGAATTGTTCGATTTTTAGCAAGTCATGTCGAGCCTGCTCTCATGCAACCGGTTATTAAAGGTTGTGTAACCTGGGCAAGCGCAATCCACAATCTAGAACTGGTTCAAGAACTATTAAAACAATTATCGGTAGAAGTAACTTTACCTCGTTCCTTCAATCCGTTGAAAAAGCGAAGCCGAGCCATGGACCTAGAATCACAGAAACGCAGTGAGGTCAGCTATCAAAGTGAACTGTTTAAGGTGTTTAAAATTGCTGTATTTTTCGGTAATTTCGAAGTAACGCATGCTTTGTTACAAACACCAAAGGTTTTCCAAGAAGCAGACAATGATTCAGAAGCTTATCGTGATCACCTAAACTTTTTTATCGATGAGAAATTGGCTGCACTACGTCATGCAGTGTATGCTGCGGATAAACATAATGAAGTTCCTTTTGATTTCGATAAACCAGAAGAAACAATGCTTCATTTTCTGATTTTAAAAAATCTTCTTACAAGAAAAGACAGCGCTCTGCAAGAAGATATTCAAACGTTGTTACAAGTACCAACCTTAAAAACCTTTATTCAAAATAATATGCACGATCATCCTGAAGAGATCGTCTTGTTAGCATTGCGTGGAAATAACGAAGAAGCAGCAAAATCTTTGGCAGCTATTCTTAACCTATCCCTTGAAACAATAAGAAAGCAGTATGGTATTGAGAGGGATCTGGATCTGGGAATAAAAACGGCAGTAAAAGGTAAGCCGTTACCCGTCATTACTCAACCTGCGGTGAATTTTGATCGTATTTTAGAGATAGAGGAAACCCATGTTAATCCAAGGCAAACAACCTTGGAAATCAAACAATTGCCTCGTATAACTTTCTTTAAGCCCTCCCGGATTGAGAGTCTTGATTCCAATGCTCGACTTGATATTGAAGAAGAAGAGATTGGAAATATTGACAGAAGTGCAAGTCATAATTAATGGTTAACGTGCTGATTATGCATGAGTTGGATCTTTCTTAGGAATTTTTGCCTCATCGATTATAAGATGAGGCAAAAACTATGCAGTTGGAAATGATATGTTCGAAAAAATTTTTAAAAATAGCAATGTAATAAAGGAGACGGGTTTTGAATATTTTAATGTTCAAGAGGATTATGAGGTATCTGTGAACTTTATCCGAGAAGGGATTAAAGTTCCACCACATTCTCACGACCAGGAAGTGTTTAATTATGTTTTTAAGGGTGAGTTGTCTATATGTATAGATGATATAAAGAAACCTTATTCGACCGGCGAGTGGATTAATATATCTAAGAAGAAAATCCATTCTCTTGAAACTAAAACTAGCGTTATCTTATTGGAATTATGGAAAAAATAATTTTACCTAGAATATCAAACTCTTTGGTTCTAGTACTCTGAGATTAATTGAAGAGTAGTGAGCGATTAGTAAGATGATTAAAATGAGTGACTCTAAGGATTGTGGACTGAATTCTTCTGATACTCTAAAATGCTAAATATCTTGAATGACAAGCCTCGTATAATAACAAAAATTTAAAAATTTTTTCGCAACTCCAGCGATAACCTCTCTAAATGTAAAAGGATTTTTATGCCACTTAACCAAGTTCAAAGAAAAAATCATCCTCAAGCTAAATTAATCCCAGATTCTATGTGGTTTGATGCCGAGCTCTTTGATGGGAGGCTATCAAATGAGCTCATAGCGCTTATGGAAGCATCTGAAGCCACGTTGTTATCTCAAGTAAGAGGAGCACTCTCGAGAATATACACGGCAAAAGAAAGACAATGTGCCTGGTTAGCGATTGCTCTTAGTCACCCTGACATGGCTTGGGAAAAGCTAAAAGATTTTGCTTTCATGCTGCGCATGTCACATGTGCAGCTATTCAACACAGCTGCCCTTGTTGGTAACCTTTCTATTCTGCAATCCCTAGCAGAAGATCATTACGGCACAAATTGGTTAAAAGCGAGAATCTTTTCTGAAGATTACGCCTTGTTCAAGAAAGCTGCTAGACATAACCAGCTCCCAGTACTGCAATTTATTGAGGTTAAATGTCCTCGACAAAGAGAACGGCGCATTGTGTCTATGGGAGATGCGATGGTCGCGGTTACTGTGAATGGACAAGCCGTGATGGTAGACACGTTGCATGAAATGATCCTTGCCGACAATTACAGGGCATTTAGATGGGCCGCTTATTATGGCGATATCGATATGCTTGATTATTTTGAGCAGAAGCATCCTACGGCTTTTCAAGCGATGATTGCAGCTAAAAACTATGATGCATTTAAAGGAGCTTGTCTACAAACTCGCCCCGATGTTGCCATGCATTTAATGAGTAAAGTCCCTGATGATAAATTGCAGGCAATGCTAAAAGACAATGATTATGAAGCCATCAAGAATATGGCCAAAAGCGGATTATTAGCCTTGTTTGAAGCGTTAGAGGTGAACGGTCGTGGCGTTGATCTGCCCTCAATTGTGGAAAAAAAACGGGCTGTATTGTTTATCAATGCTGCTGAAAGTTGCAATATTAAATTATTAGAATATTTAGCCAAACAACCATCCCATGCATTAAAAGAAATGATGATGACTGATGATTGTGCTGCTTTTAGAAAAGCCGTTGAGCAGGATCATCTCCATGAACTTGAGTATTTAGAAACGCTGATGCTCACGGATGAAATGCTTAGGATGGTTCGATCAAACAATTATGAATCATTTATGTTGGCGGCAGGTAATGGAAGCCTTAGCATGTTTCAGTACTTAGAGAAGTCATGCCTCTCAAACCCAAAAATCCTGCAAGAAATGATTGCGGCAAATAATTATGCGGTATTTAAACAAGCGTGCGCTTCAGGCCAATTACACATAGTGCAATATTTGGAAAGTATGACTTCGGCTAATGATTTGTTAGCCATGATTAAGGCCAACAAATATGAATCCTATCAAAAAGCAGCGCAAGGAGGGCATTTAGAAATTCTTCAATACTTGGAGAAAAAATCGCCCGCTAGGATCAAAGACATGATTGGCTCAAACAACTTTGCCGCTTTCAGGCTCGCTGGTTCGCATCGTCATGAGAATGTGTTACTACACCTTGAAGAAAAGCGACCTAAGGCCTTGACTAAAATGATTAAGGCCGGGAAATACGAAGCATTTAACGTAGCATCTGATACGAAACAACCGACAGCTGATCACATGGATGTAATTACCTACTTATTACAGAAAGCTCGACCTAAAGCGGTGAAAAAGATGATTCAGCTTCACGGCCGATCGGTTTTTATGGACGCCGTGTATAAAAACATGCCCCGATTGATTCGCTTCTTGTTAAGCAATACACAACCTAAAGAACTGTATGACATGCTAACGGATTACAGTGAGTGGACAAAAGCTGTTGATGATATTGAATTAATTACAGAGCTGACGATGCGACGTTCCTTAGCTGATCGTGTTTCTCACAGTTATAATCCATTTAAAAAATTAAAACGTAAAAAGGCCCAAGAAGAATCGCTAACAGAAGAATTGCATGATGAATTTTGCTGCGTTTTTAAAATGGCTGCACATCTAGGAAAGTTTGAAGTAGCGGACAACTTTTTACGGATACCAGATGTCTTTAAATTTGCAGATAAAGAGCGAGAGACTTACATTGAATACTTAAACTTTTTTATCCAAGATAGGATGACTGAACTCCGTTATTTAATGTCGATAGAGCATACATATGCAATCAGTTGGTTTCTTTCGCCTAGTGAAATGGAAGCTAAGCTTTATTTTTATATTTTGAACAATTTACTGTCTAGAAAAGATCAAACCTATAGCGAGGATATTCGAGTATTGTTGGAAGTACCCTCAATTCAGACATTAATTCATAATCATGCTAATAATGCAGCAATAAAAGGCCTCATAGCGATTGCTTTAGAGGGTAACAATGCTCAAGCAGCCGAAGCTCTGACGCTTATTAGGGAAAAACCTATTAATGAGGGAATAGTGAAGCAGGGCACTGGAGAGAGTATCTCTCTTGGAAAGAAATCGTTGATAAAAGCAAAGACAACCTCCATATCTAATAAGCTTTCAACAAACTTAGAGCCAATTTTAGAGATAGAAGAAACGAATTCAAACAAAACGACTGGCACTGTAAAACAATTTCCTCAGCTCAGCTTTTTCAAACCCACGCCAATTAAAACGCTTGGTGCCAATACTTGCTTTGAGATCACAGGAAAAGATGTTGATTTTTTGAAGCGTTCCATGCGTTAAGGTGAGAGAACGAGAGCAAGCGGATTATAGAAATGCAGCGATGTATTGAGAATGAGTTACAGCATAACTTTAAGCAAATGAAGTTAAAATCTACTCAACGAACGTTTATTCCCGTAAAACAACGGGTTAAACATCTTCTCATGCTAAAAGATCTGATCCAAATGCATACAAAAGCGTTATCAAATGCTGTCAGTGCGGATTTTTCATATCGTTCGCCGCATGAAACCTACCTTATGGAATTATTCCCAGTTGTAAATTCGCTTAAGTTTTGTATCCGACATGTAAAAGCTTGGGCCAAGGACAGAAAGCGGCAAGTTTCTTGGCTCTTTAAACCGGCCCGGGCTTGGATATCACCTCAACCCTTAGGGGTAGTGGGTATTATTGTGCCATGGAATTACCCACTTTTATTGGCATTAGAACCACTAGCTTACGCTTTGGCTGCAGGTAATCGGGTGATGCTAAAAATGTCAGAATTAACCCCTATGACGGGCCTATTATTAGCAAAAATTATTCAGGGCTCTGTCTTAGGTGAACAAGTAAAAATTATCAATGGGGATGCAAGCTCTGCGAAATATTTTTCTGATCTGCCTTTTGATCATTTATTTTTTACAGGGTCTACACGCGTAGGGAAAGAAATTTTAAGGGCAACAGCAAATAATTTAACGCCCGTTACATTAGAATTGGGCGGAAAGTCTCCCGCCGTGATTTCTTCGACCGTTGATTTACATCATTTACCGCGTTTATTTATGGGTAAATTTGCAAATGCTGGGCAAACTTGTGTGGCGCCCGATTATCTTTGCATCCCTGAAGGTTTTGAAAATCGGTTGATAGAAAGCCTGGATGATTTTGTGAACAAGCACTACCCACAATTTCCGTCTGATGACGCCTATTCCGCGATTATTTCGCAGCCGCATTATGACCGTTTGCAAGGGTTGCTCCAGGATGCCATTGAAAAAGGTGCGCGTGTGGTTAAAATTCTTGCAAAAAAGGGTTCTGCTACAACACTACGAAAAATGCCATTATATTTATTGTTTAATGTTCAACAAACGATGCGGGTTATGCAAGAAGAAATTTTCGGTCCGCTGTTGCCCGTCTTGAGCTTTAATCGATTTCAGGAGGTTAAAGAAATCATTTTAGCGAACCCAGATCCACTGGTGATCTACTATTTTGGATCGAGCAAAGAAGAAAAAGATTTGTTGAGATTAAGTGTTCGTTCAGGTGCTCTTTCTATCAACGATACATTAACTCATGTTGCAATTGATGACCTACCCTTTGGAGGGATCGGACGAAGTGGAATAGGGGCCTATCATGGGCGTGAAGGATTTGACCGGTTTTCAAGTCTCAAACCTATTTTTTTGCAAAGCAATTTTTCACTGAATACTTGGTTTTATCCACAGGTTAGTGCAGGGATGCGTCAATTATTAAAATACCTTATAGGAAGGTAATCTAATTACAACCAATGAAAGCAATATCATACGTAACTTACAACCTTATAAATTAACCGACATACATTCTGAATTTTGATATAGTAATGTTCGATGAAATTCTTCGATTATTGCAACTATTGCAACTACCCGTTTGATGCTTAAATATACAGAGGTTCAGGGTGATAGAGATTTATACTGACGGCGCTTGTAAAAAAAATCCAGGTCCAGGTGGGTGGGGTGTTTTATTGCGTTATCAAGCCCATGAAAAAACCTTATCCGGCGCTGAGCCGCATACCACCAATAACCGCATGGAGTTAATGGCTGCCATTAAAGGTTTAGAAGCATTGAAAAATGCGTCAGAGGTCGACCTTTACACTGACTCCCAATATTTAAGATTAGGGATGACCACTTGGCTACACCAATGGAAAAAGAAGGCTTGGCGTAATTCTAAAAAAGAGCCTGTAAAAAATACCGATTTATGGCAACAATTAGATGCGCTGACGGCAATCCATCGGGTCCATTGGCACTGGGTAAAAGGACATTCTGGCCATCCTGAAAATGAAAGAGCAGATGCCTTAGCCAATGAAGCGATTAAAGCAATGCTTGCCTCCGCCTCCTTGATAGACGATGAAACTTAATGTAGATACGATTGTTTTCTGATCAACCCCACTGATTTAAAGAGGATTTCCATGCCAACCCGTCAAATTGCACTAGATACCGAGACAACAGGGCTTAGCACCGAACATGGGCATCGAATTATCGAGATTGGATGCGTTGAAATGATTGATAGACGCATTACAAAAAATCATTTTCACGTCTATTTAAATCCTGAACGTGAAGTGGATGCAGGTGCTTTGCGAGTGCATGGATTAAGTAACCAATTTCTTTCGGATAAGCCTTTATTTCATGAAGTGGCAAAAGAATTTATGGCGTTTATTGAGGGTGCAGAGCTGATCATACATAATGCTGCGTTCGATATAGGATTTTTACGTCACGAATTAACACGTATCCAATGGTCGACGGAACTACAAGAGATTTGTACGGTTTGTGATACGTTATTGCTTTCTCGAGAAAAGCACCCTGGACAGCGACACAGCTTGGATGCTTTGTGTAAGCGTTATGAAATAGACAATTCACACCGTCAATTGCACGGAGCGTTATTAGATGCGGAAATTTTAGCGTCGGTTTACCTCGCAATGACAGGCGGACAGTGGTCACTTTTCGATGAAGAAACAGCTTTCTTGCCAACAATTAAGGCTGAGACAAATGACAAAGCATCAACAGTAATAATTAATGAAACGCTCGTCGTCCAAGCCACAATGGAGGAATGTGAGCGTCACCAAGCATTTATGGCAAGTATTCAAGATACAAATTAAATCGTGTCAGTTAATTAACTACTTTTCAGCATGATGAAAGAAAGTCATGCCTCAAAAAAATTAAGCATGCTGATCATGATAAGCCAGTAAAGAGTCGACTTCTTTGGTATTGCCATTTTGTCGTAAATAATCAACCAGATCAAAGAAGGTGATAATCGAGGTGACCTTGACGCCTTCTGATTCAATTTCTTCGAGCGTGGAACGAGCACCTTTACCGCGTTCACAACGATCTAATGCAATGATGAGTCCCACCAAGCTCGCACCCTCGTGTTTAACAATTGCTTGTGCTTCGCGAAAGGCGGTGCCGGCAGTAATGACATCATCAACGATGATGATGTTACCAGAGAGCGGTGCCCCCATTAATAGGCCGCCTTCGCCGTGATCTTTTATTTCTTTGCGGTTAAACGTTAAAGCAACGTCAATACCTTTTTCTGCTAATGCAAGCGCTGTGGCAGTGGCTAAAGGTAATCCTTTGTAAGCTAATCCAAATAAATGCTCAATCGGAAGATTTTGACGCAATAGTGTTTCTGCATAGGCTTGTCCTAAGGCTTTTAACGCGTTACCGTTAGAAAAGTGACCCGCATTAAAAAAATAAGGGCTTGTTCTGCCGGATTTTAAAGTAAATTGCCCGAAACGCAACGCTTTACATTCTAAAGCCAAGCGAATAAAAGATGCTTTTATCGAATCCAATGTTTATCTCCTATATTCATTCAATAATGACTCGTGTACCTTGCATGCCTCCTCCGGGAATGTCAACAAAAGCCTCGTTTAGCCACTGTGCGTCTTTAACAAACATTCGCACGCAACCATGACTGTCAGGATAGCCAGGTACTTCAGTGCTACCATGTAAAGCGTAACCCTGAAAAAAATGCATGCAAAAGGGCATCTTTGCTCCACCATGCTGCCCATTACTTCGCCTTGGGAATGCCGTAGAAATACACTCAAAACCTTGTTTACGAATGATGCGATACACCCCCGTCGGTGTTTTGCATTGCCCGCCAACCGCGGAACAATGCGGCGAACCGGCAGAAATTGGGCCCCACCACACCATTTCACCCGCTTCATCGTAAGCTGCCCATGCTAATTTTTCTTGATTGACATAAATTATTTTTTCACCGTTAGACTCAATGTAGTGAGGTAGGGGTGCGATATCATAAACCGTTAAACGATCAAGTGCTTGTGGAACAGCTAGTTGCATGCCAGCACGAAGTCTGAGGTTAGTGCGGTTAATCCGCTGAAGAAGATCTCGTGCGCCAGCATCAGGAAATAAACGATGCCAAGTTTGGCCGCTTTTTACATTAATGCAAGAAAAACCAGGTTGGTTGCATAACTTTTCCCCATAAGGAACCATAGCGTTAGCTTGGGAGCAACTAACTATGCTGACACTTAACATTAACCAAGCGAAAGGTAATACACGTTGTGCCATAAAGGTCCTTATGTGTGAATCACTATTGCGTAAGATTGTAGATGCTCAATAATTATATCGACACCCTGTAAAAATATTTTAGTTTTGGACTAATCGTGGATAATTTTGAAAAACTAGATTGCACATAAAAAGTGAAACAATTTAGAAGAAACCTAGTAAAAAGAGTATTTCAGTGATTGAAAGCACATGAAAAAATAAAGCTGCTTTAAGAGTGGTAGGCTAATTAAATCCTAATTCCAATGAATTTATTGAAATATATTAATCCATAATAAAATAAATTAAATCATATTGATTGATAAAGTTAACTTTTGATTTGCGATCGATGAATATTATCCGTATTATCAGAAAACATTAGAAATGAAATTAAGTGAGTCATATGAGGGCGATGTATTTTGGTGCTTCGATACTGTTATCAAGTTGTTTTATCTTTCCGGTTATATCTGCCAGTAAACCTGCCTTCCAGCAAAATATCCGTGGTGTTCCCACAAAAGTAATCCTAAAAGAAGATATGCGTTATTTATTACAAAAACAAACCCGTCCTGGTTTGTTGCAACACCTCGCAGCGCTTTTCAAACCGAGATCAAAATATGCTTATAACCGCGAACCATCCAATAACTATCGCAACCCAAAAGCATATACCATTTTTGGAAAAACCTATCGTATACTAGAAAAGTCTCAAGGTTATAAAGCGCGAGGGGTTGCTTCTTGGTATGGCGCTAAATTCCATCGTCGTAAAACATCAAGCGGTGATAGGTACAATATGTATGCCATGACCGCAGCCCATAAAACGTTACCTTTGCCTACCTATGTACGCGTGCGTAATTTAAGTAACGGTCGAGAAGTCATCGTAAAAGTGAATGATCGAGGCCCTTTCTACAAGGATAGGATTATTGATTTATCTTATGCTGCAGGTGCTAAATTAGGACTATTGGTCAAAGGTGTTGCTATGGTTGAGGTAGAGGCGTTACCTCGAAATTTTGCAGGTTAATCCCTAAGAAGCTCACCTTTCCTTTAGTTTGCCTGCAATATAAAAATTTAGCCGTTCAAAGGTTGACTATGAGCAACTACCGGAATTAACAGTCAAAAAAAATGTTTCCATTCGGCGTGCGAGCTCTCTCGGGAAGCGAATCGAGGGGAGCTTTTACATCTTTTACATCTGTTTTAAAAAAAGCGATTTTGTTATTTTTAGGGGAAGAACCTTTAACAACAGGCGTTTCTGTTACAGCTTTTACTTCAATATCGTCAATCACTTTAAGGGGATTAGTTATATTGAGTTTTTTTTCTACTTTCTCGAGTATTGAAAAAAACTTTTCTGTAATTTTGGCTGAACGTAAAAGCGTTTCTTGTTCGAACACTTCCTCTACAAAGAAAGCATACTCTGGAAGTTGAGCTTTAAAGGAAGTAATAATAAGTTCACGTAACAGTAGATTTTTCTTTTGCTCGTTTTTTGTACCTGTAAAGTGCAATAGTGATTCAAACGCATATTTGCTTATTTTGAGGGTCTCGGAATGATTATCGGGTAAATGCCTTATAATGTTTAATAAGGTAAGTTAAATTTTGACGCATCTCTAGAAATTTCGATTTTGCAAAAGCAATTATTTCTACATATTTCTCATCAGATTGATCAATTTTTGATATGAGGTTATCAACTAATTGATCATCCCTGTAAGGTTCTAATCCCAATGAGATGTAAGCTCTATAACTTTTATATAAGATGTCGTGAATAAGCTCTTCTTTAGCATTGTGATAAGCGTCGGTATAATACCGAGCTAAAGTGAAAATTGCGTCGGTTGCTAAAGGAGCACCAGCGACTGTATTTAAAGAACTATAGCGATCGTCTTCCATAAGTGCTCTATCTAAGGCGAATGCATAACTTCCATTTTCAGCAATATTTTTTATCGTGCGGCATTGCTCTTCGTAATAGTACTTTTGTTGCTTCAGCCGTTCTGACTTGTCATACTCTTCGTCAGAAGTCTTGTATTTCGATTTCATGTTAAGCGTCCAATATGTTTTAATGTTTAATCAAATGATTAAATTAAAATCATATCAGAGCAATGTTTATTTGTATGCGAAACAAATATAACTAATTCGTATGTTATTGAATAATATTGATTTAAAGATAGATAGTTATATCTCATTTGAAAATATTTCTAGGGGGTCTTCTTTGTCTTAGGAGAAGCTGGCAAAGGCTGCTCATCACTTGCAATAGCGTGCTTTTTAGAGGCAAACAAAGATTTTGAAATGATCGGAATAGTTGAAATAGGTTTGTCGTCTACTTCGATTGCGTCGATGTCCAACTCGTCTTCTTGGGATTTGTGAGGAGCGAGGGTGAGTTTAGTGTGAAATTTCATGAGGTTTAGACGTTCATTTTCCAGGATGACGAGCCTATCAAAGATGTTATGCATGAGTTTTTGTTTCGTTTCAATATCTAATGAATGAGACATAAAAATAGCCATTACATATTTACTTTTATCGTTAGAGGCTTTACTACAATGGGTATCATTTTTTAGGTTAAGCATATCCAGAGATTCTTTGATCTTAAGATCCTTTTCAGCAACTGGCGATAAATATTTGTTCAATATATCCGATAAATCATGTAAATATTCTTTCAGGAATAATTCGTAATATTTATTCGTGATTTTTCGTTTATCCCTATCTGGTAGTGAATCAGAAGTTAATATTTGACCTACATTAATCCATAATTGAGATCTTTCATGAAGTCTTAATCCGTCTTGTGGGTTATTCATAGCTGTATTCAAGCTTACAATAAACTCATTTAATCGATGCACAAATGCGCTATTTATGTCAAAGTCTTTCTCTAAACTATCTTTTGTAGCAGAATCTAAAAAACTTTTAATATAATCGATAAAAGTCTACAGTTTTTCACTTAGAGGAATTTGTGGCATGGTTGTTTCCCTACATAAGCCGTATTTTTATATATAATTATACAGCATGTATAAAAATTATCTTTTGCCCATATAAGGCCTTGTTCACATATGAATGCTCGATGTATTGATACATTAACGCCGTTTATTCGTATAATATCAATCTATGTAGCCTCTACTAGCGATTTTTTATCAGTTGATTGCTAGATTACCGCCTAGACGGTTATCGAAGTTTAATACAATCAGTGGTGCATGTTTCTTTATTCTCGTTATTTTCTTTAATTTTGAAAAAATGATGCATGGAATGCTTCGTTTCATTGAGAATAGCAAGTACCAGTGCTTTGCCTTTTGGATCTTTCATCAGGTAAGAGGCTGCTGACGATTCTTTTTCTCCTTCTATTGAAACCATACGGGTGAGGGTCTCTTTATTAATCAACATTTTTAGTTGTTTGGTAAGCAAAAAATGCATGTCAGGATTTTTTGCAAGCCAGTATAAAGCAGACCGACCTTCTATGGTGCATGAGTTTAGACCCTCCGCCATTATTTTGTTTACAAGGTTGGTATCTTGGCGTAAAATTTGGCGACCAGTGGATGTGGTTAACAACCAGTATAGGGGTGAACCTCCTACTGCCTTACCGCCTTGAATAATTGTATTAAGCCCTACTGCAGTGATTTTTTTTCTTAATGTTCGGTCTTCTAATAATAACCTAGAGCCATCATCGGTTCCTGCTCCTATCAATCTTAATAAAGCACATTCTCCGTTGTAGTATCCGGTTGTAATAACTCTATTTAAACCGTTCGAGGTAATTTTATTTCGTAGCACGCTATCATCGATGAATAATTGCCGGGTATTTGACAGCAGAGTCAATTGAAACAGCGGCGACCATCCCTTGATCTTCTGATATGTGATGGACATATTTAATCCTTCTGAAGTTATTTTGCTACGTAATTCGAGGTCATCTATTAGCAGTTGACGATTTTCTGTTGTTAGTGTTAATTGGAATAGCGGGTTGCAGTCTGGTTTAGGGCCTTTTTTCACATGCGCATTTAAGCCCGCAGATGTAATTTTACTGCGCAATACCGCGTCTTTTTGAAGCAGGTCAAAGCCAGCTGTACCACAGCATAACTCAAATAACGATGAACTGCCTGTGCGCTCCTGATTGTTTAGGGGAGCATTTAATCCTTCTGATGTAATTTTTTGTCGAAGCTCCGGATCTTTTGCAAGTACTTCGATACCACTGGACGAAGAAGTCAACCAATAAAGTACGGACTCCCCCCTGTGCGGACCTTTTTTGACAATCTTATTTAACCCTTCTTGGGTAATGTTACTTCGTAAGAAATCGTCAGATAAAAGTAACTTACGTCCATCAATAGTTCCAGCTAACCATAATAGCGCTGATACTTGGGTATCTTCATCATCTTGCAGTTCTATATAGGTGTTCAGTTCCTCAACAGTAATTTGATTACGCAATTCCTCATCATCTAAAAGAAATGTACGACCTAAAGGGGTTCTCGCTAACCAATAAATAACAGTCGCTCGGGGAACGAGTGACACCTGTAACTCAAGTGCTTCAGAGTGGGTGCGAGTTTGTTTTAGGAAATCAATCATCGTCTTCATTAATTCCGAATCTTTAGTTGGATTTTCTAAATGATCGATAAATGATGTTAAAGAAAAGTGTCTATTCAATTGTAATTGAGGGTTTTCATGCAAGGTTTGTTGAAAAACTTTCCTAAAGATTAGAGAGGGGCGGACGGATCGTTGTGTTTTTTCTTTACAACAAGGACATTGTTTTTTTGTAGCTAACCATTCGTCGAGTGCTTCTTTTTCAAAATAATGCTCGCAATTATTGGCTTGTGCAGGCTCGAAAAAAATTTGCTGTGTAATGGGACAGGTGAAATCTTCTACATCGAAGGTGATGGTCATTTGTAATTCAGTACTTCTTGATGGTGCTACTTCTACTTTTTCCGATGTCATTATTTTGTTCCTAGGGGCGCTATTTGGACGATAATATGTTTTTAAATAATACAGAGCAAGATATAAACTGTTATGTAAGTAAAAGTTTTAAAACAATAAATTCCTACTGCTGCTGAAAAAAACCTGAATTTCCTGTTTAGCATTTGTCTATAGATAGTGGATTGATCCGCGAAAGACATACAGGCAGGGCGATCGCTTTGTCCCCAATTTCTGTGGATAACATTGTGAGAAAGGTGGCTGAAACCAGAAAAAAATGTTTTTTATCAAGGGCAGGAGAGGGAATTCAATGAGACATCAACTTTTAAACACCAGCAAAAATCTCTACGGTTTAATTTGGTCCATAGAGAAGATGAGAAGTTTGAATAGTTAGTAGAAACAGCATCTTTCTTTAATCGTTTGTCCAAATTTAAAGAAATTGACGATGAGGAGCTGATGACTAGCCTTGCTAATTTATGCGTTCCAGAAGAGGGGTATATCGGATCTTATTACTTTGGTGAAGATTAAAGATTTCATAAGAAGCCTTACTGGATGAAGCCAATTTTCATATCAGCTAAGCTCTTAAAACAAAAAACAAAATGACTATTTAAGTTATTAACTGCATAAAAATTGATTAATTCTGTATTATTCTTTATAATATAAAGATTACAAAGATATACTTAACCCACCATAATGCAGCAGCGAAACGACTCAAGTCTCAATCAAGAAATTCAACCAATTGAAAACAATAATAATCTCTTTGCTGATTTGAAAAATGAAGAACAAATCGCCGGTGAACGGCTGTATTCTCAATTCAAATATCTACGTAAGCACAATCGAAGATCGTTAAATCGTTTGTTCTGTGACTTATCTTCTCTAAACCAAGAAAACATAACCTCCCGTCTTCAACGATTAGCTGACTATAATAAAGCGTATATAGACATCTACCGCAAAAACTTGCCGGGAGTGCAGTATAAAGGTGAGGGTAACAATGGGATTGAGATTTCCACTTATCTAAACAATATTATCACTCGTCATCTTAATACCTTAGCTCAATGTAATCAGAAAGACGCAGATCTCTTGTACCGCAGAGCCCTGGTTAAGCATCGAAAGGTTATTTGCTTGCGAATATTAAAAGGGGTCGCTTTTTTTGGTCTTTATGTGCTGAGTATTATCGGATTTTCTATAAGTGCCCCTCTATTGATGTACGGGGGGATATCTGGAATGATTTATATGATCGGTCGATGGTGGCACCGTACCGGTATCCCAGGCTCTATCAAACGTCTCCTGAGTGCCTTTACCTTGTACGAACGTTCTAACATTCGGCGTGAGGATTTACCTATCCCATTCCTCGAACCATTGAGAAATTTCATGGTAAAACGACATAAGGAAGACAAAAAGTTACGTGATTTTCAAGAGAAAGATTTTGCCAATCGTAGATCGTCGGCTTCCGATACTCAGGAAAAGGAGAGATTGCCTGCTATCAATATTAATAATGGGGCTACTGCTCAAAAATCCCAAAGAAATTTGAGCGATCGATCATCTGTCGTTTATCCAAGAGCAGATGATGTATTTTTTCCTTCCCAAGGTAAATTCAACTCCGATATTACTGCCCAGGCAGAAGAATCTGATCAAAAAAGTGGTTCCATCCATTTCGGCAATTAACAAAATTTCTTGTTTAGCTTCAGTAAACCTTTATCTTCACGATTGTTGAATTTCAACAAAGGCAGGATGTCCAATGTAATCGCTACTGGTTTCTTCCATAAAATAGGGATTACGCACAGGCTGTGCTGGGATGCCTTGCCATTGCGTATTATTGGGTAGACGTTCGCCTTTCATTAATAAAGAGAAATTACCTAAACTGGAATTTGGTTCCATCACAGTGCTGTACAAGACAATAGAAGCGGTTCCTACATTACAACCCTTTTGGATGTGCACTGTCGACATTTTAAAGATTCGATCTTCATAAAGATGCGTTTGAATAATGGCCTCAGAATTGATGCAAGCTTCATCTTCAATCGAAATTAAATCAAACTCAGTGAAATCAGCTGTGTCAATAAATACTTTTCGCCCAATTTTAGCTCCAAATGCCCGGAACAGATAGGCAACAAAAGGAGTACCTAATATTAAATTCGTGAAATGCGGACTCACGTAATAACTATAGAGGTATTCAATGAGATCATTTTTCCAAATGAAAATATTCCAAATGGGTTTGGTTGCAGGCTTTAATTTACCTAATAACAACCACTTTAACCCTACAATGCCAGCAACGATTCCACCCGTTAGTAAGCAATCTGCAATGGGCGCGATAGCAAATACAGTTGAGAGTGAATAATGGGAAAGTAGGAACTCGAAAAGTGATAACATCATTAAAAGTTCCACCAAATTTAATGCAGTTGGAGTAATAATTCGAATAAATTCAATAGCTAATCGAACGAGAACTAAGCGCTTTGACGGTGTGAAACGATCAGTATCTGAAAAATCCGTAAACAATTCTCGTTTAGGTAAGAAGACAGCAGGTGATCCAAGCCAGGCAGTATGATGATTTGCTGCTTGATTATCAGGAGGGACAATTGACATACAGCCTAAAAGCCCCTCTTCACCAATGTTTGCGCCTAAAGGAAGCAGGCTCATATTGCCAATAAACCCACGCTTGCCAATTTCTACTGGCGCAAATTTGATCTTTCCTAAATAAACGTTGGGCCAGGCGAGTGCGACGGAGCTGGCAACAAATCCTTCATCTTGGATTGTAACAAGATCGGGATTGATATGGGGTGTTTCTCCCATTTCTACATGTTTTCCTAATTTGGCACCTAAAAAACGCATGAAATAGGGGATATAGAGTGAATCTGCCATGACATAAACTTCATCAATATCGACCATCTTAACGGTGATCCACTGCCTTAAGTAATACAGGCTTTGTAAAGAATAGGTTCCGGGTTTAATTTTACTCATTAGCAATTTTTTGCAGATACCAATGGATAAAAAGTGAAGGCTTAGAAAAAGAACGGCTCCTAGAGGTATGCCTAAAAAGAGCGTTGATATGTAATGGCCTTGCTCTTGAAAATGGGTCACAAGGAAAAGAGCAGGAAAATAGCATAGGTAATACATCATCATGGCCCAAACCAACCCGGTGTAATGAAGTATCCCGAATATACAGGCTTTTAGGGTATGGGTTATCGAAGTATTTTTTATCTCTTGTTCATTTTGTAATTGGTGAATGAGATGTTCTTCTGGAACAGGAGTGGGAGCAGCAGGAGAACCCGAATAAAATTGTTTGCTAGGAATGAATCGTGCAGCAGGCAAAAGAGACATAT
Organism: Legionella sp.; assembly: GCA_013911415.1. Lineage (GTDB taxonomy): Bacteria > Pseudomonadota > Gammaproteobacteria > Legionellales > Legionellaceae > JACETI01. Next base: position 156,252 of record JACETI010000002.1, on the reverse strand, counting down.
CATCTAGTTTGCCTTCATCTTCAATCGTTGTGTTAATGCTTACAACGCTTCGTGCACCAACGTAGCAATTTTTACCAATTGTTATTCGTCCAATTTTTAACCATCCATCTTCAACGACATATCCAAGCAATCTGGCATCAAAACCAACGGAACTGTTATCGCCAATAGTCAACAAATCGTGGGTGGTAATATTCACAGAACCGATATAACAATTTTTTCCAATTTTTGCCCCGAGCAAGCGATAGTAGAAAATGATTAAAGGGGAGCCAATCAAATGTTTTGGCGAAAAAACATTTTTTTGGAGCCGTTCAACGAGCCACCATCGAAAATAAAACCACCCCCAGACACGATAGATGCCCGGCTTAATCCGGCCAATCAATAGCCATTTAGCAGTAATGGTAAGGGCTAACGAGAGAATCGGCATGCTTAAAAAAAGAGAGGTAAAAACAAGCAAGGATTGTTTTGACAACAGCGAGCCGTGACTTTCTACCCATGAATAACACAGGATCACAAGTAATAATTGCCACGCACCGATAGCGTACTGTAGTAAACAACCACAAGCCTGAGCGAACCCACATAAATAGTAACTTAATGCATTTTCTTGGTTTTTAATGGTTTTTTTTGTACGGTGGGGCGGCGGCACTTTTGCATTTTCGCTGAGTTTTTTCGCTAATTTTTGAATGGTTGAATGTTTATATAAATCTAAAATTGACGCGCCCGCAAATTCCGGAAATTGTCGAAGGCTTGAGATAACGTTTGCGGCGATAAGTGAATGACCGCCAAGCTCGTAAAAAAAGTCAGCATTTACAGAGATCGGATGACTCGCTGCCAAATGTTTTTTCCAAACTTTCGCAATTTGTTTTTCAAGTTTTGTTTTGGGAGCGACATAGTTTTGGCTTTGCATTACTTGAGTCGAAGGTTTAGGGAGCTGCTTGCGATCGACTTTTCCACTGGAAAGCAAAGGAAAATTTTCCACAAGCTGGAAATATCGCGGGAACATATAATGAGGTAGCTTTTTCTTCAAAAATGCTTTTAATGTGTCTAAATCAAACAGATTAGAAGTGATATTCGCTTTGGGTAATAAGTAAGCGACTAAGGTTGGTTCTTCTAAGATTTGCATGCTGACAACAGCTTGTTGAATGCCTGGATATTCTTCAATAATGGTTTCAATTTCATTTAATTCAATCCGAAATCCACGAAGTTTAATTTGATTATCGAGCCGACCCAGAAAAATGAGATTACCTTGTTTATTCTGTTTAACCATGTCCCCGGTTCGGTAGAACCGTTTGTTCTCGTAATTAGGTAAGTTAATAAATTTTTCTGCGGTTGTTGCTTTTTGATTTACATAACCTAAAGCCAATGCATGACCCGCGATACATAACTCTCCTGTATCGCCGTCAGAGACTGTTCTTAAATCGGTGTCAACGATGGCGATTTCATAGCCAGGGAGGGGTTTTCCTATAGTAATAGGTTCATCTGTGTGACATTCGGCATAGGTTGCGACAATGGTTGTTTCGGTGGGCCCATAAGTATTTAGTATCCTTAAGCCTGGGCGATGCCATCTTTTTACCAAAGGTGCGGGGCAGGCTTCTCCACCTAGAATTAATAAACGCAAATGCGGTAACTGGCCGTCTAAGGTCGCAAGCAGTGCAGGCACTGTAGAGAAGACAGTGACGCGATTTTCTTCTAAAAATTCAATGAGTCCAATACCAGAACGTGTTTCCTTACTGGTACAAGCAATCAAGGCACTTCCATTTGCAAAAGCCATCCAAATTTCTTCTAACGATGCATCAAAACCTAAAGAAAAACCTTGATAGATACGATCAGTGTTAGTGATTTCGTAGATTTTGCTAGCGACTGCGATGTAGTGACAAATATTACGATGGGTGACTTGTACCCCTTTCGGTTTCCCAGTTGAGCCAGAGGTGTAGATGACATAGCAAACGCTATCTGTAGGTTGCTCCGATTCAAATGTTGCAATAGCACTGTTACAGGCAAGCTCTTTGAGACTTTCTCTTGGTCGTTTCAGGGATTGGAGAGCAACCTCATCATTGTAAGGATCGATAATAATGGACGCTTGAATTTGTAATTCTCTTCGTTCATTCAATTGGTTTTGCGAAATGATAACAGCTTGAAAAGCCATATCTTCTACGATGTAATTGATACGCTCATCCGGATACTCTGCTTCTATAGGTACATAAATCGCGCGCAACTTAGCGACAGCAAGAAGAGCAATATAGCTTTCGATTGAACGCTCCAATAAAATACCGACGCGATCAAAAGGTCGAACACCTTTGATTGAGAGATAATGTGCAAGCTGATTGCTTTTTTCTTCAAGTTGTAGGTAGGTTAAAGATTCATGATTGCAAAGAAGCGCTATTCGGTTAGGGTACAGGTCAACGGACCTTTCAAACCAATCGGATAATTCTTGGATCGTAGCGACTTCTTGTGCGCACATATGGTTTCCCCCATCAACTTTCTTCTTGCTTTTTTTAACGGATGATTAAAACCACCGGAACATGTGTTACTGCTATACAAAAAAAGTATAGTCGTTATTTTCATTTTGGTTTGACGCATGAAATATGCCACAATGTCAGTGTACGTATGTCCAGGAGGGGATAATGCTCTTAAAAAGATCAGGGATGCATAAAAAACTCACCAAGATTTTCATCATGATATCCTACGGAATCGTGACACAAACGATGGCTGCGGTATTTACTCCTACCGATATTTCCCTCCTAAAAGAACGATTCCTGAATAATATTACACCTCAGGGAGCCGTCATGGCTTCTCCCTCAAAGGTCGACCCGGATTATTATTACGACTGGGTTCGAGATGCAGCTATTTCGATGGGGTTGATTGAAAAGTGGTATGCATTGGAAAAAAAACCAGAAGATAAAGCACGTTTAATTAATTACGTTTATTGGGTGCAAAAAGTTCAACATCAAGTGAACCCCAATATCGGACAAGATATCTTAGGTGAGCCTAAATTTTATTTAGACGGACGTCCTTTCGATGGTCAATGGGGACGGCCGCAAAACGATGGACCTGCGCTGCGAGCGCTTACGCTGATTAGATTTGCAAAAACGCTCTTGAAAGAGAACGAACAGACCTTCGTTGAGCAACATCTTTATGGTAATAGCCTCGATCCAAATACGATGGGTGCCATCAAAATGGATTTAGAATACGTTGCACACCATTGGCAAGAAAAAAATTATGATTTATGGGAAGAAGTTTATGGCGATCACTTTTTTACGGCGGTGGTGCAAAGAATAGCGCTATTAGAAGGTGCAGAGCTGGCGGACCAATTGCAAGATAGAAGTGCAGCTGCTTATTATCGCCTTCAAGCAGGCCATGTAAAGACTCGATTAAAACAGCATATTAATAAAGAAACGGGTTATGTGGATGCGACCTTAGCGCCTCATTTGGGCCCTCAAAAAAGTTTTGAATTAGATTCGGCGGTGATTCTTGCATCACTGTTAAGTTACGAACACGATGATAGCTTCCCACCAGACAATGCTATCGTCAAAAAAACCGTTCTGGCGTTAAAAGAACAGTTTTCGACACTTTATCCGATTAATAAAAAACACCATGGAGCGGTACTATTTGGACGTTATCCTGGGGACACATATGACGGGCATCGTGGTGATGGTTTGGGCAATCCGTGGTTTATATTGACTGCTACGATGGCAGAATACCATTATACGTTGGCGGATATACAACGGAAAAATAATGCGAATAAAAAGGAAGTTGAGAAACAAATCCATCAAGGGGATGCCTACTTAAAATTAATCAAAACATATGCTCCTGATTTGCATTTAAGTGAACAAATTAATTTGGAATCGGGTAAACAACAAGGTGCTGCTTCCTTAACTTGGAGTTATGTGGCGGTCTTACGTGCTATCGAAGCGCGAGTAAATGCTCACAAATCTGCCGTAAGTTGACGTTCAATTTATTTTTAAAACAATGCGCAATGGGATTTTTTTTCCGGTTTGTGTCTAAAATGCTCGGTATTTTGAGCAGATTTTATCGATGCGGACGCGAACAATCCATGCTTTTTCAAAGAATGATTATTGAGTGGCGAAGCAGAGATAGTAATGGATGGGTTCATTGCTTCGCCTTCGAACGCTTCTGTGTATTTTATAAACCGATCTTGAATGATGTTAGTTAATCTATCTTTAAGCCAAGTAGGTGTTTTTCTGGGTAAAAGAAAATCTAACTGTTGTGTATAAACATAAGGATTTTGATGCACGCCTTCCGATAATGAAATTTGTAACGATGTTTTCATTTGTATTAGAAGACTGACGAGCGTATTTTTAACTTGCAGAAAAAATTGTTTGTTTTCTCTCAATGCATTTTTAATTATTCGCGAACCGGGGCCATTAGCTACAACTTCCAAAGATACCGGTACGGTCTTAGAAAGAATGGTTTCTGCAATACATTCTCCTTGTTCTATCGTGAGCTTAATTCCCTGCTGAATGTAAAATTTCTGTATTTTTGGATCTGATAACAGCAGGTGAGCTAACCGTATAATGCCTTCGCTTGTAAAATGATTAAAGTTGAGATTGAGAACTCGTAAATTGTGAGGCGTTTGACGTAGGATCTCGATTGACTCATCGGTAAGTGAATTATTTTTCAGATTTAAGATTCTAACGTTCGTATGTTGCAGCAAAGCAAGCATCTTTTTAAAAGCAATATCATTGATGTGATTTTGAGCCAGCGAAAGAAAAACAACGTTTGTGCCGATTAACGCTTCGGCCAAATGGTCCAGTTTCTCCAAATTTTGACCGGTATAATGAAGTTTTAAAATTTGCAATTTTTTTATGCCGACTAAAGGGTAAATCAAGCCGTTTAGCACAGTGGAATTTAAGTTGAGATGGATTAAGGCTGTCTTTTCTAGGGCATTAAGAAATCTATGAACGCTTTCTCCATCAAGTGCGGTACTTTTTAAAGAAAGCGTATGAATTTTTGTCATTGGCAGATGCAATGTAAAAAACCTAAGGCTTTCTCCCGTGAATAAATTGTACTTAAGGTTCAAGACCTTAAGTTTTGTTTTTGAAAGACAAGGTGCGATTAGCTCGATGCTATCGTTATTAATGGCATTACAACCTAAACTAAGCTCCTCTATTTTTGAATCTTGGATATCAGTCATTAGGGTTTGTAACCCTGGGCCATTTATTCGATTATTATCCAAGATCAAGGACATAATGGGCGTATTTTTTAAAGAGGCCGTCCACGACGAATGATTGATATTGAAGAGATCATTATTGCTCAAATCAAGTTTTTTGATTTTTGTCTCTGAAAGATCATTTAAAAAATACTTTAAGCTCATTTCATTAAAGCAATTTTTACTAAGACAGAGTATTTCTATCAAAGTGCGAGGAAGAATATTTGATAAAGAAATAAGCTCGATAGGGCTCACATTGCAAGCGCTTAGTGAGAGATTTGTGATCTTGGAATCCCTTAAACTTTCAAGGGGTATTAATGCAGGATATTCAATTAAAGTGGCTTTGATTTGTAGGCAGGTAATTGAGGACTCTCTTAAATCATAGATTAATTGTTTAAGCCCTCTCAATTTAATGTTGGTGTCAGTAAGAATTAATGTATCAATGGACGTTTTTTGAATAATAGTAGCCAAGATTTTTAAATGTTCATTGCTAATGAGCGTTTTTTTGTTACCCGATCTTGCTGCAATGTGAAGAATTTTAATCTCATTTTGCTTTAATACCTCACCAATCGCATAAAGATGTTGAATGGAATCTTGGATGCTATTAAATACAACCGTTAGCCGGCTATCTACGTAGTCGCTGCGTGCCCATTCGTGCTCATAAAATTCAATTAAGGTTTTGTAACCATTGTTTATTTTTTGTAACATCTAAGTCGACCTCTTCCATCGAGAGAGTAGCGGTTAGCCCTTCGACCCAGGTTTCTTCTGCATTAAGAGAAGGCACTAAGGTCAAAGTTGTCCCGCCTAACTGTTTCCATTGTATAGCAGCTCTAATACCTATTTCTTCTAAGGTTTCTAAACAATCCGTTACAAAAGAAGGGCATACGACAAGTAGTTGTCGAATACCTTGTTGAATGAGGACAGAAAATTGTTGATCCGTATAAGGCTCAAGCCAAGCGGCTTTACCTAATCGTGATTGAAAGGCGGTACCGTAGCGATCGGCAGTAATCCCTAAACGTTCTGCCAAGAAATGACTTGTACTGTAGCATTGCGCTCGATAGCAAGGTTTTGGAGAAGAAAGGGAGCAAGGTGATTGTGTGCGAGACTTTTGAGGGCTTGTTTTGCAGGGATTGGGACAACCAATAAAGGCTAATTGGCGAAGTGGTATACCATGATAACTAAATAACACATAATCATGCGTGGCTAAATGTGGTTGAATTAGCTCCGCTTGTGCTTCAATAAAGGCAGGCCAGGAATAAAAATCGGAAATGACTTTAAGGGTAGGAATTGCTGCTCGCGATTGAAGCCAGCCAAAGCATTGATGTAACGCGGCAGAGGTCGCTGCATAGGAGAACTGAGGATACAAAGGGAGTATAGTAATATTTTGACAAGCACTGAGTGATTCGAGTGCCTCAAAAAGAGAAGGTTTTCCATAGCTCATACCCAGCGCAACTGTCCATGAAGAACCAAGCCTTTCGGCAAGTTTTGTCCGCAGTGCTTGGCTATAACCTAACAAAGGTGAGCCGTTTTTGGTCCAAATGGCTTGGTAGGCTTTGGCAGAGCTATGTTTTCTGAAAGGTGCAATTAATAAATAAACCAATGGGTAGCGCAGGAAAGAGGGCAGAGAAATGACATGTTTGTCTGCGAGAAATTCTCGTAAAAAACGTCCAACGGCGCGTGGCGTTGGTGCATCAGGTGTGCCTAAATTAATCAGTAATAAGCCATTTTGCATGATAAATTCAATATCAGTTAACGAATACGTTATTCGCGGTTTGTCTCGTTAGAGGACATGCTTTCTGGAATGAACCCGAATGCAATTTCACGTTCTTCATTTAAAAGCACATTAAAAGTGCGACAAGCAGCGCCAATGGGCATAAATTCCAAACCTACACCTCGCATTCCGCACAGTGGGATCAATTGATAGGGAATGAATGCTTGTTGACTCAATGGATAAGCAATTAAAATAATCTTGGGTTGTGAACGCATTAATTGTTCTAAATCCGATTCCTGTAACTCAGAAAGTTTTTTGATATTCCAATCAAGAAAAATCTCTTGTGGGGTGACAATAAGACTCTTTGAATAAATGACCGAGGCGATTTGAATGCAATCGTCTTGATAACTTTGAATGCTATGTTTGTTGCTGGGCTCGAGAATTAGTTCCATTAGATGATGAAATGAGTCAGGCTGTATGTTCTGAGCCTACTATAGGAAAAGTACCCAACTGATGCAAGCTTTGCATCTATTTCGTATAATCCCTACCTGAGAGACAACCCTTGAGAATGCACTTTTAGGCGCCTAATAATGCGAATAAAACAACGGCAGTTACCTGAAACCTTACCCGATTTGCCCACGGTTCATCCTTTACTGCAGCGCATTTACGCCGTAAGAGGTGTTCAGAATAGCATTGAGTTAGATGTAAACTTACCTGCTCTTTTACCTTTTAGCCTTTTAACAGATATTGAGAAAGCGTGTGAACGTTTGGAGTATGCTTTACGCCACAAGGAAGCTATCCTCATTGTGGGGGACTTTGATGCAGACGGTGCTACTTCAACGACACTTGCAGTCCTTGCATTGCGGGCGATGGGAGCGGCCTCTGTTGACTTTTTAGTGCCTAATCGCTTTGAGTTTGGTTATGGGCTTACACCCGCCATTGTCGAGGTTGCTAAAACGCGCCATCCCAAGCTGATTATAACGGTAGATAACGGTATCGCAAGCTTAGACGGTGTAGAAACTGCCAATGCAGCTGGTATAGATGTCCTTGTGACCGACCATCATTTACCTGCAGAGACATTACCTAAAGCTGTAGCAATTGTTAATCCAAATCAAGTAGGTGATTGTTTTCCAAGTAAATCAATTGCTGGTGTAGGGGTGATTTTTTACGTCATGCTAGCTCTAAGGCGTCATTTAATGACAGTAGGCTGGTTCGAGGCACAAAAGTTAACCCCACCAAACATGGCCCAGTTTTTAGACTTAGTTGCTCTTGGCACCGTAGCTGACGTGGTGGGGCTTGATCAAAACAATCGTATTATGGTGAACCAAGGCCTAATGCGTATACGGCAGGGTGCTTGCAGACCCGGAATCCAAGCGCTCATTGCTATTGCTGGTCGTGATCAATCTCGTTTGCGAGAAACGGATCTAGGATTTGCGCTCGCTCCTCGTTTAAATGCGGCAGGGCGCTTAGAAGATATGGCACTAGGTATCGAATGCTTACTTAGTGATCGCTTCGAACATGCGCATGAGCTGGGGTTGCGTTTAAATCAACTGAATCAAGAACGTCGGCAGATCGAAAATGAGATGAAAAGCCAAGCCTTGCTTTTTATCAAAGAATCACTCATGGACATGGAAAAAATCGATACCCTACCTGTAGCCTTATGCCTATTTGATGCCGGCTGGCATCAAGGCGTGATTGGGATCTTAGCGGGACGTTTAAAAGAAAAGTATTATCGACCGACGATTGCTTTTGCAGCGGTTGGAGGTGATGAACTGAAAGGTTCCGCACGTTCGATTCCTGGATTAAATATCCGTGACATTCTTGCAAGTGTAGACAAAGATCATCCAGGGTTAATTATGAAGTTTGGTGGCCATGCGATGGCGGCGGGACTAAGTATTAGACCTCAAAATTTTGCTGACTTTCAAACAGCTTTTGTAGCAGAAGTTGCAAAGCATCTTGATGCTACGCAGTGTAATGGAGAAATTTGGACAGATGGGCCTTTAGCGGCCGAAGAAATGAAGCTAGAAACCGCTGGATTGTTAGAACAAGCGGGGCCTTGGGGGCAGCAATTTCCCGAGCCTTGTTTTAACAATACCTTTGATTTATTGGATCAACGTATAGTTGGTCAAAATCATTTGAAATTAACATTGATGCATCCTGAGGGTGAAATTTTTGATGCAATTGCATTTTACATTAACAATAATGAATGGCCTAATTACCGCGCTAGAAAAGTCCATGCAGCTTATAAATTGAATGTAAATGAATTCCGTGGAAAACGTCAGCTTCAACTGCTTATTGAAGCGCTTGAAGTGGTACATGCACAGGAAGTTTGTGAAGAAACAGTATAACTACCCATAGCGTATCCTGTTAAAAACGATTATTATTTTAAAAATTTTGTTTGGTTAGTTTATTTAATGAACGCTCTGATTTCACCGCTCTCAATTGCGCCGATGATTGATTGGACTCACACGCATTTTCGAGTGTTTATGCGACTAATTGCACCGAAAGCACTTTTGTATACAGATATGCAATCTGCAGAGGCCATTATCTATCATCCGCAACGTGCTTTATTTTTTAGTCCCGAAGAATACCCTCTAGCACTCCAGGTCGGAGGAAGTGATCCGAAAAAGCTAGCTCACTGCGCCAAACAAGCTGGCCTGCAGGGCTTTCAAGAAATTAATCTAAACTTAGGTTGTCCTAGTCATAAGGTAAAGGCAGGCGGCTTCGGCGCATGTTTAATGACTGATGCTGTAAAAGTAGGGGAGTGCATTCAAGCAATGAAAGAAAGCACAGACATCCCGGTAACGGCTAAAACACGCATTGGTATTGATTATCAAGACAGTTATGAATTTTTTGCAGACTTTATTTATCATTTGGTGGGAGTAGGTTGCGATAAAGTTATTGTGCATGCGCGTAAAGCATGGTTATCAGGACTTAGTCCTAAACAAAATAGAACGGTACCTCCGATTAATTATGATTTTGTTTATCGAATCAAGAAATCAATGCCAACAATACCAGTGATTATTAATGGAGAAATTAAGACTACTGATGCACTCAGAGAGCACATGCGTCACGTCGATGGTGTGATGTTAGGAAGGTTAGCCTGTAATAATCCTTATGCGATTCGACAAATGCATGAGGCGGTTTACTCAGGCATGCCTATGCGGAATCGTTATGAAATCTTAAGCGCTTATTTAGACTATGCAGAGAGCCAGTTTCATGCAGGTGTGGGTCTTTCACGATTATTGAAACCTTTATTAAATTTTGCCAATGGACTACCCATTGCAAAACAATGGAAAATGTTAGTTATGCAAGCACAATACGCCAAGCAATTGGATATTTTAAGAAAAGATGATTGTATAATGACTCATTTTGATGAAGGAGTGATTTAATGATTATTTATGAGGTAACAGTACACGTATTATCGGAAGTTTACGACAAATACATAGGATGGTTGAAACCTCACATTGAAGAAATGTTAGTATTTAATGGGTTTAAACGTGCCCTGTTGTTAAAAGAGCAAGGTGATCAAAGAGCACCTGAAGGTTCACAAGAATTGATTGTTCAATATTATGTAGAAAGTATGGAACACCTAACTGATTATTTAAATAATTACGCGCAATCAATGCGAAACGATGCCATACAGCGATTTCCCGAGCAATTTAAGATTTCTCGACGAACTTTTGAGATTCAAAAAGATACGGCTTAAAACTTTAACGAAAGCTCCCTCACCTCACAATGCTTTAACAACAGATTAAATTGATAATATTGAACGCGATAAGGCCATGTGTGCTTATCAATCGACTGTGCTTCTTTTTTGCTTGAGATTAACAGGAGGGGATATTTGAGGGGTAGCTGTTTCAATCCTAACAGTAATGACCATTTCTGGGGTAATTTGTTAATAAAACGTAATAATTAATCAATTTAGTTGATCTTAAGTCAAAAAAGATATAATGGCCTAAATTTATCTATTTAGGTTAAACATTTTCCCATGAGCATTCATGAAGCATTGTTAGCATGCCACCAACGCCTTGGTTATACAGAAACAGAAGGAATTTGTCATGGCTTTTCTCTAAATTGGTTGGAGGCGTGTCTGCTTGGGAAAGAAAAACAATTTAATGATCGTATTCAATGGATAGAGGCATATCTGCTAGGAAAAGAAAAAAAACAGCAGGATGCTCTTCAATGTTTATGGTCATTTAATAAGTCTAAACAATTAAATGACCGTATTAAACATACAGGTGTAATAAATGAGTTCGCGCAATCAATTGAGAGTGTGAAAGCAAAAAAAGGGATAAACTTAACCCAGGAGGACATTGTTTTACTAGACATACTTGCTTTTTTTGACAGCGTGGAATTATTTCAAAGTCCTAAAGCATTGCCGTAGGTTGCAAAATGGGAAACGATTTTTTCAATGGACTTGAGGTAGGGGTGCTTATGCTTTTCTTCCTCCGGCGTACCGCTAGAGAGATCTCTTTTTGCGCCCTGAAGAAGCTCGGGGGCCAAGGCATTGGGTATGCAATGGGTTGGATCGTAATAATAGTTAGCCCACTTCAAACTTGATTTTTGTTCTCTCATTTTTTAATCAATTTAATAAAATAATATATTATACCATATGGTGCACATAAAGATTAAAAAATAAACATAAAATACCTTTTTCGAGCTATTTTAAGCCGTTGCCCTTACTAATATTCTTATTGCTAAGCTTCTTATAAAGCTTAGGGCGCCCCATTAAGTGGATGATTGAAAAGAAAAAAATTATTAAAATTAAAGTAAACGCCTACGATTCATATGTTCCCATAGTATTACTTTTCATGTAAAAAAATAGACAAACAGTAAAAATAATAATACAATTGAATATTATTATTCTCAAGAAATACTGTCATGCAAAATCGTCCTTTTGAAAAAAATATTAAGGAATTAACAATCAATGATTTACAATTTTTAGACCAAAAAGAATACGAATATCAATCAAAAACAATCGCCCAGATCCATGCGGCCTATCTTAAAGAAGGGTCATGGGAAAAATTGATGAATGACAGAGGAAGAGGTTTTACATTAAATAATAATTTGAACAGAATTGGCGAGGAGCTCGGTTATAAAGAAACATTATCTTTTACAAAACAACCACGTTTTATCAAAGACATAGAACATTACATTGAGACAAAAATAAAGACAGCACGTGAGTCTTGGGGTGTGTTCTATGACGCAAAATATGCAGACCTTGATCTGGCCATTCAAAGCCCAGAGAAATTAAAAGATTTAGAGAAGCGCCTAAAAGCACTACAAAATAACCAAACTTCTCTAGAATCAAATCGCATAATAGATCCTTTAGCTACTGAAAATGTCTTGCAAGTTCAATACTCTCAAATATGTAATGAATTTTTAGATTTGAACGATGCAAAGTCTTTCAAAAATACTTTTCTGACTTTTTTTCCTAGAGAGCAATTGAATGAATTCACTGTGTCTCCACTGATCCCGGAGCAACTAGAGAAGAAAGGCAAAGATTTTTGTCCAAATTTTAAGGAAAAGGCTGTTCATCTAGCTAAAAAAATTAAAGATACAAAAAATAATCGAGACCTACAAGCTGATAAACGCAGGTTAATTGAAGTAAAAAACCTAACAATAGAAGAATGTGCTTGTTTATTCTTGAATTACGGTAGTACCCATAAGGTCAATCAAAACATCGGCTTATATATGCGCACGACAACTGACACCATAGCAGCTCAACCTTATTTAGAGGAGCAAAAAATTTTATCTTTCGTTGATTTTGAGATTCTTAAAAAAAATCTTAAACCCTTCGAACAGCTGATGGATGAACAGAATATCTCTAAATTTTTCTATAATTTTCGGTTACACCTCGATTATGGGGTGTCTCATCCTAAAAGCCAGTATTTTCCTAAACATGCAAGGGATCACTTCTTAGCAGAAACTGGATCAGAATTTTTAAAAAAAATCTTCGCAGAATACAGTGTCGAGGAAATTATTCAACAACTTAAATTGTCACGTATTGACCAGGTTAAGCTTGACTTGGATAATATTTTATCCCAATGGGAAATAGACCTCCTTGGACAAAGTGCCTCTTGTATAGAAAGGGTCTTGAATAATTTTTAATAGTCAAACCATTATCAATGATTGTTGATATCATTGAATTAGAGGACGTCGTTTCGGGTAATAAAACTATTTAATAGATTTGCTATCAGGTTGTGGTTTTGTAATATCTTTAGATATTATTCCTGGATGATGAGCGTAGTATTAAAAAAGACGTACCGGTATCGAAAGGCCTATGTGGATTGATCTTGGAATAGCTGCCCCGCATTAATGAAGGGCGGCAATCTAAGCATCTTTTGATAAAAATAGGATTGCATCGTTTAGCTAATGCCGACATCTATATGCAAGCCGATATCAGGATGTTGTCTAATACTAGCAATCTTTTAAACTTGTTTTTCAAAATCACAGAACGGCTCTTCTCCGTATGCACGATAGAAAAACAATTTTCCATTTTCTAAAGCCAGATCTAACCCAAAAGAAGTCATATTAACATAATTACTGTTACCCTCATTGGACGTTTCCATCCCTATGCGGTTCGTAGATACAGATAAATGGTTCCCATATGTCCATATTGCATAGCTCATCGAATGTTCGGAGCTATTTAAAGCACCAGCACTTTTTACTTTCACGTGCTCGATTGGAAATTTGAAAGTGATTTTGGGATTTCCTTGTTTATCACCTTCATCAAACGTTAACGTAAGAATTTTTTCATTTTGAGAAATTTTTATTTTCAACGGAAATTGTTCTTGTTCTAGGTTGCATTTTCCAACCCAGGAGCCTGAAAAATTTGTCTGATCATCTGTCGTTTTTACCAAAGAATGGCGTTGAAACTGCATCAGTCGTTTAGAAAAAAGTTCTTTAGCAAAAATAGGCATGCTTACCAGCAGAGAAGATAATACAACAAGCGCCTTTTTATTCATAATAACGTTCCTTGTAATGTTGAGAGCAGTGTTAACATTGATTCAGTATGCTCTTTAGCTGCAAAGCTATAGTAAGAGAATAGAATATGCTAGATGCGCAGTTTATAACATTCCATTAAGAATATCGAGTTACTTATAGGTCGGGTCCAGAGAGAATCATTGCTACTGTGCTTTTTCTTCTACTTCTTGTGAATAGTTACCAGCTAGAACTGGTAAAGTTGAAATTCTGCCATCACTTAAGTAATATCCTCTCTATATGAAGTCTGTGTTAAACGTTAAAAGAGATCAAAAAATTAGTATGGCTTAATCTTTTTTACAGGCAGTGCTAAATCCTCTTCATCGTTTATTTCTACCTGGTTAATCATTTCTTTGTTATTAAATTTATCTTCTGATTCAAATTTAGGAACATTGCGACGATGTTTCTTGTATTTTTGCTTCAAAGACTTTAGCGCATAGTGAGCCTCTCGCATATCGTTTTTCATCCCGTCAAATATTTTTTTACCATGTATCCTTGAACGTATGCTTTCAAATGTTTGTAACACGGTGTTGTATTCCTGAGCAGCCGAGGGCTTAGAAAGATCCACATGATTTTTCTTGGAAAGCTCCACATAATTTTTTAAAGAGCTCCTTGCAAGAAATGAACGTTCTTCTAGGTCACAGTGTCTTATAAGATTATCATCAATTGCTTTAATACAAGCTTTAACATTTCGAGATAAATCAAAAATACATCGCATAGCAATGTAAAATTAGTGAATCAAGGTCTGATTAATAGCAGTCAAGCACAAGCGTACATAGAAAATATTTGTAAACAATCTGAAGCAGAACTATCTGAAGCAAACGATACGGGCATGAGAAATTCTTTATAAGTGATTATAAGTACAACTTTCTGCGCAGGGGTTTGAGTCCAATGTATGAAAACGTACGCCGAGGAGCTTCAAGAGGTCCAGAACCCATGGATGATTGCGCGGGCTGGTCTTAAGATGGAAACCTGTGAAAAACCATAAGACTTTCTTGTCGACACCTTGTGATGAGGAGGTGGATGGATTCAAACAAAGGTTATGCGGCATAAACCTTGCTTTTGTCCCCAATTTCTGTGGATAACTGTGTTAAGAAGGTGGCCGAAAGCAGAAAAAAGCGTTGTTTATCAAAGAAAATAGGCATCGATTAAAGAGAAGTCAATTTTTTATGGAACCCGGCTAACCGGTAATAAAGGTGCGCTCGGCAGTCAACATCGACTTTTTTTAGGAATAAAGGGAGCTTATGGAGGCTGCAGTAAACTATGGCAAGGGTTTGCCCAAATAGATCACTAACGAATGAATCACAATCATATGTTTCATTAGCGTCTAGCGATTGAACAACCTATTGATACGCGCACGGCTTCCGGTAAGATATTTCTAGACATGCTCGGTGTCTTTGCTGAGTTTGAGACGAATTTACGGCGAGAAAGACAGTTAGAGGGAATTGCAGCAGCAAAGGAAAAGGGTATTTATAAAGGGCGAAAAAAGAAAATTGATGATAGTGAGATTCAGCGGTTACATCGAGAAGAAAAACTTCGACCAACGGTGATCGCAAGACAGTCAGGGGTAGGGCGTACCTTCGTGTACCGTGGCTTGAATCAGGGGATCGAATATGTCTGACTCTCTTCTATCCTAAGAAGCGGCGCAATCCTTACATGCTTCGGAAAAGGCAACATATCGCATCGAATCATCAAATTATTTTCGAACAATTTGACGAACTCAAAGTATAAATTTCTGAAATCCCTATCTTGTTGATTCCTAATCAATTTTGCGACAGAGCTGCCCTTAGTTGAATAATCAATCTATTTCTTTAGCATTTGTAAGCGAGTATACGGTTGGGCGTAGCGCCTTTAAAAGATGAAGGTAAATTCAAGCTACATCTTAAGTCATTAATAGATACTTCTAAATTATCCACATCTTTTTTCAATATTTCTAACATTAGGGTCGCATCTTTGATCTTATTTCTTGTAAAAAAAACATTTTGATTGCTATTTAAGAAATATTTATGAGAATATAAGGTGCTGAATAGGTTCCCATGTTCATTATTCAATGCTTTTAGTTGACTACAGTCCTTATTACCTTTTGTAAAAATCATATTTAATTCAACAGCTTGCTCATCAAGCCGAGTTTGAAGTTGATCACATATATTTAAACTTTCTTCCATTTTTAATACTGTTAATTATTTCATTTTGTTTAATTGTAGATCAATATTATTGATAGTCAATAATAAAAAGTAATACTTGTTGTAGCAATATGAAAATGTCACCTTCTAACAAAGTAGAAATATCACCTACTATATTAGCCTGTTGAGTTAGACAACAACTCATAACAGGGAGTTATGCATCATGAAGGTACTGATGATGAGTGAGAAGGAAAGATTGCGTAAAGCAATTTTGAAACGGTCAAACAACACTAGCCAACACTGAAACAAGGTTCTGCTCTATAAAAATTACCAAACAAAAGGCGATGTAGGCCTTATCTGTTATGACTACAAACAGCTAATAATCTTACGCCAATTGCGTTACATAAGGTGTAAAATCCCTATTTTTCTTCAGATATCAAGCTTCAGCGTAAACAATCTGTTTTATATGTGCTATTTTTAACTAATGCGCATTATTTTTATTTTTTATGAAAAATTCACAATCTTTTTTTGAGTCTTCTAATATAAAAACACCATTAGACAGATTACTTCCAGACATTCAATATATCTTATTAATTGCAAAAAGTTTCCGAAGATGCGTAGAGGAGCTCGAAAATCTTCGAGATAATAAAAATCAATTAGTTTTAGTCCGAATCATTGGATATTCGAATGCAGTGATTAAAAATTACGAAATGTTGAGAAAGAAAAAAAATTTAGAAAATACTAAAGAAGAAAATTTTTTATTAGACAACATAGATAAAATTATGGAAGCTACAATCTTTATTAGGCCATATGTATTGCGTTATGTCGAAATTTTTCATTCATTTGCTGAGGAAGTGCTTTCAATATATAAAGTTTTACCTAGAAATTTACAGCAATTAAAAGTATTTTCTGATAATTCTATAGAAGAAGTAATTAGAGATAATATTCACCAAATAAAGAGTATTAAGGCTATTAAGTGGGTTGATAATACAGAAGTTTACGAAATTTATAACATTGTTAAAACATTTGAAAAATGTCAGTCAAACATTTTTAAGGCTTTAAATATTTTAAGACTCTATCACGCAGATCTTGCTAGAAGCGCAGAAATGATGCTGGAAGAAAAACTTAAAGCGCTTAAGGCGGCTCCTACTATTCAGGGATACCCTTCCCTGACGAGTTGTGTCGTGAAAAACCACAAAATACTAGATGATTATTGTTCAAAATCTTTAAAAGAAGTATTTGATTGTCCTCATGAAGACTTAGAAAAATTATTATCACCAGAGAAAACAGAAATTTTGAAAGATTTTGTGAGGATATTCAATGCGGGACTTATGATAGCTGAAGCTCACGATAGGATAGATGATCCAAAGCTTGATAGTAACGAATTAAAGGTAATGCCCTAAAAAAATATGCATACTTGATAGTCGCTCTAGATCCTTCTGCAAAATTTTAAGCGAATGTTTAGCTGACTAAAATCCATCACAAAGCTTAAATAATCATTTTAGTCGGTGGGCTTGAGACTTATTTCAGTAAGAAGGTACGATGTTGGCCTGGCGCTCTGGAATTTGCACTATTACGCAAAAATAAATAAGTCAACCAGTCAATTGGCCTGTACTCCACAAAAAATTTATCTTAAGTTCCTAAGATGATTAGAGGCGGAACTATTGAGATGAGATTAAGGAATTCTGCTGTTAAATTGAAGGAGATAGTATGCGAAACGATAATATATGACAGCTACAAATTTGAAATGGGAACTAATGTTGTCCGAAAATAGGGGTTACGTATACACTAGACCTGAGTAAGGATTATTTTTCGACATCGCATCAAAAAAATTAAATGGTTTTGAATACTCTGTTGGACTCATGACGGGCGCTTCCCCTTAAGTTACGCCCCACAAAAAATGTGACTTAAACGATCTGCTAATAGGGTTTGATTTAAAAAGCAGGCTAGGTTGAGCGATAAGGATCTCTTTTTCTCGCCTTGTCAGTTTCTTAATAAGGGATTCTAGTTGCATTGCTTTTTTCTTGCCTTCTATCACCTCCCAAGCCTGAGCGATTTTAAGGGGTTTAAAGCTGCGCGTGTACTTGCATTTGCCAGTCCCCTTTAAATGGGATTGATAACGTTTATCAAGAGCATTTGTGTAGCCGGTATAATAGGTATTGTTCTCACTCAGCAGAGTATTGCTTTGCGCTATTCGAGGGAAGTCAGGATGCGTGTGCAAATGCGTCACGTGGATTTTAAAATTGGCCTGTAACTCACCACTCAAGCCTGGTTTTCTACTGTTTATTTTGTGCACAATTAATATTGGCTTTGGTCCTACAATTCCCTAAAAAAATCAACTAACACTAATTATTTTAAGCAGAAAATTGCTAAGTTTAAGGCTTATTATAAATTTTTGGTAGAATTGATATAAATATGATCTATAATTATATGATTTATACACCTATACAATCAAATTATGTGCCAAGAAAAGAAAGATTTATTTTTAGCTGCGAAAGATACAGTGACATCGAATAATAATGATATATCTTATCCTAATAAAACTCATTTATCGGATAATAATGCTGATATAGGCAAAAACATAATGGGTAAAAGCATTAAACCATTAACCTTATTTGATCACTACTTTGCTAATTTTGAGGATATAGAAAATCAGCGGACATTTATAGATGGCGAAATTGAATTTTTTCCAACAAGATTCGGTGATAAGCCTCTACTTTTATTGCTCGAAGATCCTATAAATTTAGAGGCATATAATGAATGGAAAGAAGCCATTAACAGCGACCAAGCATGTTCTTATTTTTTCAATAAAATCATCAGCAAGGATGAAAAAGGAATAAAAATATTACTTAATTTAATAGAATCTGATATCCCGCTATTTGAATTTAAAGAGATAACAAATAAACATGAGATAGAAAATATAATTAATATTTTATTTAAAAAAATTGGAACAGCTCCGAACTGTGTAGTGGCTTTTAAAGTTTCTGTTGAAATGATTTTTAATTATTTTAAAAATTATTATTCTACTAAAGAATTTAAACTATTTTCTACCTTATTATTTTCTGCGCTCGAAGAATGTTCAAACGCTATCAATAAAGAAATAGAGAATCAAAAAAAATCGCAAAAAAACAAGTGGGAAAAATGTCGCGCTAGCCTTAGATTAATCAAAAACTTGCAAAATGATTTATATCCACATCAAAATCAAGCCATTAAAGAAAAAAGTAACATAACCTATGATGAATTTATGAGAGCTATTGATGAAGAAAATGAAAATAATGTTTTTGAAATTCTGAATAAGAAAAAAGAAAATAGAGATATTATTATCTCTCAGCTTATAGATAATAATAAATTCAATGTTATTCAGAAGGTTGTAGAAACGATTTGCTTTAAATTTTCAGGGCAAAAAGGATTTGCGATGGCTTTATGGGAAGCATTAATCCCAAACATCAAAAAAGAACCGCAATTTTTTTACAATTTAATGATAAATATTATTAAAAGCGCAAAAAATACCAAACAAGAAGATAAGAATAAACCCGAAAAATTTTTCACTAAGATAGGCGAATTAAAAAAATTTCACGAAACGCATCTCGCTATTTATGCACCCAATGATGACTATGTCAAAGAGCCTTATGAGCTGTTTATGAGAGCCGTTAAGAATTGCGAGGAAAACTTATGGAAAATTTGGAGACCTAACAAAAAGATTATTAGTTTATATTTAATTGCAGAATGCTCTAAAGATTTCAAGAGGGTCGAAGAGGTTGCAAAAATTTTATGCCTTAAAACAGTAGGAAAAAAGCTGCTAGTTAAAGCTTTCTGGGAAGCTCTAATCCCCGCTACTAAAATCAATCCAGATTCTTTTTATGAATTGATAAAAAACATTCTTCAAACGACCATTTGTGATTTTGAAAATAAACAGGATGAAATTGATTATAAGGTTAAGATGGCGAATTTAGAAAGTTTCCAAGAATTAAACGTTTCTATGAATTTAAATAATAAAAAATACCCGCTTATCAGTGATGAAAATGAAGATGAGCAGAAAAAAAATCTTAAGTTGTTTTAATTATGATTTTATCTAATAAAAATGTAGATTAGGTTCGAGGTGAGTAGAACGACCAGCTCACTCCAGCCGAACCCTCATCATAACCGGACTTGCGGAACTACCGCATCCGGCTTAGCCAAGCCCATGATTTCATGCTCCAACCTGTTTGATACTTTGCCTTTAAAGAAAGATACAAATTCTTCCGGTGTTTGATCCGTTTCATCAATGGCCAATATGTATGCTATTAATTTTAACACATAGGAGATGCTCTTTTTAGAAGCCGGACTGCTGAATAACGCGCGTGATTAGGACAGCGTAAAAATATCATCCTTCATGACGACTACCTAAAAGCTGCTTTAGCGGGACGAACCTTGTCGGATGTACAACAAGCAAGCCTTAGAGGCGTATGAGCGACATGCGCATGTGCATCGCTTTAACACCGCCACCGAAGCTCAGCAGGCGGGCGGTGTTGCAAAAAATAAAAAAGACGCAAAATTTAACTTTGGCTTAGATCTAGGCATAGATTGGGTTTTACCGCATATCCAGCCCAAACTGGCAATGGATCGATTATGACTTGGTTAAAGCAGCCACTATTCCAATTAGACTACATCTTAAGATCAATGCTGAAGCTACTCCTTACCATTCAGAGTACATTGAATATTTTGCTAAGCGCGAAAAGTTGGGTCACCTCATGTAACTTTAAAAAGGCTTGAGCCGTGTGCGAGGAAACTTGCATGCACGGTTCTTAGAGGACTGCTCCTCAGCAATGGGGAGTGGTTACTCGACACCATTGGAGTTCAACCCCCGCGCATTGCCGTAAAGCGGTTTACTCTTTCCCAAAAGTACCATGAACGTTGGATTCGCCTTTTTTCCAATAGCTAGAGATCTTAAAACGGGATTTGTCCAAAGTATTTGCTTGTACTAATTGATTGTAAATTGGTTTCAAGGAAGAAAATTCACCTGCAGCCCAGATAAATCCATCTCCTTTCGGTAGAGCCCATTCGGAAAATGACTGAAACAGCGTATGGCTATTTTTATCAACCCAATGTGTGTTTAATTTTGCTTGTGTTTTAAAATGAACAGGTGCTTGGATGCAAGCTGTTTCTACCATGACAGTCACAACCGCAGTAGCCGGTAATTCTTCTAAACGACGACTTATCGCAGGCAGCGCTGTTTCATCGCCAAGCATTAAAAACCACTCAAGTTCTGCGGGAATAATCAAAGAGCCTTTAGGCCCGCCGACACCGATAAGATCACCTGGTTTTGCATTAATAGCCCAGCGAGCAGCTGGCCCATGCTCACCTACGTCATCCGCGTGAATAAAAAATTGAATTTCTAATTCATTTTTGTCTTTATTATAGTTTCGAGGAGTAAAATCTCGAATAGCTGTATTTCCTAAGCCTGAAGTATTTAATGAACCATTTGGATTGAAGTGAGGTAAGCGTGGTTTTGATTGTCCAGGTTCTGGAAAAAATAATTTCACATGATCATTGAAAGAAAGCGAGGTAAAACCTTCCAACTCCTCACCAGTGAGCACGATAGAAAGTAAATAGGGTGTCACCCATCGGGTTCTTGCAACCGTTAACATTCGCATTTTGGCAGGGTGGCGGATTTTTTCTAATGATAATTTCGTGGCTGTCATAACATTCCTTAAGTGAATTGATCACAGAATTCATTGTGGTAATTTAAATATTTATGCTTTTTACTTCACTGCTTTTCTAGGACTGGTTTACAAGTGGGACAATTATGTCCTCATACTTTTGAAGAGGCTAAAGTCTCGCAAATGAATCGCCATTCTTTTTCAGTCACAGGCAAGATAGAAAGGCGATTACCTTTTCGTAATAACGGCATCTGCTCAAGTGTTGAAAAGCTTTTTAAGCTCTCTAAAGAAATGATGTCCTGAAATTTTTCTTTAAATTTCACGTCTACCATAAACCAGCGTGGGTTTTCTGGGGTGCTTTTTGGATCAGGATGATCGCTTTTAGGGTCGAAGGCAGTGTGGTCAGGGTAAGGATCGCTGCAAACTTCTGCGATACCAACAATACCTGGGGGGTTACAATTCGAGTGATAAAAAAATACACCGTCACCAATAGCCATATCTCGATACATAAAATTACGAGCCTGGTAATTTCTGACGCCATCCCAAGAAGTGGTTTGTTTGGGTGCGCGCTGTAGATCATCAATACTAAAGCAAGAAGGTTCGGATTTCATCAACCAATATTTTGTCATGGGTAGCTCTTGTTATGTGTAGCTAGCAGTATAATGTGATCTTTATTGGTTGCAAAGAACGATTCCCTGACCAATCTTATTGTGTTTAGAGTCGCTAACAATTGTAATACGTTTGTTAAGAAGGGCATTGAGGGTAACAGATAAAGGATCATAATAATCCACGACACTCAAGGGTTCATTAAGCTGTAATTTCTCCGTGAGATAATTTTTTAGATGGAAGGTTCGACCGGTTGCATGAATCAACAGTTGAGCGCCAAGCAATCGTTTAATCATTCTGCTTTGGCGCCTGCAGATTGCGGCTCGAATGAATAACCGAAAAATTTTCTCTGCAAACGCTTCGCTCGTAAGTGCTTGTGGTAAAACCTGTTCTTTTTTCTTGCTTGCCCACCACTGCTCAAAGCGATTTTGACCTTCTTTTTTCTCAAAAATACGTAGTAATGAATAACCTAAAGCCAATAATTGTCGAGGGTGAAGCCAATTCTTTGTGTGAGTAATAGGGTATCGTGCAAAAAAGATCTGCCAACCTTCTGTAAGAAGCAAAACGTTGATTGTCTCACCGTGCAATCTGCAATCGGCGCCCATCATCAAACAGTTATGGACATTCAACAGATCGTTGATTGCATTGCTAGAACGGAAAGGGCCTTCTAAAAATTCAGGATTTAAGAAGGTGGCCGTATCCTTTAAAATAACCATCTGCTCACTAAAATCTTTACGATAGAAACAATAACCCTGGGAGCGATTCAGGGCAATGTTATAAGGTGGCTTCCATTTTTTAATTTCACAGGCTTCCAACAGCTCTGCTTCGAATGAGCTTTCGCAGGTCTCGGTTTGAATCGTGCAGGCTTGAGTAAGCATTTCTAATAAACGTTTATCGCGATTTTTTATACCACGAAAATAAGAATTAACACGGTCTTTTAATGAGGTTGCTTTTCCAATATATAACACTCGTTGGTCGTGGGTAATCATTCGGTAGATACCTGGTTTTGAAGGTAATTTTAGTCGAATTGCACGATCGACCTGGTATAAAAACATGGGTTTAATATTTGATGGTTTTATAAGGGGTTGATTTAACTTCTCAATGTGATGAATATTCCTGATGCCTAAAATACCTTTAATTTTATCCCAAAGAAAAACAGTCAGCTGAACATGAGAAGATGCTTCATTAGCAGTGAAAGGCGAATACTTAAAATAACCGGCCAATGCTTTTAATGTATAACTGGGTAAATAGGGAAAACATTGCTTTGAAAGTTTCATGGTGCACAAAGGTATGACCGATGGAAGGGGTATAGTAAGATGGCGTTGAAATGCATCACGAAGAAAACGTAATTCAAAAGAAACAAAATGTGCCATTAGATAGACGGGTGGTTTTAATGCATTCAGCATTGCCCTAAATTCTAGTAAAACATCATCGGGGGTTGGTGCTACGTTCAAGGTTTCATCATCGATGCTAAGTAATTTTTTTATCTTATTAGGGGCTGTAACATTTTCAGGAAGCCGCATCCAGCGCTGCAAAATTTTAGGTTGGATGGACGTTGGTGTATAAATACACCAAGCCAATTGAATAATGTCTCCTGTATTTGGGTGCATGCCTGTTGTTTGACAATCAATAATGACCACGGTGGTATTAATCTGTGTCATAGGATACGGCCTCCTCAGTCGGTTCTGTCTGCCAAAATGCTTCAATATCTGCAAGAATGGTTGTGGAAACTTTTTCGTTAGGGTGGTTTTCATACCAATCCTTAGGCATACAGTCGGCGTATTTTTTTTCTAAAAAACGGCAGTCTAACAATACAATTAAACCTTTATCTTTCTCTGATCGAATAATTCGTCCCGCGGCTTGGATCACTTTTGCCATAGCGGGATAGATAGCTGCGTATTCAATGCCGGCTTGATAATTTTTTTGATAGTAACGTTGTATTTGCAACCTTTCCCAAGAAAACATAGGAAGGGGAGGACCAACAATAAACGCGCCAATGGCTAAATGACCTACGTAATTAATCCCCTCTGAGAGCACACCTCCTTGAACAGCAAAAAGTAAATGAGCTTTATCGTGCGCTTCTAACTGTGTTAAAAGCATTTTTACATCTTTATCAAGCATGCCTCTTGTTTGACGTAAGCATGTAAAATTTTCGTTTTTAGGAAAATGGTTAAAAATCAGTTCTAAATAGTCAAAGCTCGGAAAGAAAACTAAATAATTGCCAGGATGGATTTGTGTAATACGCTGGATAACCTCTATTAATTTTGCTTGATGATGCTGTCGAAGGTTGTATTGGGTCGATACTTGAGGAATGAAAAGTAGTTTTCGCTGATTCGTTTGAAACGGGGTTGAGAGCTCAATTGTGTCTGCATTCTCCAAGCCCGTAAGCTCCGCATAATAATTAAAGGGCTTTAATGTGGCTGAAAAACCAACAATATTTGCAAAATTTAGGTAGCTTTGTTTTAAAAAATGTGATGCGTTGCAACAGGTGATTTTAAGCTGACGTTTGGTGGGATCCACCCAAGCAAAAAAGCTTTCGTTGATTTCGGGCTCTTGCATTATCTCAAGTGCGGTTGTGAAATCTGCCCAATACTGGTATAGGCTTAACAACGGATCATTTTTTTCTATCAGTATATCGGCTTCCAAATACTCACTAATTGCTCGATTCAACGCTTCGAGTTGTTTTTGAAAAGCATTCAAAGGTGGATTAATGCACTTTGGGCTTATTAATGTCGAAGTAATGTATTGATTAACCATACTTAAACAAGCATGTAATGGTCGTTTAATAATTGCTTGAGTGACTTGCTCAAAGCCATTGATTTGGTCAGCTAGCCCGAGAAAAAAAGAAGCGGAGAGGGTTGAGGAATAATAGTCTAAACCACGGCTTGGGAGATTATGTGCTTCGTCAATAATGAGGTTAGGTTTATCCGTTTCACCAAAGGAAACGCTAGTAACTCGCCCGTTTTTTAGGTGTGGTGAAAACACGTAATTATAGTCACCTACGATTAAATCGACGTTTTCCAACGATTGCATTTGTAACTCATAAGGGCAAACGATGTATTTTTTACCAATTTTTTGAAAGTACTGGCTGTCAAGATGTGTTTTTCGACAGCTTTTTTTTAGTAAACGATGAGTTTCTACTTTGGTGAAATGATCTTTTGCATATTCACAATATCGACTATTGCAAAAAGGTTCTTCCTTTAAACACAACTTTTTTTTGGAGGATAAAAAAAGCGTTTTAAACAGGTTTTGTTTTTTTTGCAACTGAGTGACCGCTAGGTTTACTTCCTGATGCTGACTATTTTTGGGAGTGACATAGATGGCTTTTTGTCCGCGACCTAAAGCTTCTTTTAACACAGGTAGAAGAACGGCAAGTGTTTTACCTAACCCTGTGGGTGCCTGTACTAAGAGTGACTCATCTTTCTTCAAACTGATTGTGACAGCATCGATCAATGCTTGCTGAAAACGTCTGGGTTTTTCAAAAGGAAAAGTCAGTTGGTTGGCATTTTTTTGACGTCGAGATATTCTTTTTTTTGCTTCATCAATTTGTCTAAGTAACTCGGTCAAGCGTTTTTCTAACCAGTCTTCATAAGCCTTTATGTCCAGGGTTAATGAAAGAAGCATGCGTTGTTTCGTTCTTAAAGAAACAACTAAAAGCCTTAACCTAGGAATTTTTTTATTTTTCAACCAATAAAAATAACCATATGTTTGCAGCTGCAGCCAGTAGGGGTGTGTAAATGAACTGTCTTCTAAAGATTGCGTTAAACTTTGTAAATTGAGCGTGCTTTTGATTTCTTCAAGGACAATTTCTCCTTCTGCCTCCTCGTACAAGCCGTCTATTCGACCCGCTATTTGAATCGTGATGCCTTTGCGCTTAAAGCGATTAACAATAGAAACTTCGGAATGATAGGTTGGAAAATCGCTCGAAAATGACCGCTGTAATTGTTGATGTAATTCAAGCCCGCGCGGTGCGACGGTGCTAAAACCGCCATAACTATCAATACTGCCCTGTATAGGTGAGGGTTGCGCAAAATCGACCACAGACAAATAAAAGGTTTTCATCAGTGGCACTTTATCCAATAAAAAAGAATTGCTCAAGGGTAGTGAATTCTTTTTTATTGGATAAGAAGGCTATCTAAGTATCACTCCGAAGATTTTATTCTATGTAAAAAAATTGTGTAAAAGGCAAAGTTAAATATACTTGATTTTTTTTAAAACAGCATCCTCATCAAGCGGGTCGTGCTGGACAATCACTCTTTTTTTATTATCATTCAAGAATACAGGAACGGGTGGAAATTTAGCCTTCAATAATCTTGCTTTTGCGGCTACGATATTAATATCTTGCTGCATGCCTTTGAAAAACATGGTGCCTTCTAATCTAGATTTTATATTGGCTAGTCCATTTTCAAATGCAATGTTATCCGCGGTCATTTTTTTATTATTAAAGAAAGAACCGTCGGGAAGCCGTGTAGTTTGATTTAATAAGTTTAACCTTGCGCTGTAGGTGTTTTTCTGGAAATGATAAAATTTATCAATCCTATCGAAGATAAGACTAAAACAAGTGTTGACGGTGTTAACATCATGCCAAGCACAATCCATACACAGCTTAAAAGCATTTTGGTATTGTGATTTGATGGCATTATCAAAGACGTCATCGTTTGTTTTTAAATAATTATCAATTTGTGCTTTGTTGGAAACAATTGAATCTATGAAGCACTCAAACTGACTGAGAATCATGAATGTATCTTGACTTGATGCTGAGTATGTAGTTTCTACGCAATTCTCAATTTTATTTAATATGCGTTCTATTTTATAAATAGCTCTAGCAATGCCACCTTCTAGTAAACCTCTCATTGAATTGCGAGGTGTATCAACCGAAGAGACAGTAGAGCCGTTTGATATATCATCTTTTATTATTTTTGCGAGATCTTCCAAACACTTGAGATCACTTATTAAAGAAAAGAGTAAAAATTCATAGGCTTCTTTAATGGCGTTTCTTTTATCAAAAAATATTTTTTCTAAATTTTTCAAATCATCTGCTTTTATCCTAACAGAAGACTCAAGTTGGCTGCATGCTATGTATAATTCATTAATGCTGTGCTCGATATTTTCTTGAGAAGATTTACCATCGAGTAAATCATGTTTCTCATAGATGAGCTGGTCCGGAAAAGCCCGCAAAGACATCGAGACGTTTGCTATAAATGTTTTCACTCTGCTGACTATCTGTGCTTTATTGATATATTTTGCTGTTGTATTAGGCATTTCATAGCCAATTAAAAATAAATGGTGGGAAAGCTTAAAGGATATGTAATAAAAATTCACTGAAAATTGAAAAAATTTTGCAACCAAATGAATTCTAAGAACAAGTTATGATTAAAAAACGAATGATAAATTTTTAATTGGAGCCTGTTAAAGCGATACCACTAGGGCCACTGAAACCACTCCCTGTTGGCGCGCAAAATTCTAACTGCCCCGTGTTAGCATTAATGCTACAGCGGGTCACGGTATTATCTGGCTCATTTGCGATGTATGCATACGTGTTACTTGGATTGATTGATATGCCAACAGGTGCAGTAAAGCCTGATCCTGTAGTACCTGAGCAAGTCAAACTGCCCGTGTTAACATTAACGGTACAAAGGGAAACAGTGTTGTTGCCAGCATTCGTAACATAGGCATAAGTACTGGAAGGATTTATTGCAATGCGTCGTGAAAGGTTAAAAGTGCCTCCCGTGGTGTTTGCATTCAAACAACTGATCTGTTGTACGTTATTGATAGAGCATAAATAAACAAGGGAGGTGCCAACGACGTAAGCATAGTTTCCCGTAGAACTGACTGTGATCCCTTGAGCCCCCGTTTGTAGACCACCGACTGCCTGAGTACAATTTTGTAAAATGGGAGCGCCGGTTGTTCTGATTACACATCGATATACAACGCCACTCCCCCCTGTGCCACCGGTGATATAGACAAACGTTTTCGGTTGATTATAGGCAATACCAATCACCTCTGTAGGAAAGGTAGTTGCGGGAGCAGGAAAACCGCCGGTGGCGACACAATTTGTTAATGCCCCAGTAGCTGGATCAGCATCACATAATGAGACAGTCTGTGAGCTTTGATTAACGATATAAGCGTAAGTACCTGTTGCATTAATCAGCATCGAGCGGGGATTATTTAAATTATCTCCCGTGGTCCCCGCACAAGTTAGATTTCCACTGCTATCATCGACATTGCAAAGGCTGACGTTACCACTTACAGCATTGCTAACGTAGTTATAAGTAGAAACGCATGCGACACTAACATTGGAAACATCGGCATTGGCTGTGCCACTATTTGTACTAATGCTGCAAGATAAACCTTCTGGCTGTTTAAGTATGGTTACCAAATAAGAACTTCCTGCAGCGACTGGTGTTGGAAAAGTGAATCCGGTGGAATGAGCTGGTACTGACCAGTCATCACCGCTGTTATTTTGTAATACGAGCCCATCAGTCTGTAAGTTAGAGACAGTACCGCCAATGGTGTAAGTTGTATTGCTGCAGACGACGCGTACGGTAGAAATATTCGCTGTAACATTAACCCCGGTGCCAGTACTACGATTTATCGTACAGAATTGACTCGTTGGTTGTTGCAGGATTGTTACTTTGTAGCCGCTGTTCTGAGCAATAGGCGTAGGAAAAGTAAAGTTGGTTGTCGTGGTGAATGTGAGTGGTAAGTTATCGGTGCCATTGTTTTGCAAAATCAAGCCACTTGTGCTTTGCGAAGTGGTTACATTGCCGCCTACTGTGAAAGTAGGAACACTACAAGTGACACTAGCGTTTGTAACGTTGGCTTGAATATTACTGCCAGCACCATAATTAACCGTACAGGTTAAACCTGAAGGAGACTGAAAGGGAGTGACATTATAAGACTGCCCTGTACTAAGTGGCGTCGTAAATTGAAAAGTCGTCGCATTTGCCGGAACACTTAGATTATTACCGCCATTATTTTGTAAGATTAAACCGGTGTTGTTCCCTAAACCATATATGTTACCTGAAACTGTAAAGCTGTTTGCAGCCGAAAAAGTAACAGTGCAAGAACCTGTAATAGGACCGGTTGTATAGACATCCCCTAACCAATAAGCGCCGGCAGTCGGACAAGTACCGCCAACGGTTGTCGATAGGGCATATCCAGAATTGGGAGTAATCGTTAGTGATAGTGTATTGCCATATGTGACGGATTGCGGGGTTGAGGGGTTGATCGTTTCATTGCCATCACCGCTCGGTGTGACGGTATAGCTATTGATGGTGGCGGTAAAGCTAACGGTGCAATTTGCTGTAATGGCCCCGGTTGTATAGACATCGCCTGCCCAGAAGGCGCCGGTAGTAGGGCAAGTACCACCAACAGTTGTTGAAAGAGTATAGCCGGTAGTAGCGATCACAGTAAAGGATGCTGGGTCGCCCTGATTGACGGTTCGCGTCGATGGCGTAATGCTTTCATTGCCATCTCCGCTTGCGGTGGCTGTATAGGTATTGCGCGTGGCGGTAAAGCTAACGGTGCAATTTGCTGTAATGGCCCCGGTTGTATAGACGTCGCCTGCCCAGGAGGCACCGGTAGTAGGGCAAGTACCACCAACGGTTGTTGAAAGAGTATAGCCGGTAGTGGCGATCACGGTAAAAGATGCTGGGTCGCCATGATTGACGGTTTGCGTCGATGGCGTAATGCTTTCATTGCCATCTCCGCTTGCGGTGGCTGTATAGGTATTGCGTGTGGCACTAAAGCTAACGGTGCAATTTGCTGTAATGGCCCCGGTTGTATAGACATCGCCTGCCCAGGAGGCGCCGGTAGTAGGGCAAGTACCACCAACGGTTGTTGAAAGAGTATAGCCGGTAGTAGCGATCACGGTAAAGGATGCTGGGTCGCCATGATTGACGGTTCGCGTCGATGGCGTAATGCTTTCATTGCCATCCCCGCTTGCGGTGGCTATATAGGTATTGAGTGTGGCACTAAAGCTGACGGTGCAAGCACTGGTAATCGGTCCGGTTGTATACACGTTGCCTGCCCAAGTGCCCGCTGGACAAGTTCCCCCGACCGCTGTTGAAACTGTGTAGCCAGATAGTGGGGTGACGGTAAGCGACAAGGCATTGCCGTAGGGCACGGGTGGTGGATTAGCAGGGCTAATCGTCTCGTTGCCATCGCCTGAGGTTAAGACGGTATAGGTATTGATGGTGGCGGCAAAGCTGACAGAGCAATTACTGGTAATCGCTGGGATGGTGTAAACGTTGCCGGCCCAAATACCAGCCGGACAAGTGCCTCCGACTGTCGGTGATACTGTGTAACCTGTGAAAGGAGTGACAGTAAGCGATAAGGCATTACCGTAAGGCACGGGCGGTGGATTAGCAGGGCTAATCGTTTCGTTGCCATCGCCCGTGGGTGTGACCGTATAGGTATTGATGGTGGCGGTAAAGCTGACGGTGCAAGCATTAGTAATCGGTGCGGTGGTATAAACGTTACCAGCCCAAGTGCCTGCTGGACAAGTGCCCCCGACCGTTGTTGATACCGTGTAACCTGTGTTAGGCGTGACTGTTAATGATAGGGTGTTGCCATGATTGACGGTTTGTGGTGCCGAGGGGCTAATGGTTTCATTACCATCGCCACTGGAGGTGACCGTATAAGGGTTGCCAGTTGCGCTGAAATTTACTGAGCAGTCGTTTGTTATAGATCCGGTAACATAAGTGTTACTATTGACCCAACTGCCGGTAGGGCAGTTCCCTGCTACGACATTGGATAAGCTAAATCCTGTCTCAGCGACAACTGTAAGTGTTAAGGTATTGCCATAGCTTATAGTTTGGGGCGAAGGAGGGGTTATGGTTTCATTGCCGTCTCCACCAGGTGTCACTACAAGAGTACTTACAGCAGCACTAAAATTAACGGAACAATTCGTCGTGATAGGACCCGTTGTGTAAGTATTTCCTGTCCAATTGCCAGCAGGACACGTGCCGCCTACAGATGGTGAAAGCGTATAGCCAATATTTGCATTAACTGTTAATGATAAGGTTTGCCCTGAATTTACACTTTGAGCAGTAGAGGGGATGATGGTTTCATTCCCATCACCATTCGGTGTAACCGTAAATTGAGAAGATTCTTTAGAAATATTTAAGCCATTCTGACAAGGTTTAAGGCAAAGGTTTGGATTGGGTGTGCCATCGGCATTTTGTTGACAAAGGTTAGGCCCACCGGTTATACCCCCTGCAGGAATTGCATTGCCACTTACTCTTAGCGCTAATGTGCAAGTTTCACCCGCGGTACCGGCAGGCCCGATGGTGCATGGTTCGATCTGGCTAATGCCAGAAATTGGCTGTATAACCAAACTGCGCTTTCTGGAAGAGTTGTTTTTGATAATATACTGAATCGTTGCTTCACCAGTGCTAGATACAGATACCGTCGAAGGGAATTCAGGTACGCTAATAAAACTCCAAAGCGGCATATTTGTAGCGTACGTGGCTGAGGCTATACAGGTGAAGATTAGAGCACTTAACCAAATGAACAGCTGCTTAATTCCTTTCACAAAGAATCCTTAAAATAAATAGGTCAAGTTGAATAACATTCCTTGCGTATAAAAATGAGATAAATTCAGTCGATTATTTTCAGTTTGACCTGTTGCTTTGTTTAGAGCGCTTTTCCCCCAGTCTGAAAAGCTATAACCTAGCCCTAATTGCCATTTTTCTGAAATATTTGAAGCTAAACCTGCCTCAAGTGTGTAAGTAAACGCTGTCCTTGTGTGGCTTCCAAAATTTGGAGAAGCAAGGGCTTCACAGATTAGTGGCTCATTCGTAAAATGTTTTGAATGATTAAATGCTATACCGACGCTAGCGCTTCCCCAGGGCATTAATCGATGATTTGTTTTTAATAATTTACCTTTAAAAGCGATGTGATTGTGTTGAAGATTGTAGCGATAAACGTAATTATCAAATCTTGGGTTGGCATCTTCCCATACATGGCCTGCTAACGTTGCGTTGCTAACTGCTGCGAAGGCGACTCCTAATTGTGATTGGAAAGTTTCTTTAAAGCGATTATGTACCCCTAAAAAAATTTCTCCATCGATCAGATTATTTGACGGTTTATTGGATACGTATCGTTTTTCGATCTCTGGAGATAGGGCGAGAGTTTGGGTTTTTCCCCCGCTACCCCAGATAGGGCCCCCACTGAATGAAGCAAATAAAGGCCAAGTTAACTTATCAGAATTGGAAAAGTGAGTCGATGCAGTAGCATTTGTCGATAAGAAACTAGCGACACAAAGCATTAAAAAAATGGCTGGTTCATTCATGCTATCCCTGCATGTAAAACTCTATTAGGCATGCTATTTTTTATCAGGTCAATTGGAATGTCAATCCTGATTAGGATAGCTATCTATCTCATTTGAATAATCTATTTTTGAAGAAATGAAAAGTTTCATACCATCTGAAAAAAGAACAGTCTTCCGTATTAATGAATTTAAGAAAAACGGCTACATCAAGAAATACAATCAAAATGCTGTAGCATTAAGCACTATTGAGCAAAGTGCAAGTGAACAATTTAAGTCATTCTTGATTTCTCTCGCTTGCTTTCACTTGATTGAAAATCTCCCTTTGTTTTGTACGTTAACCGGTGGATAATGAACGGCTGAATTTTAAAGGCTCAGGACAAGTAAACTTTGAATGTGTAGAGCAATCTGGACGCTCGTTTGGAAAGTTTCTATCGGCCTTGAACATGGATGAAGCAAAAACGGTATTCTTTTGAACCGTAGAAAACGTATTGTTTTTGTTTGAATGGGGATTAAACAAAACCTTTTTGCCTTGCGATGTGCAATGGTATACAGGCAATAATATGCTCTCTGGCTTAATATCAAATTTGTTACCGCACAAGTAAATGGAATGGGGGGATAGCAGTTGTTTTTCATTTCTGCCATTGGCATTCATAATTTCATCAATAATTTCTTGGGAAAGGGTGAAATTCGTTTTCTCTGAAGGATTAGCAATGACTAAATAACATGAACCCGAATAACCCTCACCTTGATGTGTTATGAAAATCACAACATCTGGGAAAGATTTTAAGAAGACACGTTGCTGCCATTGAGGAAAAATGGGTGCGGGTAAATGTTGCAAAGTGTGGTTAAGAGCTTGAATAAAATTTCCAAGATCATAGCGTTGTAACTCCTTGTGTGAATGATATTCTTTGGGTGTTGTATCAAAAAGATTCACTTTTTCATGCGCGCCAAATTCGTCACCGTAAGACAATATCCAACCCCCATCAGAACCAAAGGCAGTAACAGCCATTTTTTCTCTCATATAAAAGGCCAGAAGTTCCTTATCATTTGGCACACCTTTTACTAATAATTCTTCAATATAACGAGGTTCGTCATGAGAACCGGCGTAACCCAACGTAGGGCCTAATTGTTGGAGTAATCCCTTGTTGTGTGCAAACCAGTTTTTATCGCTGTGCCATAAACTGTAATCATGCTCGTGAGTACCTAATGGCCCTGGCATCCAATAAATACTGTTCATGGGATGTGTGATACCGCATTCTTTGAGTGCAAGTATCGTGTTTTCATCACCATTACCCACCGTCTCAGCAATGACGATGAAATCCTCCGCTGATCCCGAGCACGAATTTTTGAGAAGCGCTTTAATCGTTGCAGTAAGCCGTTGAATGACATGAGGGGGGATCATTAAAGGAGCGTCTAAACGTAAACCTTTAAAACCCAAGTCAACGATGTTTTCTTTAAGAAAAGGCTCCCAAAAGTGAGTAAAGATTTCATCGGTTATTACAGGATCATCATAATTGAAGCTTGCTATATCGCACCATGGATTCTCTCCGATAGGTTCAAACTTATCGTTCATGTGGTGCATCATTAAGTTGCCATTAGGATGACGTTTAAACCACTTGCTTGTATCAATGTTATGGTTTTTTTTAAGGGTCAAATCACCTGTGACTAACTCATTATCAATCGCTACGTGCCGTGCTACTAAATCAAAAATAGGCACCATGTTTAAATCAGATATGGCCTGTGTGTAATCTTTTACTTGCTCGGAATTCGCAGCAAACCTTGGAGAAATTGTCTGGGTTTGCATTGCATACGGACAATGAATCCTGTGAGCCATCCCTGGAATTGGATTGACCTGACAAGGTGAAAAAATGGGATTAATCCAAATTGCTTTGAAGCCTAAATCAGCGATGCGCTTCAAATCTTTCTGCATCGAAAGTATGTTTTTATACAATACAGGGGTTTGGTTATAAACAGACAGAATAGAAGTTGTTCTCATTAAGGCGTCCCTAATTAGAATGCATGTTTTTCTTCCCTGACTTTTATTAAATACAGAATTAGGACGCTTGTATAGCAGGTATCTTCGATAGGTCGGTGTTTTCGTGCCGCGTTCTAGTTGTTGCTGCCGTTCAGGTTGGAGGTAATAAAATGACTTACTCTAGCGCAATAAAGTTAATCATCACTGACGTATCTGCGAACGTAAATATGTCAGCTCAGTGATAATTCTTTAAAGTACTAAAAGTAAGTTCTAAAGTTACGGCAAAATGGCTTTCAGACCAAAAAAATGATAGTGTCCAAAGATTTTATCATCATGAAAAAAAGAAACATTTTAAGGGAAATGAAGGATAGATAATGAAAAGCCGAACAATCAACTTGGATCATCAAAAAATAAATGTTTTTACACAAATCGTCTGCTGGATGGACGATAAAAGCTATCCTCTCATTAATTGTTATGAGAATTACTCAAAGGAAGATTTCTTTAGTGAATTAAACGATATTGCAGACTTAATCCGATACTCAAGTGTCAATCAATGGAATGCTATTAATTTTTCACGGTGTTTAAAAGGATTAAAGAAATTACCTGCAGTAGAACCCGTACAAAAGGTCTTAAATGCTTTAGTGAAAAAAATGTCTCAGAACCAGGATATGTTTGATAGTCAAAACATCAATAATTCCTTATATGGATTGCAGAACATGAAAGCTGATGTATCGGCAGTTGCTGCAATGCTTAAGGCCTTGGAGAAGAAAATCAATCTATCCACGGCAGAGTTAGATGGTCAAGGCATCGGTAACAGCTTATACGGATTAAAGCTTATGAATGCTAATGAGCCAGCTGTTGCTGCCGTGCTTGAAGCATTGGTAAAAAAAATCAATGCTTCGACCGCTGTACTAAACAGTCAACACATAAGTAATGCACTGTATGGCCTTCAACATATGGATAGTAGTGTACCTGTGGTTCGTGAAGTTTTAGAAGCGCTGACGAAAAAAATCAATCTATCGACGGCGGAGTTAAATGATCAAGGCATTTGTATCAGTTTATACGGATTACAGCGCATGAGCGCTAACGAGCCAGCCGTTGTTAGAGTGCTTGAGGTGCTAGCGAGGAAAATCAATCTATCAAAGGCGGTGTTAAATAGTCAAGGTATTGGTATGAGCTTATACGGATTAAAGCGTATGAACGCTAACGAGCCAGCTGTTGCTGCCGTGCTTGAAGCATTGGTAAAAAAAATAAACGCTTCTACCGTTGTACTAAGTAATCAACATATAAGTAATGCACTGTATGGGCTTCAACACATGGATAATAGTGTACCGGTGGTTTGCGAAGTTCTTGAAGCGCTGGCAAAGAAAATTAATCTATCGACGACGGTGTTAGACGGACAAGCCATCGGTAACAGCCTATACGGATTACAGCGCATGAGCGCTAACGAGCCGGCTGTTGTTGCGGTGCTTGAGGCGCTGGCGAAGAAAATCAATCTATCGACGGCAGTGTTAGACGGACAAGGCATCGGTAACAGTTTATACGGATTACAGCGTATGAACACTAACGAGCCGGCTGTTGTTGCGGTGCTTAAAGCACTGGCGAAAAAAATTAATGCTTCCACAACTGAGTTAACCAGCCAAGAAATAAGCAGTGCGTTGTATGGCCTCCAACATATGAGTGACAGTGAACCCGCGGTTTGTGAAGTTCTGCAAGCCCTAGCGAAAAAAATCAATCATTCCTCTGCGGAACTAACCAGCCAAGAAATGGGAAATGCATTGTATGGTTTCCAAAAAATGCATACGAGCGTGTCAGCTGTTAAGGATGCCCTTGAAGCGTTATTGAAAAGAATGAAAAGTTCCAATACTAAATTAAATAGTCAGGCGATGGGCATGGCCTTATATGGCATACGAAAAATGTCGGTTACCGAGCCGGTAATATCAGAACTTTTAACAGCTATCTATTCAAAGAGACCCATCAACTTTTGCTATAAAAATAATCCGTTAGGATGGACTCAAATCTGTAGTAGCTTTTTGCGTCTCGGTGAAAAAAATGCTGGATTTCTTACTTGGGAAAAAGTTCACTATTTATTTCCTTCGATAGATATAGCAAAGCATAGTTCAGATCCGATGCAATGCATGCATGATTTATGGATAGAAACGCTTAAAGAAAACCACTTCAAAAATAAAAATTTAGATTTACGAGGGCTCGATCATCAATCAGCAAAGTTCCTACTGACTGACTTAATTCTTAAAGCATCTAGAATAAGTTATGGCCCAAGTATCCATAGTCATCTGTTGCAACAAGAACCCATAAAACAATTGATTTTGAGAGTGATTAAGGAAAAAAAAATTAAAGGTACCTGGTTTAATGGATACTTTGTAAAGGATAATGCGAGTCAACTTGATAGTCATTCGACCTTAAGCAGCTCACGTTTTTTTGAGCCGTTTACTGCTAAGCCCCCAGAAAGCAAAAAAACGACTTGCCGATTTAAGGATTACTAGGCTCTCTATTGCTATATGATTCCTATAAAAAATGGGTACCTTAAAAAAATTTTTAGGTACCCTTTTTTTATAGTTTTTCCCTTCAGAAAATCAGTAAATAACCCTCATGAAAGTTCGTGTGTGTTATTTTGGGCCAAACGTGGTATCAGATGACTTCAATAAGGATTTTGTAGAG
The DNA here is from genome assembly GCA_013911415.1 of Legionella sp. Taxonomy (GTDB): domain Bacteria; phylum Pseudomonadota; class Gammaproteobacteria; order Legionellales; family Legionellaceae; genus JACETI01. The sequence continues at coordinate 119,089 of JACETI010000002.1, read as the reverse complement.
TACCCATCCTCAGCGACCAATCTTAACTCGAGGTTTCTCAACATTTCCTTTAAATTGTTAGAAACACTACCTGATTTTACTTTGAGCTTCTTCACAATGCCTGGCACCTCATACCTGTTAAATATAGTTTGTAGCAATGGCTTATTGCTTCGATACAAATTATTCAGGAAAAATTCACAAGCTTTTTGAGATGCCCATAAGTTGCTTTTAGATTGCAAGACTTCAATGTTTTTTAACGGATCACTATGAGTTTCATATAATGCATCTGTATGTTTACTGTCATAGTCAAAATGCAGTCGCAGATTATAGAAAAAATTTTCAACACTTTGTTGGCTATCATCTATTAATGGTTGGCATTTTTTTTCGATAAATAACTTATCAATAATATACATTACCTCCTTGATTGTCGGAAAACCATTGCTGCTGTTTCCAGTGATTTTATGGTTTTTATTAATACCAAGGTGTTGAAAGATACGTTCTTTTGTTTCCCAGCATAGGTATATCCACGCAAAGTCTTCACGTGTGAAAGCACCCATAGTGACCGCTGTAGATTTGGTTCCACTATCCACTAAAACGGTCGGGCCACCCGCGCTTAGTTTAAGCTGCTCCTTAAGCTCTTGTTTTCTTTGTTCAAGTTCTGGGAATAACCGAGCTTTTTCACAGATGTTCCTAGGAATAAGCGTTGTTTCACTAAATTCTTCCAGAAGACTTTTTGTTGCATTTGGAGTATTTAGCGAGGACTTTTTTGTTTCAAAAAAAGAATATGATGAGTAATGATTCGTCATTGAGTGATTATTGGGAGGCTCAATCATGTGCAATGCTTTTGGAAACGTTAAAAGCTCTGGCTGATAATTGATTTCCATGAGTTGTTTTGAAGTTTTATCGGTATTTTCAATCGTTGTTAAACTGTCCGTGTTTACAAGAACGGAAGGTATTTGCTCGATATTAGATTCTAAATTAGATTCTAAGAGGTTAATGGCTTTATTGAACTCATCGATGCTAGCACCGATTTTAGATTCCGCTTCGTTGAACTGACTTTTAAACGTGGCAGCTGCTTCATCTAGGGAAAAATTATCTGACAAACCTTCTTGGTTGTCATGCCAGCTATTGTAAATGTCAGGTAAAGGGATAAAACTGTTAAAGGCTATTTCCTCATCAGAGAAAGTTTTGTTCTCATCTGGGAGCATTAAGAGGTCTTTTGATTTCTGTTTCATTTTATTAAAAATTAGCCAAATTATAATTTAATTATACAATTTAAATATTATAAAGAAGAATGAAATAGGGTCAAAAACCTCCTACAACTCCCTCTTATGACTTTTTTTAACAAATTTTAACGAAATCATTACAATTTTTATAGATTGACTCATGGGATGATACAAAATTAACCCGGTGGGTATCTTTAAACCTGCAAATTGTATGGGACGGGACTGTTAGATAGGAAACGGGCCCGGCTCAGTTTTTTAATGAAAGGGCCTAAAAGGTAGAATTAATAAAAGACTAATTTTTTTTTAGAATTGATTATGCTTGAAGCATCCGGCTGCTCATTAGCGGGGTGCCAGGGCGATAAAGCTTGAAGCGATTAATAATTTGTCAGCAAGCGGATCTATAAATGAACCTATGCTACTTTGCCATTTAAAATGACGGTGATGATGGGGTGGATAAATAAGCATTGATTTTAGTGCTAATTTAATTTTTTTAATTAAAAATCCAATTGAAAAAATTAAATTAAAATAGTATGGTATTTAAACAAACTTACATTAAGTGATTATATTATGAATGAGCAATACTACAATAAAGCTCAAAAAAATTTATTATCTCTAAACAAAGATAATAAATTAGAGCTTACGACACTCCAACAAAATACATTAAATTTAGGAAAAATTGGGCTACAAGTGCTAAAAGAATCAATAAATGAGCAAAAAATCAACTACGAGGAAATAAGTGTTCTGGGAAAACTGAATCACAATTCCTCTCGTTTCAAAGCATTAGAAAGCGCATTTGAACAATGTAAAGAAGACTTAAAACAATATGAAAATAGGCGTCTTAATAGTACACAAGAGCTCCCTGTTGTAGATCCTTCTACTTTAGCTGATATAACAGCGGGTTACAGTGATCTTGATTCTCGTGGAGAAGATGATTTTCTGAATTTTCTTGCTAACACAATGTTTAAGCAAAAAAATAATGAAAATAAGGATGAGGTATTGTCGCAAAACCATTCCTTAAGCAACCAAAGCTCATAGGAAAGTCATTATTAAATTTGCTTTTTGAAAGATAAACGCTTATTACCTCTGACGTCATACCAAACAAGATGCGACGAGTGAAAAGATGATGTTATAGGGGCGCCGCTTGACTAAAGAGATAGGCGATATTCTCGATGGGTTCTTCACCGTCAAGGTTAATATCGTTTATTTCATCATACGGTTGACTGAGAAATTTATCCTCTATCGGCGAGTGAACATCTATCAATCCTTGGTTTGGTGCTCCTTCCAAGATGCTTGATTTCTCTAACAAGATTGGCTTTTGACAATTATCTTTATCTGAAGTTGTGCTTGCAAAAAATTGTAACGCTGAAAAATCATAGTCAAGAAAACTTGGGCTTTCAATAACATGCGCGTTGCTACCTTCCGTATTATGCTCTGCTGAAATATCTAAGTTCTTTATAGGGTCTAAAGTTTCTACAGAAGACTGATTGTTTGAAAAGGCCCATGTTATTTGTTTTTGAGGCAAGGAATAGGCTGCTTGAGAGGGGATTTTTTTTAAATGCTTAGATGCTTTTGGTGGGCTTTCAATGATTAATCTTTTCCCTAGAAGCGTGCTAATGGTAGAAAGTTGGTACTCAGTGACCTCAGAAGGAGGGACGCTTTTACGAAAAAAAAGTCGAAAGTAAGCAAATATAGGATCAGTAGGGGCGGCATTTAGACCGATGACACAACTATCATAATCCTTTTTAGTCTTAAAAATAGGTTTATAAAAGTAGAAGCCCAAAGTATGAAATAAAGTCATAAGCTTTGTTTCAGTGAGTGGATTATTTTCATACAATAGGTAGTTACTTCGATAGATATCTTCGTAGGTCAATTTGCTAATAAGTGCTTTCTGTTCTGAAGTTTTTGCAACGGAGGATAAGAGCAAACGAATGTATAGCATATAATTTTGTAAGTTCTGTTGATGTAAAATTCCAACGTTATTTGCTGCTAAGCCGATGCTTACTGTTTCCAAAATACTTTCCCAGATTTCAAAGAAACTAAGCATGTAGGGGTGAATAGCTGGCAGAGGTTTCTGCAGAATACTTAAAGGAACATTGAGTGCTAGGCATATTTCTTCGATTCGTTTATCGGATAGGAGACCTGCTTTTATGGCTTTCGGGTTAAAAAGTTTAAATTCCGCAGCAAATCGGTTGAATTTATCTTTTCTTTTTAAAAAGAGTTTTACTTTGCCTATAGGTGTACGAAGAAAAGCAAGCACAGGATTTAACCCAAGGCTTTTTAAACTGCGCCGGAGGGTTTTGTATTTTCTGATGGCTTGGACAACCTCGCTGAAATTCTCCTTCCTTGTTTTGGAAACACGGTGTCGACAATTGGTTTTGTCCGCTGCAGTATGTTCCTTGTTTTGGTTGTCAACAAAGATAGAATAAAGGTACTTAAAAGTAAGGTTATAATAAACTCCCCAGTCTTGCTGAGCTTGGGTTTGGTCTTCTTCTATTACTTTTTTTAAGCTCGTTGCTTTCAAGCGAGTTACCCAAGTCTTTTTCGCTGTTAGGGTATTACCATTGCCTACTTTTTTGGCGATCGTTAATAAATGCTTTCTGAAGTCTATAGAACCTTTCTCGAACTTTTCCGCAATGTTTTTCCAGTTTGGGAGTTTATCAAAGGAGTTTAGGCTTAGATATTCATAATGAATTTGAGCGATTGTATAGTTATAGAGAATGCTGTTTTCGATATGCTCTTTCAAAGTAAAATCCTTAAGGATATTAACTATCCGCGCACAGCGGTAATTTATAGCCGCTTTTTAGAAGCCTAAATCCGCAATTCTAACTTGTTTTTTGTTATCCTATAATATCTTGCAACTTATACACGAAAATTGCCTAAGGTTAATAATAGAAACACTTAGAAATGTTACCTGGCAATCTATTTGTAATTTTTAAACTCGATTACGCAAAATTGCGTGGATTATCTTTAGGTAGCTTATGAGCAGTATTGTTTCATTACAAAGAGCCAGCTTAGACATTGCTAAAAAGCCTATTTTAGATGGTGTAGATTGGCATGTGCAACCGCGTGATCATATTGCCTTAGTTGGTCGCAACGGCGCTGGAAAATCAACCTTACTGCGTCTCTTGCAAAAAGAACACACCCTTGATTCTGGAACAATTCAATACGCCAACGATTTGACGGTGGCGAGTTTAACCCAAGAAGTTCCAATACTTGCGGACGAGACAGTTTTTCATTTTTTAGTAAAACGTTTAGGTAAAATAGGTGAGTTGTTACTGCAATACAACGCCAGTGTATCGGCGGAAGATTTCTTAAAAGCGACAGGTTACCAGCAAACACTCGATGATTTGCAAGCCTGGGATATTTTTCCACGCATTGAGATGGTTACACACCAACTGGGAATTGATACGACTCGTACAATGCAAGAGTTATCTGGTGGCCTAAAAAGGCGTGTTGGGTTAGCGGCGGCATTGGTTGTGAATCCTGGGTTGCTTTTATTAGATGAACCAACCAATCATTTAGATATTCCTACCATAGAGTGGCTAGAGGGCTATTTAAAAAACTACCATGGTGCTTTGATTGTTATTACGCATGACAAAACTTTTTTACGGCAAGTTGCTGATCAAATTGTTGAAATCGATAGAGGCAAACTGCACGCCTACCACTGTAATTATGATAAATACCTAGAAAGACGTGAGGCTATCTCACAAGAAGAAGAGAGACATAATGCCCTTTTTGATAAACGTTTGAGTCAAGAGGAAGCTTGGATTCGAACGGGTATCAAAGCGAGAAGAACCCGTAACGAAGGGCGTGTTCGTGCACTTGAAGCCATGCGGAAACAATATGCTGCGCGTCGTGAGCAGTTAAAGAAAGCAAAAACGATTACTTTTGAACAGACTAGAAGTAGCATGTTAGTTTTAGAGGCGAATCACATAAGCTATTCAATTGAAAATAAAAATATTATCGATGACTTTTCTTTTCTATTAGTGAATGGAAGTAAAATTGGTATTGTAGGCCCTAATGGCTGTGGTAAAACAACGCTCATTCGTTTATTTCTTGGAGAAATTTTACCTGACTCTGGCCTAATTCGTCGCGCAAGTACCTGGTCTGTTGCCTATTTTTCGCAACTACGAGAACATTTAGATGATGACAAAACGGTCATGGAAAACGTTGCTGACGGTGCGACAGAGATCACAATACAAGATAAAAAAAGACACGTCGTTACGTATTTGCGGGATTTTTTATTTGCGCCAGAATCTTTTAACCAGCGCGTTTCAACGTTATCAGGTGGGGAGAAGGCAAGATTATTACTGGCAAAATTATTCACTCGTTCTTTTAATGTGCTGGTGATGGATGAACCTACTAATGATTTGGACAAAGAAACGTTAGAGTTATTAGAAGATAAGCTTGTTGAATATACTGGTACGCTCTTACTCATTAGCCATGATAGAGACTTTATAAATCAGGTAGTTACTTCTGTCTTGGTCTATGAGTCTGGAAAATTTAAAGAGTATGTAGGCGGTTACGATGCTTACTTAGCGGTAAAGGAAAGGCAATTCCAAAAAAGGGCAGTGCTGGATCCAAGCCCTTCCACACGAAGCATGGTAGATAAGAAGGCCTCGATAAAAAAACCAGTTTATAAAGATCAGCGAGCTTTAAAACAAGTACTACAGAAAATAGAAAAATTAGAAGCTGATATTTCTCAACAACAAGCCCAAATGGGTGTGCCAGGTTTTTATCAACAAGATCCTGCAATTATTGCTATCGCTCAAAAAAAATTAGTTGAAGCAGAGGAAAAATTGGTTCACTTATATAATGAATGGGAAACTTTGGAGAATGCGAGTAAAGAGTAACTTGTTATTCCTAAAAGATATTTTCACCAAATCGGTATAATGCAGTAATCTGCAATCTCATCATCTTGAGTGGAAAAAGGCTGCATTTGCTGTTCGGGGTTAGGCTTAAAAAAATAAGATAGGTTATCAAGGGTTTTTGGAGCGGTATTTTTCTCTGTGAGAACGCTCGGTACTCTAAAAATTTTTTCTTCAAATTTGTTGAAAAAATCTATTTGATCATTTGTTAATAAATGAAAGTTATCTTTAATCCTATTAAAAAGATCCAAAAACTCTTGAAAGGGACAGTAGGACTTATTTTTAATGTGTACCAGATAAACGGTTTCATTAAGAAAATACATACTAAAGCACGCAGTAAAAATCTTGATTAGCGCTGAATTTTTATGTGGATTTGGAACACAAAGAAATAAATATAATATATTTTTGTAATCGTGACTGTTTTTATACATTCTTCCAAAGTAATGAAAAATAAGCATGCTTATTTTTTTTTCTCCAATACGTGAGAGTGGCTCCGCAGTGTTTTCAAAAAACCGGAGCAGATTTTCAATACATTCATTAATGGCTTTCATGGGAACAACAGGATACTCAATTTTAATTTGTTCAATCTGTATTGTTTCTTTTGCTTCATTATGTGTATCTACAAGTTCTTTGGTTCTTCGAGGAATAATTTTTTCCGCTAAACTTTCGAGCATCCCTATACGTGTAAGCTCTATAAAAGTTATCTGATCGTTAAAATACTCTTTACATGTTTCTAAACTGAGGCCTGCAAGGGAAGTGTGACTTGCTAAACGGCTATTTTGTTTAAGACGGTTGAGAAAAAGATGGTATTTGCTCGTGGATACCCAAAAATGTTCTTTATAAACGCAATGATCAAGATGATAAGCACATAGCAAGATTTTACCGTTTTTAACGATGATTTTCCCCGGGAGTACTTTCAGAGATAATGCTAGCAGGATACCTTTCTTCAAAAATAATAAAGAACGCACATATTTTTTCTGGCCATGCTGTTCCTCTATTTTTCGTGTGCGATTGTTAAAAATCCAAAAGGTTTTTTTATAGCGAATCAGACACCTATCGCTTTCAAGGGATTCTATCCGGAATGTTTTCTCAGGTAGGACTTTTGGGATAAGAGACATTTTTTCTAATTGTTGTGCGTGTGTTCTTTGTTGCGTAAGTTGTCTTTCCAAGTCATTTTTTTTTTGAGCAGCCAATTCTTCTCTTTTTTCGAGGGCGGTATTTATTTTCTCAACAATCGGCCGAAAACATCTCGAGAGTAATGACCCTATAGCGCGGATTAACCATACTATCAAAGCTACAATTGCGACTACGATGATAAGCGGTACTAATAATTCCATAAAAGTGTTCTTAAAAAAAGACAGACAGTGAAACTTAGCTTTTAAATTAATAGGTTAAGTGCAGATGATGATACTTGGTTGAAATGATTTGTAAACCCTGTAACTCAGAAGCGACCTTGACTACTGAGCACATGCACTGATCATATTATTTATGATTTACGGCTCTTAAAAAAATCGTAATATTTTTCTGAAAAGTTCATACAGCTAAGATCTCCCTCTGTTCGTCTTCAAGAACGCCTCCATCAATAGTTAAAGAGATAATCAAGAAAAATCAAAAGGACCTAGGCCTGGGGAAAGTACTAGATCCAGTTGTTTTAGAGAGTATTACAGAAGTCGAAAATCTAATCAGTATAACTCAATCCAATTTTTGCAGGGAAGCCCCTAATTGTTCTTCCTCTATTTTCGATATGCTTTTCATGAAAAAATCGAAACAAGGCGTTTGTTTGACAACGAGTAGTTCCGGAAGTTCTTTTACAATGGCCGTAACAGGGTAAGTAGGATTAAATTTAAAGGATCTTTCACCGTTCTCCATAAAAAATAGCAAGGAAGGTGTTTGTTTGACAACCATTGGCTCGGGCAGTTCCCTCACAATAGCCACGTGGGGGTTAAGATTTGATCTATGGTGTTTGCCCAGTGGCTCATAGCGGCTATCACTGGTTTCATTTAAAGCTCGCCTTTTATTTGAAGGGGGCTGCCCAAAAGTGTTCCCTTCCATTTTTGTCCGTAATTCACTAAACAACTCCCAATAAGGTTTATTAAGCCCTTTGCGATGTGTAAAAGAATCCTCTGCGAGTGTGTTTAAAGTGTTTTCCAACCGTTTTTTTTGAGAACCGCTCAATGCTTTCAACGCGCCTGTACTGAAAAGTAGGGTCAAAGCATTCGTAATGTTCTCTTTACCCAAGAGCTCCAGAGCATCGCGAGACAAAAAAACGGAACACCACTCAATCGCTTCCTCCACATTGCTATTAAGCCACACTTCGAGAAAGCCTCCTTTCTTTTGCCACACTTTGGTAAAAAAGGCTTTTGATTGCGAGAAGACCTTTTCAAATACAAGCCCTTTATCAGGCAAGTTGTTAAAGTAATCGCTGCCGCCGGCGTTCCATGCCGCTTCAATCATCTTGCGACATTGGCTTGAGAGAATTTTTTCAAATACAGGCCCTTTATCGGGCAACGCGTTAAAGTAGTCGCTGCCGCCGGCGTTCCATGCCGCTTGAATCACCTTAGGACATTGGCTTGAGAGAATTTTATTAAATACCAGTGCTTTATCGAGCAACGCGTTAAAGTACTCATTGCCACCGATGTTCCATGCGGCTTCAATCACTTTTGGGCATCGGCTTGAGAGAATTTTTTCAAATACAGGCCCTTTATCGGGCAACGCGTTAAAGTAGTCACTGCCGTCGGCGTTCCATGCGGCTTCAATCACTTTGGGGCGTTGGCTTAAGAGAATTTTTTCAAATACAGGCCCTTTATCGAGGAAAGCATTAAAGCAGTCGCTGCCGCCGGCGTTCCATGCCGCTTCAATCACCTTGCGACATTGGCTTGAGAGAATTTTATTAAATACCAGCGCTTTATCGAGGAAAGCATTAAAGCAGTCGCTGCCGCCAGCGTTCCATGCCGCTTCAATCACTTTGTGGCAATGGCTTGAGAGCATTTTTTCAAATACAGGCCCTTTATCGGGCAAAGCGTTGAAGTAGTCGCTGCCGCCGGCGTTCCATGCGGCTTCAATTACTTTGCGGCATCGGCTTGAGATAATTTTTTCAAATACAGGCCCTTTATCGGGCAACGCTTTAAAGTAGTCGCTGCCGCCAGTGTTCCATGCCGCTTCAATCACTTTGGTGCAATGGCTTAAGAGAAATTTTTCAAATACAGGCCCTTTATCGGGCAATGCGTTAAAGTAGTCGCTGCCGCCGGCGTTCCATGCGGCTTCAATTACTTTGGGGCATTGGCTTGAAAGAATTTTATTAAATAAAGACCCTTTATCGGGCAACGCGTTGAAGTAGTCACTACCGCCGGCGTTCCATGCGGCTTCAATCACTTTGGGGCGTTGGCTTGCGAGAATTTTTTCAAATAGAGACCCTTTATCAGGCAAGTTGCTAAAGTAATCACTACCGCCGGCGTTCCATGCGGCTTCAATCACTTTGGGACATCGGCTTGAGATAATTTTTTCAAATAGAGACCCTTTATCGGGCAACGCGTTAAAGTAGTCGCTGCCGCCGGCGTTCCATGCGGCTTCAATTACTTTGGGGCATTGGCTTGCGAGAATTTTATTAAATACAGGCTCTTTATCGAGCAAAGCATTAAAGCAGTCACTGCCGCCGGCGTTCCATGCGGCTTCAATCACTTTGGGGCATCGGCTTGAGAGAATTTTTTCAAATACAGGCCCTTTATCGGGTAAAGCGTTAAAGTAGTTGCTGCCGCCGGCGTTCCATGCGGCTTCAATTGCTTTGGAGCATTGGCTTGAGAGAATTTTTTCAAAGGTTGGATTGTTTTTATCGCGCATTTAGGAATCACCTTGATGAATATGAAAGATTATTAATGAGTGACAATGATATCAATCTTTTTGTTTATCCTAAACGCAGTCCAGATCTAATAGAAAACTACTTTCACAGAAGAATTGTATCATGAGCGATAATTGATATTATCGATTAATAATTAAACTATTTCATTTCTACCACTAATGAAGTTTAAAAATATTCGTCATAGTGTTTTTAGGTCTAAATTGATTAAAATTCGTCGAAAAATTAACTAAAAGAGCCATAGGGATCAGTTGATGCTGAAAATTCCTTTGCCGAATCGTGTGTGACTTAAAGCCTTTCATGCACACGTGTTGCTATTTGTCATTACGAACTAGCTTAGCCGTACTTTTTTATATCATTAAACTTTAAAGCCTCTTAAAGCATGGGGGTTGCCCCTCAATTAGATGAATTGCTGAGATCTAATTAATTGGGCACTTTTATCCAAAATTTCTAGAAGGAATCGGATTATTGGCAGTATCATTTTCTAAGCTTGTGTTACTTTTGATCACTTGAATTTGCATAGTGGGACTATCTAAGTCCGGTTTATATTTGGACTGTGTTTGATATTTAATAGTTTTAGGGCTAGATTCTTTGTGCCACTTCATTCCAAATAGCGTATGAGTAATATTCTTGTCAAGCACATTATCATTAGACAAGCACTTTTCAGATAGACAATGCAAATTTTTATAAAATGATTCATCGTAATTATAAATTTTACAATGTACAAACTTTAGAACAATGTGATGAAGAAAATTAGAAAAATTTGCGTTCAAATTGTCTACCGCACAACTCGAACTAATAAAAGCGCTTATAAGATTTTGCCCATCTTGTTTATTCAAAAAGAAACGAGCTGCTCCGTCGTTAATAAGTTCAGGATAGTCGCGGTAACAATCTGAATTTGCTAATCCTCTCAATAATACACTAATTATTTGTCCTTTATCGACGCTACGTATAGTCGAGCACCGGTCAAATAAACAGTATATGTGCTCTGCACTTGGCGAGCTATTTATAAATGCTCTAAGTTGATCTCTAAATTTATCTTTGGTGTATATACCTATATTTTGGGGTTTAATTAAATTAATGAGATTCATCATTAAACCATAAGGATCTTCCTTTTTGGTCTCAGCATCTAAAATTGATTGATCGGTGGAAAATTTTGTTAAAGCAGGTCTGGTTTCAAAGAATTTTTTCATAACTACTTTATTTCTACAGCAATATAACAACGATAAACTAACTATAGATTATTTTCAAAAAATTTACAATAAGTATTAAATAAATATATAGTGACTTTATTTTTTTATATTTTAAAAAGCGATCACAGTCATTTGAATAACTCAAAAATATAAGAGATATTCATTTGATAAACTTAGTGCGTCCTGAAGATATTCTACCTGATGGTGTAGAGGGTGTGACCATCAAAGGAAAAGATATAAGAAAAGGTACGATTGCGGCTTTTTTAGCGAATGTCGAGCTTTTAGAGCAGCAGAATCTTACTTCGCAACAACGCCAGTCAGCGGTTGATGTTATGAAAGAATTAGCACCGGGTGTTGTGGCCATCGGACTTCACCATCACGTTGTTTTTAAAAATCCTATAGTAGAGCAAATCCTTATAGATGCTAAAAGAATGGCTTGATGCTAAGATGCTAACCTTTTTTTGATTATTTAATCGACATCAATTCATATCAGGAGACTTTAATGATCTTAATTAATACTTCAAAAGGGGATATTCATTTGAAAATGCATGAAGAGAATGCCCCAAAGACCGTGGAAAATTTTCTCAATTATGTTCGTAATGGTTTTTACAATGAAACAATTTTTCATCGTGTAATTGATGGTTTTATGATTCAAGGCGGCGGAATGAACGCGGATATGTCACAAAAGCCTACGGAAGCTGCCATTGAAAATGAAGCGAAGAATGCCAAACCAAATAAACGCGGCACTATTGCTATGGCTAGGACCATGGCGCCTCATTCAGCCACCGCTCAATTTTTTATCAATGTTGTAGATAACGCCTTTTTAAATTATACCAATGAGTCTCAGCAAGGTTTTGGTTATTGTGTATTTGGGGAGGTTATTGAAGGAATGGATGTTGTTGATGCTATCTCTAAAGTTAAAACAGGACAAAATAGGGGCCATGGTGATGTGCCAGTTGAAGAAATCCTTATTCACACTATTCGAGAAATATAGTATCGACTGAGAGACCAGATAAACATTTGGTTTACTAAGGCGTTCTTTTTATCGGATGGCAGAGAAGAGGAGGCTCTTAAAAAACTTGCTTTTAAGAGCCTGCATAGTTAGTTAATTTATCCCACTAAGATTGAAATTTGGAAATTGATGTTTTTGAAACTCATTGAATATCGGGATGGAGAATAGTTTGATAGATAAAGGATTACTTCCCTTCTTAGCAACATAGTGAGCAGCAATATCGGTTATTTCCGGTGTCTCTACTTGGGCTTCTTTGTGAACGGCTTCCATTGCCTTTTTGTAAAGCGTATTGATTTTGTCATAAGATAATGTATGGGTAACTGCATGAGCTGCCTGCTTAGATTTGTAGTCAATGAACCCAGGATTGTTTGCATTTAAATTATTATCATTTTGTGACGAATTTTTTTTACAATTAGACTTGTTACTTTGTTGAATGAAAAAATTTTCGGTTTTTAATTTTTTTGTCCGTTTTACTAATGTTTTTAAATCAATTTCTTCAGCACTGAGTTGGTCTAAAAAAGCATCAAATTGGTTTAAGGCGTGTGAATCTTTGTGATCAGTGTTAGGTAAATTCTTATAATTGTATCTTTGCCTGCAGGTTGCACCGAGCTTTCGAAGTTCAGAACCCATTGATTGCACGATGGTACTGGAAGCACAGCCCATTATCTTTGCTATTTTTTCATTTTTTAGGAGGCAGAATTTCCTTAGCCTATTCAAATCATCTTGATGAAAATTCTTGCGTTTTATATAGTAGAAAAAATCAATAGAAGATATCTGTGACGCCAATGGATTATTTTTTGATAAACGGGATTTTAAGTCTGCAATAGCTTTATTAGTGACCCCATGGCTTTTTAAGTATCGTTGAGTTGATTCAAGTAAAAGGTGTTTATACTGGTTATCAGATGACGTGTCCTGTAGTCCATCCTCTTGCATTTTCTCAATAAGAAATTTGGTTAGATAACCAAATGGCTTGCTTATCTTACGAGTAGTTTTTTTTAATGCTGATGGGTTTAGTTGTAATGGGTTAGATTTTTCTTTCATGATGTTAGGATAAATAAATAACATTTTGAATATTATAGATGCAATTATGGAAAATACAATATTATCCCAACATAATAGATGGTGATTACACTACTATCGTGAATGGAAGGTGTAAGCTCATCATTTATTTGTTTTTTAATGTGAAATTTATGAAGTTTCTTCGCAGAATACAAACTGTTTTTTTTAAATTTTTAATGAGCCGTGCTCTTTTTTTTAAGCTCAAAGTAAGTAGTATTACAGGATTAAAAGATCTTGTGGAGCATTCTAAGGTCTTAAAAAAAGAAGACTTTATTCAACTGATGCGGACTGATTTTCATTTTAAACGGCTGGTCAAAAGCTATAAGGATTTACGTAGCTTATGCACTATCTATCCGGAGCTTGAGCCGTTCTGGTTAGATAAATTGCTGGCAAACAATCATCACTGTTTTTTGTTAACTCAAGAAATAGACGATGTCGAAGTATTATTCACATATTTTAGCGATAATACTTTATTTATAAATGAAGTATTAAATAAAGACACTGTAATTAAAAAACTTGCGCCTACAATTTTCTGTCTCATTGATCTGATGCGAGCAATTAAAGAGTGGAATATTCAGCTAGGCTGTGGATTATCTGGTGATTTTTTTGAAAATTTGGCTGCAAAATTTACAGACTTGGACCCGGCAGTGTTAGAAAAATTTCTATGCCCATCGTCCTGGCAGGGATTTGATCTATTAAGATGGTTAGCTGAGTGTTGTCCAAAGACCGCACAAAAATTTGTCATAAAAATTTTAAAAGAAGAGTCATTTTTTAAAGACGCGTTTACGTTTCAAGAATATCGGCAGTATTTAAATAATTTTGAATGCCTTGTAAACGTTTTTCCAGAACAGGTGCCTGTTTTTTTAAATAAGATCAGTAAAAATAAGTCAATATTCCAATCAGTTATTCCGGATCAGCGACATTTCTCTATGGTGAAAAAGTATTTCCCATTGAGCGATATCTTCAAAAGTTGTACTTATGATGAAGCACTGGAAAAAATAGAAATTTATAATCTTAGCTCCACCTCTTTGAAAGAGACGTCAGATTTGTTTTTAACGTTACATCTGCAACACCAAGATTTTACAAAAAAATGGCAACTACAAGGTTTTAAAATTTCCGAGATTAGCGAACTTTGGAGCAAGATCTTTTCTGACATAATAATAATCAGCAGTAAATTATTTAAACAAATGCAAAAAAATTACGCTAGCGAGGGAGAACCGAATATATTAAATAAGACTCGACGTAAAATTAATTTACTTGTGCTAGATTATTATCGCTTAGAGGAGAAATGCTCTCAAGATTATCGTAATATCCTTTCCTTATGTCTTATCGGTAAACCTTTACCTGCTTCTGTTAATAACCTTTTTACCCATTGTTTGGGAGCATATTTCTTAACGCCCTTACTTGAACCAAGGAAGAAAAAAAATATTTATTTTTTTGAGGCAGTTGGCGATTTAAGAAATGAAACGGTTGAGGCTATAGAAAAGAACTTTAATCTACTCAGTCAAGAAGATAAAGATTTTTTTGCTTTAATACAGCGAGAGCTGCTATCCAAAGAAATAATCCAAAATAACTCAAAGCCTTGTGCCGTTAATTGCTCGGAAGAGCAACAAGCTCATGAATTAGTATCAAACCGTTAATAAAAGAGGCTATATCAACGACAAATTATTTCATAGGTAATGGCGGGCTAAACAAAGTAAAAGTCGGAGCTTTTTATCATGACACACAGGAAAAAAATTAAACCTAAAGTTAGTTTGGGTCTACAGTAAAATTCATGATAGTTCCGGTGACTACTATGAGTTTGGTTTTAACTTCATGTAGCGGTCGAACCTAACAGTTTTACCCGGAGTGCTTGAGTGGGGAGGTAAGACAGCGAGGGAACGTTGAGGCCATTTCACGATGACACAATCAGTTACCTTCTGACGAGCTAATTGAATGAGATTACGGATTTCTTCTGTTCCCTCGAGGCAAGCTAGGTGATCCATGCCAGTTTTTGTATTAAAAATTAACTTCTGTAGAACTTGCATCTTATTTTTCACTAAAGCGGCTTTTTTGCGAGTAGGATGCATAGGATCTAAATAAATAATATCAGGATAGCAATCACTCGATAAGCGCTCTAAATAATAAACAGCATCTTGATTGTAGAGACTTATATTAAGCGCTGAATGATTATTTTCAACATTCCACTGCTGATATTCTTCCAAGGCATGTTCGAGTAAGCAAGCCATTACCGGGTGGCGTTCTAAGAGAGTGAGATCTGCACCAAAACGTGCGAGTAAAAAAGCATCTTTACCCCAGCCAGCAGTCGCATCCAGAATTTTAAGCCCAGGCCTGGGTCGACAAGCGCGAATAATTCCTGCGTTCGCGACCTTGTTAAGGTGAGGAAACTCTTCAATAAAACTCAGGGAAATAGGCGATAAGTTTTCTAATTTTAGGAAAAGTCGATCGGATACAAGCAATTGATTAGGAGCGTTGTTATCAAGGGTTAAGGACAATCTTTTCGCGATCTCTTCTGCTTTAGCGATGAATTTGTTTGATTGGTAGCCAATCGTTAATGTTCCGGGCGGTACCTTATTGTTAATCTCACACATTGCTTGGTAGATAATTCAACGTCTGTTTTTTTATTTTACAATATTCGCCTAAAGAAGCGTATATTTACCGTTAATAAAAAAGTGGATGCCTTAAAAGAAGGGTCGTAACGATACCTGCAAATAATCCTAATAAATGTCCCTCCCACGACACACCTTTACGAGTAGGAAAAATGCCAAAGAAAATACCTGCAAAATAGTACAAACTTAACAAACCTAAAATGATTGCAATCGGTGTGGCCTCTTGATAAATACTGCTAACTAAAAATGCCCAATAACCGGTGATAATGGCACTGGCACCAATATGAATACCTGGTTTGCCTAGCAACCAAATTAAAAAACCACTAATCAAGCCGATTAAGATGGTCACTGTTAAGAAATAATTCACTCCCTGGATGAGAATAAAATCACTTAAGACAAGTAACGGCAGCGTATTAAAAAAAAGATGATTAAAATCACCATGAAGAAAAGGCGCAAAAAATATCCCAGGCAACCCACAGAGCTTACGTGGGATAATCCCTAAAGCAAGCAAACGATGTTTCATAAGCACATCAATTAAGTAAACTAACCAGGGAATACCAATAACAATGGCAAGTATTTGCCGGTTTGCTAGCGTTTGCTGGATAATCAGATCTAAACTGCTATTTAATTCATTGAGCATATCGTCAATCCTCAATTGGTGTTAGCAGCATGTAATTCCCCCGAGCCTTCATCCTTTATCGAGGTTCAGTATGCAATAGCCCAATCTCTGCAACGCCTTGTAAGGTTTGATCTAAACAAGATAAAAGCTGTAGACGATTACGCTTTAATAATGGATTATCTACCATTATCATAACTTGCTCAAAGAAATCGTCAATAGGCGGTCTAAGTGTGGCTAAGTGCGAGAGAATAGAAGAATAGTCGCTCGCTGCATACAAAGGTAGAAGGGCCTGCTTTGTATCTTGCAGTAGGCGCCAAAGATTTTTTTCAGCGTCTTCTATAAATAAACCATCATCAGGTAAATTATCTTGTTCTAATGGGTCACCTGCTTGCTGTAATAAACGCGTGACGCGTTTGCAGCTTGCAGATAAAGCAGCCGCATCAGCAGTGCGCGCAAAGTTAAGCAGTGCTCCCAAACGTTTATCAAAATCAAAAAGCCAATCTGTTTGCCGTGCTCGAGTAGCCAAAAAGCAGTCGGCGGCTACACCTTGAGCATGATAGTAAGGTTGTAAACGATCGAAAATAAAGTGAACCAATTCATTCACCAGATTGTGCATCTCAGCTTGTGCCACTAAATTGGGTACAAAATTATTTAATGCTATTTTTAATAAAGAAGAAAGACTAACAGGGGCTTGAGAAAAACCTAAGAGTATGCGCCCGATAGCAAGTGAATGCCGGCGCAATTTAAAAGGATCGCTTGTGCCGGAAGCACGGTAACCTAAAGCGAAAATGCCGGCCAGTGTATCTACTCGATCAGCCAAGGACAAAGCGGTACCTAGAGGAGATAGAGGTAAATTATCTCCTGAAAAACGAGGTAAATATTGCTCCTGCAATGCAATTGCTACGGGTAAAGGTTCTCCATCTGATACGGCATAGTAGTAACCCATCGTGCCTTCAAGTTCCGGGAATTCATTGACCATGCCGGTCATTAAATCGCATTTGGACAGAGCTGAAGCACTCTCAAGTTCTTGATCCTTTAAGTCAAATGGAGTGCTAAGTGCCTGCATAATCGTTTGGATACGCTTCGATTTATCATACAAACTTCCCAATTTATCCTGAAAAAGAACTTTCTTGGTTGATTCTATTCGGCTAGTCAGTGAATATTTTTTGTCAGTATTAAAGAAAAAAGACGCATCACTTAATCTTGCCCGCATTACTTTTTCGTTACCAACAATCACTTCTTTGGCTGTCTGGCTTTGAATATTAGTCACGGCAATAAATGCAGGTAAAAGGCGCCCAGCAGCGTCTGCAAGCGGAAAACATTTTTGGTGCGATTGCATAGATGCAATCAACGCTTCTTGGGGAACGGTTAAAAAAGATGGAGAGAAGTTGCAAAGCAAGGCGTTAGGCCATTCAACAATTGAAGTGACTTCCTCAAGTAAGGATTCTGAGATAATAGGTGTT
Organism: Legionella sp.; assembly: GCA_013911415.1. Classification (GTDB taxonomy): domain Bacteria; phylum Pseudomonadota; class Gammaproteobacteria; order Legionellales; family Legionellaceae; genus JACETI01. Next base: position 101,208 of record JACETI010000002.1, on the reverse strand, counting down.
GCGTTATGTGTAGTGCCTAAATCTAAAATTTGCTGTCGAACTACATTGCGTCTTTCACCAAAATCTACCATCACAAAGGCAGAATTTAAAACGTCGACATAATCCGAGGTCGATCGGAGAGGGATCGCTTGAGGATGATGAAAACGATGGCCGTAAGTAAGCCGATCGGTACGAACGCCAAGAAACTCTTCCTCTAGTACCTCATCTCCCCATAGCATAACAATCCAATGCACCGGTCTAACAAAGCTATATTTTGCTTCGCCCCAGTGCATAGGTTTTTTTATAGGTAGCGCTTCTAACGCTTGTCGAATCCAACCACCTAATAATTCCCGCGTTTCTATGCCTTGTGTTTCAAGTTCATAGCCAACCCAATGTCCTTTATCGGTTACTTGCTCGGAAAGCATTTCATGGGTTGTACCACATGAGCGCGCAAACCCCAGCAAAGCAGGGGTAGGGTTGCCTTCAGCGTCGTATGCTGCTGTAAAAGTTGGACCTCTTCGAAAGCTTATTTTGGGAGGTTGTTTTTCTTCTAAACCTGTAATGAGTACGGCAAGCCTGCGAGGCGTTGCAAAGCAGCGTTTTGTTGTAAAACTTAACGATGCCTGTTGCAATGCGTTTGTTAGATGCGCCTCAAGCGCCTCAGCTAAAGGCAAAACGGAGCCAGAAGGTAATTCTTCACAGCCTATTTCGAATAAAAAGTCACGGCTCATGACAGCGTACACCTAATTATTGTCGACGGTAGTCGAAGACGATTGTGCGGATGCAAAGGAAGTTGGCGAAAGCAAGGGAAATCCTAAGGCTTCTCTACTTTGATAGTATAATCGCGCGAGGGCTTTTGATAGTTTGCGTACACGCAAGATATAACGTTGCCGCTCTGTCACTGAGATCGCTCGTCTCGCATCGAGTAAATTAAACACATGAGAGCTTTTTACAATTTGTTCATAAGCGGGCAAGGGCAAATCAACATCAATCAAAGATTTTGCTTCGGATTCATAGGCATCAAATTGATGAAGTAATTGTTCGATATCAGCGTATTCAAAATTGTAAGCCGACATTTCTTTTTCATTCTGTAAGAAAAGATCGCCATAGGTTAAATATCCCTGATGTGTAAGCGCCCAAGGCAAATCAAATAAGTTATCAATGCCAAGAACGGCCATAGCGATCCGCTCTAACCCATAGGTTAGTTCACCAGTAATGGGTTGGCAGGGAATTCCTCCCACTTGTTGAAAATAAGTAAATTGAGAAATTTCCATCCCGTTTTGCCAGACTTCCCATCCCAAGCCCCAAGCCCCAAGTGTTGGAGATTCCCAATTGTCCTCGACAAATCGGATATCATCTAAAAGTGGATCAATACCTAGAGATTTTAATGAATCTAGGTATTTTTGCTGAATATCAAGAGGAGAAGGTTTTAAAATGACCTGAAATTGATAGTAATGCTGCAAACGATTGGGGTTCTCCCCGTAGCGCCCATCAGTAGGGCGTCGAGAAGGTTGTACATAAGCAGCTGACCAAGGTTCAGGTCCAATAGCCTTTAAAAAAGTAGCCGGATGAAATGTACCAGCACCTACTTCCATGTCAAGAGGCTGTAAAATAGCACAGCCTTGATCCGCCCAGAACAGTTGTAACTTAAAGATAATTTCTTGAAAAGTACGTGGTTTTGACATGGAAGCGTGGCATCCTCAATCGATCTTTAACTATTAAGAACGTGCTTTATCAATAAGTTCTTTTAAGGCATCTTCACGAACTACACCAGGAAGGAATACTGGATCGGTGTTCTTTTTGAATTCACCCTTAGGCGTACTTGCAATGATAAAAGCAGGTGTTCCCATGAGATGTAATTTTTCCGCCAATGTGCGGTTGGCTTCTAAGGCTTGCGCAACTCGCTTATCATCCATTGCTTTCTTTAACGCATCGTTACTAATACCAACAGACTTAGCGGTTTCGATAACTAACTCATCGGTCAATCGTTTGGATTGTTTCAATAAAGCTTCATGGAAAGCTTGGTATTTACCTAATGTAGCGGCTGCCAATGCTGCTTTCGAAGCAAATTCAGAGCTCTTACCAAAAATTGGGAATTCTTTGTAGATAATACGTAAGTTGGAATCTTTTTTAAGAAGATCGCTTAACGTTGTTGTCATTTTTTTACAATGAATGCATTGGTAATCAAAAAATTCCACTAGCGTTACATTACCTTTTGCGTTACCAACAGTGGTTAAACTATCGTGGAATAAATCAGCAGCGTTAGTTTTAATTGCTGATTGTGCTTGTTGCTGCATAGCTTGTTGCTGTTTTTGCTGTAAAGCTTGAGATGCTTCAAGCAACACCTCAGGGTTGCTCACTAGATAATCATGGACAACTTTTTCAAATGATTTTTTTTGAGCGTCCGTCATGGCCTCGGTAGCTGCATTTGCGCTTCCGCTAACAGCAAATAACGATGATGAGATAAGACCGAGCGTTAAAGCGCTGCTCGTCAATAGTCGATTCAGTTTCACGTCATTCCCCTTTGTTATTGGTTAATCTAGCATTTTCCGATAAGTTACAACGGCTAACTTTGGAAGTCAATTTTGGTGATTGTACATCGAGGTAAAAGGTTGCAGTGTGCTGGGTATCCTTGCTACGCTGCATCCTCATACTTTCTTTTGACGATAGAATGATGGCAGTTTACATTAAAACAGCAGATGAAATTGAAAAAATGCGCGTGGCAGGGAGGTTAGCGGCTGACGTTTTAGAAATGATCGGTCCTTATGTGAAAGAGGGCGTTACAACAGATGAGCTTAATACGATTTGCCACGATTACATTATTCACCATCAAAAAGCAACGCCAGCACCCTTGAATTACAATGGTTTTCCCAAGTCCATTTGTACTTCTTTAAATCATGTTGTTTGTCATGGTATACCCGGGAAACGCGTGTTAAAACGTGGGGACATTTTAAATGTCGATGTTACCGTTATTAAGGATGGATATCACGGAGATACTAGTAAAATGTTTTTTATAGGTGCGCCGTCGATTAAAGCAAAGCATGTCGTGGACGTGGCGTATGAATGCCTGTTCATCGGAATCCGCAGGGTGAAACCAGGAGTCCAATTGGGAGACATCGGCCATGCTATCCAACAATATGCTGAACAAAATCGCTGCTCCGTTGTAAGAGATTATTGCGGCCATGGCATTGGACGAGGTTTTCATGAAGATCCGCAAGTATTGCACTATGGAACGCCAGGAACCGGGGAAGTGCTGCGCCCAGGAATGACATTTACGATTGAGCCAATGATCAATGTAGGAAGACCACAAACGCGATTATTACCCGACAAATGGACAGTGGTTACAAAAGATCACAGTCTCTCTGCTCAGTGGGAGCATACTTTATTGGTCACTGAAGATGGTGTAGAAATATTAACTCTTCGAGGTGAAGAGGGTAGATAAAAAAGGGATTCAAAACTTAAGGAAAAGGAATAGGCATGCAAGTAAAAGCGGCGGTTGCTCATGAGGCCGGACAGCCCCTAACACTTGAAACCGTCGAGTTGGATGGACCCAAATCAGGTGAAGTCTTAATTGAAGTAAAAGCTACCGGCGTTTGTCACACAGACGCGTTTACTTTATCAGGACTGGATCCCGAAGGTTTATTTCCCAGCATCCTTGGTCATGAAGGGGCAGGCGTTGTTTTAGAGGTAGGTACGAATGTAACGACAATCAAGCCAGGGGATCATGTGATTCCGCTTTATACACCCGAGTGTCGTCATTGCGAATATTGTCTTTCTCAAAAAACAAACCTTTGTCAGGCCATTCGAGAGACGCAAGGTAAGGGCCTCATGCCAGATGGGACGAGTCGGTTTAGCTTGCGGGGTAAAAAACTGTTTCATTATATGGGTACTTCCACCTTTGCTAATTATACGGTATTACCCGAAATTGCGGTGGCGAAAATTCGTGAAGATGCTCCCTTTGATAAGGTTTGTTATATTGGGTGTGGGGTAACGACCGGAATAGGTGCGGTTATTTATACGGCCAAGGTTAGACCAGGTTCAAAGGTAGTCGTTTTTGGTTTAGGCGGAATTGGGCTCAATGTCATTCAAGGCGCACGCATGGTGGGTGCTGAGCAAATCATTGGTGTTGATCTCAATCTTAAACGCGCATCACTTGCAAAAAAATTGGGCATGACCGACTTTGTGGATGCAAGCGAAATCATTGATGAAGCGTTAGTTCCTTACCTGGTGGATTTAACAAAAGGTGGGGCTGATTATAGTTTTGAATGCGTGGGCAACGTTTCACTGATGCGGCAAGCATTGGAGTGCTGTCACAAAGGTTGGGGTGTGTCTACGATTATTGGCGTAGCAGGTGCAGGTCAAGAAATATCTACACGACCGTTTCAACTTGTGACAGGAAGGGTATGGCAGGGCTCAGCATTTGGCGGAGCCCGAGGTCGCACAGACGTTCCTAAAATTGTTGATTGGTATATGGAGGGCAGAATCAATATCGACGATTTAATTACTCATTCGATGCCTTTCAGCCAAATTAACGATGCCTTTGATTTAATGCGACGAGGGGAATCCATTCGAACTGTTTTAACCTTTTAAAACAAAAGCATGCTTAACCTAAATGTATGCGATGAGATTTATATACTACGTAAGTTTTTGCAAGATGGAATAATGAATGATGGACCTAATTGAAGAGCATAGATCCTTCGGTGGACGACAATGTGTATATACTCATTTTTCCTCTGCTACTCAATCCAATATGCGTTTTGGCCTTTTTTTACCTCCCCAAGCTGAGAAACGTACCGTCCCTGTTCTATATTGGCTTTCAGGTTTAACTTGTAATGAACAAAATTTTATTACAAAAGCAGGTGCACAAAGGTTTGCCGCTGAAATTGGATTAGCAATTGTTGCGCCTGATACGAGTCCTCGCAACTTGGATTTACCAGGGGATAAAAAAGATTTTGCTTTTGGAGAGGGGGCCGGTTTTTATCTGGATGCTATTCTACCGCCTTGGTCAAATCATTATCGAATGGAAACTTATATTCAAAAAGAGCTCCCCACATTATTAAATCAACTTTTTCCTTTGAATCCCAATAAATGTGGGATTTTTGGCCATTCAATGGGAGGACATGGTGCATTAACCTTAGCGCTAAAAAATCCCAACCAATACCGTTCCGTTTCGGCTTTTGCTCCCATTTGCGCGCCTACACAGAGTAGATGGGGACATAAAGCATTCAAAGGTTATTTAGGAACAAACAAACAACTTTGGGAAGCGTATGACGCTTGTGAATTAGTGCGAAGTAAAGGATGGCCTCATTCATCGATTCTTATCGATCAAGGTAGTAAGGATGATTTTTTAAAAGAGCAACTTCAACCAGATTTGTTTGCTGCAGCCTGTCAGCAGGCAAATGTAACATTGAACCTACGTATGCAAGAAGGTTACGATCATAGCTATTACTTTATTGCGAGTTTTATTGAAGACCATTTACGATTTCACGCTCGCGCATTAGACAGCTAAATTTTCTGAAAAACATACTGTTCGCTAGCATGCGAGTTTATATCGTTTCGTGATTGACAAATTTTTTCAGCTTGCTAATGTTCCTATTTTTTAATGGAAGATAGGATGTTTTTTTTTAAACGATTTTATAAAGAACAAGAAAAAACAAAAGAAGACTATTTAAAAGACATTCGCAAAAATGGGCTGTCTATTGTTGCGGTTCCCAGCAAGTATTGGAAAGATGAAGAATTCTTTTATAGCGCTTTATCCGTCGAGTCACTTGTTTATTTACATACGCCCACATCTGTCATCAACGATGAAGCTAAATTCATTAGAGCAATAAATACAAATGTCAGTTTTTTTGAGCGCTATATCGACAGAAGGAAAGAAAACGGTAAAAGCTTAAAAAAATTTACGGCAAATGAACGAATAATGGAGCATGCCGTCAAAGCAGACGGGATGAATGTTATATACATCGATAAAAGCATTAAAGATAAAAAACGCTTTGCGCTGGAAGCGGTCAAGCAAAACGGCAATGCTTTTTATTGGCTTAAAGACCTTAAGAAGGACTTAGACGTTGCGAGAGAAGCCGCTAAAAAATACGATAATATTGTTTTTGAGTTAGAGTGGGAACATATGCATGATTCAGAATTGGCGAGAAATGTACTGATCCATTTCCCCTATCGCCTATCTAGTTTTCCTGAGGACATAAAAAATAATAAAGAATTTATCAAAACTTTAATTAAAGAGAATGCTGCATTATTAAAGTATGCCCATTGTTTCAACACAAGTAACAAGAAGCAAATGTATGAGCTTATTAAAATTAATCCGGAATCCCTCGCCTATGCTTCAGCGTCACTGATAAACAGCTTAAGTTATAATATGCAAGTTGCTCTCGTAAAGGGTGACATATTTCCATATTTAAAAAATCAGTTTAAAAAGTATCCCTATTTTCAATTAAAAGCACTGCAAAGTGGTATAAGTTTAGATGAGATTATGCCCTATCTTTCATCAAGTTTGATTCAAGTCAGCCCTGAGGAAGCTACCATCAAAACCTTACATCGAAACAGGCTGCATGATTTCTTTCAGCAGGTTGAGAACAAACAACGATTAGCAATAGGGACTCCGGGCCGGAATCCTGGTAAAAAAAGGTCATGTGCAATTTTTAATTCCTATTAATTCCGAAAAAAAGCATTAACGATTTGCAGATGGCTTCTGCACCCACTCAAATACCCTATGCGATAGTTGATTCAATCATATAGAAATATAAATTATCAATTAAAAACAAATTTGACCATACATTCGCTAATACTTTATAATAAAAAATAGTTTAATAATTAAGATTTTTATGAACGAAAGAAGCAAGTTAACATTATGTGTTCTTTATTTTTTGCAGAGCGTCATTGTTAACAACGTTTTTATGGAAGATGAAGACGTAAAAACTGCATTTAATTTGTTACTACTAGCAATTGCTACTCCCGCTTGCGTTTTCGGTTTTTGCGAATATAACCGACGGCAAAATGCACAGAGAAATGATCCAGACCTTAATCAGCCTGACCAACCCGATAGTCCTCAGAACAGACGTGGCATGTTTTTTATAGATATCAATAACGAAGATGTAGATGCAGATGAAGAAGATCGGCTAAATAGGCTTGGATATTAGGGTGTGTCATCAATTAAGCTCTATAATTGAAGCAGCGATTTAAATTTCTCCAATGGCAATGCTCGCTCATCTCGATAGCGTCATATGTGATCAAAAAACGGAAAAACGCTCATTGATTACTGTCAGGGTTTGAAAGCGCATAAATCGGCCCCTGCGATTAAGGCATTGCCCAAAATAAACAAGAGCTTGAAAAAAAACACCTAAGAAACACAAGTTGCTGCGTTTTGAAAGTATTTGAGCGATTCTGGGACGCCTTCCTAGTGAGCACTCTAACCAGGGGCCAAAAAGTGAAAGCAGCTAAACTCATCGAAAAAATGTGCGCCACCATGCACACTTCATGCAAACGCTCAAGAAGCAAGATCGTGCGCTTCTTGAGACGTTATCTATTTTTAAAAATGGTAAGCAATCGAGTTTGAGGTGTAATGTCGGAAACATACAGTTTCAAAAAGAGATGACAATGATGTAGTGGTAGCTATCATCGGGAGTTAATATTTCTTTAAGGATTGCGCTGTAATACTGAGTGCTTTTCATACGTTGAGACTTCATGAAAAGCGCAACCCTTTTAGCCATATTTAATGAGCTCATTATTCCAGAAGATTTATTCAAGAAGCTAGAAGAAATAGGATTTTCTGCACAAGCGGTAACCGAAGAAGGGGATTCGTTGCTGCATATTCTAGCGCAGTCAAACATTGCCGAATCATATGCTTTTTTTGATTATTTTGATATGTTACTAGCTGCTAGCGTAGATCTAAATAGTCGCAATAATCAAGGAGAGACTTTCTTAACGTATTATCTTCAGAAAATTAATAAAATTGATTACGAGCAAATTTTAAATAAATTAATTAAATGCAATGATTTCGATATTAATCAGACATTTAATGACGATGAAACATTTTTCGAACTGATTTATAATAGTTATAATTGTGAAGATTGTTTAAACGATTTGATTAGAGATCCTCGGTTTAATCCTAACCAAAAAACATCAAAATATCCTTCTGTATTAATACATATGGCTTCAGAAAAAACTTATACTTTTAAAGAGTCGTTCTTAAGTCTTATTAAACACCCAAATATTGAACTAAATTTAAAAAATAAAGAAGGTAAAACTGCACTTGCTCAACTTTTGTCGAGTAACGAATATAAAGATTTTGAATTAATTAAAGAGCTCATCATGGATGAGCGAACAAATATAAATTTACTCGATGCAAAAGGGAATAATTACTTACAGCTTCTTGTTAGTCATTCCCAGTATCAGATAGAAGAAATCATGATGCTGTTAGCTGATAAAAAAATTGATTTCAATCATAAAAATGAGAATGATCAATCCGTGCTTGATCAAATTATTGATAATCAAGCGCAACGATCGGCATATGGAAATAGGCGAATATTATTGTCGTCAACTCAATTAAATCCAGAATTTTTACAAGAGAAGTTAGTCAGTGGAAAAATACTTTTAACCGAATTGTTGAATGACCAAGATGTCTTACAATTAGATCTGACTGAACTCTTTGAAGGATTGTCTGATCCGTCTAAAAACGTCATATTTAAGAAAGCAACGTCTAATTGCTTCGAGCATTATTTATCCGGCGAAATAGATGAGGAAGCGATAGTGCGTTTGATACGTGCGCTTCCAGCGGGTAACCACAACTTAGATCTCGCTTACTATGTTGCAATTATAGCAACCAAAGGCGGGCCAACCGCGCAAGAAGTGATGCACGACTGTTGTAATAAAACAAATCTTAATATCGATTGGCGTAGAGTTACTTATCATATTGAGGCTTTAACCAAAGAAGGTAGTGATGAAAGGACACAAGCTTTGCATTATGTCATTGCATCAAAATTTAAATTAGATGCATTTGATCAAGTGACGCTGGGATGGGAAGAATCGCTCGATCAAAATAAATCAAAGGATCAACAACTAAGAGATACCAAAAAATTTGGGCACCTGTTTTCATTACCTGGCGCAGTGCCATTGGATAATCATTTGGTAAAGCTCAATGGTAATGCATGCGAGGATAGCGCTGCATTTTTGACTCATTTAATGAACGCCTACTTATTACAATGTGAAAAAAATGGCTATGATCAAGAACGACTAGATGCCATACGTAATGCAAGGAACATGCTTGTAAAAGCATTACGCTATTTTTTTTCAGCAAAGCCTTATAGATCGAATTATCCATCATTCTGTTTACAAAATATCGATTTTTTAAAAAGTATGGTCGAAGAGAGTCAACGTGAAGGTGTAGAAATCATAACCGGATGGCCAGGACATGCGATTGACTTAATTTTTAAAGGGAATGATTTCTATCGTAACAATACGGGAGGTTGTAGCACAGATACAACAACTGAACACTATAGCATTAAAAAGCCTGAAGAGATTTCAACAGCGCTTTTTGAACAGTTATATAAATGCGACGAAGAAGCCAATAAAATATTTATTCAAGAAAAGCTTCACCATTTGTTAGGTCTAAACTATTTAGAAGGTATACCAGGACAATTTCAAACCGTAGGAAATTGCAGCTTTCAGAGTTTACTGATTAGCTTGAAAATTAAATACCGTTTGTTTCTACCGGAAGAAGTTGCAGCAGAAGTTTATACAGATACCATTCAATTTTTTGAAAAATTTTTCATTGAAGAATATCTTGCTCGTTATCCGCATTCTCCGACGACTTATCAGTTATTATTGCGATTCATTGTCAAAAAATTGCTTCCTAACAATGAATTAGATACCATCCATAAATTACTGACCGAAAATTTTACCACCCAAGAAAACCAAGAAATTTTACGAGAAGAGTTAATAATCGCTCGGTGGCGACTCACCGTAAGTGGTCAGTCAACAGTTCAGTTTGATGAGCAAATGAAATCGTTGAGTATTCATTTAGATTCAGATTTTAGCCAACGCTTGGATTTATTGAATAGCGTTATTTCAAATCACTTTTCTCCTAACCAGCTTGATCAGTTAACCATTGATCCATTGTTTCAAGGCTATACTCTTTTACACTTTGCGGTCGCTAATAATAATTATTCGTTAGCAGCTGCTCTTATAAAAAAATACCCTGGGACACTCAATCAATATAATTGGTACAACGAAGAGCCCTTATGTTTAGCTCATTCGGTTAAAATGATTGAATTACTTGTTGCGACAGGTGCCGATATTAAAAGCACGCGACAGGATAATCCCCTGGATCATGCCATTCTAGCTAATAGAGTCGATTTGGTACAAATTTTATTAAAACATGGCGCAAAATGTAGTTCATATACTCTTTACAATGCTGGTTTATCTGACCCGCAAATTTTCGAGTTGCTTATGAATTATTATCCTGATTTGCTCGATAGCCAGACTCACTCCTATAGACTTGTTACCCATGCTGCTGCAGTTTCTGGCTTAAACAAAACTATTGAAAATGCGGTTCGTCATGGTCTCAATATTAATAGCAAAGATGTTAATGGAATAACGCCGTTGCAGCTTGCATTACAGCGTAAACATAATGCAATGGCAAAAATGCTAATAAATTTCCCAGGCACACTTTTTGATACTCCCACACGAGGCGATGCGCTTAGTACGATGACAGAAGAGGAGGATCTGCGACAACTGATCGAACAAAAAAGTAAAGAGAGGCTATCCGATCAAACCTATTTTCAACATTTCAAGGAAAACCCGCCAGGTAAGGTTCAAGAAGACCTTGACTACTTAATTGTTGCTATTCGAATAAACGACGTTCAAGCTATTCGCGGTTTTCTTTTAGCATATCCGGAAATGAAAATCGTCAATACGAGCAATCTCTACTTAACAAGCCCGATAGCAGATGCTATCAATTGTGTCGTTGGTAAAAAAGATGAAGAGCGTAAACAGGCACTAGAAGTATTAGAGTGGTTGTTCAACACACCTGAGTTCGATATTAATGCGCGTAATGCAAGCTCTGAGCCGCTTTTGTTTAAAGCAACAGCTAGCGGTGATCCGTCAATCCTCGATTTATTTCTTAAACATCCAATGTTGGATCCTAATTTAAAAGATAACATGGGGTACACAGCACTTGATGATGCCATTGAACGAGGTCATTGGGATTGTGCTGAACGATTATTAGCTGATCCCCGTGTGGAGTACCGAGCGATTCATGATAAAAAGATTTCTTAGAAAAATAGCTTTGTGTATCCCTTAACTACTCGATAAATACAAGTCTTTACATTGAGAATAATAGTAGCACTGTGTTTTACATCCCGTGCTAAAATCGCCTATTCTTATCAAGTTATGTTTAACCACGAATAGGCGAACCTACATTATCTCATCTTCATTTAAAAAATTATTTGATGAAGTTGACTAGAGGTGTCAGATATAAGCAAACTCTTTCGGCGAGATCTTTGATAGCAATTTCATTTTTACTATTTTGAAACCAAAAAAGTTTGTCTAGAATTTGTTCTCTCTCAGGACTTTGACAAATATAGATTGCCAGGGTGTCAAGTATCGGATCGCGGACTCGATTGTCAAGCTTGTTTATAGTGATAAGTTCTATCGATAATCTTCTGGGCTCATTTACACAAGATTTTAGTGTTTCTGGAAAGGCCCTATAAAGAAGAATACGTAATTCTTGTAATTTTTCATCTCTATCTTCAACTGAGTATTTCTCTAGGGCTGGGAGAATAGTATGCTTTAAAGTTGCACTGAAAACCTCGCAAAAAATCAAGCGATTCTTATCAAAATCAATGGGTAAGATCACGCATCCCAACGCTGTTAGAATTGCCGTAGCATATTTTTCAGTATTCTCAGGAAGGGCTATTGCTGAGGCTTGTTGCTCGATGATGAACGCTAATTCATCTTGTAAGGTTTCGCGTAAATTAATACAGACTTGTCGAAATGCTTTTGGATCCATCTGCGATTTTATAGTTAAAAAATCACCCAGTTGCCTGAGTCTCATTTGTGGATCTGGCACAATAATAGATTGCTTAAAGAGATAATGATGTTTGCCCTTGCCATTCGCTTTAAACGCACGGGAACCAAAAAAATGACGACGTTTATAGCTCATAGTAGTAGCTGGCTCAATAGAAAAAAGCGTTTTTTGCTGCAGCATCAAATTGGATTTCAAAATAGGGTGGGCCTTAGCTTCGAATTTGACAAGTATTTTTGGCCAACGTTCAAAAAATAACTTCATTGTATATCCTAATATTCTGCATTTTAAGATAATTAACCAGGTTCAAGTGGCAAGCACACAACGAACAAGAATGTTCCTTAAAATGCCATCATTAAAAATCAAACGTCGTAGTCTAAATCAAACAAACTATCCGGGAAATAGCTTTTTGCCCTAAAAGGTTATGGGAACGTCACTACGCCTATTTTGAGAAACTCTATCAAGTGTGATAGAAGGTTGGAATTGTCTGTGAAAAAAAAGTGTATTGCATGTTTGCACCCTGTCATTAACCAGTGAGTGTTTTGAAAAAAGCGATAGTGGCATGCGTTTTGCTGTTATCCCCAATTTCTGTGGATAACAGTGTTAGGAAGTTGGCCGAAAAAATAATTTTGCATGTTATATCAACAACAAACAGAAGCATGCAACGACAAATCAATTTTTAGCTAATGCAGATAGTAATGGTGTGAAAGCATAATTATATCTAGCTACGTGACAAAAGAGCCCGATTAATTTTTTTTCATAAATACATTGAAATTTTTAAAGTTAATTTATTATCATTAGCTTATGATTAAACTTAAACCTATCCCTATGAAAAAAAAAACAGAACCCTTTGTATCCTTCAATCCTCTCAGTCTGCCCGAAAAAGAACAATTACTGATAAAGTATTTCGATTCAAAGGGGGCACCATATGCTACACCCTATCTGTTTGAGGCATTAAAGCTACCCTATTTTAGTAAACCAAAAAAAAAACAAAAAGATAATATTGTACTAGCAATCGAAAACAGGTTGCAAAAAGCAAATATTAATCAAATCTCCATACCATCCTTTCTGCGATTTGAATTACCTTTTTTGTGGCAAGAAGTGGGGAAAAAACAGAAATTTAAACACGTACAAGCGTTTTTTTACAGTTATATACAAGAGTGTTCACCTGAAATTAAGGGGCTACTTTTAGAGAAATATAGATCTCCCAAAGACAGATTTAATGAGATACTTGACATAATGCAGATACCGCAGCGTGCTGATATTTCCGATCCAGCACAAAAAAGCGTGGTATTGAAGGAATTAGCCGAGGAGATCTTATGTCGTATCGCTTCTAAAGGCGGTAAGCAACCGTTATCGTTTGCCCATTTTTTACAGGATAATCTATATACTCTTAAAAGAGCTGCTGGCTTGCACCTTAACCCAAAACAAGTAGAGGGGTTGCAAAAAAAGGCAAAGGAGATAGCCTTCAGGGTTAAAATCTTTTGTAGAGGAACAGCTGCTGATGATTTGCTCTTTAATAACTTTACCGACAACCTTGAGAGAGTTAAGCGTGAAGTGCACGTAGGTATTCAAAGTGATCAAGAAGTAATTAGGAAGAAGGTCAAACCTTTACCTGATGCTCATCCTGTTTTAGAGAATGTCAGGGATTCTTCAAAGCCCCTTATGCAGCAAAAATTCTATGATAGTTATCCTATTACCCCTTTTTTAAATCACAATCTTTTTAAGGCGGTGCCTCGAGATCATGTTAACCCCGCGGAACCGGTGGAAAAAATGGGAGAGCTGATCTTATCTAAAGAGTTGCATATGTATAAGGGTAGTGTGTTCAATAATCATCTCGAAAAAGAATTTGAAGCGTTATTTAGCAGGAAAGTACCTTGAGTGATAAAAGGCTGGGCATCATCAAACGACCGTACCAATGCCCAGACATGTGTAATTAATAATTGATGACTATTAATTAGAGCAAGCTTTAATTGTTAGATGTCTCCAGTGATGCTACTTGTATTTTTGTACCATAAGCGTCGAGAAAATGAAGTTTAATCATTTTGACTTGGGATAAATGCAAGCTTAATTTAGCCGACTTCTCCATCGAGAGTGCTTGGCTAGCAACTACTTTCATATCACTACCGTCTGCTTGCGTTGCGTACTCTACTTGAATGGATTTAGCGGCGTGTTCTTCATCAGTCCATTGAATGGTTAAATCTTCAATGTCTTGAGGTTTTTTCAAAGACAGTGTGATTGTTGGGTTGGGATCATTATCCTGTGGAGACCAGAATGTTGTTGAATTACCATCGACTACGCTAGCCAAATGATCTTGATCACTGCTTGCCTGCAACGTTGCAATCGTCGCTAATTGATTGGAATAAACGGCTTGGCAGGCTGCTGTATTGACAGGCATTGTTGAGGATATATAAGGTTCTGTCGAAATGTAATTGCCTCCTGGTGCGTAATCGCAGACAACAAACTGTCCTTTTAAGGAAGTGTTGCGGCAATCAGCCTGCGCGCAAGCAACGGTCGTTGTGTGATCCCAGATCATTTGTGTGTAATGGCCACAAACTTTTGAAGGCAAACAACCACAAATACTACCGCTTCTTTTACAAGCTGAAGGGGACATATAGGAAAAGTTAACTTTTTCACTAGCGAAAGAATTCAATGCTTGAGTCAGATAAACACCCGCTTTAACACCAGAGATCATATAGATATTTTCTCCAACGTATCCTTTGCCTCCAAGCGCTGCATATTGTGATGAGCGATCGCCATTATGAGCAAAGACGCATTTGTTAGCATGATTCTGTGCTACTTGATAGAGCAAATCATTCCACAACAAGTTGGGCATGGCTGCTGCTGGTGTAGATAAATCACAGCGCGTTTTATTGTGCATATCGAGAACATTTTTTTTGTCCTGCGCACTCAATTCGACGGTTGTGCCAGAGGCACCTATTACAGGTAGCGAAACGATAATAAAAGGCAGTAAACGAATCAGGAAGTTCCTTTTCATAAGATGCTCCATTTAAAATGCATATGCATTAATCATTTGAAAGGCATTGATAATGAATAAAACGACTTAACGTCTAGCACTTCTACATCTTCGTTTGAAATTATGCTCATAACCTGCAGTAAACATCAAGCATATGGTTATTTTTGGACATATGTGAATTGAGTAAGTAAGTGACAGTAGTGGTAGATCTTGTTAGTTATTTCTAAGCAAAATTCCTAGCTATTCGTTAACTGATAACATTGTTTCTGTCTCATATTCCCAATGAATCCATTGACCCGTTGAAAGATAATATAAGCCACAGCAAATGCTGTCGATAGGGAATAACTGACTGCTGGACATTTGTGTGAAAAGTTTGGCATAAAGGTTCAGTTGCTTACGGTGTGAACTAACAGCTTGAGGATTTCCTATGCCCTGATCCTCGTTATCATTTTTGCCTGTTTTAAAATCAATAATCCATCGAATCCCTTTATCAATAAACGTCCTATCGATAATGCGTGTTTCAGTTAATGGCTTATCATTGTCCACACTCTGAACGAGTAAAGCATACTCATTTTGCTGTTCGGTATGCGATTGAAGAATCCATTGTGCAATGGGATCTTGTAAAAAATCTTGTATCTGTTTTCTAACTTTTTTGTAAGCAGCTTGTTGGTTATCCGATGTAAAACCAGCGCTTTTCAATCTATTTAACAACAGCTGCCAAGGAATATTATCGAGTGTTTGAACATGATAGGTACACATCCATTGCAGTAACTCATGAACAATAATACCTAATTGGCGTGCGATTGAATAAGGTTGCATCTTAGTATGCGAATATTTTGCAGGGGATTGAAAATCAGCTCTACTCGCGTAGGAAAGTTGTTCTTGGGAATAATGTATTTGTGGTAGCCGCACCAGGACAGGTTGTGTTTGCTCCAAACAAGGCATATTTGTTGGTTCTACTGCAGAAACAACTGGATCAAATTTTTGACGGGCGAGTAATTGGCGAAAAGATCCTGCTTTTTCTTTCTCCTGATAATCAAAAAGATATAAACGCTTTTTAGCGCGTGTGACTGCAACATATAGTAAGCGTTGCATTTCAAATTGTGTTTTCTCCATCTCTACTTTTCCTAGGTATTGGTACAGCAAGCATTTTTCATCGCTTGCAGCTTTTATAGGAGACACAAGAAGTAGAGGCGTTTTCTTATGAGGACTAGGTACTTTTAACCATCGTAAGAGAGGTTGTTGTTGACGATGTACTGCAGCACCCAAGTGAGGAATGATAACGCTATCAAATTCTAAACCTTTCGATTTATGAATCGTCATAATTTGCAAGCGAGCAGGTTTGGAGCGTTGAGAATAGGCTTGATTAAAAGCTTGATTGAATTCCTCAAGATTAGGATAAGTATTTGGTGTTGTAAAACGCTCTAATAGAAGCCAATATTGATCGAGATCTGCTGTTTCTTCGGTGGTGAGAAAAACCGTGCCTTTGAGCGTTCGGAATGTTTGCATGATCCAATCAATTAATGGCTGTTGATGACGTTTAGAGAGGGCTGTGTGAATGATTTTAGTAACCCACGAAATACGATGATATCCATCTTGACTTAGACCCAGTGCATCTAGGGAGCGAAAGGCTTCTTGTAGGCAGCCCTGAGGTTTATAATTAGCCAGGCAATGTAGATCGATAAGGGTTAAGCCACACCAAGGTGCCCGCAGGACAGTTAACCAAGCTAGACGATTAGCAGGATAAAGTAACAGCTGTGTTAAAGACCATAAATCGCGTAAATGAGGCAGTCCCGCCAACGATTCAATTTCAACACCTTGAAAGGCAACGTCTCTCTCTCGCAGTTTTTGAAGAAGATGAGTTAATTGCCCCCTAGAGCGGACCAATATGGCTATAGTATCTTGCGGATAGTCAGTCAATGTTTGTGAAACGAGATCTACAATTGACGCTGCTTCAGCCCCAGAATCTTCGCAATAGAATGCATTTACATGGGTTAAATTTGCTTCGATCGTCTTAATACTTTTTGAAGAATGAAACCGAATTGCACCCATTTCTATGTTTTCTTTGCGTGGGAAGATCTTAATAAATTGATCATTCACCCAATTTACTAATGTTTCAGTTGCACGAAAGTTACATGACAATTCCAGAAACGTTAATGATAGTGATCCGACACCTTCTTCTTTTGCTTTAAGGAACAATCCTACTTCTGCTTGGCGAAACCGGTAAATCGACTGCATGGGATCACCCACTAAAAATAAGGTCCGACCGTCTCCAGCAGACCATCCCCGAACAAGTTGTGTTAAAAGGTGAAACTGTTGCAGCGAGGTATCTTGGAATTCATCGATTAACAAATGTTGTATTGTATTATCAAGGTAGAGTGCTAAATCCGTGGGTTCTTCATCAGAACCTAAAGCGCTAGAGGCTTGTTGAGATAATCCGCTAAAGTCGACCGCACTTTCTTCATTAAATGTCACGTATAAGTGACCTACCAATAAAGGTAATAACATTAGGAGCGCTTGTAATACTTCCCATTGAGAGGTGGTATAAGTGGGTAGAGGAAGCTCATTAACATGAGCTAAAGCCATTAAAAATCCGTCTGTCTCTGCTAACGCAGTAAGAATCGTTTTACTTTTATTCTTTAAATCATAGTAAAGATCATCTGGGCATAGACCTTTTTTCAGCCCAACATGATGATCAAATTGCCGCCTCAATTGTTGAGTTGAGGTTAAGCACAATGAAGCCAAACTTAAAGCAATATTTCTATCTAATTTGTCAAAATCTAACCAATTACTTAGGTGGGCACGTATGGATTGCGCGTTGGTTTCCAGCCTACCTGCTTTATATGCAAGCCAACGAAGCTCTTGCCTTATAGAAATAGGTATACTCTCTCTTAAACGCTTTAAAGCGGTTTCTTCTATAGCCGCTAACATTTCCTCAAAATGGGCTTTTGTTTGCTCTCGAGCAAGATAAAGTGAGGGGAGCCACTGTTCGCGAGAGCTCAATAAATCACAAAAAAGTGTGATTAACTTATCTTGATTGTTATCAAGATGCTTTAATAAGCACTTCACTTGCGCCTGAGTTTCGGGTGTGCCTATAGCATAAAGCAGACAATTACGAGCCGCATTTTGATAATGGATTTGAGGTATTTCGGTCACTTTTGCAAAAGGAACGTGTTTTTCTTGCAATGGCATCGCCTGAGTTAACATCTGGCAGAGTGAGTCTATGGTCAAGATTTTCAAGCGCGTCGGTTGCTTTAATAAAGACCAAGCTAAGGCATGGCTACGTGCTAATACCGCTTCTGCATATTGATAAGTCTCTTTTTGGTGAGGTGATTGAGGCAGAACTCCTTTTGCGGCCTGCTCAAGCGCCAACATGATTCGTTCGCGCATTTCACTGGCTGCTTTTCGAGTAAATGTTAGCGCGATAATCTGTTCTGGCGCCGTTACACAACTAAGCAGTCGTAAATAACGTTGAGTCAATAACTCTGTTTTACCTGATCCAGCCGGTGCCTGTATGATAAAAGACTGATGAGGATCAATGGCTTGTTTACGTTGTGCACTGTCGACTGGGAAAGCGGAGCTCATAGTGAATCACTCATTTTATTAGACTTAAAAGGTAAAACATGACTTAGAATCATGAAAGCTATGCAGCCCTCAGGCTAGAGATTGTAAAAGAATACCCCAAAAATACAATCTCCCCCATTAACAAGTAAATTATGTTGAGGTTTAAGAAAATAAGTCATTGAATATATAAATTAAAGGGTAAAAGTAGAGTCAGCTCCTTAAAGATCGTTAATTTTCTGTTAATCAGATTATTTTATTATAAATAAATATACAGTTTAATAAGTCGCTTAAATGCGATTTAGATGCAATGTATTTATTTAAGAAGAGGATTCTTCAGGTCGTTCTGAGGTTGCAATGAAATTACCTGTTAAAAAATATGTAAAAAACCCAAAGTTACGTTTTATCTTAGACGATAGGCAAGCATGGCTATTTGCTCAAGAACACCTGGGAAATTCTGAGACAAAATCCGGGACAAAACTTTTAAAAACTAAAAATTATAATTTTTATAAAGTACGTGGTATGTATCATCAATTACCTTATTCTTTCATGAATATTGATGAAAAAGTATACAAAATCAGGTCGCTTATCGGCAAAGGAGCTCAGGGAAGGGTTAAGCTGGTAGAAGATCAAGACGGTAATTTGTTTACATTAAAAATCTCAAAAGAAGATAAAGAAAACAAAGAGCATATTACGAATGAATTAAATAAATCAAAAGAATTGAAACTGCTTTCAGCGTTTATAGAAAATCGAAATAAAAAAACTTATCAATTAATCCCTTATAAAGGGATATCATTAAAGAAATATTTGCAGCAAAACTGTGAGATCACAATAGAGAAAAAATGTGATTTAGCTATAAAGGTTGCTATCACTATAGTCGAAAATCATTTTAAAGGGTTCGCTCATCGTGATATTAAACCTGATAATATCACGGTTGACTTAGAGGGAAACGTTCATCTAATTGATTTTGCTTACGCTGAGAAATTGAGTCCTCATCCCATTGCTGCATTGAAAGGTACGAGAGCCTATTTTCCTCCTTCACCTAAAGAGTATTCTAATTTAAAATTAGACATTATGGCGTTTTTAAGGACCTGCTTTATGCCTGATCGAGTTCAGGGATATCTTGGAGAGCAATTAAAGACGGAAAATGTTTTGTCGATATTTAATAAACAAGATATAAATCATCATAGCGTACTCAAAAATTTATTTTGCACCTCTTATGACGATGTTCTCAATAAAACTATGCCAGATCTTAATCAACTAGATATGCTTTCATTAATTGAAGTATTAATTTGTGTTAAATTTGGTATAGATCAGGATGCATATTATTCAAAATTAAAAGAATTTAATATGCAATTAGATATAAAAAATGTTAATTATCTCAATATTTTCAACCAGGTATTGGAAGATAAAAACATAAAAATTAACAAAGATAACATGACATTAGCACAAACTTTGTATAAGGAAAAAATTCCTATTACGCAGAAAAACATGGATTTATTGAAAACAAAAATGATCAAAGATTGGGCTGATCAAGATTATTTTAATATCAGCGAGGTATCCGATGCTTTCTCTAATAGTCACAATAGAAAAATAGGTAAGCAGTGCCTGCAGAAAAAAATACCACTAACAAAAGAGTGTTTTAATGTCGCTTGTCGATTGAATGAAGCGGATATTGCAATTGATCAAAAAAATATTGAGCTTGGTAAAGCTCTTTTATCAAAAAAATTAGACATTTCTAAGGATAATTTTCGAGCATTTGAGGTTTTAGATAAAAAAGAAATAACGCTTAATCATAACAATATTATTAGAGCGCTTGATTGGCTCAAAGGACAACATAAAACAAAAGAAAAAAAATCGACAATCAACCATAATCTGAACACTAAAAATTCTACGTCTAAAAATACAGATTTTGAACTAATGTATTATTCAAAGATCAATGCAAATGAGGCAAAAATTTTAGTGGAAAATTTTAAAGTTGCTTACACTGAACGCTTAAAAAAAGATAAAGCAGCTGATAAGAAAAAATTATTTGGCTGTTTTTTTAGTCTCTTTCGCGGGTTTAATAGTTCTGCTCAAAGTTTGAGCTTTTCAAGGCTCATTAATAAAGTGAAGCAAGATCATCGAAATTGGCAAAAAAAATTACAAATTAAAGACTTAAAAAATCCACAAAATGTATTGAATGATCCTTGTCTTAGAAAAGATATCAAGCAAACAAGGACATTAAGTGTATTTTTCGAATTAGGGTGGATGGATAAAAACGGAAAAATCACGCAATTAAACTTCGAACCTTCTCCCCTTTCTGAAGATGAAGAAAACGATTTTTCAGATAATATTAACAACCCAATAAAAACAATAATATGCAATTAAATTTTGTTAATTTTTCGTTAATTTAATTATTTTAAACTAAAAGTATATGGGCTTACCGTTGTAGAAAGAATGCGCTTATTTTCGGAAAAAGAACCCCTTCATACCTCCAATATTAAACCAGTGATTACCCGCGGGCTGTCAGATAAGCCACCAATGCGTATTGTATTGACTGATGAAGAAGAATGGGAACTAGCACAATACTATTTAACTTTTCCGAATGCAACAAAATTACCAAAAAACAAAAACAAAAACAAAAACAAAAACAAATGCAAAAAGGAAGATTTTTATGTTATAAATCATGCGCCTCGCATTTTAAGTCATTCTTTTATCAGAATAAATAATAAAATTTATAAAATACGATCATTCCTTGGTAAAGGTAGTCAGGGTAAAGTGAAACTCGTTGAAAACGAAGAAGGACAGCTATTTGCCTTAAAAATTTCAGAGGAAAAGGGCGCTGAAGGTCCTTTTATTGAAAAAGAAATCGAGATGATAAAAAAAACAGGGGGGCTCATAGGTGTTTTAAGAAATAGAAACAATAAAACTTATCAATTATCTCCGTATAAAGGAATTTCACTTGGTGCCTATCTCGAATTAAATCCTAACCTATCGATAGCACAAAAATGTGATTTAGCAATAAAATTAGCAATTGAAATATCGAGGTTACACTCCAATAAAATTGGACATTTTGATATTAAACCAGGAAATATAACAATAGATTTAGAGGGCAATATTCACCTGATTGATTTTGGCCTTTCTGAGGAAATGCAGGATGGAATAAAGCCACTGAGTGATATGCGTGGAACACTTAATTATCTTCCAGCATTTCCTTATGATGTTTCTGCTAATAAATTAGATATCATTGCCTATTTGAGAACTTGTTTTATGCCATCAGTTATTTTAGATATCGATGGTATTGAATCAAAACCAGAATCACTTTTAGCTATCTTTGATATGCAAAACCTTACTAATAATTCAAGTTTAAAACAATTATTTGATGATGCTAATACCAAAATAGATAATAAATATTTGGATGGTCTGGATTTTCTTTATCTTTTAAAAAAACTGATAGCCATCCGTTTCAAAGAATGTAAAAATTTTGACGAGATAGATAATATGCTAAATCAGATAAATCGAATAGATTATCTTTCTGATTTTTATCATTTTCTAGCAAATGCTGGGGGCATTGATGAAAGTAAACGTATTTCAATACAAAATTTTTTAGAAAATAATCTATCTATTCCATTCGATAATTTTTATTCAGAGCATAAAAAGCAGGAAATGGAATCATTTCAAATAATACCTGATTTCGACACCTCGTTCGATAAGGACCAAATTGCAGAAGTCAGTAATAAATGTGCTTTACTTAAAATTCCGTTAAAAGATAACAACTTAGAAATAGCTTGCAAACTTAAAGAGTCAAATATATCTATTGATCAAAAAAATATTGAAATCTCAAAAGCTTTACTTTTCCACAAGTTACAGATCAATAAAGAAAATTTTATTGCTTATTTAAGTTTAGAGAAACAAAACAAAATTATTACAAAAGCTACCATTGAATCAGAAATTTTAAGTAAAAATAACAGCAATATAAGAAAACAACAGAATAGAGATAATGATCAAGGTTTTTGTTTTTCAATGAATCAAATAGCAACTTGTCCGATTGGGAAAGGATCCGAACGATTAGCGAAGGCTGAAAAAAAGAGGAATCAGCTGCTTAAACAGGAAGATAGCAAAAGAAAACAGCAATTGCTTAGAGAGTTCAAAGCTACTTATGCTCAAATATTAAGGGAAGATATCAAAGAAGATAAAAACAAATATTTAGGATGCTTTATAAGCATATTTCGAGGGTGGAATACGTCCACCAAGGCAATGAATCTCAAAGAACTGCTTTATAAAGCCTCATTAGATTATAAAAAATGGTCAGTCACCTCCCCAAAATATTTAAATCAATACAATGAAAACTGTTTAGCCGCTAATGCAACCAGAACGTTACGTGTTTTTTATCGTTTAAAATGGATAAATGCAGAAGGCAAGATTGCATTACCCTTACCTTCCGGTGTCTCACTAGAACCCAAGCCTCTTCCTAAAGGAGGAGGTATACAAAACTTAGGGTACAAGACTGATTTAATCTTTAGAAGATCATTTTAAACACTCGAACGGAATAAAGAAATTAGCTAGCTTCTGTTGCACAAATACAGAATTAAGCGATAATATAAAAAATCTATCTTCTTATATGCGTAAATATCGCTGCTCTTCCTTCCGATCTTTTGAAATAGCTGTTTCTTTTCATGTCATGGCAAAATTCTATGACGCCTATAAAATCAATTATCATCAATTTTCTTCCGCATTAAGCAAATATGCAACCAAGGAAAATAAGTCCATTTTAAAAGCAATGAAAGGATCCCCTAAATCTTTCATAAAATTGCTAAATAAGATTAATTTTATGAATTTTCCCTTTCAATCTAAATTACCAGGCCTTGAATCCTCTAGGGTAGACAGCTAGTTAAATGAAGAGGCTCGCTTTTTTAGAACACATAAAGCGCTTGTTATAGATAATGAAACTTCAATAAATATATCCAACATGAATGAATTTAATATTTAAATTAAAGCCGCTTGTTTACGTAGAAATAAATTTTTCTTTGAGCGATCACCACAGTCTAAAATCTGTAATTCCTGCATGAAAGCATTTATGGGCAAAATTAATGCTTATTTGGTATGATTTGCCCGTGGTTTCTAATATTCCTAGATAACATTATCTCTTACCTTTATCGAATGAGACTATCCTGCCAATCTATATAAAGAATTTGAAGAAGAGCTTGCTTTAACAAACAGATAAGGGCAAAATTATGTCCCCAAGAGGGGCCAAATTTGGTCAACCCTTTAAGATTTACCCTCAACAAATTATCTCATCGTTCTGAAACCAGGCCTGTTAAAAGGAGTTCACTTAATATGCATAAGCGCTTCCAGACGTTACGTTATTCCATGAATCAATTGGGCCTAACTGCTGCAATGATTACTTTTGCAGTCAATACAGCAAATGCAGGGGCTTTCTCTTTATACGGAGAAAGTAATGGCTCGGCTGTCGGAAATTACGCAGCAGGTATTGCTGCTGAGGCGGCTGATGCCTCTACCGGCTGGTATAATCCAGCCGGTTTAGCGTTAATCCATGAAAAACAAGCTGTATTCGGCGGTGTCGGTGTTTTCCCTCGAGCTCAACTCACTGGAAGTAGCACATTTCGGGTAGCGACATTGCCAGACTACGTGCAAACCTATCAAAACTTATCATCCAGCGACGGCGCATTAGTCCCTTCTTTTCATTATGCGCTCCCCTTAAGTGAAAACGTTACTTTTGGTGTCAGTGCTGTATCACCCTTTGGATTACGAACGAATTGGCCGAGCGGCAGTGGCGTTCGATATGCTGCAACGATGACGGAATTGCTTACAGCTAATCTTTCTCCTGAATTAGGCGCGAAGTTTTCGGAGAATGTAGCCGTTGGCGCTGGAATCGATTTTCAATATGCACAGGTAAAATTTAATCGCATGTTAGGCGCGCCAAACGTGATGCGTGCATTTTCTCCTTTTTTAAATCTACCTGCGACTTTTCTCGATTCAGAAAGTTATAATAGAGGGCATTCTTTTGGCCTTGGTTTTCATGCAGGTATTTTAGGATTGTTTCATGAAAATCACACCCGTATTGGCCTAAACTATCAATCTCAAGTGCGCCACCAGTTTCATGGTTATAGTGAGTTAAGAGGTCCATTGGCTCAGCCAGGAATAAACATTACAAATCCGCTGTCGATTGCAACCTCGGGTTATCCCACGGTGTCTCGTTCCAGCAACTTACGTAGTAACTCCATTGATTTACCCGAGATTGTAACCTTAAGCGGTTATCAAGACATTAACGAGCGCTTAGCGCTTTTAGGATCCGTGGTTTATACAGGTTGGGGTTCTTTAAAAACAATTGAGCTGATCAATGCAGTTGCTTATACACCGCCAACTGCCCTAACAAGTGGCGGTCAAATACTGGTAGATACTGTTTCTAATGAAAACTATAAAAATGTATGGCGCTGTTCACTTGGTGCAAATTATCGTCTGCAAGACCAATGGATGTTTAGATTGGGTGGAGGCTATGATCAAACCCCTGTTAATGACGTGGATAGAGATATTCGTGTACCGGATACAAATCGATGGGCTTTAGCAATTGGGGCCCATTACGAGCCCAAACCTGCTATAGGAATTGATGTTGGTTACACTCATTTGTTTGGTATAGGACATCCACGGGTTCATACCGTAGAAGCATTGGGTTCTGGTAGTAGCTTCACTTTAGATGCAAATGTGAATGCTTATGCAAATTTAGTCGGCGGCCAGGTAACATGGTATTTAGATAAAAAAGCCTCTATTTAAGACCAGGCCTGATAAAAAAATCGATAATTAGAACCAAAAGCAAAGGAGTGCAACTCTGCTAATAGCGCAGCTAACTTGATAATTTTCAATAGTAACTGTATAATTTCAAGCTAATATTTTTGGAGTACAGAATGGCAAAACCTATTATGCAACAAGCATTAACGTTTGATGATGTATTGTTAGTTCCAGCATATTCTTCTGTGCTTCCCAAGGATGTAGACCTTAAAACAAAGCTCACACGTGAAATTTCTCTGAACATTCCTCTTCTTTCTGCCGCAATGGATACAGTCACAGAAGCTCGACTGGCTATCGCTATGGCACAAGAAGGAGGTATCGGAATTATTCACAAAAATATGAGAATCGAAGCACAAGCAGAAGAAGTTCGTAAAGTAAAAAAGTTTGAGAGTGGAGTGGTTAAAGATCCTATCACTGTTTCACCGAATGTTACTGTCCAAGATTTATTGTCTTTAATGGAAAAGCACGACTTTTCAGGAATACCTGTGGTGGAGAACGGAATTTTAGTAGGCATTGTAACGAGCCGCGATATTCGTTTTGAAACCAACCTTGCTCTACCCGTGCATGCTGTGATGACGGCTAAATCTGATTTGATTACCGTCAAAGAAGGAACCAGCCGCGAAGAGATTTGTCGTCTTTTACACAAACATCGAATAGAGAAACTGCTCTTAGTTAATGATGATTTTAACTTGAAAGGCTTGGTAACTGTTAAAGACATTCAAAAAGCAAAAGATAATCCGTTTGCGTGTAAAGACAATGCGGAACAACTTCGTGTAGGGGCGGCGGTCGGTGTAGGTGCAGGGACAGAAGAAAGAGTACAAGCGTTGGTAGAAGCAGGTGTCGATGTGTTGGTGGTTGATACCGCACATGGTCATTCAAAAGCTGTTTTAGATCGTGTGTCTTGGATTAAAAATCATTATGCAAATGTGCAAGTCATTGGAGGCAATATTGCAACCGCTGATGCAGCTCTTGCTTTGGTTGATGCGGGAGTGGATGCCGTTAAAATCGGCATTGGTCCTGGATCAATTTGCACAACCCGTATTGTTACAGGCGTCGGGGTTCCTCAAATTACTGCAATCGCAAATGTATCTGAAGGGTTAAATGGTCAGGTGCCTATCATTGCAGACGGTGGTATTCGTTTTTCTGGGGATGTTTGCAAAGCCCTGGCTGCAGGCGCTGACACAGTAATGTTAGGTGGAATGTTTGCAGGCACCGAAGAATCGCCTGGTGAAATAGAACTTTACCAAGGCCGTACTTATAAAGGTTACCGAGGTATGGGATCTATTGGAGCAATGGCACAAGCACAGGGATCAAGCGATCGTTATTTTCAAGAAGGCACACAAGGGGCTGAGAAACTAGTACCTGAAGGAATTGAAGGGCGTGTTCCCTATAAGGGACCTGTTCAAACTATTATCCACCAATTAATGGGTGGATTGCGATCCTGTTTAGGTTATACAGGCTGTAAGGATATTCCAACCCTACACACAAGTGCTTCTTTTGTTAAGGTCACCCATGCAGGTATGCGCGAATCGCATGTACATAACGTAAATATCACAAAACAAGCGCCTAATTATCAAGTAGACAGTTATGATAAATATTAAACAATCTCCAGTAATTATTATTGATTTTGGTTCACAATACACACAACTCATTGCAAGACGCATTCGAGATATTGGTGTGTATTGTGAAATACACCCTTACAATATTGAAAAAACCGATTTTGATGCGCTGAAACCTTGTGGTGTGATTTTATCTGGTGGTCCTGCAAGTGTTACTTGTGACTTAAAAACATTGCGAGCACCCGATTGGCTTTTCATGGAGATAAATTTACCTATCCTAGGAATTTGTTATGGCATGCAAACCATGGCCTTACAACTAGGAGGCGAGGTTAAAGTTTCTCATGCAGGTGAATTTGGATACGCAGAACTTAACTTAAAAAACCAGGGCAAATTATTTCATGCTATTCAAGATCGTCTTTCTACGACTGATATTCCGCTTCTAGATGTGTGGATGAGTCATGGTGATAGTGTAACCGCTTTACCTGCTGGTTTTGACATACTCTGTGAAACAGAGAGCACTCCCATTGCTGGTATGGCTCATGAAAAATACCCTTGGTATGGATTACAGTTTCATCCAGAAGTAACACAAACACGACAAGGATCACATATTTTAGAACGTTTCATCGTCGATATTTGTGGTGCTAAGACAGAATGGACCGCTCAAAATATTATTGACAATTTGATTGAAGAAGTACGTAAGACAGTCAAAGAAGAGCATGTTTTACTGGGCTTATCTGGTGGAGTCGATTCAACAGTAGTAGCGGCATTGCTACAAAAAGCTATTGGAGATCAGCTCGTTGCTATTTTTGTAGATACAGGTCTTCTACGTGCTCAAGAAACGGAGCAAGTGACAAGCATGTTAGGCGAGAATTTAAACATTCGCTTAATTGTTGTTGACGCACGTAAGCAATTTTTACAAGCTTTGGCTGGTGTTACCTGTCCTGAAGAAAAACGCAAAATTATTGGTCACACTTTTATTAATGTTTTTGAAAAAGAAGCACAATCGTTACCTAAAGTGCGTTGGCTAGCACAAGGAACGATTTACCCTGATGTTATTGAATCTGCTGCAGTGAAGAATCAGGGAACTTCCATGGTTATCAAATCGCATCATAATGTCGGCGGTTTACCTGAGACCTTAAATCTATCTTTATTAGAACCTATCCGTGAATTATTTAAGGATGAAGTACGAAAAATTGGATCGATGTTGGGTTTACCAGAGTCGATGGTTTATCGTCATCCTTTCCCGGGGCCAGGCTTAGGGGTTCGTATTATTGGAGAGATTAAAGCAGAATATATTGAGATCTTACGTAAAGCGGATGCCATTTTCATTGAAGAATTAAAAATAGCCGATTTATATTCCAAGGTCAGCCAAGCTTTTGCCGTGTTTCTTCCCATTAAAAGTGTCGGTGTTGTGGGAGATGGCAGGCGTTATGAATATGTTATTGCATTAAGAGCAGTGGAAACAATTGATTTTATGACCGCGGATTGGGCACCATTGCCTTGGGAATTTCTTGCAAAGGTTTCTTCTCGTATTGTCAACGAAACGCCAAATGTATCGCGCGTAACTTATGACATTTCTAGTAAACCACCTGCAACAATTGAATGGGAATAGAACCAAAAGATCTCAAGAAAAAACAACATAATGATACGCTTTGGATGCAGGAAGCGTATCATTTAGCATTATTAGCAAAAAAGCAAGATGAGGTTCCTGTCGGGGCAATCCTAGTCGATGCTAATCAAAAAATCCTTGGCCATGGATGGAATCAGGTGATTCAACGACACGATCCGACTGCTCATGCCGAGATCATCGCTATCCGTGCTGCTGCTGAATCGTTGGGTAATTATCGTTTATCAAATACCACACTTTACGTAACTTTAGAACCGTGCCCCATGTGTGCCAGCGCATTAGTACATGCGAGAGTCTGTCGGTTAGTTTTTGCGGCCAGAGATTTCAATGCTGGGGCTGCTGGGTCAGTATATAACTTGCTGAATGGCTACCCACTGAATCATCAAATACAGATTGATGAGGGACCGCTTCAAGCTGAATGTTCGATACTTCTTGAAAATTTTTTTAAAGAAAGACGCTGATTATAATGAAGGGATTTATATTTTTGAAAGCAATAATACTAATGGTATAGTTATCAAAATTTTTTCTTCATTATTAAATAATATGTTGTTATATAAAATCCTTGCTGAACACCTTAATCGCTGCGGTATCCATTATCAAGTTGCAGAACTCACAGCTCTAGACCTTCTTGAATATATGTTGCTTGAAGCAGTAGGGATGCTACCTTCCCTGCAAGGAATACCGCTGAAATGTTTACTTAGAGTGGGTTATACCAGTAATCGCGAAATTGTAGAGAATAAAAAATATTCGTCCTGCGAATTTGGTTTAAAAGCGACTGCTTTTTGTAGAAATAAATCGTTAGAATTTCCAATAGATTACACAGGACTATTTGCTGCGATCGGGGATGCAGTTGTTGCTAAATTTCCTACAAGTTCGATAGATAGTGAACATGATTACCAGAATCTTTTTAAAACCATGGTTGGAGTCATTGTACGAGAGGACGATCTTGAAACAGCAATGAAATCCTCTTCTTTTTTTCTTGCTGCTAGTGATCTATCAAAGTTTGATTTAAGTACATTGTTGCTTCTGATAAAAAAACTTAATCTTTATAAAATTGCGGATGATAAAATTTCATTGATTGTGGATGAATTAACAAAAAAAATTAATGATTATATTTTTAAACAATTTGATGCAACGACGATACAAAATATGCAACCTTTGGTTCAAAGAAAATATGAAAATATGCTTTCACTTTCTGAAAAAGAACAACAATTTACCCAGCTATTGACGCAGCTTCGTCATAAACTGACTGAGCAGGTTACCAAAAAAATTTCTGAAGAGATGTATCAGTCAAAACAAAAAGATAAAACATGTTTCTCATTAAATCTATTCTTTTTTCATAAGCAAACCAATATTCCTGACAAGTTGATAGAAGAAATAGATTCATTAAGGGACACTTTAGTTGAGTCACATTACCATTTATTTACGGATCCTATTATAAATATGAGTTTTGAAAATTTTTTACAAACCTGTAAGGAAACGATCAAACAATCAAAAGCAGCATGTAGTAAATCCCATGCTAAAAAGTTTTACAAGGAGTTGGTGCCTATTTTCAATTCGATGATGCAATGCACTAAAGAAATTGGGGGCCTTATTACTAATATGCCCGCCATTGCACCTGTATTTTCAATTAATTGGGCAGAGAAACAGGGGAATCAAGTTGTTTTAAATACCTCCGAAGGTTTTCTTAAACCCGTGGAAACGGCAAGCATAGGCCCATCAATATCTCATTAATCAATAAAAATAGTTCTTCCTGCGATTCAACCTACCCTGTATAAGAAAGTAAACTTTCTTGGCGGGGTTTGGCAATTTCTATTTGCAATGCTCTTTCAAAATATTCTTTTCCGTTTTTTAAGTCCCAGGCAGAGTAATCGAGATCAGCGGTCAGCGCATGAAATTTATCTAAGTATTGTAACGACTTTATTTTTATTTCCAAATCAAGTTCTTGATAGTGAGGAGCAAAAGGATTACTTGCTGTAATCTCCAGTGTTTGTTCCAATAGAATATGTAAAGTCGACGATAGAGGCAAACAACCGCATTGAGCAAAGGCCATCATGTAGGTACCAAATAGAATGCATTGATTCATTACTTCTAATTTTGTTTGGATATAATCCTGACAAGATAAATAAGCAATCTGACCGCTTTCTTGCAATACTGGCACCCCTTTAGGGGTTAATTTATCAGGGAGCAGTTGAAATGTTTGTATAAAATTTTTAATGATCGGCTCATCAATCATATCAAGCTCTGTGCGTAGGAAATACTGTGTTTCCTCAGCAGAATCCTCATCTACAACATGACTAAATTTTTTCGTAAGCAGCGGCATTATCGTTTTAATTGTTTGTGAAACTTTGTCTAAGGTGAGTTCAATCGACTGAATAAACTTTATGATTCGCATTTGAGCGCGCAGTCTTTCTGCGCCAACTTTATGCTCTTCTATGATGGCGGTTAGATTTGCAAAAAGATGTGGATTCGCATCCAAATACGCTTTTCTTTCGCTTAGCGTTAATTCCATAAGATAGTCGGCATAATCTTGGCAATTAGTAATGAGTGTTTGATCATCTAATTTATTGTCATGCTTAATATCTAAGATCTCTTTTAATAGCCGACATAAAGTGCTTTCTAGCGTGGTAGCAGGAATGTACTGCTTTACCACGGAAGGTAAATATTTATGTTTAGCATCGTGAACGGTTTTTAACCGTTCTACGCGATAAAAACAGGCACCAAGAATAATTCTTTGTGCTTTCTTATGATCAATGTTTCTTGTTTTTTTTAGCTTAGATGTAAGATTGCTGATAGATGCAATTTGAGAAGAGCGACGTTCACGATCTGCAAAAAAACCCATAAATGTTCGCGTATTTGTTATCTCAGAATAATCATTTTGTAATTTTTTTATTTTTTCAAGCAGCGTATCTAATGAAGGGGGAATGTAGCGGTTTGCAATTTGGTTAAATTTTTTATTTAAGTTCTGAGTATTTTTTTTCAAATCATGGTAGGAGGGTAACTGATAGTTCATTCGATCTCCTGTCTGTAATCTACCTATGGTAAGGATTTTCCTCACATTCCCTGGCAAAAACTATTTTGGTTTTCTTAATACTTACAAATTAAGAAAAGCTTGCCTTTTTTTTGTAGAAAAGTAAAGTACTGACTGAAGTAAAAAAAATCGGTAAATTCTAAAACGATAAAAAGTGATGCATAGCCCATCATGCTAAAAATTCAGCGCAGGACGGGCTATAGAGGGTTGATTTTATTCGTGGAAATGTTCGTTTTTGGCGTCACATTGTTGCATCATTTGATTCAACTTAGCTTTTTGTTTGTCATTGAGAACATTATACATTTGTTGTTTTGCTGTAATATGTGCCTTCATCATACGACCTAAAAGCTCTTTCTTTTGATCAACAACTTGATCGAGCTTCGCGTTATCTAAGGTGTTTGATTGAATAATTTCGTGAACTTGCTTGTGCAGCCCTCGCATTTGATCCCAGTTAGATTTTTGGCTAACTTTTAGCTCATCTTTAATCGACTTAATTTTATCTTGTTGTGCTTTATCGAGATTGAGCTCATGCATCATCTTTTTCATATGAAAAAGACAATGATGCATTTGATGATGATCATGCATCATATCATTAGCAGGCGTAGCAGTTACTGCTGTAGGAGACATTGTCTTGTGCGCTGCTTCACTAGTAGCAAATGCCGCTTGACCCATAACAAAAGAAAGTGCTAATACAGCAAGTGATAATTTTTTCATATTAAGGTCCTTAACTTAACGGTTTAAAAATATTCCATAAAAAGTATACTTGCATACTTACTTTTTGCAAAATTACTCTTTATTGCTGTTCAATTATAAACTATAGCTCTAAACCTGAAGATATGCTTAATAATTATTCTTAAAATTTTATTATTCATCATTTAGAGCCATCATTTCTACGGGTTGCCCGGATAGTTCAACGGTTTCAATTTTTTGAAAACGTTGGGTGATCTTTTTGGCGGACGTGTTTACTTCACCAACATCTTGGTGAGCTTGATCAATGTGCTTAGACAATTTATCCATTCGTTTTTCAAAACGTTGAAAATCACCTGCTAAAGCATGCAAATGTTGTTGAATCACATGGACCTGCTTGCGGGTAGCGTCGTCCTTTAAAACGGCTTTAGCAGTGGTTAAGACGGCCATAAGGGTGCTCGGCGAAACCAACCATACTTTTAACCGTTGGGATAGAGCAATCACATCGGGATAATTGGCATGAATCTCTGCAAAAATCGCCTCAGCAGGAATAAAAATTACTGCACTGTCCGCTGTTTCCGGAGGGACAATATATTTCTCAGCGACATCTTTGATATGTTTATAAAGATCCTGCCTAAATTGTTGCTGTAGTGTTTTTTTCACTGTGGGATGAATGTCACCCTGCATTAATTTTTGGAAAGTTTCCAATGGAAATTTTGAATCAATAACGATATGGCCGCTGGGTTCTGGCAGGAATAAGATACAATCAGCGCGCTTCTGATTGCTCAGGGTATGCTGCATCCGGTAATGCGAGGGTGGAATCATGTTTGCAATCAGCATTGATAATTGGACTTCACCAAATGCCCCACGAGAACGTTTGTCGACCAGAATATCCTGCAAGCTAATGACGTGCGTCGATAATTCAGCCATTTTTTTCTGGGCTTCATCAATGATGGTCAGTCGTCTCACCACATCCGTAAAGGTAGACGAGGTTTTTTCTAGCCCCTCAGTCAGACGATGATTGACTTGCTTTGTTAGATGATTAAGGTGTGCTTGGATTTCTTGAGTTAAAGATTGCAGATGAGAAGTCAAAGAACTTGCATGCTGAGCAAAGCTGTGTTGCATTTGTTCTCGAATATCTGACATGTGCCGACGAATATTATCAGAGATAAATTGCTGTAGTATTAGCTGGTTTTGGCTAAGTTTTTCTTGCATTTGCTCCTGGCTAATTTGGTAGGTTTTTTGCCACGCCAATTGATAGCTATGCCATTGATCTTTTACAAATTCAGGAAGTTTATCAAGCTCTTTTAAAAGCAATTCTTGACGTTTCTCTAGCTGCTGTCGTAAAAACCATACTAATAATGCGGCTTGAGCAAAAAAAACAAAACCAATAACTGAAGCGAGCACAGCATTTATCATCGTAGCGCCTTATTGCAAACGGTTTAAATCAATCGGGATAAGATATTCATAAATGGGTTTTAACTGATTAAAATCGATCAACCTTAAATAACCTATC
This sequence comes from Legionella sp., assembly GCA_013911415.1. Lineage (GTDB taxonomy): Bacteria > Pseudomonadota > Gammaproteobacteria > Legionellales > Legionellaceae > JACETI01. The sequence continues at coordinate 67,448 of JACETI010000002.1, read as the reverse complement.
TCATAAGGGGGTAAATATTTTTTCTTTAAAGGTTTATCAAAAGTGAAATAAAGCGCTGCATCCCCGGGCTCTAACCATGCAGCCGACTGCACATGTTGAACCGGGACCCGACGTTTCTTTTCATCTCTTGCAAAAAGAATGGCCTCAATTGCGTACCGACTAGCGGTAGCTACTTTTAGTTGGCCAACAAAGCCAAAAGGTTGCGCACTAAAACGATTGATACGGTATAAAGAAGCGGATGGAATAGCGTAGGAAACAAAGGTATGTGCTTGGCGTTTGATTTCCTGACCATTAACAATCGTCGATGCTTCTACAAGCACTTCATGATTTCTTCCAGGCGCTTTAATTTCTCGAGCATCCAATTTTAAAGCAGTTTCATAAACATTATTGGATTGATTTCTTAATGTGAGTTGTGTTTTTTCACCGGAGGGGCCTACCAAAAAAGCATTTAACTGATTCAGAGGATAATTAATATTTTTATCACGAATATACAGGTTGACATTTACTTTCTGCCCATATTGATAGCGTGCTTTATCGGTATTTAAATACAGAGAGGAAGATGCGTTCTTATCAAAGACATGCACAAGAAGGGTCGTCCGTTTATTAACTTGCTGCAAGTTAATACCTTGAGGTAATCGCAATATAATTTGACCAGAACCAATATTTTCTTTGAGTTGAAAGCCTAGAGATGGGCCTAATCCAGTTGATTGATTAAAATAAGTATCTTTTAAGTCAGCGCTGTCTGATACGACATCGGTGGCTTCTTGTAATGTAAAGGTTTGCGCTTGATTATTCTGAATCTGAAGGAGCGCTGGTATCTTAAATTTACGATTGACAGCGGTAATACGAATAACCGCTCCTGGTGCCTGTGTTTGCAGAACAACACCTGTGGATTGCAGCTGATAAATATTGGTACGGATCACATACTTTCGGCTAATCGTTTCATGCGAGATTTTTTCATAGAAATCGTTATTCTCTAGTGGCCAAGCAAAATTAACGGGTTCACGAGACAGCGGTTGACAACTTTTACATTGATAAGAAACAATTGGTCGAAGGGGAAGGGGCATTGCTTCTAAAGGATTAATTGCGTGCATTGCTAATAAAAATAAGCCAAGTTTGGGGAGGCAGGTTTTCATCGGATAACCCCTTGCTCAATAATATCATTACGAATAATTTGATCAAAATAAAAGCACGAATGCCGACTTTGATTGTGGTTTAAAGGGAGTTGATTATCTGTTTTTTCGCGATCATAAAACCAAACTTTGCCCGCATGCGCCTGAGAAAAGCAACTGATAAAACCATCGGAGCAGTCGTCCAAATAGGTTTTGGTAAATTTTAATCCCGAATTGAGCATATAACCATTGCAGTAACTGGATTGGGATAAAGGGTTAGCAAAAACATCGGTACCCACGACCGAACGAAACGTACAAGGTAGGGAAGGGCGCCCCGGTGTTCCTAATAAAACTTCGGCATTTAAGAGTGCCATTTCCCCAACACGTTGCTGTTTAATCGCATCGTTTCGGTAACCAAGTAGCCAGCCTACACTTTTATTGAAAACATTCCCATTGCACACCTCATCGGCCAACTCAGTACCACCGCTTGAAGGCGCTATGGCGGTCACTTGTTTGATGGTTTTAATAATGAGGGGATATTCTGGATCATAGCTAGGGTTTGAAAGGATCCAGCGGATAATATTTCCCCCGTGAGAGTGGCTATAAACATATAATTTTCGGATTTTTTTTTCATGAACAAACGTTGTTATTTGTTTTGATAAGCATCCTGCCACTGCTGGATCCCATATGTCATGAGTAAAGTCACATGCAACGATTAGGTGATTGCGCGGATTAGGTAAAACGTCGACGATGGATTGAATAAATGATTTTTTCCAATAATCCCCATCAGCATCTAGCCGATGATCACTGGTACCATGAATAAAGGCAATACCGACGTCGTCATCAATAAAGTTTGATGCTTGAATTGGAGTAGCAACAAAAGCCAAAAACGCAAAACAGGACAAGCTGCAAAAGGCAAACCATCTTTTGTTCATTTTTTCTTCCCTGAACGGGCCTTATTGTTAATTTATATAGCATAAATGCATTAAATTCAGCAAATTTATGCTTTTCATTTTCTACTAACAAAGATTTGGCAACTCGATGATGTAGCTGCTCGTTTTAAAATAATCTTGATCTTTGACTACTAGATATACCTACCTGCTATGCTGGTAAATGCTGCTCATTTTCTTCTTGTAAAGAGGGAACTGGATTGGTTTTGGTTAATGGTGTTAGCAAATCGTTAATTAATTCGCGCAAATTCCCACCCATTAGCGTCAAAGCAGCGTCTTCTTTCAAACGTTCTTCTTCGTAATCCTTTGTACCTTGAAACTCATCTGCCAAATAATCTAAGCACTTTAGCCGTTTTAAACTTAGATCATGAGTTAAAGTGAATTGAATTCTACCTTGCCAAATTAAGGAAATTTCAGAGGCTACTAATCCTTGGGAGAGTAGCGCTAAAATCTCTTCCGCAGGAAGTTCGTAACCTTTACAGTTGACGCGTTTATTCACATCTTGTTGAGAAAACAAAACACACTCCGAGGCCAATTCAAAGGCTTGGGGCAATGAATTAGGTTCATTAATCCACTTTGCCAGTAACAAGCTTAAATTTTCATCGTGAGAAAGCGGCGTAATTTGTAAATCAGGCATCACTTTTTTAATGCTAGAGATCAGTTGAGCAGCTTGACCATTACTACTGGAATTGATAATTAGCCGTTTTGTCATTGTATCAAAAAGGGCATACATTTTTTTTTGTACACAAAAAGCTTTTGGTAATAATTCAAATTCCAAGTCTTCTGCTATCTGTGATTTCTCAGTTCGACGAACAATGCGTTGTTCTGCTTGCTGAATAGATTCGATACGATCTTCGAGCAATCGCTTAATGACACTACGTGGTAAAATACGCTCTTCTTTGCCCAAGCAAATTAAAGAACAGCCACTAATTTCATGCACCAGTTCATCTGCAATCACTGGAAGCCAGCCATATATAAAACGGGCGTGTGGAGGACAGGGTTTTAGCTTATCTTCATCCAAGGCATTCGCTAAGTTCAAAGATTCTTTTATATCATAATGATAGATAAGTGCACTTCTAAACCACATCAGCTCTTCCTCACGAAAAATAGCTATCGTAGCATGTTTTTTAATGCTTGGGAGCACATATAAATCAGGTATTGTTTATTATCTACTTAGCGCTTTAGAGTTTCATGTAAAAGCTAAAGATTAAGAAGGTAGTTGCAAAAAATAATTGCAATGGGCTTATAATTATAAATATGGACCTTTGTTAGTCATCAGGAAGTGTTATGAAAAATGATAACGAAGTACAGCTACCAACCTTTTTCCATACCGAAGCTCAGTATCAAGAAACAGCAGCGCAGTTGGAAGACATCCGAAGAAGATGCGATATATCGCCCCCGGGCACACCTATATTTCAAGCAGGCCTTGGGGACTATGCCAATAAGCTTGTACGCTTAGCTACTAGTACCAGTCATCAGAACCCTTTAGATATTTATAACCGTCCAAAAGAAAAGATGCAGCCTGAACTCATTATTCCACCCGATGCAATGCAAATTTTTCTAACTACTGCGGGGATGTCCCCACTTCCTGAGAAATTTTTAACGCTTATGCCGAAGGAATTGCAAGGTAAAAATCATTTCGAAATATTATTTAATATCTGTTTACAACAAATCAAATTATCTCAAGATTCCGATGATCAAAAGATAACGCAATACAAACTTTTGGAGGAAGTCCTTACAGTAAATAATAAACCAGAATTTTCTTCACAAATTGAAAATACAGTTAAGGAACTAAATCAGGTCTATATCGTCAAGTTAAATGATTTAAGAAAAGAAGTTTCTGATAGTTTTGGAGCCCTTGAGACACGCTACAAACACGGATCGACAACAGAGCAGAGTTGGGGAAGGTTCACCCAGTCAATCGATGCATTAGATAAACACGTTCAAAACCTGGAAAAGAATGTTAAGAGTTTTGACTCAGCATTCATTGGATCGATTAAGGAAAATATCAAAGAAATACAAAAAGTCATCCAGAGGGCAAAAGAACCGACGGTTTTTGAGAATATAAAACTAAAAGTCCAAACAATTTGTCAAAGCATACAATCATTGTTCTCACTATCAAAAAATAAAATGACACAACAGGATTTTAAAAAGCAATTAGATACAGAAAGACAAACTTCAAATCGTTATAGCCAATTCTCGATTAAAGATAAAAAAGGCGTTTCTAGTGCTTTAGATGAGATTAAGGACTCAAGCGATCGGTTAAAACCTTAGAGAACGATTACGTACCTTCAAATGCTTGGAGGTTTGCATAGGCTAAAATTAACCATTTCGAATCCTCTGTCGAAAATTTTACTTGAACGCGTGTATGTGCACCATGCCCCTCTACGGCCAGAACGACGCCTTGCCCAAATTTAGGGTGAATGACTTGTTGGCCTAACCATACTTCTTCTTCGGGAGACATTGCAGCCATTTTCGGCGATTTTTGAATGCTGCGTGAATTTTGTTGTAGAGATACCGGTTGAAATTGTGGTTTTGGACGTACTTCATGAATGAATTCTTTCGGAATCTCATTGAGAAAACGAGAAGGGCGGTGGTATTCCTCATGCCCGTACTGATGCCTCATTTCTGCATAAGATAAAACCAGTTGTTTCATCGCTCGTGTCATGCCGACGTAACACAGTCGACGCTCTTCTTCAATTTGATCATCGTCTCCCATACTCAGTCTACCGGGAAACACGCCTTCTTCAACCCCCACTAAAAACACATAAGGAAATTCTAACCCTTTTGCCGCATGAAGCGTCATCAGATGTACATGAGGTTCATGTTTTTCTGCCTGCATTTCGCGCGCTTCTAGAGAAGTGTAAGCTAAAAAGGCAACCATGGGTGGCATTTCCGTCAAGTCAAAGGCTTCTGAATCAGGGATTAAAGCTTCATCTTCAAAGGATAGATTTTCTTTGGCCTCTGCATAAGGGTGTAGTGTATGTTCATAAGAAGATTCGAATTGTTGGGCTGCGTTAAGTAATTCTTGTAAATTATCTAAGCGTGATTCGGAGCGCTCTCCTTTAATTTTAGAGAAATGAGCATGTAAGCCACTGGCTTCAATTAATAGACTTAATTGTTCACTTAAATCCAGATCAACAGTTCTCACACGCAGCGTTTCGATCAAAGTGATGAATTGGCTCAACGCTGCATGAGCACGTGGTGGTAAAATAGAGTCTTCTAGAAGCCGCTGTGCTGTCTCCCACAAGGAAGTGTGATCAGCTTTAGAGCGCCCGCGTATGGCATCTAGTGTCTTTTCACCAATCCCACGCGTCGGAAAATTCACCACACGATCAAACGCAGGATCATCATTAGGATTCGCAATTAATCGCAAATAGGCTAGCGCATCTTTAATCTCTGCTCGCTCAAAAAAGCTAACACCGCCATGGATACGATAAGGAATTCCCATCCTTAACAAGATATCTTCAAGTACCCGCGATTGTGCGTTAGAACGGTAAAGAATAGCTATGTCATCAACCGAATAGCCATGGTTTTGCGCCTCTTGAATACGAGCACCAATAAAACGTGCTTCTTCTAATTCATTAAAAGCACGATAAAGAAGAATTTTTTCACCTTGTTCGCCACTTGTCCAAAGTGTTTTGCCTAATCTCGAAGAATTTTGCGCGATTAACGCGTTCGCAGCATTTAAAATAGTAGAGGTTGAACGATAATTTTGCTCTAGTCGGATTACCGCTGCCTTTTGAAAGTCTTGGGAAAACTGATGTAAATTGGCAACCTTTGCCCCTCGCCAACTGTAGATAGATTGATCATCATCTCCAACCACCATAACCGAGGTGTTATTCGTGGCGAGTAACCGAATCCAAGCATATTGAATCGTATTCGTATCCTGAAATTCATCAACCAGGATTGCTTGAAAACGTTGCCTATAGTGTATTAATAATGACTCATTTTCTTTAAAAAGTTCGTAAGTGCGAAGAAGGAGTTCGGAAAAATCGACAACTCCTGCAATTTGACAAGCTTGTTCATAGGCACGATAAATCTGACCCAAAGGTTGTCCCGCTTCTTTTTCACTTAAATGCTTAGCACGTACGCCTTCTTCTTTGCGGGCATTAATAAATAACTGTACTTCTTTAGGTGTCCATTTACTTTCATCTAAATTTAATGCAGCTATGCTCCGTTTGATTAATCGCAATTGATCATCACTGTCTAAAATTTGAAACTGTGGAGGAAGGTTTGCGTCTTGATGGTGATGGCGGAGTAGACGATGGCAGATACCATGGAATGTACCAACCCACAGGGCATAGGCAGGAACTTTGAGCAATTGATTTAAACGCCCTTTCATCTCATTTGCTGCTTTATTAGTAAATGTTACCGCTAAAATGGATTGGGGTGAAAAATGCTCTTGTTCAATTAGCCATGCAATACGGGTAACGAGAACGCGTGTTTTTCCGCTTCCTGCCCCTGCTAAAACCAAAGTATTGGTCAGTGGAGAAGTTACGGCTTCACGTTGTTTATCATTTAATCCATCAAGAAATGAATGCATGTCTATATCCAGTAGGTTTTAATGACAGGAAGTTCTAAAGAGGGTATTCCTGCATAAATGGCTGGCTGAACCTAAGAAAGCGCCAAGGATCGAGTGCCTAATATTTGCTGAATTATAACGATGGAAGTTTCTTGGGGCAAATCAGTCAATTTATGATGCGAAACAATGCAAACGAATTCAAAAAAGAGGGTAATTCAGCAAGAGAAAGTTTTAGCTTAAGAGCCTGTCTTGGGCTTTTCCTTAAAAATGCTTGCCTTAACGCATGCATCTCAGGCAAAATTTAAGGCGATCCATATTTGTAATGTCCATATTTAGCCCCATTAAAGAGATATAATGAACCAAGAAAGTTTAGCACCTGCAACGCTGATTGCGAAAAACTTAGCAATTGACCTTTCTCAAGTGAACGCTGCGATCCATTTATTAGATGAAGGTGCAACGGTTCCCTTTATTGCACGTTACCGCAAAGAAGCGACGAAAGGGCTTGACGATACACAACTCCGTACTATAGCTGAGCGTCTTTCGTATTTTCGTGAATTAAATCAACGGCGCGAAAGTATTCTGACTACTATTCGTGAACAAAACCGATTAACACCTGAACTTGAATCAACGATCTTAGCTGCTGATTCTAAAGCACGACTTGAGGATTTATATTTACCTTATCGTCCAAAGCGTCGAACCAAAGCACAATTAGCTAGAGAAGCTGGTTTAGAGCCCTTAGCAATTACATTGTTAGAAGATCCAACGCAACAGCCAATGACAATTGCTGCGAATTATTTAAATGCAGAGGCAGGTTTTACAACCACTGAAGAAGTCCTTGCTGGTGCTCAGCAAATTTTAATGGAACATTTTTCAGAAGAAGCCAATTTATTAAGTGAACTTAGAGAATATTTCTGGCAAGAAGCTTCCCTAGAATCGAAAGGCAAAAAATCAAAAGATATCTCAAAAAACAAATTTTCAGATTATCTGGACTATTGTGAACAAATAAAAAAAATTCCTTCGCATCGTGCGCTTGCATTACTACGAGGCCGGCGAGAACAGATTTTACGCTTGTCGCTACGGTCACCGGACTTAACATACGGCGAAAAACAAACGGCCGTTCATTTTAATGTTGAGAATAAACAACGCCCAGCGGACCAATGGTTAGAAGAAACTATTCGTTTAGCATGGCAGTCTAAAATCTTTCCCAAGATAGAATTGGATCTATTAACCCGCTTGCGCGAATCGGCAGATGAAGAAGCCATTTCTGTTTTTTCTAAGAATTTGCAAGATCTTCTGTTAGCACCTCCTGCAGGCGCCCAGGTTACTATGGGGCTTGACCCAGGCATACGGACAGGCGTGAAGGTTGCTGTTGTTGATGCGACTGGAAAATTACTTGACTATACCGCCGTATTCCCTTTTCCCCCACAAAATGATTGGCATGGGGCTGTAGCAGAATTAGCAAAAATCGCCAGCAAAAATGACGTTAAACTCATTAGTATTGGTAACGGGACGGGCTCTCGAGAGACTGAAAGGCTTGTTGCTGACCTAATGAAAACATACCCTGATCTAAAATTACAAAAAGTGCTTGTCAATGAAGCCGGAGCTTCTATCTATTCTGCCTCTGCACTGGCAGCTGCTGAGTTTCCAGAGCTAGATGTCACCTTACGTGGTGCGGTTTCTATTGCCAGACGTTTACAAGATCCATTGGCCGAATTGGTTAAAATTGAACCAAAATCAATTGGTGTCGGGCAGTACCAGCATGATGTTAATCAAGTTAGTTTAAAGCGTTCTTTAGATGCTGCTGTCGAATATTGTGTAAATGCAGTGGGAGTTGATTTAAATACCGCTTCCGCTGCCTTACTGCAACATATTTCTGGTTTAAATGAAACTGTAGCAAAGAACCTGATTCAATATAGAGATGAACATGGTGCTTTCTCAACTCGTGAGGAGTTGAAAAAAGTACCGCGGATGGGTGAAAAAACCTATCAACAAGCAGTAGGTTTCTTACGTATAATTAATGGAACAAATCCATTAGATGCGTCGAGTGTTCATCCAGAAACCTATCCACTTGTCGAAAAAATCCTGAAAGATCAGGGCGCTTCTGTGAAAGATGCGATTGGTAACAGAGCTCTTTTGAAGCAGGTACAACCCACAGAGTATGTGGATGAGGAATACGGCCTACCTACAATTCATGATATACTTAAAGAATTAGAGAAGCCTGGGCGTGATCCCCGACCTTCATTTAAACTTGCCCAATTTAAAGAAGGCGTTGAAACCCTCCAAGATTTAGAGGTGGGCATGGTTTTAGAAGGCATCGTTTCGAACGTTACGAATTTTGGTGCATTTGTGAATATAGGTGTGCATCAAGATGGCCTGGTGCATATTTCTGAAATGATGCATAGTTTTATTAAAGATCCACGTGGGGTGGTTAAAGTTGGCGAGGTGGTTTCGGTTAAGGTAATCGAAGTTGACAAGGAAAGAGGTCGTATTGGACTAAGCATGAAGCCTGAAAAAACGGCTAATTCAAAACCTTTGCAGAAAAAAATGCCAGCGTCTGCTGCTAAAAAGTCTACAGGAGATAAACCATCCTCCTTAAATGCCTCTGAAGCGGCTCAGAAAAAATTTAAGTCCAAGAAATTGGTAGACGCTAAAGGACATAAAAACAATAAACCCAGCAAGCCAGCAAAAGTAGGTGTGTTTAACACGGCAATGGCTGATGCGCTTTCGGCATTAAAAAACCGATCTAAAAAATGAATCAGCCTCTTATAAGGTATTGTTACGATGAAGATGCTTCAAAAAATCACTGGATGGATGCAAAAGCTTCGAAAAAACAACACGGAAGTATCTTTATCTTCAAAAGAGGATCAGATCACCACCTTTAAACCGCGAGGGGAATTGACCATGCAGGCTTTAGCGATGCCAGCTAATACAAATCCTAATGGTGACATCTTCGGGGGCTGGTTAGTTTCTCAAATGGATTTAGCTGCAGGCGTTCTCGCAAAAAAAGTAGCACGGGGCCGTGTAGTAACCGTTGCTATACACAGTATGAGTTTTATTAAACCCGTTCATGTTGGAAACGTTGTGAGTTGCCATGTGGAATTAATCAAGTGTGGTTGCACATCAATGACTATTAGTGTTGAAGTTTGGGCTGAACCTGCTGCAAGTGATGAACAATACAAAGTAACTAAAGGGACTTTTGTTTTTGTAGCCGTCGATGAAAAGGGCAAACCACGCCCCATCCCTAAGTAAAAATGAGAGAAGTATGTCAGCTGTAGGTCTCAAACGATTAACCGACTGGATAGAAAAATTAGCGGGAGTTATCGCTCGCGAAGATGAGCCGGATTTCAATCACTTAGCGCCATTCTTAAGTAAACCTGAGTTAGCATTTTACATTCTAGATATGCTTTTTGATTTAACCGAGGAAGACGCTGAACATGCTTCCTCACATTATTCTGCTTGTGTCTATGCTCTGGATGTGTGTATGACGCAGTTAAAATACACTAAAGATAGTGGCGGTAAATTAGCGAATAAGATTGTTAATAATATCATGACAAATATTGCGGATCTCATGCAACAGCAAATGCATTCGTTAAATTTTTGGCTTCCCGTATTAAATATTTTTTACCTTGCAAAAATCGAAATGTCTGAGGATCTTAAAGACGCTTACATGACACTTGCTTCTGAAGAAGAGGATGAGGGTAGCTATTATTATGATCAAGAAGATGTTCGTGAAACCATTAGAGAACAAATTCAAGATGCATCTGATTTATCTATTTTTGAAATAGCTGAAATCTTTTTTGCACAGGGTCATGCAATGACCGCAGATTTCTTTGCTGATCTAATGGTGGATTTATACAACATTGAAGAAGGCCACGACATCGCTTTATTGCTTTTATTACATCCAAAAGATGATGTTAGAGCCGTTGTCACTGCAACCTTTGACAGTCTAATCAAAAAAATTACTTTAAGCGCTGCTTCGCTTATGCGCCTAAAGATTATACGAGATTGGTATCCCTGTCATTGTCATACTCAGTTTGATTATTGGGTACGTGTGCAAGAAATGAAAGGTGTTGTTGCGCAGAAACAACAAGCCATGCCTCTACTTAAAATAGATGCAAGTGAAGTCGATGGACGAGGTTCGCAAGGTATTTTTATTCACATCAAAACCAACAAACAATATTTCTTGTGTGGGATGTTGTTGAAGCAGGGGTATGGTATTAAGGATGTTTGGATAACCCCAGCAATTAGTTCGGCTGAATTAGCAGAGTATAATGAGAAAATCAATGAAGTTAATCTCACTATACGTTCTGTAACGCTTAATTATTTCCAGGCCCTCATTTCTCATTTCCTTGAGGGAATGATTAAAGAGAACAAAACACCTGATCTGCAGTTACTTCAAATCCAAGAACTTTTAGGTATTTCACTTAAACCTAAAGCCCTTGAGCCAGGTGCAATCATTGAGCACTTAATCAAATCAATACTTCCACCTATCACATCCGAAAACTTAGAAGCATCCTTTAAACGATCAAGCGCATGGATTCATAAACCCTTTACTGAATCTTGGTATATGGAAGACGCAAACATTGACGTCTTGGTCAATCAACATGCCTCCATTGTCAAAGGTGTTAAAGTTTGTGCTGTTGAAGAAGCAGTGGTAGCTGTTTTTCAAGAAGTATTTGAACCCAAGCGTCAGCAATGGTTATTCCATTTTCTTTGGTTCGCACTATGGGCAAACGCCAAACCCTCAAAACGTGACAAATTTGGTGTTGACAGCGCCCTCATTGCCCATAGTATCTACACGGGCATGCCTTTAAAAGACATCCCTCTAATGCAAAAAATTTGTCACGAAACCGTTATCAATAGCATTGAAACGATGAATGAACGGCGAACCTATTTAACCCCTTTAGGCTAAGGGCTAATATCCTGTAATAAACTCCAATAACTCAATTACAACCGTTAGTGAATCCAGTATACTCTCAACCAACCATTCCTTGTTGCCGTAACAGAAAAAGAAAAGGAGACATTTGATGACCTTTGAAAAAATTTGTGTACCTAACGAAGGCGATATTATTAAAGCTAATTTTGATTTATCGCTGACTGTACCTTCTTTTCCTATTATCCCATTCATTGAGGGCGATGGCATTGGCGTTGATGTTACTCCGGCAATGCTTAACGTTATTGATGCTGCAGTAAAAAAAGCTTACGGGGAATCGCGCAAAATCCACTGGATGGAAGTATATGCCGGCGAGAAAGCGACCAAAGTTTATGGTGCTGATCAGTGGTTACCTCAAGAAACACTCGATGCACTAAAGCAATATGTCGTTGCGATTAAAGGTCCTCTTACCACACCCGTTGGTGGTGGTATTCGTTCATTGAACGTTGCTATTCGACAAATTCTCGATTTATTTATTTGTCTACGCCCAGTGCGTTACTTTAGCGGTACTCCTAGCCCTTTAAAAGAACCATGGAAAACCAACATGGTAATTTTCAGAGAAAACTCGGAAGACATTTATGCTGGTATCGAATGGCAAGCCAATTCCAAAGAAGCCAAAAAAGTTATTGATTTTCTACAAAACGAAATGGGCGTTAACAAAATCCGTTTTCCAGAAAATTGCGGCATCGGTATAAAACCTGTTTCTCAAGAAGGAACGACGCGTCTTGTTAAAGCGGCTATCCAGTATGCAATCGATAATCAACGCGACGTGGTTACTTTCGTGCACAAAGGCAATATTATGAAATACACGGAAGGCGCATTTAAAGAATGGGGCTATCAAGTCGCTAAAGATCAATTCGGGGCAACCGAATACCAAGGCGGACCTTGGATGCAGATTGTCAATCCAAATACGGGCAAAACAATTCTGATTAACGATGTGATTGCAGATGCTTTCTTACAACAAATTGTTTTAAGACCCGAAGATTATCAAGTAATTGCTACACTGAATTTGAACGGTGACTATATCTCCGATGCGCTTGCAGCACAAGTTGGAGGAATCGGTATTGCGCCGGGTGCTAATTTGGGTGAGAAGGTTGCTGTTTTTGAAGCAACTCATGGCACTGCACCACGTTATGCTGGCCAAGATAAAGTAAACCCAGGGTCGCTTATTTTATCAGCAGAAATGATGCTGCGTCATTTAGGTTGGGTAGAAGCTGCGGATTGGGTGATCAAAGGTGTGGCAGGTGCTATTCAAGCAAAGACCGTTACCTACGACTTAGCGCGTTTGATGGATGATGCTACCACCGTTAGTTGTTCTGGATTTGGTCAGGCTGTCATTAAGCACATGAAAGATTAAGCCTATGATCTGAAACTAAAAGATAACCCGGAATTAATTATTTTAGGAAATTCCGGGTACGTTTACTGGCTAAACCTCGTTTTGAAGTCTATAAAATTATATAGAGGGGAGATTAAAAGAAGAAAGGTTGCTCTAGTTTATTTATGTTGGTAATGCAAGACCTAGTCTGCGCCCTTCATTTGCCTCATCGCTTTAATAATCCGTTATGGCTTGGATTGATTGGTTGAAGAGAGGAGCAACATAATGCTAAATAAAGAGCTAGAATTTACCTTAAATCTGGCTTTTAAAGAAGCCAGAGAAAAACGTCATGAATTTATGACGGTAGAGCATTTATTGCTATCTTTACTTGATAATCCATCTGCAGGTAATGTCTTACAGGCCTGCGATGCAAACATTGAAGGTTTGCGTCAAGATTTAAGTGATTTTATAGAAGAAACAACACCGCGCATTCCTCAAGATGAGCTCGATAGGGAGACACAGCCCACTCTAGGATTTCAAAGAGTATTGCAAAGAGCCGTATTCCATGTGCAATCCGCAGGTAAAACAGAAGTCACCGGCGCGAATGTGCTTGCGGCTATTTTTAGTGAGCAAGAAAGCCAAGCGGTTTATTTTTTACGTAGAGAAAATGTTACACGGCTAGACGTGATCAACTACATCTCTCACGGGGTTTCTAAGTATCATAACAGCAGCCCGAGTGATTCCTTACACCCGTCTTTAGAAGACGAAGGTATGGGTAATGAAACCCAAGACTCTTCTCTAGAACACTATTGCACTAATTTAAATCGCAAAGCTCGCCTGGGTAAAATTGACCCGCTAATAGGGCGGCACGAAGAACTTCAACGTACGATTCAAATCTTATGCCGCCGGCGTAAAAACAATCCCCTGTTAGTGGGTGAAGCAGGTGTGGGTAAAACAGCCATTGCTGAGGGATTGGCCCAGCAAATCGTTGAGAACGAAGTACCCGAGGCTATAAAGCATTGTGTCGTTTACTCGCTGGACTTAGGCGCCTTGCTAGCAGGAACAAAATATCGCGGGGATTTCGAAAAACGTCTAAAAGGCGTCCTAAAGCAATTGTCTCTACAAGCAGGGGCAGTATTGTTTATCGATGAAATCCATACCATTATTGGTGCAGGTGCTGCCTCAGGTGGTGTAATGGATGCTTCGAATTTAATCAAGCCGCTTTTAGCCAACGGTGAGCTTAAATGTTTGGGATCTACAACCTATCAGGAATATAGAGGTATTTTCGAAAAAGATCGTGCTCTGGCACGTCGATTCCAAAAAATTGATGTAAAAGAACCAAGCGTTGAAGAAACCATTGAAATCTTGAAAGGACTGAAAGAGCGCCTAGAAAGTTATCACGGGGTCAAATTTTCACTGCCTGCTTTAAAAGCAGCTTCAGAATTGTCAGCTAAGTATATGAACGAACGTTTCTTGCCTGACAAAGCTATCGATGTGGTAGACGAAGCAGGTGCCTATCAAAACTTACTACCAGCTAGTAAGCGTAAAAAAATGATTGGTGTTACCGAAATTGAAACGATTGTAGCTAAAATTTCACGTATGCCTATCAAAAAAATAACAGCCAGTGATAAGGATACCTTACGTAACCTTGAGCGCGATTTAAAATTGCTAGTTTATGGGCAAGATAAAGCAATCACTGCCTTATCATCTGCCATTAAATTAGCGCGCTCAGGTTTACGTGAAGCAGATAAACCTGTTGGTTGCTTTTTGTTTGCTGGTCCAACCGGCGTGGGAAAAACAGAAGTGGCAAAGCAGTTAGCAAAAGTATTAGGCATTGCTTTGATTCGTTTTGATATGTCTGAATATATGGAAAAACACACGGTATCGCGCTTGATTGGCGCACCTCCTGGCTATGTTGGTTATGATCAAGGCGGTTTATTGACTGAAGCAGTTACCAAAAGCCCTCACGCAGTACTCTTACTGGATGAAATTGAGAAAGCGCATCCGGATGTTTTTAATCTTCTTTTACAAATCATGGATCACGGTACGCTAACCGACACAAACGGACGACAAGCAGACTTTCGGCATATTATCTTAATCATGACTAGCAATGCAGGAGCTAGTGAAATCAGTCGTGAATCAATCGGTTTCTCATTACAAGATAATAGCGGAGACAGTGTAGAAGCACTGAAACGTCAATTTAGTCCTGAATTCCGTAATCGTCTGGATTCTATCATTAACTTCCAGCTCTTAGATGTTGCTACCATTGGCCTGGTTGTCGATAAATTCATCGTAGAACTCGATGAACAGCTGAGTAGCCGTGGAGTGCACTTCCAAGTGAATGAAGAGGCCCGTAATTGGTTAATTGAACACGGTTACGATAAAATGATGGGCGCTAGACCGATGGCACGATTAATTCAAGAAAACATTAAGAAACCTCTAGCAGATGAGTTGCTTTTCGGTAAGCTTGCAAACGGTGGACAAGTTATCCTTAAAGTTAAAGATGGGCAATTGCATTGTGATAGTTACGATTATCGAGAAGGTGTCTGCTAATGCAGACGCTTTCTTAACGTAACAGGGTAGGGTCAAAATTTTCTTGTATTCGCTTAAGTAATTGCACAAAATTTTTTAAAAAGTTTTACCACCTAGCCCATGAAATAAATTTGTAGTAGAAATTTTATCTTTATCTTTCAATTGCTCGATTTGTTCATATACTTCTTTCACCGATTCTGAATAGGGTCTTCTATCGCTTCGATAATAAATTTTAGAGGTTCCTTAATTTTCATCTTAATCTCATAGAATAAATAACTATCTTTAAATATATTATATTCCTTAAATGCATATAAAATTAATCTTTAGTTATTGTTTTGAGTAATATATCGTATTTGTAACCTTAAAAATGTTGTTTTATTTCTTGATTTCTGCCTGAAAATTTTGAATATGAATCAATTTTTGACTCCATTTTTTTACATTTACAAAAAATTCGATAATACTGTCCTTGGTTGTTAAAAAAATAAAACAGTTCATTCTCTGATCCTTTTCAAGAAGAAATAAATCATGATTACTAATATAGATGCTAATAAATATTTTGCACTGTTAACCCCTCGATTTGTTAAAGAAGCTAGCTTTAGCGCGTTACTGGATGTTTGTGTGGCACAACAACCTATTCCCGAATTAGTGACTGAAGCAAAAATTATGTTGGATAAGGATCTGCAATTTATATGTGATTCACGGATCACAGAATTAGAAAATGAAGCATTTTTCCAGCAAATTCAACTCGATGAAAAACAGTGCGCTGAAGATACTCTGCAACAAGAACAGGATGAAAAACTAGAGAGTACTATTGAAGCCTTTTTTAATAAATATCTTTCAAGGATACCTTTTTTAAGACAACAAATTACTGCTACCAATACTACCTTGATCGAACTGGATCAAAGAACTACCGTGCTTACCCAGGAAGTTGAGCAGAAAAAAAATGTTCAAACTGCCAATCCGATATCTGAGCAAAACTCAGTTGACATTGGCGATCACATTTTAATAGCATTAGAGAATGAGTTGAATGCCATCGCCAAACGAATTAATTCGCTTAATGAACAGAAAAAAAAGTATCAAGAAGAGATTGAGTCTATAGAGCGCAACACACAAACAAATAATATAAAGTTATCCGAGTTAACTATCCGAAAAATAAAGTATCTTGAACAGGAAGAAGGTCGCACTAAGCGTAAAAAAGCGCGTGAAATAAATTCCAAAGATCTAAATCAATTATCGAAGGATCTACACCAAAAACTACTGAAAGATATTGATATAATAAAAGAAGAGTTAGCAGAGATTAAAATTAATATTAATAATCAAATCGATAAAGAAGCATATGGTTATTTCTTGGAATATATTGTTAAAAATTTTCAAGATTTACCTCTTCTAGATTCACAAAAACAAATTATCTCAAATACGATAAAATTAACCGCAAAATTTCAAGTCATTAAATACAATTTAGACGAAAAAAGGCAACTTCTTTGTAATCTATCTGCAACCCTTGAGCAAAAAAAAATAGACCTTTTAAAATTAGGGAGGGATTTAAAAATCTCGGATGCGTTGGTACCACCAAAGTGGAGGGTTTCCTTTGGGGCCAACCAACCGTCTTCGTCGCGTTTAACTTGCCAAGAGAAATCAACTTGCTGCGTGATGTCATCAAAAGACCACCCTTTTTCTTCCAGTAATTCACACATGAGGTTAAGGCGTAAACGATTCTCTTGGGTGGGGTCATGTTCATCGGTATACCAATTTTTAAGGCTGGCTTCATAGGCCTGATATAAAATCGTGACGGGCCGATGATCGATCAATAAAGGTTCATCACTGAGCTGGTTATACTCAACGATTTCTATTAATGCATGCAGATAATCGCGCATACCGTGTAATGCTTTTTCGTCACTCTGAAAAAGCAAATCGACGTTTGACTGGATGGAACGGTAGATAGGAAATATATCGGCTAATTGAAAGACACGATGTTGGATGCCAGTAATAATATTAGGCAGTGCATCATCCACATAATGAAATAACGCCAGGTGTTTAAGAATATGGGTGCCAATATAGAGGGCAATATCAGGTGTGGCGCGTTGTGCCATGGAATACGTTAATAGATAAAGCCGTTGTGCTAAGGCTTCATCGGCCATCTGATGGGATTTATTCGTTTCACAGCTCGCGGCAAATTGAAAATAGATACCCGCCTGTAATAGCGTATTGAGCACGACAGAAAAATGGGTGTGTTGGCTAAAAAGGGGAATCCAATCCAACAAAAAGAAACCCTGCTCCCGATAAGTTTTCGCGGATTTTTCAACGATCTCAGGCAGTCCTTTTTCGAACTGACGAAGAAGTTTTAACAACGTTAGCAGTGATTTTTGCGCAGAACCGTTTTGCCTTAGTTGGTTAACCAAGGTATCTAAGGCTTTCTTTCCATTGAAGCGTGCCAAGAGCATTTGTCTTGGCCTGAGCCAACGTTTTTCGAGTGATTTTTTAAAATAAAAGCGGAAAGCGTGGTCTTGTAATAGCACACTCACATAACGCGGCATGGGTGACGCACTGAACGCATAATTTGTAATCTTTTCGAAGGATGTAAGAACGCTTTGAGAGGGATCTTTCGTTTCTATTGCTCGCAGCAAGGCCGCGATACCCTGATAAAGATCCCTTTCGCGTGGTTTATAGGGGTTTGCTGTTGCTTTTAGGCAGCGCTCAATGAAGCACTGGGTTTGTTCAGGCGTTGTTTGTTCATGTAGCCGATGGAGCAAGAGTGAAATTGCCAATTGAGGTGACAAGGGTTGATGGAGGCAATCCTCGATTGTTGTCAAAAATTCGCTAAGAGGGTGGCTTTTCTCCAAGGGCTCTTGAAAGGGTTTAAAATGTACTGCCACTTTTGATGGTTTTTGTGGTTTTAATGTAAATTGCGCTAGCAACGTTGCGTACTGCTGTTTAAACGTTTCTGAAAAAGGCGTGCTTTGGGTTTGATCTAAATAAGCAACATTCGCAGGATTAACGAGGGGTGTATCCTCATCGAACGATTGAAAGGCTTCCCATTCTTGATCAAATGCTTGACGTTTAAGAGGGTTAATCAATGTTTGATAGGCTTGATTAAGTGCCTGCATTTTTTCATCACTGCCCCCTTTATCGGGATGACAAAATAACGCATGTTTTTTATAGGCTTTACGAATTTCATCAGCAGAGTCGTTTTTTTCAAGGTTTAGTTCTTTATATAAATTCTTCATGCGTGGCTACCGGTAAGCGGGCTTTGTGTAGACGGCAAGGCTATCTGTTGACCGTTTGATTTTTTCTTGTGGTGTGGGGAAAAGACGCTCCCTCAAAAAGGATCTTGATGTTAAGGAGTGTCCAGGACGAGCATATGATATGTCGACCGTGATTTGTCTTTGCAGTCTTTCAACATAACGTGAGGCATTAGCCACACCGGCATTAGCTGCCTTAACGTAATAGTGCAGTGCTTTTTTTAAGTTCGTCACGGGGTGATTAGACGGGTCTTCATAGCATCTACCAAGGGCAAACAGCGCTTCCCGATGGCCTTGATTACGGGCTTTCTTGTAAAAAGAGAGGGCTTGCGTAATATCTTTTTTAACGATGTTTCCGGTTTCATACGCCGATGCAATGGTGTAATAACTCTCTGCAGATAAAGACGTTTGATTTAAATAATCAAGAGCAGGTACGTAGTGCTGTGCAGCTGCTTTTAGGCAATAGTCAATGGCATTACGGTTATTTCTCTGGTGATGATAATAGTCATGGCCCAGGGCGTATTGGGCAACGGCTAACCCGTCGTCGGCCATCGTTTGTAAGCGATTAAACGAGGCGGCGCAATGCCTTGCTTTCGCATAAGCGCTGCTAGCGGCTCCTAAATTATCTTGTACTTCATAGGCTTGTCCTAAGGAAAAGCAGAAGTTAGGTGTGTTAAGGCATTGGGTTTTGAGCGGGTGGGTGGCATGTGCTGTCGGTTGGTTTTCGCCTTTGATATACCAAAACACCGCTTTTTCGATATCTTGCTGATCTAAAAAGTGTTTCGATAATTGATAGGCTTCTTCGCCTGTTGGCCTTGGGTAGGTTAACAAGATTCGTTCCAGTGCTTCGCATGCCTTTATACGTAGGTTAGGGTATCGAGCGGCGTGAAGGTAGGTAGCAAACGCTTGCTCAGCGTAACAATAGGGGGATGCTTTTTCCTGGATCGCGCCGAGCGCTAGAAGTGCTTCTGATTTTCCCAGCGACAACGCCTTCTCGTAGAAGCATCGCGCTTTTTCTAAATTTATCGCCGTACCTGCACCCTGATGATGAAAAGAACCTAAGCGGTAATGTGCGTCAGCAAGGGTATTATCGAATACCAATACTTGCTCATAAGCAATGCGTGCACGCTCAATCGGGAGGATAACGTAAGCATTGTTCCGCTTCAAAGCATAATGCTTGTGCGGTGGCTTGCCGGCGTTGACGACGCATCGACAGCAGTTTACGACCAAGCGCGGTAATGCCAGCAATGCTGAGCCCAGCAAGCGAAATGAAAATCACTGTAAGCATCCTTTATTCCTTTTTGTCCAAGATGGAGAAGGGCCGGCATTATAACTTTATCTCAATTTTTTTTTCAACATGGTTGGTTTTTTGTGATCGATTCGATCACGACTTGTGAGGTAAACCTTGATCAATGATTTCGAGATGACCTGCCTTTGAATATTTAGTGATCTCATTCATCCTTTTAAGGCGAACGGGAACATTTGCACAGAAACTTATCGTTCACTTTGAGAAACGGTTCTTGGGTGGACTACATGCCAGGCTGAGGTGGTGTATTTTTTAAAATACGCTAGACACTAGCAATACCTATCTCCAGTTTTTTCACAATCGCGTCTCGTGTGTATCCCTTTGGCGAGCAGCGGCTCATTGATTGGGAGGCACAAACGATTGTCTTTGGTTTAACCACAATAAATTTTGGTAATAGATAGCCTTGAATGGCCTAATTCCCTCGCAATAATAGCGCGAGCCCTCCTATCCCAATCTTTTTCGATTGCACTTAAAGCTTCTGCCAGCTTCCTACCCGCAATGGGTGCGATCAAGCCTTGACGTTTGTCATCAAACGTGGTATGAGCCTTTGATAACGTTTAACTTTTTTGAGTATTTCTAGAGCAACTATATTTCTTCACAGCCTTTGCATCGCTGCCGGAATGCAATCATCGTCAGCTATACCGATCTAACAATGTGAAAAACTTGCAGCGCTGGAATTGAACTTATAACGTCTTTTACAGCTTATTTACTTACCCCATCTTAAATTTACAGTATTTATAAAATACATACCAATTAAAAAATATTCATTATGGTATAATAAATTACTATCTGATATTAAAATTTTCTCATAGATAAGAATATGATAAGTAATTTATTTGAGCCCAGTGAGGTAGTGCTCAAGAAGGAATATTTTTTTTCAAATGAGCAAAGCTAAATTATGAGGATGATATGAAAAAAATAAATCTTTTCTCATTAAACACTTATATTACCACATATAAAGATTTATACATGGAAAAGCATACAGGTGAAGAAGCGGTGATTATGCGTCCATCCATTTATGGTGTACGCCTAATAATTGATTATCTTAATTGGAAATATCAAACAAATATTAGAATGCCGATTAGAACGTTTTCTCATGTTACAGCGGCAGGAGAAAAATGCGATCCTACACCCACCTATTTAAGCTTATATCATCAAACCGATCCAATATATTCTGAAAGTATGACTTTTCTAATTCCATACATACGTCATGCCCAAAAAGAAGAAGGCGACTTTAGACAAGCGTACGTTATTGGAGACGGTTTTTATCATTGCGTTATAATGGCTTACGTAAAAGAAGTCTCCCTGGATGAATTTAGCCAAGAAAAAGTCAACGAAATACTGATTGTCAGTGATTCTTTGATGATTAGTCATCGCTCCCTTGATGCTA
This sequence comes from Legionella sp., assembly GCA_013911415.1. Classification (GTDB taxonomy): domain Bacteria; phylum Pseudomonadota; class Gammaproteobacteria; order Legionellales; family Legionellaceae; genus JACETI01. Next base: position 46,146 of record JACETI010000002.1, on the reverse strand, counting down.
TTTCATATCATTTGAAATTACCTATATACGTTCATAAAGGATTGGACGGAAGACAAGCGGATAATCATTCTTGTTATACCGATGCACTTGTTTGGGCGCGTGATATTACACGAAAGGATACTTCAACTGGTAAGTATCAGGTAGATAAGCTACTAAAAATACTCAATAAAACAGCTAGTAAGATCAGAGGGACAAATATATTCGAATATCAAGTGCCAGAGTTTTTATTAAAAACGACGCAAAGATATCGTTTTTTGGAATTACAGCTATCTTCTAACGAGCCAATAGAAAATCATTCTTACTCTCAGAATGAAACAATTATCCACAAAAATGAAACATTAAGTTTTTTTAGAAGTCGATATTCAACCCTATCTAATCATAATCCATCTTTTCAAGTATCCACCTATCTTCTTCAAAAAGGATACAAGAATAAGGCAATCATTGAAGTACAATATTATATCAATCAGATGCAATCTATTCTAGGTTCGATGACAAAAGATGAGAAAAATGCCTATATGGATAAGGCTAAATGTATACAAAAGAGTGATGGTAATTTATTTAATTTTACCAATGAATATTTAAGTCATTTAACTGAAAAAAGAAATGATTTTGATCATCAAGCTTTAAGCATAGAAGAATCAAAATTAAAGAATAACCATCCACCTAATATAGTTACAACGATAGGATTACCTGCTTTTAAGAACCCACGACTGCAATGGGAAATGATCGCAAAATATGCTCGAACATTAGCAGAAGCTCATGAAATGATGGATGAAGAGTACGTACAAAAACTTCATGCAACAAATCAGCTTTTTGAATGTATCATGGTAGACGCATTTTATGCTAAAAAGTTCCTACAGGAACAACCTCAGTATTTCACGAAAGCTGAAAAAGCTGCATTAGAATGGATTTCTGTTGCTAAAATGCACCAATCGAGACTTATGTTACTCGAAGCTGTTGAGGAACTTTTTGAATCAAAGCATGAAAGGCAAGAATTGATTTATAAGGTAGCCTTGCTATCCAGAGATCAGCCTTCGCATTTAATAAACATAATAAAGGACATGGAAGACAAAGCAGAAAAATGGTCTTTTCTACTTGATAGCTTTTCTATTATGTATGAAAAAAAATGGCTTAATAACTCTGATTGGCAATATTTTCTAAGAGCAATTGAGAAGAGAAGAGGTTACGAGTGCACAGAAAACCAATTATCTTTCATAGAGAAAGTCGCGCAAGATCAAATACCATGCTCAAAAAACATGTCGTTTAATAGTTAATATTAATACGACATTTATATTCAATCCATCTAAGAATTCAGAAATAGCACTGCAAGTACACATTCTACAAGCAGGAACTGTTGTCTCGGGGGCAGATGTGGGACAGGCTATCGACAATAAGCCCTTTTATTATTTCGTTATAATTCACATCAAAGTAATCTTTGTTGGCTCGTCATAAGATCTCATATTAGAATCTTATGACTACCTATTAAAGTTACATTACTTCTTACGGTTGAGACATACGTTTTGCGCGTCTTTTAATTGACCCACGCGATCTTTTTTAGCAAATAAAGCAAGATCATAGGTATTTACTCTGGATATGACCTTTTCATCTTTAGGAGCTAAACATTTTTCAAACTCTCTGGTTTTTTTAGGATTTTTGCTTTTAAAGAGAGCGAATAAATCTTTGGACGGATAATGGCAGTTAAGATTAGGATTCATGCCTTCCTTTAAAAAACAATCGAAAACGTCAGAAGAAGCGAAGATCGCATGCGGTATTGATAAGATTTTCTCAAGGCCCGCAGGCTTAGCTGTTTTCTTAATCGCATCCATTATAACTTTCACGATGGATACGTTATCGATTACTATGGCTTTGTCCAACAGGCCAATGCTGCCCTGATAAGAGTTTTTAGCGTAACAATTTTCTTTCAGAGCAGCTTCAATAAACATACTAATAATACTTACTTGTTTGGTTGCAAGTGCATGAAATAACATCGGACAATCAGGTTCAGCTAACGTGCGAGAATTTAAAAGAAACTGATCCATACGCTGGCAGGTATCTAACACGACATTAAGAATTATAGCTATCTGAGGGGTTATTTTGTGTTCAACTGCCAATTTTAAAATTGTATGTAGCGTATTCTCTCCTTTACTACACATAGAGATCACGTCAGCAAATAATTGTTTAGAATCTGTACTTACATCTAAAATAAGTTGAACAGTTTTGAGATCCTGCAAGTAAATCGCTGCTATTAATAAGGGATGGTAGTTACCATCCTGTAACTTGACTGTCTTCATCAAAATGTAGGTTTTTTCTTCCTTATATATTTCTAGAAGAATGTCTGAAAGTTGAGGAGTATAGAAATTTAGTGCAATGGCCTGAGCGATTAAATTGCGGGGATGTACAAACAGGCCCTCTTCTTCCTTGGAGGTTGCTGAAGCAATGAGATCACAATTGATTGTCTTGCATGCGTTTAAGAAGGATCTTATAAATGTTTCGTCTTTGCACTTAATAGCCATTATAAAGAGGTCATACAGATGAGAGGGACGTTCAAGTAGGGCCTTCTCAATTTCTTCCTTTTGTTCCTTTTCTAAAATCGCTTTAAAATACGCACGTTTCTCCAGTGAAAATTGTGATTGTTCTGTAATGCTGTCATGGCCCAGAATTTTAGCAAGCTCTAGCAGTTGTATTTCCCAAGTATTATCTTGGAGAGGAGGGTTATCACACAGCCATTGCTCCAGCCGTTTTTTAGATATTTCCAACCTATCTTTTCTTGCATAATTATTGAGGATGCAATTTAATTCTTCTTTTGTTTTCTTCTCTGAAGTCCAGACATTTGCTCCCAACGTAGTGAGCGCATTAATAATGTTTTCATCTCCAAGACAGATAGCATAGAAAATAGCACTTCCTTTTTCAGGGCAATAAAAATTTGGAACAATATCCAGATTGTTGCATTTGATACAAAAGGAAGCTAAGTCTTTCGCATTGTTTTTTTCAATTAACTCAAAAATAAGTGTTTGACCAATCATTTTTATTTCTTCGACATTTAATTGATTAATAATGACGTAGAAACATTCATGAGTACCTTGATCTAAGGCCAAGTGCAAAAGCGATTTAAGTTGGGGAATGTTTTTAAGGGGGTTTGCATCATTGTATAAATATTCAGCCCGCGCTTTTAGAAGCGTATTAAACATTTCTAAATTTCCATTGAGTAGAGCATGATGTAAAATACTCAGTCCGGATGCATCTGTTTGCTGAAGAAAAGCCTCTACAGCATTGGTTTCTTTAATGGCCTTTAAAAAAACCATCAGCATCTTGCGATTTTTTAATAAACTACTCCACGGCATTAGGGTCTTGGGACCTGAATGAATTATATTAAATAGTATGCCTTTTTCTCTACAAAGCGTTAAGAGCGTGTCAAATATAACTTCCTGATTGGACTCAATAATTTCTTTGAGTAGATTTTTTTTCCCTAAAAAAGCCTTAAAAATAAGTTGTTCAAGATGAGTCGAATCTAGATTTTTAAGCAATTTCTCTAATACATATCCTTGCTCGATTGGATCTTTAAATTTCGTTTCTTGCCATATCTCTAATAAATTTTTTCCACCATCATGATCGTGTTGTAGAAGAATAGCTAAACAATCTTGTGCGTCATATTGATGCAGTAATGCTCGAATCAATTTTGGTTTTATCTGAGTGACTGCATGTGCAAGCACTGTTTTTCCGTTTTTATCTTTCTGCATAAGTATTTCTAATTTTGTGTTGGCATCCGATAAAAGTGTGGGGATATGTGTGACGTCATCATAATTGAGAATAGCTTCCAAAGCAGAGCAGGGTGTTTCTTGTCTACCCTTCAACGTTAATTGAGTTAGCTTTTGCTGTAATTCCTGATCATCAATGCCTTTCATGTATTCAATAGCCGATTTTTTTTGTCCCTTGGATTTTTTATTAGAAGTAATCACAAGTTTATTTAAATCCAACTCGATTTCTTGAGATGAATCAACCAGTTTTTTTAGAAGATCTAATGAAGACGCTGTAAAAGAGGGGTTCTTTCGATCATTGAGCATTGTTTTTTTAGCAACAATCTCAAAAAGCCGAACATAGTATTCTCGATTAGGATTAACTGACATATCTTGATTTTTTTGCCCGTTTTTTACTGTCATCAATTTGGCATACTGCTCGGGTTCTGCCAAACTAAACGCTTGAAGAAAGCGTTTTTCTTCTTTTGAGAGGTGGTTTGAAATAATCTTCTGATTCAAATCGATGGCGTATTGCCTGTGTTCTTCTGGAATAACACCAAATTTTATTAAGTCTCCTATTAATTTTGAGTCATTTAATAGTAAGGCGGTACGCACCAACGACATATTATTAGAATCCATATTGCTTAATATGTCTTGGTATTGATTTAGATAGGATTGGATTTTCTCTTGCTGTTCTAAGTTTAATAATGGATCGCTGAAAAGAGCTTGGCAGGTAATGTAAGCTTTTTCAAAAAAAGCAAAAAGATGGTTAAAAATTTTCTTATTACGATGCATTATCGCCAATTGTAAGACGGTTTTTCCCCTTTCTTTAACTTTCAATAGATAGAGCGGATTATGAGCATATCGTTGCATAATTTGTATTGTGGCGGGAATATCATTCTTCATAATAGCTGCGATAAAAAGAGTTTGAACACAGTCTCTATCTCTAGCAGCATTGTCTAACAAGAACGTTTCTTCTGTTTCCAGTGTCTTATTTTTATTTAGCTGAATTTCTTTATCAACTGCCAGCGAGCAAATGTCTATCAATGTTCCCTTGATTTCTTTTGTGTTCACTTGCATCATCGCATTATCCTGATCATCGAATGCAAATGCTTTATTAATCGCATCGATTTGATGGCTTTTTGCATACTGCAAAATGATTTTCTTCAAAACATCGCAATTGATTTCAATAACTTGAACTTGAGATTTTTCTACAAGCATGTCAATAATTTCATCGAAGTCTTTAGAATCAGTGAAAATTGTATAAACTAAAATTCTTAATAATAGTTCCGGATTTTTTTCCAAATTTGATAGGGTTTTTGAACGGTTGTCTGTTCGAAGAGAGGCAATAATAATATTAATAGTAGCTGCATATTTCCTCACTTCTTCCTTATCTCTTATCTCTTCTAATTGATGTTTGATGGGAGCATACGATGATCTTTTAATTAAATCATCGAAAGAGGGTGCCGGAATACCGAATTTTTTATAAGCATTTTTAAGCGCGGTAATGGCAGCTTGGTTATTGAAGGCATAAGCATAAGACCAAGCACTGTGGTGCTCAAAATTTTTTTCGTGGGCAACTTCAAGTAATGAATGTGCATCATATGCACTGATTTGAGTATTTATTCGGTTCGCATACGCATGGTTTTTTATCCAATGTCGTAATGTTAAAGGATCTTTAATTTTAGAAGGCATACAAGAATAAGTATGGGTAAGGATTTCTGGATTTCCATTTTCTTCAACACAATCAAACACGGTTTTGCCATCTATATTTTTACAGTCTAAAAGTTTCTCCTCATAACCGATATAATTCATTGCTAAATAACAAACCAACTCTGCACTTGGGAATGTTTTGTCAACAGCGCGATGTAGAAGCGTATTACCATCGAGATCGGTAAGAAAAAGCATCTCATGCTTATCAAAATTGGTTCGATCAAGGATATCTCTCATCGTGTCAGAGTCATTATTTCGTATTGTAACCAGAAGTTCATCCCATTCTTTCCTGATATTCTCCATTCTTATTGCTTGATCTGGCCAGGACATATACTTAAGGAAGGTTTCGATCACATTATATTTGGAATATTTTACGGCTAGCTTGAAAAGTTCTTTCAGTTCTTTTACTTCCTCAAGATTTAGTTCATTTTTGCGATATAAATTTATAATGGCTTCTATAGCGTCAACCCGACCCACCAAAACAAGTCCTTTCGCCAAGTTGGGTCGATCAACGCCTTGAAAAGTGGTTTTATTAAAAGTTCTTAAATCTTCCCAGAGGCTTTTAATGTAATCCACATCGGTGCAATAAGAAATTAACAAAGCAAGCATACTTTTTGATTCACTGGTGATGATGTTTCGTAACACAGAATGACCTTCTTCATTTCGCGAATCTAAAAGCGCACTGAACTTCTGAGAACCTTCATGAAATAACATCTCAGAAATGAATTTCAAAGCATCAGGTTTGGGGTTCGCAATATCCAAGACTGTAGAACCATTTTTAGCACGTAACTTAAATATATCTGATAGTCTGTTATAGGCTTGAATCTGAGCGAAGGTCGTTTTAATTGCAGTTAAATCATTATCGTAAATATACTTGAATAATTTAGGAGCTATCCATTCTTCATTATCAATTAAATCATCAATAAAAGCATTTTTGGGTTTCGGTGCAGATATATACTGCGCATATGTCATCTTTGGTTGGCTTATTGACGACGTTTCCTGCTGTTCTTCCACTGCTAATTTCTTAATTTTTTCGGGTGATCTTTTATCAATAACTTCGTTTGGTTGTATTTTTGAATTGAGATGGTCCTTAATGCAATCTGATAAATTTTGTCGATCTGAAACAGTAGGCGCTTCCTTCGTAAGTTTTCTAAGATACTCAAAAAAGGTCTCATTATTAATAGAAATGTCTTGAAGGGCTTGAAAAGAGATTATATATGGATCTGATTTTTGTAAACGCTCAAGCGTTTTTAATTGATTTAAAAATATTACTAGTTGTTTAAATGCTGTTGCCTTTTTATTAGCAATTTCTGCAAGTGCTACTATGGTATTAACGAAATAGGGCATTTTAGTGAGAAGTAGTGCTTTCTCTTTTGAAAGAGTCTTAATAGACTTATTTTTAATTAAAGATGGATTTTCAGGCGCGAGTTCATTGAGCAGTCTATTGATATTATGTAAATAGTAATCAATGGCAAAATGGTTAAAGGAAAAACTATCCTCCAGTATACCTCGGTGAAGTTCGTTTGAGGCATGCTGATGCGCTATCTCTAACGAAGAATCAAGGAATGTGTGTATTGTTTCAAGTAAATTTTCCTTATCCTTTTGAGAGATTATATGCGCGGGTTTGTTTTTCACTACTACCGAAGGGGTGCTTTTTGTATAATCATTGATTTTTTCTTCTTCTTTGATTTCTTCTTTGGGAAGTTTTTGTTTGGCTTTAGGGCTAGCTAAAGTTTCAGGGAGCTCAGATATAACTTCTATCGTTTCAGACTGATTTAAAAGGGTGGTGTTTATATAGTTACAAATCAATTTAATTGAAAGCGCTAACGTAGGTGCGTCGGCTAAATTTTTTAAATCTTTACCGGCCCCTTTGGGTAGCGAGTTAAAAATCAGCGGTTGAGGGCCGAGAATTTTTAATTCTTCCATCGCTCTGCTAAGTGCAACGTATAACATGCGAAAATATAAAACCCCTTCCTGAGTCTGATTAAATTTATTTTCAGAGCGATGATATCGTTTGCCTTCCTCGGTTAATAATTGAAGAAAGCTCTCTAAATCGTGGTTGCCTTTTTTTAAGAAAGTAGTCAGTGTTTTTTCTATCGCTCCAATATCCCCATGGCTTAATTTGTCAAAGAAACCAACCAGCGCTACCTTTGAAAATTGAAGTCCTTGTACTTCTTCGACAGTCACGATTGTCTTTCCTGAAAGGTGGGGTGCTAGTTGTTTTTTTGCATCTTCGGTAGGAACGATTGTGACCAAATTAGGTATTTCTCTTAGCGAGGCAATGTCTTCAAGATATTCAAGATTACCTTCTAATCCGGTTAGACAACGTGCTGTGGGCTCAGCTTGGGCTTTACTTTCTTTACCATACATTTCATAGGTGAATCGTAAAAAATACGTCGCTAGATCGGCGATGGGTTGGGCATTGCGAAATTTTTGTTTTAAATCACAAATGGAAAGTTTTTGCTTGCCTTCGAATATTTCAATCAGTTTAGTGAGATTTTTTTTGAGCATATCCACTGTACTAATAGAATCGCCTTTTTCTTCTAAAACGCCAATCTTCTGGTTGGGGTCCACAATAATAACGGATTTATTGTATCGTTGTGGATGCCTCAAAAGGGCATTGAGAAGAGGGAAGGGGAAGTTTTGAGCTTCATCAAATAAGATATACTGCACGCTGTTTGCAAGATCTTCTTCAAATTCAAAATGAAATGGATATAAGAATAAATCAATTCTTTTGGGTTGTGATCCATTCAAATGCTTAATATAGTCCTGATAAAGTTGTTGAGCTATTTTCTTATCAAGATCGACACTATTTTTGTTTCTTTCTCCACAGGCATGATGATAAACCGATTCATCTACACAAGCTGCTATTAATCGCATTTCGCTATAGAGTGCTTCAATTTGCTTATCCGAATATTTAAGATAAGAACGTTCTTTTTTAAACCAATCCTTGAAATAATGATAACCAACTCTGTCGGCCTTCAAACTTTCAGGTTCAAACGCTTCTAATAAACTATCAATGACAAAGGTTTTGAGTTCAAAATTATCCGATTTATCTAACCGATCGAAAGCAGCCCTGATCTTAGAACATAAAGCTTGGTTGATTGTAAAATAGATAACAGTAAATTTTTGAGAGGTCATTTGTGCTTGCAAGCATGCTTTTTTTAGAATCTCCTCTATGGTCGAACTTTTACCGGTACCGGCTTCGCCAGTTAAAACCAGAGGAAGCGATCGGCTTAACGCTTCTTTTTGCTGAACATTTAATTGAATAGTTTTGATCGGCTTTTTTTGATTTTCGATTTGTGTTCTTTGCTCTCGCTCTATTTTTTCTTTTTGTTTTGCGTGCTCAAATAAAACTTGTAATTTTTGCAAATATTTATCTGGGTTTTCATTAATCAACGAATCACCACTGATTTCGATAACACCGATTTTTGTAAATTCTTCTTTATGCTGCGCACGAAAAACTTCGATAGCATTAGCCATGGCTTTATAGTTATGGCGATCTGTATAAGCTGCAGGTATATAAACTTCACAATAAACCGGCCCCTTAGAAGTAGGGCAAACTAATCGGGCTTTCAAAAGGAGTAGACGTCCTTCATTACTAGTACCAGGTACTCGGACAGAGAAATAGCTTTTTAAATCAAAATCGAGCTTTTCGAATTTAAATCTAATATTTCTTTTTTTTTCAATTTGACCGTTGGTATCTTCAGTAGGTTTGTAAAAAACTTTTGTAAATTCTTCTTGTACTAATGCATTATAAAGATTGGGATCTCGCAGTTGCTTTTCAGGTGAGTTATCTATCGCATATTTTATTGCATGCTCGATAAAATGGTTATAGGTACAATTTTCTTCTGGTGATTTTGTTAAAAAGGAAGGGTTTTCGAGAGTGTTTTTCATAATAGCTTAAAAAATGAATATATCTGATTAATTTTATTACATACAGTTCATTATTTCAACTGTGAATTGAATTTTATAGTCAATTGAAAACTTATTGTCATGAGAAAAAGCCCCAATATAAGAGAAAGCCGAATATAGAAGTATTTGTCTGAAAAGTGCGTATGCTTGACGTGCTTAATAACGTCTGATTGAGTGGTTAAAAAGGTGGCGAATAGGGTACTTAGGTTAATTTACTTGTCTCATGCTATGATGGATACGGATCTTGCTCTTTACAATAGAAGGGCTGATCGAGCTTTATTGCTTGGCTTAGGCGGTGTGCCTCGCCCTGGTCAATATATAGACAAAAGGAGACAGGAGAAGAAAAATGAATTTCGCAAAAACAAGGAAATTTTTTTTAAGGCTGTTACCAGTCGTTGCAGTACCAATGATTGGACACGCGCAGGAATCAACGCTGCAACCTAACCAATGTCCTACAGCAGCAGCAATTGCAGCCGTAGGTGTTAGCCAAAATGCCGTTGAATTGTCCAATGGCCAGTGGCTAACAGGCAGGCGGAACCAACTTTATAATACGACATCACGCTGGACCTTACTTATGGGCAATATTACGGCAAATACCCGAATTCAAGCTTATGAGCGCGCAACAGCTTCGTTAAGCACATTAACCTTTATGTTTGGCCCCGTACAAGGTCCTTTAGGTAAATGGGTATGCCATTACCATACAGCAACCGGTTACGAGACGATGACCGTCAATCCGCCAATTGCTCAAGCTCAAGATCAATCTTTCCTAAAAGCCGTGCATTAAAAAAAGTAAAACTGTGTATATTGGACATTTAAAAAAAGATGCGATAAACGGTGAATTACCCCTCCCTTTAATAAGTCTGGTTATCACAATAACCAGACTTATTTGATTAGGGCACCTATCCAAGTACGCTTTTTCAAATAATCAGTTATCATGATTCGACATTTTTTAAATTTCAGTAACTATTTTTGTTCTCTCTGTATCGACGTAATTTTTTTAACTGTCCCCGTTTGGTTTTCTGATCTAATCTTGTTTTTATCGATGATTTAGACGGTTTGGTTCGTTTTCTTTTTTTAACAAGTACATTTACCTTTTGAATGAACTTGACGAGACGTTCTAAAGCATCCTCTTTATTTTTCTCTTGGCTCCGATAACGCTGTGCTTTAATAACAATGATTCCGTCGTTTGTAATTCGATAATCTCGCGTGTGTAGCAATTTTCTTTTGTACTCATACGGTAACGAAGATTGTGCAATATTGAAACGAAGATGTATCGCTGTCGAGACTTTATTTATATTTTGCCCACCTGAACCTTGGGCACGGATTGCACTGATTTCCACTTCAGATTCGGAGATGGTTAGCTCTCGATTGATTTTTAACATTGTTCTTCTAATTATCATTAAGCAGTAAATATTTTAGAGGTTATTTTTAAAAACAAAAAGAAAAGTGCATCAGCCCCCTACTGTACTCACATCCAATAGTTCTTAAATATCGAATATTAAGTCAAATTAAATGATTTAACACCCTGCTGCCATCCCATCGCCATTCTAAACAAAAAAGGTTAAGCCAGGCCTAACTTATAAAAGAAGAACTTAAAAAAATTAATCGTTAACTTTATTATCTTTCAGTGTAATAATACATCACTTTGATAAATATTTTTGAGATTTAGAATGCCTGATCATAACTTGTATATAGTAAATTATATCGATGCTCTGTTAGCATCTAAGACTTTAGAAGACTTTTTGGAAGCGATTTCAAAGGGATCAAAACAAAGCTTAGAGCAAGCATATTATCACTCTTTTGCACAGATTCAAGAAAAAATGCAATTGAAATCATCGAATGAGAATGTCCCAACTATTGTTACCTGTGCAGAAAAACTTTCGTTAGAGCATTTTGAGGTTGTATTTGCCCATTTTTCTAAAAAAGACCTTACCTCAGAAATTATAACCCACTGTTTAAAATCAAATTTACCTTACAGGCATCTTAAGCTATTGCTTGAACAGGCACCAAAAAAAAGTCTTACCCCAAAGATGATCACAACGTATTTAGGTAGCAACGTCGGGGATGTTCAGTCAAAAATTTTGGTAGCCGAGAAATTTTATCGCTTAGATAATTTTGAAGCATTATTAGTCGGATTTATAGCAGATGTAAAACATATCTTGCACGGCGAAGCTCAAGAACATTTTTTTACTGAGTTTCTTACGACGGGAATGAAGAAAAAGTTTTCATTCAATAATAAAGAAAATTTCATCAACTTCATGAACGCCATCAATAATATCAATATATTTTATCTAAAGAAACAAACGATTATAGCTGAATTTTATAAAACCCACAGGATTGAATATTTATCTGAAGACAAGATTTCCTTTGAAGAAAAAATAACCTTCTTAGCTGGGTTGTGCCTGCCAGAGGTGATAAAACATAACGCGTTGAAAGAAACTATCGAGCGTATGGAGTACTATTCTCGACATCTAGGGAATCTTGTCATTAGTGCTTTAAAAGCTGCGACAAAAGAAAAATCGATATCCAATTTTCTGATCTCGAGTGTGTTAAAAAAATGGGAGCAAATCTGTTTTCTTCCGGATCATCTTGGGCAAGTGGTGGATTTTGCTACTTCTTCAAATATATTTGTTGATATACCAAACTTGCAAGCTGCATTCGAAACAGCTGTATTGAACATTATGAAACGCAAAAAATATTTTTTTTGTAAAAAAGATGAGGGTAGAAAAAGTTACCAATATGGTCTGATGGTAAATTTTTCATATAACATTACCAAAATTTACCATTACAATAGCGCGCTCGCTGAAACAATTTTTAAAGATGCATTGGCTACCTTAGACAATGGCCAATCAGTTCCAAGCGACGATCTACATCGTTTAATAGCTTTGCTCAGTGAAAATCTCCGCCAGGAAGATATGCCTTTACCTTTCAAAAGGCATTGCTTGACATCCATCACAAATAAACTATCGGAAACATTAAAGCACAGTGATGGACAAAACGATGCCCATGCGATCACTTTATTCTCTTATTTTGAAGATGCACTCAAAAACTTGCATTTCTTACTTGTTCGCCTTCCTCAGCAGAAAGAAGATGTTGATTTGGCACTTTATGAAGCAATTACTAACTGCGCAGTGGAATATTTAAAGCAAAACAACATCTATTCTAAGGAATATGGCTTTAACAAGATGCTAGAGGCCCTCAATACAGTTCAACATCACATCACGTCTAAAGAAAGCCAAAAAGCCCTTTCCATAGACATATTCACAAATCTCATTAAAAAATATCAAGACTCCCCAGCACTGCTAACAAAAGAATATTCCGCTTTTCATTACAGAACACTTCGGGAACAAATGGGGCATGCTTTTTTAGATGACAAAGATGCAATCAAAATACATCAACAATGCATTGAATTGATCAAAGAAAATTTTTTCCTAATCTGTCCTACCTTATCAAGCATGGCAGATTGTATTTATGCGCTACAGGATACGCAAGCTTGTGAAAGATTTTCTAAAGCGCTCAATCTTAATGTAGAAAATCTTCTTGAAGAAATTTTTAAAGAAAATTCCGAGAGAGTGATACAAAATTTTAGATACTTACATGAGTTTTTTCATGAATTTAGACCTCTGGGTAAAACACAATTGCCGAGTCGAATAAAACTAGACATTGTAAAAGCTCATTTACAAGAGGAGTACATCACGACAATAAAAGAAGTAGCTGAGGTCTTCGAAGGTGTAAAAAACATAGAACCTTTTCATGCTTCGGATAAAAAAGAGGTGTTGCAAATTCTAATCCAGAAATTGACGTGGCAGGTCTTTTATTTAAATAATCCTGAGGGCATCCGTACCGCGCGTGATTTGTATCAGGTGATCGCCCATATTCAAGACGCCAGCAATGGTACCCTGAATGTCCAGGAGTTAGCTGACTTGTTGCATCCCTTTGTTCTAAAATTCAATCCCCCAAAAAATACTAAGGATCAAAAAGGGTTCTATTCCTTTGCTGAAGAAGGCTTTCACTTAAAGCATTTTTTGAATGAACTAAAGCAAACATACCCTGATTTATCAAAAGCGCTGAAGAAAAAGTTTTATCCTAAGTTATCACTTAATCCTCTGCAAATCTTCGCATGCAGCTCAAAATCAAAAAAAAACAAAAACCCGGAACCAAGCAACATTAGCAATAATCTCAATTGGCCGAATTATCAAATATAATCAATTTAGAAAGGCAAGGAAGCCCTTCGTAGAGTACTATACAATAAAATGTGCTTCTTTATGGCGAATGTATATATACTTTATAAAGGGTAAGTACTAAGTAATGTATTTTTGAAATTTTTCTCGGGAGAAGGCTTCAAAAATAAAGCCAGCATCATCTATATTGGCATTTTTGAGTAATAGATTTTCATTAATATAATCAACTAATTGCAAGTAGATATCATTATTCTCATTAATCGTAACCATACCTAAATTCCACCGCCAGAATGTCCTTTCTTGAATAGGCTCCTTTACCAATAACGAAACATGGGTATGTCGAGGGTCTTTTTCAATTTTTTTATAAATAAAATCGATGTGGTCATTACTACCCTCAAGAACCTGATAAAAGCGTTGATTAGAATAAACGAGGAGTCCACTCACTTGGTGAATAAGATTGTTAAATCTTGCCTGTTTCGCCAAGGCACTTAATTCGGAATCCCTCATCAAGTTCACAGCACTGCTTTTATAAAGTAGGCGATATAAGTTCATAAGCTCGGTGATTATCAGTTATTAAAGAAATAGCGGAGTTCTAAAGAAACAACTTGTAGATCCATTATCTGAAATTGCACAAATTCTTATAGCATTTTTAAAAAGTAGAAGCAACACAATGATTACGTTGATCGTCAAGCTAATGTATAAAATCTGGGGTAACGCCAAGGTGCGAAGGTATCATTCAGTCTTTCATTCGAAGCCGCCTCTGCACCTAGTTATTTAGTTTTTTTAGGTGATGTTTCTGTCGTTTCATCGACATAAATGGATTCGACATTTTCTTGCTCACCAGTAATTAAAAAACGACGATGTTGTAGGTAAGCACCACGCACAAATGTATATTGGTCTAAAGATTGATGAAGCACATCTTCCGACTCAAAATACTGAGCACGCAAATCAACGTATCGGACTGCGCTTGCACCCATTATTAAAATGTCGCTAAAAAAATAACCGAGTGGGCTACCAAATGTCATGCAATCTACAAGTCTACCAAAACCATCACGAACCGTACTCGGACCAATGACTGGAATAACCACGTAGGTTGAATTTTTACTACCCCAATGAGCAAGTGTTAAACCAAAATCGTTTTCGTGCGGTGGGATCTTAAAATGACTATCAGCGATATCAAAAAAACCTGCTATACCAAACGTTGAGTTAATTAAAAAACGCCAGGTGTCTTTCATGGTGCTATTTATATCACCTTGTACAATATCATTAGCAACGGTTGGTATGGTTAAAATATTATTAAAAGCATTACCGACCCCAACTCGAATAGGACGTGGGACCACCGCTCTGTAGAAACGTGCGGGTGGTCTTAAGAATGTCGCATCCAGTGCGGCATTGAATTTATAAACTTCTCTGTTTAGAGGTTCAAGTGGATCCGCAGGATTTGCTCCACGGTGAAAACAGCCCGGTAGCATTAAAAGTGGGGCAATCAGCAAACTATTACAAAGAAAACGCGTTGAGAATCGCATCCGTGTGCACTTTTTTCATATCCCTAATGAAATTATGTTACAGGATATGTTCTGTCCAACACAAGCTTAAATTCTTTGTTGGCGTTAGGGATTGGCTGTAATAACAGCATCATGTTCACTCAACGCTTTCTCCCCTTCTTGTGCTAAAGGCATTGGCCTCGTCGCCTTATCGTTAGTAGGCTTTTCAGATTCTATTTGCAGATATGTTTTCTTTTCCAACCATTCGCTTAACCATTCCAATGCATTTTGTGTGTTATTTGGATGTCTTAATTCAATTAAATTCGCATTATGTGGATCGGTAAATTCCGAACTCACGGCAATAAATTTTTGGCCATTTGAATGACCGGAAGGCACGGGAACGGGTCCTGATGCGACTGTTTGTTTTTGTTTTAAAGCCTTTAAGGCTTTATGGAGAGAAACATCGCGATGGATGATAGCGTCATCTTTTGCATAGAAATATACTTTATAATTATCATCAATCACTGTCCACGCGCTTAATACATCGGTATCCCATCCACTTTTTTTTGCTATCCAAGCAATTATTCTAGAGATAACAGAATGTTTTGGTTTTAAGGGTTTCATTACTTCCTTCGACGTGCCTTCACGAGAAATAGAGGACGAGCGCTCAGACGAAGAGGTATCCCCGAAAAAAATCTGGTCAACGGTATATTTAATCACCGAAGATAATTTGCTAAAAGAACGTGAATGAATAATAAAAATTTTCGTTCCCACACGATGAAAATGTGCAGCAACCTGAGCTGCAACTCCACCACCCAAAGAATGGCCGAGGAGAGTAATCTGATGGGGAGCTATTCCTTTGTTTAAAAGATAATTCACTTGTGCAATACCGTCTTGTACAAGCTCATCAAAAGAATATACGTAATCTTTTTTATAATTATTCCGATTGCTGTATCCAACGCCGTGATAATTGAAGCCGATCACGGTATGCGAGGTTGCACGAGCAATATCTATTAATTCTGGTATGGATTCAGTGAAATTTTCATTATTTCCATTAAAATTGAGAAGAAATGATTGAGGATGATTATTAAAGGAAGCATAGCAAGGCGGTGTTAAACATAACGAATCAAGAATAAACTGATTTTGATTATAGACAACTTGATAGTTTTTCACTTTCCAACCCTGTGACAAAAGTCTGCATTGTTTTTGCCAGCGACGCCTGTCATCTGTAGATAATGCTATTGTTTTTATAGGTTTTTTTTCACTATTTTTTTTTAAATATTTTATGTCATTTGCGATGTGTGGCACCGTCATTAGGAGGTTATGCGCATCTTCCATGTAACGTAGCTCTGCTTGAAATGTTTTTTCTAAGGATTCAGGAAAAAAAAATTTTTTCTTTAAGCGGTCTTTAATGCTTTTCTCAAACGTTTCTTGCCATGTCATAGAAGCGTTGTAATCAATCTTGTAGTTATGTGCATGAATCTCTCCCTGTGGAGAAATGGATAATAGATATGGGAAATCTTTTAACTTAACCAAACCTGCAAACGCTCGACGCCCTTCGCATGTTTTTGGCAGTGCATCTAAAAAATAGAGGTTATAGGCTCTGTCAAATTTAAGATTCTGTGATAATAAAATGAATCGGCCAATTAATTTTGATATCCATTTCATGGTTATAATTCTCATCAAAAAACTTTTTCTGAGAATTATAGGTATATCTGACGTCTTTACAATCTTTCAAAGAATATACTGATTTAAAGGAGACAAACAAAAAATAGCTAGCTCTACTTTCATAGGTACAGAATTAACTAAAAATAGAATCTTTGCATCATCATAAGGTATGATAAGAGTGATTTAACCTCATTAAGATTCGGAATACGTATGTCAAAAAAAAATAGCGCCTCCTTTCATCTGGCCGGTTCCAATCAGTTATCATTAGCCGCGCTATTTGCTGAAAAAAGTTCCTTAATTGAAAAATGGTTCCATGAACAGTGGGAAAAAAATCCCCCGCCAATCACCTCTTCTGTTGATCTAAGAAATGCCGATTTTAAATTAGCGCCTGTTGATACCAATTTATTTCCGGCAGGCTTTAATAACTTGGATGCAGACGCGTTTAGCGTCGCAGTTGAGGCTGTCAAAACAACCCTTCGCGATCATTTATTCACCAATCCTTCTTTGTTATTGATTGTGGAAAGCCATACTCGAAATTTTTTCTATTTTAGAAGTGTTCATCATTTAGTAACTATTTTAGAAAAAGCTGGTTTTGATGTACGTATTGGTAGTTTAGATCCAACATTAGAAATACCTCGTCACGTTTCATTAGCAGAGCCTGAACAAATTAATCAAACACTCCCTAAAACGGATCGGACGGATAATCTTGAGTCTTTAACCAATAAAAGAAGTACGTACGAGACAAAACAATTGCTTTTAGAGCCATTTAAACGAATCGATGATCGTCTTTACGTTTCGGAGTTTGAACCGGCTTTTATTCTATTAAATAACGACTTATCTTCCGGAATACCCCCGATACTGCAAGGGTTATCGCAACCTGTTTATCCGGATATTCGCTTAGGCTGGGCATCCAGGTTGAAATCGACGCATTTTCATTGTTTTAACCAAGTGTCCTCAAATTTTGCTGAGCTCCTAGGCATCGACTCATGGCATATTAACCCTTATTTTGAAGCCGTTGAAAACTTAGATTTCATGACACAGCATGGCATTGAAAATCTTGCTGAAAAATCCCAACAAATTCTCGATAGCATCCAAAAAAAATATAAAGAATATAATATTCGAAACGTTCCATTTGTCATGATCAAAGCAGATAACGGGACTTACGGAATGAGTGTAATGAGTATTCGCTCAGGTGAGGAAGTTTTTCATCTAAATCGTAAAAAACGTTCACATATGACAGCTATCAAAGGCGGAAAAAAAGTGGATCGTGTCATTATACAAGAAGGCGTTTATACACTAGATAAAATGGCCGATGGAGCAGTGGCAGAGCCAGTTATTTATATGATAGGTCAATATGTCATCGGTGGTTTTTATCGACTTCATCATAATCGACAAGCAGACGAAAACCTAAATAGCCCCGGCATGAAATTTCAACCGTTATCACTGTATGAGATCTACTCAGAAAAACAAGCAGCCTTTGCAGAAAATACAAAAGTTGTATCCTCATCTTTATCAGAAACCAGTCGATTGTATAGTTATGGTGTTGTTGCAAGATTAGCGGCTTTAGCAGCTGCAAAAGAAATGTTAGCGCTTAGATAAATTTACCCGAATTCTTTGCTCTACAGGTAATGTTATAGGAAATAATGATGAAAATTGCTGCGTTCATGGATCCATTAGTCAATCTAAATCCATTAAAAGATACGACACTTGCAATGCTGAATGCTGCCTATCGCCTTGGATGGGAAAGTTACTGCTTTGATCAATCTTCCCTCTACACTGAAAATGGACATGTATACGCTGCTTTGTCAAAAATTGAAGTAAAGCATTTAAAAAATAGGGCTGGTACGCATGTAACAGCGCTGGGCATGTTGCCGCTTGATTCTTTAGATATCATATTGATGCGTAAAGATCCCCCTTTTAACATGGAATATATTTACGCTACTTATGCATTAAATCTTGTAGAAAAAACGGGTGTACTCGTTGCCAATAATCCTCAAAGTTTGAGAGATGCTAATGAGAAATTTTTCACCTTAAATTTTCCACAATGTTGCCCGCCTACGCTTGTAAGCTGCAACTTACAACATCTCCATAACTTCTGGCAAACCCATCAAAAGGTTATTTTTAAGCCTCTTAATGCTATGGGCGGGCAATCAGTTTTTTATGTAGATGAAAAAGGGACTAATCTACCAGTTATTTTAGAGTTACTCACTAAAAACGCAACAATGAGTATAATGGCCCAATTATTTATACCTGACATTAAAGAAAGTGGAGATAAACGAATACTTATCATGAATGGAGAGCCCGTGCCTTTTGCACTGGCGCGTATCCCCGCGAGTGATGATCTTCGCGGAAATTTAGCAGCAGGTGCCAAAGGATTAGTTGTACCAATTACGGAGCGTGATCGTTACATTTGTCAGGAGCTTGCACCGACGCTAAAGGCAAAGGGTTTGTATTTTGTCGGGGTTGATATCATCGGTGATTACTTAACAGAAATAAACGTTACAAGCCCTACTTGTTTGCAAGAAATTGCTAAAGAAACAAATTTAGACTTGGCTACAGAATATTTAGGTCATCTAAAAAACTATCTATAAATTTTATGAAATTAATGCTCTATAGTGAGCTGCCTTGATGGCAGCGAAACTTCTCCATCTTTCCAACCGGACTATCTAACTTTATTTTTCTGTCCCCTTTTTGACCATTTCTGAGCGCTATTCTTTTTTACAGATGAGCCAGCAGGATGAGCAGGCCCTCGTGTTTTAATCGGCTGCGACGGAAGCCGATGATTAGGCTCAAAATTATCAATTTCAATCCGTTTAAGACGGTGATTGATCACTTTTTCGATGTCCTGCAGTTGTTGAAACTCATCAGAACTTACTAAAGAAACTGCAAGTCCATCGCATCCAGCACGCCCTGTTCGCCCTATGCGGTGCACATAATCATGAGGCACTTGCGGTAGATCAAAATTTACAACCAATGGGAGTTGGTCGATGTCGATACCTCTGGATACAATGTCAGTAGCGACTAGAATTTGTACTTTCCCTTTTTTGAACTCATCAAGTGCTTTAATGCGCTGGTTTTGGCTTTTATTGCCATGAATGGCTAAAGCAGAAACATTGGCAGCAGCTAAACCTTTTACAAGCTTATTTGCTCCATGTTTAGTGCGGGAAAAAACAAGCGCTTGTTGCCAGTTTTCTTTTTGAATTAAATGACAGAGAAGAGCTGTTTTTTGAGCTTTATCAACGGGGTGTATGACCTGAGTAACCTTTACAGCGGTAGAATTTTTCGGGGCAACCGAAACCTCAACAGGATTTATTAGTAATTGTTTGGCGAGTGTTCTGATTTCATTGGAAAAAGTAGCTGAAAATAATAAATTTTGACGATTCCGTGGTAATGCAGAAAGAATCCTTTTAATATCATGGATAAATCCCATATCCAACATTCGATCTGCTTCATCTAATACTAACGTTTGAATCGAATCAAAACGAATGGCATTTTGTTTATATAGATCAAGTAAACGACCCGGTGTGGCTACAATGATCTCTACGCCGGCTCGCAGCGCCATCATTTGTGGGTTGATTTTAACGCCACCATAGACAACGGTAGATCGCAGCTTAAGATATCGCCCCAGTTGCAAGACATGCTCGTGGATTTGAGCTGCTAATTCTCGTGTGGGTGTTAATATTAGTGCGAGCGCACAATTGGCTTTCGCTCTGGGCTTCTCTGCCAATCGTTGTAAAAGGGGTAAGGTAAATGCCGCGGTTTTCCCGGTACCCGTCTGCGCTGACGCTAATAAATCAGCGCCTTTCAATATGCTTGGAATCGCTTGTTGCTGAATGGGTGAAGGGATCTCATACTGTTGTTCTTGAATAGCACTGAGCAAAGGCGCGATTAGATTTAATTGTTCAAAATTCATGTAAAGTTCTCTATATCTTTGCATAGGATATTTCTATGCAAAGAATTTTTCTTGTTGAATCAGTCACTGAGCTTGGCGCTCTTTTGGGTAGAATTGAGAGAGGCAGAGTGATAAGAATAATACTTGGATATACTACTACATAGAAAGTAACTAGCTAAGCTGCTTTTTTAATGCTTCACAAGAAGCTAGGGTTAGTTACTTTCAACAATCATCAAACGACTTCAACGTCTTCTGCTTGAGGACCCTTTTGACCTTTCACCGCTTTAAACAAAACGCTAGTACCTTCAGAAAGTGTCTTGAAACCTGTAGATTGAATTGCGCTGAAATGCACAAAATAATCTTTTCCTTCACTTTCAATAAAACCAAAGCCTTTACTATCGTTGAACCACTTTACTTTACCGCGTAATTTATCTGACATCTATTTTCTCATTTACTTTTAATGGGTATTGAATTATATCAAATTGAAACATAATTAACAGATAGAATTATCTACTATTTTGAAAAATGTTTCAATATGCCTGATTGCTTGTCAATTAGAGAATCAATTCCTCTCCTTTGAGTCAGCAACCTATCTAAAATAGCACATTAGAACTTAAAAGAGTATCGGCTTGTCGTTGAATTCATCGCATCTTCTTGTGCAGCGAGAGTAGACTGCGCCGTCTCGTTAGTTTTCGTTTTATTTGGACTATCTTTAAATAACGTTAGTGTCGGATATAAATCTTTAGGATATAGCTCCCGCTGCAGCTCAATTGGGCTACTGATTTTTGAGGATAAAATTCTTTGTTGACAATCTGGTGCATGAATTGTTACTGCTCCTGGAGAGAGTATTTCTACGGTTTTAACAAATTTTTTCCTACACTCCCCACGTAAGGCGTCGGCAATGTTACTAAGGTAAAGGCTGTCGATTTGCACACCGTTATCTTTTAAAAGGTTTGTTATCTTTATGAATGTTTCTGTTGTGCAAATATCTTCTGTCAAAAGTACAATTCTGTCTAAATTTGCCAATTTTTTAATGTGATTAAAGCTATTGGCATCTGAAACCCAGCTAAGCGGACGGATTAATTCAATATTTAATTCATCTTCCAACGATTTTATTTCTCGATAGATCTCGTTATCGCTGACATTGTCAGAAAAAAAAATGCTCTTTGAAAAATCTTTGTTAATACATTTGCCATCTGCAGTGATAAACTCATTTTCTTTAACATAGTCAATCATTTTACGTATGAAATCTCTGGAATCTTTAGCATCCCGCAATATTTGCAAAGTTTCGTGCAAAAAAAGAGCATTCTCCGGATTAATATCGCAAATGATGATTCTATTTGAGCGTCTTTGTGCGGCAATATCGAAATTATGCCAGCTTGAGAAACCAAAATGACAACCGTCATTGACCCGATTTATTTTTGATAATTTTGCAAAGCTTTCCTTATAGTTCTCATTGGTTCCAAGATAAACCATATCTGAATAATGTGGCTTCGTGATGTTGACGTTAGAAAACCTACGCAAACGTTTAGATAAAGGATCTTCTTTGTATGGATATATTAAATCTGGCACAGGTGGTCGCTCTTTCCTAATAGCCATATGGCCTTTAATCGTTTCAGACTTCTTAAACATGAGATCACCCCTAATAAAATGAAAAAATACATTATCACATATTATTTATAAAAAAACAGATTTATTATTAAAGGTTCAGTTTGTTTCTAATGGGATCACCGCAAAATTTAATGCCCTTAACTATTAGGAGTGGCCTTTAGGGTGGACTCCAGGTCAGAACATCGAGGCATTTTTCAGGTAAAAAAGTATCGTAAATATTTTCACGCATTTTGGTTTGAGTGAGTTCATTGGTTACAGTTACAGTATCTGCATTTTTGGTTTCTGCTTTAAAAAAATAAGTAGATGCTTTTTTTTGACTTTTAGTAAACTTAAGCTTTTCTGATCTTCCAAGTGCATATTGCGTATCAGCATTTAATGTGGGGCAAGCACTTATTTTTCTGTTAATCGCTTCTGCTTGGATATGTGCCACATCCATTGAGCAAAAGGCATCGTTTAAGCCGATTGGAATTGAGCTTTTAAACCAGAGAGAGTGCTGCTGACCTTGAGTATCAATGGATTCTTTTCGATTGAAGTTTATTAAATTATTTAAATTAAATTGATAACCCACAATTGTGTATATTTTTTGCTCTTCCTTAAGTAAAAGTGAATTCTTAGGCGCGATCTTTGCGATTAACATTAATGCATCAAAAATTGCCAATAACAGGCGTGTTTTTGTATCTGTTTCTAACTGCGGGTAAGTTTTATTTGTGCCATAGGGGTAACCCAGCACCCGATCATATCCATAAAATTCGAGTAGGCTGGGACGTAATGTCCGCAGCATGCTAACTGCTTTTAATTGAATTGTTTGATTACTTTTCTCAATCGTTGTCATGTTTTTTTGTATTAACAACAAAATATTTTTGCGTTCTCTATGTTTCTTCTCTAGAAATAAAAGTTTTTTTAATTGCGACTGAATTTCTTTATTTTTTGCTCTTCTGATATCCGTTATTTGATTATATCCTGCTACGTACCCTGCTTGGTTTCCATAGGCTTTTTCAATATTGTTTTTTACTTGTTGTATACGTTCAATGCTTTGATCGATTGATAACAAAGCTGCCACAACTAACTTTTGATCAACCATTAAGGCTGTTTTTGTTTCTTGCGCTTGTTGATAAATACTAAGAAGTAGTACCAGATCATCAACCGTCTTAGTTGCGCTGATAGGTACCGAACGAAATAATGCTAGTGAATTAATTACGGCTTGAAAGTTATCCATCCTATATCCTTACTCATGTCTACACAGATTGGCCTGCCGCCCAACCTGAGGACCATGCCCATTGAAAATTATAACCACCCAACCATCCATGAACATCTAATGCCTCTCCTATAAAATAGAGCCCGTCAACTGTGTTCGCTTCCATTGTTTTTGATGAAATTGCATGACCATCGATGCCCCCGAGAGTGACTTCAGCCGTGCGGTACCCTTCTGTGCCGTTAGGTTTAACTTGCCAACAATGAAATACTTTCGCGACCTGTTCTAAGTCGCTATTTGCCAGATCAGCTAATTTTTTTTCGATAAGATCTAACGGTGTAAAAAGTTCCACCATTCGTTTGGGTAAGTACCCAGATAAGAAGGTTTTAAGTTGTTTGTGAGGGTTATCTACTCTTGCCTTGCTGAGAAGCATTGACAGAGAAACGTTAGGTAACCAGTTAATAGTGATGATTTCTCCGGGATACCAGTAGGAAGATAGTTGCAATATCGCAGGGCCGCTCAAACCTCGATGTGTGAATAATGTATGCTCACGAAATTGAACACGTTCATTTTTGACAATACTTTCAAGCCCTATCCCCGAAAGCAAAGCCGTTTGTTCTTTTTCTCTTACATCCAATGTTAAAGGTACAAGACCTGCACGTGTTGGTAAGACGTTAATTCCAAATTGCTCAGCAACTTTGTAAGCAAATGGACTTGCACCCATGGTAGGGATAGATAAACCTCCGCTCGCAATAACTAAAGAGGTGCATGAAAAGATACCTTTACTCGTATTGAGCTTAAATTCATGATTTTTTTCTATACGATCTACACGGGTGTTGATTTCGATACTGGCACCTTTTTCGTGACATTCTGACAAAAGCATCTCGACAATATCTTTAGATTTATTATCGCAAAATAATTGTCCCAACGTTTTTTCATGAAAAGGTATAGCATGTTTTTTGACTAGCTCAATAAAATCCCACTGCGTATAGCGCGCTAGAGCTGATTTAAAAAAATGAGGATTTTGAGAACTGTATTTTTCTGGCTCAATATAATAATTCGTAAAATTACAACGTCCCCCGCCAGACATTAGGATTTTTTTTCCGACCTTATTTGCATGGTCGAAAACAACAACCTTGCGCTGTCGTTTGCTGGCTTCAATGGCGCACATCAAACCTGATGCGCCTGCCCCTATAATGATCACATCAACTTTTTGCATAGAAATACATGCTTTTTATAGAATGCGCAAGCGTATCATACCGTTTGAAAAGACTGCTACCTCTCGTTTAAAAAAGCCATTTAATAATTACTGAATTTAATGCGGGTAGGTTTTGTATCACCATTATCGTTTCCGGTGGCAGTTGGTTTTTGATAAATACGCGGAATAGCTACTTGCTTTAACGGCGCTGTTTCTTCTGGATAAAAGCGTGCAGAATTTTTTCCATTCCTTTTAGCAGCGTGTATATTCTTTTCATTCTCATAAGAAATACGAATAATTTCGTATCCTTTTTTTCGTATCAACTTATCTCTAAAACGATCAAAACACTGTTGCTGCTTTAAGTGATGATGAGGGCCATCAAATTCAATCACTTGTTTTTTGCCATTTTTTTCGATAAGTAAATCGACGTAAAACGGATATAGAAAAGCTTCTTTTTTCCAGTGGTCTACATTAGCAATATAGGGTGCGATGCACGAATTTGACAGATGGGATATGGGGCGACATTGCTTGATGAGTGGTGCTAATTGAGATTCGTACTTATGTTGGAGACCTAATAAGCATACTCCCATTAAAATTTGGTTTGCTTCATTATCGGTTAAATGAAGCATTGGAGTTATATTCAGCAAAGGCTCAATAACTTGTAGGTTCAAAGGTACTAGGGTATGAATAATTCCGCACGCCCATACTGCTAAGGCGAATTCCTGAACCCCTGTTATATAACGTTGTTTACAGAGTTGATCTACTAATTTATAAACGTATTCGGGTTCAAACGTATCAAGTTGGTTAAATTCAACCATTTTTCCCAAAAGATATAACATATTTGCAATGTTATGAGGGGTCTCATTAAAGTGTTGTGGTTGCAAATGAGCAATTAAATCATCAATATGCAAAGACTTAAATGAATCAAGCTTACCTAATTCAAGTAATTTTTTTAATGAGCGCAGTACTGACATAATATCGTGCAGTTTGGCTTCATTACGTTGCTCATATAAGCGGGCGAGAAAATCATGTATATATAAGGGATCAAATGTATCAAGCTTACCAACCTCGCTTAATTTACTTAAACCCCACATCACTTTTGCAATATTTTTAGGATTTAATTTCCAGCATGTTTGATGCGCTCGCTTTAAAAAATCTTGCGCATAACTTGGATCTACGAAATCAAAGCGATCAAGTAATGCAAGCTGCCCCATTACATCCAGTGCATTTGCGGATATGTAACCCGGTACTAAAAAGCAACTTCTATGCATCTCTTGAATCAGCTCTTTCACTTGTCTCGAATTCAGAGAACCGAGCAGTTCAGAGGTAGGAAGAGTGGCTAATGAGGAAAGTGTTTTTGCAATACAGTGTAGAGGGACTTCCAGGCGTTTTTCATGAAAACGTTTCGTTAATAAGTTAATCTGCAACTCAGGAAGTTTATAACCTCTTTTCTCTGAATTATTGAATTCTTCAATGTGTTGTAAAGATAAAGAACAATTTTGGCCGCTAAATGAAGAGATGGTTTCTGTGGTAATTAAACGAGATAACTTGTCTAATATTGCTTGCTTAAAATCTCTCCATTGCTTAGGGGTATAATTTTCCTGTTCACGTTTTCTTTCAAGTTTAATGAGTTCCGCTAGACCATATTCAACAATTTCACCTGGGGTTTGATCTTTTAAATTAGGACAAGATTGATAAATTTTTGGAAAAGTAATCTCGGTTGCTTGATGTGTGTGAATATAATGAAGAATAAACATAAATTACTCAATTTTATTTCGTAAATAATCGTATTGTATTCAAAAAGATTAAAAAAGAGAAGCTTAAGCGATATATTAAAAAAAATTTACAATTATCTTTATTATTTTTCACCGTTTTCCGAAGCGTTATTTTTGAAATAAGCCTCTTTATAAATACAGTTTAATCTTAAGGGGCCGAATAAGTAGGAATCGGTTATACTTGGCAAAATAGATTACTACATCCACTTGTTGATATTAAGCCTTATGAAAAAAGATGATATTTTACAACCCTTCTTGTTTGAACATGGAAATATCCGTGGCTGCATTGTTAACCTAACAAAAACCTATCAAACGATTATTAATCAACATCCTTATCCTGCTGCTGTGAAAAAACTTCTGGGCGAAGCAATGATTAGTTGTCTGTTTTTATCTGCAAGTATGAAGTTTGAAGGGACACTCAGTTTACAGTTTCAAGGCGATCAGCGTTTGTCGCTATTGGCGGTTCAGTGTGATGATAAACTGCAGTTGCGAGCAACCGCAAAATATGAAGATCAATTAAATACAGAAGATTACGATGCATCTTTTTTGAGCGGTCAATTGTCTTTAACACTTAATATGGCGCATCAGCCTAACGTGTATCGAAGCATTGTTCCTATTAATTCTTGCTCAATGAGTGAAAACATGATGCATTACCTCTCACAATCCGAGCAAATTACAAGTCAGGTCTGGTTAGCAACGTCTGAAACCCAAGCTGCTGGGATGATGGTACAATTAATGCCGGAGAAAAACATTTCCCAACAAGAACAATTTTGGGAGTATGCTCTTGCAATAGGGCAAACCTTACAAGCGCAAGAATTATTTACGTTAGATAACCAAACTATCTTACATCGTTTATATCATGAAACAGATATTCGCCTATTTGATGAGAGGCCCATCCGCTTTAAATGTAGCTGTAGTCTAGAAAAAATGAAGAATGTACTGTTGATGTTAGGCGCAGAAGAGGCTCAGCAAATCTTGCGAGAACGCGGGCAAATTGACATAAATTGTGATTTTTGTAACCGGCATTATCAATTTGATGCCATTGATACAGAAGCATTGTTTCATCCACAAAGTATCGGACAAGGTAAGCCATTCGATTCAACCGTTAAAATAACGAAAGAAATTAAAGTATCGCCGACTAAAAAAAAGTAATCTCTTAATAGGAATGCCCTTTTTTTAACCGGATAATAAAAACCCAATGATTTTATTGAGTTTTTTAAAATTTTACCTATTATTAAATTTTACATTTATAACTAGATCCAATTATGAAAAAAAATGCTGAAATTGAACATATAGATACCGAACCTGATTTAGTCAGTAATGAAAACGCATTGAATACCTATAGGAAACGATCACCTACAACGCAAACATTATGTGCCTTTCTTTGTGCGTTAAAATTACCTGCGGTAGAAAACCCAGACGAAGCACATAGAGATATGTTAATGTCAGCCATCTTTGAAAAAATGATCAAATCAGAAGTGTTAAAGGAACAGAAAGCTGAGCTAACCCTACCGACATTTATAAAATGGCAATTTTCCTTTCTGGACAACAATCCAGATAAATCGATTCAAATAAATAAGTTAATTAATGCTTTTAATCAATATTTATTAAGGTGCAGCAAAAAAATACGTGCACTTTTTCGTAAGCCTATTTTTACAATACACGATACACTCAATACTATACTTAATCGAATGAATATTGAGAAGCCAGAGTCGCTTATAAGGCATGGATTAAAAATAGAAATTTCCGAGCGATTAGCCCTTGAAATTACACGTAAAATTGCTGTTGATTTTCCAAACCATATAGGTTCATTTCGAAAGTTTTTAGCGAATCACATTTACAATGAACAGACATCTTTTAATCAAAAAAATGTGAAGGAGTCTATAAGAAGAGCCCATAATGCTGCATCACAAATTCACAAACGTTGTAAAGGGACGCCAGCACATGACATACTTTTCAAGGACTTTACAAATGCAGTTAAAATAATAAGGTTTAACCTGAAAAATGAAGTGAATGACATCACAGAAGGAGAAATAATAACAAAACTAATCAAAAAAGACGCTAATGAGAACGCGTTAAAGGTTTTGGTAAGCGATCAGCTACCTCCAATTGTGTCAAACTCACAAAAAAATTTGTTGTGTACTGAAAAATTATGCCCTTCTACCTCTATAAACGCTATACCCTTTTACAAAAACGGTGCTCAATTAAAGACCCTTCTATTTAATCATATATCTCAACCTGCATTAAATTTAAATGAGCATTTTACAAGTACACCGACAATAAATTTACTTGATACAGAAATGCCCCTGAATGATTTCAATGAATTTCTCACGAATGGGTTAGAGGAGATTTATGATATCACTGGCCTTGGTGGCTCGACGTTCCCGTCTAAGTGAGTCGCATCTTCGATATGGGTAAACCAACTTCCAAAACCCATTTCATACAATTTTTTTTTGAGGTGCATCTAAAAATGATTGCGCCTCTTTTTTGACTTCCTTGTCAAAGCGTCTTCTATATTCTTCTTCCGTTAAATAATTCCTGTAATCATTATTTTGTAGGTTGTACCAATACGTGTAATCATTATCACTGGTTTCAATAAAAATATCTGCTAATACCTTGCATCCTTGCTCAGTAGATATCTCCTCATTGAGGATCTTTTTACACACAGCGATTGCAAAGTTTTTGATTGAAACTTGTGGCGGTGGAATAGCAATGTCTAGTTCTTTTAATGCATTAAGAAAGAAAATGTCAGCCTCAAAATAGTTATCTTTCCACGTTAATCCAGCAAGGATAGAAAGAGAATTTGAAGATAATCCATTTGATAATTGCGTTAATGCCCAATTTGCATAACATTCTTGCAAATTTGCACCATAAGATTTTCTAATGATTATATCCAGCTCTCGAATCGCTAAAATTTCCGTTGTTGTAATATGCATGATATTGCTTTTATTCAACCAAGCCCATTTAAATTTTACTATAATCTAAGCTAGCATTATTTGCTTAGGTAGCTAGCTCAACTTCTTCTTGCCAGCACATTATTCAAAAAATCAAGGATTACCATAGCAATCTTCAGGCAAACTTGAAGAGAAAAATACGGGAGAACACATGTTTGGGCCATGCATTATAACTAGTCGTTAATCTACGATGACATCGATAATTAGAAACGTGCTTAGAAACTCAAGCCTTTTTACCGGAATGTTACAAAATTAGGCTTACCCACACATAGCCAGCAAACCTAGTTTATCAGTAATGATCTTGAATTCATTGGGCAGAAGCATCTCTGAAAATTCTGATGCTTCTTGGTAGAAAAAATATTAAGAGGCCATCTAACGGATATCGCTATTATTAGTTATGGGGCTATCGTTCTCAAAGGTTTTTTCATAGCGTTGAACAATACCTTCAAGGATTTTTCGTTTGAAAAATAATTGTTTATTAGCCGTATAGTTTTTGTAACCTACGTAGGTCTCATAATTCAATTCCGGGCCTTGTACTTTCTTTTGAATATCAGGCTCCGTTGCTGAGATATCCTCAAGCGAAAATCGCTTATCCAATAAAACATGTGAAAATTTAGATCTACTCATGTCGGCATTATGCATAATCTTTGAAAAAACGCCTGGATCTACCTTAAATTTTGTCGACAATTGATTAAATGGTAGGCCTTGTTGAAGGGCGTATTCAATCTCTTCTTTTAATGTATTAGGTTCCTGTTCAACCCTCTCTTTCAAAGCACGTGCGTTTATCAAATGAGGTCTTTGGTCAAGAGGAATTACATCTAGTTTCATAGGTAAAAACTTTAATTCAGGCACTTTACACTTGTTCTTCGTGCATAAATCACTAATTTGCTTATAATTGGAATTAAAAACAATGCCTTCTATACCATCACGATAATAGCTATAAATACTAGTTCGATTTATCATCATAGTGTAGCTTAAGCAAGCTAAAAAATACTTGATTCCCTTATTCTCATCATTAATTAACTCTTCTAACTCAAGTCTTGTCAGTGTTCCTAGTTCCTGTTCAAGAGGGTTAAAGGTAATTTTTGGAAAAGTGTAACTGATATAATCTTTTGCTTTTTGCACTCTATTTTCCAGGCTATCTGTGGCCTTTATATATTGATCAGGGGTTATGTTTGATATGTATTGTTTGGGCATGGGAGTCTCTAAAAAATTAACTGTAACATATTTTAACATAAATTACATTTAAGTTTCAATATGAGAGAGAAATTTACTATTTATTGATCTAGATAACCCTATTCTTACGCGTTAATAAAGCTCTAATTCAAACTTTCTAGGGGGCATATAAGCAAGAGCTGAACAAAGAAGATATTGCACTTTATTGTGAGTTTTCTTTAAATAATTCTTACTTTTCATTGTGATTTTTAATCCCAAAGGCACGCCTTTTTTTAAAGCACTTACTAAGGCAAGTACACTTTTTTCATCCAAGTAATTATCGTTAAGATCTAAAGTTAACCCATCTGGAGCATTTGGATGTGATATGCCCTCCAAAAGTGACAAAAACCCTAGCTGGGTAAAGCAGTTATTTCCCAAATCAATTTTCATATTTTTAGGGCAACTACCGGTTTGTAATGCTTTTGAAAGGGTCAAAATTCCTTGATCTCCAATATTATTAGACCTTAAACCTAAAGATAATCCTTCTAAGGCTTTTCCTTCCCCTATTGCTTCGAATAATGCGATCACTGTGTTTTCTTCTACCGCCCCTCCTAAATTTAAGTCAAAAAAACGAGGATAGTTTCTATTGGAAAAATTTTGAACGATTTTATCAAGTGTTTTTGGAAAGCAATACAAGGCACAATCGCTTAAATCAAGCGAGAAATGATTAGGGCATTTTTCATGATTGATGTTTTGTATTAACGGGAGCCAGTCACGTTCTTCATGATAATCGTTTCCGCTAAGGTTGAGACTTATATGCGCACGAAACTTTTTAGCTTGAAATGCGTCTGCAATCCACTGCATGCCAAAGCCGTCACTCGATCCAACCGTTGCATCTAATGCTAAAACACAGCCGTCAGGCAGTGGTTTTGTGATTGAATCCAGCAATTCATCGAGGCAAAATGCATTCACGCCAAAATTTAATGTTAAGTTTTTTGGCTCAACATCGGAATTCAATATTTTTGCGAATGAATGAATATGTTCAAAGAGTAATTCTAATGGCACATATAGTGTTATTCTTTCCGAAAATTTTTTTTGATCAAGCATCTGACATAGTTCTGCTACCTCAGCGGAGGCAGCATTTGCACGAGGGAAATAAATCTCTGTATTTTCCTGGCACTTACCACTAGCGAGGATTGCCGTAATCACAGCTACATTTTCTGTTGACCTTTCGAATGAACAAGTATAATTATCCGACACTGTTTTAATATCGAATGGATCGCTGATATTAAATCGACCAAACTTTTCTAGATCAACCACAAGTTTTTTGGGAAAAACTTCTTCTTTTAAAAGATCATAAGCTTCTTCCAATAAAAAAATTTCACGGCGTCTATCGTATTCTTTGTTAACAAAAGTGATTACATTATTCGTGGAGGTCTTCAACTATCTGTTCCTTATAGCATTCTAAAATAAGTTACAACAGGACGTAAACGCCCTTTTTCTAAACAAATCGAAGCGTTTCTTCTACAGCACTTATGAGTAGCATCAGCCCAATATACTCAAGATATCATTTATCTACAGATTTCTGCTCTCTTTATATGGTAAAAAAGAGAAAGACTAGGAGTAATTATCCTTAAAATTACTTATGAAAACGACAGGCCATGCTAACGAACCCTAGGTCTGAGATAGGAGCTTTAAAATGTTTGAAATATTAATAGGTATTGCGGTAATCGGAGTTATCATTCTAAGCGGTGGACTTTTTGTAGTGAAACAGCAGGAAGTTGCCATCATTGAACGTTTAGGTAGATACCAACGGGTAGCTCACTCAGGTCTAAATTTTAAAATTCCAATCATCGACTTAGTTTCTGGAAAACTATCGCTTCGAATTCAAAAACTTGATGTCAAAGTTGAAACCAAAACAAAAGACAATGTTATTGTTCAAATTCATGTTTCTGTACAATTCCTTATCAAGGAAAATGGTATATATGATGCTTTTTATAAATTAGAAGATCCGACGCAACAAATTACAGCGTACGTGCTTGACTTAGTGCGTTCTGAGACGCCGACAATGATACTAGACGATATCTTCGAGAAAAAAGACAGTATTGCCAATGCTGTTAAGAGTCATTTAACTCAAACGATGCAAGAATTTGGCTTCGAAATTGTAAAAGCATTGGTTACTAATATCGAATTAGAGGCAAAAGTAAAAAATGCAATGAATGAGATCAATGAGCAACAAAGATTACAGGTTGCTGCTTACGCTAAAGGAGAAGCAGAAAAAATATTGATCGTTAAAAAAGCTGAAGCTGAGTCAGAAAGCAAGCGTTTACAAGGCGAAGGAACTGCTAGTCAAAGAAAAGCCATTATTGATGGACTCAGTCATTCCGTGGAAGGCTTTCAAAAATCTGTGGTTGGGGTTACTCCTAAAGATATAATGAATTTAGTGTTAATTACGCAATATTTTGATACGTTGAAAGATATAGGCGCCAGTAATAAATCAAGTACAATATTATTGCCTCAATCTCCCGCCGGATTTCAAGACCTTGCATCTCAACTACAGCAAGGGATCTTAACCGGAAATTTAGCAAGCGATAATTTAAATAAGGACTGAAGAGATTTTACGTTCGGAGGTTGTCCCGAAAGTTTTTGAGCTATCTGCTTTACAATTTTATTCGGTAAGTTGCGGGCTTCTAACGTTAAATTTATTCAGCCACTCATTATCTATTCAATATTTTTATCCAGCTCTTCCTACACTCTTTTAAAACTTGCTGCGATATCAACTATAATTTTGTAGTCTCGTTGATTCTAAATCATGGCTTGGGCTAGGAATTTTTTGCGATAATAATATTCATAGAATGGATCTCATTATCCAACGATGTATGGATGTTTACTTTCATATCTGTAGGAAAAAAACTGATGGAAGCAAGTAATTTTCTTATTATTTTTATTATCTTATTAGCGTTATTATTTGATTTTTCTAATGGATTTCATGACGCGGGGAACGCCATCGCTACGATTGTAGCCACAGGTGTTTTAACACCTTTGCAAGCTGTGCTATGGGCAGCTTTTTTTAATTTTATTGCATTTTTATTGTTGAAACTAGCCGTCGCTAAAACCATAGGAGTAGGACTTATTCATCCCGATTTTATAAGCCCCTACCTTATCGGTTCGGCACTCACGAGTGCCCTTGTATGGAATGTAATGACTTGGTATTACGGTTTACCATCTAGCTCTTCGCACGCACTCATTGGAGGCCTAGCAGGTGCTGCTTTCGTGACAGGAGGAATGGGTGCACTTGAGTTGCTAAACTTTATGAAGGTGATTGCTGCTATCTTTATAACCCCCTTTGTTGGATTGACAATTGGGCTTGGGTTAACAATTTTGATGAAAAAAGCGACTGCATCCAAAGGCGAAAAAGAGAAGTTGCGATGGTTTAAACCGTTGCAACTTTTGTCATCAGCATTGCTATGTATAACTCATGGGGGGAACGACGCACAAAAAACGATGGGTATTATTGCTGTTTTACTCTATTCAAATTCCCAACTAGGCAATCACTTTTATATACCCTTGTGGATTGTGATTACATGCCACTTCATGATCGCCTTAGGAACCCTTTTTGGCGGATGGCGAATCGTCTATACCATGGGTGAAAAGATAACCAAATTAAATCCCCTGCGCGGATGTTGTGCGGAAGTAGGTGCCTCTCTAGTTATTTTTGCGGCAACAGATTTTGGAGTGCCTGTTTCTACCACTCATATCGTCACAGGAGCCATTGCGGGAGTGGGTATTTCGGAAAGTTTTTGGGGAACAAATTGGGGCATGATGCGAGCAATTTTTTTAACATGGATTCTGACAGTTCCTGTAACAGCAGCGATTGCAGCAATCATTATGACGAATTTATTATAAAGATAGTTATTGCAAACCTGGAGGAATAACTTTGCAACGAAATGATTGGATTAAATTATTTGTTTGTATTCTTTTGTTTGAAACCATAGGATTTTTGCTGGGTCAACTGACACGAGCTAACCTTTATCCTTGGTATTCAAATTTGAATAAATCATCATTAACTCCTCCCGGCGTTGTTTTTGCTATTGTATGGACTTTTTTATACGCACTATTAGCCGTTATTTTATGGCTTTTATCAAATCGGCAACACATTCATTCAAAAAAAATGATCGTTCTCTTTGCGCTTCAGATGTTAATGAACTGGACTTGGTCTATTTTTTTCTTTTTCTTTCATTGGGTGCATTTTAGTGCCATTTGGCTTGTGATGTTATTTTTTGTAAACGTTTTTTTTATGTTTCATCTATATAAATCACAAAAAATAATCGCTTTCTTACTAATACCCTATCTCCTATGGCTTATGTTTGCTGCATATCTTAATACCTTTATTGCAATAATGAATTAAAGACATTTAGACTATTTCAAAAGATAGTGTGTTTTTAGTATGTCGTGTGAAAAGTTGGAGCGCGTTCGACAAAAGGTTCAATCACTCGTCTAGCGAACTAACAGAACACTCACCTATTAACAAAACAAAAGGTGATCCTGATGATTTATTAGGAAACGGAGCAACTTAATACCGTTCGACGATGAGGTTATGAAAAAAATACATACCTCTGAGGAAATTACCCAGATTCTCTCTGCCCAAATCTAACACAAAAATCATAGACAACGATTAAAAAAATACTTTTTAACCGGACACATACAGAAATTTTTTTACAATGCAGCCAGCTCATACTATTCTTTTTAAATTTGCTAATGAAGAACATGAAAACCCTGCATTGCATCAACTTTTTTATTGGACGGAGCAATCAAGTTATTAATCTAATTTTGGTTTAATAACTAATTCAGGATGCAAACACAACATAATGGAGGTTGAATTTTTATGCTTGCATACATAGACCGTAAAATGGCTGTGCCGCAGACAGCCATCATTGAAAATCAAATGTCATTTGCAGCGCTTGACGATTCTGTTTGGATCGATTTATTGGATCCATCTAAAGCAGAAGAAGATCAAGTGGAACAATACATAGGTCGCAACATCCCTACGCGCGAAGAAATGATAGAAATCGAGTTTTCTAGTCGGCTGTATAAGGAAAATGATGTCCTTTTTATGACGGCAATGATGATTTCAAAATCAGAATCACCCAATCCTATGTTGGGCCCCGTTACTTTTGTTCTAACGCAGAAACAGCTAATCACCCTACGTTATATCGAGTCGCAAGCTTTTCCGCTATTTATCTCACAAATAAAAAAAATCGACCCCACACATCGTGATGCTGTGGTTTTATTTACCACATTATTAGATGCAGCCATTGACCGTTTAGCAGACATACTAGAACTTGTTGGCAGGAAGTTAGATCATTATTCCCAAACAATCTTTAATCCACAAAATAAAACCGTAAAGTTGGATTATCATCAGCTCATGCAACAAATTGGTGCAAATGGTGATCTTAATACTAAAGCGAGAGAGAGTCTGGTAACCTTTAATCGTTTAATCTCATTCTTTGGGCAAACAGCACAGGCTAGAATTGATCATGAGAGGAAAACCCAATTAGCAACGTTAAACGCAGATGTGGCATCACTGAGTGATTATGCCAATTTCCTTTCAACAAAAATTAATTTTCTGTTAGATGCGACATTAGGGATGGTAAATATTGAGCAGAATAACATCATTAAAATATTGTCCGTTGCAGCCGTTATTTTTCTCCCTCCAACGCTCGTTGCAAGCATCTATGGAATGAATTTTCATTTCATGCCGGAATTGTCATGGAAGTATGGATACTTGCTTGCGATTGGCATGATAGTATTCGCTGCTTGGTTGCCTTATAAATATTTCAAATACCTAAAATGGTTGTGATTTGGCTTAACACCCATAACCTTCAATTACGAGGTGGGCTATAGTAATTACCTTCACTTTTATCTGATGAATAATCAACATACTCAACATAATGAATATGCTTAAGATCGTCTATGGTCTCGTTTGATTCCGTAACTATATTAAAATCGTTAGACGCCTCAATTTGCATAATGTGAGTGGTGTTACTAGCTGATTGATC
The DNA here is from genome assembly GCA_013911415.1 of Legionella sp. Classification (GTDB taxonomy): domain Bacteria; phylum Pseudomonadota; class Gammaproteobacteria; order Legionellales; family Legionellaceae; genus JACETI01. Next base: position 9,615 of record JACETI010000002.1, on the reverse strand, counting down.
ACCCTGAAAAAACGTATTAGGATTTGAAAAGTGGCATTTATTTTCAAAACTATTGGAAGAACTGATAGCATCATATCCGCGAGCTGACAACATCGACTCAAAAGTGTTCTGTTTTACTTTTAGACCTTCAATTAAAGCTTCTTTTCCAAACAGCTGATTCAATAAATCATAATCCTCTTTGGTGGACACTACTTTTGTAAATAAATCCAATTGATGTAACTCAAATCTTATACATTGGCCCCATAACTCCTCTTCGTATTTTTTCTCGTGGATGACTTGTTCCTCGCTAGGTTTCTCAGAGAGGCGTTTTAGCTTCTCTAATGCTAATGTATGGCGTATCTCACTAGGTATTACCTTAAAGCTCATGTAAAGCTCTTCTGTTCCTTTATGAAAATTACATACGCTTGATAAATCAGCAAATAAAAGAAATGATTGAATTATAGTATTGAACTTACTTACCTGATCTATGCCTAATGCTTTCGCGAGCTTATCTAGAGCAAGATCATTTTGTTCGTCAAAACAGCTTAAATGGGATAAGAAAAGTTTTTTTTGGTTGTCGACGTCTCGAATCGTGAGTTGCGTGATATATATTCCTATTCGCTCTATTTCTTCTGGCAATTTAGCTTGCTGCAATGTTGTATCTATTACCAGAAGAGAATTCAATGCGTCTATAAGGATAGGATCCGTTATATTTTCTATATCTTCCCTAAGGTTAAAACCTCTATCTTTAAGTTTTTTTACAAGTATTGGATTCACAAACTGACCTATATATATAATATATGTTTTAATTATACTAATAAAAGCCGCATCAGTAAATTAGCATTCAATTGTTGGGTTGTTTCTCAAAGGCATTTTTTTTAATGTCCGGATTTTACTATGGTCTATTAACATTTCGTTCTTACAGTGTTGAAAAATTGCATTGCAAAGCATTAGGACTTTCCCTGACCTGGAGAGGAAGGGCTTTTTGCTTCTTCTTCCTGCGTTATTTTAGCCTCTTCTTCATTTTTAGGCTTCTCTTCCTTGTTTTTAGAAGTATGAGAATTGTAAAAGTTTAATTTCTGTGCAAACCGCGAAGACAATTGCTCAGGCTTAGAAACATCTTCTGAATTTCTTGGTCCATCCTTTAAGCCCTTGGGATCTTTTTCTTCTGGTGTTACTTTGACTCCGGACTGTAAATTCAAGTCATTTTTAGCTGTGTCTAGTTTTAGACGTGCTGCTGTAAGTGCTGCTCGATTAGCAGAAAAACTTGATTTGCCCGATCTGTTTGCAAGAGGATCACCTGAAATGGGACTGCCTGAAATAGAACTCTTTGACATAGGGCTGCCTGAGATAGGACTGCTGCCTGCAATGGGACTGTTCGCAATTGAAGTATGCAAAGATGAAGGCTGACCCATGAGTTTAACTCCTTTCTTCTCTTTTACCGGAGCCCCATCTGCCTGTTGCCATCTACGTTTATCTGCGTCAAATTTTACTGCGAATTCCGCAGGCGTGAGAAGTATTTCTTCTGGCAATTCAATCGTGATGATGGCTCCTCCCTTTAAGCCATTTTTTGAGACACCATTCTCAATAAAAAGCTTGCCATCATACTCCTTATGTGAGAGGAAATTTTCTAACGTCAATAGCCCTAGCCCAAACCCCCCTGTTTTCGTTTTGTCCTCAGACTTAGTTGAATTAATCCTCATACTTCCTTCGGGATAAAATTCTTTGTATTCATAGCGCTCTCCTTTATTTATCGTTTTTCCATGAAACGTGCTAGGAAAACCCTCCCCTTCATCAGAAATAGTTACCTTATGACAAGGCCCTTTTTCATCGTGGGTTATATGTTCTACACGGAGTCTGGTTGATCCAGCATCAATGGCATTTTTAAGGAGTTCTTTCAGTGTCTCTTGAAAAAGAAGTATTTCAAGTGAAATTTTCTTTTCTGAATCGAATATCTGAGCATTTTCAGCGGTTGCTAAACCTTCTCTCTGAGCAAAATTATCGATTTCTTTGCCAATATCAAGCAACATCCCTTCTAGATCATATTTTTCTGCTGCGCTCAATTCTTCTGACTTTTTTTCTACCTTTCCGCTTTCTACTGCAGGGCTATGCTCTTGGAGATTGGCATTTTGCTCTCCTATATTCTCTGACCAATTGATCATTAGGGTCCTTTTGCCCTCTTCTTCCTTCACAGTGGCCGTGAGCTGGCTTCTGTTTTCCGCCTCTGTTTGTAAAGAAAGATTTGATACGGTGAAATTACCAATCTTGCCAGATACGTTCTTTTGAGAGGATTTTGTTGCATTCGATGCTTGTTCATTTGATCCTTTCATTTTTTTCTCCAAAATTCAGGCATGATTGATAAAAATAATCTCTCAAAGTCATGTAAATTTTATTTAATAATATATATAAATATATAACATAATTTAGAAAAATCTTTGCTGATACTATTATTAAGTGCAAGATTATTAATAAAAAATATTTTTAAAAATTTGATAAAAAAATCATTGAATAAATTAATTAATAATCCATCATTCAGCATCTTAAATTGCATTAAATGCGGCGGTAGATATAGATAAGAAAAAAATCGTTATTAACATATTTAAAAAACTTTATAACAATCACATAAATAATAAAATATGGTGAAAAACATACCGAATTGAAGCAGGCTTTATGCAATGTCCGATGAAACACAAAAGAAGGCGTAAAAAGATGCGATCTGATTATTCTCAATCATTGAGGGTAAAATACACAAGGGTTGGGGCTATTAGGCCCTATCAATTTTCCAAAGCACTCTGAGTAGTTGCTTCTTCAGAAAGTCCGCCTTCGGCGTATATTTTTTTTTAAATGCAGACATACATCTTTTGTACGATGCCTGTTTTCAACTTCCAGTTATTGTCGAGTAGCCACTCCCGATAGCTGAGAAGTAGCCCTCTAAGAACAGTGCGGGCTAGTTTCCCAGACACAAGCCCTCATAAGGCTGGTTGACTTCAACCCAGCAGTAGCATTTAGTTTGGTAGCCGGGGATAGACAGTAGGTTAACAAGATCTCTGTAATGGGGAGTTTGTTACCTACCTGATGTCCGGCTCCTTAAATTCGAATCACCTCATTAGCTAGTGTAGAGGGACATTTTTCAAATTAAATTACAGCCAGAACAACTTTTCTCAGAGGCTTTACTCTCAACTAATGAAGATGACGCAAAAAGCCCATATAAATTGGGGACAGATTTATCTACAGAAATAAGTTCATCTGAATGTGCAGGCTTCGCTAAGGTAATTGGTTCTTCTATAGAAGCAAGTTCATCTAAATTAGTTTCTTGAAAATACTTTTTATCTAGAGTGTAGTCAATACAGTCCCCCTTTGCTAAGGATTGCATTTGTTTCACTAAATCTAATTTATCATTTTTCCATGAAACACATCGTGTTTTATTAGGATTGTAATCGATCCCCTTTTCAAAGATTCTAGTTATCATCTGAGTTAGATCTACGGATAATGCTTGCCACAGCTTATCAAAATCTTTTTCGAGGCAATCAATATCTGTTATCCGAAATTCGAGAACAGAACATTCAGTGCTAAGATACACACTTTGCGACCCATTTCGGTTAGGGCCTCGCACCGAGAAATGAATCTGAGGATGAGACAGAATGAGACTACCAGTGTCCATATTAAAGCGATAGACTGGGAAGCATAGTATCTAGGAAGAGATTTGTTATGCTCAAGGACAACAACGAAGTTAACTAGATCATTCCATGCAAATTCCTTCATAAATAATCTGATATCTGCGTAAGGAGCAAAAATCTTTTTTAGCCATTCTTCCCAATTAATATCAGTACGAGTTGGGAGATATGTTTTGAGGTTAACTTTAGTAACAAGCTTCTCTGAAAATAAGAAATCAGGTGAATTATTCTCACTCATTTCTGGCTTATTTATGCATGAATGAATATTAAAACATTGGGTATCGATATTGCTAAAAATAGTTTTAATTATATGGCTTCGAGATACCTAAGAATCTATTATTGACAAGAATTTCAAGGCTAAATTTGATTAATTTGTTAATTTTCGATACAATTAATTGCAATCGAATATATCTTTGAAATACACCTATGAATAATCAAAATCAAAATCAAGAGCAAAATCAAGATCAAGATCAAGATCAAGATCAAGCCTATGAAGTTGAAATGGTTGATGTAAACCCTGCGCAACAAATATTACAAAATCTACCTATCCAATTACCAGCGCACATTCAACAGCAAATAGCCCTGGTCCAACAACTGATACAGGTTCTTCAACAACAACCTGTTGCTCCTATTAATATGCACAACTTTTTTGCGGGTAATAACGCACAACAGAATAATTATCCAGATGGACAACCAAATAATCATAACGTCCCTTGATTTCATTCGAATACCTTCGAACCTATAAAAGGTTACAAATCGCTTGTAACCTTCATGGATTATTTAGATTTCGCAAATGTTATCTTTTAGAAATCGTTTACCTGTTTTCATAAGCAAGTTTCAATAGCTTTTCCCATATATGTTTAACAAAGATCCTGTTTTGTGAGGATCGATGATCCACCATTTATTTTTATATTTAAAATTATTCAAGCTCGGAAAAAAACGCTTTCAATACGATGGTCATTTTCACCGCTATTTTTGTCTATCAATAATCGCTATTAGCTAGATAATGTGCTTTTTGCAGATCCTTTTTAAAAGATTTCAGCATCATTTCTCGCACTTCATTATTTGCTCTTAAAATTGCAGAAGGGTGGAAGGTGGCACCAATGATATAATTTAGATGTTTTTTAAAATTACCTCGTTCGTGTTTAATACGGAACGATGGATTAATCAAAGCCTTGGCTGCAGTTAATCCTAAACAAAGAATAACGCTTGGTTTAACCAGTTCAATTTCAGAAGCAACCCATGGCTTACAAGCATTAATTTCTCTTATATTTGGAGAACGATGTGTTCGATGTGTTAAATGCTTATAAAATTTAAAATGTTTAACCGCATTTGTTAAATAAATTTCTTCTATGTTAATACTCAATTCATGGAATACTTCACGCAGCACTTGTCCAGCGGGTCCTATAAAAGGCAAACCCTGCAAGTCTTCTTCATTGCCTGGTTGTTCCCCAACCAACATTAGCCGTGCATTCGAATTACCCATACCAAAAACAGTCTGCGTTGCCGAGACATGTAAAGGGCAGCCCTGACAATTTTTAGCAAAATTTTTAAGATTTTCAAACGAATCAATCCTTGCAGGCAGGAACTTCTCTGCAGAATTATTAAAACCTTCTTGATGTCGCATCATTTCAGCGACACGCTGCGGTGCATCCATTAGTAGCGATGAGATCATTTTTGTTTCTGGTAAATTATGCCAATATCGCATTGGCATTTCCTTTTTCATTGCTTTAATTTTAATGCGTGCCGGATTAAAAATAGCTTTATAATACGTTTGCCATAAATGCTCTAATTCATCGGTAGGGTTTTCGCTCAGATATCTACCTTCACTATAAATAAGTTTTTCTCCATCCCAATGTACCGTTTCATCAGGTGTGATGATCGTCCAGCGCATCACGGAAAAACGACGCATAAAAAATGGAGCAATCATTCTTAAAACCAAATGCTCTGGTTTATACCATGCTAAATAATATTCACCGCCATCGGTTTCTTGAAACTTACAAAAGCGAATAAATGCTTTCATTTTATGAGCATCGCGATGAACCGCTTTTTGCATGATGAGTAAATCATACATCAGTGGATCACTGCTTATAGCTAATAAATGACGCTCTCCATGCGTTAAACGCCAAAGTGCCTGATATAACTTGTTCCATTTATCGTCTCCACGATGGTAAGCAATGGTTTCTGCCAGAGCTAAAAATTCCTGTGGAATTAAAAATTGCTGTTTCGATTCACTATTGAGTTTTAAAGAACTTAAGTTATCGAAAAAGTTATGTTGGTCTGAATTTATGTCATTCCAAATAATTAGCGTGGGTTCTATGTCTTGTGTTAGTAACGTACGTGCCTGTTGCCGCCAATTTGGAAAATCTTTCACGTTTACAGAAATCATCAATCTTTACCCGATTTTTAAGTTAGAAAATCAAAGGTTAATTGTTGGCTCTGAGTATTTTCTAATAGATTTATCGCCTTTATATTTTTCGGTGGTAAATAATCAACGGTAACAATAAAGTAACGAGCCCTTTTCATGGATACTCTTAAGCGTTGTAGATCAGAATATTTAATTTTATTAAAACGACGAATACTTAAAATTCTATCAACTGTACGTACACCAATACCTGGAATTCTTAATAACTCATATCGTGACGCCCGGTTAACATCAATAGGGAAAAACTCCGGATTTCTCAATGCCCAACTGGTTTTAGGATCAACATTTAAATCTAAGTTAGGGTTAGATGCAGGCGCAATTTCTTCAACTTTATAGTCATAAAAGCGTAATAACCAATCTGCCTGATATAAGCGATGTTCTCGCACTAAGGGTGGAATAATACTGGGTAATTTTACATCTGCGTGGGGAATTGGGCTATAGGCCGAATAATAGACGCGACGTAATCTAAATTTCTTATATAGGTTTTCAGATGTATCTAAAATACGTTTATCAGAACTTGGGGTAGCACCGATAATCATTTGTGTACTTTGGCCTGCAGGTGTGAAGATAGGGGCCGATAATCCCTTTTTTTTATCTTCTGTGATCTCTCGACGTTTAACTTCAATATCGAACATATTCTTCTCAAGGTTGTCACGTGTCTTTTCGGGCGCTAGCTGCTTTAGATCATCAGCAGTGGGCAGTTCGATATTAACGCTCAAACGATCGGCATAAAACCCTGCTTGCACAATTAATTCTTCCGATGCATTGGGAATTGTTTTTAAATGTATGTATCCACGAAAGTGATGTTCTTCGCGCAATGACTTGGCTACAGAAATCAGTTGGTCCATCGTGTAATCTGCGTCGCGAATAATGCCAGAACTTAAAAATAACCCTTCAATATAATTTCGACGATAAAAATCCAGGGTTAAATCAACGATTTCTTTTACCGAAAAAGTGGCGCGCGTAACATCACTTGAAACTCGATTAATGCAGTATTTACAATCAAAAATACAATAATTCGTAAATAAAATTTTTAGCAATGAAATGCATCGTCCATCGGGTGTATAACTATGACAAATACCTACGCCCTCTGTACTACCTAGGCCTTTTCCCGGACGCGTTTTTTTTGAACCACTACTTGAGCAAGAAGCATCATATTTTGCGGCATCAGCTAAAATATACAATTTTTTACTGATATCCATAGATCATCTCTTAACAAAGTGCCCATTATAAAAATATTTTAATGCAAATCGCTCCAAAAAAATAAACTAATTTGCTCTTATTAAAAAAAAGTTGTTAATCAAGCAATATTGTCAATTATTAAAAATCCTAATATCGGCAAGAAGAAGAAAGGCGACCTATCGAGGGTATTTGTTTATAAATTCAAAATAAGTCATCAAGAATATCTTTTTGCTTATGAATAGGATTCTGCTAGCCGACTTTTGCTTGCCTTAGGGATTCATGAAAATTTTCTCGAGATCTGAAAAAAGGCACCTAAAACAACTAACTCATCTATAAGCTTGAATGCGTTTATTCGCCGTTGTCCTGCCCATAAGTTACGTTGTTGAGACAAGTCAATTAACCTAAATACCCTACTCTATAACTTCCCAAATGATGATATCAGTAACCAAATCTAATACCAGCTTTTGATAAATGCCCTCTGTTTTTGGTGTACTAAGCTACCTCGGTTAACAAAAAATCAACAAATATGTTGAGCGGTGAAGAGCTTAAAGAACATGTCGCATACTTATCAAAAAAAGGCATAGTGAGGGACGTATGTAACCAGCTTAAGCTCAGCGCAAGTCTTGTTAGAAATTATATGAATTTCTGCGCAAAGAAAGAGGACATACCTCCAAAAAACGGGGGGATTACTCTAAAAAAAATGATTGAGAATTTCCAAGAAAAAAACAATTTACCCTTAGAAGAACTGCGCCCTTATTTTTCCAAAACAGAGAATATTCAAACCTTATTTAATGAGCAGGTCAATAATTTAGGTATCCCTATAGATAATAATTATAAGGGTAAAATATTAAATATCCCCTCTTTCAAGGATGCGTTAAATACTTACCTTTGTAATGAGAAAATTAAACATTCAAACCTTAAGCCATTGAATGGAATACCTGATTTAGAAAAGGTATATGGAACCGAACGAGCAACAATTATAAAGGCTTTTGAGGCTGTTTTTGATTCGAAGCTTTCAATAATTAAAAGCAATCCCTCACTAAGTAATCCTAAAGCATTATTTACAGAATACGCCATTGACAATGATCCTTTTAGAAATTTTCTTAGCAAATATAAGATAAACCTTAAAACCGTATTTGCTAATTACGTCACATCCTTAAACCTTCAGAAACGACCTCCACTGCAATTAAGTGACGAGACAGACAAGGTTGAAAAAAAGATGCATCACTCTAATGCAACCATCGTCGTCACGCCTGCTTTTAGCCAAGCTACCCTAACGGATCCAAGAAACGTCGCCTTCTCTCCAAAAGAATTCACAAGAGAAAATGATCCTATGACGAAAACCCTCCATGAGTTTGGCCCTAAAGGATCAGAGATCGAAGATTTTTATGATCGATTTGTGCGCTCCAAAACCCTAGAAAGCAATCTTACAAATATAAGACCTATAACGCCAAACAAGATTTCCTTACAAGAGGGTAGTCTCTTCAAAAAACCAATGAAACCTTCTGGATGGGAGAATGTGTTAGCAACAGCGATGGCTAAAAAACCTCAAATTTAGGTGATATTTTCCCTTATTTTAAGCCTTTCTTAACCCTGTCAAATTTAAGTAAAGTAAGAGAAAACGCATGAGGCATTAGCTTATTAAACAAGCGTTGAGTAATGGGCCATGGTATAACTTCGCTCTCTATTTAGTCATCCTTGTACCATACGAGTACACACACAATAATGACATTGTTTCAAGTTCTCAACTTAATCAATAACAGGTCGTAATAATTCTGAGCGATACATTAGACATGAGTAGCTTCGGCCTAGACTAGCAAAGGGTTTAAGGATGCCCTGTGAAATTTCGTACCTTCCTGTAAAGAACCCTTCATGTTTAAACAATTTTTGACAGAACAGCGTTAATTGGTCCCGTGTAAGTTATAACGTTATCTACATCAGGATTAGAGTATACAGTGTAATTGGTAACTAAAGGTGTCATAAGTTCACGTATCGGCTGTAGATAGCGTTTTACTCCAAGCACGTGCCACTCATCAATTGGAGTCTCTTTTAATTTCTGAAAAGAAACTCCATATTGTTTAAGTATATCGTTAAAGTTTGAATTTTCAGCACTGAATCTGCCAGGCCGGTTTTGATTAAAAAGGAGACACAACTCTTCGTAACGAACTCCTTTTCTAACGAAGTTATGTATTTTGCGAATATTGGGGTTTGATAAAGCCGCTTTAGCATCATCTAAACTAAAAGTATTCCCTGGCTGAGAATCATTAGATAATCCTTCTAATAGATCTTGATCGTTTTGACGTTGAATAGGTTGATTTTGTGTATAAGCTTCAAAAAAACTTTTCATTTTAACTT
>JACETI010000015.1 GCA_013911415.1 Legionella sp. | reverse complement strand
ATTTTTATTATGAAGTTTTCTCAAGGTGAAATAAAAATTCTGCATTTCGTTCAAGGATAGTATATCTTGAAACACTGCAGAATATCTTTTATTTTTTTTAGACCAGGTATCTCATCTTGAAAGGGTGAAATTTCAATAACCAATTTAGTTGAAAAATCGCCCTCATAATCTGAAATTCTATCATAAGATGATGAAGAAAAAACTGGAATCATCCTTGTTCAAATTTTCTTTAAAAAAATTATTCTTATTCGACTCGGCAACTTTTAATTTTTTTTGAATTACTTCCTGTCCTTCATCATATTGCTCCAGCTCTTGAGAAAGTTTTTTATTGACATTAAAAGATGCTTTTGTTTTAGAAAAAATGATAATTCCACAAGTATTTTGTTTTTTTTACTAGATCTTTAAGTATCAATTTAAAATCTTTCTTTCCAACGACAACAATTTATACGAGCTAAAGAAATCTGGAATCACGCAGCAATTCAGCTGCTTTGCGTCTAAAATTTAACATATCCTTTTTTCTTAGCCTCATTTTGTTAACTTGACGGTGCCAAAGGTAGTGCTATTGTCTTTGCCGTTATTTGGATCATCCGAGTCATCTTCGCGCTTGCCTGGATATATATTGGGCTTTTGATCGGAATGTTTTGGTCTAAAAAGCTTCAATAAAGCCCTTAACTTATTAGATTTTGAAGGATCTTTTGTTTTATGCGGTTGCAACATCGTTTTTAAGGTATCATCCAACAAACCTGTTTTCTTAAGGTCCTTAGTAATCTTGGTTAAGGTTAAATTGGGTATTTTAAAATTGTCGTTAGCTTGTACGGTTTTAAAAATAAATCGATGAAGTGTCCCAGCTAATGTTTTACTATCCTGAAAAGATAGCGTGTTTTTAATCAAGATGAATACCTCATAAAAATTATCACAACATTGTCGAGGAAAGTTACCATCTTGTTTGTCAATGAATTTATTAATCAGTCTTGTGAGAGCGAGTTGTTTACTCGGCTCTTCCCAAAACTCTGAGCCGTTAATCGCATAGATCGTTTTTTTTAAATCAAACAGACCCGTTATGCCACAAAACTGTTGTGTGATATAAGTTTCTAGAAAACGATTAAGCGTTTGCTGGGTAACGCCTGCTTGACGCAAGGTGGTTAAGCTCTCCAAAAAAGCTTGTGTATCATTGCAAGGAGGTAACGTCTGTAAGGTGAGCATTTGGTTCAACAGAATTTCTGTAATAGAGTCGGTGTCTTTTGATTTGCAAAAAATCATCTCCATGACTAAATTGGTGAAATCCTGGAAGTGAGGATGATATATAAAAAAATTGTCAATCGTAATCCTAGTCAATAAAGCATATGATTTATCACGCGCTTCTTCGTCTAAAGGTAGATCCTGGATGATGAAATAGAGCTTTTTGTAGTTAAAAGAACCAACCTGGTAGTACGATCGAATATGTGTATCGGGAAGTTTTTCAGGATTATTGTATGCCCTGAGTGTTTTTGAAACTATATTAAAGAGTGCCTGATTTCTGTCTTTTTCTAATAGGAGAAAGGATTGAACATGATTTAATTGTATACATAATAGGAAAAGGTCTCCATAACTCAAGGACGGAAGATGTTGACTTATCATCGATAAGGTATTTGCAATAAACCAACGATAAGCAGTGGTCGTTTCAGTGGTCGTTTCTTCTAAAGATGAACCCAGTGCCCTTCTTATGCAGTGAAGGGTTGTGGTGAAGCAGCTTATAATTAATTGCGTAGAAAACAGTTTATAGGTTTGTTCTGTACTGAAGAAAGATTTAACAATTGGAAATAGAAGGGCCATTTTGAATCGAGCAGGCATCTGATTATCACTGATCTTTACAATTAGCTCAGGCAACAGTTTTGAATCCAAATGCAAATGCAAGATACGATTCCCTATTTTCTCGACTAACTGGTATGCGTTATTCAAGGGTAATCTATCATAAACCTCTAACAAAAAAGGTTTCGGTTCACTACAGGAAACACTAACTAGATCGATTATGTCACTCATCGATTGACAGAAGCTGTCAAAATCCTTCTCAACGTTAGCAACTAAATTATCAATATGGGGTTTTTTTTCGTAATCATCTAGAGGAAGCATCCTAAGAAAGGTAATGATCTTAGGATATTTTGCTTGATAATATTTTTCTGTTCCTCTTTGAAATGAGGTGTAAACAGGGTATAAAGCTTCAACCTTTTTAGAAATAATAGCGGCAATAAACTTGTGTTTATGGTCTAAAGACAGGATTTCTTCGGGTGCATCCTTTAGTGCTTTTAAGAGTAGGTCTATATTTAGGAAGCTAAAAAAAGAGGTTATATTTAACCACTCATTGAGTGTAGTTGAAATAAATTCAGCATATTGAGGGTGATTCTTATTTTCGGGGTGAGAGAGCAGGCTTTCAATGTACTTAATCGATTTGATAAAACAGTTTACCCTCAAATATACGGCAAGTTTAGGGTCGAGCTCTCTTAATAGCTTCTTCGTAAGCAAAAAAAGCCATTTCGTTTTCAATTGAGAGGGAACGTTACTATCTATCAGAGGCTTAAACATTTGATAAGCTTGCCTACTGTTATTAGAAAGTTGCTCTATAATTTTGTCAATTTGCTCAATAAGTTTTTGATTGTAGTCGCTATCTATTGGTAATTGAAGGCTGGTCTCTAAAACGCTGAAGAAATTCCGGATATCTAATTCGGTGAAGGGCTCTGTTTCATCACAATAATTTTTAGATTGCGTCGGTAAATAGCAATTATGTTCTTCCATGAGGGTTATAAGAGGTTTTGTGAATACAGCTCTAAGGTTTATGTCTTCTTTTTCAAGGAAATAATGAATAGACCTTAATATCATTAAAGCGTTACTAGGGTATAAGGTATGTTTATTTAGAGATAACAGAGGGAATAGGATGGAAGAAAGTAATTTTATTAAAACGGGTTTATCTGTTATGTTTTTTTAATTCCTCTACACATTTAAGAGGAGAAGGTGCTGGAAATGCTTCATAAAAATTATGTTTGATTGCTTCTTCTTTTTGTGAGGCTGATAAGGGTAATTTATCTAAAAATGCACATTTTTTGCTAAAAGATATTGTTTTATCGGATAATACGGTAATTTCATTTCGGATGTATAATGAATCTAAGATATGTTGCTTTTCAATATCATTAATGTCTAGAACAGTAATCTGTTCTAGATAACGAAAGAATTGTGTTGCATCTGTGAAGTCTAGCTTGCTTCCCTCATTAATGAGAAGCGTTAGGGATTCTGCCAGTTTATCCTTGGGAAGAACCTGTTTTAGCAACTCTATCGTATCAGGAAAATGCGCTGTAAAGTTGCTAAATCGATATATTTGTTGTGCCATGATCCGTTTTGTGTGCGTTGTAACCTCTTTGTCCTTTACTTTTAAAAAGCAAGATATGAGCTCGGGGTTAATAATGGTATTGATGTATGCCTTATGAACTATAATTTTGAATATATCCGGTGAGGTTTTTTTCGCGCATAGTAAAAAATGCTCCAGATCATTAATTCTTGTATTAATCATAGGAAAAAGTTCGTCATAAACTTCTTTTAATTCAGTAGCAGAAAGCGTTGAAAAAACGGTTAGCATTTCTGGTAAATTTTTTGTTAACTCGACTTTCTTAGTATTGTCTTTTTTCCTCTTGTCGTATTTATTGCCTTCTACTTCTGGGTGTGAATTACTTCGCATTGAACATACTTATTGATTATTACGGCACCGTTATCTTAACTTGGATTTTATTTTTTAGCTAATTTATATAGTAAAAATTTTGAAATTATAACACTAGATATTGTGTCAAAAAATTTTAATTTGAGTTAAGTTGACGATGCCCCTTTTCTCTATAAATCTTCTTTTCTTCGCCTCAATTAGTTAACTTGACGGTGCCTTGATTCTTGTAGGGGTCGTGTGGAATAACCACCAAAAGTGTTAATTTTGAATTAATCTGAAGTATCGAATATTTTGCCAAATAGGATTTCTTAAATCATAACTGATAACTCGAAAATTATAAGTTATGATTCAAAGAAGGGGATTCTGCAAAGCTATTATCTAGCTTCAAAATAAATTGCTTTGCATCCAAAAGTGCAATGTTGTTTGCATGATATTTATTGATCGATTTATTCATTATTTGGCACAAATTTGCAAAAGTTAAATCTGTTTGCTCCCCTTCATTGGGATCAAAAAAAGAAAAGAGCTCACCAATTTTTTTAATAACCATTGAATGCCCTTCAAAACTTAATAGCTTTTTGTTAAAAACCATAAATTTTATGTAAAACCCATCAGTTAAAGAGTTTAATTTAGAATATAGTAATTCCTGATTGACCTCATTGTTCGTATTTTTAATTCGGTCTTTATAAGAAAATAAACTGCATGGATATACGTTAAAGAGGAAAGCAATCAACTTTTGCCAAAAGCTATAAATTTCCAAAACGTGACTATTGATTATTCTAGGTTTGTTTAAATTAAACAGAGTAATTTTTTCTTGATAGACATTATTAGTAGATAATTTAATTTTATTATCATCGATGTTAATCATTTTATATGAGTTTTTATTATAATCTACAAGATTATTTTGCTTTCGGCCCATTAAATCTTCTATTATCACGTAATTAGAGATAAGTTCACATAACCCGTCAAATTTGAAAATATATTTCAGCAAATTAGGGTGGCTTGGAATAGTGTGTCCCCTGTTGGAGGTTATTTTTAATATTTCTGGTAATTTTGTTTGCAAAAAATTTGTTAGATTTTCCTTGGATTGCTTAAAGTCTATTTTAAATCCTAGTTCTTCATTCGAGATAAACCCTTCTTGAATTTCACCATCTGGATTTGATGAGGTATATTTTAGTCCTTCTTTGGTAGGTATTAAACATATAGGAAACACAGGTATCATTGCATCCGCAGAACGATGATTTTCTTGTCTTGCTTTTTTAAATCTACCTGCATATTCATTTAAAATGGATATATCGTCGTTATCTAAAGAATTATGTTGTCTATAGAATGAAGAAGTCTTTTCTTCCGTTATTCCTTCCCAAAAGCCTCTGATTGCAAGCACATAAGCTGGGAAAGTACAAATATTATCTTGATTAAACTCTATAAACATCTAATATCCTTTGAATAAAAAAATAATCTAATATATTAACAGATTGAGTTAAAAATGTCCAGTTGTATCTCGATTTTTTGGATCCAACTCATTATTCTCAAAGGCATCGTCAAGTTAACTTTAGGCTATAATTTCTGTTTCCTATTTCGGCACCGTCAAGTTAACTAATTGAGGCGCAGAAAAGAAGATTTGTTAAATTTTAAGCGCAAAGAAGCTTAATTGCTGCGTCATTCCAGATTTCTTTAGCGCGTATAAATTGTTGTTGCTGAAAAGCAGGATTAGTATATCGACCGACCGATACATAAAAAATATTTCTAACTTTACCCATTAAAGAGAGCAACTCTTGGACGCCTTTTGGCGATTTCAATCGGATGAGACATTTCTCTTTTCGACGCGTGGGCTGATGAGCATTTTCCACCCGATTGTTCAGGCCCTTATGCTTTAGATGCAAGCTTGTATTACACATTTGCTTAATTGTTTTTACATAACTTTTTAATTTATCAGTTACAATCACTTTGGGTTGAGGATAGCTTTTCAAAAGTCGACTTAAGAAACGAATAGCGGCTTTCTTATAACGTCGTTTCTGCAGGAAAACATCAAGCTCATAACCTTGGCTATCGACAGCCCGCCAAAGAATATAAGGGCTACCATTCACGCGAAGTGTTTGTTCATCTAAATGCCATTTTTCCTTCATTTTAGGCTCACGTTTTTTAA
>JACETI010000014.1 GCA_013911415.1 Legionella sp. | reverse complement strand
AAGGCCCGCTCAAACTCGGCAAAGGCACCCATCACCGATAATAACAACGTTGACATCGGTGCATCGTCACCGGTAAAGGTGAGTCCTTCTTTAATAAATTCAACGCTCATTTGCTGATTCGTTAATTGCGTGACGAGCTTACGTAAGTCGTTTAAATTACGCGCCAATCGATCCATGCTATGGACGATAATGGTATCGCCGTCACGCGCATAATCGAGCATGGCTTCAAGCTGGGGTCGAGCCATGCTTTTTCCGGAGGCTTTATCGATAAATATTTTATGTAAAGAAAGGCCTTCGAGTTGTCGCTCTGGATTTTGATCAAAGCTGCTGACTCGAATGTAACCGATTTTTTTACCGGCCATGATTTGATCCCTAAAAAAAATGTAAAAGTGTCAGGTTAAAGTTTAAGAGGATGATGCTTCAATGTCAATAAAACTTAATTACAACCCTAGATTGACACGGTTGGTCAGGGCGACCTGACGTCAGGTTAGCATATACCTCACTTGACAATAGATGTTAATCATAAAAACGTGAATTTTATATGAGTAATTCAGAATTTGCGCAGCTGATTAATATATTGTTCGTTCTACTATAATTAGATTGAAAGCGTCAAAAATTATGCGCATTGATTTTATAATGTGCATTAGGAGTTGTTATATGAGAGGTCAGGGCACAGAAATCCTTGCTGAGCCAACACATTACACTATTATTGAAAGACCGTACTGCCTACAATATTTTGAAAAAATTCTAAAATTTGTAAGCCAAGGTTTGGTGAATGAGAAATTGTCGGCGAGCACGTATGTATCGACTTCAAAAGGCCACTTATCCAGTATTGATATTCTCTATAGACGCTCAAATAAATCGCATCCTCTCCATGAACTGATTTCGCTTATCGATACTTATATTGACGATCCGTATTTTGGCGCCGAATTGATTGTTGAACCAGAGAATAATGCCTCGAGCTTAGGTGCCAATTATACGTTTGGAAACGGCCTTACTTTTAAAGCTAACCCTTGTTTTTCGAATCAACTCCCGCAGCACGTCTCTTCAGCTGCTGCTCATCAATTAAAAGACGTTTTATTATTGCACAAGCGAGAAAATATTGCTCATATTCTTGGGTTGGTAAATAAAATGACACATGGTTGGTCGAATGCTGATAGTATTATTGTGGATAATCAACAGCTAGTGGCAGGTTATCCTGCTTTGATGGTCAGATTAAATCCTAATTTTTTCTATCATCAAGAGATGGTAACAAAAAGCAAAAAGCAAGCAGGTTATTTTAATAAAGAGTACACCAAATTATTAACGCATCTTTTGATGAGTTTTATCAATAAAAACCTTAATGCAATGGGCGTAGGTCATTATATTAATCGTCGTCAAAGTTATGGTTTTCTTACACCCACTGCAGCAGATACCGGTGGTTCTATAAGAATTTCACTGGGATTAGTACCAAATAACGGGTGGAATTTGGGGGTTGCAGCGGGAATCATCGAATTAAATGCAACGGTTGTTGATTTATGGGAAAAAAATTATTTCAGCCTGGCCGACAACCATTGTTTTCCAACCGTTATATATAAAAACAAGCGTTTCGACAACTATGCTCACCGAGTCTTTTATCAACACAAAGACAACATCCGCCTTGCATTTGAGGCATTAAAAAAAACAGAGACCCAAGTGGCGCCAGCTATTCCTGCCCCTGGACACCCTGGAGAATTTAGTGAAAATAGCTTAAAGATTTATCAGTTGTTGCATGATTTTTATTCCGTATTGAATGAAACGCCCTCAAAAACAATAAAGCAGGCCAATTCTCATGCAGCCATGGAACGTCTCGAAGAAGCGATGAATACTTATAAAGTGAATGTTCTACGACGCGCTGTTGTGTTGAAGGAAATTCCCATAACGAGCGACTCAGACAGTGAAAATGAATCATTGAATGCACATAAAAAATATTTTACGCCGACCGGTATGAGTGCATTAGCGTGCCCCCTCTTTGCGTTTCATGTCACACTTCACGAGGGGTTGAAAAAAACTTATTACTGTTTAACACCTTATGCCTATTTTGAATTACCCAGCTGGAAATATAGAATCGAACCTAAGGCTATAGGCGTTTTGAAATCCAATGCAGAGATGACACCAACGGAGTGTTTCAAACACATGGAAGATTCTGACGTGATATATGTGGACAATAATCCCTGTATCACTGGATCTTTTAATTGGATCTCTCCCCAGCAAATTTTAGAACACTTCCAAAATAATAAACATCAAGATCACTTGCGAATGTTGGTGGTGGATGTCACATCCGCTACTAAAGAAGAAATGAACCGCTTGGTAACAGCCTGGAAGAATAGCAGCATCCATTTGTTGTGTTTCGCTTCCAGCGGACTAAAAAACAATCAAGGAGGCTTGGACATGGCGCAATATGGAGAAAATAAATTATTGGTTAATAGAGACTTAATAAAAAAATTAGGTTCGGGCACAGTGCATAGAGTCAGAGAACTTTTAACGCAATATGAAAAATCGACGAGGGGAAAAGCATCAGTCGTTGCAACTACGATCCGTCGAGACGTGAAATATGCAAGCAATGTGGTTAAAAAAGAGATGAGCGTCTTTTTTAAAGAGGATATTAAGACAAATAATCTAGATGATAAACCAACAGATATCATAGGCCCGGTCGTTAAGCGTCGACGTTCGACTAATGGTTTTTAAAAAATAAAATAGCTATGTATCTATCCCTCCTTTACTGTGGCATCTAGTTGAGTAGCCAAACCCCATTGCTGAAATGCCTCCTAAGAGACCCCCGGCCGGGATCCTAGTAAAAAAGGGTCATGTTCAAATTTCAATCTGTAATGTCATGTAAACATAGACTTAGCGGGTCGGCCAAGGCATGACGAAAAGGGTGGTTTATGTTTAAATCAACCCCATTTTTCTAAAGCCCTCCGAACAGACGTGCGCCCAATCTTTAGCTTTCTGGCAATGTCTGATTTACTCATCCCTTCAGCGTAAAGCGACTTAATTTTATCCGCCAATAAGCTAGCGGTCAGAGGGCGTCCATGATTTTTTCCTTGAGCCCTCGCATGAGCAATTCCTGCCTTAACGCGCTCTTTTAATATTTCTCTTTCAAACTCAGAGAATACTGACAGTAAGCCTGCCATCGCTCTGCCTGTTGGGGTCGTCAGGTCAAGTGCTTCTGTTAACGATATAAACCCAACACCTAAATTTGTCAGTTCGTTTAAAGTCTGAAATAAATCATGAACAGAACGGCTCCAGCGATCGAGTTTCCATACGATAATCACATCTATATTCCTTCGACGTGTGGTGATCTATTCCTTACGTGTTGAATAATATAAAGCGTCATTCCTATCGTAAAGGATGAAAAAAGGAAGACATTGAAAACGCTTACCGTGCAACACGACCCGATGGTGAGATTTACAACTCTTTAAATAAGGCCGTGTGCAAAGTAAAACGTACGGCACGGGAATCAATGAAATTCACGGTCGATGCAGACAATTTGTTCTAGCGTTAGAGCAGTCATTTTAGCGATGATATTTCGATCCGTGCCTTGCGCAAGCATGGTTTTTGCCGTTGCTAGGTTTCCTTCTAATGCACCAATCAACATTTTCTCAGCGTGTGAAGATGTATCGAGGACTGGACTGAAAAGTAGTGTGAACATGGGCTTTGGCCTCGAGAAAATGTGTGTGTCCGTAGTGACATTGACGTTGCAAAAACAATGCCTGTATACCAGTTTGGCTTAATAGAAATTGAAATTGAACATAACCCTTTTTGCTAGAATTCCGTCATTACTATCGCAACTCTATGAACATTAATAATTGAATAAAATGAGGGCGAGTGGTTAAAAGTTATTCGACTGTCTCCGATTGCATCGCAGCATATAAATTTGATTGGAAGATATGAATTTTATAACAAGGAGGAATGTCTTAATTTGCATGATGATATATAAAAAATAAGTGACCAACAAAAAAAATCGGCTTACTAGCTGCAGCCGACTGGCAAAGGGTTTAAAGGCGTTCCGGGCAATTTCGTACTCCCTAAAGAACCCCTTAGAGTAACTTTTCATTCCAATGATTGTCACACCCCTTCATGAGGCAACTATCTAAATTTCTGAAGATAATCGGGGAAAAAATGCGAACTAAACCTCGTTTTCTTGAAGTGGTTAAAAATTTCAATCAGAAGCAAGTTTAAAAAAAATTTTTAATAAAGCCATGACAGCAAATACTAGCGCTGTCCATTTAAATCCAGTTGAAGCTAAAGCAAACAAATCAGCACCTAATGGTGCTAAGTGATCATGTAGATTTTGAGGAGCTGAAGCCTTCCAGGATAATAATCCAGAGACAAGCATCAAAAAGATTGAATAAATAAAAAGCAATCTAGGGCTTGTTTCGCAAAAAAAATCAAAAATTTCTTGAAGAGACATAAAGTCTATGTTGTCTTTTATGTTTTCATCTATTTTATTAGTCTAGTGAGATTTTGCGAGCATCATGGGTTGCAGGGGTTCTGAGGAGGGTTTGGTCAGAGTGATCTGGCCGCCGTAACTGGGGTTGCATGATGGGTTATCTTAAATCGACAGAATATTTCTATATAGTTTTCAGGCCTGTTTTAAATCTAAACTGACTCAGTTGCACACGTATACTGACCGTACTCTAGGTAAAGCATATTAACATGGAGTTAAAGAAAAAACAGAAAAAGATATGAGTTGCCATGCAGTGAGCACCACTCTGCGTTGCTCACTGCCATTAAGAGTTTATGTAGAGGAGCACTGTCAAGGGTGCGCTGCGCCAGGCGTTGCCTGCCCTGGACAGATTCTAAATCGGTGATTACTGATTAAGAAGATTTTTTAAGCGATTTAATTTGTTCAAACGACAGTTTTGTAGCCTTTTGAATAAATTCGAGATCAGCGCCTAAATCTAGCATTGTTTTTGCTGTCTCAAATTTTTCTTTCTGAATGCCTTGAGCAATACCTCGCTCGATACCTTGTTCGATACCTTTCTGTTCAATTTTTTCAGCTAAGCCCATGATTTCATGCTCCAACGTATTTGATACTTTGCCTTTAAAGAGAGAAACAAATTCTTCCGGTGTTTGATCGGTTTCATCAATGGCCAATATATATGCTATTAATTTTAACACATACGCCCGATCTTCGCCCCACATGGCTTCCAGGTTCTGTGCCAGTGCGAGCACGCTTTCTTTGAACTGCACCTTAAATTGTTGCCGCATCACAAAGCTTAAGGTGCCCGCCCATCGATGATCGTTGAGTAGGGATTCGGGTAGGGCGGTGGTGTCTATTAAATGAAACGGCTGCGATAAGATAGCTTGCATTTTCTCAGGATCGCTACAAAGCTCCCAGAGCGCTCGTTGCCCGTGATAGGGTTTTTTACCAGTATAAAAAACCAGCGGGAAAATAACGGGTAAGGGGAGTGCCTCTTTTGCACTGTTTTCAGTGATATGCATTTCCCAAATTGCCAGCATGTATTTAAACAAACGAAACGGCATCCACTTATCGACTTTGGTCTGATGCTCAGCCAATATGTAAATATACGCCGGTTGATTGTTTATCTCTGTTTTTAACAGGACATCTGATTCTTGAAGCTTTAGTGACTCATCAATAAAGGTGGTATTGCAGTAAGTGATTTGATTAAAATTGATGTCTTTTTTAATCGCCTCGGGTAAGAAGACGGTTAAAAATTCTTTCGCTACTTGGGGTTCTTTGCAGGAAGGTACGAAATTTCCCAGAGCACCCTTAAAACCCTTTGCCAGTCTAGGCTGCAGCCAATAAATTGATTTTTTCGTCGGTTACTAATTTTTTTATAACCTCATGTAAATTAAGGCATTCCTTCGTATTGTAAAATTCATATCTTCCAATCAAATTAATATGTTGCCATGCAACCGGAGATAGTCGAGTAACTTTTAACCACTCGTTCTCCATTTTATTTAATTTATAGTGTTCATAGAGTCCCGATAATAACGATGCATTGTAAAAAATTATACAGTTAGCCAGTAAGCGTGCACATTCGTTGTTAGTAGTAAGCTCAATCTCAGTTTTTCCAGCTAATTTTCTACTGCTTATTCTTGCAATAGCGGATCTTAGTTGATGATACGATTCACCACGGTTCAAGGATCGATGAACAGTCTTACGCATTCCTTCGTCATCAATGTAGTCAAGCATATATAAACTCATAATGATTTTATCAAGCTCAATCAACGCCCGCAGTGTATCATTTGATTGGTAAGATGATAATTTTTTTATAATGGCGCTTTGGCTGCTTTTTTTAAGACCTAGCGTTGCCATGATTCTTAAAATATTGTCCCATTCTTTAACAATCAATGGGATATTTACTTGCTTGTTTGGCTTTATCAAAAATTTGTCATAAAGTTTAGGATGATCAAAGCTGATAAGATTCGCTTGTGCTTTTTTATCTAACTGAGTAAATCGTGGCATGAAACGATAACCAAAAAGATACAAGATGATGAAATTCACTCGATTGATGCTATGCATATCCCCCGATATAGCGGCTACTTCAACATCACTCGTGTTGCTGTTTAGCATATCAAAGAGGTAGTGGCTTTCATGTTCGTTTGCACCAATGATTTTTGTGCACAGAGGTAACCAGTTTGCGTTTAAGGTATAAGCTGATACCCCTTGACCAAAGCCGAAATATTTTGTTGAGAACCTTGCCATAATTGAATTAAATTTTGTCTCCAATTTCTGACCATCGATGCTTGCATGGATTCCATAGTCAGCAAGCGTATATTTTTCAAATATGGGAAGTTTCTTCATATGGTTCATCACCACGTCACTTGCTTGTGTTAAGGTCATATGGCGAATAAAATCAGCATAGGTTGACTTTAAATCATGCTCTCCAACATCACTGATATCTTTCATTTTATTAATATCAATTCCGGTTGCTTTCGCTACAAGGCAGGCTGAAATAACGGCCTCGTCTACTGCCTTTTTACTGTTCATTGGCAATATATGAGTGAATTTTTTCATCAACCCAGTATGCGTATTAGCAAATTGAAGAATTTCTCCAATGCTGTTTAGTGGTAAATTTTCATAAAAAGGATTATTCACACCATCGTCTGATTTTTTGTAGGGTAAATGCCAGCGAACAACTTCCCCTTGTTTGTTTTGCTTAAGTTTTATTTTATTATTTTCTCCAGATGTGATTTTGCTATTTACTTCTTTATAGCGAGGGGATAATAGGCTAGCAAAATTATTAAGAATGTCATGGATATCTGTTGCTAGTAACTTGTTTTCCAAGCGTTTAATGATAGACCGTTTGTTTTATCCCAGTCTTGCTTGGGCAACAGCTCATCATTTAGCGATCGATAAGACAGACTATTATAAATGGTAACGGATCCCGTTTTAATGCCCTCTTCTATTTGAAGATAAAGCATAAACTCATACCTGTCAGCCTGAATGCTTTTAGTTTTTTTGTGATTTTTCTCGTTCTTGGTTTTTTTAATGACATGACGTTGCAACGGTTTGGGTATGAAATCGATGGGAACATCCTTGAATGCGTAGGTTCCAAATCCTTTATTGCTGGCGAGATGGTCTTTCATGAAGGTCATTGCTATCTGTAATGCCTTATGGTTGCTCTGGAAATCTAATACTTTAAATGCTGCGCGAGTATTTAGTTTGATTGTCGATGCATTCTTACTATAGTACTCCCATCGATAAAACTCAGGCGTAAAGTTCGGTTTTTTAATTTGTTGGATGAACTGTTGAAATTTTTCCTGCGGAACAATTTCATAGGATTTTTGACGTATTTCATTGTCAGCTACCTTTTTATTGTTTACCAACGATAAAATAGCAGCAGCGGCATTTCGATGATCCTTGTCTTCTGCTTTTACATTGCAAATGGCTTCTACTTGGTAAGTTTCGGCTTCGCCTTTGTAGTAATTCACTTTTTGAGAAAAGCTACTAACCACGTGATCACTGATTTTCAAATAACGATAATTTGCATAGCACATAAGATATAATCGGGATAAATTTTTTTGTTTCATAGCGCGCAAGCCATAAACGGTGTGATACACAGCCAAGTCTGCATAGTGCCTTATATTTTGTTCTGAAATATCTAGCGCTTTGATTACTTTAACCGATTGCTGGTATAGCGTTGAGAGAAACTGATGATTTTTTATGGAGGCATTAATTTCTCTCGTAGAGAAATCTTTTTGATCTTTTTTTACAGTTGTTAATTGATAAAACAGCTCATCTCTTTCTAGAAAATTCGCTAATGACGCTCGCAGTGGCTTATCCATTAATTTATATATTTTATTGCTTATTCTGATTTTTTCGTCATTTAACGCATCCGAGACCATCTCTTGCAATGTTGTGTACGATGGTCTGACAATTTTGTGCTGATAGAAATATTCTAATAATGAATCAAAGACATATTTTGGTGCAGCATGTTGCTTCGTCAATTCTTTAGCATAACGAGCTGCTTTAGCCTTGTTCTGACTCGAATAAATCGACATATTATATTTTTTTAAAATCGCACTGCGATTATCATAATGAGATCGCTTGCTGACTTGCCTTTTAGGAAATTTCTCTGTTGGAAAAAATGTTTTGATTACATACCAAGTGTCCTGTCTAATTCCTTGGAACGTAAACTTGTAGAAAAATTGTGCGACTCTAAAAAAACTCACTTGCAGAATGTAGTCAATCTTTTTAGGCACATCGTTGCAAGCATCAAGATATGCTTTATCCTCTTCATCCAATATAAACACAAAAGGCCTGTCATTCTCACCAAGCAAAGGTAATTTATACAGTCTATTAAAATCATCGCTTGAGAGTATGTTTATTCGCGCCACGGCTTACTTTTGTATGTGTCAAAACGGACGTTATTGTACATCAAATATGTTAGTGCTTTACACTTTATATATTAATAGTTAATTGTATAATTAAATCTGTCATTTAAGGTTAAACATTAACGGATTATTTTTTGAGCAACTTATGAACAAAACCATTGCATATATTCGTGCATCAACTGATAAGCAAGATTTGAACAATCAAAAACTTGAGATATATGAGTTTGCCAAGAAAAATAAATTAGAAGTCGATGATTTTATTGAGATGACCATCTCAAGCAGGAGAAACAGTAAAGAGCGCCGCATTGATGAAATGCTTTCTGTTTTGAAGGATGCTGATACGCTTATCGTTACTGAACTCAGTCGACTTGGAAGAAGTACTGCTGAAGTGATAGGACTGGTTAATGAGCTCATCCAAAAACAAGTGCGTGTGATTGCCATTAAGCAGAATTTGGACATAAAACAACATGACATGACCTCAAAGGTAATGATTACCCTATTTTCGCTGTTTTCAGAACTTGAGCGCGATCTTATCAGCCTCAGAACGAAAGAGGCTTTGTCAAATAAAAAAGCGCAGGGTATCCAGTTAGGTAAACCCAAGGGCACGATTCAAAAAAGTAAATTTGATCAAGACATCAATAAAATTAAAGAATTGTTAGCGCTGGGTTTATCCGTTAGAAAAATTGCGATATTTTTAGGTTACACTAATCATATTGGCCTTAATACCTACGTAAAGAAACGTAAATTACGAGAAGAACGCCTTCGAGAGATCGGCATAGGATGGCAGAGGTAGCACGTTTGTTGAATGTGTAAACATTGAATTTTATTGGCGTATAACACTGATTTGGGATACATGAATTCAACGTAATTAATAATATATTAATTTACAATGAGTTACAGAAAAGTTAGTGGCTAACGAAAAATCGATTTTTTGGCTGCAGCCTAGACTGGCAAAGGGTTTTAAGGGTACTCTGGGAAATTTCGTACCTTCCTGCAAAGAACCCCT
>JACETI010000013.1 GCA_013911415.1 Legionella sp. | reverse complement strand
TATTAGAGCGGGGACACCGCTTGTTAGCCTGTGGAGAGTTGGCGCAGTCAGGCCTCTCGGCGAAGCAGGAACCCATCGAAGTGACTCAAGCACTTGTTGCTTGAGCACCGTAGGAATCCCCGTTCTTTAGGGCGGGGAGGATGTCAACAGAAGAGGTGGGCTTCAATTGCTTACCATTATCAAAATAGATAACGTCTCTAAGAAGCGCTATCTATCAAAACCTTGGTCTCGATCCCGTGATAGACGTTTTTGACGTTGTATAAACGTTGCTAGTTGTTTGGATAGCGCACGATCTTGCTTTTTAAGGGCTTGCATGAACTCGGGATGATGGCACACTTGTTCAATGAGTTTGGCTGCCCTTACCTTTTGTCCCCTCGTCAGGCTACCTTCTCGGAAAGCGTCACGGAACCGCTCAAATACTTTCAAAAACGCAGCCACTTGTGTTTCTAAGGTGTCTTTTTCAAGCCCTTGCTTATGTTGGGCAGATGGCTCTGATCGGGTGTTTATTTGCTCGTCCCCTGCTATTTTTCTTCCACAAAGACCGCGTTGCTTTCCAAACGCTACCCGTACGTCTTCATAATCAAACACCATGTCTTTGCTACGGTCTCTCTTTAACGTATTAAGGAGCTGTTGCTCGTTTTCAAAGGCTGCTTGGCTCACAAAAAGATCGCAACTCTCTCGATGACGGGTCATGGCCACGTAGGTGGAATGGGCATCATCGGCAAAGGTGGGCAAAACATAGGTTCTATCTACCGTGACCCCTTGTGCTTTATGAATGGTCGATGCATAGCCATGCTCTAAGTGTGGGTAAGTAGCGGTATCGACGGTCACTATACGATCTTCTTTTTTGAGATCGTCTTGGTCTAAGCACACCAAGATAGTTCCTTTTGTCGAATCAATGGACTGGATGGTACCTAAGGTGCCGTTAATAACCGAGAGGCGATCATCGCGTTTTAAAAAACACACTCTGTCTTGAGGCGCAAATGCGCGTTGCCCTCGTGCCATCGTAAAAACGGTTTCCTCACCTAACGCCTGGTCTTGGCGCATCGCCTCTCGGGCCTCTTCATTAAGTGCTTTAACCGCTTCTCGTGTATAGGCTAACATCAGCTGAGAAGTCTTAGGCGCTGTTATTCTTACGTCGTTCCATTGGGCAATCAGCGCCTGCTGGGCGTCGGCGGCGGTGTTAAAGCGATGCACATGCGCATGTTGCTCATACGCCTCTAAGGCTTGCTTCACCTGGCCCTGGGCTAAATCGATAGAAGCTTTTACCTGCCAGGATTCGCGTTGTCGTCGTACCGTTTTCAGTTCCGCGTAACCGTGACGTTCCGCCAGCGTCCTAAAAGCCGCCCCGGCTTCAATGGCTTGTAGTTGTTGCCAATCCCCGACGAGTACCAGCTTCGCACCGGCTTTATTCGTCGCCTCAACGAGGCGTGCGAGTTGTTGTGAGCCAAGCATCCCTGCTTCGTCAACCACCAACACATCTTTTTTAGTGAACGCCAAACGGTCCTGGTCTAAACGGTATATCAAACTCGCCAGTGTCCGAGACGCAATGCCTGACCCATGGGTTAAATTGTGCGCTGCAATCCCTGATAGAGCAGTACCGTGCACCCGATAACCGGCTTGCTCCCAAGCCTCGCGTGCCGCACCTAAAAGGTAACTTTTACCCGTGCCCGCATACCCTACCAGTAGTTTTAAATCCCCCTCATGCGTGAGGTGGTGCAACGCTTGCTGTTGTTCATCGGAAAGCGTTCTTTGGGCTAATGCGGCTTCAAGATAGTCGGCATGAACGATGTTATTTTTACGCCTTGCTAAATCACTCGCCGCGTTAAGCAGGCCGGCTTCTAAAAAGAGCATATTAGGCGTTGTAAAGCGTTGTTCGCCCTTTTTATCAACACCAATCGCGACGCAATTAGGCGATGCTTTAGCGGCGTAATAAACCTGATTGAATTGCGCCGCATCAACGGTGTGGCGCGACACAAAACGCGCCAAATCCTTGTCAGTAAAGGTCGACTGTTGTCGAGTGATTAAATCGAATACTAACGACGGGTTTTGCAGCAGCTGCTGACCATTTTCAGCCGCAATCCGTTGATGCTCAGCAACGCGATGGCTGTACTCGTTGGCAGAGACCGGTCCAATTTTGGATTGCGGCTCTAAAGCAATCCCCTGCTTTTTGTAAGAGCGATGATCGACCGTTTGATCAATCCCATGCAATGCCAGTTGATGGTTCAGATGGCTTTCCCAAGCTTCGCGCCAATGCTCTAATAAGGCGCGTTCATTCCAACTGCGATTCTTAAAACCAAATCCATCAGGCGTGCATTCACGTAAGGTTAATAACACATGCACATGCGGTTGGTATTCGCCGTCTTTCCCTTTAGGGTTATGGATAGAAACATCCGCGACCATACCGTTGGCAACAAAGGTCTCTTTGACAAACGCTCTTGTTAAAGCAATGTTTTGTTCTAGGGTTAATTCACGGGGTAACGTTAATTGCACTTCACGGGCTAACTGTGCATCTTTGCGTTTTTCGGTGTGCTCAACCGCATTCCATAGGGTTTCACGATCGGCCATCCATATGGGCGCCCCTTCGGGTAAAAAGATACTGGTATAGACAATGTCTTCTTTTCGCGAAAAATCATGGGACTTGGCAAGCCGTTCATCAAACAAGGGTTGCCCTGAGCGATAAGCAGCGGCTGCCACTACGCTTCGTCCTTGCGAACGCGAAATGATTTGAGCGCTAAACCGATAAATCGCCATCGAGGGTGTCTTTATTTTAAAAAGGCATTCTACAAAAGCGCACGTTGCAACGCAACGTATAAGCGCGCACTTGGCCAGTGCCGGCCTATTTAGGGTCGCTAACGCTTCAAGGAAGAAAACCTTTTTTTATTTCTTAGTTGCTTTTGCCAACCAAGTCATTAAAATTATCATTTTATAAAGTCTATTGAGTTATTCATGGCAGATAGTTCCTCAAAAATCGAAGCCCTTAAACAAAAACAACAAGTGCTGCAAGCCCGTATCCAACAACTCGAAGCGCGCGAAAAAGTAAAA
Source organism: Legionella sp. (assembly GCA_013911415.1). GTDB lineage: Bacteria > Pseudomonadota > Gammaproteobacteria > Legionellales > Legionellaceae > JACETI01. The sequence goes on along the minus strand of JACETI010000013.1, from coordinate 7,452 downwards.
CAACGCAAACAAGACACGCGACGTAAGATTTTGATTGGGGCTTATATACTCGATAAAGCCGAAAAGGAAGGTACCTTAACAGCGCTCTATCAAGAAATGGGGAATTACATTCAACGTGAGGCCGATAAGCCCTTGTTTGAAATGAAGGTTGAAGAAGCGATGGAAGCATGAGCAAATCCATTCATAATCCCCATGATCGCATTTTTCATGCATCACTTAAGCATCCTAAAGTTACCAAAGAATTTTTAAACCTCTTCTTACCGGATTCAGTAAAAAAAGACATGAATTTTAATCAGGTAACTTATTGCAATACCACCTTTATCGATGAGTCATTAAAGCTTCAAGAATCAGATGTACTGCTCAAAACAGAAATAAATAATCAACCCGCGTTTATTTATATACTTTGCGAACATCAGACCAAAGTCGATAAATGGATGCCGTTTCGTTTGTTTAAATACATGTTAGCGATTTGGGAAATGCATATCACCGAAAAAGGCGAAAAAGACGCCCTTCCTTTACCGGTGATATTCCCGCTGGTTTTTTACACCGGGAAAAAAGCCTATCACGGTCAGCGAGCGCTCTGGGAGCTCTGCAGCGACCCCCAAAAAATGCAAGCCATCTTAACCGAACCGTTTCATTTAGTGGATACCACGGCCCTTCCAGAATCCATGCTAAACGACCATCGATGGGCGGGTACCTTGAGCTTTGTGATGCGGCAGCAATTTAAGGCGCAGTTCAAAGAAAGCGTGCTCGCACTCGCAAAGAACCTGGAAGCCTTGTGGGGCGAAGATCGCGCATATGTGTTAAAATTAATAGCATATATATTGGCCATTGATGAAACCGATCAAACACCGGAAGAATTTGTTTCACTCTTTAAAGGCAAAGTATCGAACACGTTGGAGCATGAAATCATGGGCTTAGCTGAGAAAATCGAGCAACGAGGCGTCCAAAAAGGTATTGAGAGAGGTATAGCTCAAGGTGTCGCAAAAGGCATTGAGAAAGGTAAACTAGAAACCGCTAAGAAAATGTTAGCCGCTGGCGTTGAACTTGCCTTTATTGCGAAAATGACCGATTTATCTGTCGCGCAACTCGAAGCACTCAAAAAATCTTCTTAATCTCCTTACGCCCAATGTCAAACCTGTCCAGGGCAGGCATTGCCTGGCGAAGCGCACCCTTGACAGCACGCGCTTAAATACACTGATGATGGCAGTGAATAGCGCAAAGCGTTGTTCACTGCCTGATAACCCTTAACGCATTCCTCCGACCTTAGATGTCATTGTAAAACTTTACCTTGCAAAGCTATCAATAGGGTACACCCCTGTGATAATTTTTATTCTCATTGGGGTGTGACAATCATTGGACTTCAGAGGCCAGCTATAGAATTTAATGACGAAACCCGAAAACTTAAGCCAGGTAAGGGGTAGGGCAATTTTTAATCTGCCAAATGCATCAATCACACACGTATCCTGACTGCCACCGATGATCACCCGATTGATTCGATCGGTTTTCTCAATATTGCAAGAAGATGGAAACATTCCTGACTCCTTTAAGGGGGTTTGAAGTCCAATGGTACGGAAACGTACGCTAAGGAACTTCAATATTTTTATTAAAGGACAATGATAATTATTACGCAAATAGCTTGTATGCCAAAGAATCGAAGCGTTATTTATTACGGTTTGATTTAAATGAGTGTTACCGATTATCTGAAAAAGACTTTAAAAAAGAACTGATCCAGATTAACACCACTGAAGCCCAAAAATTATTTGATGAGCTCAGAATCCCTTAAAAGGTGCTTTGAATAACCTCATTCACAGCTCGATAGACGCAGAAGTTTGTACCAGACCTACTCTGTCGACTTTCGCTGGCGGAGAGAAAAATGTCAGCACAAATTTACTGGTAGCCTCTGAATAAGGCTTGTTTGCAAGCGCAGCGTTCCTTATAATGCCCCGGGCCTTCATTGCGAGGTTGGCTTTGCTTCAAGGGTCTGCTAAGGCGGGCCCTTTCTAATCTTCTCTTCTGCTCAACCTTCTGTTCATTTGCTCACCGCCTTTGAACGCTCACCTGACGAAAGTGCGTTTACAAACCCGCTGCATTGCCTTAATCTGGTTCTTTGACCCAGGCAAAAACCATGCGATTTATACGGATATTCGTCGCTTGTTTCTTCACCTTTACTGCTTTTTTTGCTCACGCTTGCCCTTTATGCGCTACGCAAACCGGTGAAAAAGTCAGAGCAGCCCTTTTTAGTGACACTTTCCTTCTCCATGCTTTCTATACGTTTTTACCTTTTATACTGCTGTGGCTCATTGTCGGTATCCTAAGTCATCCTTTTTTTAAGGAGTAATCATGCGTAGACAACCTTCGTTGCGACCGGCCGGTTTACTGCTAGGCATTGGCCTAGGAGGATTTCTAGACGGCATCCTTTTTCACCAAATCCTTCAACTGCATAACATGCTTTCCAATGTTTACTTTCCCAATACCTTGGTCAACGCAGAAATCAATATGTTTTGGGATGGGCTGTTTCATGCGTTTACCTGGCTAACCACCGTGGCGGGTCTTTTCTTTTTATGGAAAGCGCTCAATGGTCAATTACAAAAAGCATCGGCTACTTACTTCATGGGTCTTCTTCTCTTAGGCTGGGGTTTGTTTAATATCGTGGAAGGTACCGTCGATCATTTACTGCTGGGCATTCATCATGTTGTGCAAAGAACGTCTGTTACGGGCCAATTTTACTCGGACATGCTCTTTTTATTATCCGGAATCTTTCTTTTTTTAGTCGGTGTTTGGTTAAGCCGTCGTGCTCAACGAGAGCCCTTTGCACGCCCGTCTTTTTGGCATTAAGACCTGCTTAAAAAACACAGGCATTTGACGTTGCTTATAAAATGTCAAGGTTACAATAAAAGAAACGCTGTGTTACGGTAGATGACTACGTAACTGTCAGGAGAAATGTTATGAGTCATTCACAAGATATGTCTAATATCCTGCATCAGGGTAAAGAAACCCTGCGAGAAGAAGGTCAAAAAGCGCTATCTGAAGGCAAACAAGCCGTCAAAGAAGGCGGCCAAGATTGGTGGGCTTACGTTGAAAGCCATCCGCTTCAAACCCTTGTTTTTGGTGTCATCGGCTATTTTGCCCTCAAAGGCGTTTGCAAATAATACGGGCCCCCTGCCCTACCTTTTTTAACGCAGTCAAACCCTTTCTTTAAAAGCCCAAAGGAGGTTACCTATGAAAAATGATTCTTATTTTATTGTTCGTTCCGGTGAAGTCATTGGTCAAACCGTTAAAAATGCTGCCCTTGAGAAATTAGGGAAAATTGAAGAAATGGTTTTGGATAAAATGACCGGACAATGCCGTTATTTAGTGCTTTCTTTTGGCGGCTTCATGGGATTAGGCGATGACTACTTTGCCTTCCCCTGGAAAAGCTTTCACTATAACAAAGAAGAAAAATGCTTCATCTTAAACGTGGATAAAGATAAATTAAAAAAAGAAAATGGCTTTGATAAAGAGGCCTGGCCTGACATGAGCCGTGAACATTGGCAAACCACCGTGGATGAAATGTATTTATAAAAGTTATTTGGTCAGTTTTTACTGACCAATGCCCTTAGCACATGCAGACCCCCGGCCGGGATCCTGGTAAAAAAGGGTCATGTTCAATTTTTAATCCCTATTAATACCGAACTGTAATGGCATTGTCTGTCGTGACCTGGATAAATCAAAAACACCATAGCGTTTAATATTTTCCCTGAAATACGCTGATAAAATCGATAAATCATCCTTACTATATTTGACCTCTTCAGCAGAAAGCTGGTTTAAAACATTGGTTGTGTTGGCAACAGTGTAGAACATGACAGCATTAGCAACCATCCTGCCAAACGCAATAATTTTTTGCTGAATTATGCTATTGTTTTCGTGAATAACGCTGTCTTTGCCAAAGGTGATCCAATCAATAAAATCATTAAACTCTTCACTTTTACAAGTAGCTGCTTGAATTTTTTTACGAAGGTCAACATCAGCAATATATTTTAAAAGAAAAATGGTTCGTACCACTCGCCCCAATTCACGGAACGCTTGATGCAGCTTATTCTTTTTGCTATTTGAACGTAGCTTTTTCAATATAGTTGACGCTTTAATTTTGCCACTTTGGATTGACATAACAACGCGCAACATATCGTAGTACATTGACTCTATGAGTTGCCAGTTGGGCTCTTTCGATGTAAAAATATCACTGATATGTTGGTATGATTTTTCATTCATTTCAGCTGGTCGGTAAAAATTGAGATGCTTGAAACTACGTATTCTGGGCATAAGGGTTATTGCCAATAAATAGGCAAATCCAAATACCACTTCATTTTGCGCATGTGTATCCCCATGGATTGTATCTGGACGTAAGGCTTCATCACTTTCATAAATCCCATCGAAAATGTAAATGGCCTCATAAACACCGCACGGAATAAAGTTTCCAAACAAAGCAATATACTGATCAGAAACGTGATAATAACCAATCCCACCATATTTTCCATAACGGATATGGTGCTCTGCCAGTAAATTATTGGTATACATATCCCAATAAGTCCCATCAACAGAAGCACTTTCACCATTGCCCCAAATATAAGGCAGCTCAAACTGTTTGTATGCCTTGATAATGACTTCACTAATTTTATTGAGACGAAGCTCAGTAATGTGGTGATTGAATAACCAAGCAATTTGTTTACGTGAATACTTTTTCAAGCATCGCTCAGCTTGAACAGGGCCTACATTACAACCATATGCGAAACTGGTAGCAATGAACCGCAAATCATAGTCATCAATTTTGGATTCATACCCTGATAAGGGCTTTAAATGGCGACTGATACCAAGCCAATTTTCCACGTCAGTAAGTACAGAGACGATATCTGTTAACGGCATTTTGGATGCTACTAAATTTGAAAATTTTTCTTGTTCTTGATTGATCTAAACGGTGTTCAGGAATATCAGAAAGATCAATTGGGCTTTCATCTCGCCACTTGCGTAACTGTTCCAGGTAATCGGTAAATTCTCGAATGTTTGTGACAGACGGTTTTTTCATTTCCTGTTTAAGATATTCCCAGCCGCTACTGAACATGTAAACAGGGGAAGCGGATAGTAATAACTGGTCAAAAAATTGTTTTGTCTCATCGGTAAGTTGGTCGCTGACTTTTTGATACAGTACCGAGCTAACGATTGTTCGAGCAGCGCGTGCCAACCTGAGCAATGTTGAAAATGCCGGAATTTCAAAATTATTTTTGATGAGTTCTTCGAGAATATCATTGATAATATCAGCTAAATTTTCTTTAATAGCCGCAGATTTTAAGCCAGCAGACTTCATTATTGACTTGCGTTGCTTCTTGCATTCATTGATGGACAGACATTTGCGTATAACTTTTTTGTGACGCTGGCGTTGTTTGAGCTGCATGTAATTTTGTAGCTTTACTTTATCCACTTTGATATCAATGCAGTTTGCAATATATTCAATGATCGGTTTAGGAATTGTGTTGATTGGAATGTGATAGCCTAAACATTGATAACATTTTAGTGAAAGCATAAAACCAAGCCGGCTATGAGGTGATTTCTCACTGGTGCTTTTGTTGAGTAGTTCAAGCTCTGCCTTTGTTGGCAAAAAATTCTGTTTGAGTTCTTGTTCCTCAGGATTTGGTTTCAATCTTGGATAAGCGGTGTCGTGAATTGCAGTCATTGTGAATTTAAGCTATCTTTTTTGGCGGCCGAAAACAGTAGTTTATGGCCATGCAAAAATCAAGACTTTTGATCCTTATATTTAAAGGGTTTTGGATAAACAAATTTCAAGGGGTTTTTGGCCAGGTATGAAAGCAGGAATTTATGCCAGAGTTTCAACGCATGATCAACATACGTTGAGTATGCAAATTGATGCGATGAGAAAATATGCACAAGCTCGTGGATGGCAAATTGAAAATGAAATTGCTGAGGTCGGCTCAGGGGCAAAGGAGAGACCAAAACGGGATGAACTGCTCAATCAAGCGAGAAGGCGCCAGATTGATGTCATTATTGTTTGGAAACTTGATAGATGGGGTCGCTCTGTTAACGACCTTTTCCATACACTTAATGAACTGAATGGTCTTGGTGTGGGTTTTATTTCCTTGACAGAAGCACTTGATCTGACAACCCCAACGGGACGAGCAATGGCAGGACTGTTGGCAATCTTTGCAGAGTTTGAGCGAGAAATTTTACGTGAGCGAGTTAAGGCGGGTATCGCCCACGCTAGAAGTAAAGGCAAAACACATGGCCGACCAGTTACCGTGAAAAAATATGAAAATGAGGTCATTACCTTATTTAAAAAAGGAGTAAGCCAATCAGAGATTGCCAGAAAATTGGGTATTGGACGTACCTCTGTTAGAAGAATGCTTATCAAGTAAAAAATAATTTATAAAAAACTGTTGACCTTAACGTTACGTAATCCCTTATCGTGCAATTTGTCAGTTAGAGGAACATTTAGAAATGTCATACACGGTAAAAAAATTAGCTAAACTCTCAGGAGTTAGTTCTCGTACCCTTCGTTTTTACGATGAAATTGGTTTATTAAAGCCAGGTTACTATGGTGAAAACAATTATCGATATTACGAAGAAGAGCAGCTTCTGATGTTACAGCAAATTTTATTTTTCCGTGAACTTGGTTTTCCTTTAAGTGATATACAGAGGATTATTAGTTGTGATGATTTTAATCGGATCGAGGCATTGAAATCACATAAAAATATCCTTGGGCAAGATCTTGAGCGGACACAAAATCTGATCAAGACCATTGACAAAACAATTGCACATTTAAGAGGAGAAATAGAAATGAAAAATGAAGAATTTTATTATGGATTTGATTCTGAAAAACAAAAACAGTATGAAAAAGACTTGGTTAAAAAGGGTGTAGTGAGCCAAGCGTTTATGAACGAGTGCAAGGAAAAAACCAAACAATGGAGTGAGGAAGATAAGGCTGATTTCTTGCAAGAAGGAGAGGAAATAAATAAGGCTTTCGTTATGGCGATCCAAAAAAAGTGGAAGCCTGCATCAAATGAGGTTCAAACTTTGGTTCGCAGGCATTATGCTTGGATCAAGCGCAGCTGGACGCCAACAAGAGAGAGTTATATTGGTTTAAGCCAGATGTATCACACCCCTGAATTTAAGAAATTTTTTGAGGGTCATCATCCTGAGTTGCTTGATTTTATAGTTGAGGCAATGAAGGAGTTTGCTGAAACCGAATTAAATTAGATGAACCAAAATAGGTCAATACCCTGGTATTGGCCTATCATAACCTGATCAAATATAAATATTAGTTATAAACTGAACATCAAACGGTCCTTTTCGTCAGAATCCCGGCCGACCCTCAATTTTGTGCTGATAGAAATATTCTAATAATGAATCAAAGACATATTTTGGTGCAGCATGTTGCTTCGTCAATTCTTTAGCATAACGAGC
>JACETI010000012.1 GCA_013911415.1 Legionella sp. | reverse complement strand
TTCACTTTGATGTAAGTCTCATCAACAAACCAGCTTCTAGCGTGACGTTTCTTATACCAATCTAAGCGATTTTTTAGTTGAGGCGCGTAATGCTGAACCCAACGATATAAGGTTGTATGATCGATAACGACGCCCCTTTCAGCCATCATTTCTTCCAAATCACGATAGCTAATACCGTATTTGCAATACCAGCGTACACCTTGAAGAATGACCTCGCCATGAAAATGACGCCATTTAAAATCCATCGGCTTTGAAGATAGCATAAGCTGACTATAAATCGGTGCAGTATAACTTATTCTGTTTTTGCAACAGCGCCATAATTTCTAAAGGATAGCGGTAACGTTTTAATTTCTGAGTAAGCATACAAAATTTTTATAGAAAATATGAAACAGAAATTATAGCCTAATGTTAAGTAGACGATGCCAGTGCGAGAATAAAATTGATCAATAATTAAACAACTGCTTGGAAAGTAATTTTATATTTTTTACAACATCGCCTTATTTACTGAGTTTTTTATTTCCAAATATACGTTGCGGGAAGCCTGTCTTACCTTATCTAGGTCCTCTATGGTAAGAAACTCTGTCAATAAACGGCTTTGTTGCATAGGTAAATATTTATTAAAAAAACGATTAACCACTGCTGGTTCATAAAATGATCTAAAACGCGCTTCAACTATTGGTTTAAGCAAATTAAAGTGTTCAACCGTTTTTGATTGCTCACAGAAATGGGGAGGAATTTCTATGAAAGAACGTTTTGAGCGGTTATTACTATTGTAAATTTTCTGGTCTCCAATTTGTATTTGAATAAGAGTTTTTGAATGCTCCATCAACTTAAAAAGAGGATCCAAGTTACCATACTGGTAAAAATTATCGGAACAAAAATAATTGTATTTATCATCTGGGGTAGAATTAATTTTTAATGATAGAAGCGGTAAAGTATTAATATCCCCTAGGTGTTTGAATAAACTAGGAATAATCCCCTTTGTGATTAAGGTAGAAATTGGAAATTTACAGAAAATAAGTAACTTGAGAGCGGCTAAAAAGTCTGGATTTATTGAAGCATCGATATTTAGCTTACCTTCTTTTTCAATTTGCGCACAATAAATTAATAAATGTTGACAAAAAGTTGTTTTATTTCTTTTGGAGTAAGCCAAAAGTTCCGATTTTAAGTTATTTAAAAAGATTTGTGTTTTAATATCTAATCTTTCGGGTTTGTTAAATGGAACATCATCCCTAATTAATTCAAAAAATTTATCTTTTATTCGTTCTTCCACCCTGCGGTTACTTGTTTGGTTTTTTTGCAAAGGATATTTATTGACTATATCCAATAAAGACAAAATGTCTTTAATTGTAAAAATAAAATCATCAAGGTCCTGTTGATCGATTAAATTAAGTAACAGATTTAGCTCATATTCGTTATTAAAGTAGAAATTAAGGTTAATTGATATATTTTTTTTTAGTTCGAAGTTACATTTAAAAAAATTCCAACGAGATAATTTCTTTTCTTCACTTTTAATTAGATTTCTAAAAAATTTAGATCTTTCCTCAAGCGGTTTTTTGCGCGCATATATTAAAGTATTACCAATTAGAAGGGTAACCTCATTTTTAGAAGAGTTATTCTTACTCAGAATAGAATTTATTATGTCTCGAGCAATATAGCTAGTGATTGATTTTAAGGGCATAAAAATGTTTGTGCGGATCTTGCGGTATTCCTCATCACTATCATATGGATCTCGCAAATGCCAGGGATCTTCGTAACGAGTTACCTGCTGGAAAGCTATATCGATACTCATATTGTGTCGTCGTGATAGGTCGTATATAAGTACATCAGAATAAGTGGCATTGTTAGTTTCGAAAGTTACTAATGTTTTATTTGCAATCCATTTTTTTAGTTGACTGACTGTAGGCGGCCCTATTACCTTTACCATTTTTATTTTCATCCCAAGATTTGTGAACAATAAAATATTAACGAATTAAATTCGTGCCGGTATTCCAAAAAACTGGCTAGTTGGGGATATAACTCGACGGGAGCGTATCATACCACAGATGATATTGGGCAGTGTTGCAAAAAATGGTTTGAGCTATACTGTTGTGATTTATCAAGCATCTCATGAGCACTAACCAACCGTCTGATTTTAAATGGCGCCATTTTCATGGTGAGATTATTCTTCAATGCGTACGCTGGTATTGCAAGTACGGTATTAACTATCGTGACTTAGAAGAAATGATGGCTGAAAGAGGATTGTCGATTGACCATACAAGTCTTTATCGTGGGGTTCAATACTATGCGCCCAAGTTAAAAAACCACTTAGAGTGGTATAAAAATCGCTACGCTCGACGGTGGTTTCTGGATGAAACCTACATCAAAGTGAAAGGTCAGTGGAAGTATCTCTATCGAGCCATCGATGAGCAGGGCAATACGATTGATTTTTATTTATCTCACCGTCGAAATGCGAAAGCAGCTAAATGTTTCTTGAATAAATTAATCAAAAATAATCCTACTTGTGATGTCAGTAAAATTAATACAGATAAAAATCCAGCGTACAAACAGGCAATTCGAGAATTGAAGGAAGAGAAGAAACTATCTTCATGTATAAGGCATTGTCAAATTAAGTACCGGAATAATCGCTTAGAATCCGATCATGGCAAGCTTAAGTGATTGATTAATCCAACAATGGGATTTCAGTCTATGAAAACAGCATACGCGACGATAAAAGTTTTTGAAATCATGCGTATGTTTAAAAAAGGACAATTTAATCGCTGGCTTTATGGCAATAGCACGGAGGTCTCTTTTATTAACCAGCTTTTTGGTATCTATGCCTGAGATCTAAGCAAAATTCAGATTGCTTGCCTATTTTAATTTTTGCAACACTGCTTAAAGTTTGGTACAAAAAATGCTGGCAAGAGCATCTACCAGAGATGTAGAAGGAAAATACCGACATATCTGGGCAATCTATATGATTATTGAAGATTATTTTGTTTTCAGAGGATTGCGGTATCAAGGCCCCAAGAAAGCATTCCAGTATTTGAAAATACATGACTCTGAAACTTTATCACTTTTTGAAGATGCTCTTTCCCATATGGATAATGTTGACATTTTTAAAAAACTGATTGAAAAAGTTACCAATTAAATTTCATTGCCAGTTTGGGCTGGATATGCGGTAAAATCCTATAGTGAAAAAAAATCCCCTTGATCTCCTTTCAGAAACATTTTTTAAACGATATGGCAATCAAGGACATCTTTATTTTGGAACGAGGACTTAAAAACTTTTTAAATGATTTGATCAAGGGAAAAGATCGCTACCAAGGCATTGTTTTCAGAAACTTAATGTGGTCGATTGATCCAGATAATGAACAATTAAAAATTTTGAAGGACAAAGACAACTATTACGCTAATATTTTGTATGCAAAAATATCCAAACATTATTTATTAAGAATTGACCTGCCCGATTTTTTAGTACCAATTCAATCTAGAGAGCTCAACCCCGATTGTTAAATTAATATCCAGTTCACACTTAAATTCCATGGGTGTTTTATAGCCCAAGCTGGAATGTGGTCTTACCTTATTATAGTGGTTTCGCCAGTCCTCAATCATTACTTTTGCTTCCCTGTGATTTCTAAACCATTCGACTGACAAACACTCATCACGAAACTTACCATTAAAGCTTTCATTGGTACCGTTTTGCCATGGTTTACCTGGTTCAATAAGCAGTAGCCCCAAGGATTCATCATTAACCCACTGCAAAAGTGCTTTGCTAACGAACTCAGGACCATTGTCTGAACGCAAACAAGAGGGTATGCCATGAATACTCATGAGTCTTGCCAACACTTCAATGACTTGTTGGGAGCGAATGTTGCTCGCAACTTCAATTGCCAGGCATTCTCTGGTGTACTCATCAATCACCGTTAAGCATTTAAGTTTTTGGCCATTGGCACAAGCGTCGTGGACAAAGTCATAGCTCCACACAGCATTGGGGTAAGTTGCCTTCAGCGGCTGACAGCTAACTTGATTGATACGACGGTGCTTCTTTTTCGGTACTTGTAATCCAGCGACGCTCCCTATGCGTGCACAGCGCCCCATACTCATCGATAACCCCTCCCTGGATAACAAGATTTTTATACGGCGATAACCAAATCGAGGATATTGTCCCGACAGTTTTTGCATCGCCTGAACAACAGCCTCATCTTTCACTGGCATACGAGATACGTAGGTTAAACTTGAGCGGCTTATGCTCAATAGCGTACAAGCTCTACGTTGGTTCAAACCACGTTTAATTGCATAATGGTTTGTTCCTTGCGAACCTGTACGCTTACCATTTTTTTGCGGCGATCTCCTTCATGATTTCGATTTCAAGATCTCGATCAGCCAGGAGCTTCTTCAATCGACCATTTTCAGATTCAAGCGATTTAAGCTTTTTTACTTCTTCATTACCCATCGCACCAAGACGTTTACGCCAAACATAAATCGACGCCTCTGACACACCGTGTCGCTTTGCAACCTCAGGTACAGTATCCCGATCTGTTTCTCGTAAAATACGGACGATTTGCTCTTCTGAATAACGTGTCTTTCTCATGTGCTTCCCCCGAGTTGAGAGGGCATTATCTCTAATTTAATTTGGTCTGAAAATCCCGGGGCAGGTCAAACGCATGGTAAATAACTTAGACATAAATGAATATACTTCTAATATTTTTTATTGTTTATATAACCGGCTGTTGCCTCTATATCGGGTATCATTTTATGAGTTACACCGGACTTAATAGTATGAATCTCGATTCGGCGTTTTTAAATAAGATGAAGCGCTATATGATTTTGAAAACACTTTTCTGGCCTTTCTATTTTATCGTTGAAAAAAGCCCACTGGAGCGTCTCTCAGAAATATTCTTTCGACACTACGGAAACGAAGGTGTGACTTATCTAGGTACAAGAGGAATAAGAAATTTTTTAAATGATCTATTGAAAGGAAAAAATTGATATCGTGGACTTATCGTCGAACAACTACACTGGGTCGTTGATCCAGAAAATGAGCATTTGAAAAAATATCATTTAGGCAAAGGTACATGTTACGCAAACATATTGTATACCAAAAAGCATGAGGAATACTTATTAAGGGTTATAATGGCTAATACCATTGAGCAATACGGCTATACGCGATTTGACCTTGACGATTGTTTTCGTTTAAATGCTACAGATTTCATAAAAGAGCTTGTCCAGATAAACGCTCAAGAAGCAAAAAATCTGTGTAGGAAATTAAAAATAGAATAGGACGTATGCAAGCGTTTAAAAATCAGAAGGAGATTAAGAGAGCTTTTTAAGAGTTATTATTTCCTCGACAGTAAGGTCGGTAAATTCTGAGATAGACTTTACATCAATGCCTTTGTTAAGCATTTTTTTAGCAGTATCCATCTTTCCTTTCAGAATGCCTTCATTTATTCCTTCAAGTTTAAATTGTTCTGCAATGGTCATAATTTTCTCTCCAACTTCTTCAGATAGATTCGATTCCACGAATTCAATAAACGCTTTCTTATCCGTCGTTTCACCTCTGTCTATCATATATTGTAACACAAGTGCAAGATAGTCTCTGTCATCTTTACGATCAAGTGCTTGAATTATAGATCGTATCTTCATGAGCCAAGGCAATATATCACGATCAAAAATATGTTTTAAAGCAAACTCCATGAGACCTGAATGAAGATTCTTTTTCATTTCTTCATCCTCAATAGTATTGAGATCAAGCAAGTGAAAAGGTTTTAAAAAGTATTGATCAACCAATGCCTTCGGAGCATCGACAAGTGAGCCTATGTCATTCGAGTATTTCCAAGGTTTTTTCCCATGATAGATGACCATGGAATAAATCATCGGAAGTTTATCTGTTTTATATTTTTTTACATGCGCGTCCATAATAAGGCATTCGTATTGGAGAACGCGTAGGGGCATAATTTTTAGCGGTTTTGATTGATGCTCTAGCAGAAAATATAAGTATCCTGTTTTTCCATGAATTTTTGTCTTTAATAAAACGTCAACAATGGATTCTTTTCGTATCGCATTAATAAAATTTCTGGGTTGTAACTCAAGGTCATTAATATCGGTAACGGCAAGAAGATCTTTAGGGAGATGGGAGATTAAAAATTCTTTAGCTACTTTTTTATTTGTAAAAGCTTCCTGAAAAAAAAGATCGTGTGGTTTAGAAATTTTTTGATGACTGTCTTCTTCAGAGTGGCTCATTTATTATATTTTTCTCACTTAATAATAACTATATTTTACCATAAAATCTTTAAAATTTATACGATAAGTCGTTCAATATAAATATTTTTTTGCATACAATCTCAAACGCGCCATTGTTCGGCGCTGACTAAAAAAGTGAAGCAAAATTCATAAATCGAAGAGTCATTAAAGAATCTATTACCGAAGAGGAGAGGAGAGCAGCACACCTTTCGCATTGGAATGCACGTTTTTAAACGATTGATTTATATGAATTTATAATGCTTTTCAGGAATCACTCTAAAAAATTTTTAGTAAGAATCTAAAAATGCTCAAAAAGAATTATTTTTATATCAATTTTTGATTTACTTTTATACAAAAAGATGCAGCATATGTGCATCTATATGCATCAGTGGTGTCTTTATTTTTTTCTACAGTACAATTCTGGTATGATTTATCAATGCAGCACAATGTGCATCAAGCAGTTCAGCACGTTTTCATCAGGTACCTGACCCCTTAAAAGGAGATTTTATGCCCCGTGTAACCATTTCTGTACCCAATGACCTTTATAAGAAACTCGTGAAGCATGCGGGAGCAACGATGATTCTCTCTCCTATACCATTATGAAAATGACCGAAATTGGACTCATGGTGACCGAAAGTCAGCAGAAAATAAAAAGTCCAGAAGATAAATTTTCAGATATCGAAAAACATTGCTTTAAGCTCGTGATTCAAATGAATGCCTTGTTAAAAAACATGGCCTCGAATCAGCTCGGGTACGGACAAGAGGAGTTTAAAAAACTCATGGATTTATCGATTGAAAAATACCAACATCTGATGGGAATTGAAGCAGAAGAACTCTAAGAATAAAGTCAATAAAGATTAAATACTAAATCTCTATTTCAACATTACCATGAATAAGTTTTGGATTTATTTTCTGATGTTTGTCTTGTATTTTTGGATTAAAATCGATGGTCTTTTTCTTTTCCGATGCAGTGTATTTTTCATAATTTTCTTCATCCAACTTAAGATCTTCGTTTTTTATTCGATTATTTCTTGCATAAGAAAAATCGTTACTATATGACCTTACTTTTTCTTCCTCATTATAATTTAATCGGTTGGCCATGGTATGAATATTACTATCGTTGGGTATTAATCCGAGCTGGTGTTTTACCTGGCTTAATCCTTTTAAACGATGCACATCATTCCAATCTGTTTTCTCTTTTCCTGGCATTAAATAGGGCATTAAAATTTTGGCATGGATGTTATCTTCTTGAAGGGTTTCTTTTGCGGCTAGGGGCTTGGGGAGTAATGGAACGGCCAACCGACTTAAGCAGCGTTATGTAAGGGAGTATCCAATATTAGATTAATGTTCTTAGAACATGTACATTTTTCTACCTTAAACGATAAATGGTTGCCTTATGAACGTTAAAGGTTTTGGCTACCTCACTCACGGATTTATTTTCCTCTAATAATCGTTGGGCTAATAATTTTTGTTCTTGACTCAATTTTTTGGGTCTACCAAATTTTACGCCACGCTTTTGAGCAGCTACACGACCTACACTTGTACGTTCACGAATTAAATCACGCTCAAATTCAGCAATACCAGCGAATACGGTCATGATCATTTTACCGGCATGCGAGGCTGTATCTGCCCAAGGTTCAGAAAGAGAACAAAAGGAGGCATCTGCAGTTTTTATGCTATCAGCCAATTCCAATAAATCCTGGGTTGAACGGGCTAATCTATCCAACCTCCAGACAACTACGATATCGTTAGGTCGAAGTTGATCAAGCAGCCGTTGTAATTCAGGACGTCCTTTTTTTGAACCAGAAATTTTTTCCTGGTAAATACGACCACAGCCTGCTTCTTTTAAAGCCGTTAATTGCAAATCCAAGTTTTGATCAGTGGTACTTACACGCGCATATCCAATTTTCATGACCAGTCTCTTAAAATTATTTGCAAATCATATCGCAAAAGAATAGACTTTTGCATCTAATTTCTGCAACAAATTTGCGGCAAGCAATACAAGCGCTGTGTAAAAGTTGCGAATCTTAGAAGTTTTGCAACAGATTTATAATGAGATGTTATGCCAGTCGACTTTCTTGCTCCTACTCATCGTGAAGACTATGGCAGATACCCTAATGAGTTAACATCAGAATTTATCGCTAATTATTTTTTTCTCGATGATCAGGACAGGGAATGGATAAGAAGTAAACGCGGTCAGTTTAGCCAATTGGGGTATGCGCTTCAGTTAACTACGGTTAGATTTATTGGTACTTTCTACAGTGATTTAACCGAAATTCCTTATAAAATCATTGAGAGAATAGCTACTCAAATTAATGTGGATGATATTCAGAATTGCCTTGATCGTTACCAGCAAAGTGAACAACGATGGCGGCATACTGCTGAAATAAGAATACGTTATGGATTTAAAGAATTTAATGAGCAAGGTATTCGTTTTAAGCTAGGTCGGTGGTTGTATGCTTTATTTTGGACAGGAACAGATAGGCCAGGATTATTATTTGAACAAACAGTGTTATGGCTTATAAACAATAAAGTTCTATTGCCAGGAATCACCACAGTAGAACGTTTTATTTCTGAAATTCGTCGTAGAATGGATACTCGTTTATGGCGATCATTGATTAAAAATTTAACGAATGACCAGACAGAGAAACTTAATAATTTACTGTTAGTAGCAGATAAGCAGCGACAATCATTGCTTGATATCCTCCGTAAAGGCCCTGTGAGGGCAAGTAGTAAAACGTTGGTTAAAGCGCTAAAGCATATTGAACGGATCAAGAAGTGCGTAGTAAAGTCTTCAATACCGTTGGATATGAGGAGTTAATAGTCGCTATTACTGAAGCAAACGCACTCATTCAACCACCGGATGATGTGTTTTATCAAGAACTTGAAGAGAAAGAGCAAACTATTAAAAATTGTTTGCCAGCCCTTCTTCGTGTTATTCATTTTGACGGCAATGCAGTAGGAAAACCTATTATTCACGCGCTTGAATGGTTAAAGAGTAAATCAAAAAAAGAAGCGCCAATGGCTTTAGTCAGTAAAACATGGAAACGCTATGTTTTGGATAAAGAAAATCAGTTCAACAAAACCGCGTATATTTTTTGTGTTCTTGATAAATTACAAGGGGCATTGAAACGTCGCGATCTCTTTGTTCGCCCAAGTTGGCGTTATTCTGATCCTAGAGCCAATCTTCATGGAGGAAAAGAATGGGAAGCCATACGTCCTGTTATTTGTCGTTCCTTGAACTTAACAAATGAACCTCATGGTTATTTACAGGCGTTTGTTAATGAATTGGATGAAACCTATAAATTAGTTGCTAAAAATTTTGATAATAACCCTTTTATAAGATTTGATCTGATTAAAGGCAATGAAGAGCTTATCCTAACTCAATTAGACAAGTTAGATGAGCCTGAATCGCTAAAACTGCTGCGCAGCGAAGTTAAATCCAGACTTCCTCGTGTGGATTTACCCGAAGTATTGCTGGAAATTGCTAGGCGAACTAACTTTATTTCAGCATTTACTCATATTAATCAAGGTAATGCTCGGGCTGTTGATTTGGAAATCAGTATTTGTGCTGTGTTACTTTCTCAAGCTTGCAATACCGGTCTTGAACCTTTTGTTAGAGAAGATATCCCCGCATTAAAAAGAGATCGCTTGATATGGGTTGATCAAAATTATATTCGCGATGAGACAATAACAGCATCCAACGCTATATTAGTTGCCGCACAAAACCAGAGTAACTTAGCAAAAAAATGGGGTGGTGGAGACATAGCCTCTGCTGATGGCATGCGTTTTGTTGTACCTGTCCGCTCTTTGCATTCAGCTCCAAATCCAAAGTACTTTAATCAAAGGCGTGGAGTCACCTGGTACAATTTACTTTCAAATCAAAGAACGGGATTGAATAATGTTACGGTACCTGGAACATTAAGAGATAGTTTGATCCTATTAGGAGTCGTACTCGAACAACAAACAGAATTAAAGCCTACTCGTATTATGACAGATACAGGTGCTTATAGTGATATTGTATTCGGCTTATTTCGTCTCTTAGGGTATCGTTTTAGTCCACGGTTAGCTGATTTGGGGGACGCTCGTTTTGGCGTGTTGATCCATTCGCCGATTATGGCAAACTCAATATTCTTGCTAAACATCGTGCAAATCTTCAGCGCATTATTCCTCATTGGGAAGATGTATTGCGTTTGGTTGGTTCTTTAAAACTTGCCCGAGTACCAGCAACAGGGATTATGAGAACACTGCAGGTGGGTGATAAGCCCACAAGATTAGCGCAGGCAATTGCTGAAATTGGACGTATAGATAAGACCATTCATATGCTTAAATTATATTCACGATGAATCGTGTCGTCGTAGCACTTTATTACAACTGAATTTGACAGAGGGAAGGCATAGTTTAGCACGTTCTGTTTTTCACGGAAAAAGAGGAGAGCTTCACCAACGCTATCGCGAAGGACAAGAAGATCAATTAGGGGCACTGGGACTAGTGCTTAATGTTTTGGTTCATTGGAACACTATTTATATGGATGCAGCGCTAGATCAACTAAAGAACGATAACTTTCCAGTTAATGAAGAAGATGAAGTGAGACTATCACCCTTTGCAAAAGTACATTTTAATATGCTTGGTCGATATTCATTCTCCATGCCTGATGAAGTAAAAGATGGAAAACTAAGGTCGCTAAGAGATCCTAAGAATCCTTAAGTCGGTTGGCCGTTCCATTACTCCCCAAGCCCCTTTAATCATGATATCGTGCATTATATTGCACAGCTTACCCGAACAAATACCAGGAATTAATGGGAATTGCACCAGAAGAGCTTTAAATAAAATGCATTAATCTTATATTCATATAAGCAACCTAAGGTAGAAATGTATTAATGATATGTCAATTCTGTAATTTAGCGAATGGAAAAGAACTCTCTAATATTGTTTACCAAACTAATTCCATTTGTTGTTTTTTAGATGTTGATCCTATAAGTGAAGGACACGTGTTAATAGTTCCCAAAAACCATTATTTGGACACTGAGGAATTGGATCAGGAAACTCGATTAGAAGTTATGAATGCTATAGCAGTTCTGTCAGCAGCCATTAAGGAATTATATCATCCAGATGGAATCAGCGTGATGCAAAATGGCGGCTATTTTAATGATGTAAATCATTACCATATGCATGTATTCCCTCGTTATAAAAATGATGGTTTTAGCTGGGTTGAGCCTGCTAAGTTAAGGAAATCAAATCTTCCTCAAACTGCAACTAATTTGATGAAAATCATAGAAAATCAGGGGTGATCAATCTTCTGAAAACATAGATAGATGAGTATTTTTTTAAAGCTCAATATCCAATTCTTTTTGATTGCGATGAAGTTCTTTTATTCTCTCGATCTCAAAAGATTTTTGAGACAATTCTCTGCTTTTATTAGTATTTAA
This sequence comes from Legionella sp., assembly GCA_013911415.1. Taxonomy (GTDB): domain Bacteria; phylum Pseudomonadota; class Gammaproteobacteria; order Legionellales; family Legionellaceae; genus JACETI01. Next base: position 14,893 of record JACETI010000012.1, on the reverse strand, counting down.
ATAATCTACATTATAATCTTTTGGCGAGATGTTTTTACCCAATTGATTTTTAATTCCGGCATAACTATTAATATATTGTTTTAAGTCGGTGTTGCAAAAAATGGTTTGAGCTATACTGCTTTGATTTATCAAGCATCGCATGATCACTAAACAACCGTCTGCTTTTAAGTGGTGCCATTTTCATGGTGAGATTATTCTTCAATGTGTACGCTGGTATTGCAAATTACGGTATTAGCTATCGTGATTTGGAAGAGATGATGGCTGAAAGGGGCGTCGTTATCGATCATACATACAACCTTATATCGTTGGGTTCAGCATTGGGGTGTGACAATCATTGGAGTCGAGTAACCACTCCCCATTGCTGAGGAGCAGTCCTCTAAGAACCGTGCATGCAAGTTTCCTCGCACACGGCTCAAGCCTTTTTAAAGCCACATGAGGTGACCCAACTTTTCACGCTGAGCAAAATATTCAATGTACTCTGAATGGTAAGGAGTAGCTTCAGCTTTGATCTTTAGATGTCGTCTAATTGGAATAGTGGCTGCTTTAACCAAGTCATAATTGAGCCATTGTCCCGTAGAGTTGGCTATTTTTGAGCTAAATATCCAATTTCTAGCACCTTGGCCACGAAAGTATTTCTTCGTTTGCCATTCAGCACTTTTATTTGGGTGTCTACATCGGATCCATCGAATTAGAGCCTCATTCAGTTTTGTATCGATATAGCTAAATGTTGCTTTAGATACGACGTGTCTTTGATAGTAGCACCATCCCAATAATTTAGGATTTAGTTTATACAGGAGATCGCTTGTTGCGGCTGTTCGATTACATTTGATTATTTTCTTAAGTTCTTGCAGCAATGCCTTAATCGATTGACGACTGGGTTTAATCAATAGCTTATCGTTGTATTTGCGCAGATTGAATCCAAGAAAATCAAATCCATCATCAATATGAGTGATCTTCGTCTTTTCTTCTGAAAGTGTTAGACCTCTCTCCTTTAAGAATTGCTCGATTGCTGGGTTAACTCTTCGTTCAAGCAATTCCTTTGAATGAGCAGTGATGATGAAATCATCAGCATAGCGAACAACACAGATTTTGTCTTTTGAGGAGACTGCATTTTTCACAGCACTCTCAAGACCATCAAGCGTCATGTTGGCTACCGTAGGAGAAATGATCCCCCCTTGTGGTGTGCCAGCTCTCGTAGCATAAAATATCTCCTTATCAATAACACCAGACTGCAACCACTGACCAAGGACAGTTTTGTCAGTTGGAATGTGATTGAGTAGCCAAATAGGGTTGATATTATCAAAACATCCTTTGATATCTGCTTCTAATATCCATTGAGCCGATGTTTTCCTTGCGAGTGCAAGGAAGCATTGGCTAATGGCATCGTGACATGATCGCTTAGGCCTAAATCCATAGGAATTTATGTCCGCAGTTATCTCTGCTATAGGATCCAAAGCAAGCAAGTGTAATGCCTGCATAGCTCTATCTCTCATTACAGGGATTCCTAGCGGACGCTTCTTACCATGACTTTTAGGGATATAAATTCGGCGCAGTGGTTGTGCCTTATATGCTCGTCGAGCTAACTGATTGACGGCGTTTAGCTGTTGTTTTGCAGTAGTCCATCTCACTTTATCTACACCGGAAGTCCGGCTACCCGTGTTAGAAGTTACCTTCTTTACCGCCAGTAACTTTGCTGAGTGTGAGTGTGTTAATAACCATTGCAGGGCTTTGGCTTTGCCATATCGCTTATCACGAATCGCTTTTGCAATACGCATTTGAAGTCGACGTACTTGTGATTCAATTTTTACCCAATTTATGGATAACCGAACATATGAAATATTAATTGGCCAGTAGATGTCGTTGTATTAATCGATTCCTGCAAACTTTCAAAGCCAACGTTTAAAATTTCAAATTCATTAACCAATGTAATCAGATGTTTTAACGACCGGCCTAATCTATCTAGCCGCCAAACAACCACCGTATCGCCCTCGCGTAAGTCTTCTTTTAAACGAGTGAGCCCTGGTCTGTCTGCAACTGAACCACTTATTTTGTCAGTGATAATTTTTTTGCAACGCTAGTCTGTACAGTGGCATACCTAGGACGGACGATTTTTTGATCTGTTAAATAGGATAACAAAGCCAGTGCAACAAACTGTGGTTGTATGTCGCGATGAATAATATTCTCGAACATTCATAGAATAAGGTCTGATGATCTTGGTTCCACATCCAATACCCAAAAAAATCTGCAATGGTATTGCATTGAGCATAATATTCATAAGAAGTAAGTTCTTTTGGGTGGAAAGATTGCTCGCAAAAATATTGCTGCAGAATAAATTGAAGATCATCTGGATTGGTTCATCCCAAGGTGTTTTAAAAAAGAGTTTTACCGCTTTGAAGTAACCTATCTGCAAAATGCAATGCACCTTTGCTGAAAGATTTTGGCGTTTCAAGGCAATCTGCAATTCTTTTTTGGTTAAAGTGAAATAGGTGAACCGTTGGTTTTCATCAAAATCTGGACCTTCATAAAAAAGCAGCTCTTTCCGCTTCAGATAAAACTGATAATTGTTTATTCAATGATGACATCACTTTTCATCAAAAAAGCAGTAAAGTGTCTAAAAAAAACGATGGTTTTATAAGGGCGCTAAGTGTATATTATTTGACGTTAAAAAAATACAACTATTGTCCAATTAAATTTTATTTTAAGTTTTATCAAGACAATTAAGAAAAAATGACTAATTTTGCCTCCTACGTGTGTCTACTAACCATCAAGATGTTAAAAATCAGAAATTAGGTGTTTTAGACTATTGCAATAACAGAGGCATTAATGCATTAAATTTCGTTGAAGATACAATAAGTGGTAAAACCCCTTGGCGCGAACGCGCTATAGGTAGCATTTTAGACAAAGCTAAACACGGTGATGTTATCGTTGCAGCAGAAATTTCTCGCCTAGGTCGATCAATATTACAAGTATTGGAAATAATGGAAGTGGCAGCACAGAAACAGGTATCCGTGCACATTGCGAAAACAATATAATATTGGATGGCTCTATGCAATCCACCATCACAGCCACTATTCTTGGTTTGGCTGCACAAATTGGACGTAAATTTATATCTACCCGTACCAAAGAAGCTTTAGCAAAGAAAACAATGGACATTTGCCGCTAAAAATATACCCATCGCTATGACGCATAGGCTCGCAACGCAGTTAACGCTTAGGTTCTCCCATTCTCTTTCAGTAAAAGTTGGCATAAAATATCAAATTATAAAACATGCTGTATATATATTTTACTATATTTTTTTAACTTTTCCAGTATACTTTCTTCCTAAATCAAGCTCCTAACACACCTTAAAATGTAAGCAAACCGTCTTAAACTCAGCAAAAAAAATTACCTAATATCTTTAAAAAAGCTCCAACGGAAGCTGTGAGTGTCGCAATCGATTGTTCAAGAATATTGTGAATGTTTTTTTGGTCAAGTTCGTGCCCGATCTAACTTTCCATTTTCGCTGTTAGAGAGCAAAACGCCTGCAAAAATTTACTGGTAGCCCCTGAATAGGGTTTGTTTTCAAGCGCAGTGTTCCTTATAATGCCCCAGCCTTCATTGCGAGGTTGGCTTTGCTTCCAAGAGTTTGCTAAGGCGAGCCCTTTCTAATCGCTCTTTCTCTGGTTCTCAACCTTCTGTTGGTTTCCGCCCCATCTTTAACGAAAGCGCGTTTACAAACTCGCTGCATTGCCTTAATCTGGTTCTTTGACCCAGGCAAAAACCATGCGATTTATACGGATATTCGTCGCTTGTTTCTTCACCTTTACTGCTTTTTTTGCTCACGCTTGCCCTTTATGTACCACGCAAACTGGCGAAAAAGTCAGAGCAGCCCTTTTTAGTGACACTTTCCTTCTCCATGCTTTCTATACGTTTTTACCTTTTATATTGCTGTGGCTTCTCGTGGGCATCCTAAGCCATCCTTTTTTTAAGGAGTAATCATGCGTAGACAACCTTCGTTGCGACCTGCCGGTTTACTACTAGGCATTGGGTTAGGCGGATTTTTAGACGGCATCCTTTTTCATCAAATCCTTCAACTGCATAACATGCTTTCCAATGTTTACTTTCCTAATACCTTGGTCAACGCGGAAATCAATATGTTTTGGGATGGGCTGTTTCATGCGTTTACCTGGTTAACCACCGTGGCTGGTCTTTTCTTTTTATGGAAAGCGCTCAACGGTCAATTACAAAAAGCATCGAGTACTTACTTCATGGGCCTTCTACTTTCAGGCTGGGGGTTATTTAATATTGTGGAAGGTACTGTCGATCATTTACTGCTGGGCATTCATCATGTTGTGCAAAGAACGTCTGTTACGGGCCAATTTTACTCGGACATGCTCTTTTTATTATCCGGCATCTTTCTTTTTTTAGTCGGTGTTTGGTTAAGCCGTCGTGCTCAACGAGAGCCCTTTGCACGCCCGTCTTTTTGGCATTAAACAGCAAGCCCACCACCCGCTATTTTTTGCCTGTTCAAGAAATGTCAAGGTTACAAAAAAAGAAACGATGTGCTAGGGTAGATGACTACGTAACTGTCAGGAGAAAGGTTATGAGTCATTCACAAGATATGTCTAATATCCTGCATCAGGGTAAAGAAACCTTGCGAGAAGAAGGTCAAAAAGCGTTATCCGAAGGCAAACAAACCGTCAAAGAAGGCGGCCAAGATTGGTGGGCTTATGTTGAAAGCCATCCGCTACAAACCTTAGTCTTTGGGGTCATTGGTTACTTCGCGCTCAAAGGCGTTTGCAAATAATACGGGCCTCTGCCCTACCTTTTCTAACGCAGTCAAACCCTTTTGATAAAAGCCTTAAAAGGAGGTTACCTATGAAAAATGATTCTTATTGTATTGTTCGTTCCGGTGAAGTCATTGGTCAAACCGTTAAAAATGCCGCCCTTGAGAAATTAGGGAAAATTGAAGAAATGGTTTTGGATAAAATGACCGGACAATGCCGTTATTTAGTGCTTTCTTTTGGCGGCTTCATGGGATTAGGCGATGACTACTTTGCCTTCCCCTGGAAAAGCTTTCATTACAATAAAGAGGAAAAGTGCTTTATTTTAAATGTCGACAAAGAAAAGCTCAAAAAAGAAAATGGTTTTGACAAATCTAGCTGGCCTGATATAAGTCAAAAGCAATGGCAAACGACTGTCGATGAAATGTATCTATAACAATATGATTGGCCAGTTGTACCGGCCACATTATTACATTCATAATGCCTGCAATTACAAGGAGGACAGAATGAGTCAAGCAAATAACCCGATAGAGAGTGAGCATTCAAAACATTCTGTCAATAAAGAAAAAAAGGAGAATCATGCAGCCCAGCAAGAACCACGGGATAAAACCTTGAAAGATTCTTTTCCGGCCAGTGATCCACCGCCCTTTGAGTAAGTATATTCGATATTTGTGTAATGAGTATATTATTTACTGTCCTTTGTAAAAACGTTTTATACAGAGAAAAGCACCTTCTTTGATCACAGATAAGAAATTGTAGATGACCGATCGGGAGGGAGTGAAAACAGTTTGAAACATATTTGTAAGTATCACCAAGCGTTATAAACTATCAATTTAAGAAAAAACGCACATATTAATAAGCGAAATGCTCTAAGGATTTAGCGCATAAATGTTTAGAATTATGAATAACTTTTATACAAAATATAAAAATTATATGCATAATATTTATAGTATGGTAAAATATATTTAAAATATACGATGACTTAATCATGTTTGATGATATCTATTTAGATTATAGGGCGAAGCCAAATCTTTGCTTACTTAACAAAAAAAATCTTGAAGAAGCCAATCTTTTTATAAAAAAATCATCTCTTTCGATGAGTAAATTTGAGCTTCAGTCCTACCAATTCAATTTAGAACATTACAAATATGCTTATTTTGCAAGAGTTAAAGACAAAATTGTCGGCGTTATCTTATTCACTGATTTAGAATCTGAAGTTTTGATTAACCATCTTTATGTAGATCCCCTGTATCGGTTTAAAGGAATTGGTTCTGTTTTAATAAAGGGAGTAATGAGTTTAATGCAAGGAAAGGTACTGACATATCTTGATATTAGTAATAATTTAATGCCGTGGATGGATTCGCTAAAAGCCGAAAAAAAATTACTCTTAATGAAAAAATTAGGATCATTCTGGAAGGCAAATAAAATATATCATCAGGAAAAAGAAGACTGGGCTTTACCCCATTCAGAGAAAGAAAATTATCTAATACAATAATTGTAAACAAATAGTCTCCATAATGTTGAATACACTTATATCAATCAAATGACTTATCGTTTTCCTTATGAATGCCAGATGATAATGTCGACTGGACAAAAAGGGAGCTGTTGCAAAAATTAGCAGTTTCATGACTGACGACAATGCCTCGATACAGTTAGCGTTCTTGTACATCGCGATAGCTATCATTAAAGCGATGATAACTCCAAATAACATAGCTCGGGTTCTAAGCGCAAACCTCAGAAATTTTTGATGGGATAATTACTTTAAATAAAAACGTCGTCTTCTAAGCCAGTTGTAGAGAGTTGAAGGTGAGCACTCAATCAATTTAGCAATGGCGCGTTTATTAATTCCTTTTTTAAGGTAACTGGTTATTTCATCTCGAAATGCATCGAGTTTCAGTAACACTGATTCACCTTTTGGTCGTCTAAGTTTCGTCCCTTCATTCTTGATAATGAGGGGCGCCATAGAGCGCACACAGGGGCAGTTTTGCTGGTTTTAGTGGGTCTTGGGCAATATATATTGACAAAATTCTGTAGAAATCGGCAGTCTCTACCCTTACGCCAACGATTTTTTTCCAATGTCGCAACAGCCCAGAGTACATCAACATTTAATATCCACTATCCAACATTGAAAAGAAATTTAAAGTGGCTTAAAGAGGCGGTTGATGATTTAGAAGAATTAACCAAGAGGGCGCTTTCAGGCAATGAAGAGGAGAGAGATGCAACTGAAAAGTTAGCATTAGAGGATGAACTACGAGATGTTTTAAAAAAAATAGTTTTTCCAACCGCTGAAGAAGAGGCAAGTTTTTCGGAAAGGCAGCAATTGTTTTTCAATGAGCTCAAGGTAAATTATAAAGAACTCATGAATCGATTAAAGTCTTTGTTAAAAGCAACGTTTCCGAAAGAAAAAATAAGACATGATAGATTGCTGGCAGCGGGTTATAAAGAGGAAGAAATTCCCGCGGCGTATTGTTGCGGTGTCACGCTGCAGTATATGGAAAAGCCCTCTTATCATAAACTTTATCCTGCATTAATTTATGATTATGACACTTTTGCAGAAATGGTAGAAAATAACCCAGCTCAGGATGATACGGGTAAACATCCTATTATTAGTGATTTATCCTTTACGATGGATGCGATTATCGAAAACAAAGAAATGAGCGATAAAGCAACAGCGTGTTATGTAAAAATGATGCTGGATAAAGGGCTTAACCCTGAGGGGGGCACCTTAGAGAGCGTGCCTGGACTTCAACTCAAGTGATCCGTTAAGAATCTTTGTGGTTTGATTACTGGCAATAAATGCTCAACATCTACAGCTCCGATAGGTTCATATAAAGAATTTTTGTAAAAATGAGCAATCCAATCCGGTTTATTAGTTAATAGTTCGCGCGAACAATCTTTATTATATATTTTTATATAGTTGAAATAAGTAATGCCTATAGAGTGAAGAATAGGGTTGAATAATTGAAGCGCTGCTATTCAAAGAAAAGTGGTTTTCTAAATTAAGTCCAAGCATATTTATTCTAGTTGAAAACTAATTTTGTATCGACAGTGGAGATTTTTTAGTCTCCTCACAGAGGGAGTTTATTAGTAACTTTGGGCTTTCATGTACTAGTGGAATTAAAATGGTCTGTAATAATACAAATTTATTAAAATATTTATGATCATGAGCCAACATAAATTTGAATTGAGTTTAGACTGTCAGTATGACCCCTACACTTTGAGAAGGTTATTAATCAATTTCATAGGAAGGAAATAAAGTTCATCGAAGACAATGAAGTCAGGGCAAAAGAACTAACAGCGCCCCTTAATAACACCCCTGGTGTAGTGACCTCTTTCAGGTTACAATCCTTCATCGTATTTCCTTTTGTTGATGATATTCCGCAAGAACAATCAACAGGATAGGCCACCTAATTTATTTTTCCATACACTAGATTGGAGCATAACTTTATTTTAGACATCCGAGATAACTTAAGAGTTATAAGCTAACTATGCTAACGTGCATTTGGAGATGTGTACATTAGACATGAAAGGAGATTGATGTGGGAGCGGTTTTCCCTAAACGCCTCCCTAAAGATCCCTTAAACGATCAGCCATGTTTCATGGTTATTTAAAGTCTGTATACCGAGTAGCTTATAAAAGCAACGCGTTTTTGGGGAAGTAATGGAGTAATTCAAGGAAGTTGATATGCTAGGAAGAGTTAAAGCAAATACTAAAAAGCTTATAAATATAGCAAAAAATATTGTCATTTCCCTAAATAAACTTAATAACATATCTCATGAATTGTCAGCATTTAATTCATCTTTTAATAAACTCGATACAACAGCGAATGAAATATTAATGTTAAGTGAATTTCTTAATAAAAAGTTAGACGCAGCAAATCTTGCAACGGGCTTTGAGGCCTGCGAGCATCTATCAAAAGAATTATCCTCATTAAATGCATCCCTAAATGAATCCCTAAATGCATCCCTCAATAAAAAGGTACACATAGTCCCCTTAATGCCTAATGAACGCATCCGAGTCGTGTTTTTTTTCCAGTCAGTGACAACATGGCCTTCTTTAAAAAGCCTTTGGCAAGCGTGTGAAGAAGATAAACGTTTTCAACCTATTCTTATACTCGTGCCCTTTCAATATATGGATAGAGAACTGAGCTTATACGACGAAGCACGCGCTTTTCTTATAAAAGAAAACATGAGTTTTTATAATGCAGCGAGTTTTCAATTAGAACTTTTTAAACCACATATTGCTTTTCTTCAAAATCCTTATAATGATTCTTTACCTGGTCATTTATCTTTGGCGTCACTCAATAAAAATGGCGTTCGCATCGCTTACGTGCCTTATGGCTTGGAGATCGGGGGAGGAGGACTAAATTTACAATACCAATTTAATTTACCGATTCATCAGATAGCCTGGAAAATTTTTGCAAGATCCGAGCGTCATAAAAAAATGTTTGCAAAATACTGTAAGTCAGGATCGGGCCATGTGGTCGTTCTTGGGCATCCTCGGTTAGATACCCTCAAAGATGTTTTTCCGGGCACTGATGATAAGGCATTGGTTCACCAAATTGCGGGCCGTCTTGTGATTATGTGGAATCCTCATTTTACGGTAGGTAAGCCGGCTGGATGGTCTACATTTGATCAGTATGTTAATTTTATTTTAGAGACAACAGAAAAAAATCCCGATATTTTTCTGTTGATTCGTCCTCATCCTTTATTATTTACAACAATGCGACAAGCTGGGCTGTGGGAGCATGAAAACGAAGCATTATTTCGCAGTACAATTTCTAGGATAAATAATTGCTTTTTAGATGAAAGTGATAATTACCACATGGCTTTTTCGCTTGCAAATGCAATGATTAGTGATGCGAGTTCTTTTTTACTTGAATTTTTTGCTACGGAAAAACCCTTGCTCTATTTAGAAAATCCTATCGGATACGGTTTAAATGATGATGAGGCCATCGTACAGTTTCTCTATAAGGGGACTTCCACCACGGATATTGAGAATTTTTTTACGATGATTAGAAATCAACAAGATCCCTTAGTGGAAGTGCGTAAAAAGGCTATTCCTCTATTTTTTAACGGCTTAGATTCACATGTAGGCGAGGCGATAAAGGACTATCTTTTTGACGCTATAACCAGCAATTCACTGGGAGCACCTAATCCAGAGTATATATCACATGAGCACAAACGTGCGACTCATTATTGGGAGAATAGTTCATTTACGTATCTTGCCCCACAAGATTATTACGAGCGCCAGGAAAAGTGTTTGCGTATGATCTTAGAAAAGCTACCGCCAATAGAAGATGCCTTAGATATTGGTTGTGGTGACGGTTTGTTTACGTGCGTTATTAAAGATTATAGTCGAACGGTAAAAGGCATTGATATTTCTCCAAATTTAATTAAGCAAGCTGAAGAGCGTGCTGCCGTGCGTTTGGATACAGAGCACATGGTTTTTTCTATTGAATCCTTAGAAACAATAAGAAGTTGTGGTAAGTACCATTTCATTTCTTGCATGGGGTGCACCTCTGGCTTTATTGACACAGAAGTTTTTATTCAGGCAGTTTCTTTACTCTTTGCAATGGTGAGGCCAGGAGGCTATCTTTTGATGAAAGAATCTCTTACCTTGAATGCTGCGGATAGGATATGTAATGCGGGGGAATACGTTGCTCGTTATCGTTGTAAAGATGCCTATCTTCGTGCATTTTTACATCATGGTTTTAAGTTGGAGCAAGAGATGGAATTGGCGTTAGATATTGAACGCTCTTTGGTCAATTGCTTCTATCTGTTTAAAAAATAAATTTTAATTAAATAGGATTAGAAACGTATGGATGCCACAAGGATTTATGGTGAGTCCCTAGATATCGATGAACACTTAGTAAGAGATTTTTTTGATGCTCGAGGCGTAAAGTATAATGTGGAACATCCTTATGTGAGCATTTTGTACCAAGATGATAACCCTGATCTTGCGGAAAAAAGAGATGCATTTGAAAAGAAAAAAGTTTTACCGCTACTGCAAATAGATAAGAATAGTAAGGTCCTAGATGTAGGTTGTGGCATTGGGCGCTGGGCTGATGCAATCATCGATACAGTGGATTACTATCATGGGATCGATATCAGTCATGCGTTAATTGAACAAGCTAAATCAAGACTAGGAGAAAAAGCTAATTTTAGTGTCCTATCTGCATCTGCAATGAGTTTGGAGGCACTTTCTACAGAGCCTGGTAATAATAGTCCGCATTCGAAACGATTTAACCGAATTATTATATCGGGTGTTTTTCTTTACATGAATGATAGTAATGTAATAAAAACATTAGATGGGCTCTCAAAAATGTGTGATAAATCAAGCCTTGTCTACATTCGTGAGCCTATAGCATTGAAAGATAGATTAACGTTAAACCAACATTGGTCAACTGAGCTTGATACAACCTACAGTGCTATCTATCGTTCCGAAGCAGAACTTCACAATTTGATTGAACGTGGGTTAAAAGGGCAATTTAGTGTTCCAAATTTTACAGTACTTTATGATACACCTGAGTTGAATAATCGTAATGAAACGAATCAATTTTTTACTATACTAAGAGCTGAGTAAAATTTAGATGACAACTTGCTTTGTTTTTGACTTAGATGGAACGATTACAAAACAGGAGCTTCTACCGCTTATTGCTAAGGCATTAGGCATTGAACAAGAAATTAAGCTTCTAACAAATCTCACATTAAAAGGGATGATTCCATTTGAAGACTCTTTTCGACTACGGTGTGCGATACTTAAATCTGTGCCATTAAGCTTGATAAAGGGTATTGTTTCTGAAGCCCCATTAGATTCTTCTATCGAAAAATTTATTCAGCGGAATGTTGAACGGTGCTTTGTGGCGACAGGGAATTTAGATGCATGGATAGAACCACTGGTTAAACGTCTCGGCTGCCGAGTTTATTCGTCTAGAGGCTTAACTGAGGGAGACACTCTCAAAGGTATCACTTATGTTTTGCATAAAAATTTCCCTGTGCTCGAATTAAAAAAAATGTTTAAGACTGTAACCGTTATTGGAGAAAGTGTTAATGATTTACCGATGTTTGAAGTTGCCGATATTGGGATTGCTTTTGGGGGGACGCATGCGCCTGTTGATAAGTTGATTCAAGTTGCAGACTACATTGCTTATGATGGAGGTGCGCTATGTCGTTTATTAAACACGCTATAATAGCTGCCGCAGGTCTTGGTTCGCGCTTGGGGATGGGAAAACCAAAATGCTTAATGGAAATTGCAGGTACGCCATTAATAGGACACCAGCTTCTTTTGCTAAAGGACGTCGAAGATGTAAGGATAGTGGTTGGATTCGAAGAAGCGCAAGTGATTCAAACTGTCCTTGAAATTCGCCGCGATGTGGTGTTTGTTAGGAACCCTTCGTTTCGTACAACTACAACGTTGGATAGTTACGCATTGGGGGCTAGATACTTAAAAGAACCTGCTCTTTACCTTGATGCAGACATTTTTTTTGAACGAAAAAGCTTTGCCATATTTTTACAAGCTTGTGCTTCTCAGCCAAAGGCTTTTTCTCCGATAGTGGCTGTAACAAAAAGTAAAACGTATGATGCTGTCTATACTAAGCTTGATTGCAATGATCAAATCCTAGCATTTTCTCGGGATCAGACCTTTCCATATGAGTGGGCGAACTTAGTTTTTGCGCCAGCAAATTATTTTGAAGGGAGCAGTGGGGCTGTTTTTGAGCATCTTAATAAAAGTTTACCACTGAATGCGTATAAGGTGGTTAGTTACGAAATTGATCGGCCTGAAGAACTCATTACCGCTCGTTTGTTTGCTGAAAATCAACTGAAAAAACATGCATTAGAAACGGTGCTGTTGGAAAAACAGAATAAATTATACTGCATCGATTTATAGTCAGCTTATGCTAACTTCAAAGCCGATGGATTTTAAATGGCGTCATTTTCATGGCGAGGTCATTCTTCAATGTGTACGCTGGTATTGCAATACGGTATTAGTTATCGTGATTTGGAAGAGATGATGGCTGAAAGAGGCGTCGTTATCGATCATACAACCTTATATCGTTGGGTTCAGTATTATGCGCCTAAACTAAAAAATCGCTTAGATGGTATAAGAAACGTTACGCCAAAAGCTGGTTTGTTGATGAGACTTACATCAAAGTGAAAGGTCAGTGGAAGTATCTGTGTCGAGCGATTGATGAGCAGGGTAATACGATTGACTTTTACCTTTCGCACCGTCGCAATACAAAAGCCGCGAAACGTTTTCTGCATAAGCTGATAAAGAGCAGCCCAACCTGTGATTTACATACGATTAATACCGATAAAAATCCAACTTTTCACCAAGCTATTCAAGCGTTAAAACAAGATCAGAAGTTATCTTTTGAAGTAAAACATTGTCAAATTAAATATCGGAACAATCGGCTAGAAGCTGATTATGGGAAGCTGAAACGCTTGATTCATCCGACGCTGGGCTTTCAATCGATGAAAACAGCTTATGCAACGATAAAAGGATTTGAAGTCATGCGTATGTTTAAAAAAAGGCAATTTAAAATTTGGATGGTTGAGGGAAGAAACGAAGTCTCTTTTATTCACCAGCTTTTTGGTATCTATGCCTGAGATCTAAACAAACGTTAGATTATGCGTCCTTTTTAATTTTTTGCAACGGCGCCTCTAAAGGTGTGGTACCACGCCCCTATGAAAGGATATAGCTGATACCCTGATCGTGTGCTAAGCGCAATAACTTCAAATTAGCGCCTTTGGGATGCACTTCCCCGCGCTCCCATTTTTGATATGTAGAGGGCGTTACATTGAGTATTTTGGACATTACCGTCTGACTTAACCTCTCTTTTAGCCGCATCTTTTTGATATCTTGAAAGGCAAGTGCTTTCACTTCACCGAGCTTGAGGCCCTCAATTTCTTTAATTGTAATCGCGCTTAATTTTAAATCGGTTGCCGTTTCTAACATGGCATCAATCACGTTACTCATTTTTTACCTCGAATAAGGTGCCTTCTTCATGAAGGCAGGTATTTATTTCGTTATCTGTGTAGGCTAACAATGCCTTAGCAACGATTTTCAGCGCCTTTTCTTCATTTAAAGAAAGGTTGCTGGCATAAAAGTTATTGCAATCGATAATGCCGTACACGGTTAAAGCTCATGCATGACTAAAATGACCACGCCCCAAATCACTAAGTCAGCGGTTTCGTTGATAACAATCGGTTCAAACGCAGGATTCGCGGGGAGAAGGACGACCGAATTGTTTTGGCGTGATAATCGCTTCACCGTTAATTCACCGTTAATGGCAGCAATCACAATCTTGCCATCGGCGGGTTCAAGGCTGCGATCAACTAACAGCCAATCACCACAGGCAATGCCGGCATCTTTCATCGAGTCGCCCGTTGCTTGTAATACAAAGGTAGCCGAAAGGTGTTTAATGAAGTGGGTGTTTAAATCTAAATAATTTTCGACATAATCATCGGCAGGGGAGGGAAAACCCGCTTGTACTTTGCTGGTATACAAGGGAATGCCCACCTCGCCTTTTTGTAAACGTTCAATAGTCGGTAATAAACGCACGGGACACGAATGACTTTCGTGGGCTCACTAAAAGGTCGTCCTGCCCCTTCACGAAATCCGCCTCTAGGTGCCATTGTTAAGGCCTTGAAAAGATAGTTGTAACGACAATCTTAGATCGATAAATATGATCTGTAAATCGGTCAATAACCTAAAAAGATTTCTTTTTGGGTAACTAAACGATTATCAATGAAAATTTTTTTAAAAAAATTTATTACAAAAGAGGGTCGTTTATTCCTTACATGATTTGATAGGTTGATGTCATAGCCCAAGTTTTCAGTGCATTCGCTTTTCATTGTGGCGAGCGTTTTAAAAGGAATCAGGAATATTTTTAGCCGCGTACAACATTGAGAAAACGGATCGAATGAATCGGGCAATCATTGGATGCTGATCGGTATCACCGCGTTAATGCCGAATGATTTTTTTTTAGGCCAAGTTCTTCTCGTGAATGCTAACTTAGTTATTATGATTACATGGTAAGTTAAAATGAAAAGTTTTTTTGAAGCTTATACACAAAATCAACCTATTCAACGTCAAAACGATCAAGATCTATTAGAAGGATTATCTAA
>JACETI010000011.1 GCA_013911415.1 Legionella sp. | reverse complement strand
AAGAAGGACTCACCTTTACCGGTGACGATGCACCGATGTCAACGTTGTTATTATCGGTGATGGGTGCCTTTGCCGAGTTTGAGCGGGCCTTGATTAAAGAACGTCAAAGGGAGGGCATTCTCCTGGCTCAAAAGCGTGGCGTCTATAAAGGCAGAAAACCGGCGTTAACCTCGGAGCAAATTGAAATAATCAAAAAACGCGTGGCTCAAGGCGATAAGAAAAGTCATATCGCCCTTGATTTTAATATTAGTCGTGAAACACTCTATCAATATTTAAGGAAACAGAACGATGGATGACCAGTGGCGGTTGCTAACACAACCGCTTCTTGCACACATTGCACGTCATTAAAAATATTGTTTGCACAACATATTTCATTTGTAACCCAAGGAAAAATTAAATAAATTAAGATTTTTACCCTTTATAAAAGTCTCCTTGTTTCTCACGCCCGTAATAACCCATCGAATTTCCCCTATCGTATTAATTACCAAAAAGCTTTAAAAATTCATTTTCCTCTTCATCGAACCTTCTATCCGGTTGCGCAGTCGCAAAACCCATCGCCAGTTGATGCTGTTCGAAAAGAGAGGATTGGGATTGAATCGTTCCCAAAAAGTCTTCGACATTCATGTCATTTAAGAATGAAGCCTCCTCGAAAAGTGTACGGGTGTTGGGAGAAAGAAGATGAGCGTTTTCAAAAGCTTTGCTGGGCTGCTGTATCGGTTGATGCTCTGCCCAGAAATAAAAGGGCATTAGCCTATTGCTGTTGAAAGGCTCCCTAACCACTGACGTACTCTCTAATGCAGGCTTGAAATCAGCGACTGTGTTATTTTCTGAGGAGACAAAGGAGATTTGGCAAGTTCCAGTAGAGAGGTGTCTATGTTTCGTGTGAGCTTCCTGGGAATTTTCTTTTGCTTTTTTAAGTGCTAATTGAAACGCCGCAACTTTTTTCCAGAAATCCACAAACAGCATGTCATGAGCAGGTGTATTTTTAAATGCCCTTTTTAAGACCTGAGCGGTATTGCGTGCCTGTCTATCAGCCTTCTCCCACTCATCTTCTGTCGGTTTGATACCGTTTTCTTTTTCTGGTGCATAGAGGCAATAGACCAGAAATTCATGAAAGGAACACTTTGTTTTGACGCATGCAGCAGGGGCGTTTTCCAAAATTGCTTCAGCAAACCGCACAGGGTCTGCCCCATATTCTCTTGAAAGATTCATTTCATCAAGAACCTCATTGATGACTTCTCCTGGTTTTCTTCTTGCTCTCACTAAAAGAGAGTGAATGTTTTTTGGGCATCCTCTCAGAAAACGCGTAATAAAGTTTTCTAAGATTTGGACGCTGGTTTCGTCCATAGGAGTGAAGAGGAAGGGAAACGCATACTTGATGAACCCCATGATGGATATTTTAATCGTTGAGTCTTTTGCGTTTGCTTTTTTCAAACGTTCGTACATGGCAAGCGCTATTCCATTTTTTATGCCTTGATTCATCGAATCAGCGACCTTAAATTTTAAGGCTTTAAAAAAATCGCTTGTATCTTGATCATTGAGTTTCTTAACACTCATAAACTTGGTCAAGGCTTTTTTGTGCTCAACTATATCAAGCGTTTCGGTGGGAGAATGGGGTTCGTTTTGTTGCTGCATACTTCAAACTTGCTCAAATAAAAGCACAATTATAGTGCAATTTTTTTAACTTATAAAATTTTATTACAAAATATAATCATTTCTTTTGGTCTGTTGTTAGACAGCTACGCCGCTTCATCTTCACTTTCCAACATTATAGTGAAGACATCCGGTGTTTTAAAAACAGCAACCGCGTACGACGTGAAGAGGGATAAGCATTTTATCTTTCAGTTATTTGCAATTAGACATAAGGTCAGGCATGTTGGACGAATTTATACGGCAAGCCAATAGAGTTGTCCAAAAATCCTTTGAGCAATAGGGCGCCCCTACCCTGACTATTCATGCGTGACCTAATGAATATTGAGATCAACTGTACCTACTTTCTCAGCATACCTTATTGCCGAACACCAAATTATTGAAATTTCAAACTATTTGAATAAAATTTAAGCTTATTGTATAATATATTAAATTTAAGCAATTTAAGCAATCTTATGCCGAATAAAGATTTTTTTGATGCACCATATAGTGAAGATAACGTAAAATTACAGAAGCTCATCGAAGCATGTGGTAAAAAGTTAAGGAATGCAGGCACTAAAAATATTGAAATTATTTTTAAAGTTTTTAATGGTTCAATCCAAGACTTACAACAATTATATGAAGCTGTAGAAGATGTTAAAACTCAAACTCGTGTTACTGTTTTCTTAGAGGCTAGACTAAAAAAAATATATTTTGAGGAAAATCATATATTTACTGCGCAACAAAAAATTTACATACATGAAGAATCCATAAAATTAAATGCATATATAGACAATCTTCTACTTCAGGCCAAAAGAAATAATAAAATTAATTTAAAAAAAATACCTAAGGTTATAAAAGCACCTATTGAAAAGCAATCTATTCCTATCACTAATGAAAATATAAAAAATGACTGTGTTGGCAAGCCAACTAATCATGAAATAAATGAAAATATGAGAGCTCATTTAGGATTTAGATTATTTGGAAAAGAGATTTTAAAAGGAAAAAAATTAGATTTTCATAAAGTTATAGAGTTAAAAGGCAATAAAAATATTTTAGATTTCTTAGTGGAAAAAAATAACGAAAAACAGGAAAACATACAAATAGAGCAACTGAAGAATCTGTCTAACTATATACAAAAAGCAATAAAACAAGCCTCAAAAACTAAGATAAGAAAAAATCTTATTGGTCATGACCGGCATTTGATAAAAGAAATTTTTAATCTCTCTTCCTATTACTCAAAAAATGACATATTAAAATTACAATCTCAAGTAGTTGAAATAAAAAAAATCCAACCTCTTATTGCATATTTAGAAACAGTTTTAACAGCTAAGAAAAGCAAGGAAAAAGGTAATGTGGAATTAACTGAAAAAGAAAGAAGTAATATCCAGGCAAAAGCTGATAGGCTACGACATGTTTTGTCTAATCTATTAAAAGAGGCAAAAGCAGGAAAGTTACTAGATTTACCTGATGTAGAAACAACTTTTTTAGAAAATTCTGATAATCAAAATCAAAAAAATACAAATAAAATTAATCATAATCAAGAGAGGACTTATAAAGAGATTGGTACATTTAAAAAACCAGATCTCAAAGGATTTCACAACCCCTGGCCGTTGGAAGATCCTTTTTTAAATAATAAGAAATTAAAAACTTTTACTGAAAATCCTAATTTAAATCCAGATCAGGTGATTATATATCATCAGCCACCTATTCTTATTTCTTCTAACAACTATATCCCACAAGTATTTCAAGTATTTAACGATGGTAGATATTCTCCCGCTTTATTAAATTCAAGCCTAGGTAATATGTTCGTTGTAAGCAATCCGGTTCCATCTCCTAATTTTATCAGCTATATTCGACAAGACTTCATTGGCGAGGGTCTTCCTTCTTTATTTAATTCGCCAATGATATTAACTTCACAAAATCACCATTCTAATTCTCTATTAGAGAGCAACCAAAGAAATGAATATAATGCATCCAACTTATTACAGGAAATACCTTCTGACACCAAACAATCAAATGATCTGAATCAAAGCTTTGCTTGTCTTAAAGAAACACCGATTAATACATACAGTAATGAAATGCTTATTAACGATAATAAATATAATATTCCAAATATAGAAACACCCACAAATTTTCTTTTCTCTACACCTAATAATGCCTCATTGAGTTTTTTCCGACCCTATACGCCTAATAACGATTTTTCTGAACGTGAAAAAACAATTAAAGAGGATAATATTGATTTTTTTAAAGCACAGGAAATTAAAATGTTAGAACAAGGTAATAAACAACATTTTGGAAATAATTAAGGCTTTGTTGCAAAAATATTTTTTATATCCTTGACAAGGATTGTCATGACATTGCTGCAAGGGAATGCGCCGCTTCTAGGATAAGAAACGAATCAGTCGCTTTCAATGGACTGATTCAAGGCCCGGTACACGGAGGTACGCCCTACCCCTAACCGTCTTGCAATCATAGTCGGCCGCAATTTTTCTTCTCGATGTAACCGCTGAATCTCCCTATCATCAATTTTCTTTTTGCGCCCTTTGTAAACTCCCCGTTCTTTCGCTGCCGAAATCCCTTCTAATTGACGCTCACGCCTTAGATTCGTCTCAAACTCAGCAAAGACACCCAACATATCTAAAAACGCTTTCCCAGAGGCCGTACGCGTATCGATGGGCTGTTCAACCGCTTTCAAGATAACTTTCTTTTGGTGGAGTTCGTGCACGATGTCTTGCAGGTCTTTAATGCTTCTCGCCAACCTATCTACTCGCGTGACCATCAACGTATCACCGGGTTGCAAAAATTGCAGTAACAATTCCAGTTCCGACCGGTCATTTCGTTTGCTACCAGACACTTTCTCTGAACGTACCACTTCACACCCTGCCACTCTCAGGGCTTTTTCTTGAATCGAGTATTCTTGAGCAATGCTTGAAACCCTTGCATAACCGTAACACGCCATTAATCTGTTCCATTAGAATCTAGAAGTCTCTATCTTATTGTTCCAAATTTTAAAAATCAACCCTATGGGTACGTAAAATCTGTTCCAACTTGACTGTACCATTTTGGTATACCCTAAAAATTCACTTTGAAATGTAAGCGAATGCCTTATATAATTAATGTAAGACATTTGCTTACATCGTAAGGGGCTTAACATGACGCGGACAATGACGGTTGATTTGGGTAATGAATTGCGTAGTTACGTCGAATCATTAGTGCATTCAGGTGATTATAGAAGCAATAGCGAAGTCTTGAGAGACTCTTTGCGTCTTTTGCGAGAAAAACAGGCAGGCTCCAAGCTTCAACAGCTACGTCATCTTATTGATGAGGGTGAAGCCAGCGGTAATCCATTGACGTGGGATGCTTCATCGTTCCTTGAACGCATGAAAAAAAAGCATGTCAAATAGAACCTATCGCCTTTATCCAAAAGCCATTGACGACCTCGAGTCCATTTATGTCTACAGCTTGGGTGAATTTGGCAGAAACCGAACGGAAGATTATATTAGGATGCTTGAATTGAGCTTCCAGCATCTTGCAGATGACCCTTTAATTGCTCGTCTCTGCGAGGATATTCGTCCTGATTTGAGAGCATTCAATGTCGGTTCTCATATTATTTTTTTTAAAATAATCGCTGACAACATCGCTATCATTCGAGTACTGCATCAATCAATGGATTTCAATCGTCATATTTAAAGCCACATCCTGTTTTAAAAGGGGTTCTGAGGAGGGTTCGGTTAGAGTGATCTGGCCCTTCTACTCACCCAGGACCCCATCAATCGAGTACCACTCAACGTCTGGCCAAAAATCATCAATGGTTTGCATCGCGCGATTTGATAACACACTGTAAAATGTAAGCAAACCGTCTTAAACTCAGCAAAAAAAATTGCCTAATATCTTTAAAAAAGCTCTAACGGAAGCCGTGGGTGTCGCAATCGATTGTTCAATAATATTGTGAATGTTTTTGGGTCAAGTTCGTACCCGATCTAACTGTCCATTTTCGCTGTTAGAGAGCAATATGCCTGCAAAGATTTACTGGTAGCCCCTGAATAAGGTTTGTTTTCAAGCGCAGTGTTCCTTATAATGCCCCAGCCTTCATTGCGAGGTTGGCTTTGCTTCCAAAGGGTTGCTAAGGCGAGCCCTTTCTAATCGGTCTTTCTCTGGTTCTCAACCTTCTGTTCGTTTCCGCACCTTCTTTGTATTCAACGCTGACATTTCTACTTTGCTAAGAAGGTCACATTTTCATATTGCCACAACAAAACCAATCTTTTTGATTGAAAAATAAATAAAATAGACTATTATTAAGCAAAATAATCGTTTTTTTTCTTATGAAGTCGTTTAGTATTGTTTTAAAAAAAATTAACATTTCCATTTATGATGATTGTGTGACCATTTATTATCCTGTCGAAAAAGAAAAAAATATTGGTGGAGTGGGAAATGCTTTAATAAAATTTAAGGCTAGATCAATAGGATCGATAGGACCTCGTTACTTCCGACACATTGACTACCATGAGAAATCTCAGTTCCCCCAAAAGATGGATCATCTTCACATTAAGTACCCTGATGCCTTGACGCTGAAAGATTTGCAGATCCTTGGTAAAGCATTAGAAGCAATAGAGGCCGTTACTGTTGATGAAATCTCTCTTTTAATAAAGGCATTCGGGCAAGCAAGAACCATCGAATCGGCCGTTAAAAAAGAACCTTTCCCTACCTTTCCGTTGAAAGCAGGCTTTTTCACTCACAAAAGCCTTCAGCAGCAGCCAATGCAAAAATATGATATTTCCCCAGAAAAAGAAAAACCTGCTAATGAGGAGTTTGAAGCAATCCTACCTGGGTGCGGTACACATTGCAGTATATTTTAACTGTTTTTGATGACTTGATTCTTTAGTAGTGAAAATTTGATTCAGTGCAAAATACACGAAAGCACACCCCATTCTTCACAACATTAACGCCCTTCTGCGTAGCTAAAAACGAACGAGCAAAGCTTTCCCATAAAGCCGGTTATTGCTAGCAATCAAGGTTGCAAAGGCCGATCTAAAATAGCAAAGCAATGGCCCCTGTTCGTTATTCATAAAAAATTGACGCCTCTTTGATCGCTGGCTATTTTCTATGAAAAATAAGGGTTTTTTCTGCTTTCGGTCACCTTCTTAACACAGTTATCCACAGAAATTGGGGACAAAAGCAAGGCTTATGCCGCACAACCTTTTTCTCAATCCATCCACCGCCTCATCACACGGTGTCGACAAGAAAGCCTTGTGGTTTTTCACAGGTTTTCTTGTTAAGACCAGCCCGCGCAATCATCCATGGGTTCTAGCGCCTTTTGAAGCTCCCAGTATTTACTTTCCAGATCACGTCGCTTTTCTCTCAACGCATCTATTTTCTCACGGGCCAAGACGATGTCATGTTCGCAGTCATAGCTGTAGAGTTCTTCTCTGACGGTGTTGATGCGTTCATCAACGGCCACGAGCTCTTTTTCAACCCAGCTGAGTTCGGCATTAGTCGGATCCGTTAGACAAAGCGGCATCGATGTTTTGAGTTCGTCGGTTTTCTTTTCCTCCCACGCCTGTACGAGCCCTTCGTTAACGTGCTTAAAGGTTTCACCCCAGTCATCATGGTTATGAAAGCCTTTCGGGGTTCGCCATAAGTTTTTACGCATTAATTTGGCCAAGACATTGTTACGGTGTTTAAAGCATTGAATCGTCGGTAAGTGATAATCGACATTTCTTAAGGCATAGAGGTACTCCGCCACACACTGTTCGGGCAGCGTGAAGAAGACTTTATGTTGAAAGGTTAAGTTAAAGAAAATACCCGCCACGGTTTTTTTGACCTCGATGGGCACTTCTTCTTTCAAGGTTTCATACAGAAAGGTTTGGATGCGGTGAAACTGATGAAAAAGATTGTTGTGGTGCGTTTTATCCACAGAAGCCAAGTACTTTTGACTAATATTATTAGTTAAATGAATATAATCATCACTTATATATGATTCGCTCGTTTTGAGCGAACCGGTTCGCTCGTTTTTATTGATTTCTGAACAGATTGCTTCGTTATCTACGACAACAGGCGGTGCCACGTCAGGGGAAGGATGGGTTTTTTCCACAGGGTCTTGATTGTCTTTCTTCGGCGCCAACAACGTGAGCAGTTTATCGGTCACGCTTAAGTAGGTGCCTTTTTTAACCATAAAACCGGTATCCACGGTTCGGGAATAAAGGGCATGCCGACGTTCAAGAAAACCAAGACTGATGAAGGAGCGAATGTATTTATTAAGCGTACTTCTGGGAATACCGGTTTCTTCAATGATGTCATCATACGGTTTCATGAACCAAACCTTGTTAGAGTCTTTTAACCGATAGGTGCTGGTTTGCCAGCCCAGTAAGATGTAATCCAATAATTGCGCTTGGCGGGTGTTCGGTAATAAATGAATCAGCTGTCTAAACCGCTGATGAAAAATGGCACAAAGGTTCCCCATCGATAATGTCCTTATCGTTGTTGTTATTTTTAGGGAACAAAGCTAAAATAAATTGTGTGTTTTTTGCTTTGTTCCTAGATGAACAATGCGCTCTGAAAGATTTGGCGATCTTTCAGAGCTGCTTTTTTCCTTTATTTGTACACTCTATATTCCTCAGTTTTTTCTTTTAATTAAATTTTTTTAAACAATATGATCCATAAAGTAAAGTTTTCCTGGACGTTACTCGGTATAGAAAATAAGTGTGCGTACGGGCATACATGAATATTTACTTTAGAAAAGTAAATATTCACATACAATTTAACGTTAAGTCAACCTAAAAACGTATATATTAATAACTAGTTCCTTGTTGTGTATATACGTAGTTTACTTAAACTAGAGATAAACTAGAGACAAACTAGAGATAAACTAGAGATAAACTAGAGATAAACTAGAGACAAACTAGAGATAAACTAGAGACAAACTAGAGACAAACTAGAGACAAACTAGAGATAAACTAGAGACAAACTAGAGACAAACTAGAGATAAACTAGAGATAAACTAGAGATAAACTAGAGACAAACTAGAGATAAACTAGAGATAAACTAGAGACAAACTAGAGATAAACTAGAGATAAACTAGAGACAAACTAGAGATAAACTAGAGATAAACTAGAGATAAACTAGAGATAAACTAGAGACAAACTAGAGACAAACTAGAGATAAACTAGAGATAAACTAGAGACAAACTAGAGACAAACTAGAGATAAACTAGAGACAAACTAGAGATAAACTAGAGACAAACTAGAGACAAACTAGAGACAAACTAGAGATAAACTAGAGACAAACTAGAGATAAACTAGCTGTAGAAGAAATTTTCTTCAATAATATTGAGTATACATTTTTTATATGCAAATATAGTTAGATGTATATTCAAGGGTAAATATATGTCAACGCGAGAAAAACAAAAGTGGACTAATTCAGAGCTGCATAAGCTTTTTAGAATGGAGATCAAAAGTAGACATACCCTTATTCAGGCTGAAGAACGTGGTGAGATTCCAACTGCAGATAGGGAAGCAAGAGGAAGTACTAATACTAGAGTTTGGAAGCTAGAACAGTTACCAATGATAGGTGAGAAATACGGGTTTCTAAAAAAGCCCCCGAAACAGATAGTGCTTTGCGTCTATACTCCAAAGGGTGGGGTTTTGAAAACAGCAACGAGTGGAAATATTGCCAGGATTGCTGCATTAAATGGTATTAAAACTCTGGTCATAGGCTTGGATTTTCAAAAAAGTATAACAAACTTTCTATTGCCAACCCCTGAATTCGATACACTAGAGCAACTTCAAAATTTCATTAAGAAACAGAGAAGCATAGGATTATTTCATACCTTATATCAAGGAGCACCACTAGATGAAATAATAAAAAAAACCTCTATACCTACATTAGACATCATTCCCGAAACACCAGACCTAATAGCATTGGAAAAAACACTACGCTCAGAGACTAGACGCGAGTATAAATTTTACGATTTTATAGATCAGAATCTTTCACAATATGAATTAATAATATTAGATAACACACCTTCTTGGTCTTTGTTAACAGAATGTTCTTTAACCGCAGCAAATAATTTAATCTCCCCACTGGGCTGTGACTTTGAAACACTACAAGCACTCGGGGAAAATTTTATTCACATTGAGGATTTTAGTAGAAAAATGAGAATAAAATGGGATAATTTTCTAATTATTCCAACCCTGTTAGAGAAAAATAATGTCAGCCAAGATGTTTATAACGTATATATTAGAGACTTTCAGGATATGATCTTACCTGCCCCTATAAGAAGAACGGTAAAGGGTCAAGAAGCTCGAATAGTGAATATGAGCGCTATTGAGTATGATTCAAAATCAGATTTAGCAAATGATTACTTTGAAATGATTAGTGCTTTATGGAATAGGATTATTAGGATTAAAGATAAGCGGCATAAATAATGACTATTAAAAAAAATGCTTTACATAATGTTGTTAATTCTTCCTTTATCCGAAGAACTGGTAGATTTGAAGAACAAGCAACAGAAGAAGCTTCAGAACTTCGTTCTAAATACTCTAAGCTTGCTCCTTATGATGATCCACAAGACATACCCGTGGCTGAGTGGAAAACATCATTAGAACAGACTTCATACAAAGATTTTGATCTTAAGATGCTATCCCCAACAGAGTTAAAAATTTTGAATTATATAAAAACGGTTCTAAATAAAGATGGATTGACATCACCTATATATTTGTCAGAGCTTTCAATTCAATTAGGGAATCCAATTTCTACTTTAAAGAAAATGTTTCAAAAATTAGAAATGAAAAGACTTCTAGCGCGAACTCAATATAAAGCTGGTAGGGGAGGGTGGACAATTTATTCAATGGGTAAAGAACTAAGACTTAAGCTGGAAAAGGGGGCTGAGCTCTCTAGATAGAATAGGCATTAAAAAAATGGGCAGGTCAGGTCAAAAGCTTGTAATTTGAGCAAGCGGAAAAAATAATAATGCCCCACGGTTTTTAAAATAAGAATTATAGATAATACGGTGTTATCATTATTTAATTTTATTAAATATAACCTTAAATGACTCACTCCACGACAAGTACGATTGGGGATAGAATAACCTATTGCCGCTCTTTCTTGTGCTTAACGAGGAAGGAGTTGTCTGAAAAATGGGGCAATGCCTCTATTCCTACTATAGCTAGATGGGAACTAGATACCGTTAGAATTCCAGAAAAAAAGTTGCTTTCTCTTGTTGTTTTTTTTCAAGAAAATGGTTTGATTGTTTCTGAGGAATGGATAAGAGATGGTAAATGTGCTCCTCCCATATTCTTGCAGCAAAATATTTTTGATCAGTTAGACTTCGATAGTATTGCACAAGAGAAACTTTTGGACATAAATAGGCAAACGAACAACTTCATTTTCGGCCAAGTAAAAAATAATTTAATGAGCCCGTTCTTAAAGTATGGAGACTATATTGGAGGGGTTAACTTAAATAAAGAGTCTTCCCTAACTTCCTTGGAGGGAGAACTAGTTTTTTTAAAAATAAAAATCAAGGAGATAATCGTTGGTTTTTTTAAAAGTAAAATAGAAGAAGAAATTTACATCTGTAATTTTGAAGCTACAACTACTCTAATCAATATTAATCAAATTGAGGCAATTGGAAAGATTCAATGGATAGCAAGAAGGCCCTGATAGAGAAAAAAAATTTTTGGCATGCGAATAATAAACTGGCTGACCTTGGAGCTACTTATCTTTCCTTATTGGTTTTTGATAAAAATAATGTAGTTATAAACTCCCAGTCAAGCGATCCAGAATGGGCTGAAGAATTTACCTCAACTGGCTTATATAAAGAGTGTCACTTGTTATCTGCTGCAAATGAAATAATGTCCTTAAAAAAACATTCGTTTACACTAGCTTGGGATTTTCATTTGCCAGAAACACAAGAAGCTAAAGCTTTAGATGAAATCAGAAAAACTAAAGATATAACACACGGCATAGGATTTTGTATAACGAACAAAGATCAATCAAAGGTGATGTTAAATATTGCAGCCAAATATAGTGATATTAATTTTGGGATAAATATATTAAAAAATAGAGAAAAGGTCTATAAAGATATTTTAAAGGTTATCTTAAATTCCCACCGCTAAATTTCCTTTGAGTAAAAATTAATAGAAAGAGAGATACTGTAGAAAATATAACTATTGTTATAGGCAGACTAAAAACAGGGAAGGGAAGAAGAAAAGAAGAAAGAAGCAGAGCAAGGCTAGGCATTCCTATTTTTATTATGTTCATGGTCGCAGAAGAAGATTTTTTACAGACACAGCATGACATTGCTTGGTAGGTAGCAGAAGGATAGAGAATTCCGCTCAATATATTTATTAGAAAAAATACTATTATAAAAGATATGAGATTAAATTTTTCGTATATGTAGAGAAAATTTAAAAATATACAGAGCACTGTACAAAAGAGTAAGCATAACTTAATGGTTAAAATTTCTTTTGTTTTTTTATGCAACTTATAATAGGTAATACTCCCTAAAGTTAGCCCAATTAGATTAATTAAATTGTAATGCGAGTATTTTTCTGGAGAAATAGAGAATTTATTCGCCATAATTAATGGAGCATAAAAAGAATAACAATAAGATATAATTGTAGTAATAGATAAAGCGAAAGAAAATGAAATTAATTTTAAACTAAAAAAATTCTTATATGAACTTGTTGTCTTTTTAACAGAGAGAGCCTTTGATTTTGGTAAAAAGAGAGTAAGGAATAATAACAATATTGAATAGAAAAATTCAGCTTCAAATATCCAATAAAGGTTTTTTATTTTTAAAAGATAGGCTGAAATTATCACTGAAAGGTAAATAGATCCGGTAAAAGAAACTGTTAAAAAAGATAAGAATTTTTTTTCTTCCTCTATAGATAAGGTGTCTTTAATAATTGAAAATCCATAAATTATACTTGATGATAACCCGAAAGCTGAAACTAACCTGCCAATTAAAAAAAGATTGTAATTTAAACTTTGGATAGAGTGTTTTTGGAAAAAAAATCCTATTAAGGATATTATTAATCCTATCCGAATTGTAGTGATTCCTTCGCATTTTTTAGAAAAAATACCAAAGCAAATAATTCCTATTAAATATCCAAATAAATAACTAGTCATTGTGTAGCTTAACGAAGAATCACCAATAAAAAATAATTTTTTAAGTATCCCTACTTCTGGCGTTATAAAAGCACTGATCACAGAAGTGGCTGTGATAAAAAGCACTAGAATAAATTTCTGAAAAATGTTCATTTAAATTATTCAATGAAAGATAGTATAATTTCAGGTATAAATAATTTATCTTCATTTTTATTATTATTAACGCAGGTAGCATTAAAGACAGCCTTTAAGATTATTTTTCCATCTTCCATCCTTCTTATCTCTTGTTTATGGGCCCAGTGAAATGGGAGCTCTCCATAAGTAATTTGACTACTGACACTGAATAAATCATTTGCTGTCAGTGAATTTTTAAATTTCATTGTGCATGATGTAACGACCAGGTTAAGGCCATCCCGCGCAAATTGGGAGTGATTAATTCCTAGCAGTTCGCCATGTTTATGTCTTGCATGAGAAAGATAAATCATGTAATTGGCATTATTTACGATACCTTGCGCATCTAATTCATTATCTCTGACTTCCATTTCAAGGCTGTATTTTTTCATTCTATTTATTCCACAGTTAAGTAATTGATAGTTGATATCACAGAAAATATATTTTATTATCCGTGATACGCTGCTATCATGAAACGATATTTAACGAATCATTATATTTTTATTTTTATTTAAATCAAACGGTTATAGGATTAAAACTAGAGCTCTTATCTAAAAAAATATATTAATAATAATGCAATATTAAATTTGTTCAAGCACCTTATAAATTAACTAGGAAAAAAGGGGATTTTAAAAGCAATAGATGTGCGAAATAGTACCAAGCCGGAGGGATCACCGCCGTTGATTGAAATACCTTTTTAGAATGATTAGAGCTGAAAAATCGCAAAAGAAAACCGTGTTTGAATGCCTTGAACAAATATTTCAAAGCTGCCATGGCGAAGTTCTGCTCGCTAAAAGTATGTTACAGGCTTGCCTGCCGCAAATGCGAGATGGCTATGAAAGTTGATTGCAGCAAGCGCAAGAAAGAAAAGCAGAAGCCCAAGCACAAATCGATGCTTTTCATCAATCAGAAGCGTGCTAACCGTTTCGTAACGTTAAAAAAGAAAAAGAGGATAGGATGACAGTTTTACCCACGATTAAAAAAACAAGTCTCTTGGTTAGTCTCCTGCTATTAGCGGGTTGTGCTGCGATGCAAACAGCGATTGAGCACCGTGACCTTGAAACCTCGACCAAACAGAGTCAGACCATTTTTCTAGACCCTGTTAACCCTTCACTGAGAACGGTTTATATCGTCATGAAAAACAGCTCGGATGAAGCCATTAATATCAATGCACCATTGAAGCAAGCACTGCAAGCCAAAGGGTATCGTGTGGTTTCCAATCCCGATAATGCGCATTACCTTTTACAAGCCAATGTTTTGAAAGTTGGGAAGATGAGCCAAGCGGCGAGTCGCGCGGCGTTAGGCGGTGGGTACGGTGCGGCGTTAGCAGGCATTGGCACAGGGGTTGCCGCTGGTGCATTGGTGGGTACGGATAGCGCCATGTTGGGAGGGGGCCTTGCCGGAGGACTCGTCAGTTTTGCGGCTGATTCCATGGTAAAGAATGTCAATTACACGATGATTACCGACGTTCAAATTTCAGAGCGTACACGTGATGGTGTCAAGGTGAGAGAGCAGTTTGATACCTCCTTGCAAAATGGCACTGCTTCTCGAACGACTCAAATCATGACACGCGATAGTCGCTATCAACGGTACCGAAACCGGGTTGTATCCACGGCGAATAAAGTGAATTTAAAGTTTCAAGATGCCCGTGCGGTGCTTGAGGAAAAACTTGTGAAAACCTTAGCAGGGATTTTTTAAATGACACGAGCAAGCGTTTTGAATGGGATGTAGGGAGCAAGGAAAATGAAACGTTTTAAACAAGAGCTGATAAAAGGATGTGCAGCAATCTTTTTTTTAGGGGTTGCGCTACCCGCGAATGCCGGCAAGGATTTTGAACAAGAAGTCTGGAATCATTTAGGAACGTTGTACGGGCATATCAGCAGCTTGCAAACCCGTTCAAGTATCCCCGGCCCTCAGGGCGCAAGAGGCGAGCGCGGGATGGCTGGGCCCCAAGGACCTCGGGGTGAATCCGCACTTGCCGTGAACTACAAAGCCGGTCCTGGAATTGTGATTGAAAACGATACCATCCGCAGCGCGGCTTCTCATCGTATTGGCGAACAGTACCAAGGCGGTGTGGTGTTTTGGGTGGACGGGTCTGGGCAACATGGCTTAGTGGTGTCCAAGCATGATTTAAATGAAGGTCAGGGTATCCAATGGCGCAATGGTGACAGTGGCAACAAAATCACCAATGCGCGTTCCGATGGGATTCACGCCGGCGATGTCAACACGCGTCTTATTGTAGCTTCGCAGACCATCGATAACCAATCCGGTAATTTTGCTGCCCTGGTCGCTTCCACCTTTGCGGTACAAGCCGATGGCGAGACACCCTGTGACAGTGAATCGACGTCGACGTGTTACGGTGGTTGGTATCTACCGTCGCGTTATGAATTAAGTCTTCTCGCAAATAATACGCAGCATAATGCAATAACGTCGTTTGCTCCCGATTACTACTGGAGCTCAACCGAAGCGAGTGTCTCCGAAGCGTGGTTGCAAGCGATGCCAACCGGTGAGCAAATGGCTAGCGAAAAGGCCAGTACCTTAGGACGGGTGAGAGCGGTGCACGCCTTTTAGCACACCGGATTTAATTCCTCGTTATTCCCTTTTTACGATTCATTTTTTAACACCTAAAAGGTGTGTGGGGATTGTTTGACTTAAAAAAAGGGTAACCGGGCAAAAATGTTTTGCAACTGACCAATAAGAACAATATCAATCAATACAGGAGAGAGAAGGATGCACGCAGAAAGCTGTCAGAATTTAAACCCTCGAAAAGGTAAAACTGCGGGATCATTTTATCAACGTGTGAGTTTATTCTTGAACCTCGTTTGGATCAGTCCCTTTGCCTTTGCAGAAAATGAAGGCATTGAACCGGCTAAATCCGCCATTGGCTGGGTGACCACCTTTACGATTAATTTAACGCTGGCAATGATGGTGCTGGTCATTATTTATAAGTTGTTACAAATCCAATTTGCGCAACGTGAATGGCGTGAAGTGTTTAACCCTATTTTGATTGCAGCCTTAGTAGTCGGTGCCAAGTTGGCAGCGCCTGCTCTGCAAAATGTGATGGGATATTAAAACGGTGTCGTCTGCTCAAAAGGACTTGTTAGCCAAAGGGCTCACCAAAGAAACACAGATTTTACGGGTCCCTTTAAAGCTTGCCATTTTAAACGCCGGCCTTATGGCGGTGGTGATGCTGGTCTGTGTGCTGTTTTCATTACCCGTGATGAGTCTTTTGATAACGCTCCTGTGTCTACCGATAAACCATCTGTTGCTAATGATTTTAACCTTGCAAGATGATAAAGCCGTACAGCGCTTTTTGGTCGATAAAGCCAACTGTTTTCAAAACCCATTACTCTCGGCAAAAGGACAGGGTGCTCAGTACACACCACTTGAAAACCTGGCACGCGAAGTGGCTACCAAAAGCTGGCGAGGCGCGTTGAGTTACTTTTTAAATCCTGCCGTTGTTAAAGATGACAGCCTGTCGCGCCATCTGCCTTACACCCATCTTGTGAATGAGCAAACGGTGGCGTTAAAGCGAGCAGGCTTGGTGCAAGTGCTCGCCTTAGCGGGCATCCATGCCAGCACGTTAAATGCCTCTGAAAGCGATCTCTTAAAAGAGCTACGTAACCGGTTCCTATACGGCATAACCAACCCGAACTTAACGGTGCATGCCTACCTGATTAAAGATGCTGATGAGACGTTTGCGGGTGGCGTGTTTCCTGAAGGGTTTGCTAACGCTGTGAACACCGCTTATCAATCGGCATTGACGCAAAAAAAACTTTCCAAACATCGCTTATACCTCGCTTTTGTTTTTAAAAGCCCCAGTGAAGATAGCCTTAAACGTTTAACTGGCATTACCAACAAGGCGCTGAAGCAATTGCATCCGTTTCAGCCACGGCGGCTATCCTTCACCGACAAAGGCTGCAGTGAATTGTTGTCTTTTTTGGGGTATTTGGTGAACCAACGGGAGCAACGCTTTTCTCTACCCCGACAAGCGTTAGCAACGGTGTTGGGCACGCGCCATGTTCACTTTTTTAAAGCCCATGGGGTGATGGTGTTTCAAGGGATGGGAAAAAAACAATACGGGGCGATTTTATATATCAAAGAATACCCCGAAGACAGCATGGCAGGCATGTTAGATGGCTTACTCGGGATGGGCGGTGATTTTGTTTTACACCAAAGCTTTCAATGCTTAGCGCCAAGAAAAGCGGTGAGCGCACTGGAAGATCAACAAACTTTTATGATGCAAGCAGACGAATCCATCTCACTCACGACGCAAATCGATCTCAACTTAGATGACTTAAAAGCCGGTCGTTTGGCTTATGGCTTACATGCCTTAAAACTATTGGTCAAAGCCGATAGTCTAGAACAACTGGATGCACGTATTACCCAGGTTGAAACCAAACTCAACGATCATGCGGCTATCGTCTTGGCGCAAGAGTTTCAAGGGCTTGAGATTGCTTATTGGTCAATGCTACCCGGTAATGAAAATTACAGCGTTCGCGATGCCTTGGTAAGTACTAAAAATCTCGCTTCACTCGCAAGCTTACATAACCTACCACCGGGTCAACTCACCGGTCATCATTGGGGGCATGCCTTAACCACCTTAGAAACCGCCCAACAAACCCGTTTTCATTTTTCAGTGCATGTGAACCAAGTGGGTAATGCGATGCTGATTGGTCCCATGGGCTCAGGTAAGACCGTGGTACTGGCCAAGATGCTGGTGGACATGGCGAAATTTAACGGCTGGCGTTTTGTCTTTGATAAAGATAGCGGCATGGAACTAACGGTGCGCGCCATGGGTGGTGCCTATTGTTATTTTACCCCTGGCACACCGACGGGCATTGCGCCCTTGCAATTACCCGACACCTCAGAAAATAGGGCGTTTAATCGCTTACTCTTAGAAAAAATACTGAGCACCCAAAAAACATTGAATGCCAGTGATAGCAAGGTGATTACCCAGGCCATTGATGGCATCTATCGATTATCGATGGCCGATAGGACGTTTACTAACTTAGCCCCGTTCTTTGGGGCCGATCGTCCTGGCTCGTTACGTGAAGCCTTTACACCTTGGTATGGCCAAGGGGGTTATGCCTGGTTGTTTGATAATGTCACCGATGCCTTTCAGATTGCGAACCAAATGACCGGCTTTGATATCGGTAATCTGCTGAAAGCAGAGAACACCCATTTAACCACGCCGCTTTTAATGGTGCTGTTTCATCGCATCGATGCTTTGCTCGATGGCAGCCCGACCGCGATTTTTATTCCCGAAGGTTGGCGCATGATGGCCGACCGGTATTTTCAAAAACAGCTAAGCGATTGGTCCAAGACCCCACGCAAAAAGAACTTAGCCATTATTATGGATACCCAATCGCCCGCAGATCTCGCCCAAAATGACGCCGGTTGCTCACTGGCCAAAGCCGCGGTCACGCAAATCTTTTTTGCCCATGACGGCGCCGAATGGAAAGATTATGATTTATTTGATTTAAGCGAAAAAGAATTTCACATTATTCAACAAGAATTACCCGCGTTGGGTGGGCACTTCTTTTTACTGAAGCAAGGCGGTCAAAGTATCATTGCACGTGCCGACTTATCGAGCCTTTCAGACCTGTTACCCATTTTATCTTCCAATGAAATGCGCGCCAAATTACTGGCACGGATTCGTCAAGAAACGGGCGATGCCTGGGCGGATTGGCAAGCACCTTATTTGGTATTTGACCGCTTAAGAGAGCAGCAATTTGCAGGCAGTATCGATGTGATTTTAAAACAATTTGACACCCTATGGGAGCGTTATCGATGCGGCGAATTACCGTCTTAATTTTAGGCTTAAGTATCGTTGCGAGTTCGTGTTTGAACGCAAGCGGAATCGATGCACTGGCGTTGCTTGCAAAATTAGCGGAACAAACCCATTACCTAAAAGAACAACTAAAGGCAGCAAATGCGTTAGGCGATACCGCCACGCAGACAGTGACGGGTATTCAGTCACAAATTAAACAGCTGGAAGCCACCCAAAAGCTCCTCGGTAACGGACATTGGCAGTTGGGTAATAAATACGATAACCCGGTGTTTAAGCAATGGCGCGATGCCGGTAAAAACTTTGAGGACTTTTTAAAGTCACCCCAAAGTGCCAGTGCCTTAGGGGTGATTGCTAAACGTTTGGCGAAAGATTTCCAGATGGGATCGTCGGCTGACAGCGTATTTACACCCAAGGTCTCACCGGTACAAAAAGCCCTGTTTAAACAATCCGCCCAAACGGCACTAGCCGCCGGTGCGCAAAGCGAGCTCTCCTACGAACACGTCAATGACATCAATCAAATGCTGGAAAGCTTACAAGCCGAGATTGATAAAGCACCCGATCACAAAGCGTTGCTGGAAATCATTGCACGCGCCCAAATTGAAAACGCAAAACTCAACGCCCTTCGTATTAAATCGGAGGCGGCCGCTTTGAAGCTTGAAAGCTTGGCCGCACAACAAAACGTGTCAGACGCCAAATGGGCCGCTGACTTTTTAAACCGTCGTCCTTAGGAGAGCAAACATGACGTACACAATAACAAAATCCAAATTAATAGTCGGTGCCGCCGGATCGCTTGCGATAGGCATCCTTATTGGCGCGCTGGGGAGCCACTTTCTAAGCCCGCAAGAATACGTGGTCAATGGCGAACTGATGACCAAACAACAAATGATCGAAGCGAAGAAAAGCGATGACGAGTACATGAAACGTTTTATGGGCACCAAATAATGCTTTTGAAAACTGTAAGCTTGCTAGCGCTGATAAGCCTTGCTTTGGCAGGTTGCACGCGTCCGCAAGAATTGATCGCCCCGTGCTCGCCCTTGGATTGCAAGGGGCGGGTGCCAGTCAATAGCTGGCCGGTCGCCTAACAAGAGAAAACCATGACCTTATCGCCTGAAAATTTTATCAACGATTTATTGAACTTGGTGGATACCATTACCGGGCATTTTGTCCAACGAGGGTATCAGGCGATTACCGACGATCTTAAGGTCTCTGGGCTATTATCGGCTATTTTTCTTTTATACGTCGTCTATCAGTTGGTGCAAGTCTATTACGAACAAGCCGCCTTCTCGGATACCAGTAAACACTTAATGAAACTCTTTATTGTGTTAGCGCTGGCTCTCAATTGGGATGTCTTTCATCGGGTGATTTACAACGTGGTGACCAACGAACCCATGCATATTTCCAAGGTATTAACCACGGCTTATGGCCAGGGTAGTGGAGGGTCTTCGGCGTCGCTTAACGATGTATGGGCCAAAGGCAGCGCCCTGACGGTTGCCTTAATCCATAATTTACCGTTTAGTCCCCGAGGTCTTTTCCTGGGGATCTTAGCGGCTTTGATGGTGTTTGTATCAACGCTATTTTTTACGATGATAGCGCTTTGTTATCTGGTCATGGCCAAATTTTTTGTGGCGATTTATTTAGCCATTGCACCGTATTTTATTTTGATGTTTCTATTTCGAGGCACGCAAGGGCTGACCCAAGCCTGGATTCAAAGTTTGCTTAATTACATGTTGGTACCGGTTTTTGTCAGCGTGGTTTTATTACTCACGATGTCATTGGCAGTGGTGCTACTCGATCCCATGAATGCGCAAGGCACCGGACCTGGCTTCCCGGGCTGTTTAATGTACTTTGTTGCGGGGCTTTTATCCGCCTATATCACTTATTTAGTGCCGCAAAAAGCCGCTGCCCTGACTTCCTCGCTTTCTTTAGGTGCGTTATCGCAAGCCGGTTCCCATGCGCGCAGTTTATTAGGTCATGCAGGCAAAGGTGCCCAAGCCGTGGGTGGTGGGATCAAACAGGGGACTAAGAACGCGGTGCAACAGTTTAAAGCTCGCGAACAGCGGCTAGCGAATGAACGATCGTTACGTTCTCTGAATAGTTAATGCTACTGAACCAAGGAGTCGATGCAATGAAAACCGTATCTGCGGCCGATTATTATCAAGAAGCCAATGACTGGCAGGCTGAGCTTAAAGCCAATCGTGAACGTGTCATCCATATTTATCAAAAAACCGTGCTGGGTCTTTTAGGTTGTGTTTGCAGCTTAAGCATTGCGTTGGCGGTGATCGTTAGCAAAAAAGAAGTGGTCCCTTTTTTAGCGATGGCCGATAAGCGCACCGGGGAAATTACCACCCCTAAAAAAATTGAACAGACAAAGGATTTAGATTTTTCAATGCTGAAGTATTTGGTGAGAACCTATGTGCAATCCCGTGAAGCGTATAACCCGATTGATGTGAATGCGCCTTATCATCAAGTGTTGGCGATGAGTAGCTCGCGCGTGGCAAGGCCCTATCAGCACTACATGCAGCCTTCTGAAAATAAAGAAAGCCCGATTACGTTGTATGGCAAAGACAAGTATGTGGTGGTGGAGATTCAAAGCGTTAATCAATTGCCCGGTAATCGCTTACTCGATGCGCGCTTTACCCAAAAGCTCCTGGATGCCAATACCGATCAGGTGCTATCGAGCCATGACTATCGCGTGACCTTAAGTTGGGATCTTGCCCATGAAGCTCAAACGCGAGAAGCCTTAGAGCGCAACCCGCTCAATTTCAAAGTCACCCATTACGATAAACAACCCATTACCGTCTAAGGATGTAACGATGTTCAAACATATTCTCTTAGGGCTTTTTTGTCTGCTATTAAGTAACACTGGCCTTGCTAAACAAACACCCCAAGGGTTGGTAACGGATAATCGTATTAAAGTTGTGGCCTACGATCCCAATAATGTCGTCGAGGTCAAAACCGCCTATGGCTATGCAACGACGCTGATTTTAGAAAAAGGAGAGTTTGTGACCTTCGATGGCGGCATGGGCAAAAAAGCCGGTTGGGAAGTGGTCTCAAAACCGCGCTCTAACTTGATTATTTTAAAGCCGTTACTGGAAAACAATGCGACCAACCTTAATTTCCAAACCAACAAAAACCGCTTCTATACCTTGGCGCTTAAAGCGACGCGCGATCCGCGGCAGGTGAGTTTTATGATTCGTTTTGAATACCCATCCCCCTTTGGGCATTCACCCTTTGCGATGCGCGCGGATGCCTATGCGCTCTTGGAAAACTTTGGCGATCTGACGGTCATTAATGATGCCTACAGTTTTAAAGGGGACACCGGGATTGCGCCGATTAAAGCGCAAGATAACGGTACCTTTACCTTACTTAAATTTAGAAAAGGCTGCCCTATCCCCGCAATTTTAGCGGTGGATTTGGCGACACGACGTGAGTCGATGGTGAATTTTCGGGTGCACGGGGACTACGTCATTGTCGAAGGCGTTTATCCACAAATGACACTGCGCTACGGGGCCCATGTCACCTGTTTATTTAATGACAAAGGCATTGCTGAATGGTACGCACGTCAACGTGGGGTGCGCGGTGTTTTACCCAAGGTTGTCTTATCACCCGCTACACGAAGGGTGATGCCATGAGTGATCCCATTGACGAGACATTAAAAAAAGAAGATCCCTTTTTACCGGTGCGACTGCCTTTTTGGCAACAAAAAAAGCGCCTTGGTGTCTTGTTTTTGGCACTGGTTTTTATGGTGGTGATCCTTTTTCTCCCTGGGATCATGCTCAAAAAGCCAGCGAAGGCCATTGAAATCATGGAGCGAACCCATCGGTTAATGGCGGAAGATTTACCAAGGCCCACTTTGCCACCAATGCAAGCCACCTCGGCGCCCACACCAACGCAAGCACCGCCAATTGAGCAACGTGAAAACGTGGTATCACTTCTTGAAGGCAAGCAAACTGATGCCTCAATGCTCCTCGAAAGGGCGCAATTGTTAGCGCGCGTAAAAAGCGCGGCACTCGAAGCGAAACTACAAGAAACCATGAACTGCTCCTCAGCGCTTTCAGGGTTGGGTGCAGGGGATTACGAGCCGAAAACGATCGATAATCCAGACACCTCAGGTGATGAAAACCCGAATACCGTTTTTTTAAAGCGGGTGGGTTCTGCAACCACAAAGGAAGAAGAGGCAGGTCTTCTAGGTGATTTACGGTTGCGAATCACCGAAGGCAAAATTATTAAAGGGGTGATGGACGGCAGTTTGGATTCAGATTTACCGAGTACCTTACGGGCGCATGTCACCGAAGACGTGTATGGTGATCAAGGGGATATTATTCTGATTCCCAATGGCGCACGATTAATCGGTGAGTATCGTTCCGGTCGCATGAAAAACGGACAAACACGCGTCTTTGTAGTGTGGAAACGCTTGATTGAACCAAATGGCATCAGTGTCAATCTAGCCTCTGCTGGCGCCGATGCTTTAGGCCGCGCGGGTATGACCGGCGAGGTTGATAAGCACGGGGTTGAGCGCTTTGGCAGTGCTGTTCTCATGAGTATGATCTCAGCCGGTTCTGCTATCTACGGGGTCAATACGCAAGATCAATATAACTCCATCGCCCAATTTCGAGGAGGGGTGGCACAAAGTTTTTCCGCCATGGCCAATCAAGAGCTTAAAGAATCCGCCAATATCCAAAATACCATTCGTATTCCGCAAGGCGAGCCGTTGGTGATTGTGGTCAATCATGACCTTTCCTTTGAAGGTGTTTTACAGGAAATGGGAGCACTCGGATGAGCCGTGCGTTGGCTGTTTATTTAGAACCGCTCAACGACTACTTGGCCGATCCCACTATCAGTGAAATTTGTATGAATCGGCCGGGTGAATTGTTTATTGAAAAAGGGGGGTCATTCGAGCGCGTTGAGTCACCACTATTGACCAAAGATCACCTGATCGCGCTGGCGAACCTGATTGCTGAGTACAACCAAAAAATATTATCGCCGCAAAAGCCCTTACTATCAGGCAGCTTACCCACCGGTGAACGTTGTCAGTTTATCTTGCCACCCGCTTGCGATCCCCATCAGTTGATTGTTGCTATCCGCAAGCCTTCACGGGGTGCGCTTGATCTCACCGACTGGTTTAACGACGGTTTATTGGCGACGTCTCAAAAAGAAAGTGTGCTTGATGAGCTTCGACAACTTCAGGAAAAAGGACACTATGCGGCACTGCTTCAAAAAGCCATTGAGGCTAAGTGTAACCTGATTATCAGTGGCGGCACTTCAACGGCCAAGACCACGTTTTTAAACAGCTGCCTTCGATTCATTCCTCACCACGAACGGTTACTGACCATTGAAGACACACGCGAAACCCAAACGATCCATTCGAATACCGTGCACCTTTTAGCTACCAGCGAGGATATGTCCGCTAGTGAGGCAGGGGTCAGCATGCTCGATTTACTGAAAGTCGCCTTGCGATTGCGACCCGACCGGATTTTTTTATCCGAACTTCGCGGACAACAAGCCTATGCGTTTTTAAGAGCGGCCATCTCAGGACATCCGGGGTCAATCACTACCTTGCATGCCGACTCGATTGCGCATGCCAAAACACAGCTGCGGTTCATGTTGGCAGAGGCCCCGGAATTAACCCACGCCTCGACCGAGCGCCTTGATGCTTTAATCCATGCGTCGGTGGATGTCATTATCCAAATGGGTCGTGAGGGCGCGCGGCGTGGCCCGGTTGATATTGCGATTAAAGGTTAAACTAGTGATGGATAAAGTACATCAAATTATCAAATATTTTTTAATGATTATCCTCGTTATACATGTGTTGTTGTATCTATGGGGACTCGGTTTTTTTTATGTCGAAGAGTTACCTCTGTTACGGGTCACCCCTTGGACCATACCTACATTGATGATGCATTATGATCGCTTTGATTTTTTAACCAATTGTTGGCTATTTTCACCCCTCGTGATGGTGGGTCTGATGGGCGGGCTAACCATCGCGGCCTGGGTGACGCGCTCGCCGCATCAAACCCTTTACGGTAATGCGCAGTTCGCTACCGCATGGGCGATTAAACGCGCCGGTTATTTTAAACCGCACCCGCAGAGCATTTTGATCGGAAAGGCCTATCAACGACCGCTGTATTTTAAACTGACGAACCATGCCTTGGTGTTTGCACCCTCGCGCTCCGGTAAAGGCGTGTCATTGGTGATTCCCAATGCACTGCATTGGCAAGGGTCTCTCATTGTCACCGACAATAAGTATGAAGTCTTTCAAGTTACTTCGGGCTATCGCAAAGCCATGGGGCAAGCGGTGTATCGCTTTTCCCCGGCGTCGCCTGATTTTAAAACCCATTGTATTAATCCCTTAGATTACGTTTCTAAAGATAACCTGTCGCGTGCCATTGGCGATCTGCAAATGATCTTAGGGCTGTTGCTTAAAGACGCCAAAGCCGATAATCCCATGTGGATAGAGGAAGCGCGATCCCTCGCGCTAGGCATTTTATTATGGCTACGGGAAAGTGACAGGCCATTTACCTTAGGTGAGTTTGCAGCGATTGTAAAAGATGGCGAAGCGTTACCGGGGTTTTTACAAGCGATCATCGATGACACGAATCTTGATTATAATCCAACGATTTTTTTATCGTTTCGTAATTTTTTAGGAAAAGCAGTCAAAGAACAATCAGGCGTGCGTTCAACGATTACCGCGATGTTAGGCCTTTGGGACGATCCGTTCGTTTGTGCAGCCACGGCTAAATCGGATGTTGACTTTAGAGACTTTCGCAAAAAACCTTCAACCCTTTATCTATCGTTTGGGACCGATCAAATCGCGCGCTTAAGCCCGCTGATTAGTCTCGTCATCCAACTGTTTTTAAATAGCATGCTGAAAGCACTGCCAGATGAAAATGAGCCGCATAAGGTCCTGGTCTTGTTGGATGAATTTACGCGATTCGGTCGGATGGAAAAACTTAAAGACGGATTCGGGGATTTAGCCGGTTATGGCGTGCATCTGATGCCGATTATTCAAAATGTAGGGCAGTTTTATGAACATTACTCACGGGATGGCTCGGACATTTTTTTTCAAAACACCGATGTCAAAGTCGTGTTTCGGCAAGAAGCCCAGACCGATAGACGCTTGGTGTCAGACGCTTTAGGCACGCGCACGGTACGTGTTCGTACCCACAGCACGACGACGCATCAATTCCATGCAACGGTCAACGAGTCCTTTGTGGAAAGACCGTTACTGACGCCACAAGAAATCGGCAAGCTATGCTCGAAGACGCAAATTGTCATCACCAGTCATCTTGCCATGAAAGCGAATAAGCGTTTCTACTACGAAGAGAAGACACTGCAAAAGAAATGTTTAAAACCACTCGATATACCGCTGATTTCACCAACGTTTCCGACCGTTGTTAAAAACACAAAAGCGTCTTCCGGAGATAAACCAAGTCAATCCCAATCAAATGTCAGTGAACTTGTTTCTAATCTGGAATCACTGCTCGAAACAACATTAGAAGAGTTTTAGACTAACACAGCCATTTTTTAGAGGTGGATGAAAGGCACAAACGTAAAGGAGAGGAAGAATGGGGATTCTTTTTTTGTGGTGCATTAATTTTTTGGTGCTTTATCTTATCTATTGGTATGTGTCTATTGTTGGCTCCATCATACCGGATAATTTTTTACACATTCCCTATGAGCCATCGGGTATGCAATTGTATTTTTTTATACTGTCTCTGCCGCTTTTTTTGTTGGTGGCCGCCCTCAGTCTTTTACATAGTTACTATTTTCAAATAAAAAAATCCCTATGTACGGGTACCTTGATGATTTGGCTGGCTTATTTTTTTCTCATCGTCTTCGTCGACAGATGGTTTCATTTTTCAGCAGGGAATCATTTTTTATATCAAGTCAGCCTCTTTATTGCCTTTTTTTCTGTATTATATGTGGTCTATTCAACGTACAGAAATACAAAAATGTTGGTTAATAAAAAATAATTTTGTTTTATTTAATGTAAATAAAGGAAACACACCTGCAGAGAACATTCATTTTCTCGATGCCTGATGAAGTAAAAGAGGGAAAACGAAGGTCGCTAAGAGATCCTAATAATCATTAAGTCGGTTGGCCGTTCCATTACTCCCCAAACCCCGGCTTCAAAGGACGATTTCAAACCCCTAAAAAGAAGAAACAACGCTTAAGCGATGTTGATCCCCTCGTTTATCATCCTGAAGGGAGAGCTTTTCCTCTCCTTTTTGTAAGATAACTTCATATCCAAGCACTTTAGCAATTTTTATTAAATTAGTTACCTTAATATCTTGTTGCCTTCCAGAACGTAAGTCTTGGATAATTGAAGGGGAAATATCTGCTTCTGCAGCTAATGCACGCACTGTTTTAGCATCGCCTTCCATGATAGAAACAAGCAGTTCAGAAAAGAGTAACTCTTTATAATGCTTTTCATACTTTCTTTTGAAATCCTTGCCTTGCATTTTTCTTTCATAGGTTGATAAAGGTTTATTCATAATAATTTCCTCGTTTCACGCGGATCTCATAATCTTCTTTATAAGATAAAGCTCTTTTTTTCTCACCAACGGGTAACTTGTTAGTTTTTTTGTGAAAAGCGTTTGTCACAACAATTTTCCCCCCGGAAAAGAAAAAGCAAAGAAATCGATGAGGTTGTGGTTTAAAAGCATAAATTTTATCGCCTTCCGTATTAAATTTCGTTTGGTTTCTGATTTCACCAAGGTTACCCATCAATTCAAATAACCCTAATGTTTTAATTTGCTCATCCTCATTTAATAGTTCAAAGTAATCGGCGGAAGGGCTACGTCCACGCTCATCAAAATACCATTCAATAACAAACCTCTTGCCTTGAAAAGCAACGTATTCTTTCGCCTGAATATTCTTTTTGTTCATAATAAAAGTGTACTACAAAACTAGTACAGAATCAAATTAAGCATGTAGAACTCGGACCGAGATCTTGGGAAAAAAGAGTCATGTTCAATATATTGTCACTTCCAGAAACATATGTGCCTTAATAGGGATGATTAAGTTCTGCTAGAACAGCAGAAAGAGCAAGGATAGCTGGGATTCATACCTAAGAGAGCGTCACTCTTATATGAGGGACGCTACTCGACCCATAGCGGGGGAAGTCTATTAAAAACGAGCTAAAGCTTAATAATTAACGCTTTGTTGCCACACATATTTGATCTACTTGTTTTTGCGTAGGATCTGTCGTTTTTAAAAGGTCAATTTTCATATCCGTTCTAGCCCCAAAAAAAGAAGCATAAAAATTAGCGGGTTTTTTGGTAGTTACGCTGTCAACGATTATAATCGTAGTATCCTTAGCGGTTAAATTCATCAATGAAAGCATTAATAATCTGAGAGCTTCGGGCTGCAAGTAGTGCAAAATACGGATTGCAAAAATATTCGTTTTGTCTTTCAAATCTTCCTGCAAGTTTTTTTCGTAGAGGAGTTTATCATTTGTAAAATGATTTAAATCTATTTTCCTTACTGGAATCCCTTTCGTTTTCATATGTTCGATTGCATGTTCGATGTACTCATAACCCATGACGCTATAACCATTACTTTTATATTCCGCCAACATTTCTCCATGGAATGCACCTAACTGAAAGATCTTTTTAGAGTCATTAAGGTAAATGTCTAATGCATGAGTTGTAATAAAAAAGCGCGTCATGCTTGATAC
This sequence comes from Legionella sp., assembly GCA_013911415.1. Lineage (GTDB taxonomy): Bacteria > Pseudomonadota > Gammaproteobacteria > Legionellales > Legionellaceae > JACETI01. The sequence continues at coordinate 486 of JACETI010000011.1, read as the reverse complement.
TAAAATTGGATTGCCTTCAAAAAATACAGCAGCCTTGTTTAAACGACTGTAAGTTTCCCACATATCTTTATTAGCTGGAAGAAATTTTTTATTCTCTGGATCGGCGTTTTTTTCATGTAAATGAGTGATTTTTTGTTTCATTATAAAAACCAAATTGTATTGTATAAATACATATCATAATAAAATTAATCATAAAAGTCTATTAAAAAACAAATTACGATATAGCACTCATTGATTGCGAATGAAAAGATATCGAAGAAAAAAAGATTACGTCAGATCTAGCTTTTAAAAAGCAAAACCAAAATTTGTTTTCGAAAATAAACAATAAATACAAATAACTTAATTAAATTTTTAGATTTAAAATGCAAATATCTGTTCGTGATGGGTTATGGCAGTTTTATCAGGTATGGCGTAAAACTTCGGCCTTCAGGCCGGAGATGTAAGCCAGCGCTTTTGACCTTAATGAGGAGTTCTCTGTTGCTCGAT
>JACETI010000010.1 GCA_013911415.1 Legionella sp. | reverse complement strand
GTCTCATTTATTAGCCAGCTTTTTGGCATCTATGCCTGAGATCTAAGCTAAAGTTAAATTTTGCGTCTTTTTTATTTTTTGCAACACTGCCATAAAAAATACTTTGGTTCAAGAAAAGGAGTCACTTGGTATAATTTCGTCTCCGATCAATTTTCAGGATTTCATGGTATTGTTATACCAGGAACACTCAGAGATTCTATCTTTATTTTGGAAGGGTTGCTGGAGCAGCAAACGGGATTAAAGCCAACGGAAATCATGACGGATACTGCAGGTGCCAGCGATATCGTATTTGGCTTATTCTGGTTGCTTGGGTATCAATTTTCCCCTCGATTAGCCGATGCGGGTGAAGCCGTTTTCTGGCGTATTGAGAAAGATACCGATTATGCTTTATTAAATGAGCTTTCCCGCAATTGTGCCAATACAAAACGCATAGAGCAACACTGGGATGACATGATGAGAATTGCAGGTTCGCTAAAATTGGGTACCGTCCAAGCATCTGAACTCATTCGATCCTTATTGAAAAGCGATAAACCTTCCAGTCTGGCAAAAGCAATTATCGAAGTCGGGCGTATTAACAAGACATTATACCTTCTGAATTATATTGATGATAAGGATTATCGTCGACGAATACTGTCTCAATTAAATCGAGGCGAAGGGCGGCACGCGGTAGCAAGAATGATCTGCCATGGCCAACGTGGAGAAATTCGAAAACGATACCGCGAGGGCCAAGAAGATCAACTTGGCGCACTTGGTCTGGTGACCAATGCTGTTGTGCTTTGGAATACCATGTATATGGATGCTGCAAAGAATTATTTAGAACAGCAATCTATTATAAAGGAAGAAGATGAGGCTAGACTTTCACCATTACAGCACGAGCATATTAATGTTCTTGGACATTACTCATTCACATTAAGCGACGTTGTTAAGAGAGGACAACTCAGACCGTTTAATCATTCTGCTGAAAATATTGAAGTTCCTTAGCGTACGTTTTCGTACCATTGGACTCCGAACCCCGATCAATACCCCAAGCTCTAGTTAACTTGACGCTGCAAATTGCAGCGCTCTATCAAATAAGCTCCGCGATGGGTGACGCGCCCATTTAAAAATAAGAACAATTAAGAGGGATGGGTGCTCTAGACTTGGGAGAAGACCCTGCTCGGTGTTGGCTGAGAGACTTAGTACACTTGGGTTGATAGGATTGAATTTTCTTAAAATAATTATTTTTCTTATTTGACTCGTTCTTAAAAAAGCAAGGCAGAAGATAATGTTTTTTGCTAATGTCTTTCCCATCCAGAACATTTTCGATGTCTTTTGTTGTCCGACATCGTCTAAATTGTTTAGCTTCATTATTCAACCAGGGGATAAATCTTCGAGCGACAGCGATTGCCTGGGGATCATAAAACTCACTTCCTGAATAAGATAAGGGCCCATCCCCAGCTTCTTCGAGAAATCGACGGATCTCTTCTGCGGCGTAATCCCCGGTATATTTTGCTAATATTTTTTTCGTAAGTTTTTCGCCTTCCTTTGTTTTACGCATCTCTCCTGTTTTTTGATAGAAAGTAACACATTCAAACTCACTGCATGTTGCTTTTAGTTCTTCAAAACGTTTTTTGCATATCTGACGATGTGTATTCAACCTCTCACGGGCTATAGATAAGCCCCGATCCCCCCCAGATGCTTTGTACATTTCAAGATCTTCTTTTAAAGAATTAAGAGCATATTGAATTAAAAAAAAGCGTCTTTTTTTGTCCAAAATGCTGGATGCAAAAATTTTCTCTAATTGATCCTTATATATTTTTTCTTCATTCCATGTCAAAACAGGCATCTAAATATTTCCTTGATTCAATGATTAGTAATGTTATGAACCACCGTAGTGTGCCCGGACGCAGTACAGTCGCTGCCTAACTACTTCGCGCGTTGACGAGGTGATTTTGGTGGACTGGGATGTCCCGAAATCTTTACCGAGTTAGCGCGACTATCTTTTTACAAATGTACCACCATTACACCCTGAAGAAAACATAGAAGAACACAGTCAAGTTAAACTTTAATATATGATAGATTTATAAATACCCTTTCATGTTCAACTATTCAACTTGAATGCAAAGTTGGACAATCTTAATTGCCATTTGGGTGGGTGGTAAGAGGGTTCATAGGATTGGGTCCATCTTAAATCCTTAGTTTAAAGTAGTAGAATAAGTTGCAACGTGGTTATCGATTGAGTTTTTTACTTCCACATATACGTTGCGAGAAGCCTTTCTCAGTTTATCTAGGTCGTCTATGGTAAGAAACTCTGTTAATAGGCGGCTTGTTGCATAGGTAAAAATTTATTAAAAAACGCTTAACCACTGCTGGTTCATAAAATGTTCTAAGGCTCGCATCGATGGTTGGTTTAAACAAATTAAAGCGTACAATATTTTTTGATTGTTGGCAATATTGAGCTGGAGAAAGTTCTATGAACGAAGTTATAGAGCGGTTATTGCGATGATTATTAGGATTTTGGTTTCCGATTTGTACATTGATCAGGGTTTTTGAATGTTCCATTATTTTAAAAAGAGATCCCAGGTCTGAAGCATAGTTGTAAAAATTATCGTAGATATAACGAGGGCTTTTATCATATTGGCGAGGATACATTTTTACTGTATGAAGAGGTAACGCTTCTGTAGGGTCTGTTGCAAAAATTTAAAAATCGATAAATTTACTGAGGGCTACTATTATATTTTGTATTTATTAAAATCTGAAATACAAAATATAGTGACAACAAGATATAAAAAATATTTTTGCAACAGAGCCGATTAATGGGTAGAAAGAAGACCTATATCCCTTATTAGCGCTTTTTTAATAGTAAAACCAGTGGCAACATCATTATAAAACTCCATGTGATAAAAGCGAAGGTATTCATATATGCAAGCATCGCTGATTGTTTACCTAATTCATTAAGCAGCATTGTTGCTGCTTGTGGATCGGTGGGCTTCAAATGATAATTAGCCCTTAAATAATCGATCAAAATGGGATTGTAAGGTTGTAATAATCCCCCAAGTTGATTCCATGCCATTTGAGTATGTCGGGTTAAGAACGTAATCGTAATTGAAATACCAATTGACGATCCAATAGTCCGTATTAAGCTATAAACGCCCGCTGCCTCTGCGCGGCAAGTTGCCGGCAATGTTGAAAAAGCAACTGCTGATAAGGGTACAAAGATCAACCCTAAGCCCAACCCTTGCAAAATCAAAGGAATAATAAGCCAGATTAAACTGATTGTTTGTGAACAATGGATGGTTGTTAGATAAATACCTTCCGCGCCTAACAAAATACCAGTAGAGATTAGCCATCGTGGGTCAAGGCGATTAATTAATCGACTCACGAGCATCATGCTAAACATGCTGGCAATTCCTCTTGGTGCAAGCATCAATCCCGCCGTTAAAACCGGGTAATTCAATAATCCTTGTAACATTTGAGGCTGGATAACCATGGTCCCATACATTCCTAGCCCCAAAACAGCCAAAAGCAAGCTGGCCAGAACGAAATTTCGATCTTTAAAGATCGCTAGATCAATAATTGTCTTTGTTTTACTGCGCAAACTATAAAAGAGAAATCCAACTAACCCAATTATTCCCAAAAGCATTGTGATTCGGATTTCAAGCGCATCAAACCAATCCACTTGATTGCCTCGATCAAGCACGTATTGTATAGATCCTACCGCCATAGCGAGCAATATAATGCCTATCCAGTCCAATTTACGCTTCTTTTTAAACGTATCAGGAACACAACGATAAACCATAAAAGCAGAAATAATTCCAAAAGGAATATTCACATAAAAAGTCCATCGCCAACTCGTTACATCGGTCAGATATCCTCCAAGCGAAGGCCCTAATATCGGCCCTACCATCACACCCATCCCCCAAATGGCCATTGCTTTTCCTCTTTCCTTCACAGGAAAAATATCTGTCAAAATGGCTTGGGATAAAGGAACCAAACCTGCGCCAAAAATCCCTTGCAGCAATCGAAAAAACACCATTTGAAAAATCGACGTTGCCGCGCCACACAGCGCCGAACTCAGTGTAAAACCTAAGATAGAGATTAGTAGATAAGGCTTTCGACCAAATCTATCTGCCCAATACCCAGTTAAAGGCATAAAAATGGCTGACGCCACAAGGTAACTGGTCAATGTCCACGTTGTTTCATCTGGACTTGCCGCTAGGGATCCTTGCACATGTGGTAAGGCGACATTCACAATCGTTGTATCTAAGACTTGCATTAACGTCGCAAGCATAATAGCAATAGCAATCATCCAGCGCTGAAAAAACGATAAATTCTCCTCAGTAGTGCTAACCTCACTCATGCCTTTTTCTCAGCGTTACTATTAATCGACTGCAAATCAATGGTTACTTTGGCAGAACTACCTAAGCGTAATGGAAATTTTTTCTCTGGGTTGATAATTTGAACGCGCACCGGAATTCTTTGCGTTACTTTCACCCAATTACCCGTCGCATTTTGCGGGGGCATCAGTGAAAACGCCGTGCCGCTCCCACCACTAATGCTTGTAACAACACCTAAAAATTTGTGATTAGGATACATATCAATCTTTATTATCGCGCGTTGATCTTTTTTTATATTTTCAAGTTCGGTCTCTTTAAAATTCGCATCCACCCAAAATAGCTTATTATCAATAAGGGCAAAGATCGGTTGATTCTCACTGACGATATTGCCGATTCTTAGAGATAAGTTATTCACCCATCCACTCGTTGGTGCAATTACAGTGGTGTAGGAAAGTCTCAGTCGTGCCTCCTTAAGCTTCGCTTCAGAAAGCGTTACTGCCGCTCTGGCACTGCTCAAACTGGCCTCAACATCATCCCCTGCTTGTCGCGATACCACTTCGTTTTTAACCAATGCTTGCGTACGAGCGAAAGTTGTCTCGGCATATTTGAGTTTTGTTTTTTCGAGTAAATACTGAGCCTGTGCTTGTTCAACCGCTACCTCGAAAGGCCTTTTATCAATTTCAAAAAGCACCTGCCCTTCTTTAATAAATTGGTGATTATCAACGTACAGCTGTTGCACCTGTCCGGTCACACGCGCAGCGATTTGGACAATGTTTCCATTTATATAGGCATCTTCTGTACTGACATAACGTCTTAAGCTACTCCAAAAATAAATCCCTCCCACGATTAACAATATGGAAAAACCCATTAACATTGGTTTTTTTCTTTTCTTTGTCCATTTAAGTACGATTCCAAAACATTTTTTTAGCGAAAACTGTTCTAAAAAATCTTTAAGTCTCATAAGATTCCTCGATCTGTTTTTTAATCTTCTGAAGCGTAGAAACACAGGCTTTTAATTCTTTTTCAGTTAGCGGCGCAAGTATCTCTACGCTAAGCTCATTTGCTGTATTTTTCATCTGATCAAAGGTTAACTTTGCTTTTTCAGTCAAATGGATAACCTTGCTACGACGATCCTGCTTATCTTCTTGCCTAAATACCCATTCTTCTTTTGCCAGCCGATCAATTAGCCCAACGACAGTAGGTGCTTCAAGACCAAGTTGCTTTGCCAATTGGGTTTGCGTTAACGGCGAATCTGCCCGGGAAAGGCAAAAAATTGCGCGCCATTTTGCTTGGCTCAGACCCAAAGGTTTTAACCGGTTATCGAGTAAGTTACGCCAAGCAGCAGCGGTTTCATACAATGCAAGTGGAAAGTTTTTTATCATGATAGTCCCTATGTTCATCAGTTACTGTGCCAAAATGAATTCCAGATACCAAACGACCAAAATAACGTTTAAAAATACTAAAGATACCCATAAATAATTATCAATATTCTTCATAAAATTTCCCTCTATTTTCTATTTTTTTAATGATTGGAGATGTTTTTTCCTTGTATTTATGGATGTATCCCTCCCCCAAGTGCAAGGTATAGCTGGATGGTATCTTGATAACGTTGAGCGGTCGCATTCACCTCACTCAAGCGTGCTTGAGCATACGATCGCTGCGCATCAAGTACCTCTAAATCACTAACTACCCCTGCCCCAAAGCTGACCCTGGCGATATCAAGCGATTTTCTAGCCGTTGCTAAAGCCCGCTTTTGGAGGGTGCATTCGGCGGCATCTTGCTTCAACGCAGAAAGAAGATCGCTCACTTGATAAAATGCCTTTAGAACGATCTCTTGATAATTGGCTAAAGCCGCTTGATAATTGTGAACTGCAGCCCTTCGCTGTGCACGTAATGCCCCACCTGAAAAAAGCGGTCCTGCAACATTACTTACTAAGCTCCAAGCATTCGGTGAAATCCCAAATATTGAACCAGGGATAATACCCTCACGCAAAAGTGTGGCAGAGAGAGTAAAATTAGGATAAAGACGTGCAGTGGCAATTCCGATCTCTGCACTTGCAGCACGTAAGGTTGCTTCCGAAGAGAGAATATCGGGCCTTTTATGTGCAAGTGCTGAGGGAACTTCCAACGGTAATGTTTTGGGCAAGTTAAAGTCATCTAAACGACATCGGACAGGCAGATGGTTTTTGTGAGCCGTTCCTAACAAAATATTTAAGGTATGACGCACGACGCTGCGTTGCTGATACAAAGGGGGTAATAAGGTTTCATCCTTTGTCAGTTGTGTTTGAGCACTTAAGACATTACTGCGGGTAGAAGAACCAACTTCGAATGATTTTCTAATAAGCGCTAAATTTTTTCTATCATCTTTAATAATTTCATGTAAAACCGCTATTTTCGCATCGAGGGTAGCTAGCATTATGGAAGTGGTTGCAATATTTCCCGTCAAAGTAAGAAACGCCGCCTCTAATCCATATTGTTGATACAAGGCCAATGCCTTTTGTTTCTCAATCGTACGGCGGGTTCCCCCGAAAAGATCCAGCGTGTATGACGCACTAGGACCAATTTGATAATAAGCAAAGGGTTCAATACGTAAATTGACAGGCCCAAACGTTGCGGGTCCGTATTGTTGCTTACCCGAGGATCCATTGATGGTGGCTTGGGGCCACAATTGCCCTTGCGAAGCAGAAACCATAGCTTCTGCTTTAGCTAATGATTCCCGCATCGCTGCTAATGAATAATTGTGCTTTATTCCCTGCGTCATAAGATGATTAAGTGCGTTAGAATGAAAGTCCTTCCACCAATCACGCGCCAGCTTTTTATCGACTACAACAAGCTGATCACCGAACATATGCTCATTTGAGGCATAGTTCTTTACTGCAAGTGAATCAGGGCTCTCGAAATCAGGGCCAACAGTACACGACAATAAACACAGAGCCTGAAATACAGCAAAAAGAAATTGAGCATAAAGTTTCATTATATTTACCATTACAACACGAACTAAAAGATTAGCAGCCTGCGAATTTTAGACATCCAGATGATTTATTAGCAGCATCGAACGACGAGTTAACGTCCATTCCGAAAGAATTTAATACTCAGAAAAGCGAGGTAGTTTTAGAAAGACATTTTCGTTTTTATGCTAATAGTTAGCATGCTAACATAAGCAATTATTGAAAGAAAGATCCCATACAGGACATCATAATAATATTTTTTACAATATGTTTTTTATGGTGCTTTTAAACCAGCAAGGCTTTTCCTGCCTTGAACAATTTCTTCGACTATGCTTGGGTTAGATAAGGTCGAAGTATCACCTAATTCATCATAATTGTCCGTTGCTATTTTTTGTAAGATACGTCGCATGATTTTACCTGAGCGAGTTTTAGGGAGTGATCTAGCCCACTGTATCTGCCCAATTTTTGCAATGGGGCCAATGGATGTACGTACACTTTTTTGAAGTTTCTCTTTCAAAGCTTCGGAGCACATTTCAAAAGCCTTTAAGACAACAAAAGCGTAAATCACATTTCCTTTGATCGCGTCCGGAATGGCAGTTGCTGCCGCTTCCGAAACTTCTTCGTTTGAAAGTAACGCACTTTCGATTTCACCGGTACCGATACGATGCCCGGAAATTTTAATCACATCATCATTTCGACCAATAATCCAAAAGTAACCCTCTTCGTCTCGATAAGCGCTGTCTCCTGTTAAATAACTTCCGGGCACCTCGTTGAAATAAGTTGCGCGTAAACGTTGTTGGTTATTATAAATACCCTGCATTAACCCTGGCCAAGGACGTTTAAGGACAAGTCGGCCAGACTGATTATTTTCTAAAGCTAATCCTTTCTCATCAACGATTTCTGGTTCGATACCAAAAAAAGGCCATCCGGCTGACCCAGGCTTCAGGGGAGTTGCGCCTGGCAAAGCCGTCATTAGAATACCGCCTGTTTCTGTTTGCCACCAGGTATCTACAATTGGGCAGCGGCCCTCGCCAATCACCTGATGGTACCATTCCCAATCGCTTGGACTAATCGGCTCGCCAACACTACCTAAAATATTGAGGCTTGTACGTTGCTTTTTTTTCACCCATTGATCGCCCTCATGCCTTAAAGCTCTGATAGCGGTAGGTGCGGTGTAAAAAATATTCACCTGGTATTTGTCGATGATCTCCCAGTAACGCGCATAAGATGGATAGCTCGGAACACCTTCAAATAATACAATGGTAGCCCCATTCGCTAGTGGACCATAAGTTAAATAAGAATGGCCCGTAATCCAGCCAGCATCTGCTGTACACCAAAATACGTTTCCTTTGGTATAGTTAAAGATGTATTTAAAGGTCATCGTCACAAAAACAAGATACCCACCTACGTTATGCACAATTCCTTTTGGCTGACCTGTTGAGCCTGAAGTATATAAAATAAACAATGGGTCGTTCGCATCCATCGGCTCAGCCGGGCACTCTGCGTTTACTTGTTGCATCAGCTTGTGATACCAATGATCACGCGTCGCATCCCATGGAATAGGACGATGAGTACGTTTCACAACGATAACGGATTTGACCGAAGAGATGTTTAAGAGCGCCTTATCTACATGTAGTTTGCAGGGAGATACTCTTCCACCACGCACGGTTTCATCGGCTGTGACTAGCACTTTACATTGCAAATCGATTAAACGTGCTTCAAGTGCATTTGCAGAAAACCCAGCGAAAACCACCGAATGTACTGCACCAATTCGCGCGCATGCAAGCATTGCGATGATCACTTCAGGAATCATCGGCAAGTATATACAAACACGATCGCCCTTTTTAATCCCTTGTTTTTTTAAGACGTTCGCAAAACAACTAACCCTTTCATGCAGTTGACGATAACTGATCGTTTCTGACAGGTTTGGATCATCGCTTTCCCAAAGAATCGCGCTCTGATCCGATTGTGTTCCAAGGTATCTATCAACGCAATTGTAGCAAGCGTTAAGCTTTCCATTGCGAAACCATTGGACATCAAAACTTTTAAAATCGCCGGTAACGACTTTTTCAAACGGTGAAAACCAATGCAGGCATTTACCGTGCTCCATCCAGAAGGCTTCGGGATCATCCAGAGATAACTGATACCATTCTTTATAGGTTGTTCTATCAATAAAAGGTGCAGTTAGTAAAGGGCTCACTTTGGACAAAGCGGCAGGTTTTACCGGGGTTTTGGTTAAAGAAAAAGTGCTTGTTGCAATCTGTTCCTTATCCGGCTGATTTTCATTCATGATTTGCTCCGTCGATGCTCATGACAGCACGTTCGAGATCGAGAGAGCTCTCTCGGTCATCGAAGCTTTCCTTTCCAATTGTCCTAGAGGCTCAATTAGCCTTGACAGAGCAACACGCACTGCATCAAGGCGCGCAGAATAATGATAATGAAATTGTCACTCTAATTTAAGAAAAGATTGTTTCTAGCTTTTCTAAAACAGGCCGTACTTGCACCAATTTCATGGCTTCTTCCCCATGCACATGCGTGCCCCATTTATTTTCATCTAAGGTTTTTTTTAAAATCGTTTTCACTGCCTGTGGATAGCAATCTACAGCTAAATCTCGGTAAAGATAAGGACCGGAAACATCTGCACTTGTCACTGCATGTAAAGCAACCACCGGTGTTCCCACTGCTGCGCCCATATGTGAAGGACCTGTGTCAGGACACAACACTGCTTGCGCTCGCTGAATCAAAGCTAACAGCTGCTTAGGTCGTGTTTTACCAACGAAATCAAGGCAATTCACTTGTTGCAAAATACCATCTGCAAGCTGGCGATCATGTTTACCCGGGCCCCCTGTCAGTGCTACTTGCACCTGCCACCGTCTTTTTGCTTCTAAAATCACACGGACATAACGTTCTACTTGCCAACTTCGTTCTGGCTTACTTGCCGCTGGATTCACGATAATCAGAGGAGACGTGGGGGAGACTTGTGCATTTGCCCAAGCATGATCGGCAGCAGTAATCGGTAGATCCCATCGCAAATCAGGATCCGATGCACCCAATTGTTTTGCAAATTTTAAAAAGCCATCGAGCGTATGATCGTTACCGGCAGGAATTGCTTCATCTACAAACCAACTATGACCGTCTTTTGCTCGGTGTGTATCATAACCTATCTTTCTGGGTGCTTGGATAAATGGATATAAGACGTTGGCTCGAAAACTTGCTTGTAAGCCAAGTAAAACATCGAAGGATCTTTTTTTAAATTGATCCATTTGTTTTTTTAAAGCCCAATATCCTTTTAACGTATTCGGTTTAGGAACCAACACCCAGTCAATACCCTGTATACCTTCTACTAACTCGTAGGCTGGTTTTGAAATCAGCCAAGTCAACTTCGCCTCTGGAAAATGGGCCTGCAGAGTGCGCACCATCGGCACAGCCATTAATACATCGCCGAGTGCGGATAAGCGCACCATACAAATCGAACGTATCATGATTTTAAAACGAAGCGCGAACCACAATAGGGGCAAACTTCAACACCCGTTTTTTCAATCGGTAGGTAGACTTTTGGATGTGCATTCCAAAGTTCCATACCATCGGTTGGGCAGCTTAATGGTAAGTCTTTCGTGGAAACGTAATAATTTTTCTCCGCACTAGCCTGTTTTTTCTTACTGATTGCACTCACATTCTTTCTCTTTAAAAAAACGATGAAACCCCTATTTTAGTACAATTTCGTTCAAAATATTAGCCACATTATTCCTGTTCTTTGCTGTTCTTTCTTTATTGAGGCCAAAATGCTTTGAAAGCCTCGGTCAATCCGTTCTGTATTGTAAAGAAGGCTCTTTCATTTCTTGAGACAGGGGGAAAGCTTCGATGCACGAAATCATTTAGATAATGCACAAATGATTTCGTGCAAAGGAATAAGTAATGTACTACCGATCTAAAGTTAACGTAACTCTTTAAGTCTTTTAATTGAGGCGCTAGTTTCATCTTTTGCAGCTGCCGTCCCTTCCGACTTAGTCGTTGGATTTTGAAACAAACCAAAGAGATTACAAAAACTATTTTCTTTGATCGAAGGATGATAGACCGTTTCCAACCATGCGGTCAGACTACTCTTCAATTCTTCATCGAGCATGACATCTTCCTTCAAACAATTGCGCAGACCTCCTACACTAATTGGCCGAATTTTTTTTAATCCATAATGTATAAAAACTTTTAATAAATTGAAGTTTTCTTGTAGTGAAGTATATGTCGTTGAAAGAACTTGAATAACTTTAAAAAAATCTATTTCATTCTCAAAAATGACAAGGTCTCGTGCCATAGAATCTTCTAAGTAATAACGTAATAAAGGAATTTTTTTAGAATTTTCGATGGGCATCTCTTGGAAACATTGCAACGTGGCACAAAAATCTTTGGTATTGGTACAAAATTCTTTGTGATATTTAATCACCTTTTTCATTAACTCTTCTACAAACGTTACTTTTGCATCAGAATCAAGCGATAAATTACTAATCATTATGAGGGTTGATACGAATTCGCTCCCCTTCACACAAAAACAGATCGATTTTTCGATGGATTGAGCGATTAAGAGCATCAAACATCGTTGTTTCTCTACATCCACGATCGTGGATTTATTGATAGCTTCGGTTAGCTCACGAAATTTTCTATTGGATGTACAAAACCCTGCAGTTGAGCCAATTTCGCTCGTAAACATTTCTATGCATGTATCAATGAATAACAAGAGAAACTTTTTTTTAGCCTCTTTAGGGAGCGCAGATCGCCTTATATTATTAATAACACGCACACAGTCTTCCGAATTTTTACAAAATCCAAAATACTTATTTAACATTGCATCAACAAAAACAATTAACAAAGCTTCTTTATCCTGTGTGTTCAACATCGATTTGCTAATTTTCTCAACAGTCAGTAAAAAATCGGAGTTGTTTTTACAAAACGCACCATATTCATTGATACCTTTTTTAAAAAAATGCGTTAAAAAGGTCTGTTTCATCTCTTCTTTCAAAACAGCTCTATTTAACCAAGTAATGGTACTCCTAAACATGACATTATTTTCACAAAAACCCATGTGTTCATCGATACCTTTTGCAATATAGATATTTAACATTTGTTGCTTTTCTTCAGCTATTAGCTTTGATTTACCGATCCCATCAATAAGGAGTGTAAAACCTTCATTATTAACCACTGTAGATTGCAAATATTTCTCTAGTTGTTCCATAATTAACGGAATTAATACGGACCGTTCGGTTGAACCCAAACAAGATAAACCAAGCGCATCAATAAGTTTTCTTAATTGCCAAAAACTTATAAAGAATGATCTGTGTTCTTTTAGACAAAAACTAATCCAATCTATCAACATATTTTGCTTTTGTTCACCATTAATAGTAGCAACGCTAACCGCAGAAATCACATCACAGACTTCATTAATATTATGACAAAACCCGAAATTTTCATTCAATCCCCTGCTAATTAATGGGCTTAAAAACGATTGCTTTTCAGCCTCTGTTAGCAATGAGTCGCTAATGATACGGATTGTTTGACAAAAAAATTCATTACCTGTAATAAAGCGATCGATGTTTTTAAGCAGCATTTTTTTACACTCGAGGGGCACAAACTCAAGCTTTAAAAATTTGGATAAGGTTTTATCATCCATGAATGCAATATCTATGTTTCGTAAGATAATCTGAAATTTTTCAGGGGCCAGTTCGACCGCACAAATAACAAGGTCTTCAAGTTCTTCAATGGTTTGATTAATTTCTGTCGGATATTTTTGATAAATTTCCTCCATATCCTCAGCAGATACACCTTGAAACGCACCTAGTGTTTCGTCAATACTTTGCGGATTAAACTCTATATCAAGTGTTTCTAACAGTTTAACGGAGATAGCTCCATAGGGGTTATCACCCGTATAGGTTTTTTGCTCAATGAGAGTTTTAAGGATTTTTAATGATTGATCTAAGGTAGTTTGATTTGCTTCAATCTGCTCTTTGAGGGTTTCTTCGCTGAGCGAAATAGTCGCTAAAGTCGATTTATGATTCTCAATAATTTGACTTAAATCTTTTTTCCATCCATTAACACAAGTCGTCGGATCGCCAACATAGGTTTTCGCTTCTAAAATAACTTTGTCATTTTGTTTCCAAATCAGACTTGAGTTTTTCAAAACCGCAATCTGTAATCCATTGGGGTTAATGATGGTCGTTTTACCGTTATCAGTCGTCTGTGAGTAGCCCGCTTTTCTCAGTTCAATTGTCCCGTTAGCTTTGATTTTTGCGACGAAAACACCATTTACAATCAGTTTTCTAGGTAAGATTTTTTCTGTATTAGCCTGAATAAATTTTTCTTTAAGCTCTTGAAATTCGCTGATCTTTTCTGCTAAATCCTTTTTTTCCTGGGGCAGTGCTCCCCAAAAACGCATAAAACGATATAAGGCTGTTTCCGCCCCAGAAGCTGCGACTTCTTCATGTCCAATGCCCTCTACGCCTTTCATCCGAAATTCGGCCATCAAATCCAATAAGGCGCGTAATAAAGATCCATCCTCTTCATATAATTGTGTTTGCTCCTCTTTGAGCATCACGATTTCTCGCGTTAAAGGCGAATGGTTTTTAACTTTTTTCAAATCGTCCGTCGAATAATTTCTATCCCAATGGCCGTCACTGAAGGGATTATGAAAGATAGGATCATTCTTATCCAATAGTTGTGTAGGGGTTTTAACAAAGGCTTCGATCGTTTCTAAAACAGGGATAAAATACTCACCATTAACTGTCAATGCATGTTGATTAATTACCTCTTCAATGGGTTCTTCTTCAAGATTTATTAAATCATCTTGTGTCAATTTTTCAAAAGATTTAACCGATGGGAATATAATTCTTAAAGGTGATAAATTAGGTTTTTGAGCGGCAACAAAGCGTGCGCAGTTAAATAAAAATTTTGCAATCTCATGTGCAGCAATCGTGGGCAATTCGCAAGGCGATCCTCTAAGCAATGATTCATTGGTGTTCAAAAAGGATATCAAGGTTTCAGCCAATGCTTGCGGATCATCGGCTTCAAAATCATCCTTGAGAGAAGCGAAAATATACTTCCCATTCCCAATCAGTACCTTATCTCTAAAACTCTTTTGCTCTTCAACATCTGCCTGCTCGTAAACTGCTTGTAACTGTCTGAATTGTTCTTTTAACGTTGAATATTCCATGACTGAGCTTTTTTAAAAGATGTCTAAGGAAATGGTACAAAATAATGCCTGGGATAGCGACTGTTTCAGAACTGTAATGCGCACGCATTACATCTCCAAACAGAATATAGATAGCCTTTTAATTCTTAATTCAAATAGCAGTAAGGGGTATAAATCGATGAGGTATATATAATGAGGCTAGGAAGCATTGACTACTTCTTCAAATAGTTTCCAATATGCTTCTGCCATCTGCGTAGCATTCGAAAAATCACGTGCCCTTGCCAACCCCTTTCGACTTAGCGTTTTTCTCGTTAAAGAATCACCGATTAATTGTTGCATTGCTGCAGCTATGGCTGCGATATCCGTTGGATCAAATAACAGGGCCGCATCGGCAGCCACTTCAGGAAGTGCAGTGACATTACTACAAGCAACGGGTATACCGAGGGTCATCGCTTCAATTACAGGTAGACCGAAACCTTCGTAAAGCGAAGGAAAAATCACTCCAGTTGAATAGCTCAGCAAGACCGCAAGTTCATGATTGGTTAAATAACCTGCAAAAATAATACGCTCACCCAATCCACAGCTTTCAATCTGTGTTTGCAGTAGCCGTTGACGTTCAGAGTCAGCCCCGGTAAAGATTAATCGAAACGTTGCCGGTAAATTCTTTTGCAAACTTTTAAAAGCCTCGATAAGCCTTTCATGGTTTTTATGCATCCAATAATTTGCAGGATACAAGAGATATTGCTGAGTTTTTAATGAATATTGTCTCGCCAAAGCTGCAAATGTTACTTCCTTTTCCTCCACTGTAGGGTTTTCAAAACGTTCGCCGAGTTGCAGATAAATTGTCCTGACTCTTGAGGGGTTGAATGTACTATGTTGCAACACAGATTGGCGTGAATATTCAGAAATGACCGCGATAGCTTTTGCTTTGTTACACGCCTCTTTAAAAACGAGATCACGATGCACACAAACCGCCTTTGAAAAAAATTGAGGATAGGTTTGGTGTTGTAAATCATAAATTACACTGACCATTGGAATGGACGGATTAAAGTCGTAAGCGGCGGTGGTGAAGGGGCAAAAAAGTAAGTCAGCCTCTATCGTAACCAACGCCTGTTTACCTAGACGTTTTCGCAGGCGGCGATAAACGTAATAACCAAAGGTCCTCAAAAATTTAGGAAGAGGTAGTGAAGAAAGATACCCGCCGCCTCGGCGCAGTGACTCGCCCGGTGTGCTCAACGGTATACACCGTACATTACCCACACCTAAATGTTGTAACTCAGGATAGGTCTGATTTTGCATCAGGAGAATAAACGTTGTCTCCGGTGCGATGGTCACTAATTTCGATAATAATTCGAGAACGAAGATTTTTGCCCCGCCATTGTCGCCCCCAGGCAACACGGGCATCAGATCAATGGCTATGGTCTTTAAGTGTTTAGACATTTTTCTTAGGATTAACTGTGATCATGGGTTAGGCAAGAGCATCGCTTTTAAAAATTGTCCTGTATAGGAACGTTGGCATTGTGCGATTGTTTCTGGCGTACCGGTAGCAATGAGCTCTCCACCTTTACTTCCACCTTCCGGGCCTAAATCAATGATCCAATCCGCCGTTTTGATGACGTCCAAATTATGTTCAATAACAATCAAGGTATTCCCTTGATCACGTAATTGCAACAGCACCTGCAGTAATTGCTTAACGTCAGCAAAATGCAATCCGGTCGTTGGTTCATCCAAAATATATAACGTTTGACCGGTTGCTCTTTTTGATAATTCTTTTGCTAATTTAATGCGTTGTGCTTCCCCACCGGAAAGGGTCGTTGCACTTTGCCCTAAGCGAATGTAAGCCAAACCAACGTCGATCAAGGTTTGACATTTTCTTGCTACAGAAGGGATTGCATCAAAAAAGAGACGTGCTTCTTCCACTGTCATATCTAAAATATCGTGAATCGTTTTGCCTTTGTATTGAATATCCAATGTTTCACGATTGTACCGTTTTCCTTTACAGTGATCACAAGCAACATATATATCAGGTAAAAAATGCATGGCAACCTTAATTAAGCCATCGCCTTCACAAGCCTCACAACGACCACCTCGAACATTAAAGCTAAAACGCCCTGGGGTATAACCGCGGGCGCGTGCCTCAGGTGTCCCTGCAAATAATTCTCGAACAGGCGTTAAAATGCCGGTGTAGGTAGCTGGGTTCGAACGTGGTGTGCGCCCAATAGGACTTTGACTGATATCAATGACCTTATCGCAGCGATCTAATCCCTTAATCACCTCGACATTTCCTAACAAATTCAATTGCGCTCTATTTAATTGATTGGCGGCAATTGGGTATAAGGTATCGTTAATTAAGCTTGATTTTCCTGAACCAGAAACTCCAGTAACACAGGTCATTAACCCCAAAGGAATGGTAACTGTTAAATTTTCTAAATTATTACAATTCACGTTAATCAATTGCAGCACTTTTTCGGGATCAAACGGTACGCGAGCAGTAGGAACAGGAATGGATTGTTTACCCGACAAGTATTGCCCGGTTAAAGAATTCGGATTATTCGCTAACGCTTCTGGCGTACCTGAGGCGACTACTTCTCCGCCATGTGCACCGGCGCCGGGGCCCATGTCTAAGATAAAATTTGCTGCGCGGATAGCGTCTTCGTCGTGTTCAACGACAAGTACGGTATTTCCTAAATCCCGCAATTGCAAGAGCGTATTCAGTAATCGGGTATTATCACGCTGATGCAGACCGATTGATGGTTCGTCTAAAATATACATGACGCCAACAAGACCAGAACCAATTTGACTCGCCAATCGAATGCGCTGGGCTTCGCCACCGGATAAGGTGTCTGCACTCCGGTCTAATGATAAATAATCTAAGCCTACAGCGACCAAAAATTCTAAGCGTGCCACAATTTCTTTCTGAATCTTTGAAGCGATTTCACCCCGGGCGCCCTCAAAGCCTAAGTTTTTAAAAAATTCATAAGCTTTTTCAATAGGATAGGTAGTAATTTGGGGAAGGTTTTTATCACCCATAAAAACATGACGAGCCTCTCTTCGTAACCGCGTACCTTTACAAGTAGGACAGCATTTTTGCCTATCCTCTGCTGGATAAATGACCCCAAGCCCATCGCAATGTGGGCAAGCACCATTTGGGTTATTGAAAGAGAATAATCGAGGCTCTAATTCAGGTAAACTATATCCGCATTGCGTACACGCAAAACGTGACGAGAATACTTTTTCTTCGCAGGGTTCGTCCATCATTGCGACAATGGCCAAACCGTCGGCTTGTCCTAACGCGTTTTCAAATGACTCACTTAATCGTTGAGCAAGATCAGCACGTACTTTAAAACGATCAACAACAACTTCAATGGTGTGCTTTTGATGTAAAGCGAGTGTGGGCGGATCATCCAACTCATAAATTTCACCATCAATTCGTGCTCTGATATAACCTTTTGCTTGTAACTGTTGTAATTTTTGAACGTATTCGCCTTTTCTTTCGCGCACAATAGGTGCAAGGATCATAGCTCTTGTGCCCTCAGGCATTGCCAACACCTGATCGACCATTTGACTCACGGTTTGTGCTTGCAATGAAATACCATGTGTCGGGCAACGTGGTTCTCCGACCCGAGCAAATAAAAGACGTAAATAATCATAAATTTCGGTAACGGTGCCTACCGTAGAACGCGGATTGTGCGAGGTTGCTTTTTGCTCAATCGCAATAGCAGGAGATAAACCTTCGATGGCATCCACATCAGGTTTTTCCATCATTGAAAGGAATTGACGCGCATAGGCTGATAAAGATTCTACGTAACGTCTTTGCCCTTCTGCGTATAAAGTATCAAACGCAAGCGATGATTTACCCGAGCCAGAAAGGCCTGTGATAACCGTTAATTGGCCTCGTGGTATATCCACTTGTATATTTTTAAGATTGTGTGTTCTTGCCCCACGAACTCGTATATAACCAGCCATGCCTTCACTCATTTAATTGGGCAGCCAAGCGAATACCTTGGAGCACTAAATCAGGCACGCGGTAATCATAAATCCCCTGCTTTTCAAACAAGGAAGCAAAACCACCGGTTGCCAAAACTAAGACATCTTGACCGTGAAAAGCTTCTCTTTTTATACAAGCGATTAATTCCCGACAGGCGCCCAAAGCACCATAAAACACACCGGCTTGAATGTTTTCAACCGTTGATCGACCAACCACGGTTTCAGCCTTAACAATTTCAACAACCGGAAGTTTCGCTGTTTTGGCGGCTAAACCCTCCACCCACAAACGCATGCCTGGAAGGATCGCACCGCCTAGATAGTTTTTATTGTGATCAATCACACAAAAGGTTGTAGCAGTGCCGAAATCCACCACAATAATATGTCGATTAGGAAAAGTTTTGACCGCAGCAATTGCATTTGCAATTCTATCTGCCCCTATTTCAGCGGGATTATAACATTGTATATTGAGGCCGGTTTTAACACCGTCTTGCAATAAAAAAGGCTCGAGCGAAAAGTATTTCACACAAGCTGAGCGCAAGGAATAGTCTAGCTGAGGGAAGACAGAACAAATCGATATCTTATCAATTTGTTCCGGTGAACATTGATTTTCTCTTAAAACGGATTTTAAAAAGATCCCTAATTCATCGGAGGTTTTCATTTGAGAAGTTTGTCGAAAACGTAAGCGAATCTGCTCACCCTCAAATACGCCACCGTAAAGATGGGAATTCCCTACGTCAATACATAACATCATGTTGGATCTTTCTCCCAGACCACCTAGGGCATGAAAGCTTAGGTCGTCTATGCACATCTCAATTAAAAAGGTAAAGTTGGTCGATAAGCCGGGTTCTGTCGTGGACAATCATTCATCTGGGATCGAAGTCACCTTCGACCTCATGCGACCTACCCGAATCCCGTATGGGCCATACGTGCAGTTACGCTGGATTCCTATTTGGTCTTGCTCCAGGTGGGGTTTGCCTTACCGTCCTTGTTACCAAGAACGTGGTGCGCTCTTACCGCACCATTTCACCCTTACCCATTGTGCTAAAAGCATTAATGGGCGGTTTCTTTTCTGTTGCACTTTCCGTAGACTCACATCTCCCAGGAGTTACCTGGCACCTCGCCCTATGGAGCCCGGACTTTCCTCCCCTTCTCAAAGAAGGAGCGATTGCCTAACCAACTTTAGCCGCGTAAATATTAACAAAACGTTTGCAAGAATGCCACAACATCCTGAATGACCTGCCAAGTTGGCGCTTTTCTACCCTTAGTCGTCTTCACGTGTACCGATGAATTCGTCATCAAAATAACGTTTAAGCTTCGTACGCAATGTACCTCGACTAACACCTAAAACACGGGCAGCTTTTGACTGATTGTATCGGGTTAATTCCATGACCGTACGAAAAAGGGGAGCTTCAATTTCTTCCAGAATTAACTGATGCAAATTCAAGTTTCCGTTTTTATTTTCAACGGCGTTTAAATAGCTCTTAACAGCGCCAACTACATGATGCACTAACGCCTCGTTATGCTGTTCTATGACGGCGTTCATTATTACCTCCTCTTGATAAAAATTATTGCTTACTAACGTCAGCACTCTTATATTCGATAAAATTAAAGTTATGAATCTTTTCAGGTAAAATTACCTGAAGTTGATACTATATGCCCTTCTGATATCCATTTCTTAAGCCAAGATTAAGCGATCTAAAAATTAATTTCAAGTACTTTTTGATCTAAAAATGGATTTTTTGGACCATAAAAACAATTAATTTACCTTTTTTAACAAGATTTATCATTAGGAATGAAATTAATCCACCGAGAAACTTTCTCCACAACCACACTGACCTGTTTGATTTGGGTTATTAAAGACAAACTTAGATCCTAAACCACTTTGTCGATAGTCGACCTCCATGCCCATCAAATAAGGAAAGCTTTTCTTATCAATGTAAATTTGATAGGAATTTACAAAGGGCTGACATGCATCATTATCATTAGCTACCTTTACTGTTTCAACAACATAAGACAAACCAGAGCAGCCTGTTTTTTTAAGCGAAAAGCGCACCCCCAGCGCCCCTTCTTCTTTATTTAACCAAGCTAGAATATGTTTTTTTGCATTATCGGTTAGAACGATATCCTTTTGCGAACCTTTGACTTGTATGATGTCGGACATTTATAACTCCTCTGAATTAATTGCACGTTTCAACTTTTATTTTTTTACCGGGTTGCTTAAATCATGGTGTGCTTTAGAGATGAGAGCAATGATTTCTGGCACATCGATTTCTCTTGTAAAGCGGCCTAGAGAGATCCGAATAGCGTTAATGGCTGTTATTTGATCATTACCTAACGCACTTATTACATAGGACGGTTGCGCGCTGGCAGCTGCACAAGCAGAGGTTGTTGAGAGAGCTAACCGATCTAATGCATTTAGCAAGGACTCACCAGAAATCCCTGCAAAGGTTAAATTTAGGTTACCCGCAATACGTTTTTCTTCATGACCATGAAGTTTAATCCCTGATAACCCTTTAATACCATTCCATAATTTTTGGCGCATCTTTAAAATATGCGCTTGTTCTTGTTCACGTAACCTCTCAGAAAGAGCAAATGCTTCTCCCATCCCTACAATTTGATGCGTTGCTAAAGTACCTGAACGTAGACCTCTTTCTTGACCTCCACCAAAAGAAAGCGGCGTCAATCGCACTCGAGGCCTGTTTCTAACATATAAGGCACCAATCCCTTTTGGTCCATAATTTTTATGTGCAGAAAAAGACATCAAATGTACTGGCCATTGGTCTAAATTGATAGGCAGTTTTCCGGCACTTTGAGCGGCATCGACATGAAAAAGAACGCCTTTCTTTTTCAGTAAGGCCCCTATAGCAGCAATGTCTTGAACGACGCCAATTTCATTATTGGCATGCATAATAGAAACTAAAAGAGTTTCTTCTGTCAAAGCAGCGCGTAACGTATCTAAATTCAGCAGACCATCCGACATAGGCTGAAGATAAGTGACTTTATACCCTTCTTTTTCTAATTGATTAAAACTATCTAAGACCGATTTATGCTCCGTCTGGAGCGTAATGACATGCTTACCTTTATGGTGATAAAAAGCAGCAGCTCCCAAAATGGCTAGATTATTTGCTTCCGTCGCACCAGAGGTAAAGATAATTTCTTCTGGGCCGGCATGTACGGTCGCTGCAATTTGCTGACGTGCATGCTCCACCGCTTCTGCGGCTTGTCTCCCATAGACATGGGTCATTGAGGCAGGGTTTCCAAAGCATCCATCCGGACCGAGATAGCGACACATCTTTTCAATAACGCGGGGATCCACTGGCGTGGTTGCCATATAATCGAGATAAATTGGAAAAATATTATCCATGGTTTTACTGCAAAGAAGTTTCGATTATGTTACATAAGAAAAGCGTCATCGCGCTACATCGCCTTTCATCTTCTACCATAACATTATAATAGTATTTGGAGTAACTATGTCGACTTTTTTTTATACAGAAATGAACGAGATTCGTGAAAAACACCTTCGACGACCCGCCTTTCCATTGGAAAACGTCGGCGAATTTACCCTCGATAACGTCGTTCATCTCCTTATCAACCATTGTGAATCAACAAAGGCAACCATTACCACAGCAATTAATGCAAAATTATATGCCATGGGACTACAGGAAAATGATCTTCAAAGAGAAGAAATTAAAACTCGCCAAGGCATTGCTGCATTACTGGCCGCAAAGGAAGTAGTGGCAGAGATCGAAAAAGAAGCCAGGGAGCGTTCTTTAAGACATTTATACTCTTCGCAACGCCATACAATCCTAGAGAAATGTATGAAAGATCTACCCGGTAGCCGTTCTTCAAAAATGGAAACATTTACCCAATTCTGCCTCGTTGTAACTGCAGTCTCTTTACTTGCGGTAATAGCGACAAGCGCTTTTCTACCTGTTGTTTGGACAGCGCTCGTGAGCGCCTTTTTTTATATTGGTTTAACACTTTCAAAAAGCTCGTCGGGTACTGCACGAGCACTGGAATCACTCTTGCTCCACGTTACCTCGCATGCGGAAAAAATAACAGCACACGTTGAATTTGAAGCACTCGTTACCGTCCCTCCAACAGCGGCTGTCCCTGAAGTAACCGTCTCTCGCCCTATCGAAGTTCAAGCAAGTTCGCCGACACTCTTGAAAAACAATGAGGATACCACACTAGATATTACCAGCCGTACCAATGACAGCCCTGTAACCCTTTGCCTCTTTGATGCGCCTGCTCGCAAAGGCCGTTCGGCCTCACATGATCATGGCCATCCTTCATCTTACCCTTCTTTCTCTACTGCTCCTTAGCTCGACAACTTCAAGGTAGGAGCCTGCGGGCTCCTGCCTAATAAGGTCTTAATCCCTTGAGAAAGATTTAAAATTGATCACAAGCCAACAAAGACTTAACAAGCCATTCATAATAAACAAGCTATGCGTCGTGCCACTGAACTGATACAGTAACCCCGCCATTGCCCCCCCGAAAAAAATCCCCATAAATTGGCTGGTTGAATAAACCCCCATTGCAGTGCCTTTCATGTAAGCCGGTGCTTTTTTAGAGATAAGCGAGGGTAGACTTGCCTCTAAGATATTAAAGCCCCAGAAGTAAACCAATGACACAAGCCAAAACACAGGCCAGTGATTGTCGAACATGGCAAGAAAAAATTGGGCAATTCCTGTTAAAAAAATCGATGCTACTAAAAGAATATGCATGCGTTTCTTTTTCTCAGCCAGCACAATACAGGGAAACATTAAAATAAAAGAACACAACATAATTGGTAGATAAAACGACCACGCTTGCGCCTGATATCCTTTGTTCAAGTAATATTTTAAGGTAAGGGGCATCGCGTAAAAGGTCACCGTAAGGATGAAATGTTGTAAAAAAATACCAATATTTAAGGTACTTAGTTCTTTATGTTTAAAAATAGTCGCTAAATTTTGCAGGGAAACATTTTTGTTTGACTCCCGTACAGATTGATTGTTTGATGGTGAAAACTCCACAGGATTCGGAATGACCACATAGAGCAAGAATAGCCCCAAGCAGCCAAGTCCTCCTGTCAAATAAAAAATGCCACTCAACCCATAATGGGTTGATATTAATGGACTCAATATCATTGCTAAACCGAAGGATAAACCTATTGCCATACCAATAACCGCCATCGCTTTTGTTCTCACGGTTTCAGGCGTAAGATCGGCAAGTAAAGCAATTAAAACACTACCGGTTGCACCCATCCCCTGAAGGATCCTTGCAAGGATCACCCCTTGTATCGAGTGACTGAAGGCACCTACAACACTACCGATAATAAACAGAAATAAACCTACACTTAAAATGCGCTTCCTGCCCCAATGATCTGAAAGTATACCAAACGGCATTTGCAGCAGACCTTGTGTCAAGCCATAACTACCTAACGCAATACCGATTAACGTTGGTGTTGCACCCTCCAATTGCGGGGCAAGCAGTGTAAAAACTGGGATTAACATAAACAAGCCCAACATACGAAATGCAAAAAGCGAGGCAATTGGCAAAACGCTATTTAACCAACAAGTCATGGTGTATTAATTTCAGTCAATTATGGAGCCCATCTTAACAAATCCCTTGCCTATTATCTAGAAACCATCCGTTGAAATGACTGGAAGAAAAGGATGAATCCATGGATAATGGATCTATTATAGAAATAGCATGTTGCAAAAGGACTGAGCTTTTAAGTCGATTAACAATTAGGTTGCCAACTTATAGGTCGATTAAAATCAACACCTCATCTAAAATGAATAGAGTGCTTTAATATTGTTAAGGTAGTGACTAGTGAAAGCCTTTATACGCCAATTGATATTATGCACCCTGCAATCACGCATTGTTAGCAAGCCCATCAAATTATTATTGGTTTGCTTCCCACGGATCAAACAATACGCCAAAGGTTATGTTTTTTCCTCGCTTTCCTTACCAAATGACTTATCTTCTAATATCTCCCCCGATCTGCTGTCATTACGCGCTAAATCTATTCTTCAGCAGTTACAAGTTGGCTTTTCTAAAACATCCTCTTCCAAACATCATTCACTTAAATAGAACGCTCACAGGAACTACTTCTCATGCGTATTGTCATTGATTTACAAAGCAACCAATCACCTAGTCGCGTTCGTGGCATAGGGCAATACGCAATTTCTTTTACGCAAGCATTTGTTCATTTGGCAAAAAAACATGAAATTCTTTTTATATTAAATGGGCTCTTGGAGGAAATCCTTCCGTTACGTGCAACGCTTTCGAATCTCGTTCCTGTTGAAAACATTCGCTTATGGTATGCACTTCCTTGCACGAATTATTACAATCCTCAACATGAATGGCGCAGAAAAACAGCTGAGCTGACTCGCGAAGCTCTACTCACTCACCTCAATCCTGACATGGTGTTGATCATGAGTTTATTTGAAGGTGCAGAGGTGGACGCCATCACCAGCATTGGTCAATTTAATTCATCGCTGCCTACTGCCGTGATTCTTTATGACTTAATTCCCCTGTTATACCCGAAGCAGTATTTGCCCTCGCCTGCTTTAAAAACGTGGTATACAGAAAAGCTTTCTCATCTAAAAAATGCTGATCTTTTATTCGCTATTTCTGAAGCATCTCGCCAGGAAGCAGTCCGTCACCTCGCTTTATCTGCGGACACTGTCGTTAATATTTCTTCTGCAATTGACCCAACGCTTTTTCGCCCCTTTGACATTGATTTCGCAATGAAAGAGACCTTAAAAACGCAATATGGCATTGTAAAACCATTTATATTATATGTTACAGCTGGCGATCCCCGTAAAAATACAGCGCGACTCATCAAAGCTTATGGCCAACTGCCTTCCGCTCTTCGGTCAGAACATCAATTAGTCATCGTTAGTTCTTCATTAAGCCAACGTTACTGCAAAGCAATTGAAGGCCTTGCAAGAACGCAAGGGATTAAGGAGGCAGAATACAAACTTTGTTTGCAACTTCCTGGCGAAACGTTGTCCCTCTTCTACAATGCCTGCAAGCTTTTTATCTTTCCTTCTTATCATGAGGGTTTTGGGCTGCCCCTATTAGAAGCAATGGCCTGTGGCAAACCTGTTTTAGGATCAAATAGATCCAGTATTCCAGAAGTTATCCAGCATGATGATGCTGTCTTTGATCCTTTCAATGTAGAGGCGATAGCAGCTAGCCTTATCCGCAGTCTAACCGATGCAGTGTTCTTAAAAAGTTTAGCCGCGCATTGTTTCGAGCGCGCAAAAACCTTTTCTTGGGAAAAAACAGCTCAAAGAGCACTCGATGCAATCGAAACTTATCACGGCAATGCAAGCCGTCGCCACGCCGAACTCCTATCAATTAAGGATAATATCAGTGTTGCACCTAACCGACCCAAACTTGCTTATGTTTATTGCTTTGATGAAAATGCCTCAGCTTATGGAAAACAACATAGCTTGATGCTAATAGACGCGCTGTCTTACGCTTATGAAATTGATTTTATCGCTGACACGGCCCTCTCATGGACCCCTGTCGGGTCAAAAAGGCACGATCTGACCTGGTTTAAATCACAACAGCCTGGTGCCTATCAGCGCATACTATATTTAGCTGTTAATGCGCCATTAGCGTTACCTCTTTTTGATTTAATGACAGAATTTCCCGGTGTTCTCCTTTTACATGATTTCTTCTTACCTCATTTATTTGCCCATCAAGCTACAAAAGATATCCAACAAAGACTCTACAAATCACACGGGTATGCTGCGCTTTTGGGTAAAACAGCTGAAAACCTTGGAAAATACCCTGCGCACCTCTCCCTATTACAACAAGCGATTAATGTTTTTGTACCCGATCCAGCATTCAAAGTATTGGCCAATTCTTTTTATGGGGATAAAGTATCAGATGGGTGGTCTGTTTATTCGGATACTTTTTCCGTTACCTGGTATGTTGATGAAATCGAAAACAGTTACAGTAAACATCATGCCTACCCGGTGCTTATCCCCAAACTACTTACCGCTTTATCCCAGCTACCAAGTCCTTTTTTAAATCCTCGTACTTTGAAAAAGCTACTCCCTGGACTTT
This sequence comes from Legionella sp., assembly GCA_013911415.1. Taxonomy (GTDB): domain Bacteria; phylum Pseudomonadota; class Gammaproteobacteria; order Legionellales; family Legionellaceae; genus JACETI01. Next base: position 53,399 of record JACETI010000010.1, on the reverse strand, counting down.
CTTACTGTATCGCCGAGACATTTGCACCTCCTTTCACTCAAAAGCAGCTTTTGTTAGATATTTCTATCTTAGTAAAGCACGATGCCAAAACGGGTGTTCAACGCGTTGTTCGAGCAATTTTGTGGGCACTTCTCCATAACCCCCCGAAAGGCTTTCGGGTAGAACCGATTTATAGTATGGGAGGAGCTGGTGATTACCGTTATGCGCGTCGTTTTACTAACTGTTTTTTAAAACAATCTGCCCTTGATCTTCAAGATGATCCTATCGACTGTCACTCAGGTGATTACTTTCTTAGTATCGATTTTGCTCAACAAGTCGCTATCAGCAATCGAGATTATTATCAGCATCTACGTCGTCGTGGTATTTGCATTTATTTTATTGTCTATGATCTCTTACCTTTAGAATTACCCCATGCTTTTCCGCCGGAAGCATCCGTTTTGCATCATCAATGGTTGCAAGTTGTCAGTGCAGCCGACGGCGCTTTATGCATTTCTCAGGTCGTATCAAACGAATTGCGGACATGGATGCAAACGCATGCTATTAATGAGGCAAAAATGTTTAAAAACACTTGGTTTCATCTGGGTGCAGACCTCAAAAACAGCCAACCCACGCTTGGTATGCCGTCTAATGCAATTCAAACTTTAATTCGTTTAAAGCAAGGTGCCTCTTTTTTAATGGTTGGCACCATTGAACCTAGAAAAGGGTATGAACAGGCACTTGCTGCATTCGAGCAATTATGGGCGACCAATGAAGACGTCTTTTTAGTGATTATTGGCAAGCAAGGTTGGCTTTTGCCGTCTTTTACCAAATATCTGCGTCATCACCCTGAAAAAGGCAAGCGTCTCTTTTGGTTTGAAGGCATTAGTGATGAATACATGGAGGAACTTTATGCCGTCTGTTCCTGCCTTTTGGTTGCTTCTCTCGGAGAGGGGTTTGGCTTACCCTTGATAGAGGCTGCCCAACATCATTTACCGATTATTGCTAGAGACCTTCCCATCTTTAGAGAAGTTGCAGGTGCTTTTGCCTCTTATTTTCAAGGAGATAAGCCAAGCGACCTGTCCTTTGCTATCAAAGACTGGCTGCAACTATATCATCAAGGTCGTGCTCCTAGCTCCAAAGGTTTATCGTGGCTGACCTGGGATAAAAGTGTTAACCAGTTGCTACATAACCTATCTTTAGTACCCGCCGTTCAAAACAATTAGTGCCCCATTTATTTAGTATCTTGTTTCTCATGAATACGGCTTAATAAGATGATATTAAGGTTAAAAATGCTGACTTTTTTGGTTACCCTATTGCTCAGCAGCAAGATTCTATCTTTTCATAGATAGAAAGGATTATTTACAGTAAGATGTTCCAAAGTAAAAAAGCTGTCCTGCAGCATTTCAAGATAAGATAGGTAAGCCAAAATGAACGTTACACAATTAGCTCTTCCTGGAGTTTTGTTAATTGAACCGACGCTTTTTGAGGATCATCGAGGTTTTTTCTTCGAAAGCTTTAATCACCGTCGTTTTGAATCAGCGGTAGGGAAATCCGTTCACTTTGTGCAAGATAATCATTCTTATTCGAAGCAGCATGTTTTGAGAGGCCTACACTATCAAATTCAGCAACCGCAAGGAAAATTAGTACGCGTTGTTTCAGGGGAACTGTTAGACGTTGCTGTCGACATTCGGAAAAATTCGCCAACTTTTGGACAGTGGGTGAGTGCCGTACTTAGTGCAGAAAATAAAAAACAACTATGGGTCCCTGAAGGGTTCGCTCATGGTTTTGTGGTCCTTTCATCAGCCGCCGAGCTGCTTTACAAAACCACTGACTACTGGCATGCACAGCACGAACGATGCATTGTTTGGAACGATCCTGATCTAAACATCGATTGGCAAATACGCGTTACTCCGACCCTTACCGACAAAGATGCACAAGGTTCGCTTTTAAAAACGGCCGATATTTTTTTATAAATTAAGCATCGACCCTATTTAACGGATGTATCGTTGTGGGGTAGTGATCACCTAAAACATTCTTGTGCTTAATCCTTATTACCTTATCAAGTGAAAAGTATGACTACAAAACGGACAGCTGTTCAGTGGATACAACGTACAAAACTTCATCTACGTGTGATTTCTAATGCCATAGAGGTACAAGGGGGAATCACCTCTTTTTCATATCTGATTTTAAAAACATTCTATAGGGAGGGCAGAGCCAGTGTCATCAAAAAAATACTCTCATTACATCAAATTGCTATCAATTCACCTCAGTTAAAGCGCCACCCTCTTTTTCAATTTCTACATAAGATCATACGATTAATTTTAATCCTTAGTCAGTATATTGAAAGGCTTGGGGGCTTAAGATCGGCTATCCAACACCTACTGTATCTTTTACGAAAAGAAGGGATACGATCCTTGGCAGAAAAATGGCAACGTTTAAAAAAACATCGTGATACCTATTGTAATCGAAACAATTATGCACAGTGGATAAGCAATTACGACCGTTTACTTGAGACTACAAAAGCAGACATTCAAAACAAAATCGCCGCATTCGTTTGCCCGCCTAGAATTTCCATTGTAATGCCAACGTATAATTCATCGATTCTTTTTCTTAAACAAGCACTTGATTCTGTTATTAACCAGCTGTATCCGCACTGGGAATTGTGCATTGCTGATGATGCTTCAAGCGATCTCGAGGTGATCCAGCTGCTGCAGTCCTACGAAAAAAAAGATAACCGTATTCGCGTTATCTATCGTGACAAAAATGGGCATATCTCTAAGGCTTCGAACGATGCCCTAGCCCTTGCAACCCATGAGTTTATAGCACTCATGGATCACGATGATTTATTGCCCCTAGATGCGCTATATTATGTGGCCGAGGCGATCCTCAAACACCCCCATGCAGGTTTGATTTATTCAGACGAAGATAAAATTGATATCGAAGGTAACCGTCACACCCCTCATTTTAAACCTGACTGGAATCCTACCCTCTTTTTATCGAATAACTACATTTGCCATTTGGCTGTCTACCGAACAGATTTAATCAGAAAAGTAGGTGGCTTCAGACCTGGGCTTGAGGGTGCTCAAGATTATGATCTAACCTTACGATGCATTCAACATTTAGATCCGACACAAATCGTACATATACCCAAAGTTTTATACCATTGGCGTGCCCATTCTGGAAGTACCGCTTTAGCGCTCGATCAAAAACCTTATTTTGCAGAAAGTGGCCGAGTTGCTTTGCAAGATTACCTGAAAAATTGTGGTATTTCCGGGACAGTTGAACACACGGGAATAGCGTATCGTCTTCATTACACCCTACCGACTCCGCCCCCCCTAGTAAGCATTATCGTTTTAACACGGGATAAATATTCGTTATTACATCAGTGTATTGAAAGTATTTTGCAGCTCACCACTTATGAAAACTATGAGATACTCATTGTTGATAATGATTCTACCGATATTCAAACATTAGATTACCTAAAAAAACTTGAAAACCATGCAAATATTCGTATCTATCGAGATCCGCAACCCTTTAATTATTCCGCTCTAACCAATAATGCCGTTAAATATGCGAAAGGAAGCTTCTTGTGTTTTTTAAATAATGACATACAAGTCATCTCTCCTGATTGGCTCAACGAGATGTGTTCTTTGGCCCTGCAACCCTCTATTGGGGCAGTAGGCGCAGCACTTTTCTATCCCAATGAAACATTACAGCACGGTGGCATTATCGTCGGCGGAGGTGGGATCGCCTCTCATGCGCATCGAAAATTTCCTCGCAAAGACCCAGGCTACATGAGCCGCAAAGCCTCTCGATCAAACTTCTCTGCTGTGACTGCAGCCTGTATGGTCGTAAAAACCGATGTCTTTCAAAAAATGGGCGGGCTTAACGAACAAGATTTAAAAATTGCATTTAACGACGTTGATTTTTGCTTGCGTTTAATTGAAGCAGGATATCGAAATGTTTGGACCCCTTACGCGGAACTTTACCACCATGAGTCTGCCAGCCGTGGTTTAGATACCACGCCAGAAAAAAAGGCCCGCTTTCTGAAAGAGATGGATTACATGCAAAAACGGTGGGCACATCTATTGTCTACTGATCTTGCTTATAACCCCAATCTCACCCTTGAATATGAAGATTGGAGTCTCGCATGGCCACCTCGTGCGCTTCATTTTTTTGATGAAACTTGTGAATCATCTTAATTTAAGTGTTCAAATGCATGCAAAATTTACAGGGGTATACGCAATCCAATCCTATGGTATAATCAGGGCCTTTAAATACTATCTTTAAGCCCTGAGGATGTAAGATGAACGTAGAGAGTGTTTACCCTAAAGTTCGGGAAATTATTGCAGATGTTTTAGTGGCTGATGAAGCAGATATCACTTTGCAGCAACGTCTAATTGGGGATCTTGGCGCAGAATCAATCGACTTCCTTGATTTAGTCTTTCAATTGGAAAAAGCTTTTCAAGTCAAAATTCCTCGTGGGCAACTTGAAAAGAATGCACGCGGTGATTTAACCGAAGCAGAGTTTGAACAAAACGGTATTCTTACTGCGAAAGGATTAATCGCTCTAAAACAATACTTGACGGAAGTACCTGAAGCCTATTTTAGTGATAACCTCAAGGTCAATGAAATTCCCACCCTTTTTACCGTAGAAACTTTTTGTAAATTGGTCATACGAGCTGCTCAAGAACAATCGGTAGAGGCTTTAGCAACTTAATGCGCTTCTTGTTTGTTGATAAGCTTTTTAGTCTCGATCCAGGAAAAAGCATACAAGGTTGTAAGCAAATTTCTGCAAATACAGCTTATTTGACTGAGGCAACTCAAGGACAGCCGTATTTTATGCCAACCTTGATTGGTGAAACTGTTGGTCAATTAGCTGCATGGAATGTGATGGCTTTTCACCAATTTCAAAAACGTCCTGTAGCAGGCGTTGTTGCTTCAACTTATTTTAAGCGGCCTGCGTACGTTGGCGAAACGATTGATTTAGAAGCGGTCATTGAAAATCTCGATGAAACGGCAGTTGAATACCGTGGTATCGCTTCTATTCATGGCGAGATGATTCTGCAGATTGAAGGTGCTATTGGTCCTTTATTACCCATGACCGATTTTATCGAGGTTGCTGAAGTAAAGTCGCAATTTGATCATCTTTTATCATCACACCTACCCGCAGTTGAATCGTCTCCCTCACTCTGCATACCGCCTTGCTTACCTCCTCTAGATTTCGACCAAATAATAGAATTTCAGCCAGAAATGCGTTTAATAGCTGAGATGACCGTTCCCCCCACTGCTCCCTATTTTGCTGATCACTTCCCTAATAAGCCTGTACTTCCAATGACGATACTTTTAGCTTATAAACTCAACCTTGCTCATCGTTTTATGAAAGAGACCTCTCTGTCTAACAGCTATCAGGCAAAAGAATTTCGAAAAATTAAAATGAGTAACTTCGTTTCCCCAGGGGAAACCTTACGTTGCGAATTAAAGCTCAAACAACGATCTATGCAAGAATATATCCTAACTTTTCTCAGCACCGTGAATAAGAAACGAGTCTGTATTGCTGAACTGTTAATCGAATTAACAACGACAAAAAATAACGACGACTGCCTCTATGGCACTAACGCTTTATCAGAGAACGTATTATGAGCAAAAGACGCGTTGCGATCACTGGATTAGGCATTGTTTCCCCTTTAGGTAATGATGTCCATAATACTTGGCGAAACTTAATGCGGGGGCAGTCCGGGATTCAAGCTATTCGACATTTTGACGCGAGTCATTTTCCGACACGTATCGCCGCAGAGGTTAAAGATTTTGCTCTTAACCCTGCAATTAACGGAAAACATACCCGTTTTGCGATGCAATTTACTGCTTATGCATTAGATGCAGCACATCAAGCAATTACCGATGCGGGTATTTGTCCTAATCAAGAGAATGCTTCTCGCTGGGGAGTGGTTGCAGGTAGTGGTATGATGACTGCCGAGTTTGACTATCTCCAACGTTTTCAACAACGCTGCGCTCAATCAGGCACTGTAGACTGGAATCAACTTGAAGCAGAGTCTCAAGACTTTTACCGCATGAGTGATTTTGGTCAAACAACCTCTAACGCGGGCTTATCTCTTTTAATTCAACAATTTGGCATTAAGGGTTATGCCACTTCTGTCCATACCGCTTGTGCCTCTGGAGGGCAAGCATTAGGCCTTGCTATGCAGGTCATTCGCCGTAACGAAGCGGATTTCATGTTAGCAGGCGGCTTTGATTCCATGATTAGTCCTTTGGGGCTATCAAGTTTTTGCCTATTAGGTGCTTTATCAACTTATAACGAAACACCATCCACCGCAAGCCGTCCTTTTGATAAAACCCGAAACGGTTTTGTCTTAGGTGAAGGTGCTGCTTTTCTCGTCCTTGAAGAATGGTCAAAAGCAGAAGCACGAGGCGCAACTATTTATGCGGAGCTTGCGGGAGAAGGCAACTCTTTAAGCTCTTATCGAATCACAGATTCTCCCCCTGATGGTGATGGTGCTATCCAAGCCATTCAACGAGCGCTTACAGATGCAGGTGTTCAACCTTCCGATGTCGATTACATTAATGCACATGGCACTTCAACTCTGATGAATGATTTGAGCGAAACAAATGCTATCAAAAATGTATTCCAAAAAAATGCCGACAAAATCCCCGTCAGCTCTACTAAAAGTCAAACCGGACATCTAATTGCGGGTGCGGGCGCTCTGGAAGCCGCCTTTTCAGTACTAGCTATTCGGGATGGTCATGTGCCTCAAACTGCCAATCTAACGTCGCCTGATCCGAGCTGTGATCTCGACTATGTTGTAGAAGGACCGCGTGAAAAAGCCGTAGGCATTGCCTTATCCAATTCTTTTGGTTTTGGTGGCTCCAACAGTTGTCTTATATTTAAACACCCTGATTTAGTGCGAGGTAAGTGATGAACAATCAAGCTCGTAACATAGAACCTCACACCGCTGATCCGAACCGTGTATTTATAACAGGTTTAAGCGCACTAACGGCATGCGGTTCGAACGCTGAGACCACCTGGGATACAGTGATTAGCGGACAAAGCGCTCTGTCAGAAATTACACAATGGGATCTATCCTCTTGGAAATACCGGCTGGGCGGTGAGCTCCAAAATTTTCAACCTGCTAAAATGTTACCTGATCGTAAATTGCTCAAAGCAATTTCACGACAAGATGTCATGGGTATTAATGCTGCTACGCAAGCTGTGGAACTTAGTGGATGGCTTCCTTACCGTGATACCCTCGCTCCAGCGACGTTGACAACCTTTAACGAAGAAACTGCAATTTACGTTGGCTCTCCTGGAAACAAATATTATCAGCAGTATGATTTTCTACCGTTAATGTCCAAAACCAATAATTTCCAATCGTTTGCGGATGGATTATTCGATGAAGTACATCCGATGTGGCTGCTGCGTATCTTACCAAATAATGTATTAGCCTATACAGGTATTACCTATGGGTTTAAAGGGCCTAATCATAATATAACCAATCACGCCGTGGGAGGAACGCAAGCACTTTTAGAAGCTTATGCTGCAATCCAATCAGGACAGGCAGAACGTGCTGTTGTTGTTGCCTATGATAGCCTTGAACCTCAATCACTTTTTTACTACGCTCGCTTAGGTGTCATTAGTGAACGTCATCTTAAACCTTTTGATCAATCACACGACGGCACGCTATTAGCAGAAGGCGCTGCGGCAATTGTGTTAGAAAGTGAAAGAAGTGCAAAAGCTCGATCAGCAACGTGCTATGCCGAGATGTTAGGCGGCGGTACAGCCAGCGAATCTGCAGGTTTGTTTTCTATCAATCAGGAAGGTACTCAGCTTGCACAGCTGATGAACCGTACATTAGAACGATTAAATTTAAAAACAAAAGATATCGATTGTTTGATTGCGCACGGTAATGGTAACCCAAGGTCAGATAATACAGAAGCACAAGCTGTCAATCAGCTATTCCCTCATCGCCCGCCCGTCAGTGCGTTTAAGTGGGCTATGGGGCATACACTTTGTTCATCCGGCGTTGTGGATGCTGTATTAACTACTTATGCGCTAAGAACGCGTTGTTTACCTGGTATTGCTAACTTAGATAAAATCGCGAACGAATGTGCCTCCTTAAACTTAAGTGCTGACCAACAATCTTTACCCCCCGCTAGTCGTGCAATGATGGTGAGTAGAGGATTTGCAAGTATGAATGCTTGTCTTATATTGCAAGCGGTTGATTAATATTAAAGGATGTAAAAAAACTTAATCATAAGCATTTGGAGGATTCAATTGCAATTCGAGCAACATAAAATTAACGATTATATCGATAACCTCCAACCCTCCTTTGTCGGGCTACTTTTGTATTACTTTCTTCCCTACAGAAAAAAAGTTATAAAAAAGAATATTCAGCAAGTTTTTGATGGTTATCTATCTCTTGCTCAGCAAAAAAAGCTTATGAAAGCTTTTTATTCGCATCTTGCGACTTCTTTAAAAGAGATTATCCAATTACGTTTCATCCGAGAAAAAACCTTATGTCAGCGCGTAGAAATTCGTGGCCAAGAACATTTATTGAAGGTCGCCAATGAGAACAAAGGCATTTTAGTGCTCACCGGGCATTTCGGTAATTGGGAATTTGCACCGATCGGTGGCATCTTAAATTTCAAATCTTTTCAAGGGCATTTTCATTTTATACGTCGCACGCTCGGCATGAAATGGATCGAGCGCCTTTTATTTAGACGCTATTATGCTGCAGGCCTGCAAGTTATCCCTAAGAAAAATTCGCTCGATCAAGTCTGTCAAGCGTTGGAAAAAAATCATGCAGTGGTTTTTGTGTTAGATCAACATGCATCTCTAGTTAATCGTGACGGGATCGCTGTTGAATTTTTTGGAAAAAAAGCTGGCACTTATCGCAGTTTAGCTACCTTATCTGGATATACAGGGGTACCCGTCATTCCTGCTGCGACATTTCGTTTAGCTAATGGGCGTCATGTCTTAGAGTTTTATCCACCCATTGCCTTTCAAGATCAAGGTAGTCAAAAAGCGTCTTTATATCAAAATACGCTTGCCTACAACCAAGCGCTGGAAAAAATACTTTTGACACATCCAGAACAATGGCATTGGTTACATAAACGTTGGAAACTCTCTACCGCTGACAGTTGAGTATTAAAGAAGGACAAGGCAAGTCTTAATAATCAACCCCTCGCTCACATCAAAACACCAGCAAAAAGCAAAAAATAGCCTACCGACTCTAAATTTTCAGAGAATCGCACTTCATCTAAGAAAGATACATATTTGCATCACGCATATATTTTCTTCAGATAACTTTTCAACGCAGAGTGGGTGTATCCTTCGTATCCTTAGATGGGTTGTTGACTGAATCTTTTGGTAAAAGTTTTAAATCACTATATGTCGGGCTATAAAATGGCGTTGAACTTTGAAAAAAATTAATCCTAGCAACGAATGGCTCCAATTTATTAGCGCATTTATGATCAACACGCCTTGCTCTTTCTTGTTCAATTTGATTCATAACATTGGCAAATGATTGATATGTAGAATCTAAAAGAGGTATTAAAACGTCTTCTTTAGATTGAATAATGTAAGATTCTTCCAGGTGTTCTATATAACTTTTTAAAGCAGCTTTTAAGATATCCAGTGTATTTAATATTTGAAAAACCTGTCCGCCCTGTAATTCGAGAATGTCATAATGACAGTAAACCGAATTAGCGAGGTATTGTGCACACCAAAGCACATTAACGAAATCTTTTTCTTTTACTGCATGCAGCATAAATTCGTTAATCATCTTAGGGCTTAAAGCTTCGGGGATTTTTTTGAGAGTATCAAATATCTTAACTGCATTGTAATAAAGGTTGTATGAACAACAAAGCGACATATATCTAATGACTATTCTTCTCAATAACTCCTTGTAATCCTTACGAAATACTTTATCGCGACTAGAATCATTTCGTTTATTTTCAACCGCTTGATTGATACCTGCGCCTTTAATTAAAGCATCGTTAGAAGTCAGCGATTTCAATCTCTTCATAGCTATCTTACAAACGTCATGCATAAAGGTCAGGTTTTGAATTGTGTCGAGCTCGCTGAATCCTGCTACACGAATATCCATTGCATAAAGCTTTTCTCTCATAGGTGTATCAAACTTTCCCCACAAAGATTCCACTAGCTTCCAAGTACTCTGTTTAGATTGATTTGCCAATTTATTAACCATAGAACTCAGTACACTGCCCTCCAAATCTATTTCAAAAGACTGAGGGTCTTTTCGATTTAATAATTTTCCGATTGCACGAAAAGCTACACTATATTTTTCAAGCTCAGTGTTCGATTGAGACTGGCAAGTCCTATCAGACTGGGGTATTTCATCTAATTTCTTATGTAATTTTTGAATCAAGCCATTAAGATCATAGATACTAATAACATCATTAAAAGCGTTTCCTACTTCAGAGAGCTGCGCTATACCCCATAAAGTATACGCAATCGAGTCAAGGCCTGCTTTCATCTTATCGTTGACTGCATGCGCAAAATCCTTCAGTATTTGCGGGTGAATTTCATATTCGTTTTGCGAAATTTCAACGAGAGCTAAAATTACTTGAGAAATTACTTTGGCACTGGGACGACTCTCTAAGAATTGGCTTAGTACCCAAGAACTCGTTGCGATGGACCGCGTAAGTTCCTCAAGGTCTGAGGCCTGTGCCAAACCAGATAAAACCGTCGCATAGTCCTCAGCACGCGCTTGCTCCTCACCTGCTAAAAGCGACTTAAATTGTCGTTTTACAGCTTCTGCATCTCTTCTAAATTTTTCGCTCGCTACAGATTGAATTCCGATTTCATCTAATGTCTCAATAATCGATGGATCCCATAAGCTTTCGACCAAGGAATCTAATTTAATATCCTTCTTGCTCATATATAATTTAATAACCAACCCGTCGATAGCTTGATGGTCTACATCTTTATTGCTAGAAACACCTTGTTCAGCTGAGGCCTGATATTTGAAGTCGTTTAATATCTTGCCAGTTATTTTTAACGCTTTATGAAATTCTTTTACATTGGGTTCGGTAATCTTTTGCTGATTGAGCTTGTTAAGTAGCAAATTAATAACATTGACGTGCTGCACATCGCATAATTGGGAATGCATGAGTTTTTCAAATAGACTCAAAGTGGAACCAATCTCATAAGCGTCGATATTTTTATTTTGGATTAATCGCACTATTAATTGTTCTGGCAGCTTAGTTGCAAACTTCTTATACCCAGCTTTTATCAGTGGAATCACTGCAGACAATAGCTGCAATATTTCTTGTGGATGAGGATTTAAAGCGAGAAATTTGTTACAGAGTTGATAGGCTTGATTCATACTATTATGAGACAAAATATTACTTTTTAGAATTTCATTTGGGGTTAGTAGCGACAATTCTTTTAGTACAGTGGCAATTTCTTGTGTATTTAATTGCATCTTATTTAAACAGGAAATAAATTTACTGAAAATGTCTAATATGACCCTGGCATTCACAAGAGTCGCTGAAGTCCTTCCGTTTACTTGGTTAAAATTTCTTTTCGCCAAAAGCGCGAAGTTTTCCAATGAAGATATATCCTCGAACACGGAACCCAAATCTTTACAGTCATAATTTATTAAAACGCAAATAGCATTAAATAAGTCTGTCATTTTTTCCTGGGTTAATTCCGAGCTTCTTCCCAGGAGGAGCAGCGATTGTTTGACAAGTCGGCCTGAATTGTGAGGGCTTTTCCCCAACTCCGTCGTTAGAATTTCCTTAAAAATTGAAGGATGGATGAATTGCACTTTATTTTCAAAAAATTTTTTTAAAGTGCTAAGAGCTCTCTTTTCTTGCATATAAAATTCGTAATAAGTAGGATTTGATTAATTATTTTACATTATACATAAAATATAATCAAATGATTTAAAAATTAATAGAATTCAGTCCAAGTAGACAAGTTTCTGAAAAATATAGGGAATCAGCAATTATTAACCTATAAAAATTTAATGCGCATTGATAGCGAGTTTAAGGCCAGCTCGAAAAGCTTTACAGGTCTCTTCAATATCACCCAACTGTTGCAGCAACTCACCTAATTCTGCATAGGCCTCCGCAGAGGGTTTGATACGGATACTTTCCTCAAAATAGTGTTTAGCTTTGCCCCATAAGGATGCACGTTGGCTCAAACGACCTAAACATAAATAAATTGCGCTCGAATACGAGTATTTCTTTAGTAGGGATTCAGCAAAATTGAGAGGACCTTTGCCTAGACGTAACTGACCATAAAGGGATACCAGTGTTTCATCATACTGTTGTTGTAAACAACGACGTAAAAGGGCTTCTGCTGCTTTATCCTCTTGCCTTTGGAGAAGAAATTCACAATAAATGGCCATTAGCGATGGATCGGTTGTCAATGCTTTAGGAAGCGCAGTCACAATTTTTTCAAGCGCCTCTCTATCATTTAAACGTACCTGTTCCAACATAGCACGCAAATAGGTCTCCTTTTGTAGTTTATTAAAAATCTCGGCAGGAAACACGCGATAATATTTCAGATCGGGAAGTAGTGTGATTAAAGGTGTCCATTCCGCTCGTTCATGATAGAACTGCGAAAGTAATTTTAAGAAATGAGGATGATGAGGGGCAATCTCTTGAAGATTTTTTAACGTTACTAAGGCACTATCCCATTCGTGGTTCGCTAACTGTAATTCTGCCTGTGTTAATTCCACCGCTATTTTTGCATCGGGTATCAGTGTTTGGGCTTGTTGCAAATAATCGTCTCTAACACTAGACTCGCCCATTTCTTGGGCCGCTCGCGCAGCTGTCAAATAATTAAGCAATGGTACGTCTGTATCAGGTAAAGCTTTTGTTAAATGTTGGTGCGCACGTGACCAGTAACCCTCACCAAATTCAATTAACCCTTTTTCGGTTTTCTTATGTGCTCGCTGCAGCCTATATTGTGCCCACCAACGGTGAAACGTCTTTGGTAAAGCAAGCAGCCAATGAATGAGTAACAGAAAAACATGGACAAGAAAAAATACAATCAATAAGATAAAAACGCCCACCCAAAGCGTTGTCTCGATTGTCCATTGATGAAAAGAAATCAAAAGATAGCCAGGATCTTGATGAAACTTTACCCCTGCCCAGACACCAGCAAAAAGCAAAACAAAACCCACCAGCAATCGTAAGATCATTCCTTTCTCCTCCAGCAACACTTAATCACACTCACTTCAACCTTTGAGGGTCTCATAAAGCCTCCTGATTTTTCACAGGATTCTCTAGGTGATCAGGATTGTTTTCTTCTTGATGTGCAGGTAATTTTTGTCCAATAACTTGATTGAGTAACTCTAAGGATCGATGGATGAGTTGTTCACTTGATATATCCAACTGGATTTGTTGAAGCGATTCCAATCGTTCCATGATCGTCCGGGTTGTTGCGTTATTCACATCAAACGTTTTTCGCATCAATTCCAATGCCTGATGAACAGAAAGACGGTAGACAACTTGATCTCGGTGAATCAGTGCCCATTGAGCTTGTTGTATCTCTAGGCGAATTGATTCTTGTAAGAGGGTCTGATACATCGGCAACAACGGTTCAATGGTTTCTGCGCCATGATGAACAACGACCAATTTTTTAAGCGCTTGCATATTCTCACGGAATTGAGTTTGCCAGGACGTTGCTTGCAACTGTGATTGCCCTGCTTTTCTTTCCGTAGTGCTCATTTCTTCGTTATTTACAACCGAACGTCTCAAGGGTAATTGGAACAAGTTTTGCTGGATTGACTCCAGTTGACTCAACAAGGTGGTAAGGTTTTCTGCCTTTTTTAAGCGATCTGCAAGTTGCTTCCTTTCTTGATTAATAGCTTGTCTAACAGAAATTACTGCTTGACTATTCATAGTTGTTAAAAAAGATTCTGCTTGGGTCAGTAAGGCAAAGGTACTTTGTTGATCCGCTCCCCATTTTTCGTTTATCTGGGCAAGTTCTAAGCAATATTTCGCTTTAAATAAAGGCCAAATATTATTCATTAGCGCAGGATGTTTAAGTATCTCTTGTAGTGCTTGAGTTTGTTGTTCTGTTTTATTCAGTCGCACCTGAATTTCTTGTTCCTTTCCTAACAGTTGTTTAACATTGGTGGCAAGTGAACTGATTGGCAATGAACTAAGCGTCTGCTTGATTGTTTTTAAATCTTGGTGGGTACGATATTCAAAGGGATAGAGTTTTGCGATGGTATAAGCACTTAAACCAAGTGCACATAAACTAATAATTCCTGACAAAATAAGCCAATGTCGTCCGTGAGTGGTCCTGGCATTGATTTCTTTTTCCCCGTGATCTTGCAAGCTATCTTGAGAAATTGTGCGATGCTCAACGTCATCTGATTCGTTCGTAGATGGCGTTAGAGGAACATCTTTAGGTACCTTTCCCTTGTCAGCTGGTGGTATATCAGACGCGCCCATAATCAAATCCTTGGTCAAATTGGTTCAATGTCTGCAAAACTGTTTCAGGTTTACTGATTAGTATAGTCTTAAATCCAAGTGTAGAAACAAAACTCGCTAAACGCTGACTAATCACTAAGCAAGGAGTATCAAAAATCCACGTAGGTAATTTTTTATCCCACAAAGTCAAGATATTTTGTATCGCCTCCTGACTAGTTATGAGCATAATGTCGATGCTCTCTCTCTCTTGCAAACGATGGAGTATACCAGCACTCGCTAAAGGAAGCACCCGTCGATAAACATCCACTTCCACACATTCTGCGCCACGCAAGCACAACGTATCCTGTATACAAGTTCTACCTTTTTCTCCTTTAAAAAGGAGCACTTTTTTTCCCTCTATTTTTTGCAAGTAGGGATGTGCAAGCAAAGATTCGCTCCTCGACTCATCCGGTATAAAATAAGCTGCTATCCCATAATGAGCCAAAGCATTTGCTGTCGTTTGGCCGATAGGAATAGCCCTTAGCTTTTCAGGCCATCTGTGAAACAATAGCAACGAAGAGAGTGCGTAGTTCACAGCGTTTGTACTGGTAAAAATTGCAAAATCCATGGCCTTTAAACAAGGAGTGATTTCTCTCACCCAGTTGTTTTTTACAGGTTCAATGGCCAAAGCAGGACAATCAATGGATATCCCTCCGAGCTGTTTTATCGCTTGACTCAGTTTTTTCCCTTGTAATTCAGGACGAGTATTTAAGACACGCAACCCTTGCAATTAGCTGCTCCCTGCGACCAGCTCTGCCGCGCCTCGGGCCAAGAGCCGGGATGCACAGGCTTTAGATAAGTTTAATACCTCTTTTTGCTCTCCTAAGCAATGCTCTTCGAGCATCTGTTTGCCATCCGATGATAGAACACGCGCTCGCAACACAAATTTCGTATCATTATAAGGTTTACAATAAACAGCGATGGGGGCATGGCAATTTCCGCCCAATATCAAACTTACTTGACGCTCCGCTTCAACGCATAACCCAGTCACCGGATGATGGAGCGATTGCAACAACTCAATGATTGCCAGATCTTTTTCTCGACATTCAATACCGAGAGCACCTTGACCGCCTGCAGGCATCATCTGATCTTCAGTCAATATTTCAGTATCGACATCGCACCCCAAACGTTGCAACCCCGCAACGGCTAATACAATGGCATCAAACTGCCCTGCATTTAATTTTGCTAAACGCGAGCCGACATTACCTCGGAGTTCCTTGACGACCAGATCGGGACGTAATACTAATAATTGTGATTGACGTCGTAAACTTGAAGTACCAATAATTGCGCCGGTGGCTAACGAATGCAGTTTCTGATTTGCTCTTGCAATGAATGCGTCGTAAGGATTTGCTCGTTCGCAAATAGCAGCTAGAAACAGACCTTCCGGGAAAAAAGTGGGCACATCTTTCATGGAATGCACAGCAATATCTGCATCACCATTTAATAAGGCCTCTTCAAGTTCTTTTACAAATAGCCCTTTGGTACCTATTTGTGATAACTTTGCCTGCTGAAAGCGATCTCCGGTCGTTTTCATGGGAATTAATTTGACACAGACTGAAGGGTCGATTATTTTAATTTTCTCCGCGATGCTGCGGGATTGTTGAAGTGCTAAAGGACTTTGTCTTGTAGCAATACGTATCATTGTCATTTGAGTAAACTACGCCCGTTCAAAACTAACAAAATAAATAAAGCGATAGGATTGAGGATAAAAGATAACATGTACCCACCCACTAATAACCCTTTTAACTACAAACGCTTCCAAACTTTCTTAGCTCTCATAAGTATCTTTATCTTATTAAGCTCTTTTTATTTCCAATACGTCAAACATCTTGAACCTTGTCCATTATGCCTGATGCAACGCTTGTCTGTCTTCTGCTTAGCTTTAATTTCTCTTTGCGCTATCTTTTTGAAGCGCTTTAAAGTCATTAAGAGTGTAGCGATCTTACAGATAATTTTTGCTAGCGCCGGTTTATTCTTTGCCAGTCGACAGCTATGGCTACAGTTCCTGCCTGCTGGCCAAACTGCTGCATGTATGCCTGAACTAGACGTCCTACTTCAGTATTTTCCCTGGTCAGATATTGCACATGCATTTTTTTGGGGTTCTAGCAACTGCGCAGAACATACCTGGCAGTGGTTGGGTCTACCAATGCCTGGGTGGTCTTTGGCTTATTTTGCATTGATGTTACTCGCAAACATACGCTTGCTTTTTATCAAACGCGTTTCTCTATAAATTCAGCATCTTTATCTCGGGGGGGTAGCTGAAAATAAGCTCCCCTATCCGAATCTTTCCAACGAATCCTATTATTCGACTCTCCCTAATAATCTTGCAAAACTTGCTTTAAGATAAAATTTCACGCACAATTCACAGCTCGTCATTTGTCAGTAACATATTCATGGTGGAAGACGCCCTTTTTTGTCAACCTCTTAAATCACACGCATTAACGCGCGCCCGTGTTACCAAAATCACCACTCCACACGGCTCCTTCTTAACACCTACTTTTATGCCCGTGGGCACACGTGCTGGAGTAAATAATCTCACCCCTTTAGAGCTAACAGCAGCAAAAAGCCAAATTATTTTAGGTGGTAACACGTATCACATGCTTTGCGCACCTGGCATGAACATAATACAAGCAGCTGGAGGCATGCATCCCTTCATGGGATGGCACGGCCCTATGCTAACTGATAGTGGCGGCTTTCAAGTTTTTAGCCTCTCAAAAAATAAAGAGATATGTGCAATTGATGAAAAAGGAGCACATTTCAAACTACCCGAAACGAATACAATTATTTCACTTACACCAGAAACATCACTTCAAGCCCAAAAAATTATAGGCGCTGATATTATTATGGCCTTCGATCAATGTACTCCGGATAATGCTTCATTGAATAATGCTAATGCTATCATGCAAAGAACTCATCGTTGGCTTGAAGAATCTGTTGAGTATCATGATAAATACCCGCATTCAACTTACGGTTCGAAACAAGCTTTGTTTGGCATTATTCAAGGTGGGTTATATAAGGAGTTACGGCAAGAGAGCGCATCTTTTATTGCTGCAATGAACACTGAAGGCATTGCAATAGGTGGCGAAACTATCGGATTCAACATGCCTCTCACACGTGATGTTATTCAATGGGTCTACCCTTGGTTACCTGCCCATAAACCCCGTTATACCATGGGTGTTGGACTTTCACCGCAAGATCTTCTCGAGGTTGTTGAAGAAGGCATCGATATATTCGACTGCGTTGCACCTACGCGTAATGCAAGACATGGCGCTTTATATGTCGGCGAAGTTGTTTCTTCTGGGAAATGGCTAAAATTCGAGAGTTCTTTTCCAAACGCTCGACTTCAAATTAAAAAGGCTTGCTTTGCATCCGATCATCAGCCAATCATGGAAAATTGTAATTGTTACACATGCCAAACTTATAGCCGTGCTTATTTACATCATTTATTTAAACAACACCATCCTCTATTTACAGCGTTAGCTAGTATCCATAATGTGTCTGTTATGGAAGAAGTCTGTAATATAATGAGAAACTTCATTTTAGAAAGCTGAAATATTCCAGTGGTCAGTGCTTAGTTTGTTGAAAAGTCACTGTCCACTGAACAAATAAAACAACTAGCCTTTTTTCTCACAGTGTTGTAACTGTTGAATTAATGTTTTAAAAACTTTGGGTGTTCCCGCAACCAGGTTACCGCTTTCCAAATAATTATCTCCTCCATTTATCTCGGCAACCAACCCCCCCGCTTCACGAATTAATAAGGCGCCTGCTGCAACATCCCATGTTTTTAAACCGAATTCCCAAAAACCATCTAAACGTCCATTAGCCACATACGCAAGATTTAGGGCAGCGGACCCTGTTCTTCTGATGCCTCCACATTGGCCAACCATTCCGTTTAGCGTGGGCAAATAACGCTTCAATAGCCCCGGATTTCGTAAGGGAAAGGCAGTAGATAATAATGCCTCTGATAATTGTGTTTGTTTAGATACACGGATCCTTCTGTCATTTAAACGTGCGCCCGCCCCTCGACTTGCTGCAAAACACTCCTGCCGTAATGGATCATACACAACACCATGTTCAATCCTGTTATTCACTTTGTGTGCAATCGATATCGAGAAAAAAGGAAATCCATGTACATAATTAGTAGTCCCATCTAAGGGATCTATGATCCATACGGGACCTGTATCGTCTGATAGAAGATGACAGCCGCTTTCTTCGGCAATAATTCCATGGTTTGGATAAGCTTTCCGAATAATCTGCATGATTAATTGCTCTGCCTTTACATCAACTTCTGTAAAAAAACTGTGTGCATCCTTTGGCATTAATTTTAGATGCTCACTTTGATCTAAATGGCGTAAAATTAAATCCCCAGCCGCTCGAGCAGCAGATATAGCAATATTTAATAAAGGTTGATACATAGGTAGCCCATGGATTCCGTCGTTTTAATTTGATTTATATGGCGAATAATAATCAAACAGCTTATAAAAGATAGAAAAGTCCATCTTAAAAATAGACAATTAATAAAAGTCACAAATATGTTGATACTACTGATGCCGTTGCGCGGAATCGAACCGCGGACCTATTGATTACGAATCAATTGCTCTACCGACTGAGCTAC
Organism: Legionella sp.; assembly: GCA_013911415.1. Classification (GTDB taxonomy): domain Bacteria; phylum Pseudomonadota; class Gammaproteobacteria; order Legionellales; family Legionellaceae; genus JACETI01. The sequence continues at coordinate 34,333 of JACETI010000010.1, read as the reverse complement.
AACGGCAACTAAGATATTATATGGGTAATATTGTTTTTGCAGAAGAATTTTTTTACAGTTCTTCCGTTATTCGGTGTTTATTAAACCCAAGTATTTTTTCTTGTTTCTATAAAGCGGTGCTGAGTAATCATATGAGTGCTTAGACTAACCCACAGTATTGTATCCTGCATCTACAAAAATCGTTTGTCCATTGATCATGCTTGCTTCTGGCAAGCAAAGTAGATAGATAGCATTAGCAACGTGTTCGGGTGTTAGAGACTCTTCCGATAAACATCTTTCTTTATATTGTTCCAATAACTGCGTTCGATTAGGAAAGTATTTTAAAGCATCGGTATCGACCACACCGGCAGAAATTGCATTAACTGTAACACCATGTACAGCCAATTCTAAACTGAGCGATCTAACTAAAGCTTCTAGTGCCGCTTTAGACGCACCAATAAAAGCATAATTAGGAATGGCTTTTTGAGCACCAAGGCTAGACATTGCTATAATACGCGTGTTTTTAGGCATTAATGGATGCCCGTGAATAGCTAAATAGTTGAGAGCTAGCGCATTGGTTTCCATGCACCAACGCCAGTGTTTGGTACTCATTTCTAGGGCAGGCTTTAAAACGCCGCTTGCCGCGTTACTAATTAAAAAATGGAGTTCAGAGGAAAAGCGCTGGAATTGCTTAAACATTTCTCTAATGGATTGCGGATCAGCAACATTGGCTTGTATTACAATCGCTTTTCTACCCATTTGCTCAACTGCTATTGCCGTCTGTGCAGCTTCGTCTGAACCATTATAATAAACGATCGCTATATCGCAACCAACTGAAGCTAATTTTAAAGCAGTAGCCCTTCCTATTCCTCGGCTACCGCCGGTAATGAGAGCTACTTTATTTTGTAAGGGCAGATACATTAATAATTTGTCTCAAGTAACGTATATTTTATCAAATCAAAAACACATCTTTTGAAGAGCTAACAGAAGCCTTAATTCTTAATTCTTAAAAGGGGACATCATCGTTGATACTATCATATGCTGCTGATGAGGCTACATCAGAACCAGCGCCATCCTGTTGAGATTGAAAGCGTTTGCTATTAGATTGAAACCCTGTAGAGTAATCATCAAAATTTGATGTACTCCCTTTGGTATCTAACATCTGTAGCTCAGTCGCAACAATTTCAGTAGTATAACGATCTTGACCTTGTTGATCTTGCCATTTACGAGTTCGTAAACTTCCTTCTATATACAGTTTCGATCCTTTTTTAACATATTCACCTGCTATCTCGCCTAAACGGTTAAAACAAACAACACGGTGCCATTCGGTACGTTCTTGTCTATCACCGGTTTGTTTATCTTTCCAATTTTCACTAGTTGCAAGTGATAAAGTAGCCACTGTATTACCATTTGGCATAGCTCTTACTTCTGGATCTGCACCAATGTTTCCCACTAAAATAACTTTGTTTACTCCTCGTGCCATCATATTTCTCCGTTAAACTAATCTTTGTTAGTTTCTTCTGAACTATCAGCATTTGCTAATATATCAGCACGATCAACGAACTCAATAATTGCCATCGGCGCTGCGTCTCCAGCACGGTATCCGCATTTTAAAACTCTCACGTAACCACCTGGCCTTTGTGCATGACGAGGTCCCAGGGCAGTAAACAACTTTGCAACCGAAGATTTTGAACGCAATCTATCAAATACATGTCTGCGCGACGCAACAGAATCAGTTTTACTTGCTGTAACAAGTGGTTCAATATATCGGCGCAGTTCTTTCGCCTTAGGTAATGTTGTTTTAATTAATTCGTGTTCAATCAATGCATTACACAAATTTGAGAACATCGCTTTTCTATGGCTGCTAGTACGACTAAAATGACGACCTGCTTTTCGATGACGCATACAAAACTCCTAAAATTACTCGCCTAGATCTTTTGGTGGCCAGTTATCAAGTTGCATTCCTAAATACAATGAACGGGCTGCCAAAACATCTTTTATTTCTGTTAATGATTTTTTCCCAAGATTAGGAGTTTTTAATAGTTCATTTTCAGTTTTTTGAACTAGATCACCTATGTAAAAAATATTTTCAGCCTTTAAACAATTTGCAGAACGCACCGTTAACTCTAAATCGTCAACTGGTCTTAAAAGAATTGGATCAAAATTCGCCGTTTCTTTACGTTCGGTTTGACATTCATCAAATTGCATATCTACAAACGCTCTTAATTGTCGCTGTAGAATAGATGCTGCAAATCGTATTGCCTCTTCGGGTTCTAAAGTACCGTTGGTTTCAAGATCAATACTCAATTTATCAAGGTCAGTGCGGTTTTCTACTCGGGCACTGTCAACATGATAAGCAACCTTTTTTACTGGCGAAAATGTGTTATCAATCTTTAAACTACCAACTACTTTTTTAGGTTCTTCCCCTTCAAAAGATTCAACAACCGATTCTTTTATGTGGAATCCAACACCGCTTTCTATTTTTAAGGTCATTTTTAAATGACCATTTTCATTCAGATTTGCGATGATTAAATTTGGATTTACGATTTCTTGACCATGAGACAATTGGATATCAGCAGCTGTTACTTGGCATGGGCCTTTCTTATCCAAAGTCAGAGTCGCCTCTTTCCCAACCAACAATTTAATAGCTACTTGCTTTAAATTTAGTAGGATATCAACAACATCTTCTTGGACACCTTCTAGCGTACTATACTCATGCAAGACGCCTTCTATAGTGGCTTCTGTTATCGCGCTTCCTGGCATTGAAGACAATAGAATCCGTCTTAATGCATTACCTAATGTATGACCATACCCTCTTTCCAGGGGCTCAAGGACAACCCGTGAGCGATAAGGCGTTTCAGCTTGAACTTTCAGTACAGATGGCGTTAGCATATCTTGTATTTCCATTCGGCAGGTCTCCGAGCTTACTTCGAGTAGAGTTCTACAACTAAGTTAATGTTATAAAAAGAAGAAAGATCATCTAGAGCTGGCAAATTATTAAAGGTGCCTTTAAGATGAGCCATATCGATTGTTAACCAATCACAGGGTGCTCTTTGCTCAGACAATGCGATAGCCGCTTTCACTCTTCCTTGTTCTTTTGCTTTTTGACGCACTGAAATTGTATCTCCAGCTTTTACTAGATAAGAAGGAATATTAACAACTTCGTCATTCACTAGAATTGATTTATGCGTTACAAGTTGTCGTGCTTCCGCTCTTGTACTTGCAAAACCCATACGATAAACAACATTATCAAGGCGTCTTTCAAGTAAAACCATCAGATTTTCACCTGTGGCACCTTTTTGTGCAGTTGCTTTTTTATAATAGTTATGGAATTGTCGCTCTAAAATCCCATAAAGTCGTCGAATTTTTTGCTTTTCTCTTAACTGAATTCCATAATCGCTGAGCCTTGGTTTGTTTGCTCCGTGTTGACCCGGCAATTTTTCAGCTTTACATTTTGACTTATGATCACGCACACCACTTTTTAAAAATAAATCAGTGCCTTCTCGACGTGATAATTTACATTTTGGACCAAGGTACCTAGCCATTCAGAACTCCCAACTCAGACACGACGTTTTTTAGGGGGCTTACATCCATTGTGAGGTATGCCCGTTACATCTGTTATTTCGACAATCTTAAAATCTTGCGCAATCAATTCCCGAATTGTTGATTCACGTCCAGGACCAGGACCATCAACCAACACTGCTACTGATTTCATTCCATATTCTTTTACCATTGTAGCAGCACGCTCTGTAGCGATCTGTGCTGCATAAGGAGTACTTTTCCTTGATCCTCTAAATCCGGAACCACCTGCAGTTGCCCAGCATAGTGTATTTCCTTGACGATCAGTAAACGTAACGATGGTATTATTAAATGAAGCATGTATGTGGACAATACCATCAGACACGATGCGCTTAGCCTTTTTCCTTACTTTTTGCTGTTTTGATTTGCCAATAGCCATTACTTTGATCTCACCTTATGCTTAAATATTACTTACTTTCCGGCGTCCTTTACGCGTACGCGCATTAGTTTTTGTCCTTTGTCCTCTTAAGGGTAATCCACGTCTATGACGTAAGCCACGGTAGCAACCTAAATCCATAAGGCGTTTAATATTCATACTTACCACTCGACGCAAATCACCTTCAATGGTTAATTTCGCAATCTCATTACGGAAAGCTTCAAGTGTTTCTTCAGATAATTGAGATACTTTAACAGAGGGCTCTACATTTAATGTGTTGCATAAATTTATTGCCGTTGTTTTGCCGATACCGTAAATCGAACGTAATGCTATTGCAATGTGCTTGTTCTCAGGTATATTTACCCCTGCAATACGAGCCATGATGTTTCTCCAAATTATTCATTACCCTCAAAGGGAGATAAGATTACTATCCCTTAGAGAAAAAATCAAATTAATTACTAACCTTGCTTTTGTTTATGACGTGCTTCTTTACAAATGACGCGTATGGTTCTATCACGCTTTATAATTTTACAGTTCCTACAAAGTCGCTTTACCGATGCTCTCACTTTCATTACAAACTCCAATTAAAGGGCAATACGAGATTTTATCTCGAGTGGCATAAACACTACCTTCTGGTCACTTACAAAAAACCTATCAAGTCTTTTTGACTATTGATCAGGCTAAACCAAGTGATTTTAATCCGAACATGACTTTCTTACGTAAAATAAACTATTAATAGAGCAAACTAAACAATAGATCCTCTAGAAAGTTCAAAGGTCCTTCTAATTTTATTTTTTATATAGCACAATGATTTCAAACAACAGTTAATCTATAACAATCCAGGCAGTTTTGTTCCTTTCAGGTTGGCTTTTTTGATAAGCGCATCATATTGCTTTGTCATTAAATGTGCTTGTACTTGCGCAATGAAGTCCATTATAACAACAACGATAATTAATAAGGAAGTGCCTCCAAAGTAAAAAGGAAGGTGCCAAGTAGTAATTAAAATTTGCGGTAACAAACAAACTAAAACAAGATAGATAGCTCCAACAAAAGTTAATCTTGTCATTACAGTATCAATATAACGTGTTGTTTGTTCGCCAGGTCTAATGCCTGGGATATAAGCGCCTGATTTCTTTAAATTATCAGCAGTATCTTTAGGATTAAATACCAGCGCAGCATAAAAGAAAGCAAAAAAGACGATAGCAACGGCATAAACTAATAAATATAAAGGTTGACCTGGAGACAATGCCATACCTACATCGGACAACCAGGAAAAATGTTTTCCTTTACCTAAAAATTGAGCCAAGGTTACAGGCAAGACAATAATGCTTGAAGCAAAAATAGGGGGAATAACACCAGCCATATTAATTTTTAATGGTAAATGACTGCTTTGGGCAGCATATACTTTGCGGCCCTGAGTGCGCTGTGCGTAGTTTACTTTTATGCGCCTTTGCGCACGTTCGATAAAGATCACAGCCGCTGTTACCAAGATAACAATTATCATCACCATTAATAAGGTTAGAAATTGCATTTGACCTTCGCGAACCTGCTGAAAAAGAGAGCCTAATGCTGATGGGAGACTAGATACAATTCCTGAGAAAATGATTAAAGAGATACCATTTCCAATCCCTTTTTCGGTAATCTGTTCACCAAGCCACATTAAAAACATTGTGCCTGTTACAAGTGTGACAACAACAGTGAAGTAAAACAGCAGATCAGCATGCAATGCTATTTGTTCACCTGCCAACCATCTTGCCATTCCTAAGGATTGAAAGATAGCCAAGATAAGCGTCAGATAACGCGTATATTGGTTTATTTTTCTTCGGCCCATTTCTCCTTCTTTCTTAAGCTGCTCAAGCTGAGGAGATATCACCGAAAACAATTGTATTATAATCGATGCTGATATATAGGGCATGATACCTATTGCAAAGACGGTAACTCGCGAAAGTGCTCCACCAGAAAACATGTTAAATAAACCAAAGATGGTATTTTGTTGCTGACCAAAAAAATTGGCTAATTTATTAGGATCCAGTCCTGGAACAGGAATATGTGCACCAAGTCTGTAGATTAAAATTCCTAATACTACAAAAAGCAATCTAGATTTTAATTCAGCCAATCCGCTGGTCGGATTAAACACTTTCGCCTTACTTTTCATTCAACAGAACCACCTGCGTTTTCGATTGCTTGACGTGCACCTTTCGTCACATTAAGTCCAACAATCTTTACTGGTTTAGTTACTTCTCCTGATAAGATTACTTTGACCTTACGAACAAATGCAGGAACAAGTTTAACTTGCTTCAGAACATTTAGATCGATTTGATCCATTTCTATTGTGGATATTTCAGACAGAGTAACTTGATCATTCCATTTGATTTTAGCTGACTTAAAACCCATTTTGGGCAAACGCCTTTGGATTGGCATTTGACCGCCTTCAAAATTGATCTTATGAAAGCCGCCAGCTCTAGCCTTTTGACCTTTATGTCCTTTACCGGCAGTTTTTCCAAGCCCTGATCCGATTCCTCTTCCTAATCTTTTTTTGGCTTTTCGTGAACCATACTCAGGTGATAATGTATTTAAATTCATTCTGATGTGACCTCATCTACCCGTACCAAATAATCAATCATATTAACCATTCCTCTGATTGCTGGATTATCCGGTTGCAAAACACTATGGTTTACTTTACGCAAGCCTAGTTGCTTTGTTATTTGAATGTGCTTCTGCTTCCGAGCAATAGTACTTTTCACCAGGGTAATTTTCAATTGCTTATGATCGCTCATTATTCGATTACCTCTTCAACTAGTTTGCCGCGCTTAGCTGCAACATAGTCAGGTGTTCCCATATTGATTAATGCACCAACAGTTGCCCTAACGATATTATTGGGATTTGTAGATCCAATGCTTTTAGCTAAAATATTTTGGACACCTAAGACCTCTAACACAGCTCGCATTGCCCCACCTGCAATAATTCCGGTTCCTTCGCTTGCTGGCTTCATGAAAACTTTTGAAGCTCCATATTCCCACGTTATTTCGTGGTAGATAGTTTTATCGGCAAGTGCTACATAAACCATGTTTTTTCGTGCTTGCTCCATAGCTTTTTGAATAGCGATTGGCACTTCACGTGCTTTACCACGGCCATAACCAACTTTTCCTTTTCCATCACCAATCACAACGAGCACAGCAAAGCTAAAAACACGTCCTCCCTTAACGACCTTAGCAGTACGGATCACTGAGACCAGCTTTTCCTGGTATCCTTCATTTTTGGGAGTATCATCAAATACCATCACTGCTCCTTAAAAATTTAAACCCTCTTCACGAGCGCCATCTGCTAAACTCTTAATTCGCCCGTGATATTTATAACCAGATCTGTCAAAGGAAACCTGACTAATGTCTTTTGCCTTTGCTCTTCTGCCAAGCAACTTACCCACTTCAGCCGCATGATTCACTTTGTTTCCTGATAATGACGGTTTTAACTCCTTATCAAGAGTTGAAGCAGCAACTAAAATTTGATCGCCTTTTACATTTGGCATAACGATTTGTGCATAGATATTTGCATTACTTCGATAAACCACTAGTCTAGGCCGATGCAGGCTTGCACTTTCCAACATTTTTTGTCGTTCTAGTCTAACGTGGATTTCTTTTTTTGCTCTTAATCCACGCCTTACACGAGCGTTTCGTTTGTTTAGCATAATCACCTACTTCTTCTTAGCTTCTTTACGCTGAATGACTTCATTGTTATATTTGACTCCCTTGCCTTTATATGGCTCCGGAGGCCTATAAGCTCGAACTTCTGCAGCTACTTGTCCTAACAACTGTTTATTAATGCTACGCAAGATTACTGTTGTAACATTTGGCGTTTCTGCAGTTACACCTTCTGGCAATGTATATTCGATTGGATGCGAATAACCAAGAGATAGTGTTAACTTACTACCAGCAACTTGTGCCCGATAACCAACACCAACAAGCTCTAATGTACGACTAAAACCTGTTGTCACTCCTGTAATCATGTTATTTAAGAGTGCACGAGCGGTTCCTGCTTGTGTCCATCCGTTTGGGTTATTGCCCAGCGGTTGGAATGTAATCTTTTTTTCTTCAGCATGCTGAACAATATCAACTAGCTTATTATATGTATGGGTTAATGACCCTTTAGGACCCTTAACATTCACTGTCCCTTGGTTAACTACCAGTTCAACTTGGGAAGGTAAAGATATAGAGGCCTTTGCGACTCTAGACATGTTATACCTCTTAACTAATTAAGCCACTTCACAAAGCACTTCTCCGCCTATACCTTGCTTTTTAGCAGTAGTATGGGACATAACCCCTTTTGAGGTTGAGAGAATAGCTATACCAAAACCAGGAACAGGCTCTATAGATTTATGTGGTGTATAAACACGTAAACCAGGGCGACTAATCCTTAAGATACGCTCAATAACTGGTCGACCATGATAGTATTTCAAGTTCACTGTTAGTGATTTAATATTATTTTTTTCACTGCTAACTTGATAGTCTAATATATAACCTTCAGACTTTAATACTTTAACAATCTCTTCTTTTAAACGAGATGAGTTCATCGTTACGCTTTGATGTTTAGCGCGCTGACCATTACGAATACGCGTTAATAAGTCAGCTACCGGATCATGCATGCTCAAAATTTTCCTCCACTATTATTGTGTTTAGGACATGAAATTAATATTTATGTGACTTACCAGCTAGATTTCTTACCACCAGCAATATTACCTGTCATTAACTGCTGTCTTAAGCAAATCCTACATAAGCCGAACTTGCGATAAACTGCACGCGCACGACCACATTGTTGGCAACGTGTTCCATTTCTTACGGCGCTAGAATTCAAAGGCAATTTAGAAAGTTGCATTTGCAACTGCATCACTTCATCGATGGAATCTGATAGCCGCATTGTACGCTTAAGTTCCAATCTTTTTTGCTGATGTTTTTTTACCAGTTCGTCTCGTTTCGATGCCCGAGCTAATATAGATTTTTTAGCCACAATAATACCCTTGTTTTAGGTTCGTAACGGGAAGTTAAAAGCCTGTAAAAGGGCTTTCGCTTCATCGTTTGTTTTAGCAGTAGTCGTAATACAAATATCTAAACCACGTATGCTATCCGTCTTATCAAAATCAATTTCAGGAAACACGATTTGCTCTTGAATACCCATAGAATAATTTCCGTGGCCATCAAAGGAACGTGCATTAAGTCCTCTGAAATCTCTAACACGAGGAAGTGCAATAGTAACCAATCTATCTAGAAATTCATACATGCGATCTCTTCGCAAAGTAACTTTGCAACCTACTGGCCATCCTTCCCGAATTTTAAAACTAGCTAAAGACTTTTTAGCTTTAGTAATAATAGGTTTTTGCCCAGCAATCGCTGTTAAGTCAGCAACAGCAAAATTCATGATTTTTTTGTCTGCTACAGCTTCGCCAACACCCATATTTAAGGTAATTTTTACAATTTTAGGAACCTGCATAATACTATCGTAAGAAAACTTCTTCATCAAAGCAGGTACTACGTCTTTTTTATAAAGCTCTTTCAATCTCGCCATTTATCTCACCTGGAGTTAATCAAAGTCAATTCTTTCATCGTTTGACTTAAAACATCTTACTTTTTGCAAACTTCCATCCTTGTCTATTAATTTAAATGCAACTTTATCTGCTTTCTTAGATACGGGATTATAAATAGCGACGTTTGAAATATGCAAAGATGCTTCAACCTGATGCACCCCACCTTCTCTTTGAAGCTGAGGGTTGGGCTTAATGTGCTTCTTCACTAGGTTAGCACCTTCGACGAAGATCTTGTCTCCATCTACTCGAAGTACTTTTCCTACATGCCCTTTACTTTTACCAGCGATTACAATTACGTCGTCTGCTTTTCTGAGTCGTTTCATTTTCATTTGTCCTATAGTACTTCAGGTGCTAAGGAAATAATCTTCATGAATTTTTCACGTAACTCTCTTGTTACTGGCCCAAAGATACGAGTACCTATTGGTTCATTTTGATTATTTAAGAGCACGGCAGCATTATCGTCAAAGCGAATCAGCGCACCATCATCACGACGAACGCCTTGGCATGTTCTAACAACAACGGCCTTCATCACTGCTCCTTTTTTTACCTTGCTGCGCGGTATAGCTTCCTTAATGCTAACTTTAATGATATCCCCGACATGAGCGTATCGTCGGTGAGAACCACCCAGCACCTTGATACACATGACGCTTCGCGCTCCACTATTATCAGCAACATTGAGCACCGTTTGCATTTGTATCATTACAGTCTCCAACCTGAACTAAAATAAATTCTAGAGTTATACACAAAAATTGAATTTATAGCTACGCTCTATTTAAGAACTTCGTCTAAAACCCATGTCTTCATTTTAGAAATGGGGCGTGATTCAATAATTCTTACAGTGTTACCAATTTCACAAATTTGTTTTTCGTCATGCGCATGCAGTTTAGTACGACGCCTAATGATTTTGCCATATTTAGGATGTTTAATCGTACGAACAACCATTACAACGATGGTCTTTTGCATTTTATTGCTAACTACTTTACCAACTAGTGATCTTCCGGTGGAATTACTCATTGCCATAATCTTTTCCCGATTTTTCTGTGATAATCGTTTTAATCTTTGCGATTGAACGTCTACATTGTCGTTGCAAGTGAGTTTTTTCTAATGAATCGAGTGCCTTACGCATGCGCATATTAAACTGCTGCTTACGGACTTCTAACAATTCATTTGTTAATTCGCTGATGCTTAATTTTCTTAATTCTTCTACACTTTTCATCACATCACCTGACGTTCTTCAAAAGCCACTTTAAACGGTAGCTTTGCTTTCGCTAAATTAAATGCAGCCAGTGCTAGTGCTTTGCTTACGCCTTCCATCTCAAACAAAACTTTACCGGGTTGTATTTGTGCAACCCAGTATTCAACACTACCTTTACCCTTACCTTGTCGCACTTCAAGAGGTTTTTGAGTAATTGGTTTGTCAGGGAAGACTCTTATCCAGATTTTACCACCACGCTTAATATGGCGAGTCATCGCCCTTCTTGCAGCTTCTATTTGCCTAGCAGTTAGCCTACCGCGTTCTAAAGCTTTTAAGCCAAATTCTCCAAAACTGACTTTAGATCCTCTTTGAGCTAATCCTCGGTTGCGGCCTTTCATTTGTTTGCGATATTTTGTTCGTTTTGGCTGTAACATGATTGTGCTTCCTCATTGTTTCTTCTGAGGTAAAATCTCACCTTTAAAAATCCAGACCTTTACGCCTATGATACCGTACGTAGTTTTTGCTTCCGCTGTACCATAATCGACATCTGCTCGAAATGTATGGAGTGGCACCCTTCCTTCTCTGTACCATTCACTACGCGCAATTTCTGCTCCGCCGAGCCGTCCGCTGACACAAATCTTGACGCCTTTTGCGCCTGCTTTTGTAGCAGCATTTACTGCTCTTTTCATTGCTCGCCTGAACATCACTCGTTGCTCAAGCTGTTGTGCAATCCCTTCAGCTACAAGCATTGCATCTATTTCAGGTTTCCTTACTTCTTCAATATTTAAATGAACGGGAACACCTAACCGAGAAGCAATCTCTGCTCTTAAACTTTCTACTCCGCCACCTTTCTTTCCAATAATAACGCCGGGGCGTGCTGTTACAATCGTAACTACAGCGTTATTAGCCGGGCGATCGATCTTAATCTTGCTAACTGCTGCCGATAATAGTTTTTTCTTTAAATAGCTACGAAGGTTAATGTCTTGGTTCAGCAAATTAGCATAATTTTTGCTAGCATACCATTTCGAATTCCAGTCTTGGACAATACCTAGACGTATGCCTATTGGGTTTACTTTTTGTCCCATTATGATTCCTCGTCAGCTACTTTAATCGTAATATGGCAGTTTCGCTTCGTGATTCGATTAGCCCGGCCTTTTGCTCTTGCTTGTGTTCTTTTAAAACTAGGCGCCTCATCTACAAAGACTTCTTTAATCTTTAACTCATCAATATCAGCACCGTGATTATTTTCTGCATTTGCAATAGCTGACTGCAGTAATTTTAACATCAACCCAGCGCCTTTTTTGGGCGTAAATTTTAGGATATCCAATGCTTGTGAAACATTGGCACGTCGTATTAGATCGGCAACGAGTCTGCCTTTTTGAGCAGAAAGGCGTGCACTAGATAATTTTGCTTTTACTTCCATTGCTACCCCTTACTTCGACTTAGCTTTACGATCACCGGAATGACCTTTAAACAAGCGAGTGATGGAAAATTCACCCAGCTTATGTCCTACCATATTTTCTGTAATATAGACAGGAACATGATCTTTTCCGTTATGAACTGCGATAGTTAAGTTAATCATGTCAGGAACAATAGTCGAGCGTCTAGACCACGTTTTTATAGGCTTTTTTAACTTCATTTCAATCGCTGCATACACCTTTTTTAGCAGGTGACTATCGACGAAAGGCCCTTTTTTAACCGAACGTGCCACATTGATATCCTCTTAGTTAATTACTTTTTCTTGCGTCGCTTCACTATGAACTGATTAGTACGCTTGTTTTTACGCGTTTTATAACCTTTGGTTGGAACACCCCAAGGTGTAACTGGGTGACGACCACCAGATGTTCTACCTTCACCACCACCGTGTGGATGGTCAACAGGGTTCATCGCTACTCCGCGGACTGTCGGTCTGATACCCCGCCAACGTTTAGCACCTGCTTTTCCTAATGCTCTTAAGTTATGCTCACTGTTGCTTACTTCACCAATCACAGCTCTGCATCTACTTAAGACTTTACGCATTTCTCCAGAGCGTAACTTTAAGGTAACGTAGTTACCTTCTTTAGCAACTAATTGACCACTGCAACCAGCACTTCTAAGGAGCTGAGCACCCTTTCCTGGCTTTAACTCCACACAGTGAATAGTAGTACCTAAAGGTATATTCCTCAGGGGTAAGCAATTACCTGTACTAATAGATGCTTCGTCACCGCTGACAACTGAATCACCTACTCTTAATCCTGCAGGTGCAATAATATAGCGTCTTTCGCCATCTTGGTAAAGTACTAATGCAATAAATGCAGAGCGATTTGGATCATACTCTAATCGTTCTACTTTAGCTGCGATACCATCCTTGAGTCTTTTGAAGTCAACCAGTCGATATCTTGCTCTTGTACCACCACCAATGTGGCGAACAGTAATTCGACCTTGGTTATTTCGACCACCCGTTTTATTTATTTTCTCGAGCAACCCAGCGTAGGGTTTTCCTTTATAAATGCCATCTCGCGCAACTCGAATTTCACCTCTTTTCCCAGGCGAAGTTGGCTTGGATCGGATTAATGCCATATTAACCTACCTTACTCATTCACTGTAAAATCAATGTCAGATGAATCATGTTGTAATGAAACAAAAGCTTTTTTCCAATCTTTCCTTACACCGGTAGATTGTTTAAAGCGTTTCTTTTTACCTTTAACATTCATAACAGAAACATCACGTACTTTTACCTTAAACAGTTGTTCAACTGCACTTTTGATTTCTAGCTTTGTTGCTGTTCTCAGTACTTTAAATGTATATTGTCTAAATTTATCTGACATTACTGTAGATTTTTCTGAGACATGTGGGCCTAACAAGACCGTCAACAGTCTTTCGGTCTTCATTGTAATCGCTCCTCTAAATGCTGTATAGCTTCTTTAGTGATTAAAACGTGTTCAAATTGCAGGAGTCTTAATGGATCAATGGCTTCCACATCACAGACATCAAAATGGTACAGATTACGAGTTGCGAGATACTCGTTTTCTCCAACATAGTCCATAACTATCAATGCTGAATTAAACTTTAACGTTTCCATTTGTTTTAAAAAATCTTTAGTCTTATGCGAATCACACTCAAATTTACTGACAATCGTCAGGTTGCCTTGTCTATGTAATTCAGAAACTAAAGAACGCAAAGCATACTTATACATTTTTTTATTTATTTTTTGCTGGTAGTCACGCTTCTTAGAGGCGAACGTAACACCACCCGCACGCCAAATAGGACTTCTGATGGTACCTGCACGTGCTCTACCTGTGCCTTTTTGCTTCCATGGCTTTTTGCCGCCACCACGAACTTCAGCTCTTGTTTTTTGCGCACTGTTTCCACTGCGAGCATTGTTCATGAATTGAACGACAGCTTGGTGTATTAACCCTTCTCTGTAGTCACAAGAAAAAATTTGCGGATTAAGATGCAAAGTTGTCATATCATCTTTGGTAGTTATCTCCATCATTTCGCCTCTTTCTTCTTAACAGCCGGTTTTACCGTGATTTTTGCTCCAGGACAACCAGGAATAGCACCTTCTATAAGCAACAAATTACGTTCTTTATCTATACGTACAAGTTTGAGATTTTGCACTGTACATTGAACGTTTCCTAAATGCCCTGCCATTTTTTTACCTTTAAAAACACGGCCTGGGGTTTGATTTTGCCCAATAGAGCCTGGCACTCGGTGTGAACGTGAATTACCATGAGTTGCATCTTGTGTTCTAAAATTATGACGCTTTACTGTACCTGCAAAGCCTTTACCTTTGGAGGTGCCAACAACATCTAACCATTGGCCTTCTGTAAACACTTCGTCGATTGCAATAATTTGGCCGATACTTGTTTCTTTTAGATCATCCACACGAAATTCGGCAACTATATCTCCAGCATCTATTTGCGCTTTTGCAAAGTGACCTGTTAAAGGTTTATTAACACGATTCGCTTTTTTGGCGCCTCCTGTTAACTGAATGGCAGTGTACCCATCAATTTCTTCAGTTTTTATTTGCGACACTCGATTAGGTGCAACTTCGACTACTGATACAGGAATAGATATACCTTCCTCAGTAAATACACGCGTCATACCCAACTTACGGCCTAATAACCCAATCATCATGTTATCCCCGTTACTCATCATCAAGGCTAATTTGCACATCAACACCAGCCGCTAAATCCAGCCTCATCAATGCATCTACCGTTTTCTCGGTGGGGTGAACAATGATAACGAGGCGCTTGTGCGTGCGCAACTCATATTGATCCCTTGCATCTTTATTAACGTGTGGTGAAATTAATACTGTAAATTTCTCTTTTTTTGTAGGCAGTGGTATAGGTCCACGCAATTGTGCACCTGTACGCTTCGCAGTTTCTACAATTTCACGAATAGAAGTATCAATCAGTCGATGATCAAATGATTTAAGGCGTATTTTAATATTTTGATTATTACTCATGATCTTCACTCAACAATTTTAGAAACAACGCCGGCGCCTACAGTACGGCCACCTTCTCGGATAGCAAATCGTAAGCCTTCATCCATCGCAATCGGCGCATGTAAATTAACCACCATCCGTACGTTATCACCCGGCATAACCATTTCCACGCCCTCTTGCAATTGGCAGGACCCTGTTACGTCTGTGGTTCTAAAATAAAACTGCGGACGGTAGCCATCAAAAAATGGGGTATGTCTTCCACCCTCTTCTTTCGATAACACATACACTTCTGCTTCAAACTTCGTGTGAGGCTTAATCGTACCTGGCTTAGCCAATACTTGCCCACGTTCAACTTCTTCTCGTTTCGTGCCTCTTAACAGAATACCTACGTTATCACCTGCTCGACCTTCATCCAGCAGTTTTCTAAACATTTCAACGCCGGTGCATGTGGTTTTTTGCGTGTCATGGATACCCACAATCTCAACTTCTTCACCAACTTTGACAATCCCGCATTCAACACGGCCAGTCACTACTGTTCCTCGACCTGAAATCGAGAACACATCTTCGATAGGCATTAAGAAACTTTTATCTACATTTCGGACCGGTTCTTTGATGAACGTATCCATTGCATCTACTAATTTTTCGATGGACGCAACACCAATATCACTGCTGTCGCCTTCTAATGCTTTTAATGCGGAACCTACGATTACTGGTATATCATCACCAGGAAAATCATACTTACTGAGTAGCTCTCGCACTTCCATCTCAACCAGTTCAATGAGCTCAGCATCATCAACCATGTCTGCTTTATTTAAGTACACGACAATGTAGGGTACACCTACTTGACGTGCAAGTAAGATATGTTCCCTTGTTTGAGGCATTGGACCATCGGCTGCAGAGACCACTAAAATAGCGCCGTCCATCTGTGCAGCACCTGTGATCATGTTCTTCACGTAGTCCGCGTGCCCTGGACAATCAACGTGTGCGTAGTGTCTTGTATCCGATTCATATTCTACGTGCGCAGTTGAAATCGTAATACCTCGCGCTCTTTCTTCAGGCGCTTTATCAATTTGATCGTACGCTTTTACTTCCCCGCCGTGCTTTTCTGCCATTACTTTTGTAATCGCAGCTGTTAGGGTCGTCTTACCATGATCAACATGACCTATTGTTCCCACATTAACGTGTGGTTTATTTCGCTCAAACTTTTCCTTTGCCATGTTTAATACCTCTTAGTTTGATTGTTTTTTAATAATCGTTTCAGCAATATTTGCAGGGGCTTCCATATATCTAGAGAATTCCATAGTATAAGTTGCACGACCTTGCGTAGCTGAGCGTAGGTCTGTAGCGTACCCAAACATTTCAGCTAATGGGACTTCTGCACGAATAATTTTTCCTGCTGGAGAGTCTTCCATGCCTTGAACCATACCTCTTCTGCGATTTAAGTCACCCATAACATCACCCATATACTCTTCTGGGGTCACAACTTCAACCTGCATAATAGGCTCAAGTAAAACGGGTTTTGCTTTTAGAGCACCTTGTTTAAAACATTGTGATCCAGCAATTTTAAATGCCATTTCACTCGAGTCTACTTCGTGAAACGATCCATCAAACAAGGTTACTTTCACATCCACAACCGGATATCCGGCAACGATACCATTCTGAAGTTGTTCTTGAATCCCTTTATCAACTGCAGGAATATATTCTTTAGGAATAACACCACCCACAATGGCATTGATAAATTCATAGCCTGTACCTGAGGGTTGGGGCTCAATTTTCAACCAAACATGTCCATATTGGCCACGCCCACCTGACTGTCGAATAAATTTCCCTTCTTGTTCAACAGCATTTCTAATTGTTTCGCGATACGCTACTTGTGGCTTACCAACATTAGCTTCCACATTAAATTCACGTTTCATTCTATCGACAATAATTTCCAAGTGGAGTTCACCCATACCTTGGATAATTGTTTGTCCAGACTCTTCATCAGTATGCACACGGAAGGAAGGATCTTCTTGAGCTAATTTACCTAAAGCAATCGACATTTTTTCTTGGTCTGCCTTAGTCTTCGGCTCAACCGCTACTGCTATAACGGGATCTGGAAAATCCATACGTTCAAGCGTAATAATTTTATTCAGATCACAGAGGGTATCCCCGGTTGTTACTGTCTTTAAACCTACAGCTGCTGCGATATCCCCTGCTTTAACTTCTTTAATTTCTTCTCGAGAATTCGCATGCATCTGCAACAAACGGCCGATACGTTCTTTTTTACCTTTTACTGGGTTGTAAATTGTGTCACCACTTTTTAAAACGCCTGAGTAGGTTCGAAAATAAGTCAATGTTCCTACAAAAGGATCCGTAGCAATTTTAAATGCGAGCGCAGAAAAGGGCGCATCATATGCTGTTTTTCGGTGAGTCTCTTCATCGTGCTCATCGAGCCCGGAAATATCAGGAATATCAACAGGTGATGGCAGATAATCTATAACACCATCTAGAACTGCCTGGACACCTTTATTTTTAAAAGCAGACCCGCAAAAAACTGGCACAATTTTATTAGAGATTGTTAATTTACGCAAAGCATTTTTAATTTCTTGCTCGGAAAAAACATCCCCTTCCAAATACTTTTCAGTTAATTCTTCTGATGCCTCAGCTGCAGCTTCAACAAGCTTACCTCTGTAATCTTCACATTGGGCTTTCATTTCTTCTGGTATGTCACGATACTCAAATGACATACCTTTGGAGTCTTCATCCCAATGTATCGCTTTCATTTTAATAAGGTCGATTACACCAACAAAAGCATCTTCTGCACCAATAGGCAATTGTAAGACAACTGGATTAGAACCTAATCTTAATTTAATTTGATCCACAACCCGCAAAAAATTTGCCCCCATCCGATCCATTTTATTTACGAAAACAACACGGGGAACACCATATTTATCAGCTTGACGCCAAACGGTTTCTGACTGCGGTTCTACGCCTGATACTGAATCGAAAACAACAACTGCACCGTCTAAAACTCGGAGAGATCTTTCTACCTCGATCATAAAGTCTACGTGACCAGGGGTGTCGATGATATTTATCCGATGCTTTGGATAATCTTTATCCATACCTGACCAGTAGCAAGTTGTTGCAGCAGAAGTGATTGTAATTCCACGCTCCTGCTCTTGCACCATCCAATCCATCGTTGCAGCGCCTTCGTGCACCTCTCCCATTTTATGGGACATGCCGGTGTAGAATAAAACGCGCTCGGTTGTTGTTGTTTTTCCTGCATCAACGTGGGCTGCGATGCCAATATTTCTATATTGTTCTAATGGCGTAGACACATCAAACCTCGCTTATTAATTCCACCTAAAGTGAGCAAAAGCTTGGTTTGCTTTCGCCATCTTATGCGTATCTTCACGTTTTTTCACAGCCGATCCTTTATTTTCGAAAGCATCAAGTAATTCACCGGCTAACCTTAGCATCATTCCTTTTTCACCTCGAGAACGAGCAGCTTGAATAATCCAACGCATACCAAGAGCAATACCTCTATCGGTACGTACTTCCATTGGTACTTGGTAAGTAGCACCACCTACTCGACGAGATCTTACTTCTACCGTGGGACAAACATTATGCAACGCTTGTTCAAAATAACGGAGCAAGCTACTAGACGAACTAGCACCGGAATCAGAATCACTTTCATCGTGCTTTTTTGATTTTTTAACTCTGCCATGTAAGTGTTCTAATGCGTCATAAATAATTTTTTCAGCAGTAGATTTTTTACCACCTATCATGAGTACGTTAATAAATTTAGCAAGTAATTCACTGTGGTACTTAGGATCTGGAAGGATCTCTCGTTTTGGAACTTCTCTTCTTCTCGGCATAGCTAATTCCTGATCTGATTATTTCTTATCTTTGGGCTTTTTTGCACCATATTTAGAGCGACCCTGTCTACGGTTGTTAACGCCTGACGTATCTAGACTGCCGCGAACAATATGATATCGCACACCTGGTAAGTCCTTAACTCTTCCACCTCGAATTAGCACAACGGAGTGTTCCTGAAGATTGTGTCCTTCACCGCCGATGTAACTGGTCACTTCAAAACCATTCGTCAGACGCACACGAGCTACTTTACGCATAGCTGAGTTTGGCTTTTTTGGTGTGGTTGTATAGACGCGTGTACATACGCCTCTTCTTTGAGGACAAGCATTTAATGCGGGAACATTACTTTGCTTTTTCGCTGAAACTCGCGATTTTCTGACAAGCTGGTTAATTGTAGCCATTAATTCTTAACTCCAATACCTAAGGTTTTTGTATATTCTGGTAAATTACTTAATGCTTATTATTTTTTTTTCATGCAATAAAACAAAAGGAACATTTTGCACAAATGAACGCTTATGTTAAGAAAGTAAAATAGCCTACTTCTTTTACTCACAACACATCTTTTTAGCTTGTAGACTATAGCACTGCTGCGGGTGTTAATTTTGCCTCATATCCTCCTGCGAAAGCAAGTGATTTATGACAAAAAATAACGATTCACGCGATAAATTAAGTGCGAGCAATCAATATTTGCTGAATGTACACATGTCTACCCTACTTGCTTATTATGACAATTCAAGCAGGGTAGCTTTTGGAAAGCGTAGCAATAACAGACTATATTTTGCAGTACCCGTGTAATCTACAATAGCTTGTCGTTAAAAACAAGCTATTAATTGTCCTTTTTACGATCAGAAACACTTGCATTTAAAGCTTCACTTAAAGCATGTTCTACATCACTTGCTGTGACTACATGTGTTTGATCATTTGCTGCTTTATAACGTTTCGCTTTTCGGTTCTGGTGATAGGCGTAACCTGTACCTGCTGGTATCAGACGACCCACCATGACATTTTCCTTCAAGCCTCTTAATTCGTCTATTTTACCGCTCACTGCGGCTTCCGTTAGAACACGCGTCGTTTCTTGGAACGAAGCAGCAGAAATAAACGATTCTGTTGCTAAAGAAGCTTTCGTAATACCAAGTAAAATAGGTGTTCCTTCTATTAACTGCTTGCTTTCGGCACGTAATGTATCATTTTCCTGGAGTAATACACTTTCTTCAATTTGCTCTCCGTTGAGCATTTTAGAATCTCCCGGACCTGTAATAATACGTTTTCTAAGCATCTGACGAACGATAACTTCAATATGTTTATCGTTGATTTTTACACCTTGTAATCGATAAACGTCTTGTACTTCGTTCACTATATAATTTGCTAGTGCACCTACACCTAAGAGCCGTAAGATATCATGTGGATTAAAAGGTCCGTCAGCAACAACTTCACCACGCTCTACATGCTCACCTTCGAAAACTGAAATATGTCTCCATTTAGGAATAAGCTCTTCATGAAATTCATTTTCACTTGCTGTAATAATCAGACGACGCTTCCCTTTAGTTTCTTTACCAAAGGAAACAACACCTGAAATTTCAGCCATGACTGCAGCATCTTTCGGTTTTCTCGCTTCAAACAGATCGGCTACTCTTGGTAGACCCCCGGTAATATCTCTTGTTTTAGAACGCTCTTGGGGGATACGGGCAATTACGTCACCAACATTTACTAAGTTACCGTCTTCAAAATTGATAATCGCGTCTACAGGTAAATAGTATTGTGCTGGAACCGTTGTACCAAACAAGTAAATATCTTCGCCGTCTTCAGAGACCAACTTGACCATAGGTCGCATATCTTTGCCTGCTAAAGTACGTTGCTTGGCATCTGTTACAACGATATTACTTAAACCGGTTAACTCATCGGTTTGTCGATTCATTGTCAAACCTTCAATCAAATCAACAAACTTTAGACGACCAGTTACTTCAGAAATTACAGGGTGAGTATGTGGATCCCATGTGGCTATCACCTGGCCTGCACTTACTGCTACTCCTTCGTAAACACTTAATACAGCTCCGTATGGTAATTTGTAACGCTCTCTCTCACGTCCAAAATCATCAACAATAGATACTTCACCCGACCGTGAAACAGCAACTAAATTACCGTGAATATTTGTAACGGTCTTTATATTATGAAGCCTTATTAAGCCATTGTTCTTAATTTGGATATCATTAGCTGCCGTTGCTCGAGAAGCTGCCCCTCCAATATGGAACGTTCTCATTGTCAACTGAGTACCAGGTTCACCAATGGATTGTGCAGCTATAATTCCTACGGCTTCTCCATTATTTACTAAATGTCCGCGTGCTAAATCGCGGCCGTAACATTTAGCACAAAGGCCAAAACGCGTCTCACAAGTAATTGGTGATCGAACTAGAATTTGATCAACACCAAACCGTTCTAATTTTTCAACCCACATTTCATCTAGTAAAGTGCCGGCTTCTACAACAGGATCTGTTTGATGTGGCATATAAACATCCATTGCCACAACACGTCCTAATACTCTTTCCTGTAAAGGTTCAACAATGTCACCGCCTTCAATCAAAGGCTGCATCAATATTCCCTTCTCTGTTCCGCAGTCAAGTTGGGTAATCACAACATCTTGGGCAACATCTACTAAACGTCGTGTCAAATAACCAGAGTTAGCTGTTTTTAACGCCGTATCGGCAAGCCCTTTACGGGCACCATGGGTCGAAATGAAGTATTGGAAGACGTTTAATCCTTCACGGAAATTTGCAGTGATAGGTGTTTCAATGATTGAACCATCTGGTGCAGCCATTAATCCCCTCATTCCTGCCAACTGTCTGATCTGAGCGGCAGAACCTCTCGCGCCAGAATCTGCCATCATAAAGATAGGATTGAATGATTCTTGACGAGTTACATTCCCTTCACGATCGATACACTCTTCAGTAGCGATCTTTGCCATCATTGACTTGGCAACCATTTCGTTTGTACGAGACCAGATATCAATGACCTTGTTATATCGCTCACCATTGGTGACAAGCCCTGAACGGTATTGTGCTTCTATTTCACGCACTTCATTATCAGCTTGATCAATGATATCTGATTTATCATCAGGAACTTCCATATCATTAATACCAATTGAAACACCTGCATGCGTTGCATATTTGAACCCGGTATACATGAGTTGATCAGCAAATACGACTGTGTTCTTTAGACCGTACCGTCTGTAACAAGTATCAATAACACGTGTAATTGCTTTTTTCGTCATTGCTTTATTAATTACATCAAATGACATACCATCTGGAAGAATATCTGATAATATTGCTCGTCCAACCGTTGTTTCTACAAGGTGATGTCCTTCGTTATTATCTTTTTTCATCCTAATCTTAATCTTGCTATGAAGATCAAGATATCCAGCTTCATAAAAATTTTGCGCTTCTTGAGGACTTGCAAAAATTTTGCCTTCGCCCTTGCCGTTTACTCGTTCTCGAGTCAAGTAATACAGTCCGAGAACAACGTCTTGGCTAGGAACAATAATCGGTTCACCGTTTGCAGGGGATAAAATATTATTGGTCGACATCATCAATGCACGGGCTTCTAACTGGGCTTCAAGTGTCAAAGGCACATGAACTGCCATCTGGTCACCGTCAAAGTCTGCGTTATAAGCTGTACAAACAAGCGGATGTAATTGAATCGCTTTTCCTTCAATCAAAACAGGCTCGAATGCTTGAATACCCAAGCGATGCAGTGTAGGTGCACGGTTTAGTAAAATAGGATGTTCTCGGATAACATCGTCTAAAATATCCCATACGACGGGATCTTCTCGTTCTACCATTTTTTTTGCGGCTTTAATGGTAGTAGCTAATCCACGAAACTCTAATTTACTAAAAATAAATGGTTTAAACAGTTCTAAAGCCATCTTTTTAGGCAAGCCACACTGATGAAGCTTTAAAGTCGGGCCGACTACAATTACCGAACGGCCAGAGTAGTCAACTCGCTTTCCTAATAAATTTTGTCTAAAACGTCCTTGCTTACCTTTAATCATATCAGCAAGCGATTTAAGAGGACGTTTATTTGTACCAGTGATTGCTCTACCTCTTCGACCATTGTCTAATAAAGCATCTACGGCTTCTTGCAACATACGCTTTTCATTACGAACAATGATATCAGGTGCATTTAAATCAAGTAGACGCTTCAAACGATTATTACGATTAATAACACGTCGATATAAATCATTGAGATCTGATGTGGCAAAGCGTCCACCATCTAAAGGTACTAGCGGTCGGAGGTCAGGAGGTAATACCGGTAAGACATCCATGATCATCCATTCCGGCTTATTACCAGATTCATAGAATGCTTCAAGGAGCTTCAGTCGCTTACTGATTTTTTTTATCTTGGTTTCAGAGCTTGTGACCGGTAATTCATCTCTTAATGACGCGATTTCTTTCTCGAGATCAACATCTCTTAGCAAATGGCGAATAGCTTCTGCGCCCATCCGGGCATCAAATTCATCACCGTACTCTTCCATGGCCTCTAGATAAGCTTCATCATTTAATAATTGACCACGCTCTAATGGTGTCATGCCTGGATCAACAACAACGAACGCTTCAAAATACAGAACACGCTCAATATCACGTAAAGTCATGTCTAGCAACAAACCTATACGTGAAGGCAAAGATTTTAAAAACCAAATATGTGCAACAGGGCTTGCGAGTTCAATATGCCCCATTCTCTCGCGTCGAACTTTTGTCAAAGCAAGTTCAACACCGCATTTTTCGCAAATCACACCACGGTGCTTTAAACGCTTATATTTTCCACATAAGCACTCATAATCTTTAATAGGGCCAAAAATCTTAGCACAAAATAAACCATCTCTTTCTGGTTTAAATGTTCGATAATTAATTGTCTCTGGTTTTTTTACTTCGCCATAAGACCAAGATCGAATTAATTCAGGGGAAGCGAGTGCAATTTTAATCGCATCAAATCCTTCACCCTGAGAGTAATTATTGCCATGACTGTTCTGGTGTTTGAGGAGTCCAAGCAAGTCACTCATTGCAGGCTTCTGCTTTCTCATTGGTTCGAGATTAGCCAAGTGATACCTCCAAAATTTGAAAGATTAATTGCTTAATTAAAATCAATCATGCTCAAGTTCAATATCTATCCCTAGTGCCCTAATTTCTTTTAAGAGGACATTAAACGATTCTGGCATACTAGGATCCATACAATGATCGCCATCGACAATATTTTTATATATCTTCGTACGACCACCAACATCATCTGATTTTACTGTTAGCATTTCTTGAAGCGTATAAGCAGCACCATATGCTTCGAGAGCCCATACTTCCATCTCACCAAAACGCTGTCCACCAAATTGGGCTTTACCTCCCAAAGGCTGCTGAGTTACTAGGCTGTAAGACCCTGTAGACCTTGCATGCATTTTATCATCAACAAGGTGATTCAGTTTAAGCATATACATGTAACCAACAGTAACCGGATTATCGAATTGTTTTCCTGTCCTACCATCAAACAGTATTGTTTTTCCATCCGATCTAAAACCTGCTAGTTCAAGCATAGTTTTTATTTCTTCTTCAGTTGCACCATCAAAAACAGGTGTCGCCATTGGGACGCCCGCACGTAGATTTGTCGCTAAAGTTGTTACTTCATCATCACTTAACTTTTCTAGTTCCACTCTGGAATTATCGTGATTATAAATTTTTCCTAAATAATCTCTGATGTTTCCTATTGGAGAGTTTTGTTCAAGCATCAAATTTATTTTTTGTCCTAAACCTTTCGCCGCTAAGCCTAGATGCGTTTCTAAAACCTGTCCTATGTTCATCCGTGATGGTACGCCAAGTGGATTTACCACGATATCTACTGCTGTACCATCTTCCATATGCGGCATATCTTCGATGGGAACAACAATTGAGATTACACCTTTGTTCCCGTGACGACCAGCCATTTTATCACCAGGCTGTAACCGTCTTTTAACTGCCAAATATACTTTCACGATCTTTAGAACACCAGGAGCTAAATCGTCGCCTTGAATAATTTTTTTCTTGCTTTCCTGCAGTCTTTTTTCCATTTCTTTAGCCATGGATTCTAACTGCTTTGATAGCTGTTCCATTTGTTGGCTAGCAGCTTCATCTTCTAGTCTAATATCAAACCATTTATCTCTAGCGATACGATTTAAGTATTCTTCAGTAACTAGGCTGCCTGGTTTTAATTGATTAGGTCCGCCTTGTACTTTTTTATTTAGCAATAAAGATTTAACTCGATAAAAAATATCTTCTTCACAGATACGTCTTTCATCTATCAAATCTTTACGTACCCTCGCAATATGAGCTTCTTCAATACTTTTTGCTCGAGGATCTTTTTCCAAACCATCACGTGTAAAGATTTGGACATCGATAACTGTACCATTCATACCGGAAGGAACACGGAGCGATGAATCTTTCACATCAGATGCTTTTTCTCCAAAGATAGCTCTTAAGAGCTTTTCTTCAGGCGTCAGTTGCGTTTCACCTTTGGGTGTTACTTTACCAACTAAAATATCTCCAGCATTAACTTCAGCACCTATAAAAACGACACCGGATTCATCTAAATTTGTTAACGCAGATTCACTCACACTAGGAATATCGGAAGTAATTTCTTCAGTGCCCAGTTTAGTATCACGTGCTATACAGGTTAATTCTTCAATATGAATTGTCGTGAAACGATCTTCTTGGACGACGCGCTCTGAAATCAAGATTGAATCTTCAAAGTTATAGCCATTCCAAGGCATAAATGCGACCAACAAATTTTGCCCTAGGGCAAGTTCACCCATATCAGTACATGGTCCATCTGCTAAAATATCACCTGCTTGGATTGAATCACCTTTAGCAACGATGGGTCGCTGATTTATACAGGTATCCTGATTTGAGCGAAAATATTTGGTTAAGTTATAAATATCAACGCCAGCTTCGTCAGTAGACGTTTCATCATCATTAACGCGAACTACAATTCTAGACGCATCGACTAAATCAATAATACCACCACGTTTAGCAACCACAGCAACACCTGAGTCAGAAGCTACTGTGCGCTCCATCCCTGTACCTACTAAAGGTTTCTCTGATCGCAGTGTTGGTACAGCTTGACGTTGCATGTTTGAACCCATTAATGCACGGTTAGCATCGTCATGCTCAAGGAAAGGAATCAAAGAAGCTGCAACCGAAACGATTTGTTTCGGAGAAACGTCCATATAATTGATCTTGTCTGGTGTCGTTAGAGAAAATTCATTTTGATGTCGACATGGAACCAAATCAGCTAAAATTTTACCCTTTTTATCGACAGCAATATTCGATTGCGCAATGTAATGATCAAGCTCTTCGATAGCAGAAAGATATTCGATTTCATCTGTCACATTGCCCTCAACAACTTTACGACAAGGTGTTTCAATAAAACCGTATTCGTTCGTTCTTGCATAGACTGCAAGGGAATTAATTAATCCGATATTTGGCCCTTCGGGTGTTTCAATGGGACAAACTCGACCATAATGAGTGGTATGTACGTCACGCACTTCAAAACCTGCGCGTTCTCTTGTTAAACCACCTGGACCTAAAGCTGACACACGTCTTTTATGTGTCACTCCAGACAATGGATTCACTTGATCCATAAATTGAGATAATTGGCTTGAACCAAAAAATTCTTTGATAGCTGCTGATACAGGCTTAGCATTAATCAAGTCTTGTGGCATTAAGTTTTCAGATTCTACTAAACTTAAGCGTTCTTTTACTGCTCTTTCTACACGGACTAATCCGATACGGAATTGATTTTCTGTCATTTCCCCAACGCTACGGACACGGCGGTTACCCAGGTGATCAATATCATCCACCATACCAATACCATTACGTATATTTATTAGAGTTTTGATTACTTCCAAAATGTCTTCTTTAGAGAGAGTGCCTGAACCCTCATCTGATTTACGACCAATACGGCGGTTAAATTTCATCCGACCTACTGCTGACAAATCATAACGTTCATCAGTAAAGAACAAATTATTAAATAAGGTCTCTGCTGCTTCTTTAGTAGGCGGTTCACCGGGTCTCATCATACGATAAATTTCAACAAGTGCTTCTAATTGGCTACCTGTTGGATCAATTTTCAGCGTATCTGAAATATATGAACCATGATCTAAATCATTGGTATAGATCAAATCAAAACTTAAAATAGAGTGTTCAACCAATTGATCTAAAAGTTGTTCAGTAACTTCTTCATTTGCTGCTGCTAGTATTTCACCCGTCTCTGTATTAATAATGGGTTTTGCAAGTATCTTGTCAATAACATAATCTCTAGGAACTAAGAGATCATGCATATTATGCGTTTCCATCAAACGAATATGTCTTGCCGTGATTCGACGGCCTTCTTCAACGATAACTTCACCAGTGTCAGGGACTACTATATCGAAGAGCGCTAATTCGCCTCGGAGCCTTGATGGGACAAGCTCAAGATGTAGGTCGCCATTTCTTATTTGACAGTGTACCGTTTCAAAAAATTCAGCAAGTATATCTTCAACTTCGTAGCCTAACGCTCTTAATAGAATCGTTACAGGCAATTTCCTACGTCGATCAATCCTAACGTAAACGCAATCTTTAGGATCAAATTCAAAATCGAGCCAGGAACCTCTATAGGGTATAATACGAGCCGAGTAAAGGAGTTTGCCAGAAGAGTGTGTTTTACCTCTATCATGTTCAAATATCACACCCGGCGAACGATGTAACTGCGAAACTACTACGCGCTCTGTTCCATTAACAACAAAAGTACCCACCTCTGTCATTAATGGAATTTCACCCATGAATACTTCTTGCTCTCGGATATCTTTGATTGTCTTCGCATCATCATTTGAGTCTTTCTCAAAAACAATCAAGCGAATTTTAACCCGCAATGGTGCTGCATAAGTCAAACCTCTTAACTTACACTCTCTAACATCAAATGCGGCTTCCCCTATACGATATCCAACGTATTCAAGTTTTGCGTTACCAGAGAAACTTTCAATCGGGAAAATTGATGCAAAGGCAATATGTAAGCCTGATTTTTTATGTCCATTACCATGAGAGTCTGTTCGTAAAAAATCTTCATATGACTTTAATTGGATTTCGAGCAAACTTGGGATAGGCATTTTATCCACTTGACGCCCAAAGCTTTTACGAAATCGTTTTTTCTCGGCATATGAATATCGATGAGGCTTAGCATCTGCACTTGCCATGGAGGTTCCTCTATAAGATTATCGATCACAACACGTTATATACTTAGTGCTACATTATGCCTCTTCCATTATTCCATACTTGCTTTCAATTATGCAGATGCACTTTTAAATCACACAGTTGGAGTATCAGCTTCAGCGTATAAAATTAAGTATATTTATTTAACTTCGACAGTTGCGCCTGCTTCTTCCAGTTTTTTCTTCATGCTTGCAGCATCATCTTTCGAAACCGCTTCTTTTACAGTAGAAGGTGCACCTTCAACTAAGTCTTTAGCTTCTTTCAGACCAAGACCTGTAATTTCACGTACTGCTTTAATTACTCCAACTTTATTCGAGCCAAAGCTTGTCATTACTACGTCGAATTCTGTTTTTTCTTCAACGGCAGCAGGTGCGCCAGCAACTGGCGCTGCAACTGCAGCTGCAGCAGCAGATACGTTGAATTTTTCTTCCATGGATTCAATTAACTCAACGACTTCCATCACAGTCATATTAGAAATTGTTTCAAGAATTTCGTCTTTTGATACGGCCATTTCCAGCTCCTAGTTTATATAGTTGTACTCATCACATTTGAAATTTTTATGGCAAAACTAACGTTTGCTAGCAGCACACTCCATTGCACTTGCCTTACCAAATAATTGATTACTTTGGCATAATTAAGTTATGTTGGTGTTATGCGCTTTTTTTATCCCGAAGTGCTGCAAAAGTTCTAACGAGCTTAGCAGTAGGTTCTGCAAGCGTTCGTACAAACTTCTCAATGGGTGCTTTCATCACAAACATCAGTTTAGCAAGAGCTTCATCTTTTGTCGGCAAGCTTGCGATCAGATCGAGTTGATCTGCTTCGTATGCTTTACCATTTACTGCCAACCCCTTTACTTCAAGTTTTTCAAAAGCTTTTAAGTTATCTTTTAAAATTCTTGCGGCATCACTAGGCGCGTTAAAGGACAAGGCAATAAATAAAGGACCTACCAATTTATCACTTAAACAAGCGAACTCTGTATTTTGCAATGCTCTACGCGTTAAGGTATTGGGAATGATTCGTAGGTATACACCTGCATCTCTCGCGGCACGTCTTAACTGTGTCATTTGATTTACAGTCAATCCGCGATAATCAGCAATCACTGCCGAAATAGCCTTTGCTGCGACATTTGCAACTTCTTCGACAACAGCTTGTTTTCCAGCAAGTGTTAATGTCACGTCACTTTCTCCTAAACTTTAAAAAGCGATATAGTTTACACAGGAATCGATGCGATATCAATAGGCAAACCAGGCCCCATGGTAGTAGAAAGCGAGATCTTCTTAAGATAAACACCTTTTGAGCTAACAGGCTTAGCTTTTTTCAAATCCGCTACAAGCGCAGTTAAATTTTCTAACAAGTCATCAGAAGAAAAATTAATTTTACCAACAGGACAATGGATAATACCATTCTTATCGGTACGATAGCGTACTTGTCCAGATTTAGCATTGGTAACTGCAGTATCTACATTCATAGTTACAGTACCCACTTTAGGGTTGGGCATTAAACCTCTAGGGCCTAAGATTTGTCCTAACTGACCCACAAGCCGCATTGCATCAGGGGTAGCAATTAAAACATCAAAGTTCATCTCACCTGCTTTAATCTTTTCCGCAAGATCTTCAAAGCCAACTAAGTCAGCACCGGCTGCTTCCGCTTTCTTTGCATTATCACCTTGCGCAAAGACAGCAACTCGCACAGTTTTACCTGTACCTTTCGGTAAGTTTGTTGAGCTTCGAACGACTTGATCTGATTTTCGAGGGTCAACACCTAAATTCACACTCACATCTACTGTTTCTACAAATTTTTTGCTGGCAAATTCTTTTAAAATTTCAACAGCATCTTGTACAGTATAAGAACGAGTACGTAATTGTTGTTCTCGAATTTTCTGTTGCTTTTTGCTAATAGCCATGACAACCCCTTAGTCTTCTACCTCAACACCCATACTTCTAGCTGTACCTGCGATTGTACGCATTGCTGCCTCTAAATCTGCAGCCGTTAAGTCTGGGAACTTCATCTTAGCGATTTCTTCAACTTGCGTCTGTGTAATTTTAGCTACCTTTTTGGTATTTGGTGTGCCACTACCTTTATCAAGGCCCGCGATTTTCTTGATTAAAACAGATGCAGGTGGTGTTTTTGTAATAAAAGTAAAACTGCGGTCTGAATAAACAGTGATCACGACAGGTGTCGTTAGCCCTGGTTCAATACCTTGCGTTGCTGCATTAAACGCTTTACAAAATTCCATAATGTTAACACCGCGCTGTCCTAATGCAGGGCCAACAGGTGGACTAGGATTTGCCTTTCCAGCAGGAATTTGTAATTTTATATAGGTTTCAATTTTTTTCTTAGCCACATTGCCTCCTCAGGGGTATTAGCCTTTCTCTACTTGACTAAATTCTAATTCAACGGGTGTAGAGCGACCAAATATTAAAACAGCCACCCTGAGGCGGTTCTTCTCATAATTTACTTCCTCAACGACACCATTGAAATCTACGAATGGACCTTCTTTAACGCGTACCATTTCGCCAGGTTCAAATAAAATTTTTGGTCTTGGTTTCGTAACACCCTCTTCTACACGCTGAAGAATTGTTCTAGCTTCAGCATCTGTAATAGGAGTAGGGGTCTGGCTTGTACCACCTATAAATCCCAAAACACGTGGTATTGCTCGGATCATATGCCAAGTTTTATCATCCATTATCATATGGACTAGTACGTAACCAGGAAAAAATTTTCGCGTGCTTTTTCTTTTTTGACCCGCTCTCATTTCGACTACTTCTTCGGAAGGAACGACAACTTCATCAATTTTGTCTTCAACTTGATGATAGGCTACACGTGATAAAATTTCATTTTTTACAAAATTTTCATACCCTGAATAGGCATGGACTACATACCACTGCTTCGTTTTTTGCTCTTCCACTTTATGATCAACCCATCTGTGTTAGTTTAGCGATTGCCCAAATTATAATGGAATCAATCCCCCAAAGAACAAATCCTGTAGCAGTAACCATAACCATGACAATCATGGTAATTTGTGTTGTTTCTTGACGAGTTGGCCAAACCACTTTTTCTAATTCATACTTTGCTTCTTTCCCAAATGCGAAAAGTTTCTTTCCTTCTGTGGTAAAAACTATCAGAAGAAGAGCTGCTAATGCTGTTACTGTCCAAGAAACAAACCTAATATATGGGGACAAATGAAAGTAATACACTCCATAACAAGCAAAGAGAGTTAGCAAAATTATACCAACCCATAAAAAAAGATTGGTAAGATTTTGTTTCGAGTTGGCTGAATTCTTCATAATTACTCAGGATTAGATTGGCAGGCCAGGAGGGAGTCGAACCCCCAACCTGCGGTTTTGGAGACCGCCACTCTACCAATTGAGCTACTGGCCTAAAATCCTTCCAAAGAAGGATAGTATCTTACACGGTTTACAACTACTTATTCAATGATCTTAGAAACAACGCCGGCGCCTACAGTACGGCCACCTTCTCGGATAGCAAATCGTAAGCCTTCATCCATCGCAATCGGCGCATGTAAATTAACCACCATCCGTACGTTATCACCCGGCATAACCATTTCCACGCCCTCTTGCAATTGGCAGGACCCTGTTACGTCTGTGGTTCTAAAATAAAACTGCGGACGGTAGCCATCAAAAAATGGGGTATGTCTTCCACCCTCTTCTTTCGATAACACATACACTTCTGCTTCAAACTTCGTATGAGGCTTAATCGTACCTGGCTTAGCCAATACTTGCCCACGTTCAACTTCTTCTCGTTTCGTGCCTCTTAACAGAATACCTACGTTATCACCTGCTCGACCTTCATCCAGCAGCTTTCTAAACATTTCAACGCCGGTGCATGTGGTTTTTTGCGTGTCATGGATACCCACAATCTCAACTTCTTCACCAACTTTGACAATCCCGCATTCAACACGGCCAGTCACTACTGTTCCTCGACCTGAAATCGAGAACACATCTTCGATAGGCATTAAGAAACTTTTATCTACATTTCGGACCGGTTCTTTGATGAACGTATCCATTGCATCTACTAATTTTTCGATGGACGCAACACCAATATCACTGCTGTCGCCTTCTAATGCTTTTAATGCGGAACCTACGATTACTGGTATATCATCACCAGGAAAATCATACTTACTGAGTAGCTCTCGCACTTCCATCTCAACCAGTTCAATGAGCTCAGCATCATCAACCATGTCTGCTTTATTTAAGTACACGACAATGTAGGGTACACCTACTTGACGTGCAAGTAAGATATGTTCCCTTGTTTGAGGCATTGGACCATCGGCTGCAGAGACCACTAAAATAGCGCCGTCCATCTGTGCAGCACCTGTGATCATGTTCTTCACGTAGTCCGCGTGCCCTGGACAATCAACGTGTGCGTAGTGTCTTGTATCCGATTCATATTCTACGTGCGCAGTTGAAATCGTAATACCTCGCGCTCTTTCTTCAGGCGCTTTATCAATTTGATCGTACGCTTTTACTTCCCCGCCGTGCTTTTCTGCCATTACTTTTGTAATCGCAGCCGTTAGGGTCGTCTTACCATGATCAACATGACCTATTGTTCCCACATTAACGTGTGGTTTATTGCGCTCAAACTTTTCCTTTGCCATCGAAAAAATCTCCCCGTACTTAAAAAATTAAAACCAAAATGGTGCCCACAACTGGACTCGAACCAACGACCTCTTCCTTACCAAGGAAGTGCTCTACCACCTGAGCTATGTGGGCTGCGGTCAGAACAAGATAGCTCGCGCCCTGCTTATCAAAGCTTTAGGCAACTGGGTTTTGAATCATTATGGAGCGGGTGATGGGAATCGAACCCACGCTATCAGCTTGGAAGGCTGAAGTTCTACCATTGAACTACACCCGCTTACCTTACCTTTGCATATCATCGCTACCGAAAGAATGTCAGGGTTATATACTTGTCATTTTATTTAGACAACCCAAACCTATCCTCTTCTTCTTGGCTATTAATTTCCAGGCGATGGTGGAGGGGGAAGGATTCGAACCTTCGAAGGCAGAGCCGTCAGATTTACAGTCTGATCCCTTTGACCGCTCGGGAACCCCTCCCAAGTAACGCATTCTCTTTGATATCAGCCGCAAAGTCAAGCAAATTTAAAGAATACTTTGTTATTTTATCATTGATTAAATACAGCCTTGCTGTTTTAGTCTTAAGAGTAGGTATATATCGGTATAAGATATTAATCACGTTTGAAAATAGTTTTAATGGAGTAAAGATTAGAAGTTATCACGCTACAAAATACTCGTCTATGATACACACTCAACGTATTGCTATTAGCCAACGCCTAAAGCCATCTAAGGCGCTTATTTACCCTCATAGACCACAGAGACCGAACTCATGTCTCTATGTCCAGCAGAGCTCGTGTTGCTACGTTTTAAGAATATGATTAAAGCTAACTAGTGATTCACGCTAAAAAGTAACCTACTCAATTGGCTTAACTCATATGAGAAGTCAGGATGACAATGCCGAACAGTATCTTTATTGCATAAGAGGTATTTTTTAATCAATCGTTCAATAAAAACATGCACAATCGAAAGCTATTTAATCTAAAATCAGTTGCTGGTAAAAAATTACCTATCCGATATAAGCATTCAGAGCGATATAATTGAGCTATTACTATCAATCAAAATAAAATTTGAGGGAAATTTGACTGAACATTTTTTATTTGAAGGCTAATCCTATTACCTAAATAGCTAGCAAAAAATCATTAACTAAAAAACTGCTTTAATGGATCGCGCTATAAATTATTATGTTGCTTAGTTTAAAATGGATGATGAACAAAATGTAAAATTTAATCAGGAAATTAAAACAAGAAGATTATCAGGAATAAATCATGAGCAGATCAATTGTCCGACAGAAATTACTATGATTACAAATATGAAGGAATGCTGGCACTAGGAATCGAACCCAGGACCTACTGATTACAAGTCAGTTGCTCTACCTACTGAGCTACGCCAGCTTAGAAGGAATAAAAAACCTGGCGATGACCTACTTTCGCATGGGGAAGCCCCACACTATCATCGGCGCATACATGTTTCACTACTGAGTTCGAAATGGGATC
>JACETI010000001.1 GCA_013911415.1 Legionella sp. | reverse complement strand
CCTTCACTCTGATTCGATAGTTTTCAAAATTTCTAAATCCGTAAGCACGGCGTTGAATGAGTTTCATCTTTCGATGAAAGCCTTCGGTTATCCCATTACTCTTTGTAAACCGCAACATTCTAACGATTTCTTGTCGCCATTTATATAAGGTATTACCCAATGTTTTTAGGGTTTGAAATGCCATTTGTTTAAGCGCATGAACCATTTCTAAGAAGCGTGGTAATAATTGTCTGCATTCTCTAGCGGTGTAATGCTTTTTAGTTAACAGCTCATGTAACGCTTGTTTAAAATCATAAATAGCTGCAATTGCTGGCTGTTGTTCCAGATACTGATCTCGCTTCACCCGTCGTAAGGGTGTTACGTTTGCTGGCTTTGTCTTCAATGCGGCTAAGGTACCTCGCTGATATTTCATGGTAGGGTCAATCTGATGAAAGGTTTGAGTTTTTTCTTAGAGCGAATATTATCAGTATCGATTTTAGATTGTTCTAGGGGAATATCTGCGTTTAAAAAAGGATTGATAGCGTTTTGTTTTTTAAGTCACAACTATTCTCAAGCACGGCGCTATCTTTCATAAAGCTATTGCTCTTTTGCATAACAATGCTGGAAAAAAATAATAGGTATGTCTGCCACATGCATAGTACATTGAGCCACCGTCTAGGGTTTCTACAGTAAACGATTCGGAGGAGAACCGCCCATCTAATTTATCATCAACATTTTGTATCTTGATATTAGCGATATTCATCAAAGCACAGAGAAGATAATTTAAGAAAATCTCGGAAGAACGAGAAAAAGTAACCGTTTTATTATCAAAAATCTTATCGATTACGAGAAGATGATGCGGATAAATGGGTAGAAATTTCTCCAATATAGTCTAAAGTTTATATTTTATGCTTGTATTATAATAACCCCATGAAGACAACTGATGAAAACATTCTATTAGACAAGGAGTTGGATAATAAGCCTGACTTGGTCAAAAATAAATTGGCGATGGATCGTTATTTTGACCCAAAAAACAGAAAAAAAACAAAGATATTTGACTTATTTTTATCAATAAATCTGCCTGCCGTGCCGAAACCAACACTCTATCAAAGGGATTTGGTTATGACGAAAATGTTATGTATGATGCAGCGATCACAAACATTAAAAGGCGAAAAACTATGTGTGCCGACCTTTGTGAAATGGCAATTCGCCTTTCTTTATGACGATCTTCAAGACCCTATTGCACAAAAACTCATAAAATGTTTAGAGTCTGCTATTTATAACCAATTGAATAAATGCTCTCCAAAAGTTCAGAAGTCATTAAGTATTGGAAAATCAATCCTTGAGACAATCCATGAAATACTTGACGTATTGAAAATAGACCCACCTGTTGAATTCTCGCTGGTAAAACCACTAACAAATAGCGGCTTCGAGGAGACAGCACTAAAAATTTTGAAAAAAATTGCTACCTATGAGGAAAAAAACACAGAATCACTACGTAGTTTTTTAGTTGATTATGTTTACAAAGAAAAAATGCAAAAAGAAAAAAATGCTCAATTGACTGATGACGATATGAAAGAGGTTTGTAGATTAGCAAGAAATGCCGAATCGCAAATTAAATTTCATAGTATAAATACCCCTGTTTTAAACCTGCTTTTTACCCAATACAAAGAAAACCTACAGGCATTAAGAAAGAAAAACAAAGTAGAGAGAGATATTGAAGAAGAACTCACAAAGCGAATTAAAACTGGTATGGATTCTTTTGTCACTGCTCTCCAAATGGAACTGTTGAAAGCCGAACCCGAAGAATTACCTATTCAAGCCGAATCTGATCGTCTAGCATACTCATACTATGGAAATATACCAGTAAAATTTGAAGACAATAGGTTTGACCCTTTTTCGACGTTATCTTATCACACTCCTCTGCAAGATTCTGGGTTGAACAGCCTCCTTCCGAGAAAGTTATATGAGAACAATTCCTTTAACTCGCTTCTTCGTCATGATGCGCTTCCATTTAATTCGTTTTCCAGGTCGGGCTTAGGTTTCTTTGTTGATGCCCCTAATCATTTTGATAATGATTTTTTTAAAAACCTTGAAGAGATAGAGCCTGCACTAAAAGCGTTAGGAAACGCTAAAGAGAACTTACCTTAAGGCAAGTTCCCTGACGGACAAAATCATTGAAATCGAATAATCTAATCCTATTGCTGAGGAATAATGCTCTTCGAAAGAAATTCGAAGACAATACCGCGAAAGCCAGGAAGATCAACTCGCTGCATTGGTCTGGTAACCAATGCAGTACATCTATATAAAATGGATAGAAAATAATAGTGGACTTCTGACCCCCATTAGATACCAAAAAAATTTTAACTGTCACCAACCAAATCCTCTGTCAATTTTTAATGCTCTTCCCCAACCACTTCATAATATCCTCTAACAAAATCAAAATGGCCGTTGCAGAAAAAAAGATGCCGTAGGTAAAAGGCACTGTTTGATATGCACGCAAAATTTGTAACCATTCTGGTTTATTCGTTGGAATCCAGATTAGCGGTAGCATAAAGCCCAATAGGGTAATATAGGATAAAGCGATAAAACGAATAAATAATCGTGGAATATGTCGCTTACTTACACCATAAATGACGGCAGAAATTACCAGAATTCCTGAAATAATACTAATAATATTGGCTGAACGTAGATCGAGAAAACGAAAAAGATC
Source organism: Legionella sp. (assembly GCA_013911415.1). GTDB lineage: Bacteria > Pseudomonadota > Gammaproteobacteria > Legionellales > Legionellaceae > JACETI01. Next base: position 445,091 of record JACETI010000001.1, on the reverse strand, counting down.
TTCTTCAAGTTGAATTGAAAAAACAGGGTGGCTAACAAATTGTATAAACATATTAGCGCTAAGAACTACTAAACAGAGTACAAAGGGTAGAATAATCAATTTGTTACGCGTTAAGAGGGCATATCCCCCTGCAAAAAACCAAATAATCGGCCAGATTATAATTCCAGCTAAGTAAATTAATATAACACCCATCATGTTATCCTCTTACACAAAAGGTACTCTAATAATTGTACACATTTTTTGGCTTTCTAAGGGTAATAAGGCTTATTACTCGGAAAAGACTCCTGAGAGGCTCAGGAATCCTTAATTCAACGTTCTGCGAGCTGCTCGTCACCTTGTAAAGACGTCGCTCGATACCTTTTGATATTCACCCCCTTATTTGGAACAGCTTGCTAATTATTATTATTGTCCTATAATTGATTCAAATATTTATATTTTGTATTTATTATGCCCAACCCAACCAATCCAATGCTGCCTTTTCTGATGGCACTCAGCCCAGCAGTCACTTTAGTCATCAGCTTACTCGATATGGCAGCGCGACACGCATGTAAAACGCGAGATGCGTGTAAAAAAAGAGCATCTCAAAGTTTTTTTAAGTCTCCAAAAAAATTGAATAATATTGTTAGGTTAAACAAAATCGGCTACCAAGACGAAATTCTCGAAAAGATGATATGTCCAATTAGCTTTTGCATTATGACGGAACCGGTTTACCATCCTGCCACCCCCCAATACATCTGCGATAAGAAAAGTATTAGCGACTGGCTAGAATTGCAATCGACCCATCCCTGTACACGTGGAACTGTTGATATTAACGAATTTATACCGCATGAAAAGCTACAACAAGAAATAGATGATTTTGTCAGCACGCAAGAAAAAATTCATAACGCACCGGAACTTGCTAAAAAAAAATGATGACTTCATTGTAATTAGTGTTCTATGTGCGTAAGAAACTGTGGAGCCTCGTTAAAAAATTGTTCCGCAAAACCTAAAGCCACATTTATTATGTGGCTCATTCCCTAACATTATGGGTTTCTTCCCTCACTGGATAGTGAAATAATACTTAATGCAATCGTTGAAAGACTCACAAAGCTTCATATAGACGATTAAGACATTACTCATCAGGAAGAAGAAATTATGTCAAAAGATCATACTCCCCCCTTTACAACCACTGATGCAGGGATTCCGGTATCAAGTGATGAATACTCTCTTACCATTGGTCCCAATGGCCCTATCTTGTTGCATGATCACTATTTGCTTGAACAAATGGCCAACTTTAATCGTGAGCGTATTCCCGAACGACAGCCACATGCAAAAGGAAGTGGTGCCTTTGGGCACTTCGAAGTAACCGCAGATCTTAGTCAATACACAAAAGCAGCCGTCTTTCAGCCAGGCACTAAGACTGACGTTTTAATTCGATTTTCTACCGTAGCCGGTGAGCGTGGAAGTCCCGACACTTGGCGAGATCCACGAGGATTCGCTGTTAAATTTTATACCCCAGAAGGCAATTTCGACATGGTAGGTAACAATACTCCTGTCTTCTTCGTGCGCGATCCCATGAAATTTCAGCACTTCATTCGTTCGCAAAAAAGGCGTGCGGATAATAACTTACGTGACCACGATATGCAGTGGGACTTTTGGAGTTTATCCCCGGAATCGGCACATCAAGTCACCATCCTTATGAGTGACCGGGGCATCCCCAAAACCTGGCGTCACATGAATGGATACTCCAGCCACACCTACATGTGGGTCAATAAACAAGGAGAAAAATTTTGGGTTAAATACCATTTCAAAACCAATCAGGGCATTCAATTTCTAACCCAGGAGGAAGCGAACCGTCTGATCGGCGTAGATGCTGATTATCATACAAGGGATCTTTTTGAATCCATTGAACGAGGAGAATACCCTAGCTGGACACTTCAAATGCAGATTATGCCTTTCAAAGAGGCGGAAACCTATCGTTTTAACCCTTTCGATCTGACAAAAGTATGGCCGCATGCGGATTATCCTCCAATAGAACTTGGCAAGTTAACGCTTAATCGTAATCCCACGGATCATCATACGGAAATCGAACAAGCAGCTTTTGAACCCAATAACATGGTCCCCGGCACAGGAGTCAGTCCTGATAAAATGCTGCTTGCGCGAGTTTTTTCGTACGCGGATTCACACCGAGCTCGATTAGGGGTTAATTACAAGCAAATACCCGTTAATAGGCCAAAATGCCCCGTTCATAGTTACAGTAAAGATGGCGCAATGCGTATAGCAAATATTACTGACCCGGTCTATGCCCCTAACTCGAAAGGTGGCCCCAAAGCAGATGATGTCCTTAATCCAGAAGTAGCTACTTGGGGAGCAGATGGAAATTTTGTGCGTGAAGCCTATACCCTACGACGTGATGATGATGACTTTAGCCAAGCAAACGCATTGATAAGAAAGGTTATGGATAATGAGGCACGTGAACGGTTAGTCAATAACGTCGTTGGACATTTATCCAATGGCCTTACCGAACCGGTGCTTAAAAGAGCTATCGAATATTGGAAAAAAATTGATCATGAAATAGGTGAGCGTATTGAAGATATTATAAATAAAGACGCTTAGGTAGTTTATTTTAAGATTGGCTGCCTCCTTAAACAGGGAGGAAGCCTTTTTTAGTTTAGTAACTTTCACACTATATTGAATTAAAAATGTCCTAGGATTCTTCAAGTGCTCCAATCATCTTACCTAGGAATCGACTAGCTTCTCCTCCAGTTGCGGCACGATGATCAAAGCTCAGCGATAAGGGTAAAAATCGATGAGATTCGCATGAACCTTTATTCAAAACCACTTTTTCATACATGCGGCCTACAGCAACAATGGCCACCATAGGTGGGACAATAATAGGACTTGCAAATAGTCCCGAAAATTTACCAAAATTAGATAAGGTAATCGTGGCATGCTGTAGATTTTCAGGTTTAACTGAACGTTCTGTTACTTCTTTTTTGTAACGATCAATTTGTTGTCTTAACTCGTGATCAGTTTTCGCTCCAGCATGATGGATAACTGGAACGAATAAACCATCTTGGCTATCCATTGCTAGCCCTAAATTAACTTCATCAAAATATTTACACGCATGATGGTTCGTATCAAACCAAGCATTTAAAGCACGCTCACTTTCACAGGCGGCCACCATAGCTCGAATGAGGCGGACAGTGATATCGGTGGTTGAGTCCCACCTATGCACGTCTGCTTCATCGAAAATACTCACAGGTACAACTTCTTGATGTGAACGAACCATGCTATGCACCATTGCTCTTCTCACACCCCGCAGAGGAACATACCCTTCAGGTAAACCTACTTCCTGTGGCATTGCCGCTGCTTCTACGTCTGCGCGAGTAATTAATCCGTGCTCTCCAGTGCCCTGAATAGAATTAAGATCAACTTTTAATTTTCTCGCTAACATCCGTACCATTGGGGTAGCTTTTGCACGCATTAGATGATCGGACTGTGAGGTTATTATCGGTTCATGATGCACCTCTTCGCTGGTTTCTAAATGTCCCACAACAGTACCTGCATCTTCGCGCTTAGCATTGTTCGCGGTTGACGCTGATGATTCAAAGGCGATTAAGGGCGCGCCTGTTTTAATAACATCACCGATTTTACCAAAGAGCTTAACCACTCGACCGGATTGAGGAGAAGGTACTTCAACCACTGCTTTTGCTGTCTCCACCGAGACGAGTGGTTGATCAGCGATCACCTCATCCCCTTCGTGAATAAACCATTCATGGATTTCCGCATCAGGTAAACCTTCACCGAGATCGGGCAAATTAAAGATATCCATTTTTGAACCGCTCATGTTTTCCATTCGATCGTTTACTCCATAATACTTAATGCGCTATTTTTGATTCGAGCAACGCTGGGAAGATAATGCTTCTCTAATTGAAAATAAGGCATAATCGCGTCGTAACCTGTCACTCGTTGAATGGGCGCTTTTAATTCTGACCAAAGTTGTTCGCCTAATTGAGCTGCAATTTCTGCTCCCACACCACAAGTACGTGCTGCTTCGTGCACAATAACCGCACGACCCGTTTTTTCCACCGAATATAAAAGTGTATCCATATCCAAAGGTTTGATACTTGCAACATCAATTACTTCACAAGAGACCCCGTCGGTTTCCAATTGTTTAGCTGCTTGTAAGGTCTCGTGTAAGCTTGCTCCCCAACTAATGAGCGTTACATCGGTTCCTTCTTGTAGCGTAAAACAACGGCCAAGTGGCAACGCTTCACCATCATCCTCGACTGCTTGTTTGTGAAGACGATAAATGCGACTAGGCTCGAGGAATATAATGGGATCAGGGTTGCGAATCGCTGCCAGCAGCAGTCCATAAGCTTTTCGAGGGGAGGCCGGAACAACCACTTGCAACCCCGGAATGTGAGCAAAAAGAGCCTCTGTGCTTTCAGAATGATGTTCCGGTGATCGGATCCCACCACCATAGGGCGTACGAAAAACAAGCGGGCAATGTAAGCGTCCGCGGGTACGATTACGCATACGCGCCGCATGAGAAATAATTTGATTCATGGCTGGGTATATAAACCCCATAAATTGAAACTCAACGACGGGCTTTAAGCCTTGAACAGCCATCCCAATTGAAAGCCCTGCTAACATTGATTCTGCTAGCGGAGAGTCGAAAACTCGCTGCTCACCAAAAAGTGCTTGCAATCCTTGCGTTGCTCGAAAAACACCGCCATTTTTACCGACATCTTCACCAAAAACCACGATACTTTCATCGTGAGACATCTCGTAGGCTAATGCTTGTGTGACCGCTTCTACCATTGTGATATCAGGCATGACAAACTTCCTCCTGGGCAATGGCTCGTTGCTCAATAAGCTCGGTGGGCAATGTAGCATAATGATAATCAAAAATGCTGGTAATCGGCTGCGCAGGGCGATTAAGATAGGCGTGCACTGCATTTTCGACTTTTTCATTCACACTTGCTATCAAAGCCTGATCCTGGGATTGGTCCCAAAGTCCATTTGTTGTCAGATAGTTTTTAAAACGAGCGATCGGCTCTTTACTTTGTGCAGCGTCTACTTCTTCTTTTGGTTGGTACCGACGGGCGTCATCTGCCGTTGTATGGTCACAAAGTCGATAGGTTAGAGCCTCAATTAAAGTAGGTCCACCACCTTCTCTTGCTCTTTTAACAGCATTTTCAATGACATCCACACACGCTAACACATCGTTACCGTCAACTTGAATGCCCGAAAAACCAGCGGCTATGGCTTTTTGTGCCAAGGTTTGTACACTCGTCTGCTGGTGCAAGGGCACAGAAATAGCCCAACGATTATTATTGATAATAAAAACAACCGGCAGCTTCCATGCACCTGCCACGTTGATAGCTTCATAGAAGTCGCCCTCAGAGGTGCCTCCATCGCCAATACAGACGACTGCTACACGCGGTTGCTGTCGATATTTAAAGGCAAAACCAACGCCCGCTGCATGTAAACATTGTGATGCAATAGGAACTGCAATCGGTAAGTCTTCTAAATTATCCTGATATTGATTTCCTCTTTCGTCCCCTCCCCAATAAGAGAGGATATCTTCCATTTTAACGCCTCTTTGGAACTGAGCCGCGTAATCGCGATAATAAGGAACGAGTACATCTTCTTTGCGCATCACCGCACCAATAGCCGTGGCTATAGCTTCTTGACCGTAGGTAGAGGCATACGTTCCTAATTTGCCCGTGCGCTGAAGAGTAATTGCTTTTTTATCAAAACTGCGTGTCTCCACCATCGTCCGGTAAAGCCCCTGAAGCCTCTCACTGTTCGCTTTTAATTCTTCAGGTAAGGAACTTAATAACGAGCCATCTTCCTTAAGAAATTGAACATAAGGTATCTCGAAATGCGCAACTATCGTCACTGTAATCTCCTGCTTTGTTCTTCCCTCATCGCTTGAAATCCCTCCTAGATGTAGATTTGTTCGCTTCGTAATTGTTTTCTGCGGTTAGTGCCTTAAGCAATCTCCTAATGCGCCACGCTGTCATTGTTTAGCACCGGCAATGATATCGAATAATCATGCAACCTTTTCTAAAATATCCAGAGCAGCAACAGCATCGGGTTGTCCAGAACGCGCTGCTTTGCTAATCCAATACCAAGCTTTTTTCCTATCCTCTACAACACCCTGACCATAATAATACATATATCCAACAGCATATTGTGCATCTGGTTGACCTCTTTTTGCTTCAGGCTTTAAGCGAATAAAAGCATCTCTGTAATTTTGCATTCGAAAACTTCGACTGCCTTCATTTAAATTTTTAGCCACACAACCCATTACGAGCAGACTAATGATGAATATTGATAAAATTCGGAAAAAAAAAGTTTGCATGGATACTCCTCTATGGCTCTTGTTGCAATGGGCTTGAAGGAGCAATAACCTCTAATTTATCTCGAGGCAAACTTAAACTTTCCAGTGCTCCTTCATGCAAAATAATCACTTTCGTAGGCAAGATGCGCTTAACTACAGCACCTCTTGATAACGCATCTCCAACCGCGTAAATCTTTTCATCGTTTTCTTCTTCTTTAATAATGACTTGCGAGTGAGAAGCGTCTGGCGCAAAAACAATCCCCATCAATTTAGCATCTAGTTTGGATTTTTTAATCGTGGTCTCTGTGATATTTACTGGCATGTATTGCCCAAACCAAGCCATTGTAAACAGGGGCGCGCCTAAATTTAATTCTTCTTTTGGTTGAACCGACTTATTGGGTGTCGCTAACGCTAGCATTTTTTTAGAAGGTTGGAAACAACGGAAAATTTCTTGTAAAAATAGCGCGCAAAAAATCAGACTGATCAGCATAGCAAGCAGTAATTTAGGATTTTTTGAAGGCTTCCAGGCGGTTATGTTTTGCACAAAATTTAACACCGATTGAGCCCATTCTAGCCGCATCTATCACTTCCTATAATTGGTATAAGTTATAAAAAGACAAGCGAATTGTATCGCTTGAGAATCTAATCTGCATCCCCTATAGTGATGTGTCATAATTTAATCATGGTTTGATTCATCAATGCATTTCGACACGCGTGCGATTCACGTTGGACAAGCGCCCGATCTCACCACCGGCGCCGTGATCCCTCCGATTTATGCCACCTCGACTTATCGTCAAACAGCACCAGGCGAACATTTAGGCTACGAGTATTCACGTACCCAGAACCCAACCCGTAAGGCCTATGAAGATTGTATAGCAAACCTTGAATCAGGACAAAAAGGGTTTGCATTTGCATCTGGGATGGCAGCAATTAATACCGTGATTGAGCTCTTAAGTGTGGGCGATCATGTCATTGCTAGCGATGATCTTTACGGAGGCACTTTTCGCTTATTTGATAAAGTGAAGCAGCGAACAGCCGGTCTTTCGTTTTCCTTTGTAGATATGAGCGACATTCAAAATATTGAAGTAGCCATTCGGCCCGAAACCCGCTTAATTTGGGTAGAGACCCCCTCAAATCCTTTGTTAAAATTAGTCAATTTATCTCAGGTTGCTGCGTTAGGGAGAAAACATCATTGTATTACCGTTGTTGATAATACTTTTGCTACACCTTGCCTTCAGCGCCCTCTTGAATTTGGCTGCAATCTAGTGCTGCATTCGGCCACTAAATATTTGAACGGTCATTCCGATGTGGTGAATGGTGTTGTCGTAGTTGGAGATAATCTAGAATTGCAAGAAAAAATGGCCTTTCTGCAAAACAGCTGCGGTGCCATAGCAAGCCCTTTCGATAGTTTCTTATTGACGAGAAGTTTGAAAACATTGTCTTTACGCATGGAACGTCATTGCGAAAATGCGCAAGCACTTGCGAATTGGCTTTCAAAACAAAAGGGCGTGCTCAAAGTCATTTATCCAGGACTTAGCAGTCACCCACAGCATAATTTAGCACGAACGCAAATGCATGCCTTTGGTGGCATGATTTCGGTGGTGCTCGAAGGTGGATTAAACCGAGCCCAGCGCTTCCTTTCTAGATGCTCAATTTTTACCCTGGCTGAAAGCTTAGGTGGCGTTGAGAGCTTAATTGAACACCCTGCGATTATGACCCATGCCTCTATCCCACCTGCCCAACGCCAAGCTTTGGGTATTGAAGATGGGTTCATTCGACTTTCCGTAGGCATTGAGCATATTGATGATTTAAAAAAGGACCTAGAGCAAGCATTGCAAGCCTAAATATTTTCCCAATAGTTTTGCTTGGCTATTACGCTGAGCCTACTAGCCCGGCGGCCATTGCATTTGTCGACCACCTAAAAGATGTAAGTGAATATGATAAATGCATTGTCCTCCACCCGAATTGACATTAAAGACCAAGCGATACCCTTCATCAAGCGCGTTATCTTTTGCGATTTTTTGAGCAGTTAGAATCATTTCACCTAATAGTATTTTGTCTTCAACGGTTGCATCGTCAATGGTAGCAATGTGTTTTTTGGGGAGTAACAAGCAATGGGTAGGGGCTTGAGGGTAAAGATCAGGTATCACAAGCACTTTTTCTGTTTCAAAAAGTCGTTTCGCCTCAATCTCTTGGGCGATAATTTTGCAAAATAAACAATCCATTTTTTTCTCCCGCTAAAATCACTCAAGCAGGCAGTATCTTGGATTCGTTCGTTAAAATCCAGCCGTATATTTTTATTCACTCATTATTCATTCAAACGTTTTTCTACAAGAACGATCGTTTTGTCTTCTGTCATAGATACACCGTGATTGCGTAGAATATATTTGAACTTCGATTCTTACCAACTGTCAGAGGATTACACAACCATTAATCATGCAGGTTTTTTTCTTTTTGCTTAAGATCCTCTCACTCTTAGGAAGATACTTTCTCTTTTAACGCACGGGTTTTGCGTTTTAAATGCAATTTTCGCATAATACCCATCATTATTGGCGACCATGAATTTATCTGTAAGGGAAAATATGAGCTTAATGCACGTTTCTGCGGGGTCGAAAATCCCCCACGAATTCAATGTCATCATTGAAATTCCCATGAATGGGAAAACAGTGAAGTACGAAGTGGATAAGGATACAGGCACAGTTCACGTTGACAGGCTCATGGCAACTGCCATGCATTATCCTGCAAATTACGGGTTCATTCCCCAAACCTTATCGGAAGACGGGGACCCCGTTGATGTATTAGTGCTAACACCTGAACCTTTATTCCCTGGCGCAGTCATTGCATGCCGTCCTGTAGGTGTTTTAAAAATGACTGACGAGTCCGGCATAGATGCTAAAATTCTTGCCGTGCCTATCCGTAAAATTACAAAATTATACGATGCTATCCATACGCAAGAAGATCTGCCAATTCCTTTTCTTAAATCGATTGAACATTTTTTTCAACACTATAAAGATCTAGAAGAAGGAAAATGGGTTAAAATTGATGGATGGGAAGGACCAGAAACGGCTTTAGAAGAAGTTGAAAAAAGCGTTGTTCGTGCAGGAAAGCAGCCTTAACCACACAATCAGGACAGGTAATGCATAAAAAACATGAGCTGACGATTTTTAGTCTTACAATGATTACTGTTGGCTCAGTGGATAGTATCCGTAATTTACCTGCCACTGCTTTATTTGGTGGCCAACTCATCAGCTTTTTTATTTTTGGGGCTTTGTTTTTTTTATTGCCCACGGCATTAGTGTCCGCAGAACTTGCTTCTGGCTGGCCTAAAGGCGGCGGCATTTATATTTGGGTAAGAGAAGCTTTTGGAAAAAAAATGGGCTTCCTTGCTATTTGGCTACAGTGGGCGGAAAATATCATTTGGTACCCCACGCTCTTATCATTCGTTGCCGGCACCATAGGTTATCTCATTCATCCTACGCTTATAGATAATCCATATTTTATCGGTACCGTTATTCCGCTAGCATTTTGGGCAGCAACCTTTTTAAATCTAAGAGGCATGCGCTCTTCTGCTTTATTTAGCAACGTATGCGCTCTTTTTGGCCTTATTTTGCCTATGGCGCTAATTATCGTATTAGGTATTATTTGGTTAGTGAAAGGCAACCCCATTCATATTCAATTTGACTACGAAAGCATTCGACCTCACTGGGAAGATCAATCGTTATGGATTTCGTTAACAGCCATCATTATGTCCTTTTGTGGTATTGAAATAGCTACTGTGCATGCAAATGAAGTACGTGACCCTCAGCGTGCGTTTCCACGCGCATTGATTTATTCGGTTCTCATTATTCTGGGCACATTAGTTGCGGGATCGTTAGCAATCGCAATTGTATTGCCACAAAACGAGATTAATTTGATTGCAGGGATTATGCAGGCTTTTGAAATGTTTTTTAAACAGTATCACTTAACCAGTCTCATGCCCTTAGTAGCCCTGATGTTAATTGTCGGTGGCCTTGGTAATGTTAGCAATTGGATTATTGCACCTACCAAAGGCCTTCTTATTGCTGCTAAAGATGGCCATCTTCCTGAAGTTTTCCGAAAAGAGAATAAAAACGGTGCGCCCGTTACTTTGCTAATTATACAAGCCGTTATTGTGACTATCCTTTCTGCGCTTTTCATCTTTATGCCCAGTATTAACGGGTCATATTGGTTATTAACCGCATTAGCGGCTCAGCTTTATATGCTGATGTATTTTCTGATGTTCGCAGCAGCAATCAAATTAAGGTTCAGTGAGCCTGACCGTCATCGGGCGTTTCGTATTCCTGGTGGTATTACTGGGGTCATAATTGTTACAGGTGTAGGAACTTTAGGAGGAATTATCACTTTTATTGTCAGTTTCATTCCTCCAACAGCCGTCAATGTTGGATCATTAAAAAATTATGAAACCTTGCTTATTATTGGACTGATTAGTATGTGCATACCACCGCTTTTAAGTTCTTGGATACAAACACGCTATGAAAAACTCAAACGGATCGATGGACGATAACGGGCAGCATACTTTTCAACAAGCGCGTTACGATCGTTTACTTAAAGAAATGATACAAAGATTGCCTGAGCTTGAATGGAAGATGAGCCAACTCTCGCGTTCTTTGTCCCAAGCAATATTACCAAAACATTTATTTCCTTCTTACATTAATCCACAGCCTCAAAAATTAGTTGATGACATCAAAACAGAAATAGAACGCCTTAAAAATGTTAAACGTTCGTTGAGCGCCCATTATCTTGCAGAAAAAATTTCGCAAAAAATACAAGTCCTTGTTACCTACTGCAATGACAACCACACGGGCGCCTCAGTACGAGCACCCTCTTCCAAGAGCTTGCTCGACGAGCTTTGTACACGAAATCAATTTGTAGAAAAAACCGAAGAAAAAATTCAGCGCCTTCAGTCGCAAGATCTAGCACTGAAAACGCGTCTGGCCGAATGTAAATGCACCCAAGAAAGCTTAAAGCTCACAAAAGAACTGGGAGAACTCAACAAGCAACTAACACTTGCCAAAGAATCTCTCGCTACGCTGTCTTTTTGATTGTCCTTTAAATGATTCCTCCTAATTTTTTATAATTTTGTTCACACATAGATTAATTATTGCTACTCAGTTACCATGCTAACCAACCTTTCGTTAGATTGCTCAAATGAAATCTTGAAGGAACCAAAATGAAACTGAGTGATGTTTTTAAAGATTTTATACCGCCAAAATTGGAAGAAGGGGAGAATTCAGAAATTACCCTTTTTTTAAATAGCACCGTCTTAAAACAGTTCATTGAGAAAACTTCAATTAACATTAAGTTTCAGGACTTTCCTAAAAATAAAAAAATCTACTTCGCACTGCAACAAACTTATCTTTTAGTCGTTCAATATTGGCTTACACATCAAGAAATGCTGGGACAAATAGATCCACAAGAACCCTACTTTATCACTCTAAACATGGATAAATATGAATCAGTGCTGTTTACTGAGCCCAAACTTAAAGATGCGTTTGCAGCATTAAAATTGACTTATGTAAAAGAAACGAATCAAGAGGTCAACCAAGCACTAAATAATTTTCTTTATATGCTCTATGAGTGTGCATCGAACCAAGCCATAAGCTATTTACTGATTACAGAGAAAATTCGTAGCCCGTTAGAATACCAAGTGACTGAGGCAGCCCGGGATACAGCGGCCCGCCTTATCCGACATAGCTATTTAAACACAAGATCTGAGGATCCAACGCTCAATCAAAAATTTAGCCAAACTCCGGTCGTATTTGTACCAGGTGGCTCCGGCAGCAGTGGGGACCTGGCGAAATTTTACACATATAAGCAGCGATATAATACGCCTATCAAGCACTATCCATCCCTAGCAGGTATAAATCCCCACGACATTTTCCATCCGGATAATGCAATAAAAATATATACGATTGTAAGAGACGCTATTTATCGTAAACGCAGAACCCTGATCAATGCTACACCTTACAGCCAGCGCTATCCATTAACATCTAAAACACTTGTGCAAGCGATGGAAAAAAACAACTGCCTAGCCTCAAACTTTAAACCATTTACGCTATATGAAGTAATTCATTACATTGAATATCACACAAATCGAGGAAAATTTAATCCTCATCCACCATTTAAAGTATATTATGATCCCTGTGCTGGATGGGGGGAACGAGAGTCTGCTGCGTACCTATCCCGAGACTATTTTGAAGAATTATACATCAATGATATCAACAAAGACCTTGAAGAACCTTATAATGCGCTGACAGCTTATTTACAAGGGGCATACCCGTACAAAAAGGTTACATGTACTTTCCAAGAGGCTTTAGACATTACTCCACCGGTAAAAGCAGATTTTTGTTTTTCAGGCTTACCTGCTTATAACACCGAAGAATATAATTACGGTCGAACAGATCGGTATGAAAACCATACCGCCTGGTTAAAAAATTGGTGTCTGCCACTGATGTTTCATCTGCTTAATATTACAAAACCGGGTGGCTATGTTGCTGTCAATCTTGGCAAAGATAAAAGCGGTCATTCACTCACAAAAGCCATCCTAAAAATGATCGAAGAAACGCCTATGGTCAAAGAACGTATCACAGACGCTAGTTATGCGTGCTCGCAGGAACTTTATTATCATTCGGCAGCTACCTATGCTTCGCAAATGCTGATTTTTCAAAAAACCGATCTGCAAAGCGTTCCTCAACCACTTCCAGGAGCTGTTTGTCCCCTGCATTTAAAAGAACGTATCCAACGTCGGTTACATCATCAGAATACATCCCAAAAGCCAGTAGCCCACACGCTCGATGATGGGCATTCGACAGGGCTTACTATCAAAGATACCCGGATCACTCTCTTTCAACGTTTATTGATGAAAGAGGCGGAGGAGAATGCGACCAGCTCTCAAAAACCATTTAAAATAATCCGCTCGATAAAACCTCTTCAAGCCTTTGGATTATTGGGCCAACGCTCTATTGAAAAATTATATGGGGATCTTTTAGATAAAGCCGAGGAAGCAGACCTTTGTAAAAAAATTCATGGAACTTAATGTTAACGTTAAGGAAGTAAAAAGCTGCTTTTGATGCAGATGGTTTGTCAGGAATGTTTGACAGGGCAGTTGAGCATCTTAGCCAATCTCTTTGCCATTTCTAATGATTGCAGTTCATTTAGGCGGGGGTCAACTAAGCTTTTATAAGAACGCTTCAAATCTTTGGATACAAACTGTTGAGGGCCACCTAAGCATTCTGTCACATCCTCGCCTGTCAACTCCAAGTGAATTCCACTTAAATGGGAACCCAAGGCAGAATGAATGGCAACTGTTTTAAGAAGCTCTTCGAGCATTACATTAAAATGGCGGGTCTTTATCCCCTCGTTAGTTAATTCAGTATTCCCATGCATAGGATCGCAAAACCATGCCACTGGAGAATGCAGTTTATTGACGGCTTGAATCAATCGAGGCAAGCAGTGTTCAACCTGCTGACTACCTAGTCGTGTAATAAGTACGACGCGCCCTTCTTCTTCCAAAGGATTTAACTGCTTAATCAATTGGACCAAGCGTTCTGCCTGCATATCGGCACTAATTTTTATTCCTAGAGGGTTATCTAACCCTCTTAAAAATTCGACCTGAGGACTATCTAAAAAGGCGGTGCGCATGCCAATCCACGGGAAATGTGTGGATGAATTGTACCATTTACCATCAGAGGACTGTCTTGTAAGCGCTTGCTCATAGTACAAATGTAATGCTTCATGGGAAGTGTAGAATGTTTCTTGAGGGAATTTTTTAAGCACAGTGCCGATGTGTTTTAATGTCATTGATGCATGTTGGTACCCAACTAGCATACGATTTGGATCAGCCACTCTTATCACTGGGTCAAAGGTTGAACCGTTAACTAAATCGCCACGATAGCTCGGTAAACAAACTTGATTTTGGGTTTCTATCCCAGACGAACGTGGTTTAGTATACTGCCCAGCAATGCGACCAACGTATACGAGTGATCGCTGCAAAGAAGGTCGAAGTATTTCTCCCATTTGTTTCAACAGGCTAAGCTTATTTGCAACCACCTGTTCTGAACATTCGGCAAAAGATTCTGCGCAATCACCCCCTTGTAGAATAAAGCTTTTTTGATAGCAAGCCTGCTTGATGTGTTGCTTAAGTTGTCGTATTTCAGCAAGCGTTACCAAAGGATTAAGGGTTGTCAATGTTTCCACCACTTGACGCAACTTTTTTAAATCGGAATAAATGGGCAGTTGTTCACTTGAAAATCGCTGCCAAGATGCGGGAAACCACTCTGACATTAAAAACCCCTTGACTGACGGAACTAAAGGCCCTAGTTTATACACTGAATTTCAGGGTATCAGGCCATTCTTGCCATAGCATATCACAATGTTCAATAAACGTTCTTCCAAGATTATAACGCTCTTAACTAGCATCCTTTTTTGGGGGATGACACAGAGTCAAAACAAACCATCCGTGGTTTCAGTAGACAAGGTCCCGACACCACAATTAATTGTCCAGTTAGTCGTGGATCAATTGCGAGGTGATCTCCTTGCACAATATCGTCATCAATTAGGTACACAAGGCTTTAACTTGCTCTATCGGCATGGGCTTGATTATCGCCAAGCTTATCATGGGCACGCGTACACAGTTACTTGTGCAGGCCATGCCAGCATTGCAACGGGAGCTTATCCGTCCCTTCATGGTATCGTTGGAAATTCTTGGTATGATAAGGAAACGCAACGTTTTATTAACTGTGTCGAAGAACCTACCCAGCACACAGGCCATCAGGGATCGCCTAAATTTCCGACAAACCCACCGCTGGTTACCGATGATGGTACCTTCCAATCTCGTGAAAAAACAGATACCGCGCCCGTTCCTTCCAACCTTGCAACCCCTATCCACCTCTTAGCTTCAACGATAAGTGATGAGATCGTTTTAGCCCATAAAGGCAAAGCCTTCTCAGTCTCCTTCAAAGATCGTGGAGCGATTATGTTAGGAGGCCACGCCGGCAAGGCTTTTTGGTTTGATAAAATCAATGGAGGTTTTATAACGAGCCCCTACTATTATTCCCGTTATCCGGACTGGGTTCATACGTGGAATCGTTCTTACATTCCTAAGGATCAGAATTGGGAACTACATGCCCCGTTAGATACTTACCTTCATCGGAACACACCTTGCTTTGAACATCGGTTTGATGCTTTCAAAGGCACTTTTCCCCATCCGCTGGGATCGCCGAAGGACACGTACTATTATAAATTCTTATCCATGACACCTTGGGCAGATCGTTTAACCGCTGATTTTGCATTGCATTTGTTAAAGGCCGAAAAATTAGGTAAGACCCCTGATCAAACGGACTACTTGGCAATCAGCTTTTCGGCAACGGATGCCATCGGACATCAGTTTGGGCCTAATAGCCTTGAGTCAGAGGAAAACCTTTTTCAGCTGGATAAGACTTTAACTGATTTTATCAAGTCCTTGGATCAAGAGGTCGGTCTAGATAAGGTGCTGATTGTGCTGACTGCCGATCATGGAGTCAGCGACTCCCCGGTTTACATCTCTTCACATCATATGCAGACTTATCCAAATACCTTCGTTAAGCAACTTAAAAAGCGTATACAGAGAGTCCTTAAGGATCGTTTTGACTTGGCAGAGCAAACACTTCAAGCGATTTCACTACCTTATATTTATTTAGATCACGCGCGAATACATCAAAAAAAACTATCCGTAAAAAAGGTCGCTGACTACTTAACGGATGTTTTACAAGGCGAGCCGGGGGTTTTTCAGTTCTATGCATTACCGTTTACAAGTGCGCAGCCCCAAGGCCTTCGTTCCTTGGTTGATCACATGGCTTTCCCTTCACGCAGTGGAGATCTTTACGTCGTGCCCCTCCCCTATACTTCGTCGACCAGTAGTCAAAAAAAACGCGTCATTCATGGTACACCCTGGCAATACGACCGGTATGTACCACTCATTTTCTTTCATCCCAAGTTTAAAGCACAACATATTCTAAATCCGGTGGAAGTAACTGCGATTGCTCCCACCCTTGCAGCAATATTGTCTCTTAAAGCACCTTCAGCAGCGGTGGATCCGCCTTTGTCTGAGGTAACGGGTCTTTATTTTTCAAATTAATGCCATACTTAATATAGCGGGAAAGGGAAGTCAGGCTGCCATCATCTAGCCTACACGGCCAATTGGATAGCAAGTGACGCCGATTGATGAAGCGAGGTTAATCATGAATAATGCAAAAACATTTGTGCTTTTGGCTGCCTTAACAGCAATTTTTTTAATCATCGGTAAAATGTTGGGTGGGAATTCAGGCCTTTTAATTGCCTTTATCTTTGCCCTTGTTATGAACGTGGGTGCGTATTGGTTTTCTGATACCATCGTTTTGAAAATGTATAACGCGACCCCACTCGACGAAAATCACCCGGTTTATAGCATTATTTCTTCTTTAGCAAAAAAAGCACAAATACCAATGCCAAAAGTGTATTCTATAGACAATCCTACACCGAACGCGTTCGCAACCGGACGTGATCCACAACACGCAGCCGTTGCCGTCACCTCAGGCATTCTTAGCCGATTAAGTAATGAAGAGCTTACAGGGGTTCTTGCTCATGAAATGTGTCATATCATTCACAGAGATACTTTAGTGAGTACTATCGCTGCCACCTTGGCTGGAGCTATTAGTAGCCTTGCCAATATGTCTATGTGGTCCTCTGCTTTAAATCGAGGTGAAGGTGAAAGCAAAACAAGCCCCATTGCGGGGATTGTCACGATGCTTGTTGCCCCTATGGCTGCTTCACTCGTGCAAATGGCCGTTTCCAGATCACGCGAATACGGTGCAGACGAAGGTGGTGCTCAATTATGTGGTCACCCCTTATGGCTGGCGAGTGCGTTAGCAAAGCTTGAATTAGCCAGTAAGGAAGGGCAATTTCAACAGGCCGAAGCGCATCCTACCACTGCACATCTTTTTATCGTCAATCCACTAAGCAGTGAAAAGCTAGCGCAGCTTTTTTCGACACATCCTGTCACGCAAGAAAGAATTAGACGCTTGCAAGAAATGGCCACAAGACAACCGTAAGTGATCTTAAATAAATACAGATGAAATATCTCTTTTAGGAAGAGATTTCGGAGGCTAAGTATGAAGCAAGTAGGTTTAATCGGATGGCGAGGAATGGTAGGGTCCGTTTTAATGCAACGAATGCAAGAGGCTCAAGATTTTCGTCACATCGAACCTACTTTTTTTACCACTTCGAACGTCGGTGCCATCGGGCCTACCATTGATCAACGCTCTTTCCGTTTGGAAGATGCTTACGACATCGAAGCTCTCTCTTCCATGGATATAATTATTACCTGCCAAGGTGGGGAATACACAAAGTCGATTTATACCAAATTACGAATGGCAGGATGGCAAGGTGATTGGATTGACTCTTCCTCTGCATTACGGATGGATGAAAATGCCTGCATTATCCTAGATCCAGTTAACCGCAGCGAAATTGATGAGGCTCGCCAACGAGGGATCAAATTATTTACGGGGGGCAATTGCTCGATTACACTAAGCCTCTTAGGTCTTTCTGGCTTATTAAAAACCGGGTTGGTAGAGTGGATGAGTCTAATGACCTATCAAGCTGCCTCGGGCGCAGGCGCTAATCAAGTACGTGAATTGATAGAGCAAAATAATTATTTAAAAGATCATTTACACGACACCACAAAGATTTCTACCACACCGATATTATCATTAGTCGATGAAGCAACTTCTATCTTACGACAAGACAATTTCCCACAAACGGCGCTAGGTGCGCCGTTGATGGGGAGTCTGATCCCATGGATTGGGGAGGAATTACACAATGGCCATAGTCAAGAAGAACTAAAAGCAGAGCTTGAAGCCAATAAAATCTTGGGTCTACCTCCCAAAACTATCCCCATCAATGGCCTTTGCATCCGCGTCGGCGTATTTCGATGCCACAGTGCCGCCATTACTTTTAAATTAAAAGAACGAATTGATGAGGCCACGTTCGCAAATTTGACTCGTAACGCTCATGATTGGGTAAGTTACATACCCAATACCAAAGAAGAGAGTGTTCAACAGCTTACACCAGCGGCGCTGTCAGGATCCTTAAAGATTGGCGTTGGACGCTTTAAAGAAATGGGATTCAAAAAAGAATCGATCTATTCTGTGTTAACGGTGGGGGATCAACTACTTTGGGGCGCTGCAGAACCTTTAAGGCGAATGTTGAGAATTCTACTCGATCACATTTAGAAACCGACTTAACAAATGATAAAAGAATGAATTACTAGGCGTAATCTTTGAAAACCATCGATGAAGCATAGCAGCTTCTTTCTTCACTAGCGGACAGAGCTTATCAACCAGTATTTAAAAAGTTTTGAGGGTTTGTAAATACGTTATATAGGAATCGTCACATTATTAGGTGTCGTATATTGTCAATCATTTCAATTTTATTTTATGCTTTATCGTTCTCCTAAGCTCACCGATTTCCACCATTTATTATCAATCATTGCTGCACCCCAATTAGTCTTACTAGTTTTAATATTTGTTTTTATGTTTCTAAGTCCCAACAAAATTGGCTCTCGAATTGACACTAAGTAAATTAAATCGTATTTTCTACAAATCTTAATTAATGGAGTATTTAATGAGAAACATCATACTATCACTTGCTTTATTCGGGGCGATAACAAATGTTCGTGCTGAAATGGTTGCGCCTGGGGTTGAGATAATTTCGCATCAAACTTGGACAACTGGAAATGCTTCAGGGCATGTGGAGGATAGCAGCGATGTTTTTTTTTCTTCAACAAGTGCTCGAGCATCAGTGAGTTCTTTCTATGGGAAAATTTATCAAAATATACAAATGAACGCCCATTATTCATTTTCAATGCAGAATACGTCAAAGGAAACAAAGCAGTTCAATGTTGTGATGAAGTTGTGCGCAAACTCTATTAATTGTATATATGATTCTAGATCCTACAATGTAAATTCAGGGGGTTCGTATTACAATGATACAAACTTATATTTAACATCTTCATTTTCTAACGTAGGAACTTACCCTTTAACCGCTAATACTACTGTTTCTGGAGAATCATCTTCCAGCGATAGCAGTAATGCTAGTATATATGTGAGCAAATAATCAGAAAGTAATCTCGTCCTGAGTCACCGGAATCGTCACATTATTTTTTCTCGCTGAAGACGGATATTTGCCTTATTTTAGCCGCAAGGTATTTCTGCACAAGCATTATTCCGATGAATAAAAGCTTTTTTAAGATTGAATTTTCTAAGAGGAGCCGGATGCAATAGTTCTGCAAGTCCGGTTCTGAAGAGGCTTCGGCTGGAGTGATCTAGCCGTTCTACTCAATCTGCTCCCGTATTATGCGGCATAGAAGTTCTATTTTCACAGACATAAACTAAAAACTAGCGATATAAGTGTCGTAATCTCTTTGATATTCTGGACTTTGCTTATACAACACCAACGCCCTATTAATCGCTTCAAGCAGTTTTGGATCTTGCTTGTTTACCGCAATGGCAAAGCCATAGCCAAATGAGATAGGCGTTCCTAGGGCTTTAAAAATATTAGAAGTCTGTGTTTGCCAATACATAGCTGAAGGATTATCAATCAAGGCAAGGTTAATTTTACCATCTCTTAAAGCCTCAATCAGTGATGAGTAAATGTTATACTCCACTATTTTGGCATTGGTAGCGCCGACTGATTTTAGCACCAGACGAAATGCCGAACCTTGTAATATACCGATGCTACTTTTATTTAGTAACGCCAAATCAAATGGTTGAGTGCTTAATTCAGTTCTCCCAAGAAATCTGACATCACTCTTTAAGTAAGGCAAAGAGAAGTTAGCAAGCGCTGCACGTTCTGGCGTAACAGTAATATCACTGACCGCAATATCAATTTCCCCATTTTTAACAGCTGGCAAAAGATTAAGAAAAGGCATGGTGATAAACACACATTGACGTTGTATCGCCTTGCAAATGAATTGCATCATTGAAACATCGAAACCGAATAATTCCTTATTTCCTCCTTGGCTGGTAAAAGGAGGATTGAAAGGTGCAACGCCTATTTTTAAAGGAGGTGCATCTTTTAAAGGGGTTTCTTCAGAATAGGACGTCGACATCGTAAGGGTTGCACTAACGAGAATGGATAAAATCAAATGAATTATTCTCATGAGCGGCCGTCGTTCGTCCTTTTCTATAGAGTATAAGTTACAGCAAAAAAGCACAATACGAGATAAAGAGCCTAATCGATATTCTGTCAGCCCTTTAATGCTATTTGACGTTAGAGCATCCTAATACTACATTCAGAAGAATACTGCTTAACAAGGAGTGTTCCATGAGTCAGCCCTATGTACGTTTAGATAAGGAAAATGCGGCGGTATTATTAGTTGATCATCAAGCCGGTTTATTATCGCTTGTACGTGATATCGAACCTGATCAATTTAAAAATAATATTTTAGCGTTAGGTGATCTCGCACAATATTTCAAATTACCCACCATCTTAACTACTAGTTTTGAACAAGGACCTAACGGCCCTCTCATACCCGAATTAAAAAACCTTTTTTCCAACGCCCCTTACATTGCTCGCCCAGGTCAAATCAATGCCTGGGATAATCCAGAGTTTGTAAAGGCAGTAAAAAAAACAAACCGTAAGCAATTGATTATCGCGGGCGTTGTAACGGAAGTATGCGTTGCATTTCCCGCATTATCTGCATTGGAAGAGGGTTATGAAGTTTTTGTCGTCACCGATGCCTCTGGCACCTTTAATCATTTAACACGTCATTCTGCTTGGGAAAGGATGGTTGCTGCAGGTGCACAATTAATGACTTGGTTTGGCGTAGCTTGTGAATTACACCGAGATTGGCGTAATGATGTAGAAGGGCTCGGTACTCTATTTTCGAACCACATCCCCGACTATCGAAACTTAATGACCAGTTATGCGAGCTTCAATCAAAAAAACGCTTAATAACACCAAGTGATTGATAGTATTAGAATTTAATTAATCACAGACTTTTATTCACCAACATAGAGATATTCTCAACGAATATCTCTTACAGCTTATTAATTGCTTGAATATTTAATAGAGTGTGTATTATTATCGTATTGAATAATGCAGAATTTTTATTTTTTAATCATATTGATAGAAAAAACTTGCTATGCTCCTGCAGAAGATAATGCAACCCCATTGTATGTAAAATCAGATGTTAATTATGATTAAAACTTATCCAAGATTTGGCATATTATCTGGCGCCGGCCCCATGGCAGGCGCTCTACTCTATCAGCGAGTGATAGCTCTACTTCAAGAAAAAGGAGCATGGCGAGATGGGGATTTCCCTTTCATAACGCTTGTAAATCTTCCCTTTTCTGACATGCTTGATGGTAATTTTTCTTGCCCTGTTATTACAAAAGAATTACTTAAAGGATTATCTTTTTTACGCAAACAGTCGGATTATATTTACATTGCCTGCCAAACGTTACATGCTTATCTAAGCGTTGAAAATATCAAAGAATTCGGTGTCGTTAGTCTTCTTAACCTACTCAATCAAGCTCTGCAGCAAGAAACGAGAGAGATTCAAATCGTTGCAAGCAAAATATCCCGGTTATTTAATCTTCATGGAAAAAATATAGATAAAATTTGCACATATATTGAACATCAGCGCTCTGAAAACGCTATTGATGAAATTTTGAAAGGGAAAAATCCATCCTTGGACTAGTTAGAACAGTTAGCATGGCGCAACCCTGTGGTATTGGGCTGTACGGAATTTAGCGTAGCTTTGCAGCATTCCTCTGCCCCGTTTATTGATCCTCTGCAGTTAGCTGCGAAGGATATTGCGCAACGTTTCTTGCTACCTTCGACGAATAAATTGCAGGGTGTCATTTAATTTACCTTTACATATATTTGCAACCTGCTTAAAATTTTTCGCAACTTTTTTATTTTTAAAGGCCACTGACAATGTCTGCATTACATTTTTTACCGGGAACTTTAACCCTCGACATTATTCAAAAGTCTGTGGAACAACCTCTTAAAATACAATTAGATAAAAGTTGCTGGTCAGCAATAAAACGCTCCTCTGACTTCATTCAAACCGCTATTGAAAATAATGAAGTAATCTATGGAATCAACACAGGCTTCGGGCTATTAGCGAATACCCCTATATCCACTAAAGATTTGGCAAGCTTGCAAAAAAGGATCCTCTTATCTCATGCGGCCGGGGTCGGAGAATTACTCAGTGATGAAATTGTTCGTCTCATCTTATTATTAAAAATTAATGCATTAGCGCAAGGATTTTCAGGTGTCCGTCCTATCATTATTGAAACATTAATCACCTTTTTTAATAAAGGTATTTATCCTTGCATCCCCAGCAAAGGTTCTGTGGGTGCTTCAGGGGACTTAGCACCATTATCTCACTTATGTTTACCACTTATCGGAGAAGGGACTGTCCGAGTACAAGGAAAAATTATCTCTGGTAAAGAAGCATTAGCACTTATCTCTCAACCAGCTTTAGAACTTGGACCTAAAGAAGGACTGGCTTTGATTAATGGGACTCAGGTCTCCACCGCTATTGCACTTTATCACCTATTACAAGCGCAAGATTTGCTCGCCGCAACGATTGCAATCAGTGCTTTAACCGTAGATGCGGCTGCGGGCAGCGATACTGCATTTACTCCTGCTATCCATATCATTAGAAATCAAAGTGGGCAAATAGAAATCGCGCGACAATTGCAGGAATACCTTGCAGATAGTGAAATACGTCACTCGCATCTAAATTGTACGCGCGTTCAAGACCCTTACTGTTTACGCTGCATTCCGCAAGTTGTTGGGGCAAGCCTTGATAATTTTAAACATGTGCAGAATATTTTAGTTAGAGAAGCGAACGCCGTAACCGATAATCCTTTGATTTTCGCAGAGGAAGGAAAAATTTATTCGGGTGGAAATTTCCATGCTGAATATGTTGCGCAAGCAGCCGATCTGTTGGCCATTGCTTTATCAGAACTCGGTGCTCTTTCAGAAAGACGGATTGCTTTACTGGTTGATCCACATTTTAACGGCGGGCTATCGGCTTTCTTAACGCCAAATCCGGGTTTAAATTCTGGGTTCATGATTGCCCATGTAACCGCAGCTGCATTAGCGAGTGCTAACAAAACATTTGCGCATCCTGCCAGTATCGATAGCTTGCCGACCTCCGCAAATCAAGAAGATCACGTGAGTATGGCGACTTTCGCAGCCTATCGTTTAAAAGATATTATCGATAATGTCAGCCATATTTTTTCAATCGAATTATTGGCTGCATGCCAGGGCATCGACTTACGTCATCCTTTAAAAACTTCAGTGAAACTTAATGAAATTCATGCGCTTGTCAGAGCACAGATTTTATTTTGGGATGAGGATCGTTATTTCGCGGAAGATATCAACAAAGCTAAGCCCTTAGTGTTTCAAATAGGAAAGAATAGTCGGGAATGCACTTTTGGTGGCACTACTACTTTTCCGAAGATGGAGCTTTCAGAGGAAAACGCTGCAGACACTTTTATATTATAATGAGATCATCTTGTATAAAATGATTCGATCTCCGGTTAAAGGATCGTTAAAAAGTTATTATTATGGATTCTATTAGCGTAACAAATAAACGATTTACAAGCTTTCATTTGATAATGATAGCGATCATTTCCGTAGATAGCCTACGTAATCTTCCCATTGTTGCGCAATATGGTTTTTCTTTAATTAGCTTTTACGTGATTGCAGCTTTATTTTTTTTCTTGCCTTTAGCCTGGATCACCTCACGACTGGCCGTACAATTTACCCAGGGAGGGGGGGCCTTTTTGTGGATTGAAGCAGCTTTTGGTAGCCGCTGGCGTTATATATCCCTTTCCTTGGTATGGATCTACAATATCATTTGGTATCCTACCATTTTCGCTTTCATTTCAAATATCTTACTTTCTCTCATTGCCCCGGAATTAGAATATAATAAAACTTTGATTCTACTGACCTGTGCATTGCTCTTTTGGTTAATTACCTTTATGCATTTTTTTGGCGTGCGCATGAGTCACTGGTTAAGCACAGTTAGTGCGATCGTCGGTACATTGATTCCAATGTTTCTTATGGTTTTTATGGTCTTTTACTGGCTATCTGTGGGACTGACCCCTGCCATTGATATGCATTGGTCAAAGCTTCTTCCAGATACTCATGTGATGCACAACATTGCCTACTTTTCTAATTTCTTATTTAGCTTACTTGGGCTGGAAGTCATTGCGATGTATGCGCCTTACGTCCGCCAGCCAGAAAAGGCTTATCCGAAAGCATTGTTAATCAGTAGCTTTTCGATACTTTTATTACTCATTGTCAGCTCTCTTTGCCTTTGTATTGTAATTCCGCCCGAAAAAATTTCTTTGTTAGGTGGCATCATCGATGTATTCAGACAATTCTTTGGATCTACTTTCCCTACCGGCGCCTTCATCGTTGGCATTTGCATTGTCATCGGCTCGTTGGGCATGGCATCTTCATGGATCATTGGTCTTGTCCTAGGCTTGCATACTGCGTTAGCCGCTTCTTTTCCCAAACAATTTTTTGCAAAACTCAATAAAAACGGTGTCCCTATTCGTCTTTTATTACTTCAGGGGGTAATTTACAGTCTCATTCTGAACGGATTTCTTTTACTTCCAAACATTAACAGCGCCTATTGGCTCTTCTCAGCTTTAACGGCTCAATTTGCTCTTATCTATTACGTTCTTCTTTTTGCTGCTGCTTTCAAATTACTTTTCCATGCAGCAACTAAAAATCTGACCCTTTCTGTTCTCGATAAGGCATTACCTCTTCTTGCTGTTTTCATCAGCTTTATCGGCTTACTTGCCGGCCTTATTCCACCAGAAGATATTCAAGCAACTCATCGTGGTCTCTATATTTACACCACCGGTGGAAGCTTACTTTTCTTTGTTCTGCTGCTAATTATGCTTAAGAAAAAAAGATAAAAACGGTCAAAATTGACGTTTTATAATTGTCTATCTTAAGATATAGATTATCTAATTATGAAAACATGTCCATGTTTTTAAAAACTTTTTTAACAAAACGCCCAGCTTATCCCACGCATGGAATTACTCACTGGAATCAAATACAGTTGCAACTCATTTATAATGGACAAGCCAGTGAATTTTATCAAAAAGATGGCTCTTTTAACTTTCAATCCAGCAAAGAACAATTACTTACGTTACTTAATTTTATCGAAAACAAAACCCAAGGACGATATCCCATTTTCATATTATTCCAAAAAAAAGTAGAGCAATTAACAAACGAAAACTCTCAAATTGATCAAGAAGCCTATCTCCATTGGGCAAAGAAAACCTTAGAAGAGCATTTTTGGTTTATTTGTCACATTGATTTAAAACAACCCTCTATTCTTGATCGTTATACAGTCGACCAATGCGGCGTTGGCGCAGCATCTAATTTAGATATGGCTTTACGTCATTTTAGTATGACCAATTTCGATGTGGCGTTACATACAGCAAAAGAAAATTTACTCCGGACACTTGTACAATCCTACGTTCAAGAAAATAATTTATACCTTGGTTCGAGCAGTGAAGTACATGTTATTAATGCTTATTTTAATTATCTTGCCGACAATTATGGCTGTCACTCGCAAACGGATGCATTAGCAGTTATTTATCCACGTGTTATTCATTTAGAAAGAATCACTAACTATGTTGAAAAGAATTTCACGCTGAGTAATTTTCTAGATGTGTTACACACCCTTCTACCCGCACTTCCTAACGAAGCATTTGATGCAAGTAATCAAATGCTTTTTGGGAGCATACTTGAGTATGCTCATTTCGTAGAACCAAACAACGAAATACTAGCAAATAGTTTTTATCAATCCTTATATGACTACGAAGAAAGTTACAACGAACTAGAAAATGCTTTCACAATAGTTATGCAGCCTAAGACGACCTTTACTACCGTTTTAAATGGGATGCTG
Source organism: Legionella sp. (assembly GCA_013911415.1). Lineage (GTDB taxonomy): Bacteria > Pseudomonadota > Gammaproteobacteria > Legionellales > Legionellaceae > JACETI01. Next base: position 418,752 of record JACETI010000001.1, on the reverse strand, counting down.
GTATCAAAATTGTGTCGAGAAAAAGTAATCGACGAAAAAAGCGTGTCTCTTAGCCTTGGAAATATACGCTGTATTTTCAATGGTCAAATCTTTTTAGCCGAAAAAAATGAAAATAATAAACTCTTTTATACCGCATTAACTATGGAAGAGATGAAGGCACTGCAGGAAAAAATCACCGTACACTTACTAAATAGACAATCAAAAGAAATTTTTATTTCTAAGAATATTTTATTTGGAGTACTAGAGGATTTTCACTTTATCCGTTTATATAAAAATAGCTATTTAGACAATCCACTTCTTGCTGATCAATATTTTACATGGATCATTGCGCACCCATCGATGATCAATATGTTTTTTGAACAAGTCGTCAAAAACAAACATTATCAGAATCCAGCACATTTGTGTCGTTTTGCTGAATACGCGCTTGGTAACCCTACCTCCTTACCTAAAAAAGCGTTAGAGGATTTATTATATTATCTGAAGAATCATCAGCATGAACTCATTAAAAATTGTGTTTTAGAAGCTTGTAAAAATAATGCTTATCAACCACTTCAAATCCTCGTCTGTAATGATCAATCCGCGTCTAGAATATTGGACCATTGTGGCTGGGGATTAGCTAATCAAGCGATTCAAGACGGAAATCTGGAAGTTTTACGGGTTATTTTAAGTCACGGGTTTGATACCTTCAAAAGCTGGGTCGAATCAAGTTTAGCAATTGCGAATGCTGTAAGACAAAAACAAACGGCAATCATCAAACTTCTTTGTGCGGTTGGTTGCGATATCGAACAACAGGATATCCAAGGAAACACGGCGCTTTGGATCGCCGCTTGCAACGATGACGTTGAAAGCATTGTCTTTCTTATTAACGCGGGTTCAACTGCGATTGATCAAGGAAATTTTTCAGGCACAACCCCTCTCATGATTGCAGTCCAAAATGGACATATTAGGACAGTCCGTGCATTACTAAGCGCAGGAGCAACTATCAACCAGAGAGACGGCTCTCGAAAAACTGCCTGCTGGATAGCAGCTCACTGTGGGCATGTAGACATACTGAAAGCGCTTTGGCATTCGGGGGCAAATGTCAATCAAGCGGACATATTCGGAGTAACCCCATTATTGGCGGCAACTTATAGAAATCAACTACCAACCGTGTCTTTCCTGTTAACGCATGGCGCCAATATATCCCAAACCGATCACAAAGGTAGGGCGCCGTTATGGGCTGCTGCTTATAATGGTGAAGTAGCCCTGTTAATGGGTTTACTTAATGCTGGTGCATTCATCAATCAAACGGACAACAAACGCAAATCGCCATTATGGATAGCGACAAAAAAAAGAAATCTCGAGGCAGTAAAAACCCTGTTAAAGCATAATGCCGATTGTAATATAGGGGACGTTAAAAAAGGAAGAACGCCGTTATGGATTGCAGCAGCAACAGGAAAGGTTAAATTTTTGGAGGTGCTTTTGAATGCGGGCGCTGCCACTCACCACGCTGCACAAGGGCGGGTCACTGCACTAAGTATAGCGGTCCGTAAAGGTTATAATGATATTCTCAAGCTACTTATTGATAAAGGTGCAAATTTATATCAAACTGACTGTAACGGGGCCTCTCCTCTTTGGATAGCAGCCCATGAAGGGCACGTAGAAACCCTTAAATTACTGCTGAATACAATCGTTGCAGATCGTTCAAGGGCCCATATTGTGTTGATTGTCCGAGCGCTATTAAAACAGGGATTTCAAACAGCTCTCAACGAACTCTTAAATCCAAATCCTTTCGATACAACCAATGAAGATGGGCTAACACCGCTCTCTGCAGCAATTATTAAAAACCGCACGCAAGCTATCCAAACTCTTCTTGGTTATCCTGTTGATATTAATCGATTGGACGACGATGGAAATACTGCACTTAACCTTGCTACTCAACAAGGGCAGCTTGAAAACGTTAAACGTCTTATAGAGGCCGGTGCTGATATTAATCAACAAAACAAATGGGGGAAAACCCCTCTGTGGCATGCAGCAAAAAAAGGGGATGTAGCCCTCCTTTCGCTATTGTTACATAATGGGGCAAATAAATATTATGCAGATACACTGGGGGTTCTACCGCTTGAAATAGCAACCTTCCATCAACACTCGGACATTATTCAGTTACTTACAGAAAAAAATAATCCTATTCGAACCTATTCTTTTTTTAACAAAGACACATCCTTAAAAAAAAATGAAACCACTGCGAAAAAAAACCTAGCGCATAATTTGCAAATGCACTAAGGAAAATTTCCTCCGATTTTTGTTGTGACTGAAATTTAGTAATAACCCTCTTTATTGCACATGCCTACCATCATAAAGTTTTTCCATTACCCGTATTACACTCTCTACAATGAGAATACCGTTTAGTGCTTTATTGCACTCAAACAAGTTAAACGAGCGCTGGTATGATTTTTTAATTGACAGTTTATTCATGCAATCGATAAAATTTGTTTTTTGGATCACCCTGGCCTCCCCATGAAACAATCAAAGGAACCAAATTTTTTTTCCTCCTCTAAATCCTCCAATATTCTTAGAAAGAAAAATACCAAACCGGAAGCATTCGAATTTAGTGAAGCCATCCGTGATTTAGGCAAGGTTGCTATTAAGCGCCTTGAAGCTGGAGCTTTTGATGAACTTGATCCTTTGGTTAGTGACTGGTCTTGTCAACTAAGAACACTTTGGTTGATTTCTATCCTCGAAAAGCTTCGGACTAAAAACGAAATTTCTGATAAAGAATATGACATCCTAGGTATGTATTATTTATTAACGCTATCCAAAGTGGAAAAAAAAGATGCTTATGGAATGTCAATGGATCAATTTACTAATTTAAAGTATAAACCTCCGGGCTGGGATCTTGTTTCTAACAAAAAAAATATTGCAGCTTTAGGTACAGCTAAAAAAGAATTAACTGCTTTCCTTACAGAAGATCTATGCAAAAGTGTAGAATCTAGTAATATTCCTTATAAAGATGCAATTTTACGACGACTCAAAGATCAAACATTCACAACCTATTCTGAAATACCTATTCGATTTGTTGAATTCTTTACAGGTTACCTCGCCACCATAGAACTAGCGCTTGAGAAAAAAATCCCTGTTGTCATAGCATTGACTCAGTTTACTTTAGACAACAAAGATCAGTATAAAGTGAACGGTTCAAAAACACTTTTTTATAAACCTAGTAATAATCAATTTATTCAAACGGAACCATCAGAAGAAGATAAAAAAACACCGTGCATAGCAATCAATATGTATTCAGGATTAAATTTGTCTAGTAATGAAACCCTTACTTTTCCTAAAACAGGGTGTTTATTAAACTCATGTTTTAGTCAGTTTGTTGAGAACTTTAAATCTTTAGAACTTAAAGATTTAATTTTGACCATTGCAGCGACACACCCTCAATTTACTTCCCAAACTTTTCTCAAGAAAGAGGGACAACGCACACCTATTACAGCGCTTGATCATTGTGATGAGATCTCAAAACTCCTCCAAACTTATAAAAAAGAGGGTATAAAAAATCATATTGGAATAAATAGCTATTTTTTCAATTCAAACCATTTCTATCAGAACATCCCGATAAATACGAAGCATGTATACGTCTCAACCTTTAGTACCGTTGATTCAAAACAAAATACTTGGTATCACTCAGTTGAAAAACAATCACATTGTTTCCATGCAGAAGAACCCCTTAATGAAACCACTTCGTCCAGCCCTAAAATGATGTGACTGAGCACCCTATGACTCAAAATTGGCGTCGCCTTGCTGCAGTGCAATTTGGACTAGCCGTTGGCCTACCGCCTATCCTGGTGGGCTATATTTTATTTCTAACATATGGGTTAGTAAGCGCGATCGTCAGTATTATGTGCGGTAGTCTCATTCTATTTTGCCTCGCTATCATTTCAATGTCGCTCGCTTTAAAAAAACCTCTCTCTACAATCGAATGCGCTGAAATATTTTTAGGGAAGAAGGGGATGCTCATTTGCGGTATTGCTATGGGCATTTCATTGTTTGGATGGTTTACAATTAACTTGAGTTTTATCAGTGTTTCCATCTCAAAGTTGCTTGGCGTGCTCCATGTTCCTCACTCCGAGTTATCCATTTTAGTTAACTTAATTTTAGGCATAACAGCTACCTTAATTGTAATAAAAGACATTCATTCTATCGGCACGTTTGCGCTATTAAACTTTCCGATTATCATTTCTATTATCGCCTACTCTTTTTTTATCCTTCCTAATTTAGGTACTTCTGAACTATTTTATGGAGAAAAAATCACATGCGCGGGCATTCCGCTTGTCCTTGCTTCTAACCTTGCCATCATTATCGATCTTCCAACCTATTATCGTTTCGCTCGAACGAAAAAAGATGCGTTAATTTCAACCTCTCTGACTTTTATGCTATTTATTCCTGCAATAACCATGGTTGGAGCAGTATTCGCTTTTTTTATAGCAGGTCGTCCGGTTGTAAATGTTATCGCTCAGGCAGGAGGTACGATAGGTGTAGTCTTGATGGTATTTTTTCTGACAATTTCTAATTGTATGATTAATAATGGCAATATCTATTCTTGTGATATTGCACTCCGTCCATTTACACGAAATTTTAGCCGTAAAAAAACGCTTGTATTTCTTGGAATAATGGGTTCCACCCTGTCTTGTTTTGATATCATTACTCGATTTACATTTTGGTTAGACGGTATCAATATTCTTATAGGTAGCATGGGGGCTGTGATACTAACGAGTTTTTTCTTTGATAAATTTAAACTCTCGCCTTATTCTACGATTGTACAATCTGCAAATTGTTTATCGCTTTTATTAGGATCGTTATTTGGTATCCTTACATGGAATAAGTACATCCCTCCCATTTCTGGATTTGCCTTTTTAGATGCAGCAATGACTGCTTCGATATCTACTTTGTTGTTTAGGAGTGCATCTGTTTATGTTAGCCTTTTCAAAAAATCAACTCGATAGCATGGCCTTAGGGGCTTCTCTCTTAGGTTCAGGAGGCGGTGGAAATCCAAAATATTCTGTATTAACTGCTAATCATTTGTTAACCAACTCTCCTGTTAATCTCTTATCCCTAAACGAACTTGATGACAATGATTTAGTCGTCCCCATAGGCTTCATGGGTGCTCCTTTAGTAGGCCTTGAAAAGCTACGTAGCCAATTAGAGCTAGAAACTATTATAAGATTAATTGAAAAAGACTTAGGTAGAATGCCTTCTGCGTTATCAGTTACAGAAATAGGTGGATCAAATGCATTCACACCTTTTTATATTGCTGGAAAACTAGGTCTACCAATTGTCGATGCCGATTTAATTGGACGTGCTTTTCCAGAGTTACAAATGATTACAACTTCAGTACATGGTGTTAAACCCAATGCTTGTTATATGTCAGATTCTTTTGGAAACACCGTAACACTTCGATGCTCTGATCTCAAAACAGTTGAGAAATATGCTCGTCAAATGACAGTATCTTTCGGCTCTAGTGCGGCGATTGTTTTGCACGTTTTAACGGGCAAAGAGGCCAAAAAAGTTATGATAAATGGAAGTATTTCAACTGCTTGTGCACTTGGAAAGGCCATTCAGAAAGCAAGAGCTGAACATACCCGTCCAATCGATGAAATAATGAAACATGCCGAGGGCAGTACCTGGCTTGGCAGTGGCACAATCGTCGACATTGATCAATACATTGAATCTGGTTTTTTGCAGGGGACAGTCACAATTCAGGGATCAAAACCTTTGCCCTGGCTAATAAAATTTCAAAACGAATATCTTTTTGTAGAGTACGATAAAAATAATATAGCAGCCACTCCGGATATTATAGCTTTACTCGATGCAGAAACAGGTACCCCAATTACTTCTGAATCATTAAGCTATGGATTACGCGTTGATATCCTGATCCTTAAAAGCCCTGCTATCTGGTATTCAAAACCGGGCCTTGAGATCGTTGGTCCCTCTGCTTTTCAAACCTTTAACAGAGAAGATGCTCATGTATAGAATTGGAATTGATATCGGAGGCACCAATACCGACGCAGTGCTGGTAAGCAGTGACAATAAAATTCTTCATACGGCTAAAACAAAGACCACAGTAGATATTTGTAGCGGCTTTACGAAATCCATAAGTGCAGTACTATCTGAAAATAAAGAACTTATTAGCAGTGTATTTGCTGGTACAACACATGCCATAAACGCGCTCTTACAAGCAAAAGACTTAAGTAAAGTAGGTGTGCTTCGACTTGCAGGCCACTTACCTAATACCATACCAGCATGCTTCAATTGGCCTGTCACTTTAAAAAATGCTCTTTTCGCAGCAAGCAAAACCCTTCCTGGCGGATTTAATTGTGATGGAAGTGAAATTACTCCTTTGAGTAAGGAAATAACTCGCAATGCGATTAATGAACTAATGGCCGCTGGAGCAGAAGGATTTTGCGTGACAGGTGCGTTTTCTCCGCTTTATCCTCAGCAAGAGCTCCAAGTTAGACAATGGATCCAGGACTTACTAGGATCTCACCTACCAATCACTTTATCTCATGAAATTGGCGGTATGGGATTTATCGAAAGAGAAAATGCTGCAATTCTAAATACAGCGTTAAAGAATCATTTGCAAAAAGGTTTTAGAGATTTAAAAAGTGCATTACACGCCATTGATTTAAGTTGCCCTTTATTGATTACAAAAAATGATGGCACCTTGATGAGCCTAGAGGAAGCTATGAATTTTCCAGTGCTCACACTTGCTGCCGGTCCCAAAAATTCATTTATAGGAGGTGCTCGACTATCAGGGTTATCTGATGTAGTCGTCGCGGATATTGGAGGAACGTCTACAGACGTCGGTGTCGTACTTAATGGATTTACCCGTCAATCCTATAAAACAACCAAAATAGCAGGCGTTGAAATCGGCTTCGCGATGCCAGATTTCATTTCCATTGGATTAGGAGGGGGCAGCTACCTTTCAATGAATGATTCGAAAATTAACATCGGGCCATTAAGCTTAGGAAACACTTTATTACAAAAATCGAAGTCTTTTGGCGGGCAGCAATTAACCTTAACCGATGCTGCGATTGCAGACGGAACTCTTCACATACCAAATGCATTGAAATGTATCGACAAAGATACTGGGGGAAAAGTATTAAGGCAAGCATACGAGCAAATCTTAAACCTCTACCAGAAAATGGCCGGTTTTCGAAAAAATTTACCCCTCATTATTGTAGGGGGAGGTGCTTCATTGCTACCTAAGTCCCTTTTAGATGAACATATCTTTATCCCACAGCACGCTGAAAGTGCAAACGCTTTCGGTGCTGCTCTGTCTGAAGTTGGCGTCAGCATTCAAAAAATTATCTCCCTAAATAACAAAGAGGCTATATTAGAACAATTAGAAGAAGAAGCATTGACAGCGGCGACCAAGCGCGGTGCATCCTCTCCTCGAATTATAGAACGCCAGGTTATACCCTATTACTATGCACCTCAGAATATTGCACGCGCTGTAATCACAGCAGCTGGCTCTTTTTGATGCCTCTAGTAGCCAATTTATCCTGCTCTCATTAAGTTTTAATGATACGCTAACGAAAACTGAGGCTTTGAGTTTACAACATAATGCGAAAGTATAATTTCGGTGCAGGTCCTGCGATGTTACCTACTTCGATTCTTCAAGAGGCTCAAAATGAGTTACTCGATTGGAATGGCTTAGGTATGTCTGTCATTGAAGTAGGCCATCGCACACCTGCTTTCCAAAAGCTCCTTGAAGAGACCGAAGCGGACTTACGGCTTCTTTTAGACATTCCAGAAAACTATATCATTCGTTTTTTAGGAGGTGCTGCAAGAACACAGTTTTCGATGATTCCGATGAATTTTTTGAATCATGATCAAGCAGGAGGGTATCTAGTGACAGGCACTTGGTCTTCGCTTGCTTATCAGGAAGCATTAAAACTCAAATCCGCTTATTGTCTAGCTACCAATGAGGAACAAGGTTTTCAGCAATTACCTACCTGGGACATATCTGCCGTTAAAGAAAAAACAGGATATCTTTACTATACGCCCAATGAAACTATCCAGGGCATTAGGTATCCCACTGTTCCCAAAGTCCAAGGTATACCACTCGTTGCTGATATGACATCAAGCTTGTTAACGGAGCCAATTCAAGTCAAAGACTATGATCTAATTTTTGCAGGCGCACAAAAAAACGTTGCGAATGCAGGATTAACAATTGTCATTTTGAATAAGCAATGGTTAGAGGCCTGTGCTCCCCGAGTGCTGCCCAGTATGCTGGATTATCGCGTTCATCTTGTTGAAAAAACCTATGCTACTCCCCCGACGTTCAATTGTTATTTAGCGGGTAAAATGTTCAAATGGCTTTTAAATCAGGGTGGTATGCAAGCCATCTATGAAAAAAATCTCGAAAAATCCTGGTTACTCTACGAGCTTATCGAGAATTCAACCTTTTATCATTGTAACGTGCCTAAAAATTCACGTTCGTTGGTAAACATCTGTTTTCACATTACTGACCCTTCCCTGCAAACACAATTTTTAGCAGACGCAGAAAAAAGCGGTCTACTTGCTTTAAAGGGGCATCGATTGGTAGGCGGGTTACGTGCGAGCCTGTATAATTCCATGCCCTTGGAGGGCGTCAAATCGCTTACCCGTTTTATGGAAAACTTCGCAAAAAAACATGCACCTCATTAGCCATCCCGTATATAGACTTGAAGGAGAAATCACCCTTCCTGGTGATAAGTCAATCTCTCATCGAGCCATCATTTTGGGAGCCATTTCTAAGGGGCAAACCTTAATAGAAGGGTGTTCAATGGGAGAAGATTGCGCAGCAACCCTTGCTGCTTTTCGTGCGATGGGGGTTGTTTCGGAACAATCTTCATCGGGTGCCCTGCTCATCCAAGGCGTTGGCAAATATGGCCTTCGACCGCCTTCAAGACCTATCGACTGCGGTAATTCAGGGACTACCATGCGTCTCCTAGCAGGTATTCTAGCGGCACAACCTTTTGATAGCATTCTCACCGGTGACGAAAGTTTACAAAAACGCCCTATGGCGCGGATTCAGGCACCCCTTCAAAAAATGGGTGCTCTCATTAATGCCTCACCTCAACATAAAGCACCGCTTATTATCGGTGGTGGTCAGATTTTAAGAGGCATTGATTACCAAATGCCGGTAGCAAGCGCTCAGGTGAAGTCTTGCTTAATGTTGGCTGGAATTTACGCTCAGGGCATCACAACGCTCACTGAACCAAATCTTACACGAAATCATACCGAAAAAATGTTCCCTCTTTTCGGATTCAATCTAAAACAACAATACCTAGATCAGGGCCTGTCACTTGACATTGTAAAACAAACTGACGAGGGGAAGGGCACATCTATTAAGGTGCCAGGTGACTTTTCATCTGCCGCTTTTTTTATCGTTGCTGCAACACTTATTCCTCAGTCGACATTGATATTGAGAAATATTGGGATAAACGAGACACGAATAGGTCTTCTTCAGCTTTTAACTCAGATGGGAGCAAATATTCAAATAATGAACGAACGCCATTTTGGCCATGAAAAAGTGGCTGACCTTAACGTTAAATCGGCAGCGTTACACGGTATTACAATTTCCCCAAGAATCATACCTATGACAATTGACGAACTGCCTATTCTTTGCATCGCGGCGGCTTGCGCCGAAGGTGCTACTGAAATAAGAGGAGCACAAGAACTACGTTTCAAGGAAAGCGATCGTATCGAGTCGATGGCTCAGGCCTTAAAACAGCTTGGTATCGATGTTTCTGTTTTAGAAGATGGTCTCTTCATTCAAGGCATAGGCGCTCAAAACCGCCTTGAAGGGGAAAAAGTTCTGGATAGCTTTGGAGATCATCGTGTCGCGATGTCATTGGCGATTGCAGGTGCGCTTTCTAAGCAGCCTGTGAGCATTAACCACGCCGAAAGCATTGCAACCTCTTTCCCAAATTTCTTATCCATTGCTGATCAAATTTGCTTAAATATCAGGGAAAATGATACACTTTAAAAAATTTTTTTGTAAATCGATCAGTATTTCCTTGCTTGTTTTGGTCAAAAAAATTTCCTATACTCGCAAAAAATCGTTTTCTATCAACGGTAAATAACCAGGCCTTTAATGATATGACCCTCCCCCAGAAATCTGTACCCATTATTACGATTGATGGCCCTAGTGGTACTGGAAAAGGCACAATTTGCCGCATGTTAGCTGAACATCTGCAATGGCATCGGTTAGACAGCGGTTATATATATCGAGCACTCGCTTTAGCGGCAAGCCAAAAACATATTCCTTTTACTAATATCTCTGCTTTGGTTGCTTTAGCAAATGACTTAAATTTAAAGTTTGAAACAAGCCCTGATCAGCAAGACGTTGTTTTGCTAGATAATGAAAATGTCATTGATGCAATTCGTAGTGAAGAATGCGGGCAAAATGCCTCTTGTATTGCCGTTATCCCGGAAATAAGGCAAGCGCTACTATTTCGCCAAAGAGCCTTTGCAAGTTTACCGGGTCTTGTTACAGACGGTCGTGATATGGGCACGGTTGTGTTTCCTGATGCTCTTTTAAAGATTTATTTAGAAGCTTCTGCTGAAGAAAGAGCGCAGCGGCGCTATCTACAGTTGAAAGAGAAAGGATTTAATGCTAGCCTCGCCGAAGTGATTGATGAATTGGCAAGTCGCGATGCCAGAGACACGTCTCGACCGCATGCGCCTCTTAAGCCGGCTTCCGATGCAATGTTTGTCAACACCACAGGCTTAACGATTACCCAAACCTTTAAAAACGTATTAAAATTAGTTAATAAGGTGTTAGTTTTCAATTAAGCGCACGAAATTAAATCACGGATGTTTTAAATAGTTCCAACATTTAATGTTTTGGGGGGGAGCATGAGAGAGGATCTTGCGCTTCTATTTTATTACTTAAGAGCTCATAACCATGTCCGAAAGTTTTCAAGAGTTGTTTGAACAAAGCATTGTCGGCGTTCAATTTTATCCAGGCGCAATCATCCCAGCAACCGTTACTCAGATTGATGACGACTACGTCACATTAAACGCTGGTTTAAAATCCGAAGGGATTGTCCCCATCGAAGAATTTCAAGATAAAAACGGTAGCTTAGAAGTTGCTGTTGGCGATGTTGTTGAAGTTGCCCTTGATGCCGTTGAAGACGGGTACGGAGAAACACTGCTTTCTCGTGAAAAAGCAAAACGTCAAGAAGCTTGGCGCAAACTATCTAAGTGTTACGAAAACAATACTACTATTACAGGTTTAATCTCCGGTAAAGTAAAAGGTGGTTTTACCGTCGAAATTGGTTCCATTCGCGCCTTTTTACCTGGCTCTTTAGTAGATGTTCGACCCGTTCGTGATCCTTCCTACCTCGAAGGTAAAGAATTAGAGTTTAAAGTCATTAAAATGGATCTGAAACGCAATAATATTGTAGTTTCACGTCGTGCAGTGGTTGAAGAAGAAAGCAGCGCCGATCGACAAGCGCTTCTTGATTCACTCCATGAAGGCCAAATCTTAAATGGTGTTGTTAAAAACCTCACTGACTACGGTGCCTTTATTGACCTTGGTGGTATCGATGGGCTTCTACACATCACTGATATTTCTTGGAAACGTGTTAAACACCCAAGTGAAGTACTTAATGTCGGCCAAGATGTTCGCGTTAAAGTATTAAGCTTTGACAGTGAGCGCAACCGTGTTTCTTTAGGTATGAAACAATTAGGCAATGATCCTTGGGTTGACTTGGTGGATCGTTATCCTATCGGTAAAAAACTTAAAGGCAAAGTAACGAATATTACTGATTACGGATGCTTTGTGGAAGTAGAAGAAGGTGTTGAAGGCCTTGTTCATATGTCAGAAATGGATTGGACCAACAAGAACATTCATCCCAATAAAGTCGTTGCTTTAGGTGAAATGGTCGATGTTATGGTTCTTGAAATCGATGAAGATCGTCGTCGTATCTCTCTAGGTATGAAGCAATGCGTTGGCAATCCATGGGAACAATTTGCAGCCACTCATAATAAAGGCGAAAAAGTTTCCGGTAAGATTCGATCCATCACTGATTTCGGAATCTTTATTGGATTGGAAGGCGAAATCGATGGGCTTGTTCATTTATCTGATATTTCTTGGACAGTAGCTGGTGAAGAAGCTGTCAAACAATTCAAGAAAGGCCAAGAGCTTGAAGCAGTTATTCTAACGATTGATCCAGAAAGAGAACGTATTTCATTAAGCTTAAAACAGCTTGAAGGTGATAAGTTTACGGATTACACCGAAGAATACCCTAAAGGTTCTGTGGTCCAAGGAACGGTTACTGAGATTGATGAAAAAGGCGGCTTGGCGGTTGAATTAGCACCTGAAGTTATCGGGATGATCCGTTCGAATGAGCTCGCGGAAGAAACCGACGGTGATAAACGTAATTTTAAAGTCGGTGACAGCATCGAAGCTAAAATTATTATGATCGATAAGAAAAACCGCGTTGTCATTCTTTCTGTTAAAGCAAAAGATGCTCAAGAAGAAGCGGATGCTATTAAGAAATATTCTCGCAGTGGTGACATCAGTGCAAAAACACTCGGGGATCTTTTAAAAGAAAAAATGGCAAACAAAGACGATTAATCACCTTTTCTAACCAATCCTCCCCCCCTTTCGCTTAGGCGGAGGGGGCACACTCGCGCAAAACTGAACATTGGATGTGAAAGCGGGGAAAGTTGCTGATACGCACTGTTTCTGCATAATGTGCTAAACACCCTTCCCTCTTTTGAATAATAGGAAAACTTCATGCGTTTATTAATAGTAATTTTCTACGTCATACTGATTTTAGTGGGCATTAGCTTTGCTGCCTTGAATGCCAACCCCGTTCTTGTTAATCTTTATTTTATCAAATTGACTATGCCAATTTCTGTCTTAATGACGGCCATGTTTGGAGTAGGTTTGTTTTTGGGCATGATTCTCGTATTGTTGCGCTATTGGCGTTTAAAAATGGCTTACATAAAACTAAAGAATCAATTCAACTTAACAGCTAAAGAAATAAAAAATTTACGATCGATTCCATTAAAAGACTAATCAGACCAACAAGACAAACTATGTCAGCTATGTCAAACTATCGAACCGCTGCTGCCATTGATTTACAGGTTAAATCAAATGATTGATTTATGGCCTTTGCTCTTACCTGCGGCTGCTTATTCAGGTTGGTGGGTAGCAAAACGCAGCGACCAGCAAAAAGAAAAAAGCATCAACCAACATCTATCCCGTGAATATGTTGTCGGCTTAAATTATCTCTTAAATGAACAACCTGACAAAGCGGTTGATGTTTTTATCAAACTCTTAGAAGTTGACAGCGAAACCGTAGAAACCCACTTAGCCTTAGGTAGCCTTTTTCGTCGTCGTGGAGAAGTTGATCGTGCTATACGTCTTCACCAAAATTTGATTGCTAGACCCCAGCTAAGTTTAAGGGAAAGAAAAGAAGCCCTTATGGCCTTAGGGCAAGATTACATGAGTGCTGGTGTTTTTGACCGCGCCGAACGTATTTTTCTCGAGGTTGTAGAAATGGGAGGTTCTCGAGAGACGGCAAGCTTGCAAGGATTGCTTGCAATCTACCAGCAAGAAAAAGCTTGGGAAAAAGCGCTCACCATTATTCAGAAGCTTGAAAGTGCTTTGAATCAAAGTTTTCATTTACAAGCTGCACATTATTATTGTGAAATTGCGAGCCAGGCGCTTAAAAGTCAGTCCTACGATATTGCTAAGGCAGCCATCAAACAAGCGCTTGCTGTGGATAAGCTTTGTGTGCGAGCGAGCCTCATGCAGGCCGATTTAGAAATTCAAAATAAACGTTACCGACAGGCTCTGCAAGCTTTAAAACGTGTTCCTGAGCAAGATCCTGAATTCATCAGTGAAATTATAGAGCCCATGGTTTTATGTTATCAAAATCTGGCTGGGCTCCATGAGTGTGTTGAATACTTACGAAACACACTCGAGCAATATCCACGCGCATCTGCTATTTTTGTAATCGCCGAATTCCTTCGTCAAGAACACGGCATCGAAACGGCCATCGACTTTGTTTCTGATAAATTAAACACCTATCCTTCCATTAGAGGACTAAACCGTCTTATTTTCTGGCATATCGAAACCACTCATGGTAAAGTACGTGAAAAATTACAAATGCTTTATGACATTACGACGAAAGTTTTAGATAATAAACCCATCTATCGTTGCGGTCAGTGTGGCTTTAACGGTAAACATTTACATTGGCACTGCCCAAGTTGTAAACAGTGGGGTAAAATGAAACCTGTGCACGGCTTGGAGGGGGACTAATTCTCATGCAATTTATTGATCTCAAAAAACAGTATGAGTTAATTGAAAAAAATATCCTGCATCGCCTGCAAACAGTTTTAGCACATGGCCAATATATTATGGGCCCAGAAGTTACCTTGCTTGAAAAGGAACTAGCGACTTTTCTTGGTGTAAAGCATGCTATTGTTAATTCCAGTGGCACAGATGCTTTATTAATGGCGCTAATGGCCTTAGATTTAAAACCAGGGGATGAAGTAATCACCTCTCCCTTCAGTTTTTTTGCAACGGCAGAAGTGATTGCTTTGTGTCATGCCAAACCGGTTTTTGTGGATATAGATCCCCACACCTACAATATTGATGCCACAAAAATTGAAGCTGCTATTACCGATAAAACCAAAGCCATCATGCCCGTCAGTCTATACGGCCAATGCCCCGATATGGATGCGATTAATGCTATAGCTGCTCGCCATCATCTACCTGTCATTGAAGATGCTGCTCAAAGTTTTGGTGCTACCTATAAAGGTCAGTATTCTGGCGCATTATCAACGATAGGTTGTACGAGCTTCTTCCCTTCAAAACCCCTTGGAGGTTATGGTGATTCAGGGGCATGTTTTACCAATGACGATACACTGGCTGAGAAGATGAGAGAAATTCGTATTCACGGTCAAAATGCGCGTTACAGTCATCGTTGCATTGGTATTAACGGACGGATGGACACCCTGCAAGCAGCTATCCTTCTTGAAAAAATGACACTGTTTCCAGATGAGATTGCGCTTCGCCAAAGGGTTGCGCAACGTTATGAACAACTATTATCGGGTATCGTTGAAACCCCAACCACTTTGCAGGAAAACACGAGTATTTTTGCTCAGTATACCATCAGAGTTCCACAACGAAACGCTTTCCAAGCAATGATGCACGCGAAGGGTATCCCCACTGCCGTGCATTACCCCATTGCTATGCACCAACAAGAAGCACTGGCTTATTTAGGTTATAAAACGGGTGACTTCCCCATCGCAGAACGTATGAGCCAAGAAGTTTTGAGCTTGCCTATGCACCCTTATTTGGAATATGAAGAACAAAAAACCATTTGCCAAGCCGTCAAACATAGCCTGGAATCGATCTCAAACGAAACGGTTCTTTCTTAAATGGATGCACATCCCAGACTGATCATTGCCCTGGATTTTTCTTCACAAGAAAAAGTTGACCAATTTCTAAGTCAGATAAACCCACAAGAATGCGCGTTAAAAGTTGGGTTAGAGATGTTCACATTATTAGGCCCTACGTTTGTCACAACGCTTGTTAATAGGGGTTTCAAGGTATTCTTAGATTTAAAGTTTTATGACATTCCAAACACCGTTGCCCGAGCATGTCGAGTATGCGCCGATCTTGGCGTATGGATGTTAAATCTTCATGCTTCAGGCGGTGCCGCTATGATGGAAGCTGCATTAGAAAGCCTCGTTAAAAATCAAACAACACGTCCATTATTGATTGCTGTCACCGTACTAACGAGTATGGATGCAGCTACTTTAAATGAGACTAGCATTTCTGGAACACCACTTTCTCATGCTAATCATCTGGCTCAACTTGCCTATCAAACAGGGCTCGATGGTGTGGTGTGTTCAGCACTCGAAGTTCCTACTATCAAAGAGTCCTGCAGTAAAAATTTTCTTACGGTTACCCCGGGTATTCGTTTGCTGGAAAACGATCATCACGATCAAAAACGAGTTCAAACTCCCAAACAAGCCATTAAGCTTGGCAGTGATTTTTTAGTCGTAGGCCGCCCCATCACCGGCTCATCTGAACCTCAAAAAGTCATCCAAACCATCCTTACCACCTTTTCTGAAACAACTGCTTCAACACTATTGAATAAAGCCCGTTTAACATCACCCTAACGAGGACTTTTATGTATACACCCAAGCAACAATATTACCTCCAGCTCATGGGGATTGATACTTGGGTTCAGCGCTCCAAAGGCAAGGAACAACCTTCGGCGAGCGCTTTAGCGAATCAAGATAATATTAGCTCTTTATCTAGATCTGGTTTAACTGATGAACTAGATGTATTAGCCAAAACCGTCGCCTCTTGTCAGCAATGTCCTCTATACGAAACACGGACACAAACGGTATTTGCTCGAGGAAATCCTCGAGCTAAGTTAATGATTATTGGCGAAGCGCCAGGCTATAACGAGGATAAACAAGGCCTACCATTTGTAGGGAAAGCAGGGCATTTATTAAATCAAATGCTAGCAAGCATTGGATTAAGCGAAGAAACGGTATATATCGCTAATGTATTAAAATGCCGCCCACCGAATAATCGCAATCCTCAAGCAGAGGAGATTTTAAAATGCGGTGGTTATTTAAATACACAAATTAATCTGGTAAAACCTACTCTTCTATTAGGCCTCGGTCGTTTTGCAGCTCAATTCTTAACAAAACAACCAGCAACACTGTCTAAATTAAGGCAGCAACTACATCACTATCAAACCATACCCTTGCCTTTTTTTATCAGTTATCATCCCGCCTATCTTCTTAGAAATCCAATCGATAAAAAAAAGGCATACTTAGATCTGCTCCAAGTTAAACAATTTTTTAGTTAATCCTGTTTAAAATCAAAAGCATCAACCTATAATAAATGAACTGAGGTATTGAAGAAAAATTCTAGCCAGGCATTAATTAAAGAATATTCATTTTTTATAATTTTCATTAGAATTGGTCTATAATTAAATTTTTTTATGAAAATTATATTAATATGAAACCATTAAATGAAACAAACCTGATAGACGCCAGTTCTAATTTTTCAATTATCTCTTCGAAATTAGGTAATACAGAATCGCAAGAAAAACCATCACTGATAGGTAAAAACATCGCTGGTAAAAGATATCCTGCAGACATTGGTTATGAAAAATATTGGGAATGTGATTCAGAATTATCCTAGAAATTGTCCTTTAACCATAGAGTCAATATGTGAGGAATACAGTAAACAACAATGGGATACGTTCCACATTACCGGTAAAAGGTTGGAAAATTTACTCCGTAAAGATTTTAATATCAGCATCATTAAACATCCTGCTTACCAGCATCGCATGCACGATTTATTAAAACAATCTTTCCTTAATTCAAATTCCTTTAAACGAGATAATAACTTACCAGCCAGAGGTATTATTGACTTCAAAAAAAGCATTATTAATCTTGGCCTAGAAAAACACCTAAAACACATTATCGAAGCATTGGATAAATCAAAAACAAAAAAACCTAGTCACAGAAATTGCAACGCAACTTGCAACCAAATATAACTTCTCCTTAAGTGGAATAAAAATATTGTTAAAGGACGCTTTTAATATAGTGCTTAATGACCGATATCCTATTATTATCAAAATTAGAGAAGAAAAAAGTTTATATACAATAGGAGATATACTTATCCCCTACATTGAGCTACAAAAAAAACTGAAAAAAGATACCTCCAAATTAGAATCAATGCTAGCTGAATGCTCAGCAGTTCTTAAATAAGGTAGAGAAGGATAGCTCTGTACTTCCTTTACAAACGATAGAATCTAACGATTTGCTGACAAACCTTGGGCCTTATCAGAGATCTCCCTTGTACTTTGTTACGAGGCTCCGAAAACAAAACGAAGATATGCAAAAAAAATTGAAAACAATTGCACAACCAATCGCATTGTCGACAACGTTTTTGCCTAATTTACAGTAGTCCAAAATCATTGTAATTATTAATAAACAAATATGAGAACTGAGAGAGCGCCCCTCATATATAAGGGGTGCTCTTCTCGACCAAAAGGAAAACATTGAAATAAGTTCTTTAAATACTCTATGAATGTTAACCTCACCCCAAATTGTCACGAAATTACCTTCGAAGAGTTTAAACGCGTTGCAACTGCTGTGAAATTCAAGAGATCATCATGTGCCGTTAAATTATTCTGTTCCAAAGAATGATGCCTTGTCAGAAATCATCCAAAGGCCATTGCAATTACCACCTCTTAATTAATAACTAATTTATCCAACCATTAGAAGATAAACTTATACTTATGCTTATGAACATTATTTAATTTTTACTGAAAGCGAAGCTCTCAAAAAAATAATCGTTTTTGAGATCGCCTTTTTTTCCATCCTCTTGAATCTTCATTTTTTTCGTCCCCGAAGGTATCGACTTTTCGAAAAAATGCCTACCTAAAACAGAAGAAGGTTGAGCATTTAAGGGCATCTCAACTTTAGTCAAAGGTGCTGGAGAGTCAGATTGACAATTTAGGTGCTTCAAATGAGATTTATCGCTTAAAAAGAACTGAAACGCTGCGTTTGAATTTTTCTCTTGAATGTATTCGTTATACGATTTATTGCCCAACCTAAGACAATCACCACGGTATCTACAGCTGGCAATCCTTAAAAAATTTATCAGATCACCGAAGTACATGTTTTTTTGATAAGCGTACTCAAATAAGTCTGCGACTTGATTCGGTTTTATCTGATTTAAAAAATGATCGACTTCCTGGGGCGTCTTAGCAAATCGTCGCTTGGCAGGAGGTATTCCAAATTTAGAATTTACTAACGAAATGCCTAAATTATTAAGTTTCTTCTTACAGGCACCACCACTCATGAAAACTTTGACGTCAGGTTTTTTGCTATATGCATCAAAATAATCTTCAATTCTATAGTAGCGACTCAGTGCGTGAGCTATAACCAGTTTAATTTTATTAAGGGGCTCCGTTGTTAACCGTTCAGCACTATATTCTGCTAACTCAAAATCTTTTTCTTCAGCATCCTCTCCAAAGGTTTCCTTTAAATCTTTTTGTATTTTTTTAAGAACATGACAGGGTACATCCTTGCGAAGACCATAGGGTTCTTTCTTATTTAAATCATTTAGGAAATTGATTAATTTTTTAAGATCTGGATCCATTTCATTGGGCATAACGTTACTCTTATTGTTATTCAGAAAATCTGATACTGCATGAAAGCCTGGTAGATAAATTGATTTAGGGTATATCTAAAATCAATTCTACTACAAGTACTTATCCTTGTGAGTGAATTATTAAATAGTTATTGAATTTTTGAGCAACGTGGAAAATAGCGGAAAACGTCAAAGAGTGTTACCTATGGAATCTGCAGTCGAGTACAAGGAGAGAACTTGTACTCTTTAGAAAGTGGTCTAATAAATCAGAAGTTTTTTTGAGTCAAACTTTTTAAGATTGCTTCATCTTCGGCAACTGCTGCAGACACGATTGCAGAGGCATTAGGATTTTTTAAATTAACAGATTTGAAAAAATTAAAAAAGGCCTTACATCCTTGGATCTTAGCAGACTGTTCATTAATAGTATTGTTTATCGTGGCCTTCTGTCCCGCATCAAGGTTCTCATTATACAAATAACCTGTATCAAATTTTTCAGGATGATCATGCCATATTTCGATATTATCTTTATCTCTTTTGCTAATAAATAGCGCTGGATGAGGCTTTTCGTATTGTATTCTCATGGTATTTCCTTGTTATTGAAGACATATTCCTTAATCAAGTATGAACATGTTAAAAGAATTTATCTTTAAAAGAAAATTAATACCCCATTTATCGGGTCGGAAGAATTAAAAGTAGATAGCCTCCTCATTTGATAGGATTAATATTAGGAAAAATTAAAAATACGATGCTTTCCAAAGCAAAATTGAAGTATCCTCCCTTGTTAAAAAAACTCTTATACTAGAACTGGAGAAAACATGCTCTATCTTCAGTCTTTTTAAGGTCATCTGTTATTGAAATGAAGATAGAACGTTCGGCAGAAAATCAACGACTTATTAACCTTTCCGACATCGGATTTACGTTAATTGAATTTATTTGTGTACTAGGTATTCTTTCGATTCTCTATTGTCTAAGCCTACCCTTAGGTAGTGCTTTACAAATGAAAAACCATCTTATTGCACGTTCTAATGAATTATCCACAGCCATTCGGTATGCTCGCAATATTTCCTTATTCTCAAACCGACGACTCGCACTCACACCTTCGAACCCTTCAAAGGATTGGTCTCAAGGGATGATTTTATTTGTGGACAATGAAAAACATCAATACGAAAAGGACAAGGATGAATTACTGTATGAATGGAGGTGGAGTCAGCCAGGCATTAATTTATCTTGGAGTGGATTTCAATCAAACCATTATTTAGTCTTTTCAGAAGACCTAAGGCATGCTGCAATCAGTGGACATTTTCTTTTAACCGACAAGAACGGCAACCATGCCCGACTTGTTGTAAATCGTATTGGCCGCGTCACTTTTCTAAATAAGTGAACATCTAGTATAGGCGGCTGTTATAGAACGGTGAAACAAGAAGGCTTCCACATTTTTATCAAACTCGTTTCCATCGTACCAGTTTTCAGGGCAACAAGTGAGGCCAGCACTGACAGTTTCTGTTAAGATGGAATGCGCAAGTTCATAGGATAACTTTCCCATGATGCTAGGATCTTTTTTATTTTTGTCAATAATCTCAATATCTGCGCCAGCTTTGATTAGGTACTGAATACAGCGGAAATCTCGATGAAGAAATGCATAATGAAGCGCTGTTCTACCGGTATTATCTTGAGCATTTACGTCCACCCCCAATTCCAAGAGTTTTAAAATGACATTCGATTGAGTCAAACTTTGAGGAGATGGAGCATTTGCGTGATGCCAGCCTTTGGCCACAGCTAAGATTAGCGGTGTATGACCATCGATGCACGGCTGATTGGCTACTAAGGTTATTAATCTGTCCTCTACTAAGTTTGAGTCTAGTAAAATAAGCGCTGCTTCTATATTGCTATTGGCAATGGCCCATAGTAAAGCGGTATTACTATGCATTGGTTCTTTTGCCAAAATGTTAGCCTTGGCTTTGCATAGTTCTCGCACAGCGGTAATATGATTAGACATCGCCGCATTTATTAATGGAGTAGTGCCTGTGATTCCTTCCTCTTCAAGATCAAAGGTTTCATCGAGTTGAAATTTATCTTGTTGGTTAAATGTTTTTAAAAGATGTGAATGAAAGGGTGGTGATAGATCTATAAACGCTTGCCATTGGCTTTTAAAAGGCTGATTATCTAAAATTATCTCTTCGTTCTCTGGTGCATTGTATCGATTCAATACATGATCTGCTTCCTCGAGCTGTGCCGACTTATGTGTACAAAAAAATTTTTTCAATTTAATCGATACCCCTACCGATAGAAGAAGCCTGTTACTTGAATATAATCTTATTAGAATTTGACCATAAATTTTTAGATGACCTTATTACTCAAGCAGCGTATAATTTAACATTCTGTTCACTTGAGTGTTAAAAAGTTATTTGAAAGTTAATATTCCCTTAAAATCCTTTAGTCTTGTTATAAGACTTAACAAATACAGTACTCTATTCCTATGCCAACGATTATTTACAATGGTAATCTGTTATCAAGCGATCTCCCTTGCATTAAACCTAACGATCGAGGATTCACTCTAGGTCATGGCCTTTTTGAAACCATACTTTCCAATAAATCAGCAATTCCAGGATTAGATTATCACTGGCACCGGCTTGAAACAAGCACGCAATTAATTGATATACCTCTTCCCTTTTGCAAAAAAAAATTGCAGCAAATGATAACAACACTCTTAGATGATAATAATCTTAGAGATAAAATTGCGGCTATACGCCTTAGCTTAACGCATGGAGAATCCTCGAGAGGAATTTATCCCTTATCAAACCCCCTACCTAACTATGTCATTGCTGCTAACGAATATTTCCCCCTCCATCAGCAAAATTTTTCTTGTCGAATTGTCACTATTAGAAAAAATGAACATTCGCCCTGTTGCCGTATCAAATCCCTTAGTTATTTGGATAATATTCTAGCTAAGAAAGAAGCCGTAGAGCATGGATATGATGAGGCTATATTATTAAATACAGCTGGGAATATTGCGGATGGGGGAATTACCAATATTTTTATGGTCAAGGATAAAAAAATCTATACGCCATTATTAGCTGATGGCGCCTTACCTGGTGTTGTCAGAAGTATTTTATTGCAAGAGTTTACTCATGGATTTCCATTGATAGAGAAAACAATTAAAATCGATGACTTATTAAGCGCTGATGAGGTGTTTTTAACCAATGGTCTAATGGGAGTTCAAATAGTATCCAAGATTAATGATGTAATCTTTTACGAAAACGGAGTGAGCCGTACAATGCAGAAAAACCTGATTGAAATAAAAAATTTTGTATAATGCTTGCATCACAAGAAAATTCACAAACAAATAGAACATCCAACCTCCTTAATTTAATTAACGCTTATGAATACACCCATACCCCCATTAGCAGAGTTCTTAAGGCCTAAACATATAGACGAAGTTATCGGCCAAAGCCATCTTTTAGCTCCTGGAAAACCCTTACGATTAAATTTCTCAAGCGGCAAACTGCCGTCGATGATTCTTTGGGGGCCACCAGGAGTGGGTAAAACGACTATTGCTCGATTAACGGCAGATGCTTTCGATTGTGAATGGGTCGCATTGTCTGCAGTATATGCAGGCGTAAAAGATATTCGTAATGCGATCGAAAAAGCCCAAAGCTATTTATTAAACAACAAGCAGACTATTTTATTCGTTGATGAAATTCATCGATTTAATAAGGCTCAGCAGGACGCGCTATTACCTTTTGTCGAATCTGGCTTATTCATTCTCATCGGTGCTACCACCGAAAATCCCTCATTTGAAATAAATTCATCTTTATTATCTAGAACCCAAATTTATGTTTTAAAACCTCTAACGAATGAAGAATTAACCGAACTTTTTGAAAGAACTCAAAAGAGAATATTTTCATCAATTACTTTTGATAATAAAGCAAAGAAAACAATCATTGCATACGCTGATGGTGATGCTAGGAAGCTTTTGAATGCATTAGATCAGGTAAATAAAGCGCGTGTAAGCCAAAATCTCAATCATATAACTGAGAAAAATGTACTCAATATTCTTGCACAGACCACACGCCAATTTGATAAAGAAGGGGACGTTTTTTACGATCAAATTTCAGCACTGCATAAATCTGTGCGCGGCTCATCACCCGATGCTGCGCTTTATTGGTTGTGCCGTATGCTAGATGGCGGCGTCGATCCCCGTTATTTAGCAAGAAGAATAATTCGGATGGCTTGTGAAGATGTGGGCTTAGCCGATCCGAGAGGCATACAGATTGCTAACGAAGCGGCGATGTCTTATGAACGACTCGGATCTCCTGAAGGTGAACTTGCCTTAGCTCAAGCTGTCATCTATCTGGCTATTACCGAAAAAAGTGTTGCCGGTTACAAAGCCTTCAATCAAGCGATGGCTTATGTAAAACAAGACAAATCCCGTGAAGTACCTTTGCATTTAAGGAATGCTCCAACCTCTTTAATGAAAAAAATGGGACACGGGCGTGGATACCGCTATGCCCCAAATGAACCAGAAGGGTACGCCGCTGGGGAACAATATCTGCCTGAAGGTATGATTCAGCCCAATTGGTATCAACCTGTTTTAAAAGGCTTAGAAATCAAAATTCTCGAAAAAATGAAGCGCCTTAAGAAAATAGATGATGGGCAATAAGCATTAAAAAAAACACCATCTTCTCTTTTTAATATTCTCCATTTCATCCTTTTCATGTTTCTTAAAAAGAGATAATTGGATCAAATTTTGATCTAATAATCTTACTGTTTGAGGAAATAATTTATTTTGAATTTGAAGAAATAGTGTTCTCTCTTCGATCGTAAAATCATAAAATTTTTTTCGTACTTTTTTAAACGTTTCTTCCTTAGAAGCGTAAACAGTTTCGAAATCCTGAAGTGGCCCTGTTTGTTCCGAAACAATCTCAGTTTTCGGCAATAAATAATATGCACCTAAACAATGTGTAAAAATATTTGAAAAACTATCTTCTACTTTTGGTAACATTAAAAAAAGACGTAAAATATTCTGATAATCACGAGGTTCTTTTTTTACTTTCGCATAATAGTCAAGAATCGTTATTTTTAGATCATGCTTTATGTTGTCTAGTATATAGGATTCATTACTCTCACTACTCATCGCCGTTAGAAGAGGTATAAATGCATTCACTTTGTACTGAACATTTTCTCCTTTTGATAGAGCAGACGTTATCTCCTCTAGTTTTTCTTTTAGTAGGCTGGTTGTACGATATATATCGTTATTACGCTTTAATAAATCATAAAGCCTACTACCTCCGGTTAGCTTGCCTAGATTGATTTCTAATAAGGTGGTGTTGCTTTCTAATTCTTTGGTGAAAGCGTCTAAACCTCTCTTCTTAACACGGTTGTCGCTTAAATTCAGGGATCTTAAGCTATTGTTTTTTTCAAGTGCTTTTGCTAAAGCAACGGCTCCAACGTCTGTAATTTGATTCCCACTAAGGTTCAATTTAATAAGTGCAGTATTGCCTATCAAAGCTTTTGCTATCTCTTTGGCTGTCGCATCCCCAATTTCGTTATGCCTTAGTTCCAAGGTGTGAAGACAGGGGTGAATGCTAAGGGCATTCGCTAATGCAATCCCACCGGCATCACTTATTTCGTTCCAAGTTAAATCGAGTGAATTTAAGCAATCATTATGAGTTAAAAAATGTGATATTGCGTTGGCTGCATTATCCCCAAGCTGTGTGAAGGTAAGATCTAAATGAGTTAAAGTCTTATTTTTTTCCAGAGCTTGCGCCAAAGCTTGTCCACCGGCTTCTCCTAGCGGATTGCCCTCAAGGTTCAATGTAGTTAACCCAATGGGCTCTAACCTTAAAGCATTCGCAAGTGATACTCCTCCTCTACCATCAATAAGGTTATAACTTAAGTCTAACGTTTTTAAGCGATCAAGATTGATAAGCGCATTAGCCATTACATAAGCGCCTTTATTGCCAAATTGATTCCAACTAAGATCGAGTGCAGAAAGTGCAGGATAGGTTGGGAGAATGTCAGTTAATTTTTTTACACCGTCTTCTGTGATTGCATTTCCAGCTAAATTTAAAGTCTTCAATACATGGTTACCTGCAAATGCATGCGCCAGCGCCTCTACCCCAACATCGCCCATCTTGTTTACACTTAAATCCAATATCTTCAGTGCAGGATGCTCACCCAAAACCTTTGCCAACGCTGTTACCCCTGTTGGGCCGAATAAATTATGTTTTAAATTTAAGGAAGTGAGCGTTGTATTTCCAATCAGAGCGTCTGCCAGGTTTAGTGCTGATTCCTCGGGAAGATAATGATGGATTAAATTAACGGTTGTGGGCGGATGGTTGGTTTGTAGTACTCGAAGTAGATCCTCAAATTTAGTCATTCTTATAATCGCCTATGAAAAAATCAACTATATTGAAACTTAGTGACAATTTAAAGAATCACAGACGTAGGGAATATAGGGGAATTTATTTGCCTATGCAAAAATTTGAAAAGATTTCACCCAATAAATCATCTGAAGAGAATTCGCCTGTAATTTCACCCAGCGCACGGTGTGCGAGACGTAAATCTTCTGCTAAAAGCTCACCAGCCTTAGCTATCTGCCACTGTGTCTGACCGTTAACTAAATAATCGGAAGTACGGCTTAAGGCATCTAGATGCCTTCTTCTGGCTAAAAATTGACCTTCGACTGGCTGATAACCTGCACAACGTTTTATTTGTTCTTTGAGTAAATCAAAGCCTTCTTTTGTTTGTGCAGACATAAAAACCTGATTATTGTGCACTTTAGCAGAAATCTTCGCTAAATCAATTTTATTCATCACACAGATTTGAGGAATATCTTCAGGTAGGGCCTCTGAGATAACCCCATCAAGGGTCATCTCATCACCTTGATTATTAGCATCTATAACCACTAGTAAAATATCTGCTTTTCTGACTGCGTCCCAAGCTCGGCGGATCCCTTCTTGTTCAACCCGATCTTGGCTTTCACGCAATCCTGCCGTATCAACGAGGTGAAGGGGGATATCGTCCATAGAAATACTTTCACGCATTAAATCACGGGTAGTACCTGCAATATCCGTAACAATAGCTACCTCTTTACCGGCAAGTAAATTCATTAATGTTGATTTTCCAGCATTGGGACGACCTGCAATGACTAGGGTTAGACCTTCCCTCAATAAACTCCCTTGGAAAGCAGAAGCTCGAATTTCCTCAAGAATATGCACACATTCACTCAGTGCATTGCTAATATGGTCACGATTCAAGAAATCGATTTCTTCTTCAGAAAAATCGATAGAAGCTTCGACAAACAAGCGTAGATGAATCAAACGCTTATTAAGCGCCTCTATTCTTTTTGAAAATTCGCCTTGCAGAGAGCGCACCGCAAAACGTGCTGCCGTTTGAGAATGTGCATGAATCAAGTCATGTACAGCCTCTGCCTGGGCTAAGTCTATCTTATCATTCAGAAAAGCACGCTCAGAAAATTCTCCAGGGCGGGCTAACCTTGCCCCTGATCGTAATGTTTCACTGATCACTTGATCCAAAACAAAAGGTGAACCATGCAGTTGAAATTCAACAACGTCTTCGCCAGTAAAAGAATGGGGCGCTTTAAAAAAAAGGGCCAATCCCGTATCAATAAGTTCGTTGTGCTGATCCTTGAAGAAACAATAAGTAGCTACTTTCGGCTGCAATGGCTTTTGTTCGTTAATACTTAAAGCTATCGAATACGACAAAGGACCTGATAAACGCACAATCCCGATCCCTCCTCTTCCAGGAGGGGTCGAGATAGCAACGATTGTTTCTTGATTTTTCAACATTCTAACTAGTCAATACCTTGTTCAATGGCAAAAGAAAGGCCTAATTTTGCAAAATTAGTCATGTGTTCCACGTTTAGTCTATCCATTGTATCTTTTTTTGTATGGATGTACGGGTTGTGCTCTTCAAAACTTGTTTCACAAGGAAAAGCAGCGGGAATGCCTTTTTCCATCCACGAGGCGTGATCACTACATCCATAACCACAATGTGAATAAGCAACGGGAACTTTAATATATGTTTCAATTAATTTTTCCAGATAATTAGACAATGATTGATCGGTATAATCTTGGAAAATCCACATCGTTGGATCAGAAGCATCATTGCGAAACCCAGTCATATCAAATTGAACTACCGCCTTCACAGGAATAGATTTCTTCTGAAAATCGCGGACCACTTGTTGTGAACCGATTAATCCCAATTCTTCAGCAGCATACCAAATCAAGTAGATAGGGCGCTTGAATTCCATGTTCGATGCCATTAAAACACGGGTAATCTCCATAAGACTTGACGATCCACTGCCGTCATCTCCAGCTCCTGGCATCTTTTCATCGAATCTTGAAGATCCATTACCAACGTCGCTATCTCCTGGCCCTATTATCTCACCATCGAGTGTATCCATATGAGCGCCCAGAACAATCGCCGGTTCTTTTAAATCTTTTCCAATCACAGTGACTAAAGACGGCTGTTTATAGAATTGACCGGTGGCAACAAAATAGGTGGATACATCTGTACGATGATTAGCCTTTGCAAGATTGTCTACTTCTTTTTTTAACCATTGGGCAACTTCTAAACCTCTTTTGGTGTAAGCAGAGCGATTATAATAAGAAACGAGGTGTGTCAGGGTGTGGACAATTGAAGCTGAATTGATTTCTAACAGAGCACGGTTCACTTCTTCTGGATGTTTAATTTCATAGGTTGTTTTCTTTTCTAGCACTTTTGCTCTGTTTACTTGCGCTAAAAAATGTTGAGCCAAATTTTCTTTTTCCACCCTGTTTTTTGCATGCTTAAATACACTGCTTCGGTTTATAAAACGCCCACAGTTGAACTTATCAGCCAATAAACTAACTGCTCTTAAATCAGATGAGCTTACCTCAATCAATTTAAATTGTTCATTTTCAGACAAGATGGTAAAACGATTACTCAGTTGAGAAGCCAAGCATTGGGTAATTTGAATTTGTTGTTTTGGTTCTTCATTTACCTTTAGTAACTTTTCAGAATTCACCATTTTTTGAGCCAATGCATCGCCCAAAAATAATTGACTGGTGGAGCTCGTTAAAATGACTAAGCTTGTCAAAAAGAAATATCGGTACATATTCAGTCCTTATGAAAAAAATATACTCGGTCGTAAAAAAACTTATCATAACATAAACAATTCCTATAACCGCTACAGCCAAAAAAGCGAGCGCTATCATTCAACTTTATTATTTTGTACCGAAGGATCCAAATACCTTATCGAGTCGCCTTTATCCCAGTCAAAGGTTGTTCATTGAAAATCAAAAGGGGGCATTAGCAAATTCACCACATTAACAATTGAATTACTTAAAAAACAATGAAGAACGAACACCACAGCAAACTTCTATCTTATTGATAAAATTATTTTTTTCTTAAGAAGAAAAAATCGTATATATTTTTTTCAACATGTTATTGATAATCATTCTCATTTGTAATAAAGTGAGAATCCCCTTAATTAGTGCAAATAAATTACTATGCGAATAAAAGAAATTCCTCATCATCTTTTTGTGGGCTCTTTGACCGTTGGTGCAAGTCTCATTGAAGGGCTTTTAAGTTTTAGTGGAATGTATGCTTTGTGGCCTGTCTTACCGGTAGCAATTGGTTCGGTTGCTTTATTAGAACTTTACGAAGGTGAGATTTATTTAAAAAATATAAGAGGTGCTCTCAAAAAAATATCAACCAAACATTACAATGAAAATTATCTTGCCCGTCAGTATATGGATACAATTATTCACAAGGTTCCTGCGCAAAATTTGCCTCCATTTTTTGTTGAATATCTGGATGAATCTATTAAACTGAAAGAATACAAAAATCAAAAAAATAAAGATAATAAAGAAAAAAAAGAGATCAAAGAAAAGATGCGTGCAATGGAACAATTATGTGCGAAAATTATATTTGATCTTAGCTTGTCTCCAAAGGACAAAATACCTACATCTTTCGACGCAGCTACATTAAAAAAATGGTTGTTAGAAAATGACGTTGAAAAAGTAATACAAAAAAGAGATAAAAATCGATCGATATTGCGTCTTTTGACAGGGATCTGTGTCGTTGGATCCGCATTAATGGGCGTAGGTACGATATATCTTCTCTTAGAAGCCATTACAACCATCCCATTTTTCATGACCCTTCCACTTGCAATTGTCCCAGCTATCGTTCTGCCCATGGCTTTCATTTCTGCCGTTGCCTATGGATTAGTCACATATAACCTGATGAACAATTTTATTAATCATGAAACGTTTCAACATTGGGTTGAAAAAATGAAAAATTTATTCGCAGAAGGTTTTTCTGTTCGAACGGCACTACAAGGAATGACCGCGATCGGATTAGTTGCGCTGACCTTAGCCATGACTCTTTGCACAGCTGGAACATGGTGGACCATCGCCAAAGATACACGTCCTCTGTCTCAACTTTTGCGTATTCCCACCTTTGTAATGGAGATATTCAATCCTATTTTGGTTGGGATCGTTTCTTTGATAACGAGTTTAGAAAACGCAACGTCATCTTTAACGTTGTTAGGGCTTTTTTCGAACCATCCTGAAAATCAAACATCATTCTCACAAAACGTACAGGCTTCCTTTCAGAGAATGAAACAAAGACTGCACGATCTTTGGGTAAGAGAAAATATGCTGCAACTGCTTAATCCCTTCCGATTACTTTTAGTTTGTACATTTACACCCCTTCGCATTATGTTGTTTCTAGGCCATTTGGTGAGTACAGGTGTTAGCACTGCCCGAGTTCCCAGAATACCTGAGTCTGTTTCCATCGGCTTAAGTATTCTGTTTGAAGGGCTCGGTGATTTGAGTTACTTTTTTTCTCCACCGAAAGAAAACAAGGCTACAGAAGATCAAGATTTACCGATGAAATTCTTAACTGCGTTATTTCTACCGCTAGCCGGACTCTCCAAGCTATGGGAAATAACCGCAATCAAACTCGGTCAATTATTCTCAAAAAAATCTCGACCTGTGCATATTAGATCGTTAGAAGCCTCCAGTGATTCAATTTCAAATACTTCTAATCCTATTTATTTCGATAAAACACCGAATGCATCTAAACGTTCTGAAATATCGGAGGAAGAGAAAATTGATCATGGTTTGTATTCACCGAGATCTTTTTCATTTGCAAAGCCACATGGATTAACGATGTTTAATGCGGCAAACAACTCATCAATGAAAGAGCGGGTTGAAATTGAAGACGACTTAGATTTCTTTGCACGACCTAACGCTTAACGAGGTAAATAAATGTCTGTGCTAATAAGTATGGACATTTTTATCGTATAAATATAATTATATTACTTATATATAAAGCTTATTGTTATATAGCCCCCCATTTTCTGTGGATAATCATTTATTCTATTTGTTTTATAGGCGGTTACCGCCTTTTTTTTATGTTGAAAGACTGCGAAATGGGTCTCAATAACTAAAATTAATTTGTACAATTTTTGTCAGCACTCACTTTCATCCCAAGTTTATTCCCTTCTTATCGCCAGATTATTCTTTGTCTTATACACAGATCCACGCGGACATCTTTGTTTATTTTTAACCAATGAATAATTGTTTAATTACTAACTAAAAAAGTCATCATGAGCGTTTGCTGGTTTTGGATAAATAGTGATCAACTTGAGTGTCGGTTCTTTTTTAAACAGTTCTTGAGAGTTGTGGCTCGAGGATGCGGCATAAATATAATAATACTATTTATTATATTTACTTATTATTATATAGATCCGCTAATTCTGTGGATAGGTTGTTTTTTCTCTCTTAATTGAAAAAGTTACAAAGATCTTATTCTGTCGAAACTACGTCTTTATTCTTCTGTATAACCTGAGTGATTTAAAAAGTTTAACGGCCAAAGATGATTTCATACAGTATTTACACCCTTCTTATTGCCAAATTATTCATACACTTTTACACAGGTAGAAGTTTATCTATTGGTTTCTTTGTTTAAAATTAACGTCAAAAGATATAATTTCATCATCTTGAGATATATCTAGCAAAGGAAAGGGATGATTTCTTACGGCTTGCAATACTTTTTGTAAGGAAAGGAATTGATGACTGAGCTGCGAGTAAAGTTCAGCATTCTTATCGTCGTAGCGCTCGCTGACGGCAAGGTAGGCAGTTTGACCAATCTGAGAAAAATAACCTAGACTGACATGTCTTTTACGTGCCAGTCCTGGAAATAGACCTGAAAAAAGTAAACTTTTATCACCCACCTCTTTAAAGCGCTCAATTTGATTGATGCCAGCCGAACTCATCGCGTCAAGGAAATCTAACCCAAGCACCGATTCGATGAGCTCAGGGCCGTGTGAGAAGCGCATAAGCAAGAAAACAAGGTAGCTTTCCATATCAAGACTCAATAACCGTTGAGAATTGACCTGCGCTTCGTTCACTAAGGCATGCCATTGGCAAATTTCAGTGGGATGTAGAATCAATGATTTCATTGTATCCCCTTCCATTCTTAGGCTTTTACTGTTAATTTAGCAAGTTGCATACCAATCCTTCTCCAAGGATTTTGTCCTCTATTGTTTTTTTTACCCCTCCACGGATTAAAAAACGGTGTATAATAAATTACTATGATTGAAAAAATTCGAAACGTTGCCATTATTGCTCACGTTGACCACGGTAAAACAACCTTGGTTGATAAACTGCTTGAGCAAACAGGAACCATTGATGAACGCGCTCCCAAAGTCGAACGGATTATGGATTCCAATGACTTGGAAAAAGAACGCGGCATTACGATATTAGCTAAAAATACCTCTGTGCACTGGCAAGGTTACCGCATCAATATTGTGGATACACCTGGACACGCCGATTTTGGAGGTGAAGTAGAGCGCATTTTGTCGATGGTCGATAGTGTGTTACTTCTAGTCGATGCCGTGGACGGCCCGATGCCACAAACGCGCTTTGTTACTCAAAAGGCTTTTGCCAGGGGACTAAAACCCATTGTTGTAATCAATAAAATTGATAGACCCGGAGCACGACCCGACTGGGTTGTTAATCAAGTGTTTGATTTGTTTGATAATTTAGGTGCCACCGACGATCAGCTGGATTTTCCCATCGTCTACGCTTCAGCCTTAAATGGCTATGCCCAATTGGATGTGGAAAATAAAGCAGACAACATGGATGCATTACTTCAAACCATCGTTGATCGCGTGCCCCCTCCTCCGGTAGATATTGCCGGGCCGTTTCAAATGCAAATTAGCTCACTCGATTATTCATCTTATGTAGGAACTATCGGAATTGGGCGTATAAGTCGTGGCAAAATTCAAGCGAAATCCCCTATTAAGTTGATTGATAAGGAAGGAAATATACGCGCAGGCCGCCTCTTACAACTCTTGGGTTTTAACGGGCTTGAGCGCGTTGAGATTGAAGAAGCGAGCGCAGGCGATATCGTTGCGATAACAGGTATTGAACAGTTGCACATTTCCGATACCTTGTGTGATCCCAGTCAGGTTGAAGCACTGCCGGCGCTGACGGTGGATGAACCGACAATCAGTATGGTTTTCCAAGTCAATGATTCACCCTTTGCAGGTAAGGAAGGAAAATTTGTTACTAGTCGAAAACTAAGAGAACGATTAGCAACCGAACTTTTGCACAATGTGGCCTTGCGCGTTGAAGACACCCCTGATCCGGATAAATTCCGAGTATCAGGACGTGGCGAACTTCATTTGTCGATTTTGATTGAAAATATGCGAAGAGAAGGGTTTGAACTTGCCATCTGTAAACCAGAAGTAATTTTGGTGCAAGAGGGTGAAGAGGTAAAAGAACCCTATGAACGTTTGACGGTCGACATTGAGGATGGTCATCAAGGCGTTATCATGGAAAAGTTGGGTGAACGTCGCGGTGAACTGCAAGATATGGTTCCAGATGGAAAGGGTCGTGTACGGCTTGATTATATTATTCCTACAAGGGGATTAATTGGCTTTCATACCGAGTTTTTATCCAGCACCTCAGGCACTGGTCTTATGTACCACGTGTATGATCATTACGGGCCCGCTTTTCGTGGGCAAATCGGCAAACGAAAAAATGGTGTTCTCATTGCCAATTGCCAAGGCATGGCTCGCGGTTTTGCGCTTTTTAATTTGCAAGAGCGCGGACGTATGTTCATCAGCCCACAAGTAGATTGTTATGAGGGAATGATTGTCGGTATTCATTCCCGCGATAATGATTTAGTGGTGAATGTTACTAAAGAAAAGCAGTTAACAAATATGCGTGCCTCGGGTAGTGATGAAAATATTATCCTCACACCACCCATCAAGTTATCTTTAGAGCAGGCGTTGGAATTTATTGATGACGATGAACTCGTCGAAGTAACACCGGTGTCGATTCGATTACGTAAAAAGGCATTAAAGGCACACGAACGTAAACGCGCCAGTTGAGCGGAATAGGGAAATTTTAGAAACGCACATCATGAATCAAAAATTCAAACGTGTCATTTTGTACGCAAGACAACATCGTGCAAATCAAGGCGTGAATGAAAGTTTGCAGCGCTTGGTCACGTTTCTTCAAGCCAGAGAATTGTCGACATTCCTAGATGTGGATACTTCTCATTCCTTTGACATGGATCTTCCCGTCCTTGAACGTTCTTCAATGGGGGGAGATCAAGATTTAATTATCGTTGTTGGCGGTGATGGAAGTCTTTTATCAGCCGCGCGCATGGCAATTAAAGTAAATGTACCGGTGATTGGTATTAACCGTGGAAGGCTCGGGTTTCTAACGGATATCTTGCCTCAAAATCTTGAAGAAGATCTTTCTGCTGTTTTGGAAGGAAGGTATGTTGAAGAGCATAGGTTTTTACTTCACACGCGCGTGCATGATCAAGATACTGTTTATTTTCAAGGGGACGCACTCAATGATGTGGTCCTTGGTCGCGGCAATGAAACGCATTTAATTGAATTTGATTTGCTGATCAATGACCGTTTTGTCAGTCGCCATCATGCCGATGGCATGATTGTTTCGACGCCAACAGGTTCAACGGCCTATGCACTTTCTGCGGGTGGGCCGATCATGCATCCGCAATTAAATGCCATGATGCTGGTCCCTATGTGCTCCCATAGTCTGAGCTCTCGTCCATTAGTTGTGGGTGGCGATGTTCGTATTGATCTTCAAGTCGCAAAGAGTAATGATTGTGATTTAAGAGTGAGTTGCGATAGTCATGAATCCAAACTCATCAAACCTGGGCAATTGGTGTCGATACAAAAAAATTCACAACAGCTTAGACTCCTTCATCCGCTGCACTACCATTATTTTGATACCTTACGAAGTAAACTAGGATGGGAATCAAGAAATAAGGATGAGCGATGCTAACCACGCTCTCGGTTAAAAATTTTGTCATTGTTGATCAGCTCGAACTTGATTTTTTTGAGGGGATGACGGCATTTACCGGTGAAACTGGTGCAGGAAAATCAATTATGATTGATGCACTGACGCTTGCGCTAGGTGGTCGAGCAGAAGCTTCTGTTGTTAGAGCCGGGCAAGAAAAATGTGATATTACTGCCTGTTTCCAAATAGATTCAGGGTCTGAGCCGGCCCAATGGTTAATAAATCATAAATTAGAGAATGAAGACGATACAGTTTTACTGAGACGAATTATCTTTGCACAAGGGCGATCGAAATCTTACATTAATGGGCATCCATTTCCGCTGCAAAAGGTTCGTGAATTAAGCGAAACGTTGGTACATATACATGGGCAACATCAACAACAAACGTTGTTGGATGTCTCTACCCATCGGGTGTTACTCGATCGATATGCGTGTGCAAATTCACACGGTGCTTTGTTGGAAGCGGTTCGCACGCAATACGAAAATTGCCATTCGATTAAGCAAAAAAAAGTGATGTTATCTCAGCAGATGAAACAACATGACCGAAAAGATTTGCTGGCGTTTCAAGTACAAGAACTTTCTCAACTTAATTTAGAAGAGAATGAAACTTCGAAGTTGCAAGAAGAACATAAGCACCTGCATCATGCGCAAGATTACTTGCAGCGGCTTGATCGGTTAATGACATTATTAAGCGGTGAAGGAAAAGAAACGATATGTGGTCAATTGCATGAATCTATTCAATTATTCCATGCGCTGCCCCAGGAAAATAGTTGCCTGCAAAACGGAGAAGAACTTTTAAAAAATGCATTGATTCAATGTGAAGAAGCTTTAGAAGAAATTAAACGCTTTTCCGAAATAATCTCTGTAAATCCCGATCGCTTGGAAGCGGTCGAAAGTCGGATGGGGATTCTCTATCAGGCAGCTCGAAAATACAGAATCGATGTTCACCAGTTGGTAAAGCACCGCGATATATTAAATGCCGAATTAGAAGTGCTCAAAAAATCAGAATCGGATATTGTCGAATTAGACCTTGCTTATGAAAAAGCATTAAAAACTTATCAAGCCCTTTGCAAAGAGTTAAGTGAATCTAGAAAACAATATGCTCTTAAATTATCGCAAGATATCACTTCGGTGATGAAAGAACTGGGTATGCCAAAAGGTTATCTCGAAATTATAGTGTCTCCGCACGACAGCATTCAACCGCATGGTCTTGATAAAGTTGAATACAAAGTTTGCACAAATCCTGGTACAAGTTCAGAGTCACTGGCAAAAATCATTTCCGGCGGGGAGCTTTCAAGAATTAGTTTGGCCATTCAAATGATTACTGCGCAAAGAGGTAGTACACCAACGCTTCTCTTTGATGAAGTAGATGTAGGGATTGGGGGCGCGACCGCTGCCATGGTTGGGCAATTATTAAGGCAACTTGGTAAACGCCTACAAGTTTTTTGTGTAACACACCAACCACAAGTTGCTTCTTATGCAAATCAACATTTCGTGGTTGAAAAACATACGGATAATGTTCAAACCTATTCACAGGTTTCGCGTTTACAAACCAGACAAGAAAAAATTAATGAAATTGCGAGGATGTTGGGTGGCCTGACCATCACTGATCAAACTCGCTCAAATGCTCGAGATTTGATCCGTCAAGGTGAAACGCTTCTCGAAAATGAGATATGAGTTATAACGATTAATAACTCGAATGTTAATTATTCATTTCGTGAAACTTTTTCCATTCAAAATCAATATAATTTCTTAGCAGCCTTTTAATCTCGGTGCGTGCGCCTGCTGCAGTAGGATGTTCGGTATGAAATTTCTGAGGGCAAGGATTTTCATTTTCGCTCGATAGAATATAAGCATCAGCGCGGTAAAGATTGGGTCGGGTACAAGTTGCAATTTTATAAACGATGTTAAAGCCTTTGTATGTATACTGCTCTTTGGGTGTCGGTTTTGATGCAGTCATGTGTTCACATCCTCTGTATAGGAACCTTTTGAGACTTCATAAATAAAAGACTTTCAACAAAAGTATAGCGTAAATCTGAAAAAATAAGCGTCAAGAAATCGGTTGCAATTTTCTTCAGGACTGCTCAATATTTTAAGACTAGCCACTACTAAGCGATGTTATGGTAAAAAAATGCCTCTATTTGGCAGGGGGAGGTGCTCGGGGCGCCTACCAAGCCGGTGTTCTGAAGGCCATGAGTGTCATACTTCGGACTGAAAAACTCCCTTTTGAGATGATTTCTGGCGTTAGTGTCGGCAGTCTCAATGCGGCTATCTTAGCTGAATATGCACATGATTTTCCTTTAGCCGTTGAAAAACTAGAGGAAATCTGGGGTAACATTCATTGTGAGCATGTTTTCGAGGCTAGTAACTACGCACTAAGTAAATCCATCTTTCGAAACGTATTAAATATTGCGTTTAAACAACAACACACCGGATACCTACTCAATAATGCTCCTTTGGTAAAATTTATTTCTCGGCATGTGGATTTTAATTTAATCAATTCTAATATCGAAAAAAAACATTTAGAAATCATGGAAGTGGTGACGCATTGTTATGAAACCGAACAAACCATTTCTTTTTACCACAGTCACCCTGATGTGGATGTCGAAGATTGGCATTACCCGCGTCACTTAAGCCAGCAGGCACGGATTATTCTTGAACATATTTTGGCATCCAGCTCTCTCCCTTTATTTTTTCCAACAACCCGTTTAAATGGTTTACATTTTGGCGACGGTAGCATTGGTTTAGTGTCTCCATTGAGGGGGGCAATCCGTTTTCATATGGAAAAAGTATTAATTTTAGGAACCCGCCATCCACCCCTTATCGCCAACCCTGAGGAATTTCAAAAACAGGACAGTATTGGTTTTGCAAGTGTTTTAGGCAGTATGTTGAATGGACTATTTCTAGATAACTTAGATAGAGACATTGAATTGGTTAATCACATGAACGATATTGCCCGGTTGCTTTCTTTATGGAAAAAAAGACGAGCACCGTGGCGGCCGATTAGTACATTGTATCTAAGGCCGAGTGTAGATATCTCTAGCTGGGCACAACAAAGGTATCATCATTTACCCATCTTGCTTCGGACTTTTCTAAATGGATTAGGGGCAGGAGAAAACGGCGGTGATTTATTGAGCTTTTTATTATTTGAAAAAAATTTTGCGCGAGAACTGATTCAGCTAGGCTATCAGGATACATTGGCTCGTGAAGAAGAAGTTAAGGCCTTTTTTCTATAAAGCAGTTCAGATGCGTTTAATACAGGTTGAACACTATCCTGAAATTTCGTTGCCTTATTTTCCTAATTTTCTTTTGTTTTTAAATGGTTGTTGCAATCTAGAAAAATTTTATATACGGTGAATACAGGCTATTAGGGAAAGAATGTATGCTTGCTTTATTTAGAAATCAACCTCGCGCGTTTTATATGATTTTCATGGTCGAAGTCTGGGAAAGGTTTGGCTATTACACGGTTCAAGGTATTTTAACTCTCTATTTTATTCGTGCCTTGGGGTTTAGTGCACATGAAGCATATTTTGCATTCGGTGCCTTTTCGGCACTCATGTATGGTATGGCGTGCATTGGTGGAATTTTAGGCGACAGTGTTTTAGGCACTAAACGAACACTCGTCGTTGGATTGATTACTCTGGCTGCAGGCTATTTTATGATGGCTCTTGGCCCCCCATCTTACACGTTCTTTTCGTTGGGATTAATTTGCATGGGTGGTGGTATTTTTAAAGCCAATCCTTCGAACCTTTTATCAAAATGTTACAAAGAAAACGACCCGCGGTTACATAGTGGGTTCACTCTTTTTTACATGTCCATTAATTTATCCTCAACCTTTGCTTTATTTTTAGGGCCTATTCTTTCCAACAGATATGGCTATTCCTCTGCCTATTTTTTGAGTTTCGTTGGGCTTATGTTGGGATTATTAAATTACTATGTGCAAAGGCGCAGTGTCGAAGATATTAATACAGCAGCTGATTTAAAAAAAATTCCTTACTGGGGATGGGGGTTGATGTTGATTGCAATCCTTATCGGTGCGGTTGTTTCTGCCTATTTGCTCAAGCACATCAACACAACACAAAACTTAGTAATACTTATGACCATTCTGGTGCTTGGGCTTTATTTCTATTATATGTATCGTGAAGGAAAGGATGACAGAAAGGTACGAATGAAAATGTGGGTAGCATTGATTTTAATGATAGAAGCTATTATCTTCTTTGTGCTTTATCAACAAATGCCAACATCGTTAACATTATTTGCAGTGCACAACGTGTCACCCAACTTGTTAGGGATACCCATTGATCCCCAAAGTTTTCAAGCTTTAAATCCTATCTGGATTATAGCCATGAGCCCGGTACTGGCAATTGGGTATAATAAAATTAACCAAAGAGGTCTTTCTTTTACGATACCTTACAAATTTGCCTTAGGTATGTTTTGTTGCGGTTTAAGCTTCGCACTGCTCTATTTTGCTCGTTTTGCTCATAATGATCTTGGTATCGTCTCATCAGGTTGGTTGATTGGTAGTTATTTCTTTCAAAGCATTGGGGAGCTTCTGATTTCTGCATTGGGTGTAGCTATGGTGGCTGAATTAGTACCTTCTAACATTGCCGGATTTGTCATGGGAATGTGGTTGCTTACAACAGGGATTGCTGGCTTTTTAGGTGCGACAGTCGCTTCATGGACGGCCTTTCCAAGCAATATAGAAGCAGGTATCCCTTCGTTGATGATTTATACCCGAGTTTTTGGTTACATAGGGGTCGTAACGTTGTTAATTGCCAGTGTTATGTGGGTAACTTCAGCTCGTTTGAGTCTCTATATTGGTGATCAAGATTTGATGAATGGTCGGAAAAAAACGAAACTAGCCATAAAGGTCAGACCAGGATCTCGTTTTTTTCGTTTAATACGAACTGCTAACGCCAAGGTTTAATTAAAGACCCAAGACAGCCTTCACAAAAGGAATAGTAATTTTTCGTTGGGCGGAAAGTGACGCTTCATCGAGTTGATTAAGCACCTCGTTAAGATCATGCATGTTTCGAGTGCAACGGCTAACTAAAAAATGGGCGACAGTTTCTGATAAATGAAATCCCTTTTTTAGTGCGCTATCTTTCAATGTCTCAATTTTTGATTCATCGTCAAGCTCGTGTAAGGGCAAAACGAGCCCCCAACTCAGTCTAGAACGTAAGTCTGGTAGGCGCATCCTCAAAGCATTAAGTGCAAGTTCACTACTAATAATTAAAATAGTTTTCCCTTGATCTCGAATTTTATTGTAGAGGTGAAAGATGGCTTCTTCCCATGCGAGATTTCCAGCAATAAAGTGAATATCATCAAGGGTCACAAGCGCTTGATCCTCAATTCCTTCAAGGCTTTCTGGTCCCCATTCGTAAAGCATCTTTAGCGGCAAGTAAATGGCAGTGTTATCTTGCTGCATCGCGTGACAACAAGCTTGTAAGAGATGTGATTTGCCGCTGCCCTGATTGCCCCAAAAGGTCAAGAAGCGTGAATCAGGGTTTTTTTTATGAAGTGTATTTTCGATGGTATCCTTCAGTAATTCGTTGTTTTTCCAGCAAAAATCATTGAGTGTTGCTGAATCATTCATCCGAATGGATAAGGATAATTGTTTATTC
This sequence comes from Legionella sp., assembly GCA_013911415.1. Taxonomy (GTDB): domain Bacteria; phylum Pseudomonadota; class Gammaproteobacteria; order Legionellales; family Legionellaceae; genus JACETI01. Next base: position 378,593 of record JACETI010000001.1, on the reverse strand, counting down.
ATTTTACAATATGATTTTTATCGCAAGCTTTTTTACTCCAAGTCCAAACGTAGTCAATATAGCTGGAAAGGGTAGTAATAAAAGTCAGCGCCATAAAGACATCTCTTAGATAAGGAATTTTAAGAAGAAAAGCCAGTTCGAAAAGACAAATGGTAACCAACATAATTTGAAATACTGTGTTTATTTTACTTAATAAGGTTGGTTCAAAATCAATTCTATGCCTTATTAAACAAAACCATGCTACAATTCCCAGAGAAATAGTGAGGTCTCTCAAAAATACCAGAACGACAAGAGACCATGGTAATGTGCCCATGAGCGCCAGGGCGATAAAGCTTGAAGCGATTAATAATTTGTCCGCAAGCGGATCTATAAAAGAACCTACGCTACTTTGCCATTTAAAATGACGAGCAAACCAACCATCAAGTGCATCGGTTAAACCTGCAAGTAAAAAAAGATAAAATGCTTGCTCATAATCCTTATGGTATAAGGAAAGCAAAAAAGGTATAATTAGTGCTAATCGAAAAGCGGTTAGCAGATTTGGAATAAGTCTGAGCATAGGATACTAAGATTGATTAAGTAAAATAGCGCTGGTGCCGACTATAGTTTAAATAATACAATATTAGCAAGTTCATACAACCTTTGTTAGGGTGATAAGATACAGTCTTTCATTGCTTGATTAAATTTACCCCCCTAACCTTATATATTTTTAAGAAGTTATGCCACGTTCCAAAAGCAGTCATCGATGGTTACAAGAACACTTCGATGACGTTTTCGTAAAAAAATCTTGGGAAGATGGATACCGCAGTCGCGCGGTATACAAATTGAAAGAAATGGATGAAAAAGCCGGACTCATTAGACCCGGCATGTCTATTGTAGATTTGGGTGCGGCGCCAGGCGGCTGGTCTCAGTACGCCAGTGAACGATCTCAAGGCAAGGGACAAATTGTTGCATTGGATATCTTGCCAATGGACTCTCTTGCCGGAGTGACCTTTATCCAAGGTGATTTTGAAGAAGAAGAAACCCTACAGCATTTAATAAATCAGTTAGAAGGCAAAAAAGTTGATTTGGTTTTATCAGACATGGCCCCAAACAAAAGTGGGATACCTGCCGTTGATATTCCTAGGGCAATGGGCCTTGTTGAACTTGCTTTTGATTTTGCTGAGCAATTTCTGAAGCCTGGAGGACATTTACTGCTAAAAATTTTTCATGGCACGGGATTTGATAGCATTTTAAAACAGGCACGTTTGAAATTTAAAAAAGTGCAAGTGCTTAAACCAGAAGCTTCCCGAGCGCGTTCAAGAGAAGCTTATTTGCTAGCGAAAGGCTATAATTTATAGTAACGTAAGCGGCAAGGGCCCCCATTCATTAAGAAGGGCAACGCTTACGATTTTTTATTGTGCCTTCTGAGCCTGGTGTAAGACAGACAATACTCTCAAATTGAGGTAATTACTTTGAACGACATGGTAAAAAATTTATTTCTTTGGCTGATAATAGCAATTGTATTGGTTTCTGTTTTTAGTAACTTTGGCCCACATGGTGTTGTGGCTGAAAAAATTGCATATAGTCAGTTTTTAAAAGAAGTGGATCAAGGGAATGTTCGCTCAGTAACGATCGAAGGTAATAAAGTTATTAAGGGCGTTACAAAAAATCAACGTCGATTTTCCACTTATATGCCCATGCAAGATGATGCTTTACTCGGTGAATTATTTAAAAACAAAGTAGAAGTCATCGGACAAGAAAAACCTCAAGAAAGTTTATTGTTACACTTACTAATCAATTGGTTCCCTATGCTGTTGTTAATTGGTGTATGGGTCTTCTTTATGCGACAAATGCAGGGCGGTGGCGGTCGAGGTGCCATGTCTTTCGGTCGTTCACGTGCAAGGCTACTTGGTGAAGATCAGGTAAAAATTACCTTTGCTGACGTTGCTGGTGTTGATGAAGCCAAAGAAGAAGTAAAAGAACTTGTCGATTTCTTACGTGATCCCTCTAAATTTCAAAATTTAGGTGGACGTATTCCACGTGGGGTTTTATTGGTTGGTCCCCCAGGAACAGGTAAGACGCTCTTAGCAAAAGCTGTCGCTGGAGAGGCAAAAGTGCCTTTCTTTACGATTTCAGGATCGGATTTCGTAGAAATGTTTGTGGGTGTGGGCGCGTCGCGTGTCCGTGACATGTTTGAACAAGCAAAAAAACAAGCGCCATGTATTATCTTTATTGATGAAATTGATGCCGTAGGACGCCATCGGGGTGCCGGTTTAGGTGGTGGCCATGACGAGCGTGAGCAAACTTTAAATCAACTTTTGGTTGAGATGGATGGTTTCGAAGGAAACGAAGGCGTGATTGTCATTTCGGCAACAAACCGTCCTGATGTTCTAGATCCTGCATTATTAAGACCCGGTCGTTTTGATCGGCAAGTGGTTGTACCTCTTCCTGATATTCGTGGGCGTGAACAAATTTTGAAAGTCCACACGAAAAAAATTCCGCTTGGCTCTGACGTTGAAGTCTTAACAATAGCAAGGGGAACGCCGGGATTTTCAGGCGCCGATCTTGCAAATCTTGTGAATGAAGCAACCTTGTTTGCCGCGCGGGCTAATAAAACACGCGTCAGCATGTCAGAGTTGGAAAAAGCGAAAGATAAAATCATGATGGGTGCGGAACGTCGCTCCATGGTGATGGATGAAAATGAAAAGAAATTGACGGCCTATCATGAGGCAGGCCATGCCATTGTAGGTTTAATGGTGCCAGAACATGATCCGGTTTATAAAGTTACAATTATTCCCAGAGGGCGCGCTCTGGGGGTAACGATGTTCTTACCTGATCAAGATAGGTACAGCCACAGTAAACGTCGCTTGGAAAGTCAATTATCAAGTTTATTTGGTGGAAGACTCGCCGAAGAATTGATCTTTGGTGCTGAAAGTGTAACGACAGGCGCCTCAAACGATATCACTCGCGCTACAGAAATTGCTAGAAAGATGGTGACAACATGGGGCCTTTCAAGTTTAGGGCCGTTGACTTTTGGTGATGAGGAAGGCGAAGTATTTTTAGGCCGGACAATGAACCAACATAAAGAAATTTCTGACAGAACCGCTCAACAGATTGATGAAGAAGTGCATGAAATTATTAATCGTAATTATGAGCGTGCAAAAGAAATTTTAAACACTAATCTTGATAAATTACATTTAATGGCAGAGGCGCTGATCAAATACGAAACCATTGATGTCAAACAAATTAACGATATTATGCAGGGTAAAACCCCTTCTCCTCCTGATGATTGGGAAGGCACATCGCTCTTGCGTGAAGAACAGGATCGCAACAAAGCAGAAACGGAAAAAAAAAGAACCATTAACCAAAAGCCAATTGATCATCCCGCAAGCGGGCATTGATCGTATTTCGGCATGAATCGAAAAGCATTTTTTCAATGGCGTTACTCGCATGTTCTTTCGACACCGCCCGGTGGCGTTGTTTGGCAACGGCCGCTAATTATGGGAGTGTTGAACCTCACCCCCGATTCTTTTTCTGACGGTGGCTTATATCTAAAAAAAGAAAAGGCCCTGCAACGTGCAATACAGATGATAGAGGAAGGCGTTGATATCATCGATATCGGCGGTGAATCTTCCCGGCCAGGTGCTTTTTCAGTCTCGCTTGATGAAGAGTTGTCACGTGTTATTCCAATTATTGAAGAGCTTGTGTCAAAAACTGATCAATGCCTCTCAATAGATACGACCAAGCCAAGAGTTATGCAAGAAGCAGTCGCTGCTGGTGCCTGTATGATTAATGATATTGCTGCGCTACGTTCGGATGAAGCGCTGGCTGTTGCAGTTGCTACAAAAGTTCCTGTGTGTTTAATGCACATGCAAGGAGAACCGGCAACCATGCAAGATGCTCCAAGTTACGAAGAAGACGTTGTAGAAGTGGTTAACAATTTTTTTAAAGAAAATATTCAGCGATGTTTGGAGGCAGGGATTCTTTTTGAAAATTTGATACTCGATCCGGGATTCGGTTTCGGAAAAAATGCGCAGCATAACTTATGCTTGGTACACCGATTCCAAGCGTTTCAAGTACATGGGTTGCCTGTATTAATGGGCCTCTCGCGAAAGAACACACTTGGCGTTATCCTTAACAAGCCGGTAAATGAGCGTACTGTAGGTGGTCTAACCGCTGCTATCGATGTCTCACTTAAAGGTGCCGCGATCATTCGAACACATGATGTGGAAGAAACAGCGCAAGCCTTCACGATGTTGGATGCTATTTATAAACAATCATCTCAACAGCCACTAACCCAAGGAATGGGAACATGAAACAGCAAAAATATTTTGGAACAGACGGCATTCGTGGAAGAGTGGGCTCAGCTCCCATTACCCCTGAATTAATTTTGAAACTTGGTTGGGCGCTTGGTCGTGTGATTACTAATGGTAATCAGTCGAAGGTAATCATTGGTAAAGACACCCGTGTATCTGGTTACATGTTGGAGTCGGCGCTCGAAGCAGGTTTATCTGCAGCCGGTGTTAATGTCAATCTTCTAGGTCCGATGCCCACCCCGGGTATTGCTTATTTAACCCATACCTTGCGAGCGAACGCAGGTATTGTAATTAGCGCCTCTCATAATTTATTTGAAGATAACGGCATTAAGTTTTTCTCGGCAACCGGCAGCAAATTTCCTGATGAAATGGAACTTGCCGTGGAAGCAGAGATGGAAAAACCTTTAGTGACCGTGTCTTCGTCACAGCTGGGAAAAGCATCTCGTATCGATGATGCTCCGGGCCGTTATATTGAATTTTGTAAATCAACGATTGCGCCATTTACACGCTTAACGGGTTTAAAAATCGTTGTGGATTGTGCGCATGGTGCAACTTACCATATAGCACCGAACGTTTTTAGCGAGCTAGGTGCAGACGTTGTCACTATCGGCGATAAACCTAATGGTTTTAATATTAATGATGGTTGTGGTTCTACATCGACGGATAAACTTGCGCAGACCGTCTTGGAAACTAAGGCAGACATTGGAGTTGCTTTAGATGGTGATGGCGATAGATTGATGCTTGTCGATGCGACAGGCATGCAAGTGAACGGTGATCAAATACTCTACATCATTGCAAAAGATAGACACCAACGCGGCGTTTTAGAAGGAGGCGTAGTCGGAACGTGCATGAGTAACGGCGGGCTAGAATTCTCTTTAGCTTGTTTAGGAATCCCTTTCGAACGCACCAAAGTAGGTGATCGGTATGTTCTTGAGTCTCTGCATCAACATCAATGGAAGTTGGGTGGTGAACCCTCTGGGCACATTGTCTGCTTAGATAAAACCACCACTGGCGATGGTATTATTGCAGCTTTACAAGTGCTGATGTGTATGGTCAGTCAAGGCAAAACCTTGCAAGAATTAGCTAAACATATCCCCTTATTGCCTCAAACGCTCATTAATATTAAAACAAATAATGCGGCTCAATTGGCAAACCACCCCCCTCTTATAGCGTTGATTACCACAATGAATCATACATTGGAAGGTTGTGGTCGAATCTTATTAAGACCTTCTGGCACAGAACCTTTGCTTCGTGTGATGATTGAGGGGCAAGATCCTGACTTAGTGAAATTAAATGCACAGAAAATTCACGAAGAGATTGTTATATTTAGCAAGCAATATTGTTAAGAAAATAGTTTTTGCTGTGCAGCGCTTTTAAAATAACCATGGATATGGTCAAATAGCCTGCTTATAGCGATGCAGATACAGAGTATTTTAAGCAGGCCAAAGCGGTGGGTAATTTTATTGCAAATTGACATGCAAGTATCTTTATTGAATAATGACGCAAGTAGGATTTGTGAACTTTGTCGTTTGCCAGGATGATTGATTTTTATGAAACGCAAGATTATCGCAGCAAATTGGAAAATGCATGGTAGCCTCACAAGCATTACCACTTTATTAGAGAAATTAAGCGATGGGATTGGATCAGTTGTCAACGCAGATTGTGTGATTTTTCCTCCTGCTATTTATATCCCCCTTGTCCAACAAAGATTGGAAAAAAGCCTAGTGCATTGGGGAGCACAGAACGTGTACCCTAAGGAAGCCGGAGCCTACACCGGTGAAATTTCGGGACCTATGTTGCAGGATTTAGGCTGCCGTTATGTATTAGTAGGCCACTCAGAGCGTCGAAGCTTGTTTCATGAAGATGAAAAATTTGTCGCAGAAAAATTTCACCATGTGAAAGATCATGGTATGATACCCATTCTTTGCGTCGGGGAAACCCTAGAGGAAAGAGATCGTGGTCAGACAGAAGCCGTTTTGACACGACAGTTGCTTGCGATAAAAGAAAAAGAAGGCGCCACCTTTCACGATTGCCTTATTGCTTACGAGCCAGTTTGGGCAATTGGCACAGGGCAGACCCCTTCTCCTGATCAAATACAAGCAACGCACCGGATGCTGAAAGAAAAAGTTGCGCAAGCGGATGCAAATCATGCTGCGAATTTGTCGGTTTTATATGGCGGCAGTGTCAATGAAAAAAATGCTTCTGCCTTATTTGAAATGCCAGACGTTGATGGGGCTTTGGTTGGCGGAGCATCGCTTGATGCGAAACAATTTTTGGAAATTTTGATATGTACCAATTAATCTTAGCACTGCATGTATTGATTGCCATTATTTTAATAATTATGGTATTAATACAGCATGGAAAAGGTGCTGATATCGGTGCCGCATTTGGTTCCGGTGCATCGAATACTTTGTTTGGAAGCCAAGGAACGGGAAGTTTTCTTTTTAAAGTAACAGGCGGTTTGGCATTGGCGTTCTTTGTTACCAGTTTGTCCCTCGCTTATATGGTTTCCAACCGTTACCATAATGCAGTGAAACAGGCGATGCCAACGCCCTTGACGACATCGAAAACCACGCTTCCGATGTCAGCGGAAATACCAAACGGTTGATTTTGCTTAACGATTAGTAAAAGTAAATGCGAAATAAAGTTAGGTTGTTCAATAACGCTATAAAACGTGTTGTGGACATTTAATAGATAACTCACAAGAGTCAAAATATGCCGAAGTGGTGGAATTGGTAGACACGCCGTCTTGAGGGGGCGGTGGCGTAAGCCGTGCCGGTTCGAGTCCGGCCTTCGGTACCATTCATGGAAACAACGATGCTAGCAAATTATTTGCCGATACTGGTTTTTCTTATCATTGGCTTATTGTTCGGGGTCGCGCTCGTTCTTGTTTCTTATTTAGTGTCTGCGCATAACCCCTCAACAGTAAAAAATGACGCCTATGAATGTGGCTTTAGTGCTTTTGAAAGTGCACACTTGCCGTTTGACGTGCGTTTTTATTTAGTCGCTATCCTATTTATTATTTTTGATTTGGAAACCGCCTTTTTCTTTCCGTGGGCCTTAGCTTTGCGTCAGTTAGGCTGGTTTGGTTTTACCGCCATGATGATTTTTCTTGGTGTGTTAGTCATTGGTTTTATTTACGAATGGAAACGTGGTGCACTCGAATGGGAATAATGGTCATGGTAGTAGGGTGAGGTGCTATGAGCACAAACGAATTTAAACAACATGGATTTGTCACGACTTCTGTTGATAAGCTAGTAAGCTGGGCAAGAAGCGGATCCATGTGGCCTATGACCTTTGGATTAGCTTGTTGTGCAGTTGAAATGATGCACGTTGGTGCTGCTCGCTACGACCTGGATCGTTTCGGTATTATTTTTAGGCCGAGCCCTCGCCAGTCAGATGTGATGATTGTAGCAGGAACACTGTGCAATAAAATGGCCCCCCCTTTGCGACGTGTCTATGACCAAATGCCTGATCCAAAGTGGGTGATCTCCATGGGATCTTGTGCAAATGGAGGCGGCTACTATCATTATTCCTATTCGGTTGTCAGGGGATGTGATCGTATCGTTCCTGTCGATATTTATGTGCCTGGTTGTCCACCTACGGCAGAGGCGCTTCTTTATGGGATTATTCAACTTCAAAATAAAATTCGAAATAAATCTGTGATTGAAGTTTGATGCAACCCTTTTTTTAGCATTGACAATAGGTTCAGCGCAATGACAAAGCTCGAAAATTTAATGGAAGCGTTCAAAACGACATTCAGCAGTTTTATTGTTTCAATGGAATGTCAACGCGAAGAAATTACCCTTATCACTGAAACGTGTTATTTGAAATCTCTGCTTCAGCAGCTGCGAGATGATGAGGCATTTGCTTTTGACCAACTCATTGATTTATGTGGGGTCGACTATCTTCACTATGGTGTTTACGATTGGCAAACAGAGTCGGCAACAGAAACAGGCTTTTCAAGAGGTGTAGAAAAGCAACCCTCGACTGAAAAAGCGGAATTTATCAAAACTCCTGAACAACAAACGCATGAAGCCTGTCTTGAAGCGCGCAAAAATATTCCCTCTCGTTTTGCGGTTGTATATCACCTACTGTCAACGAGAAACAATCATCGCGTACGCGTTAAACTTTTTCTAGAAGAGACACTGCCTATCCTGCCTTCGGTTCACGAAATCTGGAAAGTAGCGAATTGGTTTGAGCGTGAAGCTTTTGATCTTTACGGTATTTTATTTGAAAATCATCCTGATTTACGACGTATCTTAACCGACTATGGTTTTATCGGTTATCCTTTCCGCAAAGATTTTCCTATTAGCGGCCATGTTGAAATGCGCTACGATGCAAAGCTAGAAAAAGTTATTTATGAGCCGGTTGATATTGAGCCTCGAACATTAGTACCTAAGGTCATTCGAGAAGACAATCGTTATTTGGGTAACGCGCAGCCAAAGGATGACCGATGATTGAATTAAAACATTACACACTGAATTTCGGTCCACAACATCCCGCGGCACATGGTGTGTTGCGACTTGTCATGGAATTGGAAGGTGAAACTGTGGTGCGTGCTGATCCACACATTGGACTACTACATCGCGCTACGGAAAAACTCGCAGAAACAAAACCGTACCTTCAAAATATTGGTTACATGGATCGATTAGATTATGTATCCATGATGTGTAATGAACATGCATATATCCTGGCGATTGAAAAATTATTGGGAATAGAACCGCCGGTGCGTGCACTTTACATTCGTACTATGTTTGATGAAATTACGCGTGTTCTTAATCACTTGCTTTGGCTAGGGGCCATTGCTCTTGATATTGGTGCCATGAGTGTTTTCCTTTACTGCTTTCGTGAGCGCGAAGATCTGTTTGACTGTTATGAAGCAGCCTCGGGCGCTAGAATGCACGCGACTTACTACCGTCCAGGTGGTGTTGCGAGGGATTTACCTGATTCCATGCCTCAATACAAGGCCTCTCGCTGGCACAACGATAGAGAAACGGAAAAGAGAAACGAAGATAGGCAAGGTAGTTTATTAGATTTTATTTGGGCTTTTACAGAGCGTTTTCCTGCGCAAATTGATGAGTATGAAACGTTATTAACCGATAATCGTATCTGGAAGCAAAGAACGGTAGATATTGGTATTGTTTCTCCAGAAATGGCATTACAGTGGGGCTTCACAGGTCCAATGCTACGAGGTTCTGGGGTGGCGTGGGATCTGCGCAAAAAACAACCTTATGCGGTATATGATAAAGTAAAATTTGATATTCCGGTTGGAAAAACAGGTGATTGTTACGATCGCTATCTCGTGAGAGTTGAAGAATTACGACAGTCCAATCGCATTATACGGCAGTGTGTCGAATGGTTACGGAAAAACCCTGGACCTATAAAAGTAGAAAATTATAAAATAAGTCCGCCTCCTCGAGAAATCATGAAGCATGACATGGAAGCATTAATTCATCATTTCAAATTATTTACAGAAGGTTTTTGTTTACCTGTTGGTGAAGTTTACACAGCGGTTGAAGCACCTAAAGGCGAATTTGGTATTTATCTGATATCTGATGGTGCGAACAAGCCCTACCGCCTTAAAATCCGGGCGCCTGGTTTTGCACATTTGTCGAGCTATGATGAAATGGTGCGTGGTCATATGCTCGCAGATGGTGTCGCTATTTTAGCGAGCCAGGATATTGTTTTTGGTGAAATCGATCGATAAGGTAGTGAAGGCATGATAGAAGCATCTGCTAAACCCTCTAAATTACTGCAGGAATTGCTTTCTTCAGAAGGTATCCACGAAATCAATGAATGGATTGCTAAGTACCCGCCTCAGCAAAAACAATCCGCATTGCTGAGTGCTTTAAGAATTGCGCAAGAAGAAAAAGGTTACCTTACGCCTGAAGTGATGGATGCAGTGGCAGATTATTTAGAAATTCCTGCAACTGTTGCTTATGAAGTAGCGACTTTTTATAGCATGTACGATACGAAGCCCGTTGGGCGTAATCGTATTAATGTTTGTATGAGTATTTCATGTAAGCTTTGCGATTCCTCTAAGCTCTTAAGCCATATGAAAAAGAAGCTTGGCATTGAGCTGGGCGAAACAACGACAGACGGACGTTACACGCTAAGGGCCGTTGAATGTTTAGCGGCTTGTGTTAATGCTCCCATGATGCAGGTGAATAAAGATTACCACGAAAATTTAACACCTGAGAAAATCGATGCGATCTTAGAGCAATACAAATAAGACTGTTTGATCGCCGCATTCAACCCGAAATAGTGAGCTAGGAATTTGTTATGGTGGCATTAAACCAAGTTTGTTACCGAACCTTTCATTTAGAAAACCCCTGGACCTTAGAATCTTATTTAAGTGTCGGTGGGTATCAATCTTGGCAAAAGATCCTGAAAGAAAACACGCCTCCCCAAGAAATTATCGAAGCTTTAAAAATATCGGCTTTAAGGGGGCGAGGTGGTGCGGGATTTCCCACGGGTTTGAAATGGAGTTTCTTAAATCGAAATACGCCTGTACAAAAGTATGTGGTTTGTAATTCTGATGAAGGGGAACCCGGGACTTGCAAAGACCGAGAAATTTTAACCCGCAATCCTCATCAATTAATTGAGGGTATGGCAATCGCCGGGTATACGATGGGTGCGACGGTTGGGTATAACTATATCCGTGGTGAATTTTGGTTGCCTTTTGAACGAATGGAAGCAGCACTCAAAGAAGCGTATGCACAAGGCCTGTTAGGCAAAAATATTTTAGGCAGCGGTTTTGATTTTGACTTATATAACCATTTAGGTGCAGGCGCCTATATTTGTGGTGAAGAAACTGCCCTGTTAAATTCGCTGGAAGGCAAGAAAGGAATGCCTCGCTTTAAGCCCCCTTTTCCAGCCAATTATGGGTTATACGGCCAACCAACCACAATCAATAATACAGAAACCTTTGCTTCGGTTCCGGTCATTATGGAAAAAGGGGCAGATTGGTTTTTGAATTTAGGAAAGCCTAATAATGGGGGAACAAAATGCTTTAGCGTGAGTGGCCACGTGAATAAGCCCGATAACTTCGAAATCCCTCTCGGCCTTCCCTTTAAAGATTTGCTTGAATTAGCCGGTGGTGTTCGTAATGGAAATAAACTAAAAGCGGTCATTCCCGGCGGAACTTCTATGAAAGTATTGCCCGGGGAAACAATGCTTAAGTTAGACATGGACTATGACAGCATACAGAAAGCAGGTTCCGGTTTAGGCTCTGGAGCAGTGATTATTATGGATGAAACTACCTGTATGGTTGATACCCTTTATCGTATTTCTGAATTTTATTCTGAAGAATCTTGCGGGCAATGCACACCCTGTCGTGAAGGTACAGGTTGGCTCGTGCATTTGTTGCACCGAATTAAAGAAGGTCATGCTGAATTAGGTGATCTTGATAAGTTAGTTAATGTTGCAAACAAAATTGAAGGGCGCACCATTTGTGCATTGGGAGAAGCAGCCGCTTGGCCTGTTCAGAGTTTTCTTCATCATTTTTATCATGAATTCGAATACTTTGTTAAACACAAACGTTCGATGGTTGGCTGACTCTAATACTCGTCCTGAACCCCGCCTACCGATTTGAAGGCGGGATAAACAACAGATAAATATTGGTTATCTCAATGGATCTGAGATCGATTAACTCTCTTTTAAATAATCCTAAGGCGTTTAAGCACGCTATAAAAAATTGGTCTGCTCTAGCAGACACGGCTAAAGAATTTCCATCTGAAGCAAAGATCCTTTTAACCCATGTATTGAATAACAACCATGAATTTAGCCGTTTATTCCAATCCATTGAAGATGTCTACGATTTCGCTATCTCTGCACCTGCTTATGCTAATGTCGTTGTGGAACATATCCTAAGTAATCAGTACCAATTCAGACGCTTAATAGATAATTATGATGCCTTAGTATGGGGTGCGGATTTTTTACCGGTGTATACCAATGGATTTTTGGAATATGTCTTAAATGATGGGAAGTTGTTTAGAAATATTTTCAATACTTATCGGACTTTACGCAAAGCTGCTACTAATTACCCCTCTTATTCTAAGAGATTATCTGATTATGTTGCCGATAATGAGAGAGAATTTAATCGTTTAATTCTAACGGCTGAAACCTTTGTTTCTTTCCATCGTTGGTCAGGTATGCCTGCTGCAACAGCGATTAAAAGAATCATGGCAAATGGGGTTCAGTTTAAGAGTGTCATCAAGGATCTTGCAGACTTATACAATATAACGACAAAATTTCCACACTTTACATCGTCAATTATTGAATATGTTTTAAATACAGGAGACCACTTCGATCGTTTGTTTAAAGTTTCTGATGATGTATGCATTGGTCTGGATTATTTTCCACAGTATGCCGAACAATTGATTGAAAAAATTTTGATACATCCTGAAGGGTTTGAACAGTTGATAATTTGTCCCTGGGTGCTGTTAAAGATAGCCAAAGTTTGTCCACAGAAGGTCAATGTCGTTATCGAAAGGGTTCTAAATAACCAAAACTTATTTATTCAAATCGTTAAACGTGGAAAATTGGAAGAGCTTATTGCTGCTTACCCAATGATGGTTCCGCAACTGGTAGATGTTCTGGTAATGAAAGATATTCCCTTTGTGGGGTTAGTGCCTTCAATATTTTTTGTGGAGAAATTGGCAATTGCTGCACCACCCTGTGCCAAGCGACTCATTGAGCATATTTTAAATTACGAATCTATCTTTAATACGTTGATCTATCACCATTCTTCATTAATGTGCTGTCTACAAACCTTTCCAGCGGAGAAAAACGCGATTCTTGCACAAGTGTCCTTACTAGATCATGGTAAGGACCCCGCTCCTCCTTTTCTAATTGCTCATCTTAATGCATTTATAACGACCGCAAAAAGGTTTCCGGAGGATCTACCGCAACTTAAAACATACTTTTTAGAAAACCCAGCACGCTGCAAACGTTTGATTAGCTCATTACAGGAATTAAGCGAGCTAAACCAAGCGTTTCCCGTCTATGCTCAACCACTAGTAGAACGCGTCATTAATGATAAGGATGAATTTTTACGCTTGGTTAATCCTAATAGTTTTCAACAAGTGCCCAACTTTTTTCCTGAACATGCGAATGCATTTGTTGAATTAATTTTATCCGACTTAAGAGAATTTAAACGTTTGATTCAATCGGGAGATCAATGGCTGTGTGCAGTTAATAAATTTCCCTCCCATGAAGTGAGACTTCTTGGTTGCGTTTTAGAAAACTTTGATGAATTTAAGAGGCTGATACCGAACGCCTCTGATTTCTGCAAGTTAGCTCAAAATTTTCCTTCTAACACAGCAAGTTTGGTTATTCATCTCCAAAAAGAAAATGAAGTTTTCAATTTTTTAATCACTTCCTATGACGATTTGTATACAGTTATTGAAGTAACAAAAAAATTTGCACCGACTCAACCTCATTTTGTGGATGTCTTGGTCAACAAAGTTTTAAAGGACAAAAAATTACTGACTCGAATTTTATGTTGCCCATTTGTTTCCTTGCTTCCCTTGATGAAAGAATGCCCGGCAATGAAGCCATTCATCATGGCCTACATTTTAGACGATAAAAATGAATTTAAACGCTTAGTAACGGACCGAAATATTATTGCAATTATCAAAGAATTGTCCCCACTGGATAAAAAATGTTTGGCTGACTTTATATTAGATAATGATGATGTATTTAGAAGTGTATTTTATTTCGCCGAAGATTGGCTGGCTTTTGCGCAGGCTTGCGCATCAGAGGAGAAAAAGATCCTTGCCTATGTTTTGAGAAATCCGCATCGATTTAAGCGAATAATAAAGAATGTCGATGTATTTAAATACCTCGTTCGTGACTTTCCAGACTATGCGGATAGAGTGATTCAACCCCTTTTAAACGATGAAGAAACCCTTAAGTATTACATTTCTTCAAATGTTCAGATGGAAACACTGACAAAACTTTTTCCGAAAATTGATATGCTGAAATTTTGTACTCGAGAAGAAATACTCGATGCAATGCGAAATAAAAAAGAGATCCAAACAGCTGTCATAAATTTGACGCGAATTTGCTTTTTTTCGAAGAGTTCCACAAATAAAACTGGGGAGTTCGATCCTATTCAACAAAAACTCAGTTACCCAATGCTTTGTAAAATTGCGGTTCACTTCGCTGACCCCTTGATCTATTCTGAAAAAGCAGCCTTGCAAATTGCCCAGGACCAATATAAAGCAATAAATACGCTTCTTAAAAAGAATCGCCCTAATGAAATAAATAGCATCGAAAGCAGTGAAATTGGTAATCCAATCTGCAACATAATGTAATTCGCTCGAGAGGAATTCTCGCAATTTCAATTGAACTAGCGTATAAACACCCTGTAAAAAACATTGGCCTGTTGTTTTCAGCCGTGCTGTTTCCCATCAATTAAAACAGTAAGAACAGCGCGGATAAAATCTTTTTCTAGGGGGGCGCATGGATAATAATTTGATTAAAGGACTTTTTGAGAATCCTAAAATATTTTTAAATACGATCAAAGATACTGCCACATTAGCAAAGATCGTGAGTGAGAACCCAGCTCAAGCCAAATGTTTGATCGGCCATGCCATACACACAGCGGAAATATGTGATTGTTTACTAGCCACTCCCTACGATTTATTGCTTTTTTTAGAAAGTTGTCCCACCTATGCCGATATCATTTTAGAAGAAATGGTGAGCGCACCTACAGCATTTAAAAGTCTGATTTTGGCGAGCCTGAAAATAGCGCAAAGTGAACATGGGTATCCAAATTACATTCCAACGCTTATCCAGGCTATTTTAAATAATACCGAGGTGTTAAATCACTTAAAAAGGCAGCTTCTTTTTTTTGAAATGAAAGCATTATATCCCGCTTTTTTTAATGTGATGATGCCATATGCACTAAAAGACGTTAGCTTATTTAAGCGCCTTATATCCGACAGCTTTGAGTTAGAAAAGGTATTGATATTCCTGCCGGCATATAAGGATCGGGTTATACAATATTTGTTAAATCATGAGGATCTTTGCAAGGCATTCATATATAACAATAAAACCTTGCTTGCTTGCATTGAAGCATCTCCCACGAACGTTGAGAGTATAGTGCATTGGTTATTTACTCGCATAGAACCTGAAAGCAATATATTCGCTGCTTTTTTTATTAATAGCGCTACACAATTTAAAAATACGGTTAATGCCTTACCTCAATACCTCGCTAAATTTGCTGATCAGCTTTTCGCGGATAAAGAGGCCTTCCAACGGTATGTGTATGATCTGGGGGATCTTGGCATGATTGCCAGGGTGATGCCTACCTACACCACTAAATTGATTCACTTCGTACTTGGCGATCCAGACGAGTTTCAACGTCTGATTGCAGACCATTATACGCTTTTAAAATTGCCTTATTATTTTCCTTTTTACGCGGGTAAATTTATTGAAAAAGTGTTGGCTGATGAAAAGGCATACGTGCATTTGATTCCCAACGGTTGGATATGGCTTTCAATCGTTGAGAGATTCCAATCGCGGAGAGAGTTATTGCTTGATCATGTTATGAAAAATCATAACGAATTTCAGAGGCTTATTCCTGACAGAGGTGTTTTTTGTGATTTAATAAAGCGCTTTCCTGACGTTGCTCAGGTATTACTAAATCATATGCTCTGCAATGATAAATTATTAAAGCGGTATATAACTTCTTATACAGGTCTTAAACAGCTTCTAAAAGCACTAGGTGAAAGCCCCAGCGAACCGATTAAAGCGGTCTTTGCTGAAAAGATTAGCGCGGATAAAGCGTTACTTTATCGACTCACAAAGGAATGTTTTTATATTGGAGATCTGTTGGAACTTCTGCCTTCATTGGCGGAGCCACTTATCGAATGTATTTTAAACGATATCAAGTGGTTTGACGAAGTTGTCCTATCCCCCCGTGAACTGTGGTTTGACGCAGTTGTCACATCCACCCGTGAACTTCGGCATTTATCAGCTCATGCTCCCGCCTTTAGGAATCAATTAATGGAATATGTATTAAAAGATGAAGAAAAATTTAAGCGTATATTCAGTACTGATAAATGGAATTTGATCGCCTGTTTGGAAGCATTTCCTGATCACGCAACGATTATTATTGAGCGCTTGCTGAAACAAAACCACTCGAGAGGTGATGAATTTTGGGGGTTTATTTTCTTAAGTACTAAGGATCTGGCAACGTTTATTAGGTTTTGTCCTACGCAATATGTCTCGGTTATCGCAGAGAAGTTTTTAAGGGAGAATGATGCAACTTTCGATAAATTTGTAATCAACGTATATGATCTTCAGTTGCTTGCAGAGGCACTGCCGAGCCATGCAGATGCACTCGTGGAACGAGTCCTCAAGGACGAAAAAGCTTTCTCTCGCTTAATTCGCTGTCAACATAACCTCGCAGTGATAGCAAAAACTTTTCCGCAGCATAAAGTGGCTTTTGCCGAAAAGGTTTTTACCAATGCTAACGACACTTTGCTGCAATTCTTTTCGTGCGCAGATGATTGGTTAGCTGCAGCAAAGATGTTTCCATCACATCGCGATTACATTCTTGCCCAGTTCTTAAAAAATGATGAGGTCTTCGATAATTTAGTTGGCACGAAGCGTAATTTTCTTTGCTTGATCGTCGCTTTTCCAGAATTTACCGAGGCTTTATTAAAGCCTCTTTTCAAGGATGCAAGGCGATTTACTCGTTACATTACTTCAGAGGCAGAATTAAAAATGGTCGCTGCTCGTTGTGATAACTACGTGCTCCCTTCTTTTAAAGAAGCAGTAGAACTTATTGAGAATACAACTGAAATAAAAACTGCTGTTGTTAATTTAGCGCGCATCAATTTTTTCTCAAAAAACGCAGACAATGAGCGAGGGCGGTATAAACCATTATTAAATAAATTAAGTATTTCACTAATAAGCAAAATAGCCTCTAACTTTGCTAACCCCGAGGTATATACTGAAAAAGAGGCTATGCAATTGGCGACGACTCGATATAAGGAAGTAACGGATATACTGCAAGAATCACGTACCATGAAGTTGTAATGTCACAGTTAATTGACTGAAACTGAGGCGGCTTGAAGAGCCGTCGTAGCGCTTCTAGCGTTCAATCAATCAACGCGTTGGAGCGCTTTTGCAAGTGCAGTAGTCTGCGTTTTGAATGCCAGAAGATCTGCCCATAAATGCGCGAGGATAGGTCCGTAACTGGGTTTTTGGAGTCGCATCGCGGAAAGGGTAACGAGCCGCTCGTCAAAGTGATTACCCTTTAGTATTTCTAATTTTCCTTCAACCAGTTCTTGATGGATAAGAAAGCCAGGTAGTCTTCCCCAACCAAGTCCGGCGAGGATAACCTCTTTTTTTGCAATCACATCACTCACCGTCCAATGCCGACAGTTGTTCATAACACCAAAGGTAAAATCACTTTTTGAGCTGTCTCGCAGAATGACTTGCATACATCGATGTAAGCTATCTAAGTCTGCAAGCTCATCTCTATATTGAGAAATAAACGCTGGTGTTGCAACGGGAATCATCCGTTCCGTATGCAAAACAATGACCTCAATGGCATGGCCACTGATTAAATTTTCACTAATGATAATATCTGCTTGGCGATTGATGAGGCGCTCACAAGGTCCACCGAGCGACTCTAAAGGGAAATGAAATCTTGTTTGTGAAAACTGTTGAATCCAGCGACTAAATAACCCAGCCATTGTTTGGAAAGGGAAGAAAACGTCAATCGCAATGGTTACATCGGTCTCAATCCCTTTTTCAAGATGCAGTGCGAAATCATTCATGTTTTCCCAGTGCTGAACAAGCACTTTTGCCCGTTGATAGAATTTTTCACCTTCTGTGGTGAGTATTGGACGATAGTAACTGCGATCAAACAAAGAAAATCCCAGCTGTATTTCGAGCTTTTTGATAGTAGCAGTGATAGCTGGTTGAGATTTAAATAACAGATTAGCGGCTGCATTAAAACCACCTTGTTTAACCACGACTGTGAAAATTCGTAATGCCTCGAAATCAAGCATGATAAAAAAAAGGAATCAAGTTTATCAGAACTTAATATTATCAATTTATAATTTTGACTGCTAGATTTGTTTAGAAATCAACCGCTTGAGTGGAATCATGAAGAAGCGATCCATCGAGGTGAGCGCAATTGAAAACATTGTTTCAATTTTATTTACCCATTCCCGCCAATCACATTGGCGTTATCGAGAAAACTGCCCAGGTATTAGCTGTCAGTATTGTCAAGAACCTCATCGTCAAAAAATTCAAGCCAGTATTCAAAAGCAAGAAGCAATCACTTTAATTTTACCCGCCTTTCCAGCTAAATCGGCCAATCGAGAAAAAACGATTTCGGCTAAGCCTGATTTAGGAGAACGACTAAGTTTGGTGCGTTTAAATGCGATCTGCCAACAAATTTCAGCAATTTATCCTATAGGGGTAAAACTTTATCTGTGCTCAGATGGACGTGTGTTTAATGACTTAGTGCTTGTGAACGACGAGGAAGTGAACCTATACCAACAAGGGATCAAAGCAATCATTAAACAAGAAAAACTCACTTTTTTAAAAACCTTCGCCTTAGATGAGATTTATCCTAATGCAACTTATAACGAAATGCGTAAGCAATTAATGATGACGCATGGAGAAGCATTAGAAATCTTAAAGCAACGCTTAAAGCCTCAGACCCCCGAACGTTATCAATTTGATGGGATCCATCGTTTTATTTTTGAAGATCAACGGGCGCTTAGGACTGATCTTTCAAAAAACAAATTGCGAAAACTGACTAAGTTGATTACTTACGAGGTGGTAAGGCGATCCAATGCCTGGAGTCGTCTCTTGGCTGCAGAATTTCCTTCCTCGGTAAGGCTTTCTATTCACCCTCAGCCTTGTGGTTCAGACAAGTTAGGCATTCAGTTTTTACCTGCAAACAATCGATGGGCAACACCCTGGCACAACGTTTTACTCAAAAAAGGGAACAATTGCCAATTTGTAAAAAGAAGTGAGGCAGAGGCCTTAGGTGCAAAATTTAATCATGATCATTATGTTTTGGAAAATGCACCAGGATTCGACCACTCACCAACATTTGATCGTTTTTATCATAGGGAGAGCTTACGATGACTACTTCAAAACCAGCACAAGCCATGTTTCAGCCGTGTATTGTTAGTGCGAATGAAGCAGATAAAGAGATAACGCAGTTTCGCTTATCGACGTTACTAGAATGGGTAATGACGCATAAGCTGCTAATTTTAAGAGGATTTAATTCTTTAGATCGAGAAGAGTTGTTAAGCTATTGTGCAAAACAAGCCAACCTATTGCATTGGGATTTCGGTCCTGTTATGGAAATGAAGGTGGATGTCGATCCAAAAAACTACCTATTTACCGAAGGAGATGTGCCGCTACATTGGGATGGTGCATTTTATCAAGAACCTCGTTTTCTTTTTTTTCAATGCATCGAAGCACCTCATCCCCAAATGGGTGGAGAAACCCTTTTTGTAAATACGGAAAAAGTTTGGGAGGATGCATCGCCGGAAACAAAAAAAGCATGGCAAAAATATCAGCTAAATTTTAGTACAGAAAAAATAGCACATTATGGAGGAAAGATTCAGCGCAATTTAGTAACGACGCATCCTGAAACCGGCAAAACAATTTTACGTTTTGCTGAACCTGTGACTGAAAATTATCTCAATCCTGTCGAGGTTAGTGTGGAGGGGAAAGATGCTCGTGTGTCTGCAATGCTATTAAACGAAATCAACGTTGCGGTACGTGAAGAACCCTATTGTTATTACCATCAGTGGCATTCGGGTGACTACCTTATTGCTGATAATTTTTCATTGTTACATGGACGGAATGCTTTTAAGCAAGAAAGTCCACGGCATTTAAGAAGGATACAAATCTTATGACAAGCTCATACACGCTGATGGAATTAAAAAAAACAACGACACCGACGCAATTTAGTAACCATTTACGAGAGATGGGACCTATGTTTTGGTGGGCACCTGGAAATTTTTGGGTGATTACCGCTTACGATCTGGCAAAGCAAGTGTTAACTAGCGATGCTTTTAGTTGCGATCGTAGTCCGTTCTTTATTTCACGTATGCCAGAAATGAATCTCCAACTCATCCAAGATTTTTTTAAGGTGGTGAGTAAAATGATGGTAATGAGCGATCCGCCCTTACACAATAGTAGACGTCGTATTTGCTATCACGGATTTAACCAGCAGGCAATTCAAGCGCTTAAACCTTCGATTCAAAGAACAGTCGCAGAATGTGTGGAAAAAATCGCAGCAAAAAAAGGGGGGGATTTTATTTCTGAAATTGCAGAAATCATTCCCTCATCCACCTTAGCGGAATTTTTTGAGATCCCACTCGAAGAAAGGAGAGATTTTTATGAATGGTCCAATAACATGACACAATTTTTTGGTGGATCAACCAGTTACTTTGATGCGGATGGGATTAAAGTTAATAAAAGCGCAGAAAATCTTTATCAGTATTTTTTCAAACTTATCGATAAACGAAGAGCTTATCCAGGAAAAGACTTTCTCAGTACCTTACTTTTACATCAAAAAGCGTTTGATTTAACAGATGATGAGATCATTTCTCAAGCCATCATGATGTTGGTTGCTGGTCAAATTACAACGACCGATCAAATGGCGAATAATTTATTTCTAATGCTTGAACAGACAGGGCTTTGGCAAACGGCTAAAAACGATTTAGCAAATCTAGAGGATTACTTGGAAGAATGTAATCGTTTAGATCCCGCTGTTACCTTTATTTTTAGAGTTGCTAAGAAAGAGAACTTATTACATGGACAGCGTATAAAAAAGGGAGATGTCATTTTTATTTCAACACATGCAGTCAACCGTGATCCTTGCTATTTTCCTGACCCTGATACAATCAAGATAACACGAGATAAAGTACCTCATTTGAGCTACGGCTATGGTGGTCATTTTTGCTTAGGTGCCAAATTGGCACGGGTTGAAATGCATGAAGTGTTTACTCGTCTTATGACAGATTTTGCGGAAGTTTCCTTTGATCAAAAGATTCCTTCCCTTAGAAAGCATCATAGCTTATCGTTTTCAGGGTTTGAAACACTAGGGGTGGTTACCGCCAAGTGAATATTAGTACCAGCAATGACCTTGCTCTAAACTACGAATGGTTGGATGGCTCACATTCAGATATTTTGCCAATATAGCTTCGTTGAGCGTGAGGTTTGCTCTGCTTGTGATAGATATATGTACAAAAGAAATTGGGAGTGCCACTGATGTGGCCTTTTTGTGCTACAATGTTAAATATAAGATTTTTTTTCGGAGCCAGCATGAAAACAGCGACGGTTAGAGCCAGAATTGAGCCAGAATTAAAAATAGCTGTCGAGTCCGTTTTGACGGAACTTGGATTATCCTTTTCGGAAGCAATTGAGCTGTATTTAAGGCAAATTAAATTGACTCATGGAATTCCGTTTGAAATTCGTATTCCTAATAAAATCACACAAGCAACGTTTGAAAAAACTGACAAGGGAGAAGAGTTAAATGATTTTGATAGTGCTGAAGATATGTTTCGTCATTTAGAGAAATAGAATGCTTAAGGCTATCACAACGAAGCAATTTGAAAGAGACATTAAAAAATCAAAGAAAAGAGGCAAAGATCTAACTAAAATTTTTAATGTGATGCGAAAATTGTTAAATCAAGAAAAACTTCTTATTAAGAATCGAGATCATCTTTTGACAGGAGATTATAACGGAAGACGTGAGTGTCATATCGACCCTGATTGGTTGCTTATTTATAAGTTAGAATCGATTTCTATTATATTTGAAAGAACCGGATCACATTCGGATTTGTTCCGATAATTCGTTTCTAATTTTAATAGAATAACTTAGATCAATAGTCGATTATATTGAAGGGTAACGATTTCTTCTTTTCAGTACTTGTTACTACAAAACAAAGCCTCATTCAGCTAAAAACTAAAATATCTGACAGCAACTGTTTTTTTGTTCCATGTTCTTAACGTTAGTCTCTAAATTTTTTGAAGGTAATTCTGCAATTTTCTTATTAAATAACGTCTTAATTTGATCGAGGCCGTTATGATCTAAGGGGTTATAAGTGAGTATTGAATTATCAGAAAAAGTAATCCAATAGGTAGTTGTATTTTTTTCTTCTACGGAAAGAGTGGTATTTGTGTCGAACATTGTTTTCGTCGTGGTCGCTGTGCTCGAATCTTCTTTAAAGCCGAGTGCCTTAATTTTTCTATTATCAAATTCATCCTTAAAGGTTTTTCTTAGCTTTTTGGAATAAAGCAATGCTAATGCTTCGGTATGAATTTTACTGAA
Organism: Legionella sp.; assembly: GCA_013911415.1. Taxonomy (GTDB): domain Bacteria; phylum Pseudomonadota; class Gammaproteobacteria; order Legionellales; family Legionellaceae; genus JACETI01. Next base: position 355,964 of record JACETI010000001.1, on the reverse strand, counting down.
CTTTTTGTTTGCAATTGCTTCATGCGTCTTATTGATTTTTGTTTCAATGATTTCAAATCTGTCCTTATCAATGTAATTGACCTGTGTTGTGATTTGGATATCAGGTTTGCTTTTGAACAAATGCCAACGATGTTCACTTTTTTTTTGTACGTGCTCGTCTATAATCTTGAAATAGCGATCTAATATCTTCAACAGTTTGAATTGAATGGTTTTTAACGAGTTCAGATACTCCATATTTAAATCAAAATTAGTTCGGTCAAATGCCCTTTTTTGAAGAATGAATATCGATTCTGAGCCTAATTCCTTTATAGCGTTTTTATCATATTCATTTAATTTCATAGTTGCCTTGAGGTTAATTGATAAGCAAATTCAATAAAAGGATTATACAAGGGCAGTATTCGGTAACAACTTTTTTTTTGATATTGGTAAACTAATGCTTAGCCGTGGCCATCGAGTCGATCTCGAGTGTGACTAGTCTCATTTCTTGTAATGTAAGGGTGGGAGGTGATCAAGAAACAGCGACTGGTTGCAGATGAGCGTTAATGCTAAGCTTCTTTTTTTCTATAAACCAAAGTGAAGCAATGTTTGACAGCCCCTTAAAAACATCCCAGTGCTTGAATCCTCCCGAAAATTCTTTATTGGTGCGCGCTTTAAAACGGCAAGTTGTATCACGTACTCCCGTGTGGATCATGAGACAAGCAGGGCGTTATCTGCCGGAGTATCGACAATTGCGTCAAAAAGCAGGCAGTTTTATGAATTTGTGTCAAACACCTGAATGGGCTTGCGAGGTAGCATTGCAGCCTTTGAAGCGTTTTAATTTGGACGCGGTTATTTTATTTTCAGATATTTTAACGATTCCAGATGCGATGGGGCTTGGTTTACATTTTGTTGAAGGAGAAGGTCCGAAGTTTGACTATCCTTTGCAAACTATCGAGGCCATCGAAAAACTCGCCCCTTTAGATATCGGTAACCTTGGTTATGTAATGGATGCCGTTGCACTGATTCGACAAGAAATGCCGGCTGAATTGCCGCTCATCGGCTTTTCCGGAAGTCCATGGACGTTAGCTTGTTATATGATTGAGGGAGAGGGTAGCCGAGATTTTAAAAAAGCTATGCGTTTGCTTTATCAAGAACCTGCTGTTATGCACAGGCTTTTGCAAAAACTAGCCGACGCTATACGTATTTATCTTTTCGAGCAAGTGCAAGCCGGTGCTAATGTTCTCATGCTATTCGACACTTGGGGCGGGCTTCTCACCCCAGAAAATTATCGGATGTTTTCGTTAGGGTACATGGCACAAATTGTGCAGTCCTTAAAAACGACTTATCCCGATATCCCCATCGTTTTATTTACGAAAGGGGGAGGGCAATGGTTAGAGCACATTGCGAATACGGGTTGTGATGCAATCGGACTTGATTGGATGACTGATTTAAGCTCAGCAAGAGCGCGTGTGGGTGATCGCGTCGCCTTGCAAGGAAACCTTGATCCGGCAATATTGGCAACCAATCCTGATTGTATTCGACAGGAAGTTAAAAAGGTGTTGGCGGCTTTTGGCTCGGGTGAAGGCCATGTATTTAATTTAGGCCATGGCATTACCCCGGATATTCCACCCGACAATGTAGCAGCAATGATAGAGGCTATTCAGGAATATAGCGCTGTCTATCATTTGTAAAAACGCTTTATCTTCTGTGTCATTCGATAATGTGCGAGAGGTTAGATGATTATCAAAAGTCACTTTAAACCGGCTTGGTGGTTACCGAACGCGCATTTACAGACCATTTATTCCGCTTTAATGCGTCGCTTGCCCGCATGTATTGATCTGCCCGAACGAGTAGAGTTACCAGATGGTGATTTTATCGATCTTTCTTGGTCGGTTCATGGGCTGAAAAAAGACAGTCCGATTGTGATTTTATTGCATGGGCTGGGTGGCAACATTCATTCCTCTTATGTAGGTGGCTTCATGCGCGCATTTAATGCTTGCGGCTGGCGCGCAGTCTTGATGCATTTCAGAGGAGCAAGTCATGAACCTAATCGTTTACCTCGATTCTATCACTCGGGAGATACTCAAGATCTTGATTATGTTTTGCGACTTTTAAATGAAAGAGAGCCGCATACTAAGAAAGCGGTTATTGGCGTCTCTTTAGGTGGTAATGTACTGTTAAAATGGCTGGGTGAAAATCGAGATACTTCTTTTATTCAAGCAGCAGTGGCTGTATCCGTGCCTTTTCAGCTAAATTTGGCTGCTGACCGGGTTAATCGTGGGTTTTCTCGCATTTATCAACGCCATCTTCTGAGGAATTTGAATATTCTTTTCAACCGCAAGGTGCGAATAGGCCTTGATACCGGGTCTGCTTTATTAAATAGCGCTCAAAAATGGAAATGTTTTTGGACCTTTGATGAATTTGTGACAGCGCCTTTAAATGGTTTTCGTCATGTACATGATTATTATCGCGCGGCCAGTTCACGTCGATATTTGCGTCATATTAAAACCCCGACTTTGATCATTCACGCCTCTGATGATCCCTTTATGACACCAGAAATTATTCCTTATGAACATGAACTTTCATCAGCAATTACCTTAGAACTGAGTGAGACAGGGGGGCATGTGGGCTTCATTACGGGCAGTTTACCGGGTGCGCCCGTTTATTGGTTAGACGATAGGATACCCGAGTATTTAGAATCCTACCTAGACACCAACTATTCTTTGGTTTCTAAAAAACATTCTACGTCGTTTTAACTCGTTTCCTAAGCAAAAGGTTGCAGCAATCTTTTGCTTCTTTTAGGATTGAAGCACCCATTGATATACAACTTGAAAGCAGCGTTTCGATAGTTTCGGTAAAGGAGAAATAATCATTAGCATGCAAGATTCATTGGATCGATATCGGCTCGCCAAACGTATTACCTTAATAGGTGCCTTAAGCAATGTATCCTTAGGGCTATTAAAATTAATCGGAGGCTTTTTTTCCCACTCACATGCGTTGGTTGCCGATGGTATTCATTCTTTTTCAGACTTAATCTCCGATCTTATGGTATTGCTGGCTGCTAAATACGGTAATCAAGAAGCTGATTCTTCCCACCCCTACGGCCATCAACGGATCGAAACAGCTGCCATGTTGATGTTGGCATTATTGTTAGTTTTAGCGGGGGCAGGGATCGCTTGGGATGCGATAAGTGAGATGTTAAAAAACACACCGCTAACCAGAGGCTGGTTAGCGTTATCGATTGCGGTACTCTCTATCTTACTCAACGAGGTGATGTTTTATTACACCTACCAAGTAGGCAAACGGATCCAATCTCCCTTAATAGAGGCCAATGCATGGCATCATCGCACCGATTCTGCAGCATCGCTTGTTGTCGCTCTGGGTATTTTTGCCGCAATCATGGGGTTTGGTTATTTTGATGCCATCGCTGCCATTATTGTTGGCGCCATGATTATCAAAGTGGGAGTTAATTATGCTTGGCAGAGTATCAAAGAGTTAATTGATACAGCAGTTAGTCCTGAACTACTTGCGAAGATGGTGGAAATTATTCAAAATGTCAATGGCGTAGAAGCAGTCCATCAACTGCGTAGCCGCTTTATGGGAAAGGATATTTATATCGATGTTCATATCCTTGTGGCACCTTATATCTCTGTTTCTGAAGGGCATTTTATCGCCCAACACGTGCATAAAGCACTAATGGAAAACATTGAAGGTGTAAAAGATGTTTTGATACACGTGGATCCTGAAGATGATCAAGAGACTTGCCCTTCGATCCATTTGCCAAGCCGGGTCGAACTTGAAAAGGATTTTTTAAAGAATTTGCAAAAACAACATTCTTTTCTTAGTGACTGGACGATTCACTACTTAGAAGGAAAGTTGCTGATTGATTTAATCGGGAATGCAGCACCTAGTGAATGGGAAGCATTAGGTAAGATTATCCAGCAAGCAATTGCACGGTACCCCTTTGCGATATCGCTACGATTTTTGAATTTACAAGCATTTGTCATCGAAAAAGAGGAAGCAAAAAAACATGATACCTCATCACGCATCTTACATTAATTCTTAATATGATAAGCGCCTCTATACTGAAAATCATTTTCGCCATTACCACAACGCTTGTGATTCTTTTGGCGGGTTGGTACCCCTTCAAAAGAAAGATGCATCATGGCCACGATGGTCACGTCGACTTTTCGATAGGAGAAACCCTAGCAACCGGCGTTTTCCTTGGCGCAGGATTATTGCATATGCTCCCAGAGGCGAATGAGCTTTTCCATGAAATGCACTATCAATACCCGTTAGCTTTTATCATCAGTGGGGCAGTTTTTTTAATATTTCTGTGGTTTGAGCATCTCGGTAGAGAACTGTACCATCATCATGCTGCGACTTCTCCCGCTTTTGCTGTGATGGCGTGGAGCATGTTGTCGCTGCATTCATTAATGTTAGGAACGGCACTGGGTTTGAATCATAGCAATTCAATGGTGATTGTTCTTTTCCTCGCAATCATCACGCACAAGTGGGCAGAAAGTTTTGCTATCGCTGTACAACTAACAAAAAGCACCTTAAACCGATATCAGAGCCTTGTCTTGTTCCTCGTGTTCAGCCTGATGACCCCCTTAGGTATTTTCATTGGTTGGTATTTTGAACGTGGTGTTGAAACGAATTCTGTGTTTGATCCTGTCTTAATGGCTGCTTCAGCCGGTACGTTTCTTTATCTCGGTACATTGCATGGATTAGAACGCTGTGTCTTGGTTGAAAAGTGCTGTAATTTAAGAGATTTTAGCTTTGTCATCATTGGCTTTTTATTAATGGGCTCTGTCGCGGCTTATGTTTAACGCTTAACTCACTAAACAGTGTAATTTGTAGCGGACTAGAGTGTTCTGTTTTTTCCTATTAATGCATGAAAAATAAATTACGATTAATGCTGCCTTTATATTTAGGCACCTTGTTAGAGTGGTATGATTTTTCAATCTTTGCGTTTTTAGCACCGGTATTATCTAACCTGTTTTTTCCAGCTGAAAATCAAGCAATCTCTGTGATGATGACCTATGCCATTTTTGCAATAGGATTTATTGTTAGACCGCTTGGCGGTGTGTTTTTTGGCAAGTACGCCGATGATGAGGGTAGAAAAAAATCCCTACTGTTATCAATGATGATAATGACTTTCGCAACAATAAGCATCGGTTTATTACCAACCTATGAAAGCGTAGGAATAAGCGCCTCTATAGCTATGATCATTCTTCGATTGATTCAAGGTTTCAGTGTCGGAGGAGAATCTTCTGGCTCGTCTACTTATGTTATTGAAATGTATCCCAAAAAATATCGAGGCCTATTATCAGCAATTATGTGGTCAGCTGTTGGCATGGGGATGTTATTGGGCGCAGCATTATCTACTTTAATCTTCCAGTTATTTTCAATGGACGAATTGATGAGAGGATATTGGCGGATACCTTTTTTAATAAGCATACTTACGGGAATTATTGGCTATTATTTTAGGCGAAAAATACCTGAAACCTATTTATTTCAAGCCCATCAGTGCAATCCCGAACGGGTGAAAAAGAAAGCGTTGATAGTTGTTAAAGAAAACAAACGCCCCATTGTGACTATTATCTTGCTGTATGGCTTAAGTGCAATTATTACCTATGTGTTGTTTGTTTATATGCCCGTTTATATGAGCCAACATAATAACATCCCTTTAAAAACAGCAAGTTCAATTACTACAGTTGCACTGAGCATTGTCACATTATTAATACCGTTCTCAGGATATATTTCTGATTTGCTTGGCAGAAAGTTTTGTTTGTATGTCGGTGCGATTGGGTGGATGATATTGAGTATTCCGCTATATAGGTATATGAATGCCGAAAAAACGATCTTAAGTTATATCCTTTCAGAAGGGATTTTTGTGATATTAGCGATAATCTATCAAGGAGCTTTAACTGCCGCGGTTCAAGAAATGATCCAAACGAAACATCGTTTTACTATAACGTCTGTGGGCTACAACGTAAGCTATGGTCTTATTGGGGGAACAGCCCCGCTTATGATAGCTTGGCTATCTGAGATCTCTGCTCTTCACATTATGCCAGGCATTTACTTGGCCTTTTTTGCTTGCTTAGCCATTTCTGGTGTATATAGAATGGAAGAAACTTATAATGCTCAATTACAATGAAAAATTTATTGGCATTTGTATCGTATATATCATGGGCTAAATTTACAGACAATCTTCTATTAAATTATAAACGAGGCCTGCTTCGCCAGTAAGGAGAAGCAGGCCTGGCATTAAAAAGTCATCGTTAAAAAGTTAAAGCCCGAGAGCACCTAACGCCAAGATTTTGTGCTTTTCCGCCGGAGACCAAAGAACTGTTAGGTGTATTGAATTCTGCACCTATCGCGAAGTTAGAAGCAGCGCCCGACAATTCTGTAGACGACCAATAAATACCTGCTAAACAATCCGCTCCACTGGGCGGAGTGCAGGATGTGCTTGGCGTTGTCGCAGATGAGTTCCCCACTAATAGCGAAAGGTTATTTAACACAGTTTGTATGTCGTTGGGGCAAGCAAAGTCGTTTCCATTAAGCTCGCAATACGCAGGCAAATACCAATCCGAATAAGTATTAATTGTTGCGCTGCATAGCCCCGCTGCGTAATAAGTTAAAGGCGTGGGAGCGCTTCCTCCAGAGACTCGATTGTAATTATAGAAAGAACGAATATTGTTCGAGTTGCAGGCACCATCTGCACTACCGTCACACGGTGTATAGGCGGGGGTGCCTGCCGGATAGGCAGGTGTGGTGGGAGAGGGGACTGAAGTTGTCGATGTATCATCGATTCCCAGGATGCTCGTGTAATTTACAGTCCCGGCTACACCATTTGAGCTCCAGATAATACTGGTTGATTGAGGACCTGTTCCAATACGAGGGGCGGCCTGGTCGGTCAAAGCAACCACTTTGCCGCCGATGCTACCGGCTGGGGAAACTTGATCATCAATTGCGTAGATAAAACCGCCTTGGTAAACACAACCATAACTCAACACGTAAATGTTAATGGTTGTAGAGAGGCCTCCATCGGCTGTAACAGTAACTGAATTCGCTACAGGAGCAGTCCCTGAGGTGCAAGAGGTGTTGTTTGCATCAGAACTTGTAATGGATCCTGGAGATACAAGAATAACGCATGCATTTCCTGGAGTAATGGTACCGGTGCAAGTGTTTGTGGAAATGTTTGTTCCTGAAGGCAAGTTCGAAGTAACCGATACGTTTGTGGCGTTAATGGAACCTGTATTTTGAATGGTGATATACCGAGAGCTGCCGGTTAGGGCTACGTTTTGTGTGGTCGTACAGGAAGAGGAAGGCTGACAATTGATAGAAAGTGCGAGTGATGAAACGCTGGGTGTTAAGGTCGCTGCATCAAAGGTGACGTTCACAGTGTGGTTAGCAGTAATATTCGTGAGTTGATAGGTATTTCCTCCGGTTTGGACCACGCTGCCATCGAGGAGCCATTGGTCAACGCCATAGCCTGAGTTGGGCGTAGCTGTAAAGGCTAGTGTTGCGCCGGAATTTACGGTTTGTACGCTACTTGGGGTGATTGATCCATTACTACTGGCAGAAGGAGTGACTGTATATTGCTGAACAGGCGGTATGGGCGGCGAGGGCGGTGCTTGAGTGAGACGAATGGCCAAACTATTTGCTTGGCTCGGTTGATAGCACAAGTTGACATTACCCTGATCGCAAAGGACGGGCCCCCCGATCACATCACCCTTGAGTGCGCTGCCATTTACTGCCAACATTAATGCACACGATTGTTGATATCCCAGAGGGGAATCACAGCCTGACGGTGTAATCCCCTGAATAGGTTGCATCTTTAAGGTGTGGGGTTGGTGCGATTGATTGGTAACGTTATATTGAACGGTTGCTGTGCCTGTCGTACTAACAGTGACTGAAGCCGGATACTCCGCAACGGGAGTAAATGTCCAGACGGGCTTACCGGCATGCGCTGCTTGCAAGAGGACTACTCCCACAATCCCAGTCAGTAATGATTTTCTTAGAGAATATTTGTCCATAGTGATTCCTTACGCATGGTACCTTAAGCTAAATAGGTCAGATTAAATAAAATACCGTTGGTATAGAGATGGTTTAAACTCAAGCCACTGTTTAAGGTTTGTCCTGCTGCACGTCCTAATCTACTTTTGCCCCAATCAGCAAACTCATAACCGGCACCGACCTGCCAATGAAGGTTTAATATTTTTTGGAGACCAGCACCGAGGGTATAGGTAAAGGCAGTTTGGGTATGCGATGAAAAATCGGGGGTGGGTAGCGCTTCAAAAATTGTCGGTGTACTCTGAAAACCGTGAGCATCGTTAAAGCCCACACCAAGGCTTCCACTGATCCAAGGAGTAAACCAAAGCTCGGCGTCTGCAAGTAGCTTCCCTTTCACAGCGATATGTGTATGCTGAATTTTGTAGCGGTAAGTGTAGTTATTAAATGCGGGATCGGCATCATCCCAGATTTCTCCTCGAAGGGAGGCATTACTGGTAAAACCAACGGCCAAACCAATTTGACCTTGTAAGAATCGCGGGAGTCCTTTTTGCTTACCTAAAAAAACTTCTCCATCAAATAACGCATGGGTTGAGCGGTTGGCTACGTAAGCTTTCTCAATACCTGGTTCTAAATAAAAGGCTTGAGTCCTGCCTGCATCTTCCCATACAGGCCCCGCACTGAAGCTCCCTACCCAAGCTGAATCGCTTGGTTGCATGAGAGGTCCCATGGGTCCTCCGATGACAGTTCCGGAGCACAAAAAGCTTGATAATATAAGTAACCTGAACCTCTTGCTCATGTATGCTCCTTGCAGCGTTAAAATATTTATCAAAAAAAGTAGGGGGGGAAGGTGATTATCTGCAAACATCACTTAATGTTTCTTTAAGTTCATCAGAAAACACATAAAATTTCAATGAGCAATCTGTTGCATTTAAGGATGCAGATAAAGAAAATGCAGATCAGTATTATGGATGGATTAATTTTATGAATACGAATATTGTTTAAAGCGGGCAGGTTAATTTCTGCATGATTTGTAAGCTTAGATGTAATGAAGTAGCGCTAAGATTTGTACCAATAAAATATAAACTCCCGCCTGCGCTAATTCATTTAATTGCGCATCAGGAGCTTTTCGAACCATCAGTTAATGAACAAATCGATTTAAACGGGTGGTGGTGGAGGCTTTCTCCCAAGAAGGCTCAAGATTAAGAAAACCAAGAAAATCACCAGAAAGACGACAAACAGTATCTTTGCAATACCCGCTGCAGTGGATGCTATACCCCCAAATCCAAGAGCCCCGGCTATAAGTGCAATGATCAAAAAAGTAACGGCCCATCCCAACATGGTAAGCTCCTTTTATTGATATGATCCACATTTTAAGCGTAGCACATATTTTAATGGTTTTTTTTGCTGTGAGAGATAGGGTAAGATGCTACTTCCGACGAAAGTCCCTTGATCTTCCTTAGGTGCGCTGTTAGTCTAAAAAGGTAGTCCTCGCATAGTCAAATCTCGCTTATTTTAAACAATAAGTGTTCTTCAATCGTTATATTTCGTAAAAAGGCCTTACAAGTTCTGTTTTAAATACGTTCATTGAATAGTAAAAAAGGATAGTTATTATGAACAAGTTTAACGCCATAAGTTGCTGTGCTTTTTTGTTCTATTGTTCCGCTGGACTTGCTGAAAATTATACACAAGCAGTGATGGTGGACCATGAGGGAGGAGTGCAAACTGTTACCTATGAAGATCAGGAGGGGCAAGCAGTTATAGAGGGTGACATCGTTATAGGTACTACACAGGAGTTGCAAGGACGAGGCGCTTTGGTACATAAATTACTTAATAAGCGTTGGCCTGATGCAGTAATGCCATACAAAATAAATGATGATATGCCAAACAGTAATAGAACTTATATTCACCAGGCGTTGGATCATATTGAAGATAATACCAACGTACGCTTTGTGCTGGTTACCAATTCAAATAAGAATAAATATAAAAACTATGTAGAATTTATTCCTTCAGCCAGCAGTTGCTCATCTTACGTAGGCATGCAAGGTGGCCGACAAACCATTAGCCTTGCCACTAACTGTAGAAGGGGAGCAAGTATTCATGAAATTTGTCATGCGCTCGGTTTCTGGCATGAGCAATCCCGTTCTGACAGAGATTCTTACGTAAAAATCAATTGGGACAATATTAGAGAGTCTGCAAAGGGCAACTTTAATATGGTGATAACTAATGGCTTTAGAATGGGTGGTTACGATTATGGGTCGATCATGCATTACGGGCCGAAAGATTTTTCAAAAAATGGGAAAGAAACCATTATTCCTTTAAAATCTGGTGTAACCATTGGTCAAAGAAAAGGAATGAGTCCAATTGATATCGACACCATGAATAGGATTTATAAAAAATAGCGCAGGGTTCTCTCTTTTCACCAATCTCAATATTGGAGACTTGTCTTAGACAAGCCTCCTTCTCTTATTTTGGCTCTGAAAATAATTTCTTATCTATACCAAACCAAATTTGCTAACACAATCGATTAAGAAGGTATGTGAGTTATCGGTGTTTCTTGTAAAGAGGATATCCTCTGTAAAGCCGTTGGTTGATTTTTTGCCCAGCTCAACAATTTATTATATGAGTATGTCGACATAATAGAGGTGGCTTGGAGGGTCTGCTCTAGTGCGTAGGCAAGTAAAGCATTAATTGCTGGCTCGTTATAAGTAGCTACTGCGACATCGAAGGCTGTTTTTCCTTGTCGATTTTTGTGGGTGATATTCGCGCCGGCTTTAATCAACAATGAGATAAACTTAAAGGTCTCATTTGTTTCTAAAGGAATGTTTTCTACCGCAAAAAAGCCTACGTTCTTTTTCGTTAGTGAAGAGCGCATGGATAAGTTGATGTTTTCACGCGGTTGATTGTCTTTTGCGTTGCAAAGCGCAAATAGAGGTGTTACTCCTTTATCATTCGCTTCATTAATACTTATGTTTTTGTTCTTTAAAAGCTCCTCAATGATAGAAAATCGACCTTCTTTACAGGCTTTCAGAAGCACAGTGTTTCCCTTCGGATCTTTGGAATTGATATTAATTCTAGGATCTTGACCTAAAATTCGGAGGATCTCAGGGTGATTTTGATGGTAGGCTGCAAACCAGGGGGAGATTTCACCTTGCAATCCTTGCTGACAATCCAGAGCGCCGCATTTAAGGAATGCGTTGACAACTTCTTTGTGGCCATTCTGACAAGCTACGTAAAAAGGGGTCATTCCTAAATAATCAGCTGCATTGATGTTAGCTTTTGAAGTGTCTAATAAAAGATTAACAATATCCAGGTGGCCATAGTAGGCAGCATACCACAAGGGTGTTCGACCTTGATGGTCTGCTTGTTCGCTGTTTAGATTTGTTTCTTTCAGTAGCCGTTCAACACTCTTATAACAATTGTTCTGGCAGGCTATGCTCAAGGCTGAGAGCCCTTGGTCATTTAAATCGTTTAGATGATTGTCAGAATAATTCAGCAGTTGATTGAGATCTTCTATACTGTCATAAGATGCAGCAAGATAGAGCATTCCCGTATTTCTCTCATTGAGAAAAGTAGCGTGCTTCTGGGTAACGGATGGTTGAGAAGCAGCGAATTGAGACAGAGCTTGTTGTAACTGCAATAAAACCTCATCATTTTTATCGATGGAGCAATCGTTTAAAACGATCGATGTATGAAAGACAAGCGGTTTATCTTCACTATCAAATGACGACAATAATTCAGAAGCTAATTGAACCGTCTTCAAGTTTTTGTAATAATCCGACCCGTTATTTATATCCAGATATTCCCAGCTTTTTGTTTCTGGATGCAACCACGCTAAAACTGCGTGGTTATCGTTTTCAAAGCAAATTGGAATAATAAAATTCGTTTTATCCAGTATGCTTTTAATATCATCTAAAAAAATGCTCAATGTCTTGTTATCGAGGAAACTGTTTTTCTCCATTAGAATGCGAAGGCGGTCTTGAGAGTTGCTAGCGAGTATCGGCAAGGTGTAATCGTAGATTGTGTCTATATGATGTTGAGAAATAAAACGGTCAAACAGATCTGAATGGTCATTGGGTTCTAGATATAACAAAAGATCATCATAAAAAGATAAAATCTCTAAATATTCTCGCTCTTTCTCGGATAATGTTACTGTTTTACATTTATTTTTGATTGTTTCGATCTCTGAAACTAAGTCAGTTCCGTTGACAAAATGAGCTTTGATGAGTTCAAGCCGCCGGTAGAAAATTGCTAAAGGTAAATCCTTAGCCGCAGCATTATCGGTAGAAGCATGGACTATCGATTTTTTTTGATAGTCATTCATGAGTAGAAGCGCTTGAAGCAGCATGTTGATAAATCCTTTACATAAACCGCCTTCTAATCCCTCGTAACCTAATTCTTGTCCAAATTCAATTAACTGCTCATGTGTAATCATAGTGGGGTGCCTATTAATAAAAAATTTCAGACAGTGAATTGGAAAAAATGTTAGTAAAGTTTAAATAATGGGTTTATATCACATGTATCGAAGACTTAAAAGACAAACAAAAAAAATTTAGAATGAAAAGATTTTTTTATGAAATTAATGATCTGAATTTAAACAAAAACAGGTCTTCAAAATGCCAGTGATTATCACATCATTGAGCCATGATTACCTGGCGCAAGAAAAATGCTAGTGATGTTGCTGCTCTAACTGATTGAGGAGCGCGGCTAGTCGACATCCAGCAATTGCAAGACGCTGGGTGGTAATGTTTTTTACCATTGCTTGATAGGCTTTAGAAGGTCTTTTCCGAGGAGAGGCTTGATAGGCGTATTTTTCAGCGATCGAAAAAGATTCTTGAGCCCAGTGGTTTGGATCAAGGTCCATTTTGGCAGTGTCACAGGGCCACCGCTTTTCAATTCGGTAAGCTTTCTTTTTCAACTTGATCAATGAGGTTGGCCCATGCGAGAGCAGCATACCTCCGCCGTTATCCCAATAAGTATGCAGGTTTGATCCGATTGAATTGTGTCCTAAAGGAAATAAATTACCCCCCTGATCACCCGTTGGATAGTCCCGCCCTACCAACGTCGCAGCATGCATCGGTTGATGTAAATCGCCTACCAGATGGATGAGAACGCGAAAATAAAATGCTCTGTTAAAACTGTTTTTTTGTTGAGGATCAATAGGCGCCTGTTCAAGATATTGTCGTGTCGTTTGTAGGGAAGTGACTACATTGTCTTGGTTAGGTAAAAAAGTTAGGCATGGGCGTGGATCACTCCGATTACAAATGGGTTGATTGATAAAGTGTTTCTGCTTTAACCATACATTTTTGCCCTCGCGCAAATTATCTAACCACGATGCAGCATAAACCCAGTGCTGACGGCCATATTTTTTATCAAGCGCGTGATTGAGGTTTTCGCAAAATTGTCTCGACGCCGGTGTCATATTGTCAAAAGCAATTTGTGCAATTAGACGATGACCTAGGGCATTCCAAGCGTAGGAAAAATTGATGTTTCCGAAAAAGAAACAGCTCAAGCATAAAGCATAAGGGATGATTGAAGCCCGTAAGCGGGCGACTACTGTCAAAAGCACCATCGCGTGCTTAGCCTAAGTAAGGAGACCATGCCGGTTCTTGAACATTTCCTTCTCCCGTCGGTAAATGTATCCGAATCCGACCATCAACAGACACCATTCCTAAGATACCTTTGTCTTGTTCATGCGTCGCATAAAGAATTAAACGCCCGTTAGGGGACACGGAGGGTGATTCATCAAGAGAAGAAAAGGTAAGCGCTGTTACCCGACCAGTATTGTCTTGTACAGCAATGTTGAAATCTTTTTCCTCTCGATGAAGAATGATCAGTGATTGTTGGTCTGGGGTATAAGAAGCGCGTGCGTTGTAATTGCCCTCATAAGTTAGCCGCTGAATTTGTCCAGTACCTAAAGCCAGTCGGTAAATTTGAGGTGCACCACCTCGTCCTGAAGTGAACAATAGTGATTTGCCATCAGGAGAAAATCGGGGTTCTGTGTCGATGGCTTCGCCAAAGGTTAATTGTGTTAACTTACCTGAGGTGAGATCAATAGTGTAGATTTTGGGCGCACCACCTTTTGATAAGACAACCGCCAACTGGCGACCATCAGGGGACCATGCGGGCGCACCGTTGATGCCTGCAAAGGCAGTTAGTAAACGTCGCTTACCCGTTTCAATGTCGACGGTGAAGATTTGCGAATGTTTTTTTTCGAAGGAAACATAAGCAATATGTTTGCCGTCGGGGGACCAAGTCGGTGACATGATGGGCTCGGAAGAAACAAGCAAACGTTGAGGGTTATAACCATCGACATCAGCCACTTCTAAGAAGTAACGTGCTTTTTCGCCATGCCCTTGCACAAGAATATAGGCAATTTTTGTTGAAAAGACGCCACGCTCACCCGTTAGCTTTTGATACATTAGATCGCTGATATGATGGGCAAGTGATCGTAAGTCCGATCCATTAACCTGAAAGTTTTTTGATAGCAGCACCTTACCTTGGGCCGCGGCGTCGATTAAATCGACATCCAATTCATAGCGCTCGGAACTAGTGCGGGTTAAATGCGCAGAGATAACATGATCAGCACCCTGTCGACGCCACTGTTGACCAATAGCTGTCGATGTATCAGCGATGATAGAGGGTGTCGGAACAATTTTAAATTGTCCTGAAAAATAAAAATCATTGGTTAAGATTTTTGCCAATTGATTGCTGGGTGTTTTCTCGCCTTGAACTTGGATGCCAATCGGCAGGGCTGCATTAATGCCTTGGGTCAGTTCTAAGTCTAAAGCCCAGAGGGTTTGAATACCGAATAGGGACACAAGTAATAAACAAAGATATATACGTTGTAACAAGACATTAACGACGAACATTTTCAGGCCTTACAGTTAAGCTAATATCACGAAAAGGTTCAAAGGCCTCTGGTGTACCTGGAACCGGTAAAGGGGATGCTTTATGGATCGCTGTTTGAGCGGAATGATCAAGCACTGGATCACCACTGCTTCGTGTTAGCCTAACCTCCAATACGGCGCCGTCGGGGGCTAGACGTATACGAAATTGGCTAGAAAGAGAGCGATCGATTTTTTCTGGCAATATCCATTGCTGGCTGATAGCGCTAATAATTAATGCTTTATATTTATTAACTTCGCCTATGAATGCTGCATTTTTTGCTGCTTTTTCAGCTTCGAGGGCTGCTAAGCGTTGTTTTTCAGCTTCAGCAGCTATTTTTTCATTCGCTTGCTGTTTTTCTAAGGTGGCTTTTTCATCTGCTTCTTTTTGTAATTTTAAGCGATTTTCTGTTTCTTGCTGTGCTTTCTCAAGTTGTTTTTGCTTTTCTTTTAAGGTTTCTAGCTGTTGCAATTCTCTTGTTTTTTGCGCGGCAAGTTGTTTTAAGTGTTGCTGTTCAAGTTCCATCTGCTTTTTACGAGCAATTGCTAAGGCCGTAGCCTCTTCTTTAAGTTTTGCTAAGCGTTTTTGTTCGGCTAAACGTAGATTGTGGGCAGTTTTAGCTTGTTCTTGTAAGGCGCGCTGACGTACTTGTTCAGCTCTTAGCTGTGCAGCTCGTTCTTGTTTTAAGCGTTCGACGGTTGCCATCACAGCGGTTGTGTCAACACTAACCGCTTTTACCAAGGGCTCCGGGTTTTTTTCTGCCTTAGATTCTATGTGATTCGTTTCAATGGAAGGGAGGGTATTTTGTCGATGGTCTGCTTTCTGCAACACGGCTTGTTTGTGTGAGGACTCAAACAGTAAAAGCATTGCTAAGAAGCAATGGAGGAACAGTGCCAGCATGAATGCTTTTCTATAGGTTGGATCTTGAAGTGTACGGTGGTTAAGATCATCATACATCAGACTTTTTCCTCGGTGGGATCGGTCAATAATCCTACTTGTGCTGCACCTGCTTGTTTTAATAGGCCCATGGCTGCAACCACTTTTCCGTAGGGAACACCCTGATCACCTTTGACAAAGACAGGGGAGGGTTGATGGGTCTGTTCAGCCAGTGTTAACTCTGCAGCAACGCGTACAAGTAAGGCTTGAGGATCAATGGGATTTTCAGGGTTGGTGGCGATATTTAAAAAATAATCACCTTGTTGATTCACTGAAACGATAATTGGTTCGCGAGCCAAGGCATCCAGAGCGGTACTCGGTGCTTTTGGTAAATCCACGTTAATTCCCTGCGTTAGCATGGGAGCAGTAATCATAAAAATGACTAAAAGAACAAGCATTACATCAATGTAGGGAACAACATTAATATCCGCCATCGGACGGATACGTTTGTTCTGTCTTTTTAGCATATGGATTCCGCATTATGGTTTAAAGAGTTCATTTGCTTTTCAACCAACGCCAGAAATTCTTCTTGAAACAGGGTGTACTGGTCCAGTAAATGGTTTGCTTTATGGGTGTAACGGTTAAAGGCAATAACGGCTGGAATAGCTGTAAAAAGACCTAACGCTGTTGCAACTAAAGCTTCGGCAATGCCAGGAGCAACCATTGAAATGGTTGCTTGTTGCGTTTGTCCGATAGCTTGTAAAGAAGTCATGATGCCCCACACAGTGCCAAATAAACCCACGTAAGGTGAGATCGAGCCAACAGAGGCGAGGAACGGGAGATATTCTTCCAATCGAAACGTTTCTTTTGCCTGTTTAATTTGCATCGCCCGCTGCATTGGTTCAATAGGATCTTTGTGAAGTTGACGTTGGCTAACAAATTCTTTAAAACCTGCATGAAAGATTGAAACAATCCCCTGCCTTTTATCTAAATTATTATCAATATCTAGATAAAGTTGTTTTAAGCTGCTGCTCTCCCAAAAACGACGAATGAATGCGTGGCATGCTTGCTGTGTTTGTCGAAAATACCATTGTCTCTGCAAAATGAGTGTCCAAGATAGAATTGAAACTACCAGCAACATGAGCATGACAGATTTAACAATTAATCCTGCTTGTAGAAAATAGCCAATAATAGAAATTGAATTATTCATTGCTTAAATTTTATCCTGCACCTAGTACATTACGTAAAATATTGAAAAGCTAAAGGAGAAGCCATCCTTCCCCGAGGTGTTCGTATCAATAGGCCCTGTTGAATCAGATAAGGCTCCAAAACATCCTCAATGGTTCCTTTATCTTCGCCAATAGCAGCGGCAATGTTGTCTAAACCAACAGGTCCTCCCTCAAACCTTTTTACCACGGCTAGAAGAAGTTTTCTATCCATGATATCAAATCCGTGTTCATCTATTTCTAACATTTTTAATGCTTCTTTGGCTATTAAATCAGTAATAACACCTGTTCCTTTGACATCAGCATAATCTCTGACACGGCGTAGGAGTCGGTTCGCAATGCGTGGCGTACCGCGAGAGCGAATGGCTATCTCTCGAATACCTCTGGGATCTGTATCTACCCCTAGAAGTTTTGCTGAACGAGTAAGAATAGCATTCAGGGATTCGGGTGAGTAGAATTCTAAACGCTGCACGATGCCAAACCGATCCCGCAGAGGTGAGGTTAATAATCCAGCACGGGTGGTAGCACCCACAAGAGTGAAAGGCGGCAGATCGAGTTTAATTGACCGAGCCCCAGGACCTTCCCCAATCATGATGTCCAACTTGTAGTCTTCCATTGCCGGATAGAGTACTTCTTCAATCAGAGGGCTTAAACGATGAATCTCGTCGATAAAAAGAACGTCATTGGGTTGTAAGTTAGTGAGCAGAGCAGCGATGTCACCGGCACGTTCTAGAATGGGGCCCGATGTTTGTTTTAGATTGACACCCATTTCGTGAGCAATGATCGCAGCAAGGGTCGTTTTCCCAAGGCCAGGAGGTCCGAATATTAATACATGATCCAATGCATCTTGGCGTTTTTTCGCGGCCGTGATAAACACGCGCATTTGTGAGCAAACGTTTTCTTGACCAATGTAGTCGTCTAATTTTAAAGGGCGGATAGCGCGATCAAATATTTCTTCCGCTTCAAAGGCTTGCCCTGCTATTAAGCGGTCAGTTTCTAGCATAAAGTTAGCTCAAATGATAATAAAAGTATCTTATCACAGCTGTTGCTTGGGGTCAGTACGTCGCCTTTAAGAAGGTTCTTCCATCAAGATAAAAATTTAGTTTCGATTAAAAAGATGTGATTAACTACAGGCTTTTATAATTTTTTTGGAAATTTTAAACATTTAATTTTGTTAAAATACCCCTGCTTTTTTCAACTCGTCATGAAAACCTAAGGAATGATAATCGATTACTCGGTCTAGGAAGAGAATCCCATCCAAGTGGTCATACTCATGTTGAAAAACCCTAGCATGTAAGCCAGAAACTTCTTTTTCTATTTTTTTACCTTCAATATCATATCCACTGAAATAGATAGATTGATAACGAGGGACTTTCGCACGTAAGGTGCCAACACTTAAACAGCCCTCGTAATCTTCGACAAGGGCATCGGAAGTGGGTTCAAATGATGGATTGAATAAGATTGTACAAGGGATATTGGGGAGATGTGGTTTTAAGTGAAGATCATTAAATCCAAAAACAATAGCCCTTTTGCTAATTCCTATTTGAGGAGCAGCTAAACCGATCCCATTTTCTATAGACATAATATTTATTAATGTGCCTGCTAAGTCTACAAGATGGCTCGAGCCAAATAGCTCTTCTGCTATAGGAGAAGCTTTCGTCCTAAGGATAGGATTACCCACTTGAAGGATGTTATTTTGTTTCATAAGAATAGTCTTTGAATGTGTTATTAACAATTGTACTCAAATATGATTTATGTGGGGTTTTTCTGATATTTGTATTTAGGTTTTCGACTGAAGAGGGTGGATGTTGAAGCGAAGTAGAATGATAAATTTTTCTTATAAGTTTTAACAAAAAATCACCTGTGGCTATGAGACCCAAAAAATTTTTTTCATACAATTCTGCTAATTATGGTGAACTTGATTTTAATGAATAATAAAACTTTTAACAAGCAAGATGCTTTTAAAGAATACGATAATCATATTTATTTCTACGTGCGCAGCTTACTTCCTAAAAGGACAAAGCTGCTCGGTAAGAAGCTTATCAACCCTGCAGAGAATTTAAACTCGAAATTGATCCAATCTCATTAGTATTATCTTGAGTAGAATCAAGCGAAGCTCTACTATTTTCACTTTGATAAAAACTGAACATATGTGAGCCATTTACAGTTGCAGCGTCTTCATCAGCATCTGGCAATTCGTTTATGATCTCACCTATTGTCCGGTCTGTTTGGCTCGATAGGTGAGATTCATTTAAAACAGCGTTAGAAAAGGATTCATACTGAGGCTCATAAAGATCGCCTAAAACATTTTCGTCAGGGATGGCACTCTGTAATGAATGATTGGTATTCGGGATTTCGATAAGCGCTTCTTCACGAGAGCCTTTTAGTTGAAATTCGCTAGATTCACGAGTCATATATAATAAAAAATTTTGATTAAGTTGACTATATTATTAGCATATTATAGTAAAAAAGTCAAATAAATATGCAAGTTGCTTTTTTTAAGCAAAATATAATGATTTCAATTGGAGTTTTGCGGGGCTTAAAAAGTAAGCGCAAATCGATAGACTTGCGCTACTGACGTTTCCTTTAGAGCTTAAAGACACTAACACATAAACTCATCAGACCGGCTGGGAAGATACCTAAATAAAGCAGGGCAAGGCAGTTGCTTGAAAAAATGAGGTTCATAGGCAATGAAAAACGCACGGGTGCTGCGTCGGGAGCTTCTTCAAAATACATGACTTTAACGATACGTATGTAATAGTAAGCACCAACCACTGCAAAGAGTAAACCTGCAATTGCAAGCCAGATCAGATGTGCATCGACTAGCGCTTTTAGCACTAATAATTTTGCGATAAATCCTACTGTTGGTGGTACACCTGCCATAGAAAATAAAACAATTAACATCATAAATGCTAACCAAGGGTTACGTGAATTTAACCCTTTAAGATCGTCGAGCCATTCAACTTCGATACCTTGCTGCGATAACAAAGTGAGCAGTCCAAAAGCGGCAACGGTCATTAATGCGTAAATTAATGCGTAATATAGGCAAGCCGCATAACCAGCTTCACTCGCTGAAAGTAAACCGAAGAGCGCAAAACCCGCATGAGAAATGGCAGAGTAAGCAAGGAGACGCTTAATATTCGATTGAACGAGGGCAAGCATATTGCCGATGCTTGTTGATAATAGCGCGAGTACAATTAAAATTTGTTGCCATTGCAAAGCAACGGCAGGCAAGGCAAACACAAATAAACGAAAAGCCATCCCTATTGCAGCAATCTTGGGTGCTGTGCTAATGAGCAGGGTAACGGAGGTCGGTGCGCCTTCGTAGACATCAGGGGCCCAAAAATGGAAAGGTGCGGCAGCTAATTTGAAACCAACGCCCGCAATAATAAAGACCAAAGCAAAAAGAATTAAGTGGCTGTCCTGTTGCCAATTAGCTGACACAGCATTAGCAATATTTAATAATTCGAGCTGCCCAGTTGCGCCATACAGTAAAGAAAAACCGTATAACAGCATGCCTGAAGCGATCGTGCCCATAACAAAGTACTTCATTGCGGCTTCAGAAGCATTATTGTTATTACGTTGCAAAGCGGTCATAGCATAAAGAGGCAGAGATAGAAGTTCTAGACCAAGATAAAGGGTAAGCAGGGAGTGGCCTGAGACAATCGTCATCATGCCTAACGTTGAACAAAGCCCTAATACGTAATATTCACCTCGAGGAAGGTTATGCTCTTGAATGTAACGCTTCGAATAGAGAAAGCATAAAAGAACAATTAAGAGGATAAATAATTTCATCAGCTGTGATAAGTCATCACTAACAAATAACCCACCAAGGAGGATGGTTTTATAATTACCGAGTAAAAAATAAGTAACGACACCTGCTGATATCAATCCCACAGCGGTTAATGCCAGTGTTAGGTTCGTACGTTTGGGGCAAAAAAGATCGGCCAACAAGGCGAGAATAGCGGTTGCCGCTATGATCATTTCTGGCGTTGCAAATACTATGTTATCAAGTAACGTCATCGTCATTGCGAAGTCTGCCTTATAATTTAGATTTTTCAGCCTGTGACAGGGTATGGCTGACGGATTGATGGAGGTAAGTCAAGATGGGTTTCGGGTAAATACCCACGCCGATGACCATAATCGCCAGAAGGATATAAGCGCTTAGCTCAAACCCAGAGATGTCCTCTAGGGTTTCAATGCTCTTATGAACGGCAGGACCAAAGATAACTCTTTTATACATCCACAAAGTATAAGCAGCACCTAAAATTAAGGTGGTAGCTGCCCAAAATGCAATCCAGAAATTTGCTTTGATACTTCCTAAGATAACCATGAACTCACCAACAAAGCCGGAAGTGCCAGGCAGACCAGCGTTTGCCATTGCAAAAAGCATAAAAAAGGAGGCAAAAATAGGCATGGAGTTTACAACACCGCCAAAATTTGAAATTTGTCGTGTATGCAGACGGTCATAAAGGTAACCGACTCCTGCAAACATTGCTCCGGAAACAAAGCCATGAGAAATCATGATGACAATGGCGCCTTCCAATAATAAGCCTGCATTACGTAAGCCCGCGTGTTCAGCAACTGCAAAAATACCAAAACACCCGAGGGTAACAAAGCCCATGTGTGAAATAGAGGAATAAGCAATCAGTCGCTTCATATCTTGCTGAATAATTGCGATTAAACCAATGTAAACCACTGCAATTAATGACAACAGAATCATCCATTGTGCGTAATGATGACAGGCGTCAGGGACGATTGGTAAAGAAAATCGAATAAAACCATAGGCCCCGAGCTTTAAGAGAACAGCTGCTAAAACGATTGATCCACCGGCAGGCGCTTCAGTATGTGCATCGGGCAACCACGTATGTACCGGAAACATCGGAATCTTAATCGCAAAGCCCAGAAAAAAGGCGAGGAATATCAACGTTTGGGCGGTCATTCCTAACTTTAGACCATAGAAAGTCTCTAATTTGAAGGAGCCACCAAGGTAGCCTAGATAAAGGAAAGCTGCCAGCATTAAAACTGAGCCTAGGAAAGTGTACAGGAAAAATTTAATAGCAGCGTAAATACGATTATCAGAGCCCCAAATACCAATAATTAGATACATAGGAATCAGCGTTGCTTCCCAAAATAGGTAGAAGATAATGGCATCTGTTGCTGCAAAAACACCGACAAGTAAACCTTGCATAATCAAAAATGCGGCAAGGTATTGAGCTACATGACGTTTAATACTATTCCAAGTTGCAAGGATGGCAATTAAATTTGTAAAAATACTTAATAAAATTAACAGCAGAGAGAGTCCATCAATACCAAGACTGTAATGAATACCCAGGGCAGGAAGCCATGCATATTCTTCCTCATATTGCATTTCAAAAATATTGGGATCAAAACCATCTACTAAAAAAAGCGACAGTATTAAGGTCAGCAATACGGTAAATAACGCAAGGTAGCGTGGCGTATTGGGGTGGTGATCATGTCCCGTTAAAAAGACAAAGACGCCCCCAAGGATAGGCAGCCATATTAATAAACTGAGTATGTGATACATAATGCTTCCACCTCAATGAAATCCCAAGGCCATGAAATCAATTTCATAAGCTACGAATATAACAACCACCCCATGAAACTAAACAGACCTAAGACCATGATTGTGATGTAATAATAAAGATAACCACTTTGCATTTCACGGCCTTTTGCAGCAAGGCAACGTACCGTGGTGCCTAGGCCATTAACAATCGCGCCATCGATAATTTTTTGATCGCCTGTTTTGTAGAACAAAGCACCAAATGCTTTAGCTCCGCGCACAAATAGCCATTCGTTGAAAGCATCAAAGCCATATTTATTAACGAGTACACGATAAAGGTAGGAAAAACGTCTTGAAAGCATGGTTGGAATTTCTGGGCGCAATAAATAACAAACAGCAGCAATCACAATACCGGTTACTGTTAGCCAAAAAACAGGTGAATACAACGCGTGCAAAACGCTATGCCAAGGGCTGGATACTTCCTGTCCAATTTCCAAAAGTACATTATGCTGAGGTAAGACAAAAATAGATTGACCTAAAAGCGATGGGATATTAAACAACATTGGTTTATACAAAACATAACCGATCATGACTGAAGGCACGGCTAATAAGACCAGCGGCAACCAAACAACCCACGGCGATTCGTGTACATGATCAAAGGTATCCTGAGACATGCGGGGTGTACCGTGAAAGGTCATGAATAAAGAGCGGAAGGTATAAATTGCAGTGACCATGGCTCCTAGGGCAACACAGATATAAGCGTACTGGCTACCAGGAATTGTTGAAAGTTGAGCTGCTTCAATAATGGTATCTTTAGAAAAGAAGCCAGCGAAAGGAGGAATCGCACAAAGGGCTAAACTACCAATTAAGAAGGTGACATAGGTGATAGGCATCTTACGCCAGAGGCCACCCATTTTTCGCATGTCCTGTTCATGGTGCATACCTAAGATAACGGAACCAGCACCTAAGAAGAGCAGCGCCTTGAAACAAGCATGGGTTAATAGATGAAAAATACCTGCATTGTAAGCAGAAGCACCCATCGCAACCATCATATATCCAAGCTGAGAGAGTGTTGAATACGCAACGACGCGCTTTATATCATCCATGACTAAGGCTAGAAGGCCGGTAAATAGGGCACCTGTAGCACCAATGACTAGAATCACACTAAGCGTCGTCGTGGATAATTCCATTAGCGGAGAAAGACGAGCAACCATAAAGACACCAGCGGTGACCATAGTAGCGGCGTGGATCAAAGCAGAAATAGGCGTTGGACCTTCCATCGATTCAGGTAACCAAACGTGCAATGGAACCTGAGCTGATTTTCCCATTGCTCCTATATAAAGTAACAAGCAAATAACCGTGATCAATGACCAAGGGTGCCCAGCGAAAAGTTCGATGGTTTGCGTGGACAGAGCATTTGAATGTTGAAACACCGTTTCGTAATCTAAGCTGCCGGCGTAGGCTAAGACCATGCCAATACCGAGGATTAAGCCAAAGTCACCGACACGATTGACTAGAAACGCCTTGAGCCCGCCGGCAATGGCTGATTCTCGTGTAAACCAAAAGCCGATCAGTAGATAAGATACTAAACCGACACCTTCCCAGCCAAAGAAAAGTTGTAAGAAATTGTTAGCTGTGACCAGGGTCAACATCATAAAAGTAAACAGGGATATATAACTAAAAAAGCGTTGATAGCCATCGTCGTCTGCCATATAACCAATACTGTAAATATGCACAAGCAAGGAGACAAAAGTGACAATGAGCAACATAATGACGGTTAAGGGGTCGATTAAGAATCCAATTGCAAAATGGTATGGAAATAAAATACCACCACTCGCCCAGGTAAAAAGATTCACATTAATCGGTTCTACGAAGCCATTAAAAAGCAAATAAGCGACATAGACAGACAGAACAAAAGACGATGCTACGCAAAAAATGGTAATCGTATGCGCGCCTATTCGTCCTAATCGATGACGGAAAAATCCAGCGAGAATAGCACCTACTAATGGCAATAATACAATTGCAATGCACAACGTTTGCATGTTCACCTGACTAACCCTTAAGATGATTCATCTTGTCCACATCGATGTTTCCTCGATGACGAAATAATAACATCATGATGGCTAAACCTATCGCTGCTTCCGCAGCTGCCACCGTCAGTATAAAAAAGACAAAAACTTGACCGGTAATTCCACTGTAGTAATGTGAAAATGCAATAAAGTTGGTATTGACTGAAAGAAGCATTAATTCAATGCAAACCAAAACTAAGATGATGTTCTTTCGATTAAGCATCATCCCAACAAGGCTTAAGCCAAACAGCAGTGCAGCCAAGATAAGGTAATGATTAATAGGGATCATATATGCTCCAACAATTGCACTCTATCTTGACGACGTGTTTGAATTTGTTTAACGGTATTTTGCTGCTTGGAACGGGTTGTTTTACGGTGCATTAAAGTAATCGCCGCAATAATAGCAACCAATAGTAAAAAGGCTGAAAGTTCAAAAGCATAAACGTAGTCGGTGTAAAGCACCATACCAATTTTTTCAGTGTTGGTCAGTGGGTGTTGTGGAATAATGGTATGATGCGATTGTTGAACGGCATCGACAATCATCGGATTTCTTTGTTCAACTGCTCTTTCGAATCCCTGTTTTGGTAGAGCAATCATCAAAAAACTGACTAACAAAGCCACTAAAATTAGACCAAACGGCAAATGTTTCGCAAAGTGTGGGCGTTTTGATTCAAAATCAATATTTAACATCATGACCACGAATAAGAATAGGGTCATAACTGCACCTACATAGACAAGGACAAGGATTAGGGATAAAAACTCAGCTTCGGCCAGCAACCAAAGAATAGCGCTTCCAAAAAAAGCCAATACTAAAAATAATACACAACGAACGGGGTTGTTTTGTAAGATCACCATGAGGGCTGAAAATAAAACAAGCCCGGCAAAGCTATAAAAAACAGCCTGAGTAAGCAAAGGATGCATAGTTACCGCCATTGTTGATCAGCCTCACGATCGGCTGCAAGTTTCTTTTCCATTAAGTCGCCGACCGCCAGCAATTTTTCTTTTGTCATAATATTTTGACCGCGCTCTGCGACATGATAATGATGAATCGGTGTGACGACAATCGAATCAACGGGGCAAGATTCCTCACAAAGACCGCAATTAATACACTTAAACATGTCAATGTCATAGCGTGTCGTACGCCGTGAACCGTCTTCTCTTGGTTCAGACTCAATGGTAATGGCTAGTGCCGGGCAAACGGCTTCGCATAATTTACAAGCAATGCAGCGCTCTTCACCATTTGGGTAGCGCCTTAAAGCAAGTAAGCCTCGGAAACGAGGGGATAACGGGGTTTTTTCTTCAGGAAATTGGACTGTTATCTTCTTCTTAAAAAGATAACGACCCGTCAGCCCTAACCCTTGCAAGAGTTCGATTAAGAAAAAACTGCGGAAATAATATTTTATATAACGATAAACTTTTTTCATGCATTGACTCATCAATGCCCCTAAAACCAGGGCTTTAGCTTAATCATAACCATGAAGGCGGTCACAATAATCCAGACAATAGTGACTGGGATTAAAACCTTCCAACCAAGACGCATTAATTGATCATAACGGTAACGAGGAAACGTTGCGCGCATCCACAAGTAAAGAAACAGAAAAACGCTAACTTTGGCAAATAGCCAAACAAATCCAGGCACTACAAAGAAAATATCCTCTAGTATAGGGATTCCATCAAAAGGAGACAACCATCCACCAAAAAAGAGCAGGGTTGTAACCATGGCGATTAAAATCATATTGGCGTATTCAGACAGGAAGAAGAGCGCAAAACCCATCCCTGAATACTCCACATGAAAGCCAGCAACAATTTCAGATTCACCTTCTGCTAAATCGAAAGGCGCTCGATTTGTTTCAGCGACACCGGCAATCCAAAAAACAACGCAAAGCGGAAGCAGTGGTAAGAACCACCAGTGCCAGAAACCACCTTGCTGCGAATGAACGATTTCAGAAAGGTTCATGGTGCCTGCGGCAATTAACACTCCGACAAACGCAAACCCCATGGCAATCTCGTATGAAACGGTTTGAGCAGCACTGCGAAGCGATCCAAACATTGCATATTTTGAGTTAGATGCCCAACCTGCAATCAAAACACCATAGACTCCTAATGAGCTCATGGTAAAAAGATAGAGGACGCCAACGTTAATGTTTGCTAGTACCATTCCTTCAGCAAACGGAATAACTGCCCAGCCAGCAAGTGCAGGTACGAGCACAAAAAGAGGCGCCAAGATAAATAAATAGCGATTTGATTTGGTAGGGACAATGATTTCCTTTGTCATTAACTTAATCAAATCGGCGATGGGCTGTAATAAACCTCTAAAGCCAACGCGGTTTGGACCAATGCGCTGTTGAATGTAGCCAATAACTTTACGCTCGACGTATATTAAATAGGCAACGCCTAGAAGCAACGGTAAAACGATGAGCAAAATTTTAATGACTATCCATAATAAAATGGCAATATCTTGGAGCATAATTTTACCTAGTTAGCAGAAAGAGTGATGACATCAAAAGCATGCCCTAAATCACTGGTTTCCGGCATAGCGTTGACGATCCATACGACATCTGGAGCGACACGTTTATCCATTATTAATGGCAATGTTATCTTAATCTCGCCTTGAGCAACAGTAGCGGTGTCGCTTCTTAGACGAAGCTGTTCAGCCGTGCTCGGGTGCACACGAATCGCGACTTCGTCGGCAGCAGCACATGCCTGAAGTGGCTCTGCGTGACGTACAATCATATCGGAACGATACAGAGGCCATTCACCGACACGCGTTAAACCTGCCTTGTACGAAGGAAATGTCGTAGGACAGTATGGGGTGTATCGGATATCAGGGCTTTTAGCCGCTAGCAATTTTATTTCATTTAAGACATCTTCGGAAGATGTATAGTCGAAATGTTGGCACCCTAATAAATTTCCAAGCACACGCAGAATTTTCCAAGCAGGCCTTGCCTCCGCATGCGGCTTAAGCTGACCCTTACAAGGTTGCCATTGTTGATCAACATTAATGTAAGTGCCAGATGTTTCTGCATAAGGTGCGATGGGTAAAATGATATCAGCGTAATCGCGCATCGACTCATCATAAAAGGCAGTTAACATCACGACCAACTCCGCACCTAACATTGCTCTGCGTGCTCCATAGGGATTGGCGAAATCATAGCCTGGTTCAACAGCGAGCAAGAAATAACCCTTTAATTGGGCTTCAAGCGCTTCTTTTACATTCATTCCAGCTGATTCAACGGTTTTTCCTGCCGTGGTTCGATGGGGTAACATACCTGCTAAAGCCGCACCCGCCGCATTGGCACCTGTCGTTAATCTTAGAATTTGTATGCCGGTTTGTTCTAACCAATACAATAAGGTACGTAGAAGTGCAGCTTCGGGATGGTTGGCGGCAATCGCACCGGTAACAATAGCGCTGTTCGGCTGGCGTAAGGCGTTTGCCATTCGTTGAATGGTTTCATCAGGCTCCATACCAACCAAAAGCTTTTGAACCTCTTCCGGCAACGCCAACTGTTCGTCTGCAAGACAAGAAAGAAGTGCTGCTAATGCGCCGGGCATCTCTTGAGGAGAGACGATTTGTTTATCAGCAAGATCAAAACGATGATCATAATCAACTGGATTGATCGCAAATATAGGGGCGCCATTACGAGAGGCTTTACGAATGCGTAAAGCTGCCAACGGGACTTCACGATGAATGTTACAACCAAAAAGTAAAATACTCGAGCGTGTTTCCAAATTTGCTGTGAGTAAAGAACTCTTGGGCATGGTAGGTTGGGACGTTTGATCACGAAAGTCGACTTGGTGCAATCGATGGTCTAAATGGTTCACGCCTAAAGAGCGCATGAGTTTTTGCAGCAGGTAGCATTCTTCTAAAGTTGAAGACGGAGAGGCGAATGCAGCCAACTGATCAGAGCCATGTTGTTTAAGCAACTGTTGTAAGCTTTCAGTGGTGAAGGTAAGGGCAGTTTCCCAGTCAACGGTTTCCCATTGGCCATCACGCTTAATCATGGGACGACTTGCACGGTTAGTGTGATTTAGACCGAGGTAACTAAAGCGATCACGATCGGATAACCAGACTTCATTGATCGCTTCATTTTCACGTGGTACAACACGGAGTAATTCGTTCCGACGTACATGTAAATGAACATTCGATCCGAGACAGTCATGGGGCGCAACGCTATCTGATTGATTCATCTCCCATGCTCTTGCTTGATAGCGAAAGGGCTTAGAGGTTAGAGCACCAACAGGACAAAGATCAATAATATTTCCTGACACCTCAGAACGCAGACTATGTTGAACATAGGTACCGATTTGCATGTTTTCTCCACGCCCTGTCGCTCCCAGTTCACGCAGACCCGAGACTTCTTCACCAAAACGAACACAACGCGTACAGTGAATGCAACGTGTCATGTCGGTGGCAACTAAGGTTCCTAAATCATCGTCATCGACAGCGCGTTTTGTTTCAATATATTCCGATGAGGCGTAGCCAAATCCCATGGAAAGGTCTTGTAGTTCGCATTCACCGCCCTGATCACAAATCGGACAATCAAGCGGATGGTTAATGAGAAGAAATTCCATGACAGCACGTTGCGAATAAAGCGCCTCTTTTGATTTTGTGAAGACCTTCATGCCATCAGAGACAGGTGTTGCACAGGCAGGAACAGGCTTACGACTGTTAGCGACCTCTACTAAGCACATTCTACAGTTCGCTGCAATGGAGAGTTTTTTGTGGTAACAAAAACGCGGTATGTAAATACCGGCCTCATCTGCTGCTTCGATGATCATTTTGCCGCTTTCTATCTCAAATGTTTTCCCGTCGATCTCAATTCGCGCCATGGAAGACTAACCCTGATCAATTTCAATGGGTAAACTCTATCAAAATGTCCGCGTTAGCAAAAGTATCTTCTTGTTGAGAAGTATTAAGAATTTGAGAATAGAACATGCATATGGCGTGTTTTTATTTTGCATTCTTTCAAGGTGAGAGATGCTAAGGCCAGGATGTGTATCAGAAAAAAAGCAATAATCTAAAACAGAAGGTAGCTTTTTTCTTATTTAACCAGGAAGATATTTACCTGACATAAGTTATTTTTTGCCAGGCAATAATAGGAGCGGATTTTTAAACGCCCCCCGCGTATCTGACAAATGAATTATCACCTGCAGCGTCTTCTTCCTTTGCTTTTGTAAGAAAGCCAGAACTTTCTAACGATTCTTGATCGGGCACATTTGACGCTCGTTGATTAGGATTAGGACTTGCAAAAGAAGATCGAGCAGCTTTACTGTCGCAAGGAGGCATTTCAACTTCACTGCCGGCAAGATTAGTAAGGACATCGCGATCCGAACTTAATACGGAATTACATACGCTGTGGCGTGCAAAGATAGAGAATCTGCCGGGGGCTTTGGTCAGATGACCGGAGCCTGGTTCTTGGCACATGCTCTCTTCATTGTTCTGACCGGGTTGTGCTTCGCGAACAACAGAAGGAGGACGTATCGGTTCTGATGGTGCCTGAGCGACAGTATGTTCTGGTTGATTTTCTTTGTTTAAATAATTAACAACATAAGCGTTTAATACTTTCGATGTTTTTTGAGACTGGGTGAGCTCCAACGTTTCAAAGGACCACCTGCCTCGACGAATCAGATTAATAAAATTTAACAACAAGCCCACACCAGTGGCAAATAAGAAAAAGTTCACCGCCAACCTTAGACCCAATTGATGATTATTTCGCTTTTTAGCCAGGGCTTTATCAAATGCAGCGTTCGATTGGGTTAATTGTGCCATTAGCATTTTAAAAGCTTCTGGGCGTGGTTTGTCACTGTGTAAATAATCATAATAACTGCGGGTCATGGTTTGCAGATAGTTCTCAGCTTCCCTATAAACAACACCTAATTTCCTTCTATCTCTTGAGTGAATAGGATTGCCGTCTTCGTCACGAGGGCATTCCAACTCTATCATGTGAGCCAAATATTCAGCATGGTTACTGATAAGATTAATAAAGGCGGCTAACTGCGACCCTTTTTCACCGGCGGCTAATAGGCAATCATAGTATTTTTGTGCTTGATCTTGGTGCACTGTATCTTTCAGTGCAATTACTTTAGTGTCTTTATCACCGCAAGTAGAGGGAGCAGCGTAAACAGCGTAGGTATTTTTCCATAAAGGAAGAAATCTATTAAGAGCCGTAATAGCAAAGGTTCGGCTATCTTCAAGGTTATTTAGGGCAACATACTGATCGTGTTGAGCATATATTAATTCGTCAAAGTCCAACAAGTTGTTCACTAAGAGGGTAGCTGCTTCATCCTTGAGGGCTTCTACGAGGAAAGGATCTTTTTTAAAACTAACGTTTTTTTCACCAAATATTTCTTGAGCGAGTGCAGGCGGTGTAAAGATTAAGCGTGACAGCTGTTGTCGCTCCTCCACTTCCTCGCCCACGGTGAGCTCAGTGTCAGGGCAAATAATTTCTCCATTCTTCTTCACGTGCGCAAGTTCACGAAGCTTCTTATATTCACTTCTAGCTCTCCCACTCAAGTCTTTGTCTAGGTAACGCACATCGAGAATGTCGTCACTACCATTCTTATAAGCGAAACCTAATTCCGCAAAATGATGAGCTATATGGTTAATGATAAAATTGTGACGTGCACTCTCAAAGTGATTTAAGAAGGGGTAAAGAAAATAGTTAGCAACTGTTTTGGGGTTAAATAGCGCTATCATTTGTTTGTAAAAATTATTTTGTACGAAACCATTTTTTTTATTATAGGTGGCGCAGTACCAGTTTACGGATTTGATAGATTTACAATCACGCAAATCGGTACATTCAGAGACGAGTTTTCCCTTTGCTGTCAATTCACCAGTAACAGGTTGGTCTGCCACAACATGAATGGGAAGTCCCAGATCGTCAAGCTTTTCAGCCTCGATGCAACAAGTGACCGCACCCCGACTGAAACCCATGAGAGCAATGCGCTTTATTGGAATCAATCCATTCGGAAAGTTTTTAAGTAATTCTGGACTTAAGCCATGAATGGCGCAAATGGCATCATCTGGATTGTCCGGATCGCCGACGTTTTGCTTAAAAAAGTTTAAATCAAAGATTACGCCGTCTGGATCGTTAGGATCGTCTGAAAAAGCCTCACGAATTTTAGTCGTAATGGTTTCTAAATCAGGGGAAATACTACTATTGCCGACATCTTTGTGATGACAGCCACGGACATAAATTCGGATAACATCGTCTTTAAAGGGAATCGCCTTTTCCGTTTCCCTGGCAAAACCGAGGCCGTTATCTCCCGTGCCCGCATAACAAAATAAAATATCTGGCATTACGTCAATCAACTTTCAACTTATTGACTTATTATAGCACAATATATTTACATAAAAATGATAAAATGCTCACAATTGTTGTTTAATGTTAAGTATTAGCTGCTTTTTATCTTATTTTGTAAAGCATCCGCGCCTAATATCTCTACAGGCATTGAGTAATTTGTATGAAATTCTATAAAGTAGTAGAGGACTAAGATACATTAGAGAAATCAGGGTAGGGATTGATCGAGGAGGGAAATATGCAAGGAGCAGGCTGGGGAGCACCACCATTGTCCGAACTTCGTCTGCGTATTAACCAAGCTTATCGAGCAGAAGAACAACCTTTGGTAAATCAACTCATCCAAGAAGCAGAGCTCACTGCTGATCAAGTGATGGCTATCCATGATCAAGCCATTTATTTTATTGAAAACATTCGAAAAAAAAGGAAAAAGAGACTTGAGCTCGATTCCTTTTTGGGAGAATACCCTCTAACGAGCGAGGAAGGGATAGCCTTGATGTCTCTGGCTGAGGCGTTATTAAGAATTCCTGACAGCCATACGGCATCGTCTCTGATCAAAGATAAGTTAAGCCAAGGTGATTGGACAGCTCACCTTGGAAAAAATGACTCACGTTTCGTCAATGCGACTACGCGCGGTTTGCTACTTAGCAATCGACTTTTAAACCCTGGAAATAGCGAATCGATATGGTGGCAGCGGTTGCAAGCATTGAGTTCACAAGCAACTACCCCAGTGGTGCGTGAAGCAGCCAGAAAGGCGATGGCGTTGCTTAGTAGGCAATTTATTGTGGGGCAAACCATCGAAGAAGCACTAAAACATGCACAGCGGACCTCCAAAAAGGGTAGTCGTTCCTATTTATATTCCTACGACATGCTTGGAGAAGCAGCGTTAACGGCACAAGAAAGTGAACGTTATTTCAATGACTACCTTCATGCTATTCGAGCGATTGGAAAACAACCTTTTAATCCTACCCAAACCAGTTCTATTTATCATCGGCCTGGTATATCCATTAAATTGTCGGCACTACATCCACGTTTTGAAGAAGCCCAACGCGAACGCATTACAAAAGAGCTCGTACCGAGAGTGTTAACTCTGGTGCAAGCGGCTCAAGAATGTGCTTTGAATGTGACCATAGATGCTGAAGAATCTGAGCGACTGGAGCTTTCATTAGACGTCATTGAAGCAGTCTTAAGCCATCCGTCTCTGGAAGGCTGGGATGGCTTTGGAGTGGTTGTCCAAGCCTATCAAAAAAGAGCTTCTTCTCTCATAGATTGGATTGCTGCCTTAGCAAGTAAGCAAAACCACCGCATCATGGTTCGATTAGTTAAAGGGGCTTACTGGGATACTGAAATTAAAAAAGCACAGACGGAAGGATTAAAAAGTTATCCCGTTTTCACGCATAAAGTATTTACCGATTTATCTTTCCAAGCATGTGTCAAAAAGCTGTTTCATCTGAAGGATAGGGTCTATCCCCAATTTGCTACGCACAATGCTTATACGGCAGCAACAATTTTAGAATTAGCTGGCGATTATAAAGGCTTTGAAATGCAATGCTTACAAGGAATGGGCAACGCACTTTATGATCAGATCATGAATGACAAAAACATCGACGTCCCTTGTCGAATTTATGCGCCGGTAGGTAATTATTCGCGTTTACTGCCCTATCTTGCGAGACGTTTATTAGAAAATGGGGCAAATAGCTCTTTTGTGCACCGCATTCTTTACCCGAAAATTCCAATTGCATCGTTAGTGGAGAATCCAATGGAAAAAGCAAAGGAGGTTTTAGCCCGATCTATTAACACGCTTCCTCTGCCTGAGGCGCTTTTCATACCTGAAAGAAAAAATTCTATAGGCTGCGACTTAACTGATCGCACAATGGTCACTGATTTATTGGCTTATTACAGTACGTTTCAACAATCAGAGGCTGTCTCAAAAATGACACTTGCTTCTCTCGAAACAACTTTAAGCAGTGCGCAAAAGGCTTTCGGTAGCTGGGAGCAGACGGATGTCAGCTTCCGCAGTGCCTGTTTAAAGCGCTTTGCAATTTTGTTGGAGGAACATCGTTTTCAATTGTTAAGTCTACTTTGTTTAGAAGCAGGGAAAACGTGGGAAGATGGTATCGCTGAAGTAAGAGAAGCGGTCGATTTTTGCCGGTACTATGCCGCCCTTGCAGAAAAATTGATGACGACCCCCTTGTCTCTGAAGGGGTATACCGGCGAATCCAATGAATTGAGTTTACATCCACGCGGTGTGGTAGCTTGCATTAGTCCTTGGAATTTCCCGCTCGCTATCTTTACCGGACAAGTGGTTGCAGCTTTGGTGACCGGAAATTGTGTATTGGCAAAGCCTGCAGAGCAAACCCCTGGCATTGCTCAGAAAGCTGTTGCACTGATGCATGAAGCGGGCTTTCCAAAGGAAGTGGTGCAGTTGGTGGTGGGAGCCGGTGCATCATTAGGAGCAGCCCTAGTGGCCGATAAACGGGTTAAAGCCGTCATCTTTACCGGTTCTACTGAGACAGCGACTCGAATTAATGTTAGCCTCGCTACCCGTGGAGGACCCATCGTTCCTTTGATTGCTGAAACAGGTGGGCAAAATGCAATGATTGTCGATTCTTCGGCACTTTTAGAGCAAGTGGTGACCGATGTTTTAACGTCTGCATTTGGAAGTGCAGGTCAGCGTTGCTCTGCATTACGGGTTTTATTTCTGCAAGAGGAAATTTATCCTGCCTTTGTAGAACAGTTAAAAGGGGCAATGGCTGAATTACAGGTTGGTGATCCTGCCGATTTAGCAACCGATGTAGGACCTGTGATTGATGAAGAAGCGTTATTGGTTTTACAAAAACACGTACGTCTTATGAAGAAGAACGGTTATGAGGTTATCTATCAATGTAAACGAAAGTCCATCGATAAAAATGCGTTAAAAGGATTACAAAGGAATTGTTTTATGCCACCAACGGTTATTGCCATTCCTTCTATGAATGTATTAAAAAAAGAAGTGTTTGGACCTGTTTTACATCTTGTGTCTTATAAAAAGGATCAATTAGAAGAAGTTATTGAGCAAATAAATCAAACGGGCTATGGTTTAACACTAGGCATTCATAGTCGTATCCAACAAACTATCGAATTTATAAAAAGACGCGTGCGGGTGGGCAATTGCTATGTAAACCGTAACATGATTGGTGCGGTTGTTGGTGTGCAGCCTTTTGGGGGGGAAGGACTTTCAGGTACCGGACCGAAGGCAGGTGGACCTCATTATTTATCGCGTTTGTGTATTGAAAGAACATTCACGATTAATACGACCGCGATGGGAGGAAATGCACGCCTAATGGCAGAGACATTCGATTAAAAAAGGGGGGATTTTTTATGGAAAACCATTAACAATCAATAAAAAACTGGTATTCTAAGAAAATGAGTACCTTGCAAGGCAATGTAGCTTGATCGGAATACTGGCGCATTGTTTGCATGCTTTGAAATTGTAGTACGAAATAACGAGTTCGTCATAAAAGTTCTATATAAAGGGGATAGCGAATGTCGCAACGAGAAACTGGGTACGTTAAATGGTTTAACGAGAAAAAAGGGTTTGGATTCATTGTGAATCAAGCGGGTGACGATATATTTGTTCACTACAAAGATATCCAAGGAGTGGGTTTTAAAACCTTGCATGAAAATGATCCAGTGACGTTCGTGCTCGATAAAGGGCCAAAAGGTTTCAAAGCGCAAGAAGTGATCGTCGTAAACGAATAATCGATACTCACCATTTCTATGAGGCGCCCCTGCTTTTGTAGCGATCAGTAAACATCCTTGCGATGATAGACTGGGATGCTCGTCGTATCCGCTAATGAGGCGCCAAGCAAATTAAAAGTGCATTGCTCTATTTTTCGTTGAGCCAATCTTTTGCCGGCAAAAAATCAGTATATAATTTTTCTTCCCAACTCTTAGGTTCAGGTTGCCATTGATATTGCCAAGATGCATCGGGCGGCAATGACATTAAAATGGATTCGGTGCGACCACCGGATTGTAAACCAAACAATGTTCCTCTATCATAAAGTAAATTGAACTCAACATACCGTCCGCGTCGATAATGTTGAAACGCTTTTTCCCTTGAACCATAAGGCAGCAGTCGACGTTTGACGACGAGTGGTGTATAAGCGTCTATAAAATGATCACCGATACTTTGAATCAACTGGAAACTGTGTTCAAAGCTAACCTCGCTAAAATCATCAAAAAACAAGCCACCGATTCCTCTCGCTTCTTGACGATGCGGTAAATAAAAATAACGGTCGCACCATTCTTTGAAATGGGGATAAAGATGTTTGCCAAAAGGTTCGCAAGCATCATGAGCCACCCGATGCCAGTGTATACAATCTTCTTCAAATCCGTAGTAGGGTGTTAAATCCCAACCACCACCAAACCACCATAAAGGAGGTGAAAGATTCTCAGGGTCTTCTGCAACAAAAAAACGTACATTGGCGTGGGCAGTAGGAACATAAGGATTTTCGGGATGAATAACAATTGAAACACCCAAAGCATTAAAAGAACGCGATGCGAGTTCTGGTCGTCGAGCAGAGGCTGTAGGCGGTAAATGTTTGCCAAAAACATGTGAGAAATTTACACCTGCCTTTGCAAACGTTTTTCCTTTAGAGAGAATCCGAGTAGCACCTCCTCCGCCTAGTTCTCTCGTCCAACAGTCCTCGATAAAGGATTGATCATCCAATGATTCTAAACGTTGACAATGATGGTTCTGAAGGTTTCTTAAATAGGCACTTACTTGCTCGATAGCATTTTCAGGCAATGGAGGAAATAGGGTTGCTGTCATATCGATCTATCTTAAAAGAAGAAGCGGGTATTTTACCTGAATTATTTGAAACGATGGTATTTGATAGGTTACATTAACCGAAACTTAATCGACTTTCGTCTCGAGTAGCTCATGTTAGATATTAAAACCATTCTCAGTGACCCCGATCGTGTTCAAGACAGCATCCAAAAACGCGGTGTAAAAGCTGAGTTGGAGGCGTTACTGACGTTAAATACAGAACGTAAGTCTTTGATCACTGATTTAGAAACAGAACGGGCAGAAGCAAACAAAAATGCAAAGTCCATCCCTACCGTCGATGCAAGTCAAAGGCCAGCATTAATTGAAAAAGGCCGGCAATTAAATCAGTCAATTACCGCAAAGGAAGCAAAGCTACAGACAATTGAAACGGATTACCAAGAAGCGATGCTTACAATTCCTAATTTTCTAGCAGAAGATACCCCGATAGGTGCTTCGGATGCTGAGAACGTGGTGCTTCGGGAACATTTTACCCCCCCTTCTTTTGATTTTGAGCCAAAGGATCATCTGGAATTAGGTAAGTCCTTAGATCTATTGGATTTTGAAACTGCGGCTAAGGTGACCGGGGCAAAATTTTATTTTCTAAAAAATGAAGGTGTTTTCCTTGAACTCGCACTGAAAATCTTTGTGCTCAACCTTGTTGCAGAGTTTGGATACACGCCGTTGATTACGCCTGATCTTGCAAAAAAATCCATTTTAAGTGGAACAGGCTTTGCGCCACGTGGTGAAGAGTCAAATATTTATCATGTTGAGGGTTTAGATTTAGGATTGATTGCTACTGCCGAAATTACAGTGGGCGGTATGCATGCCGACGAAATTTTACAAGAAGATAAACTTCCCTTGCGATACGTGGCTGAAAGCCATTGTTTTCGTCGTGAAGCAGGTTCAGGTGGAAAAGAGAGTAAAGGTCTTTATCGTGTGCATCAATTTTCTAAAATTGAGCTTTTCCAAATTACAAGACCGGAAGATAGTGAAGCAGCACTGGCTGAGATTCTTCAAATCGAAGAGGCCATCTATCAAAAGCTAGAGCTACCCTATCGGGTGGTGCGCATTTGTGCCGGCGACCTCGGTGCAGCTGCGTTTAAAAAGTATGATATCGAAGTATGGATGCCAGGCAGAGAATCAACCGATAAATATGGAGAGGTTACTTCTGCTTCGAATTGTACCGATTTTCAATCTCGTCGCTTAAATATCCGGTATCATACAAAAGAGAAACAACGCATTTTTCCACATACTTTAAATGGTACTGCTATCGCCTTAAGCCGAACGTTGTTAGCAATTCTTGAAAATTATCAACAAAAAGATGGCAGCGTAAAAATACCAAATGTGTTACAAAAATATATAGGAAAAGATTGCATTAGACCGCGCTAACGCAAGGGGAAAAGAATGTTGGTAATGATCCTGAAAATATTGGTGATTGTGCTCAGTTATTTAATGGGCTCTCTCTGCACTGCAGTCATCGTCAGTCGTATCTTTTCACTGCCCGATCCACGGACGCTAGGTTCGAAAAACCCCGGCGCAACTAACGTATTGCGCCTTGCGGGTAAACAATATGCAATTATTGTCTTACTAGGCGATATGCTAAAAGGCTTGTTACCGGTCTTGTTCGTTAAATTCATGCATGGCGGGCCCTTATTGCTTGGATTTACCGCTCTAGCAGCAGTAATGGGGCATATGTATCCCGTCTTTTTTGATTTTAAAGGCGGCAAGGGCGTTGCAACGGCTTTAGGTGCTTGCTTAGGTGTTAATTTTATTTTTGGGGTGGTGGTTCTTTCAACTTGGCTACTTGTTGCAAATTTTACACGATATTCATCTTTGGCTTCTTTAACGGCAACAGGACTTGCACCTTTCTTTGCTCTTGTTTTACCAAACGGTAGCATTTTATTCTTGCCATTGCTTATCTTAGCTGTCTTCATTTTGTATAAACATCGGGAAAATGCTTCTCGTTTAATTAATGGGACCGAACATAAAATTTCTTTAAAACACCATTCGTTAGAAGATGAGATTGAAGCAACATTGGAAGAACAAGCTCAAGAGGAACAAAAATCGGCTATTAAAGAAAGTATCCAACCTGAAGTCGACTTGCAAGATGAGACTCAAGTCCCTGATTCACCGCCGATTGAGAAACGTCCAGATGAAAAAGGTTAAAGAGATTAGATCTTTTCCTGCTGGAAGAATGTCGAGCCACCTTTAGATGGCGCGACGACGGGCGTTGCTGATTTACCGTTCCAAATAAAGGGTGGGATCAGCAATTCCTGCTTCTTTAAAACCAAGTTTTCTGTAACTACAGCTGTCGCAGGTTCCGCAGGCAGCACCTGTGGAAGGATCGGCACTGTAGCAAGAAATCGTCATCGAATAATCGACACCGTTTTTAAGTCCCAAAGCCACTGTTTCGGCTTTACTCATATGCAACAGCGGCGCATGAATAGAGATCTTTTTACCTTCAACGCCATCTTTGGTTGCTAAGTTAGCAAGCGCTTCAAAGGCGTTAATATATTCAGGCCGACAATCCGGGTAATTGGAATAATCGATAAAGCTGACCCCTAAATAAATATCATGCGCTCCAATGCTTTCTGCATACCCTAAAGCGATCGAAAGGAAAATGGTGTTCCTAGCCGGTACATAAGTAACAGGTATATTGTCGGTATCATTCGCAGAGAAATCGGGTACCTCAATTTGCTCACGTGTTAGCGCAGAATTACCAAACATATCATTCGGGAGATGGATAATTTTGTGTTCCTTTACTCCCATATGTTCTGCAATTTTTTTGCAGGCTTCCAATTCAATCGAGTGTTTTTGACCGTAATTGAAACTAATAGGGTAGCATTCAAAATTCTGATTTTTTACAGTGGCTAGAACGGTGGTTGAATCTAATCCACCGGAAAAGAGAATAACGGCTTTTTTCATTGATGAGCTTCCATGAGTTCCTATGAACTGGCATTAAATAAAAAAAAACATAAAATAGCAAGAAATTTATTCACCTAGAAATTCATTAAACATTTAAAAAGATTTTTACGCGTTATGAACATTTATAAATAACTAAAGCAATAGAGGTTAAGTGTAAATTCGATTATTGATTTTTTACCTAAGTGTTTGACGGGATAGAAAAATAATTTATCATGCTGGCAATTAAACTGTTTGAGGGATGGCATGAAAACTGAGCTCGCAATCAAGTCAGATGTTCTTTATTACTGGCAGGGTGTAACCGATCCGAAGAAATTGCTAGCAGGGGAAAATGGACAACGAATTGCCAAAGTGATCAAACAAGTCCTAGATGGCAATACGAACTCAGCAGATTTAGATTTGAAACGCGCAAAAGGTTATCGTATTTATGGTCTACGTTTAAATCAAGCCGACCGCGTTCTTTTTACTACCGTAAAGATTGGGGGTAAAGCACATATTTTGCTTCTTGATCTGATTGAAAATCATGACTATCGAAAATCGCTTGCACTTAAGCCCGCGGCATTAAGAAATTTTTTAATAAAGCATGAGGGCACTTTTCAACCTCAACTGCTTCCACAGCTGTTAGAGGCTGATGATTTT
Organism: Legionella sp.; assembly: GCA_013911415.1. GTDB lineage: Bacteria > Pseudomonadota > Gammaproteobacteria > Legionellales > Legionellaceae > JACETI01. Next base: position 315,714 of record JACETI010000001.1, on the reverse strand, counting down.
GAAGCAATTGACAAATTACCGGAAGATTTATCATTTGTATCTGAAAGTTATAAAAACACACCGCTTTATCACCAGTCTTCCGGTTTTATTGAATTCTCAGAGCGACAAAATGAAGCAATTGATGGAACCGATTTTCCACTGGTTATACGAGGTTCGGCAGGCTCTGGCAAGACCTCTGTTCTGCAAGCTGTTTTTGAAAAAGAATTGATTGCGTTAAAAGCAACGCAAGAAAAGAGGGGTCAAGAGAAATCGAGGGTTTTATTTGTCACTAAATCTTCGCATTTAATTCAAAAGATAGCGGATTTTTGGTACGCATCTCCTCAAGCAGAAACCTTTGAAAATATTGAAATTGAATTCAAACCGTTTCAAAAGGTTGCCGCCTCTACAGCAGTTTTAAAGAAAAAAACCTGCGTTGGTTACGACAACTTTGTTTCTTGGATGCAGGCTACAAAAGATAAAAAAGAGAAAATGCCTGCCTCAGGGCAAAATGATACCTGGTTGAATCAACCTCAACTGGTTTATAACGAATTAAAAATATTGGCTGCTTGCAAAGATAAAAATTACCTCGAGTTAGGTTTAAGGGAAAGCCGTGCTAGTAAAAATTTAACGCAACAAAAACGGATCCTGGCTACTTTTGACAGTTACATGAATCACTTAGGCAAACAAGAACAAGTGGATCCAGCTTTGACGCTCATTGAAGGAGAACAGTACGACTTCATCGTTGTAGATGAGGGCCAAGACTTCGCTCCTTTAGAAATTCAATCACTTTTCAATAGTGCTAAAGAAGGTCGTATCTGCCTATGCATCGACACCAACCAAACGCTGACAAACAGCGCTCCAGATCTTAATTTTGTCTATAGCTTACCGAACGTAACACTGGTGAACCTCTCAACAAGTTATCGGCTTCCAAAAAGTATTGCCCAATTAGCAACCGAAGTGTTGCATCTTAAAAATTTTTTATGTAAAGGTGTCTTACACAAAGGGGATTATATTGATCTTATGTCGGGTCATCCTGAGGAAGGGTTTGTCGAGTTTGTACGCAAAAAAACGTTGAGCGATGATCTGATCAAACTGGCAAGATCTCCCGAGGTGGCCATTATTATCCCTGATGCTTCACTCTACGATGAAGCGTATAAGTTATTTAAAACCCCTTTGATTTTTACACCCAATGAAATTAAAGGTGATGAGTTTTATTATATCATTGCTTATAAATTGTTTGATGGGAAAAATTTTAAATTCCTTAATCAGATGATAGCCAAGTGGAACACAGAAGGCTTTTTTCAAAAAAATGAATTAAGTGAAAATCGCTCAAAAGAAAAAGAAAAACAATTTCTCCATGAAACCGAAGTCAACCTCCTAAATCAATTATTTGTAGGATTCACGCGTGCAATCAAAGGGCTATATGTCATTAGTGAAGGCACGAAAAACCACGCCTTGTTAACACATTTACAAAAACAGCAAGTCGTTTCTAAAGAAAATGTAAGTGTGGATGAAAGTGATAGGGCATGGGAAGAAGCGATCAAAAAAAGAGAAGCAGATGGAAATGAGTTGATTAAAGAACGGTTAATGCATCATTTCGAAGATTTGCAACAAAAAAATAGTGTCTCCACTCAAACCCAAACGGACAGTCCACTTGAAAAGAATAACTTAAGTCATCAGCAGCAAAAAGCAGAAGCCGCAGTTGAGTGCGCTGAAGAGAAAAAACAGAAAAAAATACTAAAAGAAGGAGCGCCAAAGGAGGTCAAAAAAAGCATCAACAATCCCGATGCCGGTTGGCTCAATTACATTGCTAACTTCGCAGCCTTAGAAAACATGAAGGCTGAAGATATCTATCAAAACCTTAGCACTTTGTATCGCAATAAAAATTTTTCGCGTGTTTTTTTTACGTTGCTTTATAAAGACAAGTCTCTCTTTGAGTATTTATTTGAGCAGGATTTAAGTCGCGAAGTTGTGTTGACCTGGCTTTACCGGCTGTCGCGAGACGGAGAAATCGGACGTTTGATACAAGCATTCACCGATGGCTATGGTTTTGAATACAATCATCGCGAGTATAAAAAGCCGGTTAGAGTAGCTATTGAAATACTGATGCTACTTTTCTTAGTGGAAGGCGAATCTCGCTGTTGTAATAAAACACCCGTACAGTTTAAGCAGCAGCTCAGTAATCATTATTTTAGTTCAACCATGCCAAAACAGACAGAGTTAGAAGCAAGCGATTTGTTTGCATGCAATATTATAGATGATGTTTCCCTTTTTTATCTGATTTCAAAAAGCTTGCTTACCTTAGAAAGTTTTTTAAAAGCGTACCCACGTTTTCTTGCAAAAAATTATACAGAAGAATTAGCTAAAGCATTATGTACCCCAATGGAGAATACCCAAAATACCGTGTTATGGCGAATAACTCGCAAAACGGGTGGTTCTGAACTTCTTAATTATATGTTCAATAGAAATCGCACATTAAGCGCTAATATAACGCCAGATGCGTTTTATAAATTTTGCGGTGAAAACGATAAAAGCGTTTTTTATCACTTAGCCATGGGCATGCCCTCTGATCATGAACTTTTAAAAAAATTGTGGTTAGAAAATGCAATGATAAGAGATGCTTTTAAAACCGAAGTGTTATTCGCAATTCATCCAAAAACTAACGTTTCGGCATTTTATGGATTAACACGTTCGCTAGAAGGCTTAGAGTTTTTACTTGAGCGCCTTGTAGAAGATGAAAAATTATTCGAAGAAGTATCCAGCCAAATCTTATATAACCCTCACAAATCAGACAATACCTCAGCTATTTATTGGCTAACGGTTAATGCGCAAGGTCAAGCTTTTTTAAAGACATTAACGAAATGCAAAAAAGGGTTATTAAAAGACTTAACAGGGGATATTCTAAGTAACGTTTGTTCTGCAGACAATACTTCAGTATTGTATTGGCTTGTGAGCACGACCCAAGGGATTGCTCTTTTGAACGAATGGTTAGCTGAAAATCCAACGTTACTCAAAGGCATACGTATCGAAGCATTATCCGGCCATTTGTCGCAAGATATAACGGTGCTGCATTGGCTATCAAGCTTTTACGATGGGTCTCTTTTGCTTAACAAAATATTTGAGCAAAACGATAACCTATTTTTGGAACTTAGGCCCGCAACCCTTTTTGAATTACATCCAATACGAAAGACTACTTTTTTTTACTGGCTCATCGCATTATCTACGAATCATGGCATTTTAACCAAATTATGGGAGAAGAATGAGCAATTATTTGAAGGCCTGACAAAAGAAGCACTTTATACCCTCAGCATAAAGGAGACCTCTGCTTTTTACTGGCTATCGAGCACTCATAATGGCCGTATTTTGCTGACAAAAATTCTTTTGAAGAATCAATGGCTGATTCAAGACATTATACCAGAAGTTTTGTATACAATTTATCCAACTGTTAACACACCTGCCTTTTATTGGTTAGCAGCGAATGCTGATTATTATCCTTTGCTAAACTCTTTATGGATATTGAAACCAGAGCTAGCTTGTACGCTTACGGCAGACGCGCTTTGTAATGTTTACGCACCCGATAATACGTCGGCTTTTTATTGGTTAGCTAAATTTCTTGGAGAACCACAGCTTTTACTAAAACAGGCATTGTCGGTAAATCCTGCATTAATTAAGAAGATTAAAGCAGAAACACTCTCTCTTCTAAAGGTACATGATAAAACCTCAGCCTTATACTGGTTAGCCTCCAATGAAATCGGTTGTTTAATTCTTTTAGAATGGTTAAATAAGAATGAAAAAAAGATTGGGCAAATTAGCTCAGAATCTTTGTATTCGATTATTGCAAAAGACAATACATCGACTTTTTCTAAGCTATTATGCAGTCAAAGAGGGATGGGCATTTTAGAGATTTTACTTTCAAAAAATGGGACCTGTAGAAAAGCACTGACATTTGAAATATTGAGCACCGTGAATATCATTACAAACGAATCTCCGTTGGACCTCCTCATGGCGGATGGACCAGGAACAGGTAAAATTCTCGATCAAATATTGGCAAGCGAGAGTGCAAAACATGATCCGCGTATTGTCGATGCAATTTATGCTCGACTTGAGAAGAAACTAAAGGATTCAATGACCATTACTGCACCCGCAATTTCTTTTTTTGATACAAAAACGATCTCTCAAAAGAAAGATTCACAAGAAGTTGCCTTGGTAGATGACACCTCAAGCGGACCAAAAAAACACGCTTGTTAGGTCTATTAATGGCTAGGTAAGTATTCATTAATCTGACCCAATTGAAAAAAAAGAGATTTAGACGCAGCCTGCCCTGGTTTCACAATAGCCTATACTTTAAATGAGTGTTCTTTTTACATTGAGAGCGATCATGAACGTGCAAAAAGGGTTATGTATCAGTATCATGCTAGGCTGCTTTGCTTGCGTAGCACTTGCCGATGGGATACCTGGTCCCGGGGCTTATTCTCCTGAATCAAGGCAAGGAGATGGGCAAGACCCCTTTTATGCTCCCCCTAAAAATCAAGTGTTAACGGGGAATGATCGCTCAAGTAGCACCTTTAATTTAAACGGGGCAATGGATACAACCCCTTATCGTAATACCGGTACGGAAAGAAATAATACGGAACTGAAACCTGCTTGGGAGCAGCCGCCCGCTACACCCTGGGGATCGCCTCCGCCCACAGATTGGTCCAATCCACCTTCTAAGTAACTGGAGTCATTATTGCGACTGAGCATCTTCCAAATATTTTATATGCAGAAGCGAGACTTGCTTACCAAGTTCTATGTGATCACCGTCATTATTCAAAATATCATCTGCAAAAGTACGTTGTAAGGTTTCTTTTGGCTGAGTGGCTAATATAGCCAAAGCTTCTGCTTCGGAATGACCGTCTCTTTTCATAAGCCGGGAGATTTTTTGTTGCTCCGGCGCAACGATCAATAAAACACGGTTAAGGTAGGGATAATCTTCCCGCTTTAAAAGAAGAGGAATCTCGACCACGCTATAAGTAATTTTTTGATTTACACTTTGTAATGCTAGTACTTCCAGAATACGAGATCGAATTAAAGGGTGTAATAATGCTTCTAACCAAGTTCTTTCAGTGGGTCGTTGAAAAATAATTTCTCGCAAAGCCGATCGATTAATTTCTCCGGAAGCGCATACAATTTCGTTACCAAAGTGATTGATAATTTCCTGCCAAGCCGGTTCAGAGGGGCGAGTCACTTCTCTAGCAATTGTATCGGCACTTAGTACGGCAGCACCGTGTTCTTTAAACATATTTGCTACAGTAGATTTACCCGTGCCTATATTCCCTGTTAAGCCAACAACATACATAGTTAAAGCCTTCCCCATTTTTGAAGATTTTTTTAGATATTGTAACTTAAGGACTCCAGACATTTAAATTTCTACAAATAACTGGATCAATATAACAGGTAGAGGGCAGTGCACTATAAGCTCGACAATAAGCTTCAGCTGCTATCACGGCATCTGCTGCCTTATCATGAACCGTGCTGAACCAAGGTATCGCCGCTTCATCCATGGCCATACACCGCCACATGGGTTTTAAGGTAACGACACCGTCTAACATCATTTCGCAATTCTCTTTGGCTGCTTTGCAAGTTTGAGGGTATTGGCTTTGATTTTTGCATAATTGAAAGGCACGATTAAGCGCCATCAATTGATAATTACCCTGTTCAGACCATTGTTGACCCGCTTGATCCAAGGCACTGCATTGCCAGTTAGTTACTGCAAAGATTGTCGCTGAATAACAAAAAAGTATACATTTAAGGCCAATTTTAGCGAGCTTCTTGGGTTTAATCATCTAAATATGCCTTAAAGTCCTGTAATTTAAAGATGGTATGCATAAAGTATACCGAAATGAAAAATAGAAATGCTGAAGTTGTGTCGGAATTGGATAGAGAGGGCGAGTTAAGAAAAAAATTTAAAATAATTTTAATTGAGGTTCAGTATGCCGATTAGAAAGATAGTTTTGCAATCGAAATATATTTTATGTGGCATGATTGTTCTGATCTTTGCCAATGCTCATCAGGAAACATACGGATAGCCACTGCCCAAATCGTTTTTTCTTGTGTGAGAAGTTGAACTTACGATTTTAATATTATCTTTGAAATAAATAGAAAAAAAACGTCAACAGACCCTTAGTAATTTTGTTTAAGGTTACAATCATTCGATGGTGGTTGCCTTTCTACGAACTATTTACTCTTATTTTAAAATAGTCCAAATCTAACACCCTGCTACCTGTCAAGGATAATTTCTTTAAGTCCATATTATTTGTTTGCTCAACAAAGAGATTTTCGTTTTGACGTATGAACCCCCTTTTATCAAAAGGTATTGGACTTCACACTTTTCCACATATTTGCTTTACAATTTCATAAAATATTATCTTAATGCTCTCATCTGCATTAAAATAACAATTAAAATCTCAAATGGTTAACTAATGAACATAAATTTAATGGAGAATCAAGAAAATTCATCAACGACATCTGATCTCTCTAATAAAACAACTAATTGTAAAGTTCCAATAAATATTGGAGTGTATCTTGGTTCCTCTATTGGCGATAAGGCGATCTTACAAGAATCCGTAGTTCAATTTGGAAAAGGGCTGGCTAGGTTAGGATATACTCTCGTGTATGGTGGTGCTTCAATAGGTTTAATGGGGATTTTAGCATCTACGGTTAAAGAGAATGGAGGTAAGGTAATCGCTATAATTACAAAACATCTCGAATCGAAAGAAATACTTTTTAAACAGGCAGATGAAATTTATATTGTTTCATCCATGCATGAAAGAAAAAATTTGATACGTGAAAAGTCATCACAGTTTATTGTGTTTCCGGGAGGGCTAGGGACTTTTGATGAATTGTTTGAGACATGGTGTTTAATTAAAGTAGGATCTATAAAAAAAAACATGGGACTAATGAATATTTGTGGATTCTTTAATCCGCTTTTTGAATTAGTCACACACGCTAAAAAAAATGGATTTCTTACAGAAGTGGAGTCTACAATACCTTCAATCTACTCTGATGTAGCGGAATGTTTATTAGATATGGCATATGGTAAAACTAAAGAATTATACGGACTTTGTTAAGGCAATTTTGATCTTTCGAAAAACCATTTAGTTTTTAAAGCGATGTATCATTTAGTAACAGATAAAAGCACTCTATTTATAGTTAAAAATCTTAACATCACTCTTGTGCTTTAACCTATAGTTACAACAAATATTGAAATTTGTGGTGTTATAATTTCGAATGATCCTGGAAAGAGAAATATTGTAAAAGTCGGTTTCTTAGCTTCCTACATAAAATGTGTATTTAGCGAATAACAAAATTTATAATTTAGTGGATTTTTGATGAGTCTAAACTACTTTAAACATAGTTTGCCTGCCCTTGATTTTGCCAAGGCAATGGTGCAGCCCTTAAAATTGCTGGCTGAGCCATTATTTTTAAATACGTCAATTACAAATTTTAGTTACTTAAAATTTGAAGCTGATGGTTCAGTAGTAAATCTGTCAACTGACATCAATTGGATTGAATATAGGTTTAATGAAAATATAAAGTATCAAATCTTATTTAAAGAGCAACTCCAGGATAACCAACTAAATAAACCGCATATATATTTGTGGCCGAATCACGTCAATAATAATTTATTGGGGGCCTTGCATTCATATGGCATATGGAATGGCTGCAATGTCTATATTCCTCAGCCAAATAAGATAGAAGTTTATTCATTCACTACAGGGGTTGAGAATTGTAATATAAAAAATTTTTATATTAATAATTTCGATTTTCTGAATCGCTTTATTCTTTATATTAGCAATTATATTAAGCCCTTATTAAGTAAAAAAGATCACAGCAATAATATTAAAACCGATCTTATTCTACCGCCGTATCATAAAAAAATTAACGACAAAAAAAATAGTTTATTTTTATTAAAAAAAATACAATTAGATAGTAAAATAACATTAACTCAAAAAGAAATTAATTGTTGCTTCTACCTAAGCAAAGGATTAAGTGTCAAGGCCATAGCAAATAAAATGTATTTATCACCAAGAACAGTAGAGACACACATTAAAAACATTAAATTAAAAACAAATTGTATTACAACAGACTTATTAATAGAATACGTTCAGCAAAAAAAATGGATTTTCGATTCTTTAAATCCTAATTATTTATAATATGAGTGGTAGTAAATATGCAAATTGAAAATTTAAAAGAAATTACATTAACAAAGGAGATATTGCCAAAAAACACACAGGTGGTCCTTTTTTCTGATGGTCGTGATAGTACATTACTAGCCTCATTGGCAATAGCTCCGTATACGACGGCAATTTCACTGGAAACGTAATTAATGGAATTGGCGTAACTGCTTATTTGTTAGAAGAAAATGGTGTAAGGGTATTCAATGAATTTGAGATTGAGGAAGCAGACAGGTATTTAAATTTACTTAGCTTGCAAAGCCTGAAAGTTCATCCGTTAAAATCACTGATTTAATTAAAATGTCATTGTACTATTCTTACGCTCATCGAATGCGGTGGTTATACATCTTAAAGATACCTGAAACAATTAACACAAACTAAATAAACAAAAATATAAATAACGGATATACAATTTACTTGAATGGCGGGCTGATAGCGCAAGTTAAAGAACTGATAGCTTGAATAAGAAACTAGCAAAGCAAAGTTATGAAAATTTGACAAAGTAAAAACTTTTAGGAAAAGTGGAACGCCATAGGAAGGCAACCTCGCAACAGGCTTGAATTCCAACCCTCAAGCCTTTCCGAACTTCAGCGTGATAAGCACATTGTTTCTTGTCAATCATGGCAAATTGCGCTGGAGGTAACGGATATAAATTTTCTGCTTTGGATGGACCAGGGTGATGGACGGCTATGGAAAACCAGATCGAACCTCTAGTATTTTATGCGGACTAACGATCTCTCCTTTTTCTTCCTTTGCTTCTTTGTGCGCAAAAAATAAAGGCGAAGTTGGTTTGCTTAGAGAGTTTTGCTGCAAGCTCGAAATCACAACCCGGCACTCCTGCTTAACATTTTCTAATAAGACACATGAAAATATACCTTGTTGAGGAAGATAATTAATGCCAAAAAATTGGGTATTTTCTAAGGTCACTCGTGGACCGGGGAGATCACCCATGAGTCGAGATAGTTGACCTTCAACTGCATTGATTCCATTTACCATTGTCTTTAAATTTTCAGTAATGGCCATGGCTTCCGAAGTATTATTGTTTTGAAAGGCGAGAATAAATTGTAATTCCGGGGAGTGCGATACAGGATTCATTTCTTCGTGAGTGATGACACATCTTGGTTTTTCTAGGATCGAGATAAGTCGTGCGTAGCGGTCTTTTAATTTTATAGCGGCTAAACTTGTACTGTTCTTCAGGATAAGTAGCTCCTCAGCGCTTAGAGCCTCGGATAAAGTTTCTCCCATAAATATAGGTATAATCTGATCTTCTTTTAAAGAGGGAGCAGTTGCATCTGTTACGTTAGTAATAGTTAGTGGAGCAGCAATTGCACGGTTATTTCGACGCCAAGTATTTCTTTGAGAAGCTCTTCTGCAACAAGCGAGTGCAAGCCAGCAGGATGCGCTTAGGCAAGCTAAGCCCGCGAGAATTCCGAAGGCTGCACTGAAAATAACCGGGATTGCTGTTAAATCGTCATGGCTGCCGGATGCTTGGTCTTGCGTATTCGTAGTAGGTTGATTTGAAGTTGCTGCTAAAATAGCAGGATTGATGACGGAAGTGGATGTAGAAGTAGATAGCGTTTTTGTTAACTGAATGAATAGCAAAAAGATCAAGGTCGAAGAAATTGGAGTGGTAGACGTTAAGGCTGGCATTTTTATATCCTTCCTACACAGCACATGTTTTTGTTTGCATTTTGTCTTGTCGATGATGCTAAATCAATGTCATTTTTATACCTTTCTGTCATTGCTCTATGTTTTGATCTCCCAATAATATTTGTCAGGAATGTTGGGTTTAATTTTCTCCCCTATAAAGTGCTTTAATTGACTCTAAAGTTATCTCTGCCAAATGATCAAGCGTGTCCAAAGAAGTATTCAGAGGTGGTAGCCAATACAAAGTATTACCCAATGGCCGTAATAAAGCGCCACGCTTTAATGCCTCTTTATAAAACTGATAACCCAATCGTGAGGGGTAAGGATTATCGACGTTTACGAAATCGGCGGCTACCATCGCACCTACCGAGCGTACACCTGTTAAGCAGCCAGTTGTTGCTGCAATTTTTGATAAAGAACGGTACATGTGTTGCCCGATCTTTTGAGCCTGTTCTAAGATATTTTCATTGGCCATCACATCCAAGGTAGCAACTGCTGCAGCAGCAGCTAAAGCATGTCCACTGTAAGTGTGCGAATGTAAAAATGATTTGCCTGTTAAATAGTCATCATAAAATAAATCATAGAGGGATTGGCTAACGGAGACACAACTTAAGGGTAAAGTTCCGCTGGTAAGCCCCTTTGATAAACAAATGAGATCAGCCTGGATCCCGGCATGATCAGAAGCTAACCATTTTCCAGTTCTCCCACAACCGGTCATGATTTCATCGGCAATCAAATAGATACCGTTTTGTTGGGTCCAAGTGGCGAGTTTTTCTAAAAGAGCAGGGCCATAACAGCGCATGCCACCAGCCCCTTGTATAATCGGCTCTAAGATTAGCGCACAAGCCGTCGATTTAAAAGGTTCTAATTGTTGAAGCAATTGCAGCCATTGATCATCAATGTTAGACCAAGCTGGGTCTGTTACCGTATTAAGATAAGGAAGATCGCGCAAAAAGTGGCAGGGAGCTTCGAGCGATTGGTAAGGTTTTTTATAAAGGCTTAGATCGCTGACGGTTAATGCTCCAAAGGTTTCACCGTGGTAGCCATTTTGAAGTGCTATCCATTCGCGCCGTTGTGGTTCTCCTTTGAGCTGCGCTGCATGCAACGCAAGTTTCATCGCTATTTCGACGGCACTTGATCCATCACTCGCAAAAAAGACATGGGGATTACCTGTCATCTGTGCTAATTTCTCACCCAGTTGAACCAGGTTAGGATGTGTGGTGTTTGCGCCAATTACATGTTCAAATCGACCAAGCTGAGCTTGTATCGCATCGATAACCGCAGGATGTCGATGACCGAGTGATTTACACCACCAACTTGATAAAGCATCAATTATAGGCCCGCGGTCCGTGTACAAATAACTGCCTTTTGCTTCATGTACAACCAAGGGGGGGGTCTCGGCAAGATCTTTCATCTGGGTGCCAGGATGCCAAATGTACTGCTGATCTTTTTGAAGTAACTGTGTAAGATTCATGATTGGATGTCGCCGGATTGATTTATTAGACTGCTTGCGAAGCGTATAATTACCGGATAGCCGCGTCAAGTTGAAGATAACCATAGGTGCTTATGAACCAGATGAATACTCCATTGGACAGAGAAGTAAAGGAAAAAATGCTCAGTCAGCAGACCTGGTCTGTAGAAACGGTCACAGAAATCTACGAGCAGCCCTTTAATGATTTGCTTTATCAAGCGCATCAAGTGCATCGCGCGCATCATTCACACAATAAGATTCAGCGTGCTCAATTGCTAAGCATTAAAACCGGCGCTTGTCCGGAAGATTGCGGTTATTGTTCGCAAAGCGGGCACTATAAAACGCATGTCGAAAAAGAAAAGTTAATGGCCGTAGAAGACGTCCTTGCGAAAGCGGCGGAAGCCAAAGCCAATGGGGCGCAACGTTTTTGCATGGGCGCGGCATGGCGTAGCCCACCTGAAAAAATCATGCCTGAACTTCAAGCCATGATATCAGGTGTCAAAGCATTAGGCTTAGAGACCTGTATGACCCTTGGTATGTTAAATGCGAATCAAGCACAATCATTAAAAGAAGCAGGGCTTGATTATTATAATCACAATATTGATACCTCTCCTTCTTATTACTCGAAAGTTGTGACAACACGTCAGTTTGAAGAACGTTTGGAAACCTTAGCACAGGTAAGACAAGCAGGTATTCACGTTTGTTGCGGTGGTATCTTGGGGTTAGGTGAAACCAGACAAGATCGCATTGAATTTTTATTGACACTTGCCAATATGGAAACACCGCCTGAAAGCGTGCCTATTAATCGATTAATCCCTGTACCAGGAACACCCTTAGGCAAAGTTCCTCCGGTAGAGGGCATTGAATTGGTGAGAACGGTAGCAACCGCTCGCATCCTCATGCCGTCGAGTGCTGTGAGACTCACAGCAGGAAGAACAGAGATGAGCGATGAGCTGCAATCACTCTGTTATTTTGCGGGTGCCAATTCGGTGTTTATTGGTAATAAATTACTGACGGAAGAAAATCCTGAATTAAACAAAGACGACGCCTTATTTAAAAAACTTGGTATTGATCTCTGCGAAACCCATGATCAACCAGTTAGTTGTTAATTATTTAGAAGGGATTCGTAAGCAAGGATTAGAACGTCATCGCAACGGCAGCTTATTAACCGCTGCCGTTCAATCATCATCGAACGGCGATCTTCATGCCGACATTTCGAATGCACTGAATTTTAGTTCGAATGATTATTTAGGTCTTTCAGAAGAGCTACGCCTTAAAAAAGCATTTCAGAATGCTTTTAAGCGTTATCCCGTTGGCAGCGGCGGATCCATGGTGATTTCTGGTTATCATCCCTGTCACAGGGCGCTGGAAAAAGCGTTTGCAGACGCTTATGGTGTTGATAGTGCTTTACTTTTCTCTTCTGGCTATGCCGCTAACTTAGGCATTGTGTCGTTATTAACCAAGCTAAACCTTCATATGTTCCTCGATAAAGCGGCACATGCCTCTTTCTACGATGGTTTAAAAATCGCTGCTGCTCATTATTCACGATTCAAACACAACGATCTTGATCACTTACGAATGCAGTTGGGCAATGGGCAGGATCAAAGCTTCGATCAACCGCTTACAAATGGAAAGGTAGTGATCACGGAAGGTATTTTCAGCATGAGTGGTCAAAAGGCACCGCTGAGTGCTTTTGATCAAGTTTGCCTAGAGACAGAAGCGATCATGATTGTGGATGAAGCCCATTCATTCGGCGTTTTAGGGCCGCGTGGATTAGGGGCCGTCGCCGAAGCTCAGCTCTCTCAAGCTGCAATCCCTTTGAGAGTTATCCCCTTTGGCAAGGCGCTTGGTTGTCAGGGAGCAATTGTTGTGGGAAACCACGCTTGGATTGACGCGTTGTTGCAAGCGTCACGTTCCTACATTTACTCAACAGCAATTAGTCCTGCGTTTGCAGCGGGCCTTTTAGAAGCGTTTCGATTGCTGCAAGAAGCAGATGAAGCACGTCAAACGCTCTCGATGTTAATTCGCTATTTTAAAGCGCAGATCCGACAGTCGTCGTTACCTTGGGCAGCATCTGATACACCGATCCAACAATTGCAATTAGGTTGTCCCTATAAGGCATTAAATTTCTCTAGCCGATTATTAGAAAGAAATATTTTCTGTCAGGCGCTTAGACAACCGACGGTTAGTCGGAAAGAAACCGGTCTAAGGATTATTTTGACAGCTCAACATACCAAAGCAAACGTTGATTGTTTATTTGATAACCTACATCTCCTTGCAAAAGGCCTATGAAAAATAGCAAAGAGAGCACTGATCTTAATATTGAATGTAGAGGCAAGGGCCGAGCGTTAGTCTTTTTTCACGGCTGGGGTTTTGATCATCAGGTTTGGTTACCTTTAATGGATGATCTAGCCAGGGATCATACCTGCTATTTAGTTGATCTACCCGGGTTTGGTGCGAGCCCTGCAATGGATTGGTCATCTTTCAAACTAGCACTATTGTCTAATTTACCGAACTCCTTTGGTTTAATTGGTTGGTCGATGGGAGGATTATTTGCGACACGTCTAGCCTTAGAGTGGCCTAATGCTCTGGATGTATTGATAAATATCACTTCTTCCCCACGATTTCTATCTGAGAAAGGGTGGCCGGGTGTTGATCCTGTTGCTTTTCGTGCTTTTGGTGTGCAATTACGTAGAAACCCACAAGAGATGATTGCCAAATTTTCTGGTGTGAGTGATACAGTGGCTAAGGCAGTACCTTCATTGGAAAGGTTGAAGGCAGGATTAAGTATCCTTGCAGAATGGGATCTACGTGATCGACTGAGCGAGTTGAGGTTACCGACGGCCTATTTTTGGGGGTGTTCTGATCCTATTGTGCCAATCGTGTTAAGAAAGACCTTGCAACAACAGTATCCGCATTTTTCTTATCCTCTTTTTGAGCAATCTGGACATGCTCCCTTTATTACCGAAAAAGAGAAATTTTTGTTGACGCTTAGACAACAACTATCAATGAATTGATTTCTTAGGTATGTTTGAATAAACTGATTTAGCCATCATCTCTAAGGGACTGGAAGCTATGCCAATTTTAAATCTGATCATTTATATTATTGTCGTAGGGGTGCTTTTATGGGCGGTGAATGTCTATATTCCTATGGCGCCAGTTATAAAAAACCTTCTAAATATGCTTGTCCTCGTTTTAGTTATTTTGTACATCCTTCAATTCTTTGGTCTCATTAAACCCTTAGTTTCTTTCCCGGCACTTTTTAGCTAATTTTCCGTTCTTTGTACTACACGCTCGATCTGTCATGGTTTCCATGGCAGATTACTTGCACTTTTATCATTTAACGTCGTTCAGAAACGCTTAAAGGCTGGCATCCCACTTTGAAGTCTGCATTAGTAAAATGGTTGCAACACTTGCAACCGACCATTAAAGTCTGTTCTTCCTAAACAGGGCACTTGCAGCATGCGAGTGAGGGTTTGAATATTTTCTTCTAAGGCCAGCATGTCAGGATCCAGACAATTGGCGATCCAGCCTAAACAGCGAGTAGAGCTGGATTGTAGCATGTGGGCACTAAGCATAGCGTGATTAATGCACCCTAAGCGGATGCCAACGACTAAGATGACAGGACATTCAAGAAAATTGAGAACATCTAACCATGTTTCTTGCTCATTAATTGGAACACACAATCCGCCGGCACCTTCGATAAGTAAGGCATCCAAGGACCGATAACGAGAATCTTGGCAAAATTCTGCTATAGCTTTAGCGGTTAAACCATAACCTGCTTCTTTAGCCGCTATGTGGGGTGAAACGGGTGTAGCGAATTGCCATCCGTTAATTGGCCAAGTAAGTGTTTCTCGAGTTTTCGGGTTGTGACGTTGTATCTGTTGTAGATCTTCATTGATTAAATCCGCAGCGCTCATGCTGAGATTCAAAGCCATCGTGGAACTGCCCGTCGCAACGGGTTTAATAGCGAATGCTTTTTGTTGCGCTGCATGAAAATAATCAAGCAACTGGCAAGTGACGTAGGTCTTTCCGATGCCTGTATCCGTGCCCGTGATAAAAAATGCTTTCATCTAAAGTGGAATACCTCAGGTTGATTAGTTAAAACGATACTCATTAGTGTTGAGTAAATCGGTCCTTTCTTCCAGGGTTGAAAGAGTGGACTTGGTATTTTCTCGATGATGCTTAAGTGCTGAAAAAAAGTAAAGATTGCTATGCATCGCCATGTATTCGGGCTTGCGAGAGGAAGTCGTCTTCTCGGGTAAAAACAATGAGGCAGAGGTGTGACTGGGAGCATCGTTAGTTGAAATGTTTCCTAAGTTCATTTTGTAAGTACACATGAATTGCGCCGCTTCGAGCCGAAAAGTGGGATCATTGTCCTCAACCCATGGATTGATAACGGTGGCGAGAGAGGTTAGTGCCTTATCTGTCAGCTTAAAAGCCAGCTGGTTAGTCATTTTAAGCGCCACCAAACTTTTGGTTTTTTCTTCAGCATGCAATTCAATGATTTGACAAAGTACAGTAATAAGCGTGTTTGGCACTTCGCTATCGTCTTCCATCATTAAGAGGCCAAGTAACTCCAAGCCCTCTTTGAAATAATCCGAATGAATGTTTTGTACTAATTGTTTAAATATTTTTTCTGCCATCAATGATTTGCTTTCCGGTGGCAAAACGGGTGTGAGTGTTCTTAACAGTTGGAAATAACAGTCGAGGTCTCCTTCCTCGCTATTCTCGTGAATAGCGTTAAAAATAATCTTACAAGTTTGCAACAGCGCGTTTTTATCAATTTCCGTCCGGATTAGATCAGCTCGTTCCAAATAAGGAGTGATCTCAGCTAATGCAAATAACAATATACTATCAGCACCATTTTCGGCCTGATTAAAGTGTGCAGAGAGAAGGGAGAATGTTTTTGTCCGTTGACTTGCCTGTAAATGGGGGAAAAGCAGCTTTAGTTTATCCAGAGCGGCTAAATATTTTTTGGACTGCGGTGATCGCAAAGTATGTAAAATGTGATCTGCGAATTGCATTTTTTTCTTAAAGGTTAATTTCTCATAGAGTTCGTTAAATGTTTTTAAGTTCAAAGGGGTGGTATTTTCATCATATTCACTAACTTTGATGCTGAGTTTTTGTAGAATCCGCTGTTGTTTTTTTGGAAGGTGAGTAAATAGTTGTTCTATCAATGAGAGATTCATAGCGCATATTTCGGCGAAATAAGTTTCATGTAAGACATGTAGGGAGCGATCAAGCGTTTTTTGCCATTGTCTTTGATCGAGCTGAGGTAAAACGGTGCTTAAACTTTGTAAAGCTCGAGAGGTCTTACAAGTGTTTGAATTAGGAGATTTCAATTGTTTTATCAAGGCAGAGAAAGCCTTCTGTGGTATTTTTTCCTCCACATAAGCATAGGGGAGCGCACGGACGAGCAACTTATTATCCAAGGCAGAATCAGCAAAATTTTTTAGAAAATGTCGAATGGTAGATGTGAGCTCAGTTTGTTGCTCAGGAGGTAGTTGTTTGGGTAGTAAAGACAAAGCATAAAAAATATCTTCGTAATTAAGGTCTTTAGGGGGCGCTTCGAGTTGTTGGATCAGCTTCTGTGAAAAGGTAATCGCTTGTGAAGAGGACAACTGTGTGCACAAGGAACTTAAGGCAAGAAGTATTAATAAGACATGTTGATTATTTTTCGAGGGTAAATGTGTTAACAGTTGTTTGACAAGGGTTGTTTGTTGATCCTCGTTGAAAAGGTTAAAAGCCTTACTTAGTAGGCCCGTGATTTTAAGTCTACTGTCAACATGGCTGATATCAATAGTGGCTGCAAAACGATAAAAAAGTCGTTTTTGTTCGTCCGTTAACTGAACAAATAATGAAAGCGCGAACGGGTAAGACACGCTGCTATCTTTGCAATAATCTACACAAGCAGGAGCGACTGCTAGAAAGCTTTCAGAAGAAAGCTGTTTTAAAATTTGAGTTAAAGAAGAGGTAAATGCTTTTCTTTCTTTGTCTTGAGAGAGATGACTTTGGTAATGCAGCATTAGCTGTGCAAGTGCTATCTTATCTAAGTCGGTAAGTGTAGAAGCTAAAGTGCTAAGGATATGAAAGCAGGGAAAGAAAAAGGTTGTAACGAGTTCAGATCGAAAAAGAAAACGATCGGTGTCTTGTAATTTGCTAATGACGGCATTGGCTAAAAGATTACGGATGGCGAGCTGCTGATTTTTATCTAGTTGTGTGAATAAGAATGGGATAATTTGAGCGAGAATGCGAATCGATTCGCGAAGTGGGTAGGAGACGGTGTTTGATTTTTTACACGTGTGCCATGCCGAAAAATAACCACGAAAAGCGGCAGTGACAGCACTTTCAGCCAAATGACAGGCTTCTTTATTTAGAGGAGCATTGAGTTGCTTACCTAACTCTAATATTTTATACAGCTCTTCGAGTTTTTTGTTATTCAATGGATCTTTCAGCGGATCGTTTAGAAGGTAATGTTGGTGGAAATTATTCATGAGGCTGTCGATAAGAGCAGTACGCTGGGCTGTATCAAGATGTGCATAAGCCTTTTGGTCAAGCAGCGCTAAGATTGATTCGTTAGAAAAGACGATTTTGCATTCCTTAGACTGAATTTTTTTTATAAATGTAGAGATAAGCAACTGATAATTGGCAGGAAATAACCATTCATCGAGTGACGAATGCGCAGTTTTACTGTATCGATGCAAAAGCCTCTGTGAACGACAAAGACTTTCAATTAATAAGGAATGTATTGCGGGCATGTCCTTTGGATTGAGAAAATTTGTTAACTGTGCCAATGCACGTAACAATATTTTTTCCCCCTTTGGTTTTTCGCAGAGGGTCTCGTTAATAAAAAGACAGAGCGTATTTATTTGTGGGGCAGTAAATACAGTTGCACTAAACGTCATTAATAGTTTGAGATAGTCCTTAAAAATTTTTTTAGGTCGTTGGTATGTTGAGCCATGAGAAGAGGGTGTTTCTCGAAAAATATCCAGGGCCTGCTTAAATTGATTAAAAAATTCTGAAAAAAAAGCGTCATCGACCTTGCGAGGATAACTTTGACAGGTCAACAGGGAGAGAAGAGCTAAATTCTTATAGATTGTATCAGTTGCAAAACTCTGGAGTTTTGCCTCTAAAGTAGGTTGAAGCATGCTTAAAGCATCTTTTTGCTGATTATTCAAAACTGGCAAGTTAGGTAAGTAGCTTAGCCATTCTTGTAGTAAGACAGTTTGATATTCAAGGGCCCTGCGATCATTGGAATGAAAGAACGTATTCAAAGCACTGATTTGTAGCGTCGTTAAATGTTGACCGGTCTTACTTCGGAAGCTGATCCATTGATTTAAAAGCTGAAATTGCTGCTCGATGACGGTGTCGTCTACTCGGTTAAAAAGATGATGAAGTGACAGCGTCTGACTTTGATGATCGATTAATCGTCCTACTTGCAATAATTCGTCATTGCTTAAAAAGGAAAAAATCAAATGTTTTAAGACATCAGGTAAAAATACGTACATCATTATCCCTGGGTTCCTTTATTCCAGCCATTCACTTAATTGGCATGGAGAGCGCCGATAGTGGTGGCTCATGCTATTCTTCTCATCGGGTGCTGTCAAACTAGAGAAATAGCTTGACTTTTTAAGCGCAAACACATTTGAGAGATAAGGTAAAATTGGTTATAATTTTAAGCATATTTCCTTGTTTTTTTGGCATTCCTAGGAACTTTATTGCCTTGAAATCAAGCTTTTTGTTGCAAGTTTTAGGGAGTTTTTAATGCCAATTTATGAATATCACTGTGAGTTTTGTAACCATGAATTTGAGGTGATGCAAAAAATAAAAGCGATTCCCGTTAAAATTTGCCCAAAATGCTCTCACGAGTCTGTAAAACGTTTAGTTTCTGCTGCTGGCTTTCAATTAAAAGGAACAGGTTGGTACGTGACAGATTTTAAAAATAAAGATCAATCGAAACAACAAAACGCTGCACAAGAAACCAAAAAAACAACCGATACAAATGCGCCAACTGGGAAAGCGAAGGAAGCGTCTACTGAAACTAAGCAGAGCGTAAAAAAAGAAAGCACGGGTCCTACGAAGACAGAAAATTAATCACATACGTGCAAGCTAACCGATTAAATATTTGAGTAAAATGTTATGCGTTCGCATTATAGTATAGAGATCAATGAAACCCTCCTCGGCCAATCAGTCAGCGTTTGCGGCTGGGTAAACAAAAGCCGGCATCACGGAGAATTAATTTTTTTAAACGTTCGTGATGCCCAAGGGATTGTGCAGGTTGTTTATGAACCTGAACATGCTCAAACGTTTGCTATTGCAGAAAAATTACGACATGAGGACGTTGTTCGTATCGCTGGTATCGTTCGTCCGCGCCCTGAAGGGATGGTGAATGAAAAGATGATTACCGGCGGTTTGGAAATCCTAGGTCTTGAGCTGGAGATATTGAATACAGCTAAAATTCCTCCGTTTCTTCCAGACGAACATCAGGTTGTTCACGAAGATTTACGGTATCGATATCGATACCTGGACCTAAGGCGACCTTCTTTACAGCAGCGACTTAAATTACGCCATCAATTGGTGCGCTGTATTCGAGACTATCTAAACGAACGTGATTTTCTTGATATAGAAACGCCGATTTTAACGCGAGCAACACCTGAAGGAGCTCGAGATTATTTAGTACCCTCTAGAGAGCACCCTGGCGAATTTTACGCTCTGCCGCAATCACCTCAACTGTTTAAACAGCTTTTAATGATGTCGGGATTTGATAAATATTATCAAATCGCGCGGTGTTTTCGTGATGAAGATTTACGTGCTGATAGGCAACCAGAGTTTACCCAACTTGACCTTGAAATGGCTTTCATCCAGGAAGAGGATATTCAGCAACTGGTTGAAGGGATGTTAAAAAAGATTTTTAAATCGCTTTTAAACGTCGAACTTCCTGCCAACTTGCCACGCATGACCTATGAAGAAGCCATGCGTCGTTTCGGCAGCGATAAACCTGATTTGAGAATTCCTCTGGAGTTGCAAGATGTCTCTGAAACTGTCAAAAATTCACAATTCCAAGTGTTTGCGGCAGCCGCTAATGATCCACTCGGCAAGGTAATTGCATTAAGGTTACCTAAGGGGTCAGCATTTAGTCGGAAAACCTTGGATGATTATAACCAATTTGTAACGATCTATGGTGTAAAAGGCTTAGCCTATATCAAGGTTAATGATCGAAGCCTTGGGATTGAAGGGTTACAGTCACCTATTTTGAAATTTTTATCGACGGATGAAATTGACGCACTTTTGACACAAATGAATGCAGTCACGGGCGATGTTATTTTCTTTTGTGCGGGGCCAGCAAAGTCCGTTTATGAAGCGATGGGGGCTTTGCGGCTCAAATTAGGACAAGATCACAAACTCGTAGAACCGGGTTGGCGTTTAGTCTGGATTGTGGATTGGCCGATGTTTGAAGAAGACACCGACAATCAGCGGCTCAATGCGATGCATCATCCATTTACGGCACCGCAAGTACCTTCAGTGGAGGCATTGCAGCAATCACCGACGAAGGTTTTGGCAAGGGCTTATGATATTGTAATTAACGGCTATGAAATTGGCGGTGGTTCCATTCGAATTCACCAGCCAACTTTGCAACAAGCCGTCTTTAATTTATTGGGCTTTAGCGAAGAAGAAGCGCAAGCCAAGTTTGGATTTCTGTTAACGGCATTAGAGTATGGTTGCCCTCCTCATGGTGGGCTTGCTTTAGGCATTGATAGGTTGGCTATGTTGTTAAGTGGTGGACAGTCAATACGTGATGTCATTGCGTTCCCCAAAACCCAATCTGCTACATGCCTTTTAACGTCTGCTCCTTCGGCGGTAAGTCGTGAGCAGCTTACGGAGTTAGGGATTCATCTTGCACCTAAACCAGCGCCTATTAAGAGCTAAAAGATTGCGATTTATCTGCGTTTGCATGCTCGCATGGGTGTGCATGCTCTTTTCTGCGCCGCTTGTTATTGCTCAACCTGCAGAAAATTCAAATAAGTTAGTTGAATACCTCGCGCAAGAAAAAATCAAACTCTCAGTGGCCATCAATGAAGCAAAATTGATTGCGCCACCGGTGGACGAACTCGCTTATCAAAAACAGCGTCAAGAAAATGATGCGATGATGGCAATGAACCACGCAAAGATTGCAAGTCTGGAAGGTTTTCTAGCCAATCAAAAACAGATTCAGACTGACCTGGTTCAACGTTTAAAACATTTGCAGCAAGCTTCGCTTACGCAAGTGACACAAGGCAACGCGCAAGAACAAATTGGTAAAATGACCACGTTAAGTGCTGTCAATCGCAAGACTATTGAACTTATCAATGAAGATCTCGTTCTCGCTAATCGTTACCAAGAAAGGTTACTTGCGGTAAAACAGCAGTTAGATTTATGGGAAGCAAAGCAGCATATGAACCAGCAATTAAAGCAATTGCGCGAACAAGAAGCTCGTTTGAATGATTCGTTAAACCACCTTTATGAAAGTAATATTAAGTTGCAGCAAGACGTCAAGGTTGGAACCAATTTCAATAACACTTATCTAACCGAAGCAAAATTATTATTGAATAATCAAATCATTAACCTAACGCAATATAAAGTAGCCGAGATAGATTTACAGAAAAAATTAGTAAAAGCGGATTATTCCTTAAGAAAAGATCCCGATGTGAAGACTCTTCAAAAAGTGGCTGAGACTTACAAAGAATCCGTTACAAAGCTGGTCAGTATTGAACAAGCATTGAAACAAATGATCACTATTCTCACGGAAGAACAGCCCCGGGTTCCTGACGAAAGTTTGAAACAGCAATTTGGCTCTTTGTTAACCATTATTAATTCTCGCTTAGAAGGTATTGCTATCCAACAACAAACCCTTCAAGAAGATCTTGAGAACCATCAAGAAGAATTGAAGAAACAATTATCAACAAGGCAAAGTCTTTCGGAATATCGATTTAACAGTTGGCCAAATATTATTGAGCAACTTTTTCACATTCCAGCACAATTTTATCAATACTTAAAATCGCTAGTGTTGAAAGTCAAAGAAAATTATTTATGGCAGGAGGTATTTCCTACCGCCATTATGTGGTCTATCTTGGCACTCATCTTTATTTGTGCATATGGATTACATCGGCTTTTAAAATACCTTACTTCTGATAAAGAACGCTCTCGCTTATCAGGCCATTTGTATGACGGGGTGCTCAACATGCTAAGCCGTAATATATTGCATATAGCAATTCCGGCAGCGCTGGTAACCGTTCTTCATTTAAACCATTTGCTTTTTTCAAGCTATCAACTTTTATTTGACTTGATGATGGTTTGGTTAACCTTTCGTATTTTAATTTTGATTGCTCGCTTGACCTTGTTAGAACGTATTAGCGATGTTTCTGGTAGCGATGTGCGTTTATATTACCGTATCAAATGGCTGCTCTTAGCAGGTGGTTGGGCGACCGCTTTAATGGTCATTAGCCATTTGTTACCTTTATCGCTCATCATTCAAGACATCTTTAATCGTCTTTTTATGTTATTCCTTCTCGCCGTTTCCATCGTAGGTTGGAAAAGCAGGGAGGTGATTACTCATTTATTAGAGCCAGGCCTTAAAACCAAAAAAAGATATTTACAACATGCGACGATGTTGCTTGTAGAATTAATCCCGCTCACACTTTTTATCACTGCAGTCATTGGCTTAGTGGGTTACATTAACCTTGCATGGTCGATGAGCCGTTATGAAGTTGAACTATTGCTTGTCATGATTGGCTACGTATTGATCCGGGGATTGTTAGTCGACGCGTTAGAGTTATTGTCTGAATGGATGATCTCTTCAATGGGAAATGGTTGGTTATGGATTGAAGTTTTTTTAAAGCCCTTAGATAAAATTTTTCGTCTCTTGCTTTTAGGATTAAGCTTTTTTATTTTATGTGAATTATACGGCTGGCACTCCGATTCTTTTGTGATTCGCCACCTCATTCAATTTGGAGCGTATCCACTTATCGATGTAATGGGTATTCATATTACACCTAGCAGCATCATACAATTTGTGATCTGTTTATCCATCTTTATCTGGATGGCGAAGTGGACGCGCGAATTTGGTTACCGTTGGCTCTATCGCGAAGCGCGTGACACCGGTATCCGCAATAGTTTGGCGGTATTTACACAGTACGCGGTCATTTTAGTCGGTAGTTTTATCACTTTACGCGTGCTTGGTTTGGATCTTAGTGGTATGTCAATGGTAGTCGGGGGGCTGGCCGTTGGTATGGGTTTTGGATTAAGGGATTTTGCGTCCAATATCGTTGGCGGTTTGATGTTATTGATAGAGCGACCTGTGCGTGAAGGTGATCTAATCACGCTTGGAAATTTTGAGGGAAGAGTCGCTCACATTGGCATACGTTCGATGCGTGTTTCTTCCTGGGATAATACGGAAGTCTTAGTGCCTAACGCAGAAACATTTAATAAGCCTTTTATTAATTGGACCCATCAAGACAGTATTGTGAGAACGGTCATTCCGATTAAAATCAGCCGTTCCGATGATCCCCTACTAGTGCAGCAATTGATGTTTGAAGTCTTGCATAGTATTCCAGAAATTGTTTCCAATCCACCCGCGCAAGTTTTTCTGAAGCAAATTGATGAAGCACTCATCTTGTTTGAGATGCGCTATTTTATTAATGTCCAATTACATACGCGTTTTGAGGTGCGATCGAAAGTATTGTTTGCATTGACAGCACGCTTTAAAGAAGCGAAAGTGCAACCGCCTATACCACCGATACAAATTGAATTAAAAGAAGATCGGGGTAGAATTATTCCCAGTGATCCTCGATCTGTTGATTGAACCTGCTCTCTTTAGATAGGAGATTCATCGTCTTAACATCAGAAGTCAATCTGTCGGAAGAAGGGCTCTTGGCCCGTTGCCGCTCAATTGAAGGGTTAACCTTTTTGCAATTAGCAAGTGTTCTGAATCGGCAGATTCCGGGTACACCTTGTCAACGTAAAGGGTGGGGAGGCTTAGCAATAGAAATGGCCCTTGGCGCCACCGCAGGCACACAGGCATTGCCTGATTTTACTGCCATCGGGGTGGAATTGAAGACTATGCCTGTCAATCAGCACGGTGAACCAGCAGAATCTACCTTTGTAACGCATATTCCTCTTTTAAGTAGTCATGAACAAGAATGGTCTACGTCAGCTTGCTACAATAAATTAAAGCGTATTCTATGGGTGCCTGTGGAAGGTGATCGTCGAATCCCCCTCGAGCAGCGAAGAATTGGCCAAGGTTTTTTATGGTCGCCTAGCCAAGCGGAAGAAACGGTACTCAAACGCGATTGGGAAGAGCTGACCACTCTGATCGGTACGGGGCACCTCGAAGAAATCGATGCGAAAATGGGAGAATATTTGCAAGTAAGACCAAAAGCAGCGAACGCAAAGTCAACCTGTTATGGCTTGAATGCACACGGTGAAAAAATACGTACGCTACCGCGTGGTTTTTACCTCAGACGGTCGTTTACCCGACAGATTTTGAGTCGCCAAATGGCCAACGTGCTTTTACCTCAATGCAAGTAGAGGAATCGTAACTGCCTTGCTGTGCGTACAAAAAGCCAGCATAAGCTACCATCGCACCATTGTCGGTACAATATTCAGGCCTGGGAAAATGCACATGACAGTTGATTGCCTGTGCACAGTTTAAAAGTCGATTCCTTAAAGTACGATTAGCACTGACGCCGCCAGCGATCACAAGTTGCTGATAACCCGTTTGTTTAATCGCCCAAGTGCATTTTAAGGCGAGCGTCTCCACTATCGCCTCCTGAAACGCTTTGGCAATAAGTGATTTGGTTTTTTCATCGCGCGGACTGTTTTGCCAAACCTGCATCGCATGTGTTTTTAGCCCGCTAAAACTGAAGTTTAAATTAGGCTTTACGGTCATGGGACGAGGAAATGGTTTTAGTGGAGGCTCGTTTGCGTAAAGGGTAGTAGCCTCGTCTGCTAAACGTGCGAGAATAGCTCCCCCAGGGTAGGGCAAGCTCATTAGCCTTGCAATTTTATCAAAAGCTTCGCCGGCGGCATCGTCTAATGTCTCACCCAACAATTGATAGTCACCGAGTGCGCGTGCTTCAATCAGTTGGGTATGCCCCCCCGATATCAGTAGCGCTAAAAACGGAAACGTCAATTTCGGATTATCGAGCTGAGCAGCCAAGATGTGTGCTTCTAAGTGATGGACGGCAATAGATGGCTTTCCGAGAGCCATCGCGAAGCTTTTCGCAAAACAAGCCCCTGTTAATAAAGCACCCACCAACCCAGGCCCTGCCGTGTAGGCGATTGCGTCTAATGCTGTTTTAGAAAGGTTCGCTTCGGTTAGCGCTGCCTCGACTAAAGGAATAATCTGACGAACGTGATCGCGTGATGCTAATTCAGGGACAACACCCCCGAAAGGTTGATGCGTGGTGATTTGGGAATGGAGTGCATGTGCGACCAAACCTTTTTCTGAATGATAAATAGCGACACCGGTTTCGTCGCAAGAAGACTCAATACCTAAAACATACATGCGTAAACCATGCGCTGTAAACTCAATATAATATTGCCCATTATAGTCGCATTTGTAGAAAAAGAGGCATCAAAATCACTGATTTTCTTTTAGACAACAAAGAAAGCTTGCGTAGATCTTTATCAAAGTCGATTGCCTTTACTCTATCAGTTAGGCGAGAATGACGCTTCTGCTGTTAGTCTGAGGATATATTATGCAGCTTTTTGAAATACTGGAAACTTGGCGCAAGGAAAGACAGCAATTACCTCTCAATAAAACCTTGGGCTTTGTGCCAACAATGGGTAACTTACACGAAGGTCATTGTCAATTAATAGAACGCAGTCAACGTGAAAATGACTATACAGTGGTTAGTCTTTTTGTTAACCCTACCCAGTTTGATCGTCAAGAAGACTTTGTTAACTATCCTCGTACTATTGAAGCGGATTTAATCGTATTAAAACAACAAAAAATTGATTATTGCCTCATACCCAGTATTGAAGTGATCTATGCAGATGATTATCGCTATCAGGTTCATGAAATGGCATTGAGCCAAGAAATGGAAGCGAAACATCGACCGGGGCACTTCACCGGCGTTTTAACAGTGCTTATTAAGTTATTCAACTTAGTAAAGCCACATCGTGTTTATTTCGGTGAGAAAGATTATCAGCAATATTGTTTAGTGCGTGATATGGTCAAAGCATTCTTTTTAGATATGGAAGTGGTGCCATTTCCTGTTGTCCGTGAGCAAAGCGGCTTGGCGTGCAGTTCTCGTAACAATCGTTTGAACGCCGAGCAACGATTGAAAGCTGAAACCTTTGCACGCATTTTTCATCAGAAAAATAAATCGAAGGCGGAATTATTAGAAGAGCTAGATGCGCATCAAATCGTTGTTGAATATTTGGAAGAATACCAATCAAGACGCTTTATTGCGATTAACGTTGATGATATTCGTTTGATTGACAATTACCCTTTGTAATGAGCTTGTATGAAAATTCATGACTTTAAAAAACGAAAAGAAGCCCATAAAAAAATTAGCATGGTAACTTGCTATGATTATCCATCGGCTTCCATGGTTGCTGAAAGTGATATCGATTGCGCCTTAGTCGGTGATTCGGTGGCAATGGTTGTCCACGGCTATGATTCGACAGTAATGGCGACCATGGATATGATGGTGTTGCATACCCGTGCGGTTGCGCGCGGCATAGGACGCCAATTTTTAATTGCTGATCTTCCGTTTCTAGCGCACCGGACGTCGCGCGCGCAAACGGTTCGCAATGTGCATCGTTTAATGCAAGCGGGTGCACATGCGGTAAAAATTGAAGGCGGCGATCTAGATACCTGCGAGAGCATTGCTTATTTAGTAAAAAGTGGCGTACCCGTCATTGGTCATATTGGTCTCACACCTCAGTCCATTCATCAGTTAGGTTATAAAGTTCAAGGCAAAGAGAGTCATCATGCGCTGCGTTTAAAAGAAGAGGCCGGACGTTTAGAAACAGCCGGTTGCACCGCCCTAGTCATTGAATGTGTACCCTCTGCGCTCGCAAAAGAAATCACAGAAATCTTGAGTATTCCAACGATTGGCATTGGAGCGGGGCATTGTACCGATGGTCAAGTGTTAGTTTGGCACGATTTGCTAGCGCTTCAAACCGCTTTCAAACCGAAATTTGTTAAACAGTATGCACAAGGCAAAGCGGACTTTTTAAAGGCACTAAATGCTTATGCTCACGAAGTGAGAGACACGCTTTATCCAAGTGAAACTTATTCCTATGACTAATGGATGCATCTGTGCATCTTTTTAAATGATAGGAGCATCGAGCTCGAGGATCGGACCAATCGGTACAATCCCTGTAGGATTTAAATGAGGATGGCTGCCGAAATAGTGCCCTTTAATATGTGCCATGTTTACAGTAGGCCGAATTTTAGGATGTTGAAATAATCGTCGCGTATAAGCCCATAGGTTCGGATAATCGATGATCCGACGCAGATTGCATTTAAAATGACTGTAATAAACTGCATCAAAGCGAATGAGCGTGGTGAAAAGACGGATATCGGCTTCCGTTAGCCGATTGCCGACTAAATAGCTCCTATCCTTTAAGTGTGACTCTAACCAGTCCAATGTCTCAAAAACGTCATAAGCAGCTGATTCGTAGGCAGCCGCTTTTGTGGCGAATCCTGCGCGGTAAACGCCATTATTTACATTGGTATAAATACGCTCATTAATCTTTTCTATTTCTTCTTGAAGTGCAGTCGGGAAATAATCACCTGGCAGCGCCCCTAGGTGGTCGAAGGCCGAATTAAACATGCGAATAATCTCGGAGGATTCGTTCGATACGATGGTACGCTCTACCGTGTCCCATAGTACTGGCACTGTTACTTTAGAGGTGCAATGCGGGTCAGCGAGAGTATAGATTTCATGCAGGTTAGTTGCACCGTTAACACCATCGGGTATGACATCAGGACCTGGGGTAAAAGTCCATCCTTCGTCCTCCATTAACCAATGGGTGATAGAAAGGCCAACATAAGATTCAAGGCCCTTAAGGCTTCTCATGATGATGGTACGATGGGCCCAGGGACAAGCCAACGAAACATAAAGATGATACCGGCCCGCTTCTGCAGGGAAATGGGGCTTATCTCCAATGGGAGTATCGCTTGTTATCCAATGGCGAAAAAGCGAAGGCTTTCGTTTAAACGCTCCACCATCTACCGTGGCTTGAAAAGGTGTGCGGCACCATTGACCATCGATAAGCTCTCCCATCGTGTAGGCTCCGTCCCGGGTAAAATGTTGTAGGTCATTATCTCAGTTTACAGTAAGTTCAAGGTGCCTGAACAATAATTTTAGACGATACTATGAAGCAGCGATGAAAGCTACCCCGGAGGAAGTATAGTCTATTGGGTGCAGCTTCCTCCGCGATGAGATCTTTGTTCAATCAGGAACTTAGACAAAGATACTCCAAGTTAGGTGCTTAGGGTGTACGGTGCCTACGGCTGGAGTCGCCCTCACAAAATGCCGCTGCCGCGCATGCTAGTACTATTATAGCCATCAAAAAAAACAGAGGTGATGGAGAAGATCTGTCTCGCTCAATAGCAGCGACTTCATCAAGTACGAGGATTAACATTAATCGGGTATCTCGATCGACGGTTTGTAAGAGTTCTCGAAAAGTCGTCAAGTTGCTCGATTTTAGATAGATATATGCTTCATCGAGTGCATTATTGAGGTCAAAGCCTCTTCCATCAAGGTATTGCTCAAGCGGAGGGGTTAACATTTCTAAAAAATCATCTAAGTCATCTTGACTTAATCGCTTAGCATGTTCGATCGTTTCTGCTAAGCTGGGAAGCGTCGTACTATTTGAAATAGCTTCTAATTCATCCATGATACTATCAGGGGTTACTTTATGACGATTGACCTTTTCTAAAAAAGTCGGTGGATCTTCTGAGTAGGGTCCTGCTGTATTTAACATCAGATCGTTTTTTTTAGCAAAAGGGAGCAGCCCCTTAACTGTCAGCGTGGCAACGCCAAAAAATGCTAGGCCCTTGTATAATTTCATCTCAATCCTTTATCAAAAGCTTTATTATCAACTTAAATATGTACCGTTATTGACGTATTTTTAGACTATCGGTTCTGAATAGAAGGGCGAGCTATCATGTGTTAGCTATCGTCTTATACTCGGAGCAAACCATGTAGATACGCTGGCTATTTTAATGGACAATAGCTGCTTGTCAAGCTTATGTCTATGAAATTTCTATATAATTTTCTCTTTAAGCTCTCAGTAATTGATAGATTGCATTTCTTGCAAACGACTGTGAGTTCGTTCAAACATAGAGAGTAACTTACCCTTTGGGTATAAATTTTCCAACGGTACAGCGGCTAAAAGAACTAAGTGAACGCGTCGTTCATAGATGACATCTATTAATTGGCTAAGTAATAAAGCTGGGACAATATTGTCTGGGTTTAGTTGCGGTAAATTGCTTAGAAAGATGTAATCAAATTGTTCCGTAATGTCGAGATAATCTAAGGTGTTTCGCGGAATGCCGCAAAGTACCTCAAATTCAAACCAAATGCAGCGTTCTCCACGTTGGATAAAAGGAATCAAACGATTTTGTATCAGGATAGTTCCCTGATTTTGCATTAACCCTTGTTGTGTTGCAAGGGTAATAAACTGCTCTTCAAACGCTTGGGCATTAAGAGCATTTAAAGGGTGCCAATACGTTTTTCCTGCGGTAATTTTTTCACAGCGATAATCTTTTTTGCCGACTAACGAAAGCACATGACAATGTTGTTTAAGTAGGGTAATAACGGGGAGAAAACGTGCGCGTTGCATCCCGTTTTCGTAAAGGTTATCGGGCATTGTATTTGAGGTAGTAACAAGTGTTACTCCTTCCTCAAAGAGTGCGGGTACCAATTCGGCAAGTATCATCGCTTGTGCAACGTCCTGCACAAGAAATTCATCGAGACACAGAAGTCGTGTTGTTGCTGCCCATTCTTTAGCAATGATTTTTAAGGGGTCTTTCTGACCTTGTTTTTTTCGTAGTTGCTCATCCACACTTTTTATAAATGTGTGGAAATGAAGACGCTGTTTATGCGGGGTGCCTACCTCTCGATAGAATAAATCCATCAGGTAAGTTTTTCCCCGTCCTACAGGCCCATATAGATAGA
Organism: Legionella sp.; assembly: GCA_013911415.1. Classification (GTDB taxonomy): domain Bacteria; phylum Pseudomonadota; class Gammaproteobacteria; order Legionellales; family Legionellaceae; genus JACETI01. Next base: position 285,223 of record JACETI010000001.1, on the reverse strand, counting down.
CACCCTTTAACCGAGGTTTTAAGCCGAACCAACGTTGCCATATGTTGAGTTTAGGTGTGGCAACAGGAGTGAAAGCATCGGCTAACGATTGCAATGTGCGAAGAATGTCTACTTGTTGCACATCATATTGAATGATATTAGCGTCAACGTCAGCATGATACTGATCAATTAGCATGACAGTTGTTCTGACACAATTGCTGTCAGCTGAGTTCTCAATTCAAGCAATTTACCATGAAAAAAGTGGCTGGTCTTAGCAAACTGTACTACGGGTAGGGGTGGGGTAAAGTGTGTCGAAAAATCCAGTACCGTTGTTAAAGGTACAATCTCATCTTCATCACCTTGAAAAATTACCCAAGGTTTGGGGGGTTCTGGAAATGCTTCGTAATCAAAATGGTGGACAGGGGGAGCTATCGTTATTAGTAAATCAGAAGGTATTTGTGCAGCTGAACGATAAGCGACATAAGAACCGAAGGAGAAGCCAGCGAGTAAAAAATGAATATCCGGTTTTTCTTTTTGACAAAGACGCATAAGATGACACATATCTTCGCTCTCACCCACCCCGTCATCATAAGTTCCTTCGGTTTTTCCTACACCTCTAAAATTAAAACGTAGGCTGGGCATGGCCAAATCTTTAAATGCCCTTGCCGTTGTAGTGACAACTTTGTTGTGCATGGTGCCACCTTGGAGGGAATGAGGATGTCCAATAATAGCAAGATGAAAGTTCTTGAACGTACTTGCTTTCTCAGGGACAGTAAGAATCGCCTCTATGGTTCCTACTAATCCTTGAAGTGTCAGTGTATGTTCCCCGGGGGTAGAAAGTTTTTCGAAAAGTATTTTCATAAAAAAAGACAAGGTCAATACTGGATAGTTTTATTATATAAAGCTCTTTGATAATGAGCCATCCCAAGAAGGGGCAGCCTCAAAACGTTTTGATGAAGAAAGGGTTGCTAGCCTTGATGAAGGCAATTCCCTGTAGTAACAACCACAGCCATATTGTCAATTGTCACCCAAGACATTTATGGAACTTTCCTTGACACCTTTTTCTTAGCGATTTAGGATGAACTGCGTTTAAACTTCAGACGTTTTAAGAAGAAACTGACGTTTTTTCACAGAAAAGGATTTTTTGGATAAAGCTGGCTTCAATTGTTATCCCAATTTGACACAACGTCATATTAGCATATTAAGATAAGGAGATTTCCGTGCATAACGATCCATTGGACGTAAAAACGCTCAACGAAGAACGTATAGCGGATCTTGAACACATCTATCGCAAAAATGTTCGCCAATGGAAGAACGGTAACGTTAAATTTGTTACTTCTGTTCTAGAGACGGAAGCATTGGTTGCATTCGTTAACAGCGTTAAAAAAAACCAGATAGCTGTTAAGGAACTCATAGTACACGCCCATTTGAAGGATAAGGAAGCCGCCTTCTTAGTAAATAGCTTAGGAACGCCCGATTTAGAATCAATTGATCTTTCAAGAAATAATATTCGTCATAAAGGGATGAAAAGTCTAGGTGAGGAACTTGCGCAATTGTCATTGAAGCATCTTAACTTGGCTGTCAATTCAATGGGTAGAGGTACTCCCTATCTTGTTAATCTGCTCAGAAAAGATTGCCTTGAGACCTTAGATTTGTCTTGTAACCGTATCGAAGATGATTTTTTCGAGGCGCTTGTAAACCCTTTAAAAGAGCGACCGTTAACCAGATTGCACTACCTCAATTTGCGTAAAAACTATTTAGGGATTATGGATTATGAGGGATGGATGGATGTACTAGGCGCAGTGCCACTGGTGCGATTAAATCTAGCGGAAAATGACATGACAGCGGAAGCCGCAAGCTGTTTAATCAGCAAACTTAACCCAGAAACCAAAATACTTAATTTAAGTAAAAATCCAATTGGTAAAGGGCATTTTTCAAACACTTTCTACAAAGCGTTAGAAGGGACGGCACTGAAGGTACTGGATCTTAGCTACTGTGGAATTAATGATAAGGGGTTGAAAAAGCTCATCGAAGCTTTAGCAAACACAGAATTAACGACCTTGAATTTAAGTGGTAACAGTTTGACGGCCGACGGCTTCTTAACGATTAAAGAACCCTTACAAAAGACACAGCTTAAAAAACTTATTTTTAATGATATGTCATTTAAAGCAGCCGATATCGTCGCCTTAATGAGAGCTATCAAGGATACAACCATCAGTGTGTTAGTCATTGAGGAAGATAGCTTTGATGGTTCTTTAGCCGAGCGTGCTTTAGGTAAATTTTTACAAAAAGATCATGTGACCATTTTATCCGACTACGATAGTGATGCTGACAGTGCTGCCGAGAGCGATGATGAACAGGATAAGGCCAACCAATATATTGCGATGATCGATGAGGAGGATTCGCCTGATTTGCCTAAATTATTCAATGCGCTGATAGGATCCGAGGAAGATCAAATTTCTGTTTCGGAAACGGAGAGTGAATCAGACGAAGCGCAATCTTTGGAAGAAGAAAAAACGAATCATGAACCGATACTGATAAAACAAAATATATTTTATCCGAAACCCCATTTTTTTCACCCGCTACCGGCAGGGGATGAATCCTTGTCCCTAGAAGATTATCCAAGCGGCAGTGATTATTCTTTTAGATAACACGGAGTCAGTCGTTTAGCCTTAATCCCCCTGGGAGGGCTTTAAAGTGGCAGTTGGTAATTAATTCCTATTCTGAGCAGATCATTGGTAAAATTGGCGCGAACATGGTAGTTCATTGCCGAGCCGATCCCATTTCTGCCAAAAACATTTAAGGTTCTACTGCCCAGATCCACGTGCAAATACTCCGTTTTCATCGTTAATTGTTGGGCGATTAAAAATTCAATGCCGGCGCCAGCTGTCCATCCCGTTTGAACGCGTGCTTGATTAGCTGCAGCACAGACGGTGCTGTCGTCACAATTAACATCCACTTGTTTTTGATGAAAAGCAAACTGTGTTTTGCCAAAAGCAGCGCCTCCTGTTAGGTAGGCCAGGGTATTTTCAGCTATAAAACTTCCAAGGCGCGCACGAGTTGTTGAAAGCCAGTCAATTTTTTTATCAACGTTAGTCACAATCGTAATAAAGCCAAGGATGTCAGAACCCGTGCTTTGAGTGCCACTCATTTGAGTAAAATCAAGATCGGCTTCTATTCCTAACAGCAGCGATGGCAGGTACCAGTTGTAACCTAGTTGCCCGCCCGCCAGGAAGCCTGCTTCTTGAGTATTGAATCCTAAAGGTGACGCATCGTCTTGCGTTAAACGTTGGGCACTAATCGAAGTGGGGGTAATGCTGATCTCATCTTGATGGGTTGCATAACCAGTATTAACGCCAATATAACTGGCTGGCCAATGTGCTGTGATTGAGCTAATCATACCCTCTGATAAAGATGAGGAGGTTTCATCGACCTTATATTGTGCACTTAAGAGCCCGCCGTACCGTGTATGGGCAATATTTGCAGGCTGAGGTTGGGCTGAGGCGGTAGTTTGTTCAAAATGAGCAAAACCATCGGTAACTAATTTCCACCAGCGACCGCCAAGGCCTAAATGGAAAGATGGGGTTAATGGCCAATGCAGTAATACATCCAACTGAATGCCATTGCCTTGGCCGGTTTCTACATAACCGCGGATGTCTGGTCGTGCGTTATGGTAGTTGATAGCGTTAAGATCACTATAAAGATAAGCCACATCAAAAGCTAAAGAAAATGTATGAAAAAGCGTTTTATTTCCATTAAGGCCAAAACGTAGCCCCTGCCAGGTAGGAACTTCATCTAAGCCATTTTCGGCCAGCGGTTCAGTTACTGGGCAGTTTAGTCCTTCTGAGAGTTGTTGACAGCCGTAACCGTTGAAGCGTTCATGCCAGTAATGATAACCCAGAAAAAGGCTGAAATTTTCAAAAGGCTGGCGCAACAGATCATAGCCCACATCTATAGTAAAGTAATTAAAAAAACCATAGCGTTGTTTGGAAAGGGTTTGAGAATACTCGGTGATAAACGGCGGAAAATCTTCGTCTATGACCCGCCCCCTTGGCAGTGATCCGCCCCCTAAATAGCCTTTTAAATAAAGACCATTGAGGTGTTGCAGCCGCCAATATAGTTCTGCTGCATTGTGCGATAAATCATCATAGCGAATCCGCGAGACTAAGCGCTTAGAAAAATCAGCGAGATTGATAGAATAATTGCCGCTACCACCCCAGTATCTCGGGCCCAACTTAAACTGCCAGGACGATAAAGAAAGGCCAGACTCAACCGTGTTGACTTTTTGAGCCAAGCTTCCTTGTATTGCGCCCAGTAACACAACTGCCGTTAATAATCCTTTATTCACTGCGATTACATACCTTATGAAGGTTCAATGCATTTTACTTAAAACTGCTACAAGTGAGAAGGAAGGAAATTATGTAAGCGTTCTTTTAAGCGCAAGTGAGGAGAGGAAACAGATTGAAATAGTCCCGTTAGGATTAAAAGAAAACAATAAATGTAAATTAAATGCAAATTAAATGAAAATAAGCTATAATAAACTCTCTATAAGATTAATACCCTATCAAAAGAGAAATTTATATGAGTATAGAAAAGAAGGAATCGACTGTTAAAGAGCTAAATATCCCAGGATACGCCCCAAAAGAAGGGGATTTTAAGAAGATTTTCACTGATCCTAACGGAAACCCTGAGGTTTTCTTTGGTGTCTGTGAAGTGCAAGGAACTGAGAGAACAGATCAACAAGATGCAATCGTTGTCTCTTCAGGTCCAGGGATTAGTTTAATGTCCACGATGGATGAACCATTCGTGAAAAAAAGTTTCTTGGATGCATTCGAAGAATTACAAAACGACCACGCGAACATTGATAACCTTGGTGCTACTTGTGTCTCGACGACGGCGTGGATAGATACTGTAGATTCTGAGGGAAAGCCGATTCAACCTACGCTCACCGCTTACACTGCTAATTTGGGAGACAGCGTCGCTTTCTTAGTACGGGTTAAAGCTGATAATACCTTTAGCGTTCAGCTCCTCAATGATCCGGAAAGCCACAAGCCGAGTGCAGTAGCGGAACAAGAAAGAGCAAGAAACGTTTATAAAAAACACCTACAGGAGAGGATCAAGAATAATAATATAACAGAAGCCTATGCGCAGAAACGTCAAAAAATATGGGAAGAAAATGCTAAGGAAACAAAGAGAGTAGCAGGATTAGGTGTAACCCGCACATTTGGAAATATTGAAGGAGAAGTAGAGGGAACGATTCACATACCGGATGTTTCAAAAACTGTAATAGAGTTAGAAAAAGATGAGCGCGTCTACGTCGTTGGCAGCTGTGATGGTTTATTGGAAAAGGCTCAAACGTTACAGGGTGGCTTAAACATCTTAGGGGGTATTTTAAGAGATGCAGTCATAAGCCGATCTTCTGCTGAGACAAAGCTAGACTATTCAGAGATCGCTGAAAAGATGGTTGCAAAAGCCTTAGAGCAAAAGTCCAGGGATAATATTTCTTGCGTCATTTGTCCTCTTGTGGCAGATAAACCTGCTTCACTGACGATTTTGGATGGCCATGGCGATTCTTATGCCGGAAATGACAGGAGAGACTATGAAGGGAAAACTGGGAAAAAAGTGGCAGAAGATGTCGGTAAGGCTTTTTATCAAACCCTTGAAAAAAAACTTGAAATAAATTCTTGGCCGAGAGAATTGTCGGTTAAAACAGGAAGGGAGGTTGTAAATGAGATTAAACAGAACCCCCCCGCGGCGAAGGAGCAATGCAGCCCTGAAAAAATGGTTCTAGAGTATCAGATTCCTAACCTTGGTAAAATTTTTACTAAAAGAATGCAACAACCTAGTTTAATTGGAGTTGATGCATTACAGTCTAAAGAATCCGTTGCTGCAGAATTACTGCTCGATATTCGAGCGGCAATTCTCGCTACCCCTTGGAAGGTAGGTAAAATGGGAGGAACTGTGATTCCGGATCAAAAGGGAAATAAGTTAAATACATTTCCAAAGCATGTCGCAGAAATGTTGGCTGTTATTGACAAAGCGTTTCCTCAAAAACGTGATACTGAAAATCTAGGTTGCTTGTCTTTATTTTGGTTTATGATAAAAAAACCCACTCCTAAACCGGATCCAAAATTTAGTGCGCTTGAACAGATTGTAAAGATAGGCAAAGACGCTGCAAAAAAACAACCCTTCTCAATAGGTGGAATGGGAGTGCGCGATAAAGAGACCCAAGCATTCTACGACCTCTTTAAAGATGCTTCTCTACCGCCTAAAGTAGTCGCTGAGGAACAAGTTCAGAAATCGTCACACCCATAAATCAGTGCCCCCTCTCCTGTGCTATTCTCTATGAATAGCACAACCGCTTTTTGTAACGCCTGTCATTTCTGTTTCTCAATTTGCTGAACCTGTAAATGCTCCTAAAAATGACTTTGCTTTAATCTTATAAGGTGGCAAACTGAAAACCTAAAAACGAATCTGCATGAATGGCTATGTGGTTTAATAACAACTTAATGGTTTTAATAGAAAATAGTTCGATTTGTTAACGTAACTTTATACAGCAGCCTGTGAGAGTAAGCGATATATGAACCAAATTCACCCAGAAGCAATTATAGGGAAAAATGTTAGTATTGCACCCTATGCTATTATTGGAAAAGCGACGATTGGGGACAACACTGTAATTCACCCCTATGTGTACATTGGAGATAATGTCACTTTAGGAAGTCATCTTGAAATTTATCACGGTGCTGTGATCGGTAAAACCCCCAATGGTGCTGGTGCTACGTCTAGAAAAGTCGAGGCTGTTAATAAGCCTATCAATGTAGGCGACGGGACCGTAATCAGCCCACATGTCATTATATATTACGGGGTAACTATAGGTTCAGGTACATTATTGGGAGATGGCGCTTCTATCCGTGAGGGCTGTGAAATTGGGAATAAGTGCATTATTAGCCGATATGTAACCATCAATTATAATACAATTATTGGTGACCACACTAAAGTAATGGATAACACACATTTGACAGGAAATATGTCAATTGGTAGCAATGTTTTTATCAGCGCTAACGTTGGTAGCGCTAATGATAATGTGGTAACTAATACTTATGACAAGCACGTGGTGGGTGCCATTATCAAAGATAATGTAGTTATTGGATTAGGGGCTAATTTATTACCAAATATTGTGATAGGAAAAGAAGCATTTATTGGGGCAGGAGCTTTAGTGACCAAAGATGTTCCTCCAAATATTCATGTTAGAGGATTACCCGCGTGTCCGGTTGAAAAAAAATAATATCGATTTGTCAGCATGATATATGATTAATAGGATTAATTTATAAATTTACATAGTGATCTTCTCCCTAAAAATAGCTTCACCCTGAACTAGAAAATCTGGCAAAATATCAAACTGCAACAATAAGGTGTGCGATTAATAGATTGTTCATATACCCTCCTTATATATTCCCCTACGACGCCAAGGGCTAAAAGCTGTGCGCCTTAAAATAAATGAGATAATTGATGTGAGAAAGGGGAGCCCACGTATTTGTATATCTACAAGAAAAAAACGCAGAACCACATAAAATAAAATGTTAAGGCCAAAAAGAGCTAATACTAATCCTAACAACTAGCAATTTTGAGAGGAATAGTCGAAAAACCAATGATCATGTTTAATGCATGATCAAATAATTTTCTTGAATTATAGTCAGATTTGCTGTCTTTGCGAATGTAATGTTTAACATATCATATGCCAAAATTTGTTGTGGCCTATGTTAGGAGTATATCTAGATTGACAGAAGGGCGATGGTATTTATCAAAAGCAGCGCGTAGATTTGTTCTGAAAGCTCTAAGTGCGCTAATACTTTGAACAGATTCTGACCCTGATAATCTTTGTAAGGAAAATTTTGTTACGCAAGATGCCATATTTCTAAAAAAAACTCTGTTGAGCTTCTATTTGCGAACCATAAATAACGTCGTAACCACAATAAATTCTGTCAACTAACTTAGGAATTTCTTCTGGCGGATGCTGGAGATCATCATCTAAAGTAATTATTAAAGCACCATTACCTGCTCTAACTCCGGCTAGTAATGCGTTGTGCTGACCATAGTTTCTGCTCTTTCTGATGCTGATTACCCGGGTAAACTCTGTGGATAATTGATTAATGATTGACCAAAAATGATCTCCTCCACAAATATAATTTCAAAAGAAACAAATGCTCATGGCGTGCAATGTTGTAATAAGGCGACGAGTAATGTATTTTCTGCCCCGTATACGGGAACTACGATTGAACTCATCTCCTTCTGCTTGTATAACTCCTGACAAGGAACTTGGTGTAACTTTTAATTTAGTAACCTTTTAAGAGATTAATCTTTTAATGTGCAATTTAGTCCTAGCTAGAAGTAAGTTAGGTGCTTCAAATTCGTGACTTGAGTGAAGGCCTGATACCATCCCTCAAGTAAGTGGATAATATAAATATCCCTTTAAAGGTTTTTTTCATTGTTGCTACGTGCAAATTTTAAAAAACTTTTATATTCCCTTAAATAATCTTTTTCATCGTAAAAGTCAGAGGCTAGGATTATGCACACGGCGCCATTAGAAAAGTTTCTTATTTCACGCCATGTTCCTCCTTTGACGTATAAGCCCTTGGTAGGGTTATCCAGATAGAAATTTTCTTTGGTTTCACCACTATCCAGTAAAATTTCGAAGCTTCCTGCTATAGCAATAAAAAGTTGCTCCAGCTGCTTGTGTCCGTGCATCCCTCTTTCTTGACTTTTAGGAACATCGTAGAGGTAATAAACTCGCCTAATATCAAAAGGGATATTGCGACCCCCTCCCTCAATAAAGCTTAAATTTCCTCTTTCTTTTTCCTTAATTTGAGGCAAATCAAAAAGTTGCCAATTTTTTCGGAGCATAATTTCCTCCTAACTCATTAATTATATGAGTTAGTTGTCTGCAATCCACGTGGAAATCAGCATGAACACTATTATTATCTGTAGATGCTGGGCTGGTTAAAAAATGGACAAGTTTAACATGGGCGCTGTCAGCTAGTTGTTGGAAAACGTAATAATTTGTTGAGGGAGTACTCGGCGAAAAAATCAAGGCAGTTGTTTTTTTTTGCATAAATATTATATTACTAAAAGCTGCGCCTGCTGGGCCCGCAATTAACTTGGCTGTGCTAAATAATTCCAGTTGTTCTCTAAAACTCAATAAATGTGGATTGATGATTTCAAATCCAAAGTTTGTGAGTAGTTTTTCCACTTCCTCCGCATTGATCATCTTTCTATATGTGGAATGATTGCGAGCTAAATAAATATATTTGCTCGGTGTGTTATTCGAGTCATGATCGAATAATTTTTGTATGAGAGATACAGCATAGGAATCAACAAAAAAATCTCTAGTTACGTGAGGTTTTCGGGAAGTATTATCTAGTGCATACCAAAAGGGAGTAACATAGTATAAATGTTTACATAAGATAAATTGGCCTGCATCGACGAAAAAAATCCTGTAAGGTACGTGAAAACGTTCCATATAAATTTTAAGGAGTTCAATTCCTTGGGAAGGCACACCTCGATCTACCAAAATTGTAAGGTTTTTTCTCAAGAGATTGTTATTTTTTAAATAAAGTATGCAATAAATTAATCTCGGCATGCATTCGAATAACCAATGATAATAATTTGGAGAGTGTTCTTTTAATAGGTGTAAACAATAACCGCTTATACTGATGGGCTTTTTGCAATTAAGTTGAACGTTTGAAATACCCCTGTCTGTATTTTTATAAGTATATATAGCCCCCCCTTTAGAATCGTGCGAAGAGCAATGCTGTACAAGTTCAGGATGATAAAAAACTTTTTTATTTAAAATACCTAGGGTCCGACCTATCGCGGTTATCTTGCTGAATAAAACTACGTGCAGATCAGGTTCGCTGCTTGAAATTTCATCCAACGTCTCCCATTCAGAAGCTTGTGCGTTATATATAACGGGAGCTTGCATACTCGATTGCCGATTCTTTTTCGAAAGTAATATTTTTGTATTATTGTTAAAGGAGAGATCATTAGTAACCTCAACGTTAGTAACCTCAACGTTTTTACTCTTAAATGGCTTTTTATTTTTTTTGTAGCAATGCCACGCAATTATGCTTAAAATTGCCGCGGAAAAAATTGAAAATAACTTCACTATAAAAAAGTAACGAAATTCTATATGCACTAACGTATATATAGTTAGAAAACAGCTATAAAAAGATGCACACATCCAACTAAAAATTATAAAAAATGGATGTTTTTTAATAGCCAAAAGAAGTGGTAATGTTATTACAATACAAAACAAAGCAAAAACATTGAAAAAATTTTCAAGTAAATTAGCCGTTGTATTTGAATCTGAGATTGCATTGGTCGAGAACCAGTAGGCATATAATATTTTAAACTTTTTAAATAGCCATTCCCTGGTATGGGTGAAAAAAACCCGATAAAAAGCAGCCTGCCCTCCTGACCCGCAATAGGTAGGATCTATTTGACACGCTAAGTTACCTCCTCCTTTACGGAAAAACTTATCCCCTACTTCTTGCAATTGTTTATCGGTTAACGCTGCATGTTGATAAACCAAAGTCGAGGTTAATACCCAAGAAATGGTGTTCTCTTTAACAAAATTATGCAGCCTCCAGGGTAGCATAATTAAATGTGCGCATATCAGAGTTAATAATATTACTCTAAATGAAAAATGAATATGTTGTTGGATTTGTTTATATCGCAGTCGGATAACTACATAACATAGCAAACCAATAATTGCATAAATTGTCTGAAATAATACGATTATTTCAAATTGTGGTCTGAAGTACGAAGAGCATCCCAACAGAGTTCCGGCAATCATCGCTATTGAATAGGATTTTTTTTGAATTGCTATAGGCAAGAGGAACATTGCACTGATGAAAAAGGAGCTAGCAAATCCTTCACCCAGGATTACCATTTGCGAGTCGATAAAAAACAAGTGATGTAATGGGAAAAATAAAAAAATAACAATGGGTAAAAGGTAAGTAGTTCGCTTAGGTATGAAATACCTAAAATTAAGATTTAATATTACTAAAGTTAAAGCAACTAAACAGGTATTTAAGATCATTAATATTAGGATAAAAGGCACATTTTTACCAAAAACTGCTAAAATAGCAGCTTCCAAGGCCATTAATCCGGGTGGCCAGAGTCTTATTAACCAGCGATTTTCCGGGGAAAAATTTCCGTGATGGTAAAGATCTAAAGCCCCGGTTGCAAAAGAGTGTGAGTCTAGTCCTGAGGGTAAAGCCAGGAAACTTTCGATATTACAAAACAAATTTGAGTGAAGATTATGTACCAGAAAAATACCTGTTACTGCCAGGTAAAAAAAATAAAAAGTAAAAGTTAAGGAATGTCTTTTTATCCTTTTAAGATTTGCTTTTATGATATTATCCATTTCGTTTCTATCAAGTCCGTTCATCAATGCATGAATTTACGCTAACCATAACCGCATCGCGAGAGATTCTCAAACGTTTAGAAGTATGATCCAAAGTCAAGTGCTTTTGACAATTTCAATAAATTTAATTGTAGTATTTCGTATGCTATATAATAACAGCCCAAACTTTAAAGTCGAGCTTGATCGGTTAAAATAAAGTGAATTTTTCTAATGCCTTATGGTTCCATAGTATAATGTAACAATTATCGGTCAATGTAAGTCAGGGAAGGAAAAGATGAAAGTACCATTTGTTGATTTAAAAGCGATTAACCAAAGGGATTATGATGAAATTAATAAAGGTATAAGGAATGTTATAGAATCTGGATGGTATATCTTAGGGAACTCATGTGGTCAATTTGAATCAAATTTTTCGAATTATTGTGGATCTAAACATTGCATAGGCGTTGGGAACGGGTTAGATGCGTTAATATTAATCCTCCGTGCTTACAAAGAGTTAGGCATTCTTGCGGATAATGACGAGGTAATTGTACCCGCAAACACTTACATTGCTAGTATATTGTCAATTTGTGCAAATAATTTAAAGCCTATTCTTATTGACGCTAACATTGAGAGCTATTTAATAGATCTCGATCACATAGAGTCTGCGATTACAAAAAAAACAAAGGCTCTCATGGTAGTACATCTGTACGGTCAGATTACACCTATGCAAAAGATCTGGGAATTAGCAAAAAAGTATGGCCTGAAAATCATTGAAGATAGTGCTCAAGCGCATGGAGCATGCTATCAGCATATTCGAGCAGGAAATTTGGCGGATGCTAGTGGCTTTAGCTTTTATCCAGGTAAAAACCTAGGTGCCCTAGGAGACGGAGGGGCCGTTACAACGAGCGACGATGCGTTGGCAGAAAAAATTCGTTGTTTAGCGAATTATGGAAGTAAAATTAAATATAATAATGCCGTCAAAGGAATAAATAGCCGTTTAGACGAGATTCAAGCGGCTATATTAAATGTGAAACTTGCAAGATTAGATGATGACAATCAAAAACGTCGACACATTGCGCAGATGTATCGAACAAAGATCGGAAATCCATCTCTTATACTACCCAACGTGGCGTTGGAAGAAAATACTCATGTGTGGCACTTATTTGTGGTTCGTGTCGAACAGAGAGATCGATTTCAGCAATATTTGAGGAGCTATTCCATAGACACACTTATACATTACCCTATTCCCCCTCATAAACAAGCTGCATATAAAAGTTTAAATGCCATGTCATTCCCCATAACTGAAAAAATTCATCGTGAAGTAATTAGTTTACCCATTAGCCCTGTGCAGACCCAAGAACAAACCGAATATATAATTGAGATTATCAACCAATATCAAGCAAGTGATGAACTATCCGGCTAGGAAGTTTTTACTATTAACGGTATATGCGCGCTTCTTAAATATACAAATAAATACATTTTAAGATAAAAATATTTAAAATTACTCCTATTGCTTTTAAGTCTTATAAAACATTCGATAAAATTTCAGAAATGGTTTTGGAATAACTGGATATGCATAATTAATTATTTTTTGATAAAAATTGGCCGATTTTGAAGGGTATTCAGGACTAACGTCAATATTTTGATTGAGTTTGGTTAAATGATATAAATCCGGTAAGTCAAAATTGTATTCAGACCGAGACACCTTGAGAATATTTTCATTTTGTAAAAGGTTGAAAAGTTTTTCAATGCCAATGATCTTGATATAAGCCAGCTCATTATTCAAAAAAAGAAAAGCCTTTTCTAACTCATACTCAATCTTAGTTGTAAAATTTGCTTTTTTTAGCTGGTCGGAAAATGATTCTTTAAAAAGTTCAATGTCAATAGCGTTAAATATATTCTTGGCAAGAGCATACCATTCAAAAGATGTGCGAAGATGATTTTTATTACTGCTTAAATTCATTTCATTGGCACGAATCCTATATTTCATAAGCTTTTGGGGTAATACATAAATATCATACTTTGATATGATTTTTATCCACATATCAAAATCTTGTAATTGAAGAGAAGCTAAGTTAAACATACCTAGATCCAAGATTAACTTTTTCTCTACCAGGCAAGTGCCAGCATTCAAACAATTGCCCTTAAAGAACCACGTTCTTAAATATTCTGGCCTTGATTTAGAATCTTTTTGGTTAAAGAGATTGTCTGCCCAAGGGACTGCGATTGGACCACTGTTATCATCTATAAAATCAATATGAGAAAAAATAATTTTTCTATTAGATTCCGCAGTTAACCATGTATATTGCTTCTGTAGTTTATCGGGATGCCAAATATCATCACCTGATAAAAATGCTAAATATTTCCCGGTACTATGTCTAATAGCTCTATTAAGTGCGGCGCTTGGACCCTGATTTTTTTGATAAATATAATGCATTCGTTTGTCTTGAAAAGAGTTAATCACTGCTTCTGTTTTATCAGTTGATCCATCATTTACAATGATCAGTTCAAAATTTGAAAACGTTTGTTTCAAAATACTGGTGATCGCTTCTGCAACGTATCTTTCATGATTGAAAACTATGAGACATACACTAATTAGGGGCGTAATTTTCTTTTGCAAGCTTTCTCCAGGAGATGTAAATACTCAGTAAATTTTAAAGTGAATGCCGGTTTTTTTACAACTAAAGAATACAGAAGAATGGATTTAGCATGGTTACCAAGGACTAACCGATAAAAAAGAGATAACTTTGAGCAATCACCGAATTTGTTTGATAAGGATAACTTTTGATTAGTCAATTGGCTGTGAAGTTGTTTTACGAATGCCATCTCACTAAATAAACAGTGTGGATTAAGAATGACTGTGCTTAACCTACTCCATGAAGTGGCAAACTAAAAATTCAACCCCGCGCTCAATGTTCAATATGACTGGAAGTTAGATGGAATACTCGCGGTCAGATCAACATTTTGTAACCACCAACATTAACTTGTTTTTTGCCTGTACTGCTTGCTAATAAAAACTTAAATTTTCAACAAATTCACGAAAAGAAAATAGCCTACATCGGCATTTATTGAGCTTCTTAGCATGTTAACTCAAAGCCTACGCGAATAAAAACAAAAGGCATTAGCACTTACCTTTCGCCTCTCAAATTTATAAATAAAGTAAAAATAGATACAATTTGATCAAAAATAGGTATAATGAATTATTACGTTATGAAGTATCAAGCAGAGGTCCCCTATGAGTAAGAGTAATGAAGAAATTGATATTCATTTAAAGTTAGAAAAGGTTGATATTCCTAATTATGTCCCGAAAGAGGGCGATATCACGGAGGAATTTCAGCAGCACGAGGTTAACTTCGGATATTGTAGCGTAGTTGGCAATGATCTTATACACCATGAAGAACAACAAGATTACATTGTTTTTGGGACAGAAGATGTCAATTTGATGCCTCAAATGGACGAAAAATTGATTGAAGAAAGCCTTAAACGAACATTTAAAACATTAGACAGTAGGAATTCGGGTATCGAAAGTCGTAAGGTCGGTACAACCTGTTGTTCTGCTACCGGATGGATTAGCTCAGCGCGGTCAAAAGGCAAGGAAGTCCAAAAGTTAACGGTGTGGACTGCTAGTTTAGGGGACAGTGTAGCGTTCTTATTACGTGTTAAAGAGAATGGGACGCTTATAGTCGAGGCCCTCAATCCGGATCTGCATGACCCAAGAGTAAAAAAAGAAAAGAAACGAATTAGAGAGTTTAATGAAGAAAGACGAATTGATGAGAAAACAGCCTTAAGACCTTGGATCCTAGAAGCTGAATTGTCAAAAGGTAGGCTAGGAAAGTTAGGGGTCACGGGAGTGTTTGGTGATAAAGGTCCAGTGTTTGGTGATATTGCTTCAGAAGACTGCGGAGTGACACATGAGCCTTACATCACACGCTTCGAAACCCTATTAGAAAAAGGTGAAAAGGCCTTTATATTAGCAGCTTCAAACGGTTATACAAAAAAAAGTGACTTCGATCCTTTGGATGGTACTCGACAGCTACGTCGTTTTATAGGTGGTGAAATAAAAAGGCAAATTAAAAGTCAAGGTAAAATGAAAAGTCGAGGTAAAGTGTCTTTGTCTAAAATTTCAGAAAAGATGGTCCAAGATGCCTTAAATAACTTTTCAAAAGATAACATTACTGTTGGGCTTGGTCATGTTCAACCAGGTAAGCCTTGTTCGATAACGGTGCTGGATGGCCATGGCTCTGATCAAATTACTACAAAAGAGAAGCGTCTCCTTAAGGTCACGGGGCGAACAATCGCAGAAAAAATTGGCAAGGATTTTTATCCAACGCTTAAAAACGAGCTTGAATCTCATAATAAGTGGTTAAATATTAAATCAGATCAAATAGTAGCTCTAGCGCTGGAAGAAACAGAGGACAAGTTAAATGAAAAAATTCAAGCAATTACTTCTATAGAGCAAGAGAGTATTAAAAAAGCAGTTCGCCAGTGTCAAATCGCAAACATCGGAAAAATCTTTCATTACCGCGTAGAAAACAATTTTTATGCGGATAATGACAGCGTTGAAGCAGCTACACTCCGCCAAGGCGCAGTTGCAAGAAATTTACTTCAAGATATTCGAACGCTTATCACGGACAATCTATGGAAAGTGGGCAAGTTCCAAGAGACAGAAAGGACAAGGAGACAAGAAGATGAGAATGGAAATGTGAAAAGGATCTATCCAAGGCATGTAGTAGAAATGCTCGCAGTTATCAATAAAACGCTCGATGAAAATCCTGTTCGTAATACTGGATGCTTCTCAAGTTGTTGGAGATTGTTCTCCTCCAAACCGAAGACACCAGAACAGTTGACCGTAGATGCACTGCAAAAGGTATTAAATATCGGCAAGCGTGCGGCCAGAAAAAAACCCTGCTCGATCGGAGGTCTAGGCAGGGATAAGGGTACGCAAGCCTTCTATGATCTTTTTAAAGACGCTTCTTTTGAGCGCCCCCGCCCCACTCAGGAAGTGCGGATACGACGATCCTCTTCTCATTAAGAGGGCTGCTCGGCTTATTGCCGATCTAAATACGATGGATGGCTTTGCTTTAACTTTATAAGGGTGGCAAACTGAAAATTCAGCGACAGATTTGCATGGATGGCTATGTGGCTTGTCTGGGTTGCGCTCTCTCGACCTTATACCTTTGTTGTAATGGCACTGATGCTGCTCATCATTGGGCCGCTGGCTATTTATCGTACGCCTACTGATATTTTTCCTAGCATTGATATACCTATTGTTAGTGTAGTCTGGACTTACACAGGGTTACCTCCTGATGAAATGGCAAATCGTATTACCAGTGTTTTTGAAAGGGCGGTAACGACGACTGTTAATGATATTGAGCACATTGAATCCGAATCTCTAAACGGCGTTAGTATTACAAAGTTATTTTTTCATAAAAATGTGCATGTCGATGTTGCACTGAGCCAAGTCACTGCTATTTCCCAAACTATATTGCGTCTGCTACCCCCAGGAACAACGCCACCGCTGGTATTGAGTTATAACGCAGCGACGGTACCGGTGCTTCAGCTTGTCTTATCTAGCACGACTTTATCTGAACAAATATTAAATGATTTAGGCAATAATTTCATTCGTACCCAATTGGCAACCGTGCAGGGCGCTGCACTCCCTTACCCTTACGGAGGGAAAATCCGGCAAGTACAAGTGGATCTTAATACAAAAGCGATGCAAACCTATGGGGTTTCACCGCAAGATGTGAATGCCGCTATTGATGCACAAAATCTGATTATTCCTGCAGGGACCGAAAAAATTGGGATCTATGAATATTTGGTGAAATTGAATGCCAGTCCGCTGCAGGTAGAAACCTTAAATAATGTGCCGCTGAAAGCGATTCCCGGGGGTGTCATTTATATCCGTGATGTAGCGCATGTCCGTGATGGTTTTTCACCACAAACCAACATTGTGCGTGTGAATGGTGAGCGCGCCGTAATGATGTCGATTCAAAAAACGGGCAACGCCTCAACACTTGCCATTATTCAACGGGTGAAAGATCTCATTCCTAAAATTAAGACCATGCTTCCAGCAACGTTAACCCTGAGAACCTTTGCCGATCAATCCATTTTCGTTACTGCAGCTATCGAAGGGGTGATCAAAGAAGGTGTGATAGCGGCTGCATTAACGGGATTGATGATCTTATTGGTTTTGGGTAGCTGGCGTAGCACATTAATTATTACGCTATCCATCCCTCTTTCTATCTTGGCATCACTAACTGTTTTATCAGCATTAGGTGAAACCATCAATATTATGACACTAGGAGGCTTAGCACTAGCTGTCGGTATCCTTGTTGATGATGCTACGGTAGCGATTGAAAATATTAACTGGAATATCGAGCAAGGCAAAGAAGTCGAAAAAGCGATTCTCGATGGAGCACAGCAAATCGCTATTCCAGCGCTCGTATCGACTTTATGTATTTGTATTGTTTTTGTACCTATGTTTTTTCTAGGCGGGGTCGCACAATATCTGTTTGCGCCAATGGCAGAAGCTGTCATTTTTGCGATGCTCGCTTCTTATCTATTGTCTAGAACATTGGTGGCGACAATGGCAAAGTATTTGTTGAAACCCCATGAAGCAGATCGAGTGCTTCAAAGCCAAGGATCCGATCGAACAAAAGACTCGATAAGATCTTTAAAGGTAGCGACTGGATTATCCCATATGGGAAGGCTATTGGGAAATGTACATTATCACTTTAATGACCGATATGAGCACTTTCGGAAGCGTTATCAAGAAAACCTCGCTAGGGTTTTAGAAAATAGAGGATGCTTCATCAGCTATTTTCTTGCGTTTATTTTGATTTCTATTTTAGTGTTATGGTTTTGGTTAGGGGCAAATTTTTTCCCAAGTGTCGACGCAGGGCAAATTAAGCTCCATCTTCGTGCACCCACAGGAACCAGGGTTGAAGAAACCGCCCGGCTTGTCGATGAAGTTGATCAGCAGATCCGTCAAATTATTCCCAAGGATGAAATTGATACGATTGTGGATAACGTTGGCCTGCCAACGAGTGGTATCAATCTCTCGTATGAAAATTCGGGTATTATTGGTCCTTCGGACGCGGATATTTTAATCTCACTTAATCCCACTCATCGTTCCATTAATGAATATATCAGCACTTTGCGACCTGTGTTATCGATGGCTTTTCCAGGCGTTAATTTCGCGTTTCTCCCTGCGGACATTGTTAACCAAATTCTAAACTTTGGACTGCCATCACCGATTAATATTCAAGTAACGGGTTTAGATCCTCAAAAGAACTTAAGTTATGCGCAAAAATTACTAGAACGATTAAAGTGTATCCCTGGTATTGCTGATGCAAGAATTAAGCAGGCTTTTGATTACCCAAGC
Organism: Legionella sp.; assembly: GCA_013911415.1. GTDB lineage: Bacteria > Pseudomonadota > Gammaproteobacteria > Legionellales > Legionellaceae > JACETI01. The sequence continues at coordinate 266,453 of JACETI010000001.1, read as the reverse complement.
TTGTTTGTAGAAGCAAATCGTAGCCGTGCTAGCGAGTTAGGTTTTACCGAAGCCGATATTGCCAATAGCTTACTGATTGCGCTTTCAGGTAGCTTTCAAACTCAACCAACTTTTTGGTTGAATCCAGAAAACCGTGTTTCGTATCCCTTGGTAACGCAAACACCGCAATATGCCATGAATTCTTTTCAATCGTTACGTAATATTCCTATTACGAATAAAGCGCATAGCACCTCACCACAAATTCTGGGTGCTGTCTCGCAAATCAAACGCACACTCACAGAAGGCGATGAATCTCATTATAACGTCCAACCTCTTATCGATATTTTTGCCTCTGTGCAAGGGCGGGATTTGGCCGCTGTTGCTAAGGCAGTGAAGCAAACCGTAGCGGATAGTAATAGCTATTTGCCCAAGGGAACGTCGGTGGACGTGCGCGGTCAAATTCAAACTCAGGAAGATGCATTTCAAGGATTATATTGGGGACTGCTTTTCTCTATTCTCTTAGTCTATTTGCTAATGGTTATCAATTTTCAATCTTGGTTAGATCCTTTCATCATTATTACTGCTCTGCCGGCAGCGCTTGCAGGTATTGTATGGATATTATTTTTAACGGCGACTCCCCTAAGCGTTCCTGCCCTAACAGGGGCAATTATGTGCATGGGCGTGGCGACCGCCAATGGTATTTTAGTGATTAGTTTTGCGCGTGATCACATGCGATTAGGTAATGATCCCGTGAGCTCTGCTTTAGAAGCCGGTAAAACACGATTAAGACCGGTATTGATGACGGCTGCCGCAATGGTTATCGGTATGATTCCAATGGCATTGGGTTTGGGTGAAGGAGGCGAGCAAAATGCGCCTCTGGGGCGTGCAGTGATCGGGGGGTTGTTGTTCGCTACCGTGGCAACTTTATTTTTTGTGCCGGCTGTATTTTGTGAAATTCATGAGCGCAGGCAAAAAAAGCACACTAAAGACTGAGAAGAAAATGTTTAAGAAGCATCGATTTCTGGTGAAAAATGAAACGGTAAAATCACGACATAATCTATCGCATCTTCTATGGGTTTTGCTGCTGATGCTCGTTTTAGTGGTCTTAGCCATGATGGCAATGCGGATGCGTGCTGCGCAAAATTTAAAGCGCACTACGAATGAACAAGCAGTCCCTGTAGTTAAAACATTCGTTGCTAGCCGTGGCCCTCTTTCTGAGGAAGTGATTCTTCCTGGGAATGTAGAGGCTTGGCATGAAGCCACATTATACGCGCGTACCAATGGCTATGTGAAACAATGGTATGTGGACATCGGCAGTCGTGTGAAAGAAGGAGATCTCTTAGCAGAAATAGAGTCCCCTGAAATCGATGCTCAATTACGACAAGCCGAGGCAGATGTTAACATTGCTTTAGCGAATGAAGAATTGGCGGTAATTACAGCTAAACGTTGGCAACATCTTTTAAAAACTAACTCTGTTTCACAACAAGAGACAGACGAAAAAGTCAGTACACTTAAAGCAAGAACAGCGGCAGTGATTGCAGCAAAAGCGAATCGCGATAGATTACGAGAGTTGGTCAGTTTTGAGCGAATTATTGCCCCTTTTGATGGTGTTATTTCGTTACGTTCCACCGATATTGGGGTGCTGATAAATGCAGGAAGTTCAGCGAGTGTTCGTGCAATGTTTCGGCTTGTTCAGACCCAACCCCTTCGTATTTATGTACAAATTCCACAGACTTATGCCGATCAAATTCAACCAAAAATGTCAGTGACGCTCTATTTTGCAGAACATCCGGGAAAGTATTATACCGCCAAACTGTATAAAACTGCGGATGCAATTGACACAGCGACTCGCACCCTACAGGCGCAATTTTTTGCAGATAACCCAGAGGGAGAACTGTTGCCAGGTGGATACACGGAGGTTCATTTTAAGATGCCCCTTTCACAAAGCTTTATTCGCCTACCTGTCAACGCTTTATTATTTCGCTCGGAAGGATTGCAAGTAGGTACGGTCGATGAAAATAATACGGTTGTTTTAAAATCAATCCATGTTCGTCGTGATTTTGGGACAGAGGTTGAAGTTGATGCAGGACTAAAGGTCGGTGAAACAATTATTTTAAACCCACCGGATTCCTTATCCACTGGTCAAAAAGTGCGTTTGGCTTCAAGGCCTTCAGCAGAGAAAAATGCGAGCACGTTGCAATGAAGCTGATTTACTACAGGTTTTATTGGGTCTTGATTGTCGCCTCTCTTTGTTCATGCTCATTTGCACCCACCTATCATCGACCAGCCATGGCTATTCCAGAAGACTACAAAGAAGTTGTTCATTGGAAGAAAGAAGCAGCGATGTGGCAGCCTGCGAAACAAAACATGGCAGAAATTCCGCTAGGGCCTTGGTGGCAAGTGTTTTGTGATCCGCATTTAAATGCACTCGAAGAACAATTGAGCCAATCGAATCAAAGCCTGAAACAAGCGCTCGCTCGTTACCTACAAACGCGTGCGTATCTGCAAGCGACACGCTCCTACCTTTACCCCAAAGTTCTTGGGATTGGTAATGCCGACAAACAACAAACCTCTAATACAACTGCTAACCGCAACCCTGTTAGATATTTTAGTGATTTTTTAATCGCTGCTGAACTTACCTATGAGTTGGATGTATGGGGACGAGTTCGGAATTTAGTCAAAGCACAAACAGGGAGGGAGCAGGCGAGTGCGGCTGATTTAGCAGGTGTGTCACTGAGTCTACACGCAACACTTGCAAGCACCTATTTTTCATTACGGGGTGCCGATGCACAGCAACGAGTGTTGGACGCACGAGTTAAATCGTATGAGAAAGCGCTGTATTTAACGCGACAACGTTTTCGAGGAGGGGTTGCACCAGAAATAGATGTTGATCAAGCAGTGACGCAACTGGAAAACACAAAAACCTTAGCAGCGGATATCCGATTACAACGTGCTCAGCTTGAGCATGTGATAGCGGTACTAATTGGAGAGATTCCATCAAATATTAAAATCCCTCCAATGAGAACGAAAATAAAGCATCCACGAATAACAGCTGAGCTTCCATCAACACTATTAGAACGTCGCCCCGACATTGTTGCAGCAGAAGAGCGAGTAGCAGCAGCAAACGCAGAAATAGGCGTCGCAAGAGCTGCTTTCTTTCCAAGATTTAATCTGATTTCAATTGCTGGTAAAGAAAGTAGAAACTTATCAAGGTTGTTCAGTTCCCCAAGTACGCTTTGGTCCCTGGGGCCTATTACGGCATTGACGCTTGTGCAACCGGTTGCAAGTGTTGTGTTGTTTGATGCTGGTCACTTACTAAGTTTATTACGAGCGGCAAAAGCAAATTATTTTGAGACAGTCGCTCTCTATCGCCAGACGGTCTTAACCGCTTTTCAGGAAGTGGAGGATTATTTAGTTGCTATACGTCGTTTAGATCAGGAATATGCCAGTCAATCCGCTGCAACGAGCGCTGCAAAGCGGGCCTGGATTCAGGCACGTGACCGAAACTTAGGGGGTTTAACCACTTATTTAGAGGTAGTTGTTAGTGAGAATCTTGCCTTGCAATCGGAACTGGCATTCATTAATCTTGCTGTACGTCGTCAAATCGCAACGGTCCAATTAATCAAATCTTTGGGGGGTGGTTGGCGACCCAGATGATCAACATGAAACGCCAATGGCTGCGGTTTGCACCTGATGAAGTTGAGGTAAATGTATGTCCGGTATAATGAGTGTTCTCTATTTTCTAGCAACGATGTTTTTCAATTTAGTTATCTTTACTTTGTGGGTCAGGGTTGCTCTAAGGTATTTTCACGTTAGTGCAATGCATCCGGTCGGCCAATTAGTATACACGCTTACAGAGCCTGTGATACGCCCCCTCGAAAAAGTGCTCCGCCCGCGTAAAACACCTGTACATACTTATGACTGGGTCAGCATGCTCGTTATTTTTGCACTCGAACTGGTCAAATTCATGGTCGTTGGGTTGCTTATATACAAAGCGTTGATACCTGTTCCTTACCTGTTGTTGCTTGCAGCAGGTGATTTTATTGTCCAACCCTGTAATTTTTTGTTTTACTTAATTGTCATTCGTGTAGTGATGAGTTGGGTAAATCCTTTCTGGCAGCACCCCGTTGTTCCAGTTATTCACTTAATGACCGAGCCAGTATTAAGATTAGGGCGACGGCTCATTCCTCCCATCGCCGGTTTTGATTTTTCGCCCATTATAGTTTTATTGTTGTTGAAGGTGATTATTCTCTTTGTGACCCATTCGTTACCATTGTCCTTATTTTAAACGTTTTGCAGCAATGGTGGATGTTTGCTGTCATCGCATTGTTTCTCGGATTCAGGTCCTTTAGCTAGCGTCTTTGCCGGCGACAACAAAGTGAACTGTGCATGAGAGCAGGCGTGATTACTGACGCTTAGGGTTGGGGCAGAGCCGCAGTGATCTTGGGGTTGCGTACTCAACTGTTTTAATAAGGCTGACGTCGTCTCTTCAGGTTCTTGCACCACTTTTGCTATAGAGACGTTTGCTGATTTGAAGGCTTGAATCGATTGATGACGAAAACGAGCTAAGTTTCCTAGAATAACGGTGGATTCGAGAACGGTTAAAGCAACGCCTAGACTAGGGCTCAATGTGAGACCTAGCGCAATAAACAGGCCAGATGCAACCAAAGTGACGGCGGAATTATACGTCAAACTTAAAAAAAGATTTTGTAAAATGTTTCGTTTCGTTTTATGAGCCACATTAAACGCTGTGGCAATGGGCAGCAAGGATCCTTGTTGCAGCACAATACCGGCGTGTTCCTCTGTAATGCTATCTCCAATCGTTGATTTAACTGCTATCCCCAGATCGGATACATCCAGAGCAACAAGGTCATTCGCTGCATCACCAATCATGGCGACCTTGCTACCCCGTTTTTGCAACTTTTTAATATAGCCGGTTTTTGAAATTTCACTCGCATCCGTGGGCACTGCCATCGCATTGGCACATACGTTTTCTATGGGGATGTCTAATTCATTTGCATATTTCTGAGCGGTATTAATGTCCGCTCCGGTGCAAATGTGGATTGATTTACCTAACTTTTTAAGTGCTTGAATGGTGACGATGGCATCGTAGCGGAGCGGATCAACTAAAGCAATTTGTCCGACAATTTTGTTGTCGCGGACAATATAGGTGTTACCGTTATCGGGATTATTATAAGGCGCATGAATCGATTCAATGCCATTGGCTGCAAGAAAATGAATGTTGCCAATTACATAGCGGATGCCATTAACAACCCCTGTAATTCCTGCGTGGTGGCTGTTATCAACCGAATGCACATCGATTGCTTCATTGGTCATATGACCTTTTTTTTGAAGAAAAGAAAAAATCGCTTTACCGATGGGATGTCGCGCATTTTTTTCTAAATGAGCAACTGCATTTAAGCAGGTGGGATCAGTCACTTTGAACGCGAGAGACATTTCACCTTTGGTAAGGGTCCCGTTGAGATCGAAAACAAGTGTGTCAATATCCGGCGTAGTCTGTAATGCTTTGCCATTTTTAAAGTGGATGCCATGTTCAGCGGCTTTTGCCATACCGATTTTAACCGCAAGCGGTGTGATCAGACTTAATGCACAAGGACAGGCGCTGACGAGTACAGAAGTAACACATTGTATGGCTAAGCTAAGATTAAATATTAAAGCGATACTTAGCCCTGCTGTGACAGCAATCGTTAATAATCCAGGAATAAAATAGCGTAGTATTTTATTGGTGAGCAGTTCGATAGGTGCTTTTTCATCATTGGCATGCTGAAGGTTTTTGGCGATTAACGATAAATAAGAATTTTCAAAGGCTTCAGTGACTAGCATCTTGAAAGGATGAGCATCGTTAGGAAGAAGCATGCCGGCTTTAATATCAGCGTCTTTAACGAATTTTTTCAGGGAGGGCGAGCCATCAACGCGGGCGGTAAAGAGTGAAGCCTCATCTAGCATCTTCCCATCGACGGGGACAGTGTTGCCCTCAGTAATTTCGATTATATCTCCGGGCTTAAGGGCGGTTATCGGTACCTCTTGATTAGAGGGTTTTAGTTTGACCATGGCGGGTGCACAATCTCGAATATCTAATTTTTTATTAATTTTCTGCAAAACAGAATGTTCCAACCCCTCACCTAAATGCCAAAAACCAAGAATTAGGGTTGCAGACTCAAGGATGATGGGTGCCCCAGGTATGAACAAGCTTGCAAGTGAAAGCGTAAAAATCGTTAAGGTACTTATTGAATAGAGAAGTGAGGTGTCCCATTGCCGTTTTTTTAGTGTTTTCCAAGTAGATTGATAAATGGTCCGTCCTAAATATAAAGTCAATAACGAAGAAAAACCGGTGATTAGCATTTGTAGTAGCCAACCCAAGGGTAAACCTAACACAGAAAGGGTTAGTAAGCCGATGCCTGAGGCCAGACCGATACCTGCTTTAATCCAGTGATTTTCGTGAGAGTGCTCGTGGTGAGTATGTCCATGGTCTACCTCATCGGTATGAGCATGGTAATGTGTGTCGCAGGCGTGGGATTTTTCGTCCGAGAGGGGTTGCTTGAGAAGACGTTCGTCAATGTATTTCGCTTTCATGAGAGGCATTACTTCTAAAAAAAGGGCAATGCTAAGTTAGCTAATTAAGCTAAAAAAAGGAAGGGAAATTATCTTTTAATCGAAAAAGGAGATGGCAGAAGAAGAGACTCGTTAGCCTAATCACTCAGCATAACACTGAAGGATGTCAATCTAATCGAGGTTATGGTATCGTTGTATCGCGAAACATTTGACCGGTTCATCGGCATCGACAGGACGTCATTATGTTAAAAGTTATCGGAGTTTTGAGCAGCTGCCTTATGCTTACAGGCTGTATTTTAATGCCTGGCATGCGCAATTTAAATACATCACAAATTCGGGTAAGATTACCTTCGCAAATCATTCAAACCAATCCCATCCTAATCCCCATTACTCCATCGTTGTTGCTAAGTCGGCGAGAAGCTTCTTATCATTACCGTGTTGCACCCGCTGATATTTTAAGTATTCATGTGTGGCAACACCCCGAATTCGATTTTTTAGAAAAACCAAATATGACATGGAATAATCTGGTGGGGGCTCATGGAGCAGCAGGCCAGGCAGGTTACTTAGTAAATTCAAGTGGCCAAATTAATTTCCCCTTGCTCGGATACGTATCAGTAGCGGGCAATACCCTTGAGACCGTTCAAGCAAAACTAACGGCACGATTAAGAAGGTACGTACCTGATCCCCAAGTAAACGTGCGTGTCGCTGATTATCGCGGACGCAAGGCCTATGTAATTGGGGAAGTCATGCGACCTGGCTTTGTACCGTTTACAGATCAGCCGCTAACGATTGCCGATGCACTTGCTTTAGTGGGAGGAATCAATTCGCGTTCTGCCGATCCTCGCTATATTTATGTAATTCGTGGGGACTTTACCGCACCACAGATATACTGGTTGGATGCAAAAACCCCTGATAGAATGTTACTAGCTAAGTGTTTCCGCATGCAGCCTCAGGATATTTTATTTGTCGCAATTGCACCGATTGCTCAATGGAATCGGGTTATTGAACAACTTGTACCCACTGTTCAACCGATGTTGTTAACACAGTCGGTAATCAACGGTATGTAAATGCCTTGAAGAGCGGGTCATTATAGAAAAGGATGACAAAGGCGTGATTTCTAAGGAACAGCCTAATTATCAGCATGAAGGGGAAACCGATGTCTTGGGAATCCTCCAAACGCTGTGGGAAAAAAAATGGTTTTTGCTCGCGCTCATGTTTGTATGCTTGACCGGCGCTATACTCTATACAGCCCGTCAGGTTCCGGAATTTCGAGCAAACTTACTCTTACAAATTGAAGAAGGTAGAAATCGCACTAAGGCAATGTTAAACACGGCGACCACTCATCTGGTTGAGGGGACACGTCGCGATACGCCTGCCATTCAGGTTGCTTTAATGAAATCTCGATTTATTCTGGAGCCTGTTGTTCAAGCATTGCAACTTGATGTGGTCGTAAGACCTAACCAAAGTCGGTTAGGACGTTGGCTGTTCCCCTCTAAAGCAAAAGTAAAAGATATCGTTTTTGAGGTACCTCAAGAACAATTCGGTCAGCATTTTTATTTGAAATATGAAAAACCAGGTTTCGTCGCTTTATACGATAGTCATAAGAAACGTATCCTTGAGGGCCCTGTTGGGAAGGCCCTTGCATCCGATAAAGGGGACATCCAACTAGCAGTTAAAAAGGTTCAAGCGCCTGTAGGTAGCCGTTTTCTCGTTATCAAAAGGTCGGAGGTAGAAGTCAGTCAACAGTTGGGCGCGAAGCTAAAGATTGATGATATTGGCGTTAAGCGAAGCGTGGGTATTTTCGATATTTCCTTTCGTGATCCTGATGGCAAACAAGCTGCCCGCGTACTGAATAAAATTGCTGTCGTCACGCAAGAAGAAGATGCTAAAAAGAAATTATTAGAAGCGTCTAAGCTGTTGAATTTCTTGTATCAACAATTGCCTGAAACAAAAAAATCCCTTGAAAAAGCTGAGCTGGCTTTAAATCAGTATCGTGTTTCTCACGATAAAATTGATATTAAACTCCAAACACAGAAAGGCTTGCAGCAGCTTGCAGAAGTAGAAAAGCAATTGGGGCAGCTCGAAAGTGATGCACTGGAAATGAGGCAACGTTATACCGCTGAGTATCCTGATGTGAAGACTTTGCGACATCAAATAACGATACTCAAGCAAAAAAAAGGTGAGTTAGAAGCCCGGTTGAGTGCCTTGCCCGAACATGATCAAATGGCTATTGATCTTATGAGAGAGGTTCAAGTAAACAGTGAGCTTTACACCACCTTATTAAATAAAATCCAAGAGTTACAGGTGATTAAGGCAGCGACTGTCAGTGATGTACGTATTTTATCTTACGCAAATGTTCCTGATAAACCCTTACCCTCAAAGCGATCTTTAATCTATTTTGCGAGCCTTCTTTTTGGTTTAATGTTAGGTAGCTTATATATCTTTGGTCGAAAGCTACTCTTTCCCCGCGTCGATGACCCTCATTGGATTGAGTATCAATACCAAACACCAACGCTCGCAATTATTCCTTATGCTCCCGAGCAAGAAGATTCACCTGTACTGGGGCAACGATCGCTGCTTGCTCAAAATAATGGTCGACACCTGGCCGTTGAATCAATACGTAATTTGCGAACCAGTCTTTACGTGCATTTAAGTTGTGCATCGGCGCAAACTTTAGCCATCTTAGGTGTTGCGAATGGGGTGGGTAAAACTTTTATTGCCTGTAATTTGGCTTATCTTTTAGCCAGTACCAATAAGCGCGTGCTATTAATCGATACTGATTTACGTACCGGTATGGTTCATAAAACCTTTGGTTTAAACGCTAAGCAAGGTTTATCAGAAGTTTTGCAAGGGCTCGTGCCCTTGGAAAGTGCTTTAAAACCAACGACTCATCGATCACTAACGGTACTGACAAGCGGTGCCTATCCGTACAATCCTTCAGAGTTATTAGCAAGTGAGCAGTTTAAAAATCATTTAAAAACCTTGGCGAAAGAATTTGATTTTGTGATCTTAGATACAGGCGCTATTTCACCAATGACAGATGCTTTATCTGTAGCCGCAATTGCTTCGGTGAACTACTTAGTGGTGGGCGCAGATGCTCACCAACCGATGGAAGTTGATATGGTCATGAAAGGCCTATCGCGTGCTAATGTCTCTATTCAGGGAACAATTTTTAATTTTTATAATGCAGGTAATAAAAAAACCGCTTATTATAAGTACTATCCGTCAAAGCCTGATCTGCTAAGTAGAACAAAGCCTCTCATCGAAAATTTATGAGTTATCTAGGTAATTTAATTATTGTGTCCGCCCCTTCTGGAGGCGGAAAAACCAGTCTTGTTAAAAAAGTAACAAGTACATTAAAGAATATCGAAGTATCCATTTCGCATACGACACGGCAAAGTCGCCCTGGCGAAGAACATGGTGTTCATTATTTTTTTGTAACCCCCCAAGAATTTCTAACCATGGTCAAGCAGAAAGCATTTATCGAATATGCACAAGTGTTTGATCATTACTATGGGACATCTATCGCACAAATCGAGGCACGCCTTGAAGAAGGCATTGATGTTATCCTCGATATTGATTGGCAGGGTGCCGAACAAATTAAGCATCTCTTTCCTGAGGCAATTTCTGTGTTTATTGTCCCGCCTTCATTAGACGTTTTAAAGCAGCGGTTGCTAAATAGACGTCAGGATAATATGGAAATCGTGAAGCATCGCATGCGACATGCACAAGATGAGTTGCGTCATTTTTCTGAATTCGACTATATTATAATTAATGATGCTTTCGATAAGGCCGCGGTCGAATTAGAAGCAATTATCATTAGTAACCGCTTACAAACCAAGCGGCAGGCAAGAAAACATCAGGGCCTGCTTTCATTTTTGTTGGCCTCTAAGTAAGATAGAACCCTTTAGTGTTTTTCTTCGTTTAGTATTAGGAGGGTTTATGGCGCGTGTGACCATTGAAGACTGTTTAGATCATGTAGACAATCCTTTTGAGCTTGTGTTAATTGCGACCGAACGCGCGAGAGAAATTGCCATTAATGGCAGACAACCGCAAGTTGCTTGGGAGAATGATAAACCTACTGTGATTGCCTTGCGCGAAATCGCAGCCGGTTTTCTGCGAGAAAATGACTAAGTGTATCATTTTGATGCATTGCAAGAAGAGTTGCGTCGCTATTTGGACGCATCTTTTGTTGAAAAATGTCACGAAGCTTACCAGGTTGCTGAACAAGCACATCGCGGCCAAATGCGTCGCTCGGGCGAACCCTACATTACTCATCCTGTAGGGGCCGCTTTAATCCTTGCCCAAATGCGGCTCGATTACCAAACCATCATGGCAACCCTCCTCCACGATGTAGTGGAAGACACCAACGTCAGCACGGATGATCTAAAACATCAATTTGGAGAAGAAGTTGCTGCTTTAGTCGAGGGTGTAACCAAATTAACCAAGATTAAATTTGAATCGCGCGCTGAAGCACAGGCAGAAAACTTTCGCAAAATGGTTTTAGCGATGGTCAAGGATATTCGGGTTATTATCGTTAAACTGGCTGACCGGCTCCATAATATGGGGACGTTAACGGTAATGCCTGCTGTAAAGCGCCGACGTATTGCCATTGAAACGTTAGAAATTTATGCGCCTATCGCTAATCGTCTTGGGATGCATGCTATCTACATTGCCTTAGAAGATCTTGGTTTTAAGGCACTGTACCCGCTTCGCTACCGTGCGATTAAATCTGCTTTGGAAAAATCGCATGGTTACCGACAGGAGCTGACGGTAAAAATCGAGCACGATTTAGAACAATCATTGACTCAACTGCATATACCCTACGAACATGTTTTTGGCCGACAAAAACATTTATACGGCATTTATCGGAAAATGCGGCAGAAAAAGGCCTCTTTTACCGAAATTACGGATGTATTTGCTTTTCGTGTGATTACCGAAGATATTGATGCTTGTTATCGTGTCTTGGGCGCCTTGCATCAGGCTTATAAGCCTGTTCCTCAACGCTTTAAAGATTACATTGGCATTCCTAAGGCCAATGGTTATCAATCTCTACACACCACTTTGTTTGGTCCATACGGCGTGCCGTTGGAAGTGCAAATACGCACACAAGAAATGGATAAAGTAGCTAAAAATGGTATAGCTGCGCATTGGATTTACAAATCATCAGGCATTGAAGTCAATGAGGCGCAATTGCGTGCTCGTGAGTGGGTTCAGCGTTTGCTTGAAATCCAACGAAGCACAGGGAATTCGTTGGAATTTATTGAAAACGTAAAAATTGATTTATTTCCTGACGAAGTTTACGTGTTTACACCGAAAGGCCACATTATGGAGTTGCCCAAGGGAGCAACACCGGTGGACTTTGCCTACACAGTTCATTCAGACGTGGGGAACAGTTGTGTTGCAGCCAAAGTCAATCGTCGTCTTGTGCCTCTGAGTTTTCCTCTGAGCAATGGTCAGACAGTCGAAGTGATTACTGCGGCTACTGCCCATCCTAATCCTGCATGGCTTAATTTTGTTGTAACAGGTAAAGCACGAAGTAATATCCGACACTTCATCAAAAGTCAGCAGCACATTGAGTTTGTTGTGTTAGGCAAGCGGCTACTAGAGCAGGCTTGTGCTGAATTATCGGCAGATTACGCTAAGATTCCTTCAGAAAGCTTGCATGCTTTGCTGCAAGATTTAAGTTATAAATCCTTTGATGAGTTGCTATATGCCATTGGAGTGGGCAATCAAATGCCTATGGTTATAGCGCAACGTTTAATTGTGCGCCATGAAACGCCCTCACGCGCTGCAGAAGCTGTAGATATTGCGCCCGGGCCTGCGCTAGCTATCAAGGGGACAGAAGGGATGGTCCTGCATTTTGCAGAATGTTGTCAGCCGATTCCTGGGGATAATATCATCGGTTATTTTCAACAAGAACGTGGTATTTTGGTCCATGTGAGTGATTGTCCTACCTTAACGCAACGTCAGATTCATCCCAGTCGTTTGATTACCTTACGTTGGGACGAGACCGTACAAGGAGAATACCATGTTGATATCGTGGTTGAAGTGACTAATCAGCGAGGAGTTTTGGCAGCGTTAGCCACAGCTATTGCTTCAGCTGAATCGAATATCACTAATATCAGTGTTGATCCCAAAGATGGCTATCATAATGCGGTGACGTTTGCGATTACTGTCCGCGATCGCGTACACCTGGCACGAGTCATGCGTCGCTTACGTACGATTAACGTCGTTATGCGATTATATCGCCGATCTAAGCAAGGCACGCAAGACGAATAACTCACGAAGGCAACAATGAATAAAACACAACTGCCAATTGGTGTCTTTGACTCGGGAATGGGTGGATTAACGGTTTTAAAAGCGCTCAAAGCTCTTTTAAAAAATGAGTCGTTTATTTACCTTGGCGACACTGCGCGCTTGCCTTATGGCACCAAAAGTGCTGAGACAGTTCAGCAATATGCTTTACAAATGGCTCGAGTGCTGGTTGAAAGGCAAATTAAGGCTTTAGTCATCGCTTGTAATACTGCTACAACAGCTGCTTTGCCTCATCTACAATCCGTTTTGGAAGATATTCCGGTTCTGGGTGTGGTGCTTCCTGGTGCTACCGCAGCGGTTTCTGCCACTCGAAACTCACGTATTGCTGTTCTTGCAACTGAAACGACCATCGCTTCGCAAGCCTATCAACGCTTTATTAGCGCTCAACTACCTCATGCCGTCATCACACCGCGTGCGTGCAGTTTGTTAGTTGCATTGGCAGAAGAAGGCATGGTTAATAATACAATTGCCAAGGAGGCGTTAAAACATTACCTTGTAGGCTTAAATCAAGAAGATACTTTATTATTAGGTTGCACCCACTTTCCTGTATTTACTAGACTCTTAAGCGATTTGTTGCCCGAGCATATGCGTGTCGTTGATTCTGCCCAAGCGACGGCTTTGGCTTTGCAACAATTGCTATCTGAGAAAGAACTTTTAAATGTCGAAGCACAAACGAAGGCAGGAATTTATTATTGTGTTACGGACTCAGTGCAACGGTTTCAACGTGTCGGTGAGATCTTTTTAGGTGAGCCACTTGATGCAACATCCATTGAATTGATTAATGCAGGGTTGCAAGATCATGGATAATGCTATAAAACAGGTAAAGCTAACCACGAAAACCATTGGTCAAGCAGCCGAAGATGCGGCAAAAAATTATTTATTGGCGGAAGGGTTAAGCTGGATAACCAGCAATTATCGATGTTATTGCGGGGAAATTGATTTAATCATGGAAGATTCCTGCCAAAAGGATCTGATTTTTGTTGAAGTGAGAGCGCGTCGTAATGCTAAAGCGTTTGGGGGTGCAGTCGAGAGTATTACTCGACAAAAAAGAGGGAAGTTGCTAAAAACAGCTAGCCATTTTCTTTTATCTCGCCGTCAATATGCCCAACGTCCGATGCGTTTTGACGTTATATGTTTTGATGGGCATCCTTACCAAATCAATTGGATTAAGAATGCCTTTGGTTTTGATAGTTAGGACAGCATGACACAATCATTAGAAGAAAGAGTACGTCAGCTTTTTGCGATCAGTATTGAAACAAAATTAGCCGCTGCAGATAGTTTGTCGGCGCAAATTGCGAAGGCAGCGCAGCGCTTGGTTAATTGTTTATTGAGTGATCGAAAGATATTGTTATGTGGAAATGGCGGTTCCGCGGCGAATTGCTTGCATTTTTCTACAGCGATGATCCATCACTTTGAAGTAGAACGCCCGCCGCTGCCGGTCATTGCTTTAGCAACGGATGTCACTATTTTAACCTCCATCGCTACAGACAGTCATGCCGATCAAGTGTTTGCCCGCCAAGTACAAGCGCTTGGTCAAGAAGGCGATATATTGATGGTCTTATCGACCTCTGGAAACGGTAATAATCTCTTAAACGCTGTTCATGCGGCGAATGATAGAGGTATGGACATGGTTGCTTTAACCGGGGGTGATGGTGGTATCTTAACAAATCATTTAGGGCCGGAAGATTTTGAATTACGTGTCTATGCAGACAATGCAACCCGCATTCGTGAAATGCATTTATTTATTTTACATTGCTTTTGCGATTTGATTGATCAATCTCTTTTTGGACAAATGCTAGGATAAGGCTTGTAACCACGGCATCTAACAAAACAGCCGCAGTATTATGTATATGATGAAAAGCCACTGCCTTAACGCTTGTACAGTTAACTTAAAAGTATTTTGTAGTGAGCCATTTGATGAAGAAAAATCTATTAATTTTGGGGTTGTGTGCAACTATTTTATTGACGGGCTGCATGGCAGCTGTCGTAGTCGGGACAGCAGCTGGCTTGATTGTATATGATAAGCGTAGCTTACCTGTACTGGAATCGGATGCTCGAATCTTTTATTTAATAGAGCGCGCCATCGCTCGCGATCCTCGCTTTCATGAGGCACGTGTTCAGATCACAAGTTTCAATCAAGTGGTATTGCTTGCGGGGCAAGCGCCCACAGCGTTTCTTCGTCAAACGGCCGAAACAGTGGCACGGAATACACCCAATGTCGGGCATGTATATAATGAAATGACGGTCGATTTCCCTATTAGTTATGCCCAGCGTACGAAGGATGCGTGGATTACGAGCCAAGTTAGGGCAAATCTATTGGCTGAGAAGGGGCTTGCTTCAGGTTCTATTCGTGTGGTTACCGAAAATGGTATTGTCTATTTAATGGGCAAAACAACCCATAAGCAATCGTTAATTGCGGCAAACGTTGCTAGGCAAATCGATGGCGTTCATAAGGTCGTAAAGATTTTCCAATACCTACCTGAAGATTAAGGGCTATAATTAAAGCAGGGTAATAATAGGAAAAGCACAATGGTTTATCGTTGGATCTCCTCTTTCACAGCTGCTCTTCTGATCATCGTTCCTCTGCCTGCCATGGCTGAAGACACGATTTATTGCCCACAAAATCATGCGTATATCCGGCTTGGAATGACAACTAACGAAGTGATCAGTGCCTGCGGTCAACCTCTAAAAAAGCAGGAATCAAATCGACCTCTAATGAGAAAAATTCCTGTTTTGCAATTAATTTATAATGCACAAGGCTCACAAAATGCTTTTTACGGTGTTTGGTCATTACCGGTGGGTGTTAACAGCGGGGTGCAATTAGAAGTTGAAGTGACAAACGATAAAGTGAGTAGTGTGCAGTTAAATGGATCCAGTACCCAAGCCATTACCATTTGTGGCGGTAATATGATCCAAATCGGGGATCCGGTGAATAAAGTCTATAGTTATTGCGGAAGCCCGTCACTGGCGAACAATACTTACATCAATCAACCCATTCCCAGTGAAGAAATGCCTCAAATCTGGACGTATCAAGTGGATGCTTATCAGCCACCTTATACATTGACATTTTTAAATGGACACCTACAAGAAATCAATTAACCGTTTTTTTAACATTATTAAGAAAGTGGAAAGGTGTGAGCTTCTTTTGATTATGTGTAATTCTTTCAATTTAAATCAAATTTAAAATCAAATAGATTTTTATATAAACAATAAGTAAAAATAATTGATTAAAAAAAGAGATCAACGGTAGAATGGTGATCCCCTAAATGAAGTATCAATTGAATGAGCATAGAATGAATCAAGAATTACGTAATACCTTAACCATGATCCTAACACTAGGATTAACTGCAGCAGCGATGGGCGCTAGTACCAGCATACAGGAGGATACTAATCTTCGCACGCACCAAAATGCGCTATCGAATCCTCAAGCAGAAAACCTGCGCTATTACCCTTATTATGGATATGGACTCATTGATCCCAAAAGCTCAACCGCTAAAATCATTGGCATTGTTCTAGGCAGCATTACGGGTGCGTTGATTGTATGCGCTGCGCTTTGCAAGTTGCGTAGTAGTTATCAAAACCGACAAGTCCAAAATCGACTTCGTACCACAAACCCGGTAGTGCCACAGGGGGAAGGACAGGTCCAGGAAGGCGATAATGCCGCCCCTGTTAATAATAACAACGTTGAGGTAGAGCTTGCCCAACAAATAAATATGCAAAATCCTGTGGCGCATGCACCAGAGGCAATTCATTTACAAAATGAAGAGCCTAGAGTCGGTAATTTTGGCATTTTTCAAGATAATCGCGCACAAACTAATACTAATCCTAATGAAGCTCAAGAAACCGTCAATATCAATAGATATGCAATCTAAAGAACAAGGGCAGGCTTATTTAAGCCTGCATACGATTATTCCACTCTTGATCACTGCAATAAAATCTAAAAACGTGCACCATGTGCAAGTGTAATATACAAAATTTAGAAGGGCGTGGTAACATGCGCAGTAACCCGCATTGTTTTTTAAATCATGAATAATAAAAACTTGAATAATCTTTTAACGACAACGTTGATTTTATCAGCAGCGTTGGCAAATAAAGTTGTCCAGGCGCAGCAAAACAGCACAGTTGCGGTCAACAATACGAACAATGCCACTCTTACTACAAACCATTCCGGTACGTCACTGGATGGAGGCGATTTAGGAATTATTTTTGGTGTCGGTGGAGGGCTTGCTTTGTTAATTTTCTGCTGTTTTTTGAGAAAAGAGCGAGCAAAATGTTGCGACTGCTTGACCTTCTCAAATAAGCAATCAGCAAGGACAATCGATCTAGAACGAGCCGATAATCCGCAAAGACTTGAAGCCGAACTAGCAAATGCAAACATGCCAGAAAGACCTCAAACAGTAAATCCTGTTTCTAATAATGAAGATGTGCAAGCCAATACCAATTTCAGTGATGTAGCTAACCCGTCTGCCTCTGGGCCCAATACTCCCGAAGACAGTTTGAGAACGACGCAAAGAAGCGAAGCCGCTCGCGACTTAACGCATGATAATGAGAATGTTCATCAGCACAGCTTACTCTCTGAAAGAGTAGCAATAGATAAAGCCTTAAAAATAACTGAACAAAACGCGATCGAACAACTAAGCGCTGTACGAGAGGCATCGCAGCAGCCTAGCCGCTACGATTTCTTCAGTGGCCACAGACGTTTTAGAGCGGCTAGTGAGCCACCTGCTGCTCACGTGACAATCAATACAACGCCATAAAAGTATAAGTACACCTACTTATGCTTAGAGTACATAAGGAATAATCTTGTAAGGGACGAGGTTACAGTAGTCATTCCAATACTCCTTGTACTTCGCTGCGCACCGTTGATCGTCTCTGAAAGCGCGATCTATCAAGAGTATTGTTAGAAAGGACACATAAAAATACGGTGCAAAATGGGTAAAAAGCGCTGGAAGCGACCATAAAAATGCGGCGGCAATTTCTGGAACATAATGAAAATGCCGTGCCACACCCCACCATCCGGAAGCTAATAAAAGTGTTTCTTTTCGAGCACCCTCTTGAGTTGTGTAATGTGCGGGCAACACAATGGGCGTTTTACCCCAGATTTTACATTGACCTTGTGTGGAACGGATAAACAAACGTTGTCGATCGGCCAGGTAATTAATCAGAATGCTGATACTACCTAAAAGTAAAATGCTGATGGCTAGGCCTTCGCTGAGTTGGATCGGATGGAGAACAAGGTACATGCTTGGGGATGTATAGATACAAGGCACCCAGACAAGACAACCCCAGCAAATATAAAAACCAGCACGATCATGCATGATATCTAGTGATCGTAGGTAACCTTTTTCCCAGATAAAGAATTTTGTTAGGTAAAAAAATTGCAGTAAAACTGAAATCAACAAGGCGTTTGAAAGTTCACCATTTAATTCAATTTGTTTTGCAGCGTAAGATAGCAATAATAATCCCCAGCTCATCATGCCAAGACGACAAGTAATCAATTTTTTGAGATGACAACCACCCACTTGAGGATAGAGTTCAGTGCCCCAGTAATAATCAAATAAAGGATTTTTAGTGATCCCTGAATCGGTAGAAGAAGGAAAATAACGTCCCTTGAAATAAAGTAAGCCGCAGAAAATAAGACTAAAAAGGTTAAGTGCGCCTAACAAAGCCCCTAAATGATCATACAATACACTTGCAGAAAAGAGGTTTAAGCCAAAGCTGGCAAAACAAAAAGAGCCCATGGTTATTAGAAAAGCGGATAAACCATTTTCTTTATAGATGGGTGTATTACCCTTCGGGGTAAGAGGGCCTTGAAATATTTTGCCGGGTAGAAAGCGCATGAGGAGCAACTCAAAACAGATAAACCCAGTAATCATTTTCCACGCTAGCGTTGAGCCTAACCAATACGGACTTGCTACTTGATGGATAGCTGTCCATAAACCCTGCGCTTGAATTTGTGCAAACATTGTTGAGAGTGAACCACCAAGCTGGGTATTGGTGTACCACATGAGCATGACAAAGGGTGGGCAGAGCAGAATCAGCAACAGGGGGCCCAAAAAATTTCGTAAAGATGAACGCATAAAGTCTCCCTACCTAACTTAAGTGTTGCTCCAACAAGCTTGGAGCCTACATCATTTCCGTCGATGATTTAATTACTGTAGCATGATTTTTATAGGAAAAGTTACGGCATAATTAAAACGAAGATAAAACTTCAGGGCCTATTTTAGGGTGTTTGACTGCCATGTAAGTTTAAAAATATATACACGATTTAATTTCTATCCTATTATGACGTTTTTTAAACGAAGGCGGCTTCGATGTTTTTAAACGTTTTTGTACCCACTGGAGGTTATAAATGTTTTTCGAAAGCATCGCCTGAAAAAGAAGCAGAATATAACCAGATTTACCGCGTTTTTACGACAGATGTAAAGGATTGTGTCGTTATATATATTAAAGGAAAAAATCTAAAAATTTTTGCGCATTTTTATCGAAAGTCAGATCCTAATGATTTACTTAAGAAACTGTTACGAGACGTAGAAGAAGGGGAAGAACTAAAAATTTGTTTAACCGGGGGCAAATTCGTCAATGGCTATTTTCCCTGGTACTTAAAAAAGCGATCGCTTTTGAGTCAACAAAAGGGCATTGATGTCGCATCCTTTCAGGAGAATATTCAAAAAAAAGGTTATCCTCTCTTTTTCTTAGAAAAAAATTTTGCACGTGAATCGATTATTAAACTTTATAAAGAAATAGGCGTTAACGCATTTGAACCACAAAAAAAAGGCATGGATTTTTTAAGTTTTCATGACAGAATGAAAAATTTTAGATTTAAACATTTGCCGTCAAACTTTGTCGCTGAGCAAGATAAAACACAAGCGTTTTTATTAAAAAATGGCAAAGATACCACCTCGTATCAGAATTTGGCGGCCGTTTTTGAAGTGATTAGCCATTTTAATCTATTAAGGCCAGATGTTGAGATAAAGAAAATTGTGCACACCTATAATCCAGCACCTGGTACCGTCCATGTCAGTTTTGTTAAGAATAAACCGGAAGAATTTTCAACCGTTACCAATTATGAAAAATTAAACTATCAGCAAGCGCTAATAGAGCGTATTTCTTTAAAAAAATCTTTCCAACGGTTGCAATTACTTCGACTGATAACGTCCCTAAATAATACCTATCAACGTAGTAAGCTGATTGATTGTTTAAGAAAAGATAATTGCTTAGAAGCCTTAAAATTTTCTTGTACAAATGAGCTATTTGATATAGCGGAAAGGCTGGTTATTAGCCTGCAGTCTAAAGAAAACAAGCTGCTAACTCCTCTTTTGGAGGAGTTAGCTAAACGCTTTAAAGAAGCCGTTGGTCTGCAAAATAATGCAAAATTGCAGCAAATGGATCGCGCAATGCATCTTATTGACACGCTCGACCAAGCAAAGCGATCCGGAAAAGAAGTTAATACTTTAAATCACATTCCCATTCGATGAACGCTCATCTTTAGTGAAATATAGGTCTGGCATTTCCGACAGCTCTTCTTGCTCCTGAAGAGGAATGGGAGAAGGCTTTCTCAAATGAGAGAAAAATGTATATAAATCAGGTAATTCTGGCACTATGTTTTTTTCTTGTTGCCTAGAAATATTGATTTTTTCTGGCTCACTCCACAAGAGATTGATGGCTTCTTCTTTATACAGAGTTTGATAAAATTCATGGTCTATTTTATCTAGGGAATCTTCATCTAAGGACGGTGGCAAAGTTTTAAATATATCCATAAAATCCATCGGCGAACGGATAACGAGAGGGACAGTAATGTCCAGCATCACTCTGAAAATGAGTGCTCGTTGTTGGTGATTAAAGGTCGTAAATGTTTTTTCATGTGAATAGTTGCCTTGGCATATCGTCTCTAGAGTATCGCAAAATGATTCAAAAAATGGTTTGCGCTCACGTACAGGTAAATCGTTTAAAAACTGTAGCAGTTTATCACCTTCCTTGAAGACGGGAAGAAGTTTAGGACCGAGTATTTTCACAAGGGGTGCGTGTAATTCGGCATTCACCCAGGTAATAAGATCGGCAAGCCCAGGTTGGTTATGGATAATTTTTGGTCTAATATCGAATTCATCGAGGACGAGTTTACACTGTGCTGGCGATAGATCACGTAGCGCAAAAGCGAGCGAGACACAGTCTAACCATTCTTTGTTTAAGCGTTTAAATCTGCGTGTTTTTTTGAACTTCCCTAGGTGCTGGATAAACACCTTTCCGTTTTCAACAGGTAAGTTTCGAAGTACTGCGGTGATGTCGAAGATGCTTCGTACAATGAGCGGTAATTTGTGAAAATTTTTCAGCCTCTCTGCACATTGCTGAGGTGCCAATAACATCAATACAATACGAAGGCTGTTTATATCGACAATAGGCAGCTGCAGAGCTACGTCTTGGTCGGTGATGCCTGGGCGGTTATAATTGTAAGTCTGCTGTTCCGATTTAGATTGCATGAATGAAATTCCAGAAAATAAGATCAATATTGTTTAATATTTAGGCAGTAAGGGCTCTCGGATATCTGCAACAACATCCTTTTTTTGTTCCCCTCCCGAAAAAAAATTGAAGGGATTCAGTGAACTTAGAAAATTAGATTGTTCTTTTTGTTGAAGGATACTGATTTTTTCTGGTTCATCTTTTAGGACATCGATTAGACGCTGAGAATTATTTTCATATACCTTCAAACTTTTCATCTTTAATCGCAGTTCTCCACATAGCGAGGCAGGTAAAGATTGGAAGGTATGAACGAGCTGGGATTGATTACGAATAAAGCGAGGTAGCATTTCTAAAAGAACATGATACGCTAGGGCGCGTTCTTGATTGGATAAGCTAGGAAAAGCATTGTCGTGCTGATAAGTTCCTTTCAGAAGGGCGTCGATTGCATCGACTAAGGCCTCAAATACGTCATTACTTTCAACGATCGATAAGGTTTTCAAATGTTTGAAGAATTTGTCGCCTCCTTTATAATATTTTAAGGAGTCATTTCCAAGAATCTTCAATATTTCTAGGCCTCTTTCACTGGTTAATTGGCTCAAAAATTCACTCAATGAATGGTTACTGGACATAATGATAGGTTTTAAATTCAATGCTTCAATGAAAAGCTTAGATTGTTCCATCGAGAAATGACGCATCGCATTCGCAAGCTCTTCAGTTTCTCTATACTCTTTATTCAGATGTTTTAGCTTTCCCTCTTCATCTAATAATCGAATGTGTTTCATAAATTGCTTGCCATTTTCAAGCGATAGTTCTTTTAGGGTCTCTGTTACATCGATGACATGAGGAAAGAGTAGAGGGAGGCAGTGCAGCTCTCGCAATACCTGATCACACTGCTCTGGTGAGAGTAACTTGAGAATACCGCTCAAATCAATGAAACATAGATGTTGATCATATGACTGCGTCGGTAAGTAAAGTGTCTTAAGTTCCTCTAAAAAAACCTTGTCAATGAGAGAGGGCAATTCCTCTCCCAAAGCTTGTAGCGTAATAGCAGGTTGTTGGATGCTCAGGGCATCTAAAAGTCGTTCCAATTGAATTTTATTGTTTATTATTTTTGATAAATGACCATCAAGCGCCTCAAGTAATTTATACTGGCCAGGCGTATCTAACTCATGCAAAAGTTCAGTAAGTTCAGATAATTTGGTAATTAACCCAGGCAACTTTTCACGGACAGATCTCAAAATGAACAATCGATTACATGAACGGACTAAACGTAAAAAAGTACGCAGCTGTTGTTGTGATAGAAGGTGTTGCGGTAAATGAGGTGCTACTAATTCTAATAGCTGTGTGTGTTCACGATCGTTGCCATAACGAAGCAGTGATCGAAATGAAAGATCATCATATCTACAAGAAAGCAAGACCTCAGATAGCGAGGTCATCAACGCTAAGTTTTGAGCGGGTCTTAAATGGAAGCTAACTGCATTTAAAGTTTGCCAATCCGTAATAAGCTTTGAGAACTTTTTAGAAGCAGCTTGAATGATTAGGGCTGTTTTCTCATCATCAAGTTCATTGAGCAAAACAATAATATCGGTGTGAGAGCGAACAATAGTGGCAATCAGTGATGGCAATAGAGGTAAATAGCCTTTCAATTTATCTGCCGAGAATTTTTTGCAAAAATGTGAGAACACATTTATATTACCAAGCTCATTTAAAATTTGCTGATGTACAGCAGGCTGCTCAAGCAATATTTGATAAATCTCATCGGTTGGTAGGGTTGAAAAGATCCGTAGATCCATAAAAGAAGAAAATTCATACTTTACTTGCAACAGTTCAATGAGTTTTGACGTCAATTTAAATTTGAATTGTAAAGATTTAGGGAACTCTGATCGCTCGTATGTCTCATTTGAAAATATATCATATAGATAGGCAAATTCTCCATCAAATGATATTGAACCCGGGGGTATTAAGATATCTAAGCATCCGAAGACATCATCTGTATCATTCATAACTACAACAACGCAGCGAGTCAGAGCAAACAACAACGGACGAATTAAATCGAGAGGAAAAGCAGCATAGGATTTAAAGTGCTCAAGTATAAATTTTTGGTTCCTTAATAGAAAAGAACGAACTGCCAATGCTTGTTCAGCTTCCGATTGAGTCTCTATGGTCGGCCATAGATTCATAAATTCCTCCAAAAACATTCGTGCATAAGCATGCATAATGTTTTCCTCAAATCTATTGGAGGAAATCTGTTGCTCTCTTTGGTATAAAAAACTAGCCACGGCAGCGCATGATGAGAAGGTCATAGGAGTCATCGAAATATCCTTTTTTATTATTTTGTATTATTCGAGCACTAACAAATGCCAAGCTAGATGACATAAGTTAGTGCGAGAGCGGCTTAGCTTTTTTTAGTGTTATTTCTGATAAGCGACGGTATCAGCCGGATAATCTGCATTGCGAATCGTTCCTTCCACCGCTTTAAAAAATAGAGGCAGGGCCTGTTCGCTTAGTAACTTTGGAACAGGTTGTTGTTTCGCAAGCTGATTTAAGTTAGGTTCAATGTTTACAGGAAGTGTCGATTTTTCCAGTTGGATTTGTTGGGCTTCAGCTAAGATCCAACGTGCAATTTGATAATGATCCATCGCTGTATCGAGTTTACCTGTGCCGACGATTGGGGGAAAAGAAGCTTGCATTTCCCCTTTTGCATAGTGATGTAATGTCAGGTCGAGATTGCCAGGGATGAGAAAGGGCGAAGCGTTATAGAGTTTAGCTAACTCATCCAAAATTCCCTCAGTTTTGTCATCATAAAAGTGAAATTTGATGATTTTTTCAGGATAAGCAAGGGCTATTTCCCACATTTGCAGAAATAAAACGGCTACCTTACTTTCGTCTGCGTAAAAAGATCTTTCCTCAGGATGTTTTTGCAGATGTTCCTCAAAAACACGTACTCTCTCCTGATAGGGATCGGTGCTTTGTGTATCGACAGATAATTCCAGCCCCTTAATTTGAGAAAACGTTTCACCGGGGAGCCAATTAAAATACGCATCTTCCATCAGCAGCGGGCAGAATTGTGCGCCTAAGGCTTTAGCTAATGCTTCGATGTCTAAGCAAGAAGAAGGCAAGTGGTGATGGCGTTTGAGATTGACATATTCAACGTAAATGGATTGGCGAGTAGAGCCTGAGAATATAATAGGATCCTGTAGAGTTGGGTTAGCATTCATCTGCTGTTTAAAATTGTCAATCAATGCTTTGTTCACTTTGATAAGAGATTTGACCCTGAGTTCAGGCTTTGTTTTCTTTTCGCCTGATAAGAAACGCAGCACCTGATGATAATCTCTGTGTGCCAAGCATCCATCATAGTCAAGTGAAAAAACATGGAGAGGATTAGCATCTTGTGATCGCGCTTGGGGTGAGTCAGGGGCTTGAAAAAACAAAGAGGGTTGATTGATAGGTGCATGAGGGTGGGTGTCTCTTGTGGGTTCCATCATGTCACGCATTTCATTGATAAGGGATTTAGAGGGTACGATGATTGGTTGAGGTGAAGTATCTGTTTTAAAGGTTTGGTAAACGGATGCAACCGCTTGCTCATTTTTTTCTTGCAGCGCTAAAAGCAAATCTTTGCTGTATTTAGCAGGTAGATCAAGCTGCTTAATCTCAGAAAAATGGGGTAGCGTGCTTAAGTCCTGCAGAATCTCCAATTTTCCTTTGATAAAAGCGCGAACGACGAGATCTTCTAAAAGGCCGGTGATGAAATCAGCATGTTCTTCTTGTACGGATGCTTTTTCATAGGTGTTCATGCGTTTTATAAGATGGATTAACCCTTCCCATTCTTGGTTACTGATTTGCACATTTTTCAGGCTAGTATTAATTTGCCCGATATTTTCACAAACAGATTGCATTCTCTCGATGTCTTTTTCCTGAAAAATCGTATCAAGTATATGATCGATAAGCGCTGTTTGGCCATGACGGCAAGCAAGTGTTAATAACCATTGAAGACGAGCGGGTGGAAGCTTAGGTCCATCTAATTTCAGTAGATTTTCTATCTTATTCCAATCTTTTGAATGGCCGGCTTGCCTTAATTGCCTTAAAATTTGTTTTAAATAAAGGCCTTCTAAGGATTGCCAATCGTGACTTTGCAAAGCACTTAAATATTGTTTAGGTGTCGGAAAAACAGCAGGCAATTCTGAAATCTCAGTGGCGTATGGTAAACCAGCGATTTTTTTAAAAAGCTCAAGACGATTGCTTGCAAATGCCCGTGCATATAATTCAGAGATTAAGTTGGTGTAAGCATCGAATGTATGATTATTATTTAAATTTTCCGTATCTAAGGTTGTCCCAATGTAGCCCATGAGAAAAAAGAGATTCTGCCAATCGTTATCACTGAGATTGACATGTTCAAGGCTTGTGAAAATATTAGCGATTTTCTCACACACTTCAATTAAGCCTTCTGTCTGTATGGGAAAATCCTTGAGAAAGATCCATTGTTTGATCAAAGCTAATTGGCCTGCACGAGCAGCTTGATACAGCGTCCATTGGATACGATTTGGCTGGAGAGCAGCTGTATTTTTTTCTATTGTACGATGGACTTCTGCCCATAAAGAGGGATCTTTAAGCGCAGCACGTACTTGTTCTGCAAGCGTATTATTATTGGCCATGTTCGAAACTCTGCATGTCGTCAAAGGGGTTAAAGATTAGCATGTAATTAATTAAGATGACATCGTATTGATGAGAACGGGGAAAATTTTGCATAACTGTTTTTATATGGGTTTCTTGATTTAATGATGGGCATTGAACGATCTCTAAAATCAAATGCTTAAGAAGATTAGTCGATTAAAGCTTATGAACCAAATATGCTCACCAAGACAATGCTTTGGTGAGCAGGACATTGCAAACTACTTGCTTGGTGAGGATGGAGCAAGGCTTTTTGCAATCATTTCATGCAAGTCAGGGGATAAACTACAGTGGATTAACCGATTGAGTGTTTCTTTTATCAGCGTACGTCTTTTTGGATCATAGCGGTGCCATCGTGTTAGCGGTGTTGCCAATCGCGAAGCAATCTGAGGATTTAAAGGATCAACAATTTTTAAAATATCCTCTAAAAAAACATACCCCTGCCCATCTGCGGCATGAAAATGTCGAAAGTTTGTATGACAGAAAGTACCGACCAATGCTCTTACTTTATTGGGATTCTTGAAGGTGAAGTCAGGATGTGTCAGCAAATGTTTTACTTGGTCTAAGGTATGAGGTAATTCGCAGCTTGATTGCATGGCAAACCATTTATCGACCACCAGTGGCTCATTTGCCCATTGTTCATAGAAAGATGCCAGTGCATTATGACGTATCCCTTGATCGGATACGTTATTCAATAAAGCAAGGCTAGCGAGTTGATCGGTCATGGTTTGAGCGTCAGAAAATTGCTCCTGACCCAGTGGTAAAGCGCGTTTTTCATCTCCTTTAGACATCAGCCATAAACACACGTTACGAAGTCGACGACGAGCATATGCCCTGGGGTTCATCGCGTGATCTTCCTGCTGCCATAGTGTTTGATAAGTCAATTGCGCGGCATCAAATAGTCCTTTTCCAAGATGTACTCGGAAAAAGTCGCGCGCGGCCTCTACTTTGTCGACATCAACGTTGTGGCAATCGGCAACGACTTCTTCAAAACCAGGAGGAACTAAAATCTCTGCACGAAGCGCAGGATCTAAATTGGTATCGACTAAAACATGGCGGTAAGCGCTAAGAAGCTCGGAAGGAAATTGCCAAGTCTGTGAATCGGTGTTGAAATAGTGCGTAATGCAATTCAACGCAAGTCGCTGAGCAGCATGCCATTTGGCATAGCCGTCGGTCTCAAAACGCAAGAGATCAAATAAGGCTGTTTGGTTTAAAAGGTTATCTTCTGCTTTCCACTTTAGTTTAATCGGTGCTGAAAACCCTCTCAACAATGAAATGCGTGGCGGTGTTTCAATACCGGTAAAGTGAAAACTCTCTTTGCCTTTTTTTAACTCAATAAGATCTTGTGCAAGGCTGATGGATTGTCCTTCGTCGTCAAATAGGGCTAAACGGATCGGAATATGAAAAGGTTCTTTCGTTGGTTGATCGGGAGTAGGTGGGCAAGTTTGCGTGAAGGTTAAACTTAACTTTTGGTTTTCAAAATGACTGCTGACTTCAACAACAGGTGTGCCAGCTTGACTATACCAGCGTTTAAATTGACTCAAATCAATATCATTGGCATCTTCCATAGCTGCAACAAAATCATCAATAGTGACGGCTTGTCCGTCATGACGTTCAAAGTATAAATCCATCCCACGACGGAAACCTCGGGTACCCAGTAAAGTTTGTTGCATACGAATGACCTCAGCACCTTTGTTGTAAATTGTTGAGGTGTAGAAGTTATTGATTTCTTGATAAGAACTTGGTCTTACCGGGTGTGCCATAGTTCCTGCATCTTCAGGAAATTGACTGTTTAGCAGTACACAAACGTCTTGTATGCGGTTCACAGCTTTTGAATTCATATCCGCTGAAAATTCTTGTTCTCGAAAGACGGTTAGCCCTTCTTTCAGACTGAGTTGAAACCAATCTCGACAGGTAATGCGATTGCCTGTCCAGTTATGAAAATATTCATGACCCACAACTTCTTCAACACCCACAAAATCAAGATCGGTTGCGGAGGTCGGGCTTGCAAGGATATAGCTTGAATTAAAGATATTTAAACCTTTGTTTTCCATCGCACCCATGTTGAAATCGCTAACCGCCACAATCATGAAATTATCCAAATCATATTCACGACCGTAATGCTCTTCGTCCCAACGCATAGCATTTTTTAAAGAGGTCATGGCATGCTGGCATTTGTTTTCGTTGCCGTGTTCAACGTAAATGCTTAAGGCCACCGATTTCCCCGAGCAGGTAATAAATGTATCTTTGATACAGGCAAGGTCGCCGGCAACTAATGCAAAGAGATAGGAAGGTTTTTTAAAAGGATCATGCCATTCAACCCAATGACGATTGTCAGGCAGTTCACCAGCCCCAACCTGATTGCCATTCGAAAGTAGAATAGGGTACTGGGTTTTATCAGCTGAAATCCTGGTGGTAAAAATACTCAATACATCGGGTCTATCTGGATAAAAAGTAATCCGTCGAAAACCTTCGGCCTCGCATTGTGTACAAAAAAGCTGATTGGAGCGGTAAAGGCCTGAAAGTGCAGTATTATCCTGGGGGCGTATACGCGTCACAATCTCTAGTGTCAATGTGTCGGGACAGTTTGTCAGCGTTAATCGATCTTCTGTCAAATGATAGTTTTCTTTTGATAGTTCCTTGTCATTTTGCTGGATTTTTATTAGCTCTAAGGTATCGCCGTAAAGTGATAAAGGCCCTGAATGTTGCCGTTGTAGCGATAGTTGCGCGGTGACAAGCGCATGATCTTCATAAAGGTCAATGGCAAGAATGGTCTCTTTAACCGTAAACGCTGGAGGTTGATAGTCCTTTAAATAAATGGTGTCTGCTGGCATGGAGTTTGCTCCTTTTATCACATAATCAAGGATTATTTTTTAATACCTAATCATCGAATTGGGAAAACCAATGGTTTGACGATACTTAGGAGACTAGTGTCTCGCTTTTGGGAACGATATGTAAAGGTCTTTCCTTAGTGAGCACCTCAAGGAGGGCGGTTATGGTGATGAATGTAGGCGATACGTTTTTAGAGCGTTGCGCGCAACGTTTTGCTGGGTATCGCGATGAAGAAGAAATGAGCCTTCAAGACTACCTTGAGCTCTGTAAAACAGAACCTCTCGCCTATGCTAATCCTGCAGAAAGATTATTAACGGCTATTGGTGAGCCTGAACGTATCGATACTCGCTATGATCCCGTGCTCTCGCGTCTTTTTTCAAACAAAGTTATCAATTATTATCCTGTTTTTAAAGAGTTTTTTGGGATGGAAGAACCCATTGAACAAATCGTTGGCTTTTTAAAGCACGCGGCTCAGGGCCTAGAAGAGACGAAACAAATCCTTTATTTATTAGGACCCGTTGGGGGTGGTAAATCATCATTAGCTGAAAAATTAAAAAACTTAATGCAGAAAATTCCTTTCTATGCCATTAAAGGCTCGCCTGTTTTTGAATCTCCTTTATCCTTGTTCGATCCGGAAGAAGATGCAGAATTGCTAGCGGAACGGTACGGAATTCCAAGACGACATTTAAGGTATGTTCTTTCTCCTTGGGCAATCAAACGATTGCAAGAGTTTAATGGCGATATTTCAAAATTTACAGTTATTAAATTAAAACCCTCGCGTTTGAAACAAATCGCAATTGCGAAGACAGAACCCGGTGATGAGAACAATCAAGATATTTCTTCTTTAGTGGGTAAAGTTGATATACGAAAATTGGAAGAATTCTCTCAAAATGATCCGGATGCTTATAGCTATTCCGGTGGTTTATGTCGGGGAAATCGAGGGCTACTCGAATTTGTGGAAATGTTCAAAGCACCCATAAAAGTCTTGCACCCTTTACTGACGGCCACTCAAGAGGGTAATTACAATGGGACCGAAGGTTTATCGGCGATTCCGTTTGAAGGTATTATTTTAGCGCACTCAAATGAGTCAGAATGGCAAGCATTTCGTAATAATAAAAACAACGAAGCTTTTATCGATCGTATTAATATCGTTAAGGTGCCCTACTGTTTACGTGTCTCTGAAGAAATTAAGATTTATCAAAAACTAGTAGATCAAAGTTCACTAAAGCATATTCCCTGTGCGCCGGGGACGCTCGATATGCTTGCCCAATTTTCAGTATTGACACGATTAAAAGAACCGCAAAATTCGAGCATTTTTTCAAAAATGCGGGTTTATAATGGCGAAAGTTTAAAAGACACCGATCCTAAGGCAAAATCTTACCAGGAATATCGTGACTTTGCCGGCGTTGATGAGGGTATGCAAGGCATTTCCACTCGCTTCTCTTTTAAAATTCTATCAAAGGTCTTCAACTTCGATCAGACAGAAATTGCCGCTAATCCTGTTCACTTACTATATGTCTTAGAACGACAGATAGAACAAGAACAGTTTCCCAAAGAAATCCATGAACACTTTCTCACCTTTCTCAAAGAATTTTTGATGCCTAAGTATGTGGATTTTATCGGCAAAGAAATTCAAACCGCTTACTTGGAGTCTTACTCGGAATACGGCCAAAATATTTTCGATAGATACATAACCTACGCCGACTTTTGGATTCAGGATCAAGATTATCGTGATCCGGATACAGGGGAAATTTTTGACAGAGCTTCTTTAAACGCAGAACTTGAAAAAATAGAAAAACCTGCCGGTATCTCAAATCCAAAGGATTTTCGTAATGAGGTGGTTAATTTCGTGTTACGTGCACGCGCAAATAATCAAGGTAAAAATCCTTTATGGAATAGTTATGAAAAATTAAAAACCGTGATCGAGCAAAAAATGTTTACCAATACCGAAGATCTCTTACCCGTTATTTCTTTCAATGCGAAGTCCTCTGAAGATGATAAGAAAAAACATGAAGATTTTATCGCGCGCATGGTGGAAAAGGGCTACACCCGTAAACAAGTGCGTCTTCTTTGTGAATGGTATTTAAGGGTCCGAAAATCGCAATAAGCAGAGGATCATAGCAATGTCACAATTTCTTGATCGACGCTTAAATGCAGGTAAGAAAAGCATGGTCAATCGACAACGCTTCCTGCGACGTTATAAGAATCAAATTAAACAGGCAGTCGCAGATGCCGTTGGCAAACGCAGTATCACTGATATTGATCAAGGGGAGCCTATCAGTATTCCTACAAAGGATATTTCTGAACCCCAATTCCAAAGCGGCCGACGGGGTTATATAGAACACGTTTTGCCGGGCAACGAAGAATTTATGACAGGAGACTTAATCAAACGTCCTCCCCCCATGCGAGGAGGGGCGGCCCCTGGTGATAAAGGGAATTCGGAGGGTGTGGCTGAGGATGAATTCACCTTTCAATTGTCACGTGAAGAATTTATGGATTTGTACTTTGAGGATTTAGAGCTACCGGATTTAATTAAGAAAGATTTGGTAAGCATTCGCGATTACAAGATGGTTCGTACCGGCATTACGCAAACAGGTACACCCGCAAATATTAATGTCGTGCGTTCCATGCGACAAGCAGCAGCTCGACGCATGGCATTAACAGCTCCCTACAAACGCCGTTTACGGAATGTTAAAGAATCTCTTGAAAAGCATAAAATAAATCCTTGCGCTGAACACAGTGAACAAAACCGCTTAGAAGAAGATCGAAACTTTTTAGAGCGCAAAATTAAATCGATTCCATTCATTGATACGATTGACTTACGCTACAACCACCATGTGCGACTCCCTCTTCCCTCTACACAAGCCGTAATGTTCTGTGTCATGGATGTTTCTGGATCCATGGATGAGGTTAAAAAAGATATCGCCAAGCGTTTTTTTATTCTTTTGTATCTTTTCTTAACGAAGAATTATGAAAAAATCGAATTGGTATTTATTCGTCACCACACCTCTGCTAAAGAAGTGGATGAAGAAGCATTTTTCTATTCGCGCGAAACAGGTGGAACCGTGGTGTCTAGTGCATTGGAGCTATTAGGTCGTTTAATTGAAACCCGATTTCCTTCATCAGCATGGAATATTTACGTCGCTCAAGCGTCAGACGGTGATAATTGGAATGCGGATTCACCCTATTGCAGAGAAATACTGCAAGAAAAAATTATTCCTTGGATCCAATATTTTGCTTATATCGAAATTATGCCAAGGCACCATCAAAGTTTATGGGAAGTGTACCAACAAATTCAGCGAAAGCATCCAAATTTTGCCATGGAAAATATTGATAATGTTGCTGATATTTATCCGGTATTCCATAACCTATTTAAGAGGAAACCCGCATGAGGAAAGAGCCTCTGTCTGTTGGAGCAGAGTGGACATTTGACCTCCTTGTTCGATATGACGAAGCGATCGGAAGACTTGCAAAGGATTTTGGTTTAGACACTTATCCCAATCAGATTGAAGTTATTTCTGCTGAACAAATGATTGATGCTTACGCTTCAGTTGGTATGCCTATCGGCTATCATCATTGGTCCTTTGGAAAGCAGTTTGTTTCTATTGAACGGAGTTATCAACGTGGTCAGATGGGGTTAGCTTATGAATTGGTGATTAATTCTAACCCATGCATTTCTTATTTGATGGAAGAGAATACCATGGCCATGCAGGCCTTGGTGATTGCTCATGCTTGTTACGGCCATAATTCTTTTTTTAAAAGCAACTATTTATTTAAAATGTGGACTACTGCGGACTCTATCATTGATTATTTAGTTTTTGCTAAAAATTATATTAGAGAGTGTGAAGAACGTTATGGAATTAATG
Source organism: Legionella sp. (assembly GCA_013911415.1). GTDB lineage: Bacteria > Pseudomonadota > Gammaproteobacteria > Legionellales > Legionellaceae > JACETI01. The sequence goes on along the minus strand of JACETI010000001.1, from coordinate 233,760 downwards.
AAGTAGAAGCGCTTTTAGATGCATGCCATGCCTTACGTAATTATGGGGTTGATCGATACAAGCATCCTTCACCGTTGTCGATCCAAGAAGAGCGGATTCGACAGAAAAATCGCGAAATGTATTTGCAGTCACAAGTCAACGAATTATGGCGCATTATACCGGAAACTCAACCTATAGAAGGTAAGAAAGCAGCGCAACATTTTCCCGAAGAACCTCAAGAAAATATTCTATATTTCCTTGAAAAAAATGCACCCTTGTTAGAGCCGTGGCAGAGAGAAGTGATTCGGATCGTTAGAAAAGTGGCGCAATATTTTTATCCTCAACGCCAAACCAAAGTAATGAATGAAGGATGGGCTAGTTTTTGGCACTATACGCTTTTAAACGCTCTTTACGATGAAGGTTTGGTAACCGATGAATTCATGTTAGAGGCACTTCAAAACCATACGAATGTGATTGCTCAGCCAGCTTTTAATCATCCAGGGTTTTCAGGAATTAATCCCTATACCCTAGGGTATAATATGTTAAGGGACATCAAACGCATTTGTGAAGCGCCAAGTGAGGAAGATAAACGTTGGTTTCCTTACCTTGCGAACACACCCTGGATAACAAGCCTCGATCATGCGATGCGCAATTTCAAAGATGAAAGCTTTATCGCACAATATCTGTCGCCGCGATTAATCAGAGAGATGAAATTATTTGAAATCGTTGATGACGATTTACAACCAAATCTATTGGTTAAAGCTATTCATAATGAAGGTGGGTATCAAACCATCCGCAACGCATTATCTCGTCAATATAATTTAGGTCATATCGAACCAGATATACAAGTTTTTAGCGTTAATTGTCAAGGCGATAGAACGCTGACATTGCGTTATTTACAGCAAGACAGAGTTCCTTTAGAAGAAACCACCTCTGAAGTTTTAAAATATTTACACATGCTTTGGAAATTTCCTATTACCTTGCAGGTTATTGATCAATCGGAACACATCCTAAGCGAATTTAATTGCCCCCCTAAGAGAGCGGAGTAACTTCTTATAGCTTCTTTGCTCAGAATTGAGATTTTGTTATTTTTTGTAAAAATATCCTAAAATTAATTCATATAGCCTCTATATTGAAAAATACTATGAAAGGTAAAGGAAAGACCACGAGTATTGCCAAGCATCCCATTAAGGAAGGCCACAGAGGCATCGAGTCGGGAATTAATGAGAAATTAGATGAGGCTTTCCGCTCAATCCGGTTAGCAATGTTTGAGCTCGTAGAAAAAAGCGGTTTCAAAGAAGCGGACAATTTTCTAAGGGAGCTCGATACTTGTAACGCCTATCTTTATGGGCCCATTGAAGAGCCTACACTTCAACACTCTGCTTCTAAAGTATTCTTGAAACGAATGAAAGAAATTGTCCAGTCTCATGAGTCTTCTATAAATGATGAAGAAGATCAAGAAATTTTTTTGAGTACAAAGAGGCAGCGATTTAATCGTTTACGCGATAATTTAAGTAGTCAGGTCGCCTTAACCAAATCATTATTACTGGCGATGAAAAATAACCAACAATTTTTTCGGGAAACACTCCGTAAGATTGGAGCACGTTTGCATATGCTCACGTCTGAACAACGCGAATCATTGATTGGATGGATGGATAAACGGTTACGAAACATGGTTGATTATCAAACCTCCCATCCTCGCATTATTTTAGACGAGATTTGGACAGAGCTTAATAAACAATATAAGAAAAGCAAAAATAAGATTTCTGAGCAATTGACGCAAGGAATGGAGGAGAGTTTTGATCAATCCACAGAAGAAGACGAAAAACTAGATCAACCTATCCAATCAACAAATGAAAATAATAGTCAAAAGGCTGAACCCAAAACTGAGGTTGTTAACCAAATTGCTCAAAAGAAAGCTACAAAGGTAGTACATGTTACTGTTAAGAGAGGGCAAGGGGTTGTAGTGCAGAAGGTTGCGCCTGCGAATGTCACTCAAAAGCAAGTTATAAAACCTGATCAATCATCCCAGAATAAGAACGAGAAGGTTGAACAATCAGCTAAAAAGAAAGAGGAGAAAACCGATCAAGTTATTCCAAAAAAAGAGGAAGATATTGTTCGGTCAGTGCAAAGTCGGTATGAGAGTATCGAGCAATTAATTCGCTATAATGATGGGGATGTACGACAACCTGTTCAAAATCAAACGGATGAGGCTGAGCAAGCAGCCGAGACGAAAGATGAAAAAGCTGAGCAAGCAGCCGAGACGAAAGGTGAAAAGGCTGAGCAAGCAGCCGAGACGAAAGATGAAAAGGCTGAGCAAGCAGCCGAGACGAAAGATGAAAAGGCTGAGCAAGCAGCCGTGAAGAAAGGTGAAAAGGCTGAGCAAGCAGCCGTGAAGAAAGGTGAAAAGGCTGAGCAAGCAGCCGTGAAGAAAGAGGAAAATTTTGATAAGTTAATTCAAGACTTGCATATGGTTTTTTTCGAGCGCAAATCAGGTAATGACTTGGCAGATCATCCTGTTGAACGTCTCAGTGAACTGCCCTTGTTAAAAGATGTTGCAACCTATCAAAAACCGTACCTACAAACGATACAAAGCCTGATGTATAAAGATATGAATTATATAAGATGGGCGCACATCAAAGTAAGCACAGGCATATCAATCAAAACCCTACAAAAATTGTTTGAAAGTGATTTAGGCCTTTTTAATAATTTACTGTCCCATTTAGAAGAAGCGGGTGCAATGATTAAGGTCATTAAAAACCACATTAGCTACAGGAGGTTTGAAAAAGAGAATCCGTTTGCTGATATGCCCAATGCGCTGATTAGTATTTTGGTACGCGACATTATCAAAATGAACGTTCGTGGGTATTCTCCTCTCATAATTTATAAAAAAATAAATTACTTTATTCAATTGCTCGCTCATCAAAAAAATGCTCAAACTCTAGATAATGCGCTTGCTAAAGGTTTATCAGAACTAGAGCCTTTCGATGCAAGAATAAGAGAGGTGTTTCTAGAACACGCCCAAGCATTGTTAAAGCTTGCCGAAAACAGCGGTTGTCAGCTTGAAAATATCATGACTGAATTAAAAGAGATACCCGCTGATGTTGCAACGACAATCCTAAAAAATAACGCTTTTATCGCTGGATTGAATAAAGAGTCAGCTCAAGAAAACTGGAAACTTTTATCCGCATTAAAAACGTTTGAACCAAACGTAGTGCGATGTTTTTTTGCGGATAACCAGACGGAGGAAGGGGTTAACATTCAACGCTCATTAACAGCGCTCTTTGGCAAAGATAAAAAGCCCGAACATAAACCCTTACAATCTTCATCGTTATCGCACAATGAAAAATCCTCGCTTCCTGCAATAGAGTGTTTGATCTGGTTACAATCAATGCAAGCGCAGCTACCAAAGCTCTTTGAATGTATTGACCAGCGGTGTTTGGACCGTTTTAATGAATGGGATCCAAGCTGGGCAAACGGGCTGGTGGTTGCTTTAAGTACGCTAGCTGCGAATGTGAGTCAAGTAGATGCAGCTACACTCACTAATAATGTAAGAAAGTTGAGGGATAGTTGCGAACTTAACAATGCACAGGAAAGAATCAAGGTTCTTTTTAAAAGTGTAAAAGGCCTATCCATATATCATTTATTGTCTTTAGAGACAAATCAACTTGACCTGCTCATAAGATCAGCCATACCCCACCATAGTAACATACAAACAAACTCATCTAAACAGCAAAACCCTATGCCTCAAGCAGTAGATATGTTGTCTTTGCAAATTGAGGAAATTTTAAAGCCTAAGGTTGAGAGCTTATCGTCCTCCATTCAAGGGAATCTAGTGAGTAAGCCTAATTTCGATTCAATAAAAACGTCCAAAATGACGTTGAAAACACCCTCTACTTATGCCAAAGATATACTACGTAAAGCACAACAAAAAGAACTTGGTACAGAACGTCCTGACATCAATGCTTTAAAAAAATACCTACAGAGAAACCAAGAAAAATACAATTCAACTAATAAATTACCACCGGTATCCTTCCCAGCTGGTTCCCAAACAGCAAGGCCTCAAACTGATTCCAACAATTCACTTGTTAAACCGAATAGGGAAAATGAAGGGAAATCGTCATCTAAGCAAAGAGGGGCATCCCAACATCGCATTGAGGGAGGTAGCAATACCAGCTTCCAGGCAAATAAAAGCACTCGGGGGGTAAATCAATCCGTGAATTATCCCGCAGGCTCTTTTTTTAAACCGCAAACGTACCGTACAGGCGGGGAGCCCGATGCAGCGCTTAACTCAGGTCGCAAGAGAACAGGATCAATTGATCAGTCAGCCGTGCTTAAATCAGGTCGTAGAACAGAATCAATGGACCAGTCAGTTAATAAGCCTCAAAATAATTCTTATAAAAAGTAAACATTTTGAGTGCTTCGAACATATAGGTTTCTGAAGTTTCTTTAAATATCTTGCTTTTTGATACACTTTTAAGGCAAAATGCAAGGGCTTGCCTTTCCGCAAAGCATCTAATTAATATATTTAACAGGCAGTAGGCTCTTCAATGAAACGAACTTTCCAACCCAGTAATTTAAAGCGTAAAAGAGATCATGGATTCCGCCAGCGTATGGCAACGCGTTGGGGGCGAATGATATTGAAACGCCGTCGCGCTAAAGGACGTAAACGTTTAACGGCATAATAAGCACTTTTATCACGTGCTGTGTGAGTATTAAGCCGTTTCATGAATTATCCATTCGACCGATCTCGTCGTCTCTTAACCAAGCGTGATTACGCGGGTGTGTTTGCATGCCCGCAAAAGATGGTCTCAAGAGAATTTGTTATTTTATACAGTAGGAATTCTCTTGGCAAAGCCAGACTTGGTTTGGCCTTGTCTAAAAAAATGCTACCGAAAGCACATGATAGAAACCGCATGAAACGTTTGTTGCGAGAGACTTTTCGAGTAGAGCAATTGCCACCCGTAGATATTGTCGTTTTAGCGAGGCATGGCCTGGCTTCTATCGACAATGAAAAAATTATTTCGAGCTTGGTAAGATCGTGGAAAAAATTATTGCATACAGCCAACAGCTCAGTCGCTGTTTAATCCGCTTTCCTATTCAAGCTTATCGACTTCTTTTAAGCCCTTACCTGGGTCCTGCTTGCCGCTATTCCCCGTGTTGTTCAGAATATGCGCTGGATGCGATTCAACGTTGGGGAGTATTAAAAGGCATGTGGCTTGTCCTGTATCGTATATTAAGCTGCCATCCTTGGGCAAAGGGTGGTTATGATCCTGTTCCGCCTATTACCAAAAGGTGCGCAGGCCGTTCTAACCCATCTAATCGAGGAAAGTTGTAATGGATACTCGACGTGTTCTACTATACGCTGTTTTGGTTTTTTTAGGATATTCTCTTTATACAAGTTGGCAAAAAGATTATCCTGTTGTTCCATCATCCAATGCCTTATCATCTCAAACAATTCACCTTGAGAATCCCGATTCTACGACGAACGAAGGGGATTTGTTACCTCAGGTAGCTACTTCTGACCCTCTAACTGCTTCAACCAGTAATGCAACCGTTACTTCAGAAGAATCGCGACCGGCTGCAACCTCTGTGATTAGGGTGAAAACAGATGTGCTAAACATTGCGATTGATCCTAAACAGGGTGATATCGTGGGGGCACAATTAATTGATTACCCTGCCGCTATTGATAAAAAAACAGAACCTTTTACATTGTTGCAGGATCAGACAACGCAACGCTACGTTGCAAACAGTCGTTTGTTGATTTCCAATGGTCAGAAACTTGAGCCTACGGCTGTAAATTTCACAACGCCCTCTAGTATCTATACATTAGATGAGCAAGCAAAAGAATTAATTGTTACATTATCGGGCAAAACAGAGGAAGGGTTAGCAGTTCGTAAGGAATTTCATTTTAAACGCGGCAGTTATCTCATTGGTGTTCGCTACGTTTTAAACAATGAAAATTTACAGCCATGGATTGGTTATTTTGGTACGCAATTGGTTAGGCATGCGCCACCTGAAGATAAAGCGAGCATCTTCCACGTTGGATCTTATACAGGTGCTTCTTATTCTGTGCCAGGTCAGCACCGCTATCAAAAATTATCATTTGATGCGATGCACAAAACCAATTTAGATACGCAATCTTCAGGTGGTTGGATTGCCATGCAACAGCATTATTTTTTAACGGCATGGGTTCCGCCTCAAAACAGCCAAAACCTCTTTTACTCACGTACGCTTAATAACAATTATACAATCGGAACCATGACGCCTGCGATCACGGTCAAACCTGGTGAAAAAGAAACCGTGGGGGCGGATTTGTACGTCGGTCCCGAAATTACCAAAGATCTCAAAGCAATTGCCCCTGGACTAGATTTAACCGTTGACTACGGTATCTTATGGTTTTTATCAGCCTGGTTGTTTTCATTAATGAAAGGCTTGTACTCTTTCATTGGTAATTGGGGTTGGGTAATTGTATTGGTAACCTTGCTGATTAAATTAGCGTTTTATCAATTATCAGCAAAAAGCTATCGCTCTATGGCAGGTATGCGTCGCGTGCAGCCAAAGCTTCAGATGCTAAAGGAACGTTATGGAGACGATAAAGCCAAGCTAAGCCAGGCGACGATGGAACTTTATCGACAAGAAAAAATTAATCCACTCGGAGGCTGTCTGCCTATTTTAGTGCAGATTCCGGTGTTCTTTGCTCTTTATTGGGTTTTATTAGAAAGTGTCGAATTAAGGCAAGCGCCGTTTATTTTTTGGATTAATGATTTATCTAGTCCTGATATGTATCATGTACTGCCTATTATTATGGGCGGAACCATGCTTGTTCAGCAAAAGTTAAATCCTGCCCCGCCTGATCCAATGCAAGCCAAGATCATGATGTTTTTACCGATCTTGTTTACCGGCTTGTTCTGGAATTTTCCTGCTGGCTTGGTCTTATATTGGATTGTGAACAACACCTTATCCATATTGCAGCAATGGTATATCACCCGTAAGTACGGTGAAAAAAGCGTACAAAAAAAGTAACAAGCTTAGCCTGGTCAAATAACTAATAATTTCAAGAACCTTTAATTTCGCCTGCGTTCGTTCGGACGCAAGCGAAAGAATGCTGTGTGAAGTGTTTAACACGGTACAGCTGTAGCATCTCTTATGAGTGCCCTAAAATCTCAACAATTTGAGCTTGCCCATCAAACAAATGTTTAAGGATGGCCAGTAGCTGTTGTGTTTGGTCTGCGTCAAGCGAGGTGGGATCAGAGAGCGTGCTCATAAAACCTTGCAGCTTATTTAAGCTTTCGACCAGTTGATCGCGGTAACGATTAACGTAATCCTCTGCGTTGTTGCCGATGCGCAGGCTCTCTAGTCGAGCAAGGGATAAAAGCTCATCGATTACCTCAGCCAAGCGAGCATCGCTATAAAAACGATTGTCCAAGTGTTTTAAGGCGCTTAAATAATAGAAAAGGTCGGGGATCACTCTTTGCAATTCATCACAAATGAGTAAACTACTTTCATAATTCTCGTCATCGGATGGATTAACGTTTTCCTCAGACCGGGTATCCATTAACATTCTCCTTTTTTAAACACCTATTTCTGACTTTTAAATTAAATAGCATTTCGACTCAGTGGTGGAAAGGGGACTTAGGAAGATGAGACTTCTCTTTTTTCACCTCTGGCTTTGGTTCAGGTGCTGCTAAATTTATTGCTTCTTCTTGAACAGAGGCTTGCACTTGCGTTTGGGACTGCTTCAACGCTTTCATCTTGTCCTTATAAGGATCGGAGTTAAAATACTTATTTTTTATTATATTTTTTACGTCTTTCGCAAAGCCTAAGGGCAGTTTAAGTAAGTTAACCAACCCTTTTACTACGGTGCCAAAGTTTTCCGCAGCATTCATTAGGGATTTAAATTTACCCATACTCGTTGTATTGTACTTTGCTGCTTGTGCATCCAGTTTGTTTTGCTGGAGTTCTAAGTTGTCTTTTTGTTGCTCTAAGTCGGCGAGGGCTGCTGCGTTTGGAGCTTTTTTCTGTGCGAGATAATTTATTGCTTTTTCATCAGCAAGAGAGATGGTTTTTTTTGACAGAGCCGCATTTTGCACAAGATCACGCGTTATTTGTCCCGTCATTTTTAAAATGTTCAGGGTGAAGTCTTTCCCGGCTACAGCAACCTTTTTTAAACTGTCCCAGGCTTCTGATGCACCCTTTTTTGTTTCCTGCCATTGAGGCTGTGGTTGAGGAGCAGGATTTTTAATGTTTAATTGCTTGAGGGTTTCATTGCTCATTTCAAGCTTCGGAGCTTGTGCGGGGTTGTTCTTGTAAAAAGAAAGGTTTTCATAGGTTTGATTGAGACTTGTTAAAAGAGTCGTTTGATCTTGTTGGCGATTGTTTCTTAAATTCTGTTGTAAAGTTGTTAATAATTGAAGGTCATCAGTCGTTAAGTTAAAGCTTAATGTTTTATCGCCTTGAGGGATATGTAGTTTTTTCGCTGTAATCAAATGCTGTAGCAGTACATCAAGATTTGGTTCAAGTTCCGGTGCTATGCCTTTCTCAATCAATTGCTTAGCCATGAAGATCCTCAACAGAATATAATAAAATATTATACAATAATTATAACATATTATTAATATGATTTTAAAATATCCAAATTTAAAGCAATCTAGCGTCTAATCAAAATTTCATAGTTAATTGTAAGAGAGTGCATTTGCTTCATCCCATATGGCTTGGAAGTGTGCAGGAACCTTATCATTGAGTAGTGCGCTGGGCGCTAGATAGTCATAAAGTTCGGCGTAAGTTTTAGCCGATTTCTCATTAACGCGATGCCAAATCATATTTGGCGTTAATTGACTCGGATCTTCTAATCCAAGGATGCCCAGTAAGTCTAAAAAACTCTGGATAGTTGCGTGATGATAATTTTTTACGTAGATTGCTTTTTCATCTACATTAATCGCTCGAGCACGACGCGGATCTTGTGTTGTGACACCTGTTGGACAAGTACCTGTATGACAGCGTAACGCTTGGATACAGCCCACTGAAAACATCATCGGTCTGGCAACGCTGCAGATATCGGCACCTAATGCGATTTTTTTAATCATATCAAAGCCATCAACAATCTTACCGCTGGCGAGTAAACGTATGTTGTGCCGGAGGTTACAGCCAACTAAACTGGAATGAACGAAAGGTAAAGCTTCGTCTAATGCTAAACCCACGTGATCGGATAATTCAGTTGGTGCTGCGCCTGTGCCTCCTTCGGCCCCATCGATGGTTATAAAATCGGGAAGAATGCCGGTTGCTAAGATGGCCTTACAGATACCTAAAAAATCACTGCGTTTGCCAATACATAGTTTAAAACCCACGGGTTTGCCACCACAGAGCTTGCGTAAACGTTGAAGAAAAAGCAGCAAACCCGTTGGGGTGCTGAACTCAGGGTGCGTTGCAGGGGATTGGCAATCTTGCCAAGGAGGTACTCCCCTGTATGCCGCAATTTCTTCCGTTACTTTTGGTGCCGGTAATAGACCGCCATCGCTTGGCTTAGCGCCTTGTGATATTTTGATGGCAATCATTTTAATTGCATCTTGTTGTGCTTTTTTTTGAAATTCTTCAGGATCGAACCGTCCGGCAGCAGTGCGGCAACCGAAGTAGCCGGAAGCAATTTCCCAGACAACATCGGCATTATATTTTAAATGATAGGGGGTTAGGCCACCTTCGCCTGTATCTTGAAAGAAACCGCCTAATTGAGCCCCTTTATTCATGGCCAGTACGGCTTGTGCGCTTAAAGCGCCAAAACTCATCCCGGAAACGTTAAGACGAGAGCTGAGATAGGGTTTCAAACACTGAGGACCGCCTACAAGCACACGAGCTGCTTGTTGAGGAACGCTTTTCACTGCAAGCGAATGCAACAGAAAATCATATCCATGTGACAGAATATCTTGTTCTGTACCAAAGGCATGGATACCAGCATGGCCACGTGCGCGATGCTTAATGAGGTCTCTCTGTTCTCGATTATAGGGGCGACCACTTTTATCATCTTCCAAGAAATATTGGCGTATTTCTGGACTAATAAATTCCATAAAATAGCGAATGTGTCCAATTACTGGATAATTGTAAAGAATATTATGACGCGAATAGGTATCCGCAACGCCTATGGCTATCAGCGGGATTACTAAAATGAGCCAGTAAAGCGCATGAGGCCATATCAAGGCAAGGCCAAGGATTAGCAGAGAGACTAAAAAAGCGATCGAATAGAAGGTTTTTTGCCACATAATTGCTCATCCTAAGCTGAATCTCCGATATATCTATTATATACATACCTTTTTAAGAAAGACCTGTTCGGTGTTGGCTCGTTCAAAAACAAAAAGGTTAATTCGGAAGAATGGGATAGCAAGATTGTAAATGCGAATGATTCTCGCTATCATTTGGATGAGAGATGATAAAATAAAAAACATTCCGTCAGTTCTCTCTAATTGTTCATTGCTATTCAAATTCGGTAGTAAAAATGTCAATAAGAGGAGGCGCGCTGCACGGAGAATTTAGCCCCCAGGTAAGCAGCATGAGAATATCAGAGTTTAAGGCCGGCGATCACGTACGTTTAGTCGATTTTGGTAAAACCGAACCTGGTTATCGACGCAAATTATTGTCGTTAGGAATTACCCGAGGTGTCGAGCTGTCTGTGATTCGTTTAGCACCGTTGGGGTGTCCCGTGCACGTTGAGTTGCGAGGTACCGCGCTTGCACTGCGTAAAGAAGAGGCCAAAGAGTTAAACTGGGAACGTGTATGAAAAGGGTGATATTAGTAGGTAATCCGAATTGTGGTAAAACCACGCTCTTTAATGCGCTAACGGGTGCTAACCAAAGAGTGGGTAATTGGCCTGGGGTGACCGTCGAAAAAAAAACAGGCGTCGTTTGTTCTGTAAAAAATTCCTTGGAAGTGACGGACTTACCTGGTATTTACTCTTTAAATTTAGCTGATAATGCGACACAAGATGATCAAATTGCAATAGATGCTATCCATACGCTCCCGTATGATCTGATAATTAATGTGATTGATGCTTGTGCTTTAGAACGCCATCTTTATTTAACCAGTCAATTAATTGAATTGCGTAAACCAACGTTGGTTGTGTTGAATATGACCGATATTGCAAAGCAGCGCGGTATTGCTATTGATATCAATGCATTATCAAAAACCTTGCGCTGCCCTGTGATTGCTATTCAGGCGCATAAAAAAATTGGCTTAGAAAATTTATTGGAGCAACTGACAGCACCTTCTCCTCAAAGCCCCAACGATTGCACGATAACCTTTCCTGAGAATGTTCAAGCATTGTTAAATCACGTCAAAAATGAATGGTTAAAAGCTGAACTACCCCAGCCTTTGGCGAGTTACTATGCCAATCGGTTGCTTGAAGGAGATGAAACATTATTACGAGAGAATGTTGTTTCAACCGCTACCTGTACTGCCTTAAAAAAGCACATTAAAAGTCTCAAAGCGACTTTTTCTGAGGACATAGAAGTTCTGATGGCAGATGCCCGTTATCACAATATTCATCAGTGGGTACAAGACGTTCAACGTAAGCGTAGTGATATGAGCGAGTATTTTACGGCAAAGCTTGATCGTATTGTGCTACATCGTTATTTTGCGTTGCCTTTGTTTTTTGGGGTTATGTACCTTATGTTTTTCTTTGCGGTCAACCTTGGGGGTGCCTTCCAAGATTTCTTTGATATGAGTACCGAGGCTATTTTTGTACAAGGTAGCGCCTGGTGTTTACAACAATTAAATGCACCCCTTTGGTTAATTGCACTGGTAGCTTCTGGTATCGGCAAAGGCATTAATACAACCTTAACGTTTGTGCCTGTGCTTGCGTCTATGTATTTCTTTCTAGCCTTATTAGAAGCCTCTGGATATATGGCTCGTGCAGCGTTTGTTGTTGATAAAGGCATGCGGTTTTTAGGTCTGCCTGGCCAGTCGTTTGTTCCTATGATCGTCGGTTTTGGTTGCAACGTCCCCGCTGTCTTAGCAGCTAGGACGCTAGAGTCTGGTCGCGATCGCTGGTTGACTATCTTGATGAGTCCTTTTATGTCTTGCAGCGCGCGCCTAGCGATTTACGCGGTTTTTGTGGCAGCATTCTTTCCTCATGGTGGTCAAAACATCATTTTTTCCCTGTATTTAATGGGTATTGCGATGGCGATGTTAACCGGGTTTATCCTTCGTCGCACGCTATTGAAAGGGCAGGCTTCACCGTTAATTTTAGAACTACCCCCGTACCATCGACCCACGTTTAAGCGTCTTTTGAGAGAGACACGATTTCGATTACAGCATTTCTTAAATCGTGCGAGTAAAATGATCATTCCTGTATGCATGCTTTTGGGTCTTCTAGAACAAGTGACGTTTAGTCAGCCCGTTAGTGCAGGCTTTCAGACCATTTCGCTTTTGGGGGTGGTGGGGCAGTGGTTAACGCCGCTGGTTACACCGTTCGGTGTAACCGCGGACAATTGGCCAGCAACAGTAGGGTTGTTGACGGGTTTTCTCGCCAAAGAAGTGGTTATCGGCACCTTAAATTCCTTATATACACAAACTTTAGTTATGTGGGACAGTGCTGTGAGTCTCTCAGCAATAGGAGTGACACTGAAGGAAGCAGTGCTCTCTATCCCTGAAAATCTAGGTCATTTCCTGAATTTATTCATTCATCCAACCCAAGTTAGCGTCGGTGATGACGCCCTGGCGCAACCTATTTATGGGATTATGGCTGAGCGTTTCGATGGCAAGGCCGGTGCTTATGCTTATCTGATTTTTATTTTATTGTATGTGCCGTGTGTTTCAACGATGGCTGTTATTCGACAAGAAACAAATACGAAGCTCATGTGGTTTTCCATTATTTGGTCTGCAATCATTGCTTACGCCAGTGCCGTCTTATTTTATCAAATCGCTACTTTTATCCAACATCCATCTACCTCACTTGCGTGGGTGATTAGTATTTTGTCCAGCCTCTGTTTAGGATACTACGGGTTAAAACGTTATTGTGTTAAAGCGGAGAAACGAGGAGAGACCTTTGTTATTGCAGATTCGGGATTATCTACGTCAAGAGCAGACGGCAAGTAATCAACAAATTGCACGTCACTTTCGTATAGATATACACGCGCTTCAACCCATGCTGGAATTTTGGGTGACGAAAGGGGTTTTGGTTGCCCACGAACGTTCTGGCAAAAAAAATTGTCAAAGTGGGTGTCTTCAATGTAAACCTCAATCGTTAATTTATTATCAATATTGCCAAAAAAAATAAAACTTTAATTATAAATGATGAGATAATTGAACCAGGGTCTCAAACTGATTTGGGCATTTGTTGATTCGAATCTTTTTAGCGATCCCTATCCTGTTTTTCGCCATAAATTTTAGCAAGGACAGACCTAAGATAAAGGGGGAAACAACCTTACTGAATTGATTAAATGATTACATTTGCTCAGGTTAGTGAGAAGAAATGCAGCACTTTTATGGCTTTCTAAGCCAGAAGGGACTATAGTAATTGAAAGGTTCTAAGCGTTATTATAAAAGAGAATACCGTTCGATCTTAATAGAGGCTATTGTTATATGTCCGATGCTTCTGACAACAATCAAGACGTTTTTGATAAGTATTTAGTATCCTCCGCCGAAAATTTATCCTTATCAGAACAAGTCTATCAGATTAGCTGGAATCTATGTGCAGATATCCGGGTGGCAATTATTTCTCCTGAAATTCCACCGTTTGCTGTGCCCGTTATTATCCCTCCCGCACTGGTAACAGATTCTGGGGAAGAAGAATTCGTTTACCCTATCGTTGACTATGGCAATGAATTTGCAACAACCAAGGGTTTTGACATGCCTGCAACAAGCATGTCAAATTGCAAACTTTTTTATACCATTGAAAAAATGATGCGCCTTGTTATCGAGCGTTTAGAGGAACAAGGCGTTGACGGTGAAACTGAAGTACAAATCACAGTGGACGGTCACGAAATCGCATGTCGTAAGGCGTTCGAGGTCGTCATCAACTGTACAAAAAATAATCTTGTTATTATTAATTATGATCCAGGCGCTTGGGGTGATAACTATTTACAAATGGTTAAAAAACTTGCCGCTGAAGGTTATGGATATCCACCCGAAGCCCCAAGAGAAACACAGCGAGTGCGTAGTAAATCAATTTCTCCAGTGAGGGGAAGATAGTTGAGTACCTCTATGATTCTGGAAAGCTTAATCGGTGAAGTCGACGCAGCCTTACGTACACTGCTGCCGCCAACAACTCGTCACAGTCCACGCTCAGTCCCTCAACCAGCGATTGATGCACAGTCTTCGGAAAAACCGTTAACACTACAAGAAAAGCGGCATGTCGGTGGATTAATGGCGGTCAATCATGCCGGGGAAGTATGTGCACAAGCACTGTATCGAGGGCAGGCATCAACGACAGATTCTGCTTTACTCAAGAAAGAGCTTTACGTAGCGGCTGATGAAGAGATTGATCACCTTGCTTGGTGTGAACAACGACTGAATGATGTAGGGCGTAAACCCAGTTATCTAAATCCTGTATGGTACGCGGGCTCTTTTTTATTAGGGGCCATTGCTGGTAAAGCAGGCGATAAATGGGGGCTAGGGTTTATTGCAGAAACAGAACATCAAGTTTCTAAACATTTGCAAAATCATATCCATCAATTGCCAGTATCAGATTTAAAAACGCGTGCAATCTTAACGCAAATGGAAATGGATGAGCGACATCACGCTGAGATGGCAAAGGATTTGGGCGCAGTGGAATTACCTTGGGTGCTCAGAAAAGGAATGGGAACCGTAGCAAAGGTAATGACCTGTCTGAGTTATTATGTTTAACATAATAGTATCCAGGAAAAATGAGCCCTACATCGCTACTGATCAAGGAATGGATCTATAAATTACCACGAAAAATTTTTAGTGGTATAGGTTTTTTATTGATTTTTTCTTCCAGTTTCTCGGCTACTGAGCAGCTTTCTACTGCTGCAGTTGAGCAATGTTCAAACTGCAAGCCCTTTATTCTTTACACGTGGGCGAAGCAAGTTGCTCAAGTGTGGCACGAAGGTGCCTATGAAATCTATATGACGGGGTACGCCTGGCATAATCGTTATACTTATCCTCGTGATAAAGTAGGATCTTATAATGAATTGTCCTGGGGGGGAGGTTTAGGCAAAGGCCTCCGTGATGAAAATGGAAATTGGCACGGCCTGTATGCGATGGCCTTTTTAGATTCGCATAAAAACGTTGAGCCAATCGGCGGCTATGGTTTTTTAAAACCATTACCTAGTTTAGAACGTCTATACCCATTAACATTTGGTTTTGGCTATACACTTTTTCTGACAATGCGGCCTGATATTTGGCATAATATTCCTTTCCCTGGCATCTTGCCATTAGCTTCGGTGCACTTTCATCGAGGTACAGTTTTTTTTACGTATATTCCCGGATCAAGTCGCACAGGAAATGTGTTATTTGTTTTTGGAAAATGGTCCGTGCCTTTGTATTGACTCTGATTTTTGCTCGTGTATTATAAAATGCAAGAAGGTTTCAACATCGATGATTTAAAAAGAGGAAAATAAGCTGAATGGAGTTCGCAGAAATTTCAGTGGGTACTGAGGATTTAAATACGGTTCAGGTTCGACAAAATTTACAAAGCCAGTTTTCAGAAATTAGTACCTATTTAGATACTCGTGTTTTGGGTCAACAGCTATTAATGACCCGGTTGCTTATTGCGTTACTTGCTGATGGCCATTTGCTAGTTGAGGGCGCGCCTGGTTTAGCGAAAACCCGAGCGGTGAAAGAGGTTGCAGCCATCATAGAAGGCGATTTTCAGCGCATTCAATTTACGCCGGATTTATTGCCCGGCGATTTGACCGGTACAGATGTGTATCGTCCAGAAAACGGATCATTTGTTTTTAAGCCTGGCCCCCTTTTCCATCATTTGATTTTAGCGGATGAAATCAATCGAGCGCCTGCAAAAGTGCAATCCGCCTTGTTAGAAGCCATGGCCGAACGTCAGATTACCATCGGTGGAACTACTTATCCATTGCCAGAATTGTTTTTAGTGATGGCCACCCAAAATCCAATCGAGCAGGAAGGTACGTATTCACTTCCCGAGGCGCAGCTGGATCGTTTTTTAATGTATGTAAAAATGGATTATCCCGATGCCCAGGTAGAGCAAAGCATCCTAGAATTGGCGCGATCAGAGGCAGTCGGATATCCCAATCGCGTTGGTACAATCTCTCAACAATTCCAACATTTATCTCAAAAAACATTGTTTGCTGCTAGGCAAGAAGTTTTGAAGGTCCATACAAGCCAAAATATTGATCGATATCTCGTGCAATTGATCGTAGCCACTCGTAAGCCTGGCCCTTATAAAAAAGAATTGAATCGGTGGCTACGATTTGGAGCAAGCCCTCGCGCCACGATTGCGCTTGATCGGTGCGCAAAAGCCCATGCATGGTTAAAGGGACGAGATTATATGATACCTGAGGATATACACAGCATCATTCATGATGTTCTTAGGCACCGCATCTTGCTAAGCTTCACCGCCGAGGCAGAAGGGGTGACCAGCGATCAATTTATTACTGAATTATTGACCTTGGTTCCTATCCCCTAAAATAACATGAAGACGGGACTCGTTGCAGAATTAGAGGAATTGATTGGCTTGAAACAGCATGTACAGTCGAAAGGCTGTTACTTGAAGTGGCGCACTAATCAAGGACCAGGTCAAACGGATAAGCGAATACTAGGCCGAGGAATGGATTTTGCAGAGGTGCGAAACTATCAGCCAGGTGATGAAATCCGCCATATGGATTGGCGTGTAACAGCACGCACTGGTCGTCCTTACATTAAACTTTATCAGGAAGAAAGAGAGCGTCCCTTCATGCTCGTGTGTGAATTTGGGGCATCGCTTTACTTTGGCACTAAGATAGCATTAAAGTCAGTCATTGCAGCAAGGTTAGCAGCATTAATTGCTTGGACGGTTGTACAGCAAGAAGATCGAATTGGCGGTATTATTCACACAGCAGCAGGTTACCGCGATTGGCTTCCTAGGGCACGCCACAATGGCGTATTGCCTATCTTGTCCTCTCTTAGTACGGCTACGCAGCTGACTTATGATGAGTATAATGGTCAAGAAAACTCGAATTTAAGCAGTTTATTAGAGCGCTTAACGCCGCGTCTTAGGCCAGGTAGCCTTATTATTATCCTCAGTGATTTTTACACGCTGGATGATGCAGCCGAGAAACAATTGATTCGATTACGGCAGCATTATCCCTTAGCTATTTATTCTATTTGGGATCCGTTTGAAATCAGCCCTCCTTTGCCGGGACGTTATCCAATCACTAATGGACAGGATTTTGATTTTTTAGACATGACTTGTCCGCATTTTCGTAAAAATTATCAAAGCTACTGTGAAGAGCGTCGTCAGAGACTGGTCTCTATTTGCAAGCAGCTACAAATCCAGGAAACGCCTGTTATTACCGGTATGGATCTTCCGAACTTGGTGCAAACGACCTTTGCTCGGAGCCATTATGGACGATAAGGCTTCTCTGCTAAACCAACTACGGGACATTCACTTACCACCACCAACCTCGAAATGGGTGTTAGCCCCAGGCTGGTATGTATTGCTTACTCTGATAATGCTGTTATTGCTTAGGCTATTTTACAGATACTGGCAGCATCACCGACGTGACAGAAAAAAACGTGAAGCTTTGACCTTGTTAAAAGGTTATGAAAGAATCTACCAGGAAAAAAAAGATGCACGTTTGTTTAGCAAACAAGTCTCAGAATTATTAAGACGTGTTGCTTTGGTTTATTTTCCAAGGGCTGCGGTTGCAGGTTTGTATGGTAAAGCGTGGCTAGCATTCTTAAATCAACATGTTAAAGGTGTCGATTTTTCATCGGTAAGCGAATATCTGTTGTTACTCCCTTATCAACCGAGCTCGTTCATAAAGCAAGGCAAAGAAAGGCAAGATATAGAGTCAGATATTCAAATATTCTATCGCTGTGCACATCTTTGGATTGTGCAAAGGGGGCGAGATGTTTGAATTCTCTGATCCTTGGGTGCTTTTACTCTTACCTTTACCTTTTGTATTGCGTTTTATTCTACCCGCGAAGAAAGCGACATGTTCTGCGGCAGTCAGGGTGCCCTTTTTTAGCGACATCATTAAATTACAATCGAATAAACGGCAGATTGTTTTTTGGACGGGGTTAGTGACTTGGTATACGATTATTTGGACTTGTCTCGTTTTAGCCTTGGCCGGGCCGCGTTGGATAGGAAAGTTGCAACCGCTCACACGAGAAGGCCACAACATTATGTTAGCTCTTGATTTATCAGGTAGTATGGCTTTGAATGATATGCGTTTACATGGCACGCAAGTGATGCGGTTGACAGTAGTAAAGGAAACGGCAAAGCAATTTATTCAGCAGCGTGCCGGCGATCGGCTAGGTTTAGTTTTGTTTGGGACAAGGGCGTACTTACAAACACCACTCACTTATGATCATCTTTCAGTCTTACAGCGCTTGGATGAGGCGGTTGTGGGTTTAGCAGGTCAAACGACCTCGTTAGGCGATGCATTAGGTCTGGCTATTAAACATTTGAAAAAAACACCTGAGCAAGCACGTTTGGTAATTTTATTGACTGATGGAGCAAATAACTCAGGGGTGTTGCCGCCGTTAAAAGCAGCTGAACTAGCGCAGTCGGAAAAAGTGAAAGTATATACCATTGGTCTAGGCAGCCAAGCAGCTTCTGCATTAACGCAAGGAATAATATATAACCGACCCCCGGGATCGGATCTTGACGAAAC
The DNA here is from genome assembly GCA_013911415.1 of Legionella sp. GTDB lineage: Bacteria > Pseudomonadota > Gammaproteobacteria > Legionellales > Legionellaceae > JACETI01. Next base: position 214,981 of record JACETI010000001.1, on the reverse strand, counting down.
AACATTAAAAGCGATTGCCAAGATGACTAACGGGCATTATTTCCGTGCCACAGATACTCAATCTTTATCCCAAATTTATCAGAAAATTAATGCGCTAGAAGCCCTGCCCCAAGATTATGCAACCGTACGCCCTCAACAGGAATATTATGTATGGCCACTTTCACTTGCCTTTCTTGTATTAATGCTCTGGTTATCGAAAGAAGTCTATAAAACAAAGAAAAAAAATCAGAGGATGCAAAGCCCCAAACTTGAAGAGGTAAAAGCACTATGAGGGCTACTTTTCATTTTCTCAGACCTGAATGGCTAGTGGCTATGTTTCCGTTGCTGGTGATGATTTATATTGCCTTTCGACGATCTCTGCCATTAAAAGAAAGTTGGTCGGCAATTTGCGAACCTCATTTATTGTCATACTTATTGGAAACAAAAAAGGGCGCGCACGCACGAACTATTCCCTGGTTTTTAGTGCTCGCTGTTTTATTAATGATTGTCGCACTTGCTGGGCCAACATGGACGCGATTACCTGTACCGACATATAAGAAGATCCAACCCTTGGTAATTTTATTAGATATGTCAGAAAAGATGTCTGCTACTGATGTGACACCAAGCCGTTTGCAAAGAGCGAAGTTTATTTTGCATGATATTTTTCAACAAGCAAAGTCAGGTCAGGTGGGAATGGTAGTTTATAGTGGTGAACCGTTCGTGGTGTCCCCACTAACAGAGGATGCTCAAACCATTGATGCTTTATTGCCTGCCTTAACACTAGATGTAATGCCCGTGGGGGGGCACGCCTTGGATAACGCTTTGAAAAAGGCGCGGGAGCTTCTCAAACAGGCCGGTTTCAACGAAGGGAAGATCATGATTTTAACCCCCAATCTTCCGTCTTTATATGCATTAAAGCAAGTGGACAAACTGCGGCAGCAGGCAATTTATACATCCATTATTCCGGTACGAAAAACAAAAGACGGGGCGAATAATGAGGAAGCGTTTTTTCAAAAGTTAGCTGACACTGGTGGTGGAAAAGTATTTAGCTTAGATGCCTCTGCTGCAGACATAATGAAATGGTCTCAATCAGAAGATAGTGCAGCGCATTTTGTAAAAAATGCGGCCGATCAAATACCGCATTGGCGTGATGAAGGACGGTGGTTTTTATGGCCGGCATTGTTCTGCTTATTACCCGTTTTTCGTCGAGGATTCTTAAGTTGATAAGTATTTGGGTTAAAAGCCTTAAGATAATTGTCCTGCTAAGCCTCATGGTTAATGTAGCCTATCCGTTTAATTGGAAAGATTTGTGGTGGACGTCAGAGCAGCAAGGCAAGGCTTTGATGCAAAAGGGCGCTTTCGCAGAAGCGGAAGAGAAATTCAAAACCTTTGACTGGAAAGCAACAGCAGCCTATCGAGGTAACCGACTTGAGCAAGCAGTCTCTTACTATCAATCTTTAGGAACAGCAGAGAGCTATTACAACCAAGGAAATGCATTAGCGCACCTAGGACGTTTTGAAGCGGCTTTAAAGGCTTATGACAAAACGCTCGCGTTAAATCCAACGCACAAAGATGCGCAATACAACCGAGCAAAAATCAAAACTTTCTTAGATGAACAATCAAAAAAATCGCAACAGTCAAAGAAAGAGTCTCAAGAACAATCTCAAACCACGGACAAAAAAGACGAAAAAGAAACGAATGATTCGAAGCATGCGAATCAAAATCAAGAAAAGACTCCACAGAACTCAGCTGACCAATCGGAACAGTCAGATAACACGGCTTCTGAGGCTAAGGTAGATAAAGAGCATCCTCAAAACAAAGAAGACGAGAAAAAACAAGAAAGTTCTTCAGCAGAATCTAAAGCTGATGAGCAAAAAAAGGCGCAAGCATCACAACAAGAAAATGCTACCTCTGCAGAAACACCATCAAATGCCAAGCAGGAGCAGAAACATACGGATTCTGAGCAGGATAAAGCACAAGCTAAGAAAGACGATGCTACTACGGATACTGACAGTAGATCTGACAAAGAACAATCAGACTTGCAAAATATAGAACAAGCAAAGCAAGGCAATGCTGCTCAAAGTTCACCGACAAAAGCAAAAGAAGACTCGAAAAATATCATCACCAAATCAACACCCGATCATGCCCCACAAGAAGACAAAAAACGACAAGCTCACGCCCAATGGCTTCGTTTAATTCCTGACGATCCAGGTGGTTTATTGCGAGAAAAATTCTTGCGAGAACATCAACGACAAGCGCAACAGTATGAAGAATAAATAGCCTTTTAAGATGTTACTCTAGAATTAGTAGTCCGGGGGTCAGAGAAGGTAATAGAAAACGGGGAGTTCACTAGCAATGTTTTTGAAGGTGATAATAAGTGGTCTGTTGGGATGTATTTGGCAGGTGGCCCTTGCGTCTGTGTCCATCGAACTGGAAACAGCAGATGTGGCAGCCGACGAAACTCTAAAGGTAACTTTGACCGTTGAAGGTGATCAAGCCCATTCAATCCCCGATTTAAGTCCGTTGGAATCTGACTTTCGAATCATTGGGACCCAACGCAGTATGAATTACACATTCATTAATGGAAATACTCGAACGATTACACAGTGGACTCTATTACTAACGCCAATCAAGACCGGTAAGCTTTCAATACCGGCCCTACGAGTGGGTAATGAAAAAACACAGCCTCAAACAATCAACGTGGCTTCAGCAAAACCTGCTTCAGGCGACATCGATCGACCTCAGGAAGGCACAATGCTCATAGCCAATGTGAGCGACTTTGAACCCTATTTGAATCAACAAGTAATCTACACCGTTAAACTATATTACAAACAGCGGTTGCTTAACATGGAATATCATCCGCCCCAAATAGAAGATGCATTGCTTATTCCATTGGGAACAGGAAAACATCGCCAAGAAATGAAACACGGCTACATGTATTCGGTAGAAGAACAACAGTACGCTATTTTTCCGCAAAAAGAAGGCCGCTTAAGAATTCAAGGCCCTTCTCTGCGCGCTATGGTGGAGAAATACAGTGGTTTACCACAGAACATTGCCCGAGAAGCAAAAGCAATTGACTTATCCGTTAAAGCAATTCCTGCGAATGCCCCGGAAGAAAGCTGGCTACCTGCTAAAGTGGTCATGCTAAGCGAGCAATATGATCATCGAAAACCAAACCTACACACGGGAGATATTTTAACGAGAACCGTTTCTTTAGAAGCAGTTGGGGCGCCGGGTCAACTCTTACCGAAACTTAATTTTGTAGGCAATAATGTTTCCATTTACCCTGAGCCGCCCACAGAAACCAGTCATTTTCGGGATGGAAATATTGTCGGAACAAGCACCACGAAAGTGACCTATCTTTTTAATCAAGAGGGGAAGGTGACATTGCCTGAAATCGAAGTGAAGTGGTTTAATACAACTTCAAATAAAGTTATAACCACCATTTTGCCGTCACGGACGATCGAAGTAACTGCGCCAGTAACCCAACCATCAATGGCGAGTAAAACACACCTCGGCAAACAGGGGGGAGCCTCCCTACCTTCTGCAGCGTTAAAAAATAATCGTATTGAAGACAAGGGTTCAAATCAGACAGAGGATATTACAGTCCTACCTTGGCTAAAATCGCAGGCTTTATTGCGCTCTACCACTGTTGCGTGGGGTACGGCAGGATTGCTAATGCTCCTTTGGATAGGTACGTTAGTGCTGATCCAATTTAAAAGAAAAAAGCGTCAGCCGGCGGCAACGTTTGCAACATCCAAGAAAGAACAAGCCACTCTGCATGATAGACGCTCAGCTCTGAAACATTTAAAAAACACCTGCCAAAAGAATCAGCCTAAGGAAGCGCAAAAGGCTCTTTTGGCTTGGGCACGAATAGAGTATCCAACAAAAGCTTGTTTAACCTTAGGGGAACTGCAAGGTTACATAGAAGACCCTGCTTTAAAAGAAGCGATAGCTCGCTTATCTCAGGTGCTTTACCAAGGTAATTCTGTACTGGATTGGTCGGGCGATACGTTATGGCTGAGCCTCCAGTCTAGTATTGACTCGCACAAAAAGGGAGCAAAAAAAAATAGCGCCCTAAACAGTAAGCGCAAAAGTTTACCCGAGTTAAGCGATTTATAGTGTGGCAACGATGGATTATAAAAGGATAGATAAATTATCATGAAATCATAATGATTATTTTTTTGACTATTACTGTTTTTTATGATGAAATAACAAAAATTTCAAACGGTAATGGTCATGAAAAAATCATTTGTAGAAAAAATTAAAAAAAACAACGTCAATTTATCAAGCTCTCAAGAAAACTCGCCATCCAAAAACCAACCCTTCGTAAACATTACTTCAGATTGGAACAGCGAAATAGAAAATACCCCCGAAACTTTTTTCGAGCTGCCAACCGATGCAGGCAAGGTTCAAGCATTTTCCTTCGATGCGGATGGGTGCTTATTCCATCGGCTCTTTCGTTCCCACCTGCAAGCACGTTACGCGGCTAAATCCAACGATTTATCAGCGTTAGAAGAGCAAATAAGGATCAACGAGCAAAAAATCGCTACCGAAAAACGGCAATCAGTTAACCCAAAGCTGTCATCGAATGAACAACTGAAGACTTTAAGGAAAGAGCGGCTAATACTGCTTGAAACGATCCTAAGTATTGAAAATGAAATCATGGGTAAGACCTTCAAGCATACTAACAAAAACTTATTGAAATACCTTGATGAGACAATCCGAAATGCTCGTCAATGCTTCACGAAGAGTACGCAGTTTAATGATGCACTCAATGCGATGGAAGCACCCTATAGGGCGTGTTTTGACAAGGAGAACCAACGGCTAACGAAGCAAGACTTGGCGACCATCAGAGTGAATACGCTCAATGAAATGAACATAAATATTTTCTTAGTCGGTTCCTCTCGTCAGTCCGCTAAACTAAACAATCGCAATAAATCCTACCATAGAGAGCCTGTGTCCATTGGACAGGGAAGACAATATCTTTATCAAGCCGATTGCATTTTTTCAGCTGTGGAAATGCTTCAGAAATTTTTTGATAACGATAATGTACTATTAAATAAACTACTGCTACCTGATTGCTTTAATAACCTACCTCTTGGAACAACGTTCAAGTATACACGCGGTCCAAATTGCATTGAACAGAACGACTTACCAGTTTTTGATCACAGTAAGGTATTAATAATCTATGCCCAAGCCCATGAACTCGCCCAATCTTATCCTAAGAAACAGATTAACTTATCGTTAATTGACAACAAAGATTCAATCTTGAATGCTTTAAATGAGTACCTCTCAAAAACACCCGCGATGTTACCGCATAATGTAACGCTTTCTTTGGTTCATTATAATGGAAAGCAGGAGCCAAGCTTAAGGCACACTATTGGGGGGGCGGGAAACATTGACCAAGAATATAGCAAGACTCTTAGAATCATGGGGAAAAAAGCAGCGGCATACTTTCTTAAGAAGCCAAATCAATCTTGTCAGTCAATAGATATGACGCAAGTCGATCCGAAGTTATTTAAATGCTTTAATTTAACAAGCAGCTTATATCAACGTCTGCCCGTTATTACTGAAGAAATGCCTGAGAGTGAAATACCGCAGGAGGATCACCCGAATAATTTACCCTTAGGGCTGCAGGTCAAGCCCTCAGATACCCAAAAGTCGATAGCACCTCAAGAGGCAGCTCGCAGCGTTTACTCACAAACCTACTCGACTCTTTTTGCGGTGAATGCCCAGAATAATCAGCCGCCGGAAACAATCATCGGGCAGAAAAATGATGTAGATATCAAGCCAATTGCTTTACCCCAATAGGTGGAAGTATTAGTTAAGTGATAGGGTTGAAATTAAAACTTGCCAGTTATTATAAATACAGATATAATACTATTCACTTGATGCGGGGTGGAGCAGCCTGGTAGCTCGTCGGGCTCATAACCCGAAGGTCGTAGGTTCAAATCCTGCCCCCGCTACCAATTTTTATAAAACCCCTCTTTTGGGGTTTTTTATTATGTGCTATTTGGTTTCATTGAATGATTAACGATATTGAAGCAATGCTCAAGCCGGTAGTAGAAGGATTAGGTTACGAGCTCTGGGGTTGTGAATATTTAATGCAGAATCGACGCGCCTTATTGCGCCTTTATATCGATCAACCTGCAGGAATCAGCCTTGATGATTGTACGCGCGTGAGTCATCAAGTAAGTGCTTACTTAAATGTTGAAGATCGTATACCGGGAGACTATACATTAGAAATATCCTCTCCAGGCATTCCGCGCCCCTTATTCCGTAAGGAACAATATAGTCGTTACTATGGGCAACGTATTCAGCTCAATTTAAAAAATCCGATTAACGATAAACGTAAGCTTGCTGGAACGCTGATTGCTGCCAATGACAAATCCATTTTGTTAACTGTGAATGAGACGGAATTAGAAATTTTATTTAGTGAAATAAGGGCAGCGCATTTGATTTGACCAGCAAGTAACGAGGCGAGCAATGAGTAAAGAATTATTATTAGTCGCTGAAGCGTTAGCGAATGAAAAAAGTGTGAGTAAGGAAGTTGTATTACAGGCGATTCAAGCCGCTTTAGAATCTGCGACGCGCAAGTTTCTTGATCATGAAGTTGGAATACGTGTGCAATTAAATTCTCGCACGGGTGATTATACAACTTATCGCTATTGGGATGTGATCGCTGACGATGAAGAAATCGAATTCCCAGAGCGGCAACTCGCTTTATCTCAAGCACAAGCTCGTTCTTCGACCAGCAAAGTAGGTGATCGTATTGAAACACCTATCCCTTCTGTCGAATTTGGTCGTATTTCTGCGCAAACAGCGCGGCAAGTCATTATGCAGAAGGTGCGTGAAGCTGAGAGACAACAAGTAGTTGACCAATATGAAAGTAAACGAGGTCAACTGATATACGGTTCGGTTAAAAAAGTAACGCGCGACCATATTATTATTGACTTAGGGAAAGCGGAGGCTTTTATGCCTCGCAGTGAAACGTTACCCAACGAAATGTTTCGGCCCAATGATCGAGTGCGGGCTTATCTTTATGAAGTGCTTTCTCAGGCGAGAGGACCTCAACTCTTTGTAAGCCGTGTCCGCAACGAAATGCTTATAGAATTGTTCCGTATCGAAGTGCCGGAAGTGGGTGAAAACATCATTGAAATTAAGGCAGCTGCCCGAGAGGCAGGAAGCCGAGCTAAGATTGCTGTTAAAACGAATGATGGCCGAATTGATCCTGTTGGCGCATGTGTTGGGATGAGAGGGGCTCGTGTTCAGGCAGTCTCTGGTGAATTAGGTGGTGAACGAGTCGATATTATTTTATGGGATGATAATCCTGCTCAATTAGTGATTAATGCAATGGCGCCCGCTGAAATTACTTCTATCGTCGTCGATGAAGAAAGCCACACCATGGATTTGGCTGTTCAGAAAGAGCAATTGTCTCAAGCCATTGGAAGAAATGGACAGAACGTTCGCTTAGCCAGCCAGCTTACCGGTTGGACATTAAATGTGATGACCGTGGAAGATTTTGATCAAAAAAGTAACGAAGAATCAACAAAATTGCTTCAACTCTTTACGGATGCACTGGATATTGATGTAGAGATCGCAAATTTGCTGGTACAACATGGGTTTTCTTCTCTAGAAGAAATTGCTTACGTGCCTAAGGAAGAGTTACTGGCTATCGAAGCATTTGATGAGGAAATTGTTGAGGAATTAAGACATAGAGCGAATGATGTCTTGTTAACTGAAGCACTGACTTCTTCAGAACAAGCAATGGGAGAGGAGAATACCGCTACAGCCTTAACGGAGCTCGAAGGCATAACACCAGAATTAGAAGAGCAATTATCTGGTGCAGGTATTATGACAGTGGAAGAACTGGCAGAGCAATCTGTGGATGAATTAATGCAAGTGGTCGCAGGCATTACAGCAGAGAAAGCAGCAGCGCTGATCATGAAAGCACGTGAACCTTGGTTTAATTAATCGTTTATGTGTGTTTGCGGCAAGATCGAATTTTTAACGCAGTGTTGAAACTGCGATGGGGGTTGAATGATGGCGGATGTAACGGTTAAACAATTGGCTCAAGTCATTGGGATTCCTGCGACGCGCCTTTTAGATCAGCTGAATGCAGCTGGGCTAAGTTTTTCTGAAGATACGGAACACGTCAATGAAGAGCAAAAACGTATTTTACTGAACTATTTAAAAAGTAATTCAAGTCAAGAAATCCGTATTACGTTAAAACGTACAAGTCAGATGACCATCAAGCCGCAAGTGACTGGTGTAGCACATAGTCCTAAAATTCCTACGACTAAAAAACCGATTAACGTTGTTGTACGTCAGAAAAAAACTTATGTAAAACGCCCCTTACAGAATCAAGAAGCAAGCGAAGGAGAGGTTGAATCGGCCACAAGCGATAGTTCGATAGCAACAGAATCAAACTTTGAAGGCAAGGAACGATCGTTCGTCGAAGCTGGCAATGCAGCGATAGAAGGCCAAGAGACAGCAACGCTTTCTTCAGAAGAAGTTGTTCAGGAAGTAAATCTGCCAATTACAATAGAATCCGCGGAACAGTCACTTGAGGATAATCAGCAAGCAGTTGAACAAGAGCTTCAAACCAATGTATCAGAAATAGAAGTTGCTGGAGCAACGCCTTCAGAGACAGTTGTCTCAGAGAAAACCGCAGAAGATAATAATCCAAATGCAGCACAACTAGCTAAAAAATCAGAGAAAACGGATAAATCGGAAAAAGGTGCTAAAAAGAAACACCAAGAAAAAAGAGAACCCGAAACCACCACCGATTTTAAAAAGGGCAAAAAAAGACAGAAATATGGCATTCAAGATACTGAAGAGCAAGATTCTGCACAAAATAGACATAAACGTGGCAAGCCTAAAAAGCGTAAGGTGCTTGAAAAATCAGAGAAATATAAAGAAGCAGAAGAAGCCTTAACCCATGGATTTGCTATGCCGACAGTGCCTGTTGTGCGTGAGGTTTTAATTCCAGAAACAATTACAGTTTCTGAATTGGCAAAACGTATGTCCGTTAAAGCAACAGAAGTGATCAAAGCAATGATGAAGATGGGAGCAATGGCAACCATTAATCAAGTCATTGATCAAGATACAGCATTACTTGTTGTTGAAGAAATGGGTCATAAGGCCATTATTCTCAAAGAAAACCAAATTGAAGACACCTTGGGTGAAGTGATTTCTCATGGGAGTAACCATGCATCACGTGCACCGGTAGTGACGATCATGGGTCACGTAGATCACGGTAAAACATCGCTACTGGATTACATTCGTCGTACTAAAGTTGCAGTTGGTGAAGCAGGGGGCATCACACAGCATATAGGTGCTTATCACGTAGAAACAGATAAAGGGGCCGTGACCTTTCTGGATACCCCTGGCCATGCGGCATTCACAGCGATGCGAGCAAGAGGTGCTGAAGTAACCGATATTGTCATTCTTATCGTTGCGGCTGATGACGGTGTCAAGCCACAGACTATCGAAGCTATACAACACGCTAAAGCTGCAAAAGTTCCTATTATCGTTGCTATCAACAAAATGGATAAGCCTGATAGCGATCCTGATAGGGTGATGAATGAACTTTCCACCCATGAAATCATTTCAGAAGCCTGGGGTGGCGACGTAATGTTCGTCAATATTTCAGCCAAAACAGGTGCAGGCGTTGATACACTGCTGGATGCTATCTTATTGCAAGCAGAGGTATTAGAACTAAGTGCGGCGACCGATGGTGCAGCAAAGGGCGTGATTATTGAATCTCGTTTGGACAAAGGACGTGGGCCAATCGCGACAGTTCTTGTTCAAAACGGCACATTGCACAAAGGCGATATTTTGTTAGCTGGTTTAGAGTACGGCCGTGTACGGGCTTTGATTAGCGATAATGGCAGTTTGGTCGACAGCGCGGGTCCTTCCATGCCTGTTGAAGTGCTCGGACTATCTGCAGTGCCTCATGCTGGTGATGAAGCCATTGTTGTTCCTAGTGAGAAAAAAGCGCGTGAAGTAGCATTGTTCCGGCAAGGTAAGTTCCGTGATGTGAAATTGGCAAAACGTCATCAAGCAAGCCTTGAAGGGCTTTTTGAGAACATGGCGGCAACTGAAACAAAAGCACTCAATATTATCTTAAAAGCAGATGTCCAAGGTTCTGTTGAAGCAATTTCTGATGCGTTGGTTAAATTATCTACTGATGAAATTAAAGTCCAAATCGTGGGCAGTGGTGTTGGCGGTATTACAGAGTCAGACGTCAATTTAGCCTCGGCATCGCAAGCCATTTTGATTGGCTTTAATGTGCGAGCAGACAATAGTTCGAAAAGACTTGCTGAACAAGAAGGTATCTCCTTGCTTTACTACAGCGTTATATACGATATCGTTGATCAAGTGAAGCAAGCCTTATCCGGCATGCTCAAACCACAGTTTAAAGAAGAAATTATTGGTATCGCTGAAGTTAGAGACGTCTTCCGTTCGCCGAAACTTGGTGCAATCGCAGGCTGCATGGTGGTAGAAGGGTTAATCAAAAGAAACAACCCTATTCGCGTTTTAAGAAATCATGTCGTTATTTACGAAGGCACATTGGAATCGCTGCGACGGTTTAAAGATGATGTTGTGGAAGTTCGACAAGGGTTTGAATGTGGTATCGGCGTGAAAAATTATAATGACATCAAAAATGGTGATTTAATCGAAGTTTTTGAGACTGTTGAAATAAAACGCGAAATAGCATGAAGAATACCCGCGACTTTAAACGAAACGAACGTATTGCTGAATTAATACAACCAGAGCTGGCGCAACTGATTCAACACCGTTTGAGGGACCCTCGGTTGCCAGGTTTTATCAGTATTACAGCGATAAAGGTTTCCCCTGACTTGCGACATGCTAGAGTATATTTCACAGCACTGAATCGTGCATCTCACACAGAATTGACGGCAGAAGAGCGCAATGTCGCGGTACATCACTTAAATGCCGCAGCAGGTTTTTTGCGTTTAAACCTTGCTAAGTCATTAAAAATGTTACGCGTCGCTCCTACCTTATTTTTTGTTTACGATGACTCAATACAGCATAGTAGACACCTTCGTCAGCTGATTGATACGGCGAATCAGGTAGACTCCGCTGCAGAAGAAGAGCAGAAAAATGAAACTGACTCCGACACACTAAAGTCAGATCTGGCAGAATCAAATGAGCTTATGAGTTCTATTAATCCGGAGCCTACACAAGATGATCTCTCCAAGGTACAAGGATTAGATACAGAATATGCAGCAACCAATGGAACTGAAAAAGATATCAGTGAAAAATTAACCATAAATCCCGACTTCAAAGAAACATCGGGTAAAAAATGATTAAGCAAGTAGTTGATGGCATCTTGCTGGTGAACAAGCCGCAAGGTATTACTTCCAATGCTTGTTTGCAAACGGTTAAAAGGCTCTATCAAGCTAAAAAAGCAGGACATACAGGTAGCTTAGATCCGCTAGCCACAGGTATGCTCCCGATTTGTTTCGGGAAAGCTACAAAATTATCGCAACGGTTTTTAGACGCAGATAAGGCTTATAGAGCACAAGGAAAACTAGGCGTTAAAACGTCTACTGCAGATGCTTTAGGGGACATCATCGAAAGCAAAACAGATTTTCAGGTAACAGAAGTACAACTAAAAACAGCGATTTCGCAATTTCAAGGCTTAATTACTCAAACTCCATCTCAATTTTCGGCGCTCAAGTATCAGGGAAAGCCTCTTTACTATTATGCACGACAAGGGATTGTAGTTCCTCCTAAAACGAGGCAGGTCTTTATCCGCGCCTTAAATTACTCTAATTTTGATGGCGTTTTTTTTGATATAGACGTTGTGTGTTCTAAGGGCACTTACATCCGAAATTTAGTAGAAGATATTGGTGATTTGTTAGGTGTGGGTGCGCATGTAACCAAATTGCACCGTGTATATACTGGCGGTTTTTCTCAAGAATCAATGCATACGCTCGATGTGCTTAAGGAAAAAACGCCAGAAGAATTAGCACAGTGTTTATTATCTTTCGATTATGTCTCTAATGTAATTTGTACACAGGTACCGAGTGGATAGCTATTTTCTAGCAGCTTATTGTTCTTCTACTTCTTCAGCTTGAAACCCTTTGGGGCCTTCGGTGACTTTGAATTCAACGCGTTGACCTTCACAAAGTGTTTTACGAGAAGCTTCGCTTACAATTGAGCGAAAATGCACAAATACATCAGGAGCTCCATTATCTCGGGTAATAAAACCATACCCTTTATCATCATTAAACCATTTAACGGAGCCAGTTTCTTTATTAGCCATTTCAGTTTTTTCCAATTAATTAAACAATGACTTGGGTCCACAATCCGGCATTGAGACCAAAAAATAACTTAACGCGATTTCACGACTCTGAAAAAAAGAATAGGCTGTCACGGCAAGAGATGATCCAAATGAGGAAGGAAAACCACAAGTTAATTCCCATTATACAATGTTGTCACGTAAAATGCGAGCTCTATTATAATATTTTTTAATTTAAAAGCCAGTTTTTCTTGTGCCTAGCAACGAGTCTTGTTAAAATACTCTGCTTGTTTATATCCCGATTTTTAATCCCTGTCGACGGGAAATGTAAAGAGTCAAATTTTGGAGAGTGAATTATGCCCCTAGTTGGCGTACAGAAAGCAGAAATTATTAATCAATTCAAACGCTCAGAACAAGACACTGGGTCTGTTGAAGTGCAAGTGGCGTTAATAACTAACCGTATTCAATATCTAACGACACATTTTAAGTCACATAAAAAAGATTTTCATTCCAGACGTGGCCTGCAAGCTTTAGTGAATAAACGCCGTCACTTATTGCAATATTTAAAAGCACACTATAAAGATCGTTATCAACAACTAATAAGTAATCTTGGTTTAAGAGACTCCTATTAAGTCTAAAAACAAAATATAAAATCTCATGGGATGCCCTTTGCTTTATTAGAGGAGAGGCATCCTAATCCAGTCTCTCCCCTATGAAAGTACGGGCATTGCTTTCATTTCAAGGAGACATCCATTTCTTTAAATGAGGTAGTGTCCGTGACTAAAATCACTAAACAAATACCATTCGGGGATCATACATTATTCTTAGAAACAGGCGAGATCGCACGCCAAGCTGATGCCGCTATCTTTGCATCAGTAGGGAGTACACAAGTTCTTGTTACTGTTGTTGGTAAACAAAATCAGGAAGGAAGTAAAGATTTTTTCCCTTTGACTGTTAATTACCAAGAAAAAGCTTTTGCAGCCGGAAAGATACCAGGTGGATTTAATAAAAGAGAAGGCCGACCGAATGAACATGAGGTTTTGGTCTCGCGACTGATTGACAGACCTCTACGTCCTTTATTTCCTGAAAATTTCTTTCATGAAGTACAAATAGTTGCTACTGTGTTATCTCTAGATCCTAAGGTTCCTGCCGATGTCGTGGCAATGATTGGTGCGTCTGCTGCACTTGCCATTTCCGGAATCCCTTTCAACGGCCCAATTGGAGCAGCGCGCGTCAGTTACAAAGACGGCGTGTACTTGTTGAACCCTAGTTATCAAACCTTAAGCGACGCTGATTTAGACTTAGTGATTGCAGGTACGTCTGATGCAATCTTGATGGTTGAATCAGGTGCCAAAGAACTTAGCGAAGAAGTGATGCTAGGTGCAATCTTTTATGGTCATGAGATGCTCAAAGGCGTTATCCGAGCCATTAATGAGCTTGCACGCGAAGTGAATAAACCTAAATGGGATTGGACACCTCCTGCCGCTGACGCAGAACTGGAGACGGCAGTCCAAAATCTAGCTGCCCAAGAAATCAGTGACGCCTATTTAATTAAAGATAAAATGCAACGCTATCAGAAGCTTGCCCTCATAAAGCAAAAAACGCTTGAAAAAACGACAGAAGAAGGATCAAGCTTTAATCCTGAAGCAGTAGTAAAGGCTTTAGACAAACTTGGTAAAAAAATTATGCGTGAGCGCATATTAGCTGGCGAACCGCGTATCGATGGCCGTGATCACGTGACGGTTCGTCCGATTGCTATTCGCACAAAGCTGTTAGAAAGGGCACATGGCTCCGCTTTATTTACAAGAGGAGAAACCCAAGCGCTCGTCACAACAACGTTAGGCAATGAAAGAGACGCACAACTCTTGGATTATCTAACAGGCGAAAGCAAAGATCGTTTCATGCTCCATTATAATTTTCCCCCCTACAGCGTTGGAGAGGTGGGTATGATGGGCAGTCCTAAACGTCGAGAAATAGGCCACGGACGATTAGCAAAAAGGGCCATTTTACCGGTTCTACCCACGGCACAAGAATTTCCTTACGTGTTGCGTATTGTGTCAGAAATTACAGAATCGAATGGCTCCAGCTCAATGGCAACTGTTTGCGGCACGAGCTTGGCGCTTATGGATGCAGCAGTTCCTCTGAAAGCACCTGTAGCTGGGGTGGCGATGGGATTGATCAAAGAAAATGATCAGTTTGCAGTTCTAACAGATATTTTAGGTGACGAAGATCATTTGGGCGATATGGATTTTAAAGTAGCAGGTACAGCAAAAGGTGTAACTGCATTACAAATGGATATAAAAATTGGCGGTATTACTCAGGAAATTCTTTCTCAAGCACTAGAGCAGGCGTTAGATGGTCGCATGCATATCTTAGAGATTATGAAACATGCCTTAGCAACACCAAGACAAGAATTATCCCCACATGCTCCACGGATTACAACGATGAAAGTAGCAGAAGATAAAATTCGCACGATTATCGGTAAAGGTGGTTCTACCATTAAAAGTCTCAGTGAAGGTACTGGCGTTTCAATCGATATTGATGACACAGGTGTCGTTCAACTATTTTCCCCCGATGCCGCTGCTTTAGAAGAAGCACAACGACAAATTAAAGCATTGATAGCGGAAGTAGAAGTGGGCAAAACATACCATGGGAAAGTGAGTAAGATTGTAGATTTTGGTGCGTTTATTAATTTGCTTCCAGGAAAGGATGGTTTACTACATATCTCTCAAATCTGTAGCGATCGCTCACAAAAAGTGGAATCTGTTTTAACGGAAGGGCAAGAGATTGATGTATTTGTAGCGGGTATCGATAAACAAGGTCGTGTGAAGCTGGAATGGAAAAAGAATCCAGAGAACGTTGCTGCATCTCCAGATCCAGTCGTTAAAGAAGATGAGCCTAAAGAAATAGTAGCTCCTGTTGATAACATAGCTGCTGATGACATTGAATCAGAATCGATTAGCGCTGAGTCCAATGAGGATACCCAATGAGTTATACGGTTCTGGCCTTCTATAAATTTACATCTTTCGCAGCAAGTGAGTCTTTAAAGGCTGACTTGCTTGCGCAAATGAAGGTTAATGAGGTGAAAGGAACAATTATCATTGCCTCAGAAGGAATTAATGGAACCATATGCGCCGAACCTTCAAACAGTGAACAGTTTTTTAATTATCTAAAGCAATATGCCGGATTAGAGGACCTTACTTTCAAACAAAGTCACTGTGACTTTAACCCTTTTGACAAGGCAAAAGTAAAGCTGCGCACAGAAATTGTCACCTTTGGTATATCCGGAATTGATCCCTCCGTTGAAACGGGAGAACATGTAAAGCCGAAAGAATGGAATCAACTCATTTCCGAAGAAGATGTTGTGGTCATTGATGTTCGTAACGATTATGAAGTTAAATTAGGTACCTTTAAGAACGCTATTAATCCAAGCACTTTAAACTTTCGAGATTTTCCCAGCTTTGTTGAACAACACCTTAAAAACCAAGAACACCGTAAAATTGCGATGTTTTGCACCGGTGGAATACGTTGTGAAAAATCAACTGCCTACTTAAAAGCAAAAGGTTTTGAACGCGTGTACCAACTTGATGGAGGCATCTTAAATTACTGTGCTAACACACCTGCGGACGAATCCTTGTGGGATGGACACTGCTTTGTGTTTGATAACCGTGTCGCTGTAGATTCGAAACTGGCTAATTTACCTGTAGGAAGCATTGACGTTGAATGGAAAAACAAAAATCGTCAGGGCGAAAATTTAGATACATCGTTCTAGTTTAATAACCTAAAGATTCCTACAGAAGCTTGAAAATGAAACGTATTAATGATAATTTGAAGCGCCTGACAATGCTGCAACTTTTTATTAGTATTGTAGCCGCCGTTTTATTTTTGACATTAGGTAATTGGAGACTATCCATCTCTTCTTTATTAGGAGGCATGGTCGCTCTTTTACCCTCTTCTTTATTTGCTTGGTATTTTTTTCGTTACCAAGGTGCAAGAGCAGCGCGTCAAATGTTTCAGGCGCTTTTTCTAGGCGAGATGTGGAAATGGTTGTTAACAGTGGTTTTATGTGTGTCGCTGTTTAAATTGATGAATATAATACCAGAAGCATTTTTCTTGACCTATGGGATGGTTTTGTTAACCCATTGGACTACTCCTTTATTTTTTAATAAGTTGAAGTAACGATCATGGTATCCAGCACTGAATATATTAAACATCACTTAACGTATTTGTCGTTTAACCTCAAAACCATGCAGTTTGGTACTGGTGGCGGTTTTTGGACGTTAAATTTGGATACACTGTTTTTCTCTTTGATCGCTGGGACTGTGATTTTATCACTCTTTTATTTCGGGACGAGAGCAGTAACAACCGGTGTCCCTGGGAAACTACAGAATTTTGCTGAGATGATGCTTGAGTTTGCAGATAGTCAAGTTAAAGATTGCTTCCACGGCAAGAGCAAGTTAATTGGCCCCTTGGCCTTGACTATTTTCGTTTGGGTTATCCTGATGAATTTCATGGATATCGTACCGGTTGACGTTTTACCAGGGGCAGCAAAAGCAGCAGGGATTCATTACTTAAAAGTCGTCCCCACAAATGATCTGAACTTAACTTTTGCATTAGCAATTACAGTTTTCTTCTTGATCATTTTCTATAGCATTAAAATTAAAGGAACAAAAGGCTTTATTAAGGAACTCACTTTGCACCCCTTTAACCATCCTGCATTGATTCCTTTTAATCTTCTTCTTGAATTAGTAGGCCTGATTGCAAAACCTATTTCCTTGGCCCTACGACTTTTTGGAAATCTGTATGCGGGTGAATTAATCTTTATTTTAATTGCACTGCTTACACTGAATGCAGCAACATCAACGTTACTAGGCACAGCTACCCTAGGTTTGACACAATTTATACTAGCACTTGCTTGGTCTATTTTTCATATCTTGGTGATTTTATTACAAGCGTTTATTTTCATGGTATTAACAATTGTCTACCTCAGCATGGCGCACGAAGATCATTAGTCGTGATTTGAGGTGGTTTTTTGATACACGTCCGGGTTCATTTTATTAACATTCATTAGGGGAGTTATATGCAAACTGCAAGTTTAATCGCACATATTCAGGGTATGACAGTTATTGCTGTTGCACTCATGATTGGATTAGGTGCGCTTGGAACAGCGATCGGCTTTGGTTTATTAGGCGGAAAGTTTTTAGAGGGCGCAGCTCGTCAACCAGAAATGGTACCTATGCTGCAGGTGAAATTATTTATTGTCGCTGGTTTATTAGATGCGGTAACCATGATCGGGGTCGGGATAGCTTTATACTTTACTTTTGCTAATCCTTTTCTAAACGGTTTAGGTGCCTGAAGTCCCAGTAATTTGAGGGGGAATCAACGTGGATATTAACGTGACACTAATCGTACAAATGCTCGTTTTTGCTGCATTTGTATGGTTTACCATGCGCTTCGTTTGGCCTCCTTTGTCAAAGGCAATGGAAGAACGCCAAAATAAAATTGCTGATGGTCTGGCTGCAGCTGAACGAGGTCGCAAAGAATTAGAATTAGCTCAGCATCGTATCAAAGAAGAGTTGAAGCAAGCGAAAGTGCAAGCGGCTGAAATTTTGGAAAAAGCGAATCTGCGAGGAGCTCAACTCATCGATGAAGCAAAAGTTGCTTCGAAGTTAGCTGCAGAAAAACAAGCAAAACTTGCAGAAGAGCAATTGGCACAGGCTATTCAACGTGCTAAGGATGAATTGAAAAATCATCTTGCTGATTTGGTGTTGGAAGGGACTAAGAAAATTTTGCATCGTGAAGTGGATGATGCATCCAATCATGCACTATTAGACACCTTCATTGAAGAGATTTAGCCATGTCAGAGATGAAAACGCTTGCTAGACCTTACGCGAATGCTATATTTGAACATGCTTTAATGCAAAATGACTTGGAAAAGTGGTCTCAAATATTAAGTGCAGTGGCCTTGGTTGTTGAAGACAAGCAATCGATACAGTTTTTAACAAACCCAGCTGTTTCGCCAACACAACAAGTGACATTTTTATTAGAAGTATTAAAATCAACACTTCCCTTTTTTACAGAGAGCGCATCTCTAACGGACGCGCTTCAAAACTTACTTGATTTGCTGGTAAAAAATAAGCGCTTGTTTCTACTTTCTGATATTCGTGATGTGTTTGAAGGATCTCGGGCGGCGCATGAAAGAAAGCAGCAAGTAAAAGTTAAAAGTTTTTCTCCGCTTTCTGAAGAGCAGCAAACTCGTTTAAAAACAGCACTTGCACGACGACTCGATCGAGAAATTACACTTGAGGTCACTGTTGATCCTTCCATCTTAGGAGGGATGATTATTCAAGCGAATGATTTTGTTATTGATGGCTCAGTGCGTGGAAAATTACAAAGATTGAGCGTCAGTTTAACCGCATAAAGAGGAATTGATTTCATGTCAGAACAAATTGCATTGAATCCTTCAGAGATTAGTGAACTAATCCGCAAAAAAATTGAAACATTTAATGTGACAGCAGAGGCCAGTGACGAAGGAACAATCGTCAGTTTGAAAGATGGTATTGCTCGTTTACATGGGTTGGCCGCAGCAATGCAAGGAGAAATGATTGAGTTTCCCGGCGGTATCTATGGGTTGGCGCTTAACTTAGAGCGTGATTCTGTTGGTGTCGTTATCTTAGGTGACTCTGCAGACTTATCAGAGGGACAGAAAGGGAAATGCACGGGGCGTATTCTCGAAGTGCCCGTAGGCCGAGGACTACTTGGTCGTGTTGTTGATGCTTTAGGTAACCCAATTGATGGTAAAGGCGCTGTTGAGAGCGAGAAATACTCACCGATCGAAAAAGTAGCCCCAGGTGTTATCGATCGTCAATCAGTGAGCCAACCCGTACAGACAGGTTTAAAATCTGTTGATGCGATGATTCCTGTTGGTAGAGGACAGCGTGAATTAATTATTGGTGATCGTCAAACAGGTAAAACTGCGATTGCTATCGATGCAATTATCAACCAAAAGCATACAGGCGTTAAATGCGTGTATGTAGCAATTGGCCAGAAAGCATCTTCTGTTGCTGCTATTGTTCGCAAATTAGAAGAACATGGTGCGATGGATCATACAATTGTTGTTGTCGCAGGCGCAGCCGACTCAGCGGCGCTGCAATTTATTGCCCCTTATTCAGGTTGCGCAATGGGCGAATTTTTCATGGAACAGGGTGAAGACGCCTTAATCGTGTACGATGACTTAACCAAGCATGCATGGGCATATCGTCAAATTTCTTTATTATTAAAACGACCTCCTGGTCGGGAAGCCTACCCTGGGGACATTTTTTATTTGCACTCTCGTCTATTGGAACGTGCTGCTCGGATTAACCCAGAAACAGTTGAGAAATTGACAAATGGTAAAGTGACTAAAAAAACAGGATCACTGACTGCATTGCCTGTGATTGAGACGCAAGCCGGCGACGTTTCTGCATTTGTTCCAACAAACGTTATTTCGATTACAGACGGTCAGATCTTCTTGGACGTCGATTTGTTTAATGCTGGTGTTCGCCCTGCAATCAACTCAGGTTTATCTGTTTCTCGTGTCGGTGGTGCAGCGCAAACCAACATTATGAAAAAGCTCGGTGGGGGTACGCGCTTAGCGTTAGCTCAATATCGAGAATTAGAAGCATTTTCTCAATTTGCATCTGATTTAGATGAAGCAACCCGCAAACAGTTAGATCGCGGCCAACGTATCACAGAGCTAATGAAACAAAAGCAATATGCGACTTTATCGGTAGCAGAAATGGCTGTTTCACTCTTTATTGTTGAGAAAGGCTATTTGGATGATATCCCAGTAGCAGAAGTGACTGCATTTGAAAACGCTTTGCATGCTTACATGCGCTCAACGCATGCAGCATTGTTGGCAAATATCAATGAGAGCGGTGCTTATAATGCGGACATCGAGTCGCAATTAAAATTAGCCGTCGAAGATTTTAAGTTGATGGGAAGCTGGTAATTCTAAATACCAGGAAGCACCAGGAACTTATGAGGTAACAACATATGGCAGGGGCAAAAGAGATTCGCTCGAAAATTGCGAGCATTAAAAAAACGCAAAAAATTACACGTGCAATGGAAATGGTTGCCGCCAGTAAAATGCGTAAAACACAAGAGCGCATGCATGCCTCTCGTCCGTATGCATCTAAGATTTACAACGTTGTGAGACACGTTGCGCGTTCAAATTCAGAATACCATCATCCGTTTATTACGCATCGGCCGGTGAGTCGTGTAGGTATTATCGTGGTTACAACGGATAGAGGTTTATGCGGTGGATTGAACGCAAATTTGTTAAGAGAAACTTTAAAGACAATGCGCCAATGGCAACAAGAAGGTAAAGCGATTGATATTTGTGTCATTGGGCGAAAAGGGCAAGCTTTTTTTAAGCGAGTAGGAGGGAATATCCTCGCGACTGTGGATCAAATTGGCGATACACCTAGTGTTCAAAATTTAGTAGGTAGCGTCAAAGTGATGCTAGATGCTTTTTATGCAGGGAAAATTGATCAACTGCAGTTAGTATATAACGAGTTTGTTTCAACAATGACTCAAAAGCCTGTTGTTAAGCAACTCTTACCTTTACCGTTAAATGCCGAAGACGCAGAATCATTAGGCCATCGATGGGATTATATTTACGAACCGGATTCTAAAGAGTTATTAGATGATTTATTTGAACGCTATATAGAGTTGCAGGTTTATCAAGGTGTTGTTGAGAACATTGCCTGCGAGCAGGCAGCGAAAATGCTTGCAATGAAAAATGCAACGGATAATGCAGGTGAGTTAATCAAAGAATTTCAGTTGGCTTATAATAAGGCGCGCCAAGCTGCCATTACACAAGAACTAGCTGAAATTGTAGGCGGAACAGCTGCGTAGGCAACGTTAGCGATAAATAGATGTCAAAATGAGGCTAGATAAAATGAATATTGGAACGGTTGTTGAAGTGATTGGAGCCGTGGTAGATGTCGAGTTCCCTCGCGATAATGTGCCCAAAGTAAACGATGCTCTAAAATTGATAGATGGTGAATTAGTCTTTGAAGTGCAGCAACAGTTAGGCGATGGTATCGTGCGTACAATCGCTATGGGAAGCACCGACGGTTTAAGACGAGGCATTAAAGCCGAAAACACAGGTAAGCCTATCCAAGTTCCTGTCGGCAAAAAGACGTTAGGACGTATTATGGACGTTCTAGGTAAACCTGTTGATAACGCAGGACCTATTGATGCCGACGATCACTGGTCTATCCATCGACAAGCCCCTCGCTATGAAGATCAAGCAGGCAGCCAAGAACTACTGGAAACCGGTATTAAGGTCATCGACTTACTTTGTCCCTTCGCAAAAGGCGGTAAAGTCGGATTATTTGGCGGTGCTGGCGTAGGTAAGACCGTTAATATGATGGAATTGATACGTAATATTGCGATCGAACACAGTGGCTACTCCGTTTTTGCGGGTGTGGGCGAACGTACCCGAGAAGGGAACGACTTTTACCATGAAATGAAGGAATCTCAAGTTTTAGATAAAGTTTCCTTGGTTTATGGGCAGATGAATGAACCTCCAGGTAACCGTTTAAGGGTCGCTTTAACCGGTCTGACAATGGCTGAAAAATTCCGAGATGAAGGCCGTGATGTTCTATTGTTTATCGATAATATTTATCGTTATACCCTTGCAGGGGTAGAAGTTTCTGCTTTATTAGGTCGTATGCCTTCAGCAGTAGGTTATCAGCCGACGCTTGCAGAAGAAATGGGTATGCTCCAAGAACGTATTACTTCGACAAAATTAGGTTCTATTACGTCTATTCAGGCAGTATATGTACCTGCGGATGACTTAACCGATCCTTCACCTGCAACGACCTTTGCTCACTTAGATGCAACGGTTGTATTATCACGTCAAATTGCTGAGTTAGGTATTTATCCTGCGGTGGATCCTTTAGACTCTACATCACGACAATTAGATCCTTTGATCGTCGGTCAACTCCATTACGATACCGCGAGACGCGTACAGCAAACTTTGCAACGTTATAAAGAGTTAAAAGATATTATTGCTATTCTTGGTATGGATGAGCTTTCTGAGGAAGATAAACGTATTGTTTCTCGTGCGCGAAAAATTCAGCGATTCCTTTCTCAGCCGTTCTTCGTTGCAGAAGTATTTACAGGTGCACCTGGTAAGTACGTACCGTTACAAGAAACGATTAAAGGGTTCCAAGGTATTCTTGCAGGGGAATATGATAGTCTTCCTGAGCAAGCGTTCTACATGGTCGGCAGCATCGAAGAAGCTGTTGCTAAAGCCAAAATGTTATGAGGCAAGCTGGTATGGCTATTACAATGCATCTCGATATTGTTAGTGCTGAAGCAGAAATTTTTTCTGGTGTTGTGGAATCTTTTGTGGCGACAGGCGAACTGGGAGAGCTTGGCATTGTTCCCGGCCATGCACCTTTGCTCACATTGCTTAAACCGGGCGAAATCCGCATAAAGCCAATGAATGGCGAAGAAACGATTTATTATGTGTCGGGCGGTATCTTAGAAGTACAATCCTTCCACGCTACGGTTTTAGCGGATACGGTAGAAAGAGCCGACGCACTTGATGAAGCTGCTGCCCTTGCAGCAAAAGCGCGTGCTGAAGAAGCGTTGTCACATAAACAAGGTGATATCGACTATTCAAAAGCAGCAGCAGAATTAGCGCGAGCCGTCGCGCAAATTCGCACCATTAAAAAATTACGTAAAAATCTACAGTAATTTTTTTAACTCTCTTTAATCACTGTGCTAAAGATTGGCGAGGTTTTCGCCATAGCGCAGTGGTGTTCCTGCGTTTAAGTGCCCTAACCATTCAATCGGTGTTTCAGCCGAAAATAATAAAATAACAGTAGATCCCAGTTTAAAATAGCCCATTTCTTCTCCCTGCTTGATCTCAAGGTTTGAGAAGACGTCTTTTAAAACATAGGTATGGCGTTTACGAGGGAGCTCACCATGCCATTTCGTTGCGATTGAACCAACGATGGTAGCGCCGACAAGTACCATTGCCATTAATCCTATCTTTGTTTCAAAGAATAGCACCAGTCGCTCATTACGGTTAAACAAACGTGGAATGAGACGTGCACACGAGGGTTGGACAGAAAATAATTTACCAGGAACATAGACAGCATACTTTAAGCGAGCATCCAGAGGCATGTGGATCCGGTGATAATCTTTGGGCGATAAATATAAGGTTGCAAATTGCCCGCCTTCAAAGGCATTTACCTCGTTTGAATGGTCATTTAAAAGTTCACTGACACTATAATGACGACCTTTTGCTTGTAGCAACATGCCCTTTTCGATCGTTCCGAATTCACTAATAAATCCATCAACAGGAGAAAGAATTCCTGAACCACCAAGAGGTCTACATGATGGTTTTAACTGTCGAATAAAAAAATCGTTGAAGCATGCGTATTCTTCAGAGGTTTCAAATTGAGCTTCCTGCATATTGACTTGATATACCTCAATAAAACGGCGAATTAAAAAATTTTTTACCGCTGGTATCTTAGCGTTAGCCATTAAGCCTGCGAAGGATGTGAGAATTCGTTTAGGTAAAAGCTGCTGTGTTGCAATCTTGATGTAATCTTGAAACATGGAGGCGGTCTAAAAAAAAGAATGTCATATTATACTATGAACTGACCAATTGCTTTAGTAGCGATGAGTAGCGAAATTTAAATTCTAACGATAAGCTTAAAGAAAACCCTCATCAAGGAGAGATGTGTATGGAAGATGGCCATTTATCGTCAACTCAACAAGAACGATCATTAAGTGAAGCGCTTAAGGAGCGTCGTGCAACCTCAAGCTTTGATGGCTCACCTATACCTGATCAAATACTGGCCTCAATATTGGAAGCAGGGATGGCGGCACCCAGCGGTTATAATTTACAACCATGGCGTTTTATCGTAGTACGCAGCCCTGAACAAAAAAAACGTTTGCGTGAAGCAGCGATGAATCAGCCAAAAGTTGAGCAAGCCAGTGCAGTAGTGGTTTTTTGTGGTGACCTAGATGCGAAAGGTGAAAAAAATTTAGATGCTGTGTTAACGGAATCTGAGAAATATGGTTTTAGTAGAGAACAGAATCAAATCGTTAAGAAAAGCGTAACGCAAGTATTTAGTGGCCCGGCTGGAAATGCAATGGGGCTGTCTCCTGATTACGCGGTTTGGGTCAATCGTCATGTGATGATCGCCTTTACTACGATGATGTGGCGTGCGGAAACATTGGGTTATGATACAGCACCAATGGAAGGTTTTTTCGAAGATAAGGTCAAAGCCTTGTTAGATATTCCAGAAAACGTGCGTGTCGTTGCCTTATTAGCGATTGGCAAACGTAAAGGGCAAGATAAACCGTACGGTGGACGTCATAAGATTGATACCATCTGTTTTGATGAGGCATGGGGTAAGCAGTGTAGCCTCAAGTGAAATGAATCAAGCTATTCTTTGATGAAAGTCTCACAGAACAGTTAATCTTAGCAGAAGAAGCAAGGCAAGTGACTCTTCAGGGCACATGCTCTTTATAATTACCTTGCTTCTTAGTTCAGGCTTTGTTTGATCAAGTTTCTTAATTTTCCCAGTCTGCTTATACCATCTGCTCTAAGAAACCGGAGACGATGCACTTCCGAAAATTTCCTGCGAGTAGCTTTGAGGAGATTGTGTATTGATTTTTAATTCATCTAAATAAATTAATTTAAAAGTCGATTTATTGATTTGTGAGAAGCCGTCAGGAAACTCAGGATATTGTTGTACGAGCGGGAAAAAGACAGATTGCCCGATGACATAGCGCTTGTCTTGGTTTAAAGACGAAATGCCCCATAAATTTTGATAGCTCATTAACTTTGTGTGATTGTCAGCAGGTAATTTTTTTTCACCTAAATAGAGCATGACGTGCCCCCCGATATAAATAAGCGTCATTAGCGGGTGGCCTCTATCCTTTAACCTCTTTAACCGTTCGCTTGGCGGAACAGTTGACATATCAAAGGAGGCATTCAATTTGGCTTGCTGAGCAGAATTTCTGGGTAGCCAAATTGCAAATGGCGTGAATAAACTTTTCATTTCTTGAGAGCAATCATTATAGAAAAATGCGCCCCCCCACCCGTAAGGCCTGCCTTTCAATTGATCTAAGAGGTGAGCAATGCTTTTTTTGGAAGCCGGTAGAGGCATCGACGTAATGGCTTTTGTCGGAAGATAGCCGTACTGAATTTTTGCTTGGTGTTGCTCATCCTTGATAGGAATGAGAATAGAAGCAGTGGGGTGATTTTTATATTGATGAATAATTGGAAAGACTGCACCGACATATCCTGACAGTTGGAACTGGTCATGATCCGTTGTAATTGACGTGTTTGTTTGGGTGATAGCACCCAGTCGATGGCGTGCTGCCGACTGCCAGTTACGAATAAAAGAAGAAGAGGCATAAGCTATGTCTTTACTTTTTACCCATCCGTAATAGCTATCAGGGGTGAGCACTAAAGACCATGCTTTATCTTTAGACGTACTGATAACGTATAGGGGGGTCCCAGCCCATAACACCGACATTTGAAGATTATCAAATGGAAAGCCTTGACCGGGTAGACTAGGATGAAAAAAATCAGGTGCGTCATCAGGTAAGGCACGTACGAAGGTATTTGCGATTGAGATAGCACGATTGTGAATATTAAAAGTGGCAGCGTCCACCGCTTGCAAATTGACGTTGGTTGTAATTGTTTTCCACCAACGACAATTCTTGCGTTTAAAATTTTCCCCGTAATGCTTATCTTTTAAAGATACTTTCTCATTATTGAAAGTTTCCAAAATCTTTGGCATTTGTTCTTTAATATAAGGGAGAGTAGATTTGATCAGATGAGGGTTCCAGGGAGATAGCCCATTTGCAGCACTTGCATAATAATGACGGTAAAATTCTTTCATCTGATCATTTTGATAGGAAGAGTCTAATAAGGGTTTGTCGTATGATGTATCGTCAGAATTAAAATAAATGGAAATTTTTTGTGGGTATTGATCCAAAGGAAAATCTTCCACAGGCAAGTCTAGCGCCATTGATGTAAAAGGAAAAACCAAACTAAGGAGAAAAAATGGTAAACGGATTAAATTAAATAAGTACTTATGAAAAACGGGCGAAGGGAAGAAAGGATCATTCATTGGTTATTAAATTTAAAGTTCATTTAAAAATTGGATTTATTATATTCTACTTGATCATTTAATGCAAATTAAGCTATTAATAACAAACAATTTATTTGCTTTATATAAAAAAAGATAAATATTATCTCAAAGATGACAGCTACGGTAACTCGTCTTATTAATTTATATAATTAAACAATTCTATACTTGACCTGGACCTTAAATCACATTAACATTTCCAAGCATTCCCCGGTAGCTCAGTCGGTAGAGCGGATGACTGTTAATCATTAGGTCGGCGGTTCGAGCCCGTCCCGGGGAGCCACACAATAAAAATTTTGATTCTCTTGCTCGATAGTTACCCCGACAGCATTTTTCAAAAATGCCCCACTAATTTTTCGATATATCCAGAATTTCTAATGCGTCTACAAATCGCAATTTTTAACATGAATGATAGATATTTTGAGAGCATTACTTAGAATAATAATATCGTTATCTTATTAAAAGTTATCGATCCAATACTAACAACGACCTCCATGACAATTCTTAAATTTTCGCAGGCTACCACATGGGCATGGCGCATTCCGAGCGACTATTCGTTCAGGATAGCTTGAGGGTAGATGCGTACCGCTGACATAGTACCAACGACCTTCTGTGTAGGTAAATTGACTCTTTTCGTGGATTGATTGTAAACGCCGACCATCTATAAAATTTGCTTCGAATTCTACAAAACCTGTGTTTGAATTTTCAAGACTCGATTGAATGACATGCAGCTTAAGCCATTGTACCCGCTTAGCCCAACGTTTTGCTTCTGTTTCGTTAAAACATGCAAGAGCTTCACCTTTCATCGTGGCTTTTACGTAGGCAACATTCGCCATGGTATAAGCGGTATAACGAGAACGCATGAGTGCTTCTGGTCGCGTTGGAATTTCTTTACCCGTGATAAAAGGTTCGCAGCAGGTTAAATAATCATTGTGAGAACAGCACGGACAACTCATCAGATTGCATCTCATTTAAAGTTAGCAAAACATTAGATAATAATGGCGTGAAAAAACAATTTTTCAAAGGAAAGATTTCTAATGTATTCAGATTGGTTATTCGGTAAACTTTCCCAAAATTGTTTGGCTGCTTCAATTAAGAGCAAGGGGAGGTAGTATGGCCTATAATTTTAACCCTCATCGTCATGTGAAAATTTGGCTGAGTAAAGATCCTCATACTTTTTTAAATCTGGAGAATCGGATACGTCTGGCTAAACTGCGAGAGCTGAATCCCAGTGATGAAATTAATTTAATATATGACAGTCGCTTATTGTCTGCAGCTGCCATAAAGGCTTTAAAAGATTTCTGCCTGCGCTACCAGATTGCTGATAAAGATGTACCCGAGGTCATCATTCCGCAATGCCAAACCGCTCTAGAAGAAAGATTAATTGAAATTTACGAGGATGAGATCTTTCATCTAGAAGGAGGAGGGAACTTGGGCGTAGCGAGTGATATTTTACGCTGGCTAAAACCTGTTTATGAATTGGGTACTTACACTGATTTTGATGTTAAAGTGGACACGCAAAATTTTCCCTCCATCATACCAGTTGAACAACCCCTTCTAATGAATTTAGGAAGCGGTATAATGCCTGACGGTTACGAGGCTGTTTGTATTAATAACGATACAATAGCTGTCGTTGACAGCCAAGCTGCTGCTCCTTTAATTGAAAAAATACAACAAACGCTTAAGAATAATTGCTCTAAACAATCTGCTCAAAAAAATTGTATTGCCGATTCCATTCTCTCTTACCAGCAGAGACTATTTGAGACATTCCCTTTCGCTTTGGCAACCCTCCTGGTTAATGAGATGCCAGATGGTGAAACGCTGCTTACATTGAAAGATTTGAGTTGCGGAAAGACGATGCGTGAGGTACGCAAAGCGGTGTTAGACTATACTGAGAGTAATCTGATCTATAGTAAAAAAGAGCTAGGCTTTTTAGGTAATACGCCTGACCTCCCTGGTGATGAATGCATTCGTCAGAAGGCTGAGGAGGACAGAGCTGAGCTAAAAAAAGAGTTAAGCTGGACAAGCTGGTTGTTCTTGCCCAAAAATCAGTATAAGGAACTTCAATCCCTTGCTAGTATAAAAGATAACGATGAATTTTTAACCCAAATACGTAAGCGACATCGTAGAGCGTTGTGCCAAGGAAGTATTGTCAATACCTCTGGCCCAGACGCGTTAATTCATGCATTATTTCCTGCGTTATTTTATAAAAAAGATATTATTGATCAGCACGTTGCCACTTTTTCTTTTGCTCATTATGGATTAAACCAAGCCTTTATTACTGAAAACGGTCTTCCTTTGCATGCCGAGGCAAAGTTGATTGCTGATTTAGAAAATAAAAAAATTGGAGAGGTAAATGATCTCGCTTGGTTACAAGAAGGCGCAGATGCAGTTAGGTTACGTGAGGAAAAAATTCTCAAAGCTCAAGCAAAGATGCCTCAAGATTTACATGATATACGTACGAAGATTGAGGTGCATATTCAAAAAATTCAAACAGACTTAAAAGGGATATTTGGATTTTATCGCCATAATGATAGAAATGCTAAAATTAAAATGCTCCAAGAAATTCTTGGCTATTTTAAACATTCCTGTTTTGATCTACGTGGGTTTAAAACAACATTAGCAAATTATCATTCAAAAAATGTGTCAGCTAGTATGAGAGACAGCAAAACCAAACAATTAATCGATGAATTAGATCGCTTTAGTCAATGTGCAAACGATTATTTGCTGACGAATGAACAAGGAAAGGTCGAGATTTTACCCCCAACTCATAACTGTTCATTGGGTTTGCATCAATAATCTCACGATCATTATTGTTAACGAGAGAAAGCGAGCAATGTTTCTTTTTCAAGCATTGTCATGAGCTGCTCAACGGATATCGATCGACTTAACTGAGTACCCTGACCACTCCACAGGCCAACGTATTTCGTGCATGCTAATTTGTTCGCCGTGCTTCTTAACTCTTTAGTGAGCTGATGCTGGAGCGGGTAGGGGAGTATTTCGTGTTCGCTAAAATTTTTTTCTGTATTCGCAACAAGTGCGTTATTAAAGCTACGTACCGGTTTTCCCGTGAAAATTGTAGTGACACAGGTGCTTTCTGCTGGATTTTTTAAGATCATTTGCTTATGCAGTGACGATGCAGCACTTTCTTCACACATTAAAAACGCAGTCCCCATTTGCACGGCGCTTGCACCTAAAATTAAAGCAGCAGCGATACCACGCCCATCCATAATCCCACCGGATGCTATGACAGGAATCTTAAGGGCATCAACCATCTGAGGCACAAGTGCTATCGTTCCAACTAATCCACCGCAATGTCCTTCCAAAAAGCCGCCGCCACGGTGCCCGCCTGCTTCATATCCTTGCGCGATGACCGCGTGGCAACCTGCTTGCTCGAGCGCTAATCCTTCTTGTGCCGTCGTTGCTGTACCCATAATAAAGATATTCTTCTTTAATAGTTTTTGCATATGATCGTTATTTAAAATTCCGAACGTAAAACTAACAATCGCTATGCCCTCATGGATAATCATTTCTAGCAGTTCATCGATATTGGCTTCCGCCAGTGGGATAACTTCAGTAATAGATGGCAATCCAAGGGTTAAACGTTGTTGATTGACGTACGTAAGCATTTTGGACATCTGTTGTTTTGAAAAGTCCTTTTTAGCAGAGGGCAGAAAAATATTGACTGCAAATTGTTTCGATGTGGATAGAGCTACCGTTTTACGAATAGCCGAACGAGCTTCTTCGACTGATAAATAACCAAGAGGCAAGGAAGCTAAACCGCCTTTTTTGATGACTTCGCTGATTAATGCTGGCGTCACTATTCCGCCTGCCATAGGAGCTTGAATGATCGGCAACCTGATAGAGAGCTTGTTGCAAAAATGAATGGCTTTTCGGTTGAACATCAGCGCTCCTTCTCTAATGTCAGCACGCTTAATCGTAGATTACAATCATAACACTGAACTATTTCAGAAGGCGCTAACGGTTCTGTCAATCTCAAAGCAGTGTATCGATATTGACAAAGACCAATGCATTGCAAATGCATAAAATTAATTCTAGATAGCAAGTATATATAAATACCGTATTCATTTTCATTAAATTATGATATATTTAATCTAATTTTCTACTGCATGAGCATATTATGTCGTTATACAAACAGGTTGCTGACAAGTTAAATGGTGAAGGTTTTGATTTTGATAATGAGCAGCTGCGATGCTCAGACATTATCGAGTATATGATTCTTGAGGCGGCGGGAGCTTTGCCTGATTTGCAAGGTAAGCCACTCAAATGTATATTTTTAGAAGGACAAAAGAGTAACCGCAACTTTGCAGATGATAACAAACGTTCAATCTGCCAGTACGGACTGAAAAGTGTTGAGTTTGATCTTTATAGAAAGCCCATCATCAGTGATGCTGAATTAGCAGCGTTTACGAAAATAGTGAGCGCAATTGAAGATAAATTTCCTGCAAGCGCATGCGATTCAGAGCATAGGTACTATAATCGTTTCACCACCCTTTATGCGGTGGTGATGCGAGATCAGGATATTGAAAAAGCGATTAATGCGTCATCTCTTTCTATTGCTGCCGGTGATTTATCGGGGTTTAATCTAGAATCGCTATTACTGTTAAGAAAAAAACTGAGACTATACAAAATTGCTGATGACACATTGTCCAAGCTAGTTGATCGCTTAACAACCAGACTTAATAGCCATTTATCGCTGCATTTTGATCCAGTGTCTATCCAACAGATGTTGCCCCGCGTTGAAAAAAAATTTGAAAAACTATTGGCACTTTCAAAAGAGGAGCGAAAATTTAATCACCTACTTAACAAGATTCAAAGCAAGTCGAACGAATGGGTTGATAAAGAAAAACAAAACGGTGGTTTTACATTTCCAGCTAAATCCTCATTGATACATTCGACTGCTCCTGCTCAATTGGCAGATGTTGCGTATGTTAATGAATTATTCAGTGGTTCCTTAGAAAAGGCACGCGACCACTTTTTTGAGCGGCCGACGTCGCAAAATAGATTTGATCATTTTAAACATATCTGTTTTAACGCAATACAAAAGGCAAACCGTAAGCTTGCTAAACTCTCTATAAAAAAAGTATCGGTGATATTGCAACCTCTGTTTCATGCAATCCTTGTTGGGCTAAAAGCCATCGCTGGAATCATTGCAGGTCTTACGGTAGCTCCAGCGTTACTAGCGCAACGATACTCTTCAAATGGATATATCGGCACTTTCTTCCCGATGTTTCATCGCAAGCAGTCCGCTTCTCTCGCTCAAGCAGAAACGGTTAGACTGAATCGAGGGATAGAACTTGTTGAGGGAAACAACGTCGCACTTCTATAACATACAGTGAGATTGGACGCTGTTTTATCTGTTTTTCTGGGTGTCTAGTGTTACTTATATTGAGTAATACATATGCAATAAACGTTAGGCTAAACCTCTAGCCCAGCCTAACGCTACTAACATTTTGTTACCAGCCAGCAAAAGCGGGTAAAGAAGTATAAGGCGGGGGTGGTGGTAAGAGAACACCAAACCTACGAACAAGATCAAGCTGTTGTTTCGCAAATAAAGTCGTTGTTTGCGCATGGTTGGTGTTTATTTTATCCACTACTCTAGAGATGTCACTCCACTGCACTCCTGGTGTTGCTAATAAGCCACGCAGTTGCATTTTTAAAGCATGCTTTTCTTTCATCAGGGGAAGCATTTGTTGCCGTGAAGCTTGCATAAATGATTTAAATGCGCTCCGCTGCTCTTGAGGGACTGTTTTGAAAAAAGGTGGGAGGGGCGGATGGCAATTATGCTGCGCAGGGTTGAAATGCTCATGGTGGTGTTCTTCATTTGAATGCCGATGTTGATGTTGGTGCTGATGCTCTAGACGTTGCGGCTCTGAATGTTGATGTAAATTATTATTTTCTAGAGTGTTAGCGGCAACAATAGAAGATAGGCCCATTGAAATTGCCAATGTTCCCATCAAGCAATAGTTTTTTATACGCATAATGATTTCTCCTAAGTAAAACGTACATTAGCCATGTTATCTTAAGAATGTAATAAGAGAATAACAAAAGGTCACTTTGTTGTAACAAAGGTGTTACAATGGCAAATATTGTCTGCAAAACATATATACTATTCCATTAATTGTCTAGTTTACCTATTAATGAGCATTAAGAAAAAACATATTTTAATCATTGATGATGATCGAGAGATTACTGAGCTTATCGATGACTATTTAACAAAAAATGGTTTTCGTACAACCTGTGCTTATAACGGTTTAACGATTAATACCCTATTAAGAGACAATAATTTTGATTTGATCATCCTTGATACCATGTTGCCGGGAATAACAGGTTTGTCTGTGTGTAAAATCATTCGAGAGGCGCACAATACTCCCATTATCATGCTCAGTGCTGCAGATAGCACAGCAGATCGGGTAGCTGGCCTTGAACTAGGTGCCGACGACTATGTTCCTAAGCCCTTTAGCTCGCGTGAACTTTTGGCAAGGATTAATGCACAATTGCGAAGAAGCCAAGGAGAGTTAAAGCACAAGCATCTTGCTTTTTTAAATAAAATTCAATTTGGACAATGGATATTAGACAGGGAAACGCATTCGTTGATTGGATTAGATGCGGTTGCAATGCCGTTAAGTCGCCGTGAATATGAATTATTACTTGTTTTTATAGAGCATCCCGGTCGGATTTTGAGCCGAGACCAACTGATGGATATGATTTATGATAAGTCATTCGATGCTCAAGATAGAACAATTGATGTTTTAATTGGTCGTGTGCGCAAAAAGATCGAAGATGATCCGAAGAATCCACAGATTCTCTTAACGGTACGTGGAGGGGGTTATCAATTACAAACAAAGATAACGACACTATGATTAAGCTCACTAAAACGGCCTGGAAAGTTTATCTTGCCTTCCTTTCATTGAATCTCTTAATGATGGCAGCTGCCCTCCAGGTTCATAGTTATTATCTTAAAAATAGAAATATTCCTATTCCACCGAATACGGTAAGGAACGTGGTGATGCTTGTGAGCAAGCTGCAAAAACATTCCAAAGAAGAATGGCCTCATATTCTGCAAAAATTTTCGTTACCTGCAACTATTAGCCTCTCTACGGATCCAATGTATGGTTCACATGCTTTTCTTGTAATAAATCCTATGCTTGTCTTTGATTTATTCAAGCAGAATCAGCGTTTAGAAATTTCTGTCTTTATCAATAAAGATACTTGGCTGAACGTAAAAATTTCTCCGTTGCTCGATTTTAAACCTCGTCTATTTATAGGTCTGGCAGTTTTAATTTTAGTTATTTATGTCATTGTGAGTTTCTTGTTGATCAAAAACTTAAGTCAGCCGATTGAGACGATTATCCAAAGCCTAGAAGACAATGAGCTACAAGAAAATTGGATGCCTATTCCTTTAACAGGCAATATTGATCAAAAAAATATTTTAAAAAAAATTAACCGATTACAAAAGAAAGTCCATAAATTGTTATGGAACCGTACACAAGTAGTCGCTGCAATCTCTCATGACTTGCGTACGCCTTTGACGCGATTAAAGTTACGTGCTGAAAATTTAGTCGAAAATAAAAATTCAGTAAAAATCATGAACGACATCCATGAA
This sequence comes from Legionella sp., assembly GCA_013911415.1. Lineage (GTDB taxonomy): Bacteria > Pseudomonadota > Gammaproteobacteria > Legionellales > Legionellaceae > JACETI01. Next base: position 180,924 of record JACETI010000001.1, on the reverse strand, counting down.
ATGGAAATGATGATTCGAGATACCCTCAATTATTTCAAAGATATCCACCATACAGAGCAGCCCCAACGGTTTGATCTTATAGCGTTGCTAAGCTCTTTAAAAGAAGATACCCAAGACGCAGGGCAGACGGTCTTTTTTTCTACCCCTATTCAAAAATTGGTCTATATAGGGGCGGTGAATCTTTTAAAGCGTGCCATTGTTAACATTGTTAATAACGCAATTTACCATGGTGGTTACGCTGTTATCACACTAAAGGAAATAAAAAAAACGATTTATTTGACAATCAGTGATCAGGGCCCAGGCGTGCCTGAGGATGAATTAGAAAGGATCTTTAATCCCTTTTATCGTACAGAACAATCCCGTTCTCGAAAAACGGGCGGAACAGGGCTGGGTTTAACCATTGCGAAAGAAATTATAGAAATGCACCATGGAACAATTAGCATTGCAAATCACAAAGACGGTGGATTAGAGGTAAATATTCAACTGCCTTTGGCAAAACCAGGGTGAAAGATTTTATTTCATTCGTTTTTGATCTATTAGGTTGCGTCGATTTTGTTTTTATAAGTGTTGAGTAGTAGCTCAATGATGGCTTTATTAAAGGCTGGGATATCATGAGGATTTCTACTGGTGATTAATAGCCCATCTTTGACAACGGCTTTGTCTTCCCACAAAGCCCCTGCATTGATGAGGTCAGTTTTGACAGACGGCCATGAAGTGACGTGATGGTTCTTTGCGATACCTGCGTTGATTAGTAGCCAAGGGCCATGGCAGATGGCAGCAATAGGTTTTTTTTGCTGGTGGATTTTTTTAATAAAATCGATTGCTTTTGTTTCCATACGTAAGGTATCAGGATTTAATACGCCGCCAGGTAATAGTAGAGCATCAAAGTGGGTCGGATCGGCTCGATCTAAAAGTAGATCAACTGAAAATGTATCACCTTTGTCGGCATGATGATGACCCTGGACTTTGGGTTTTAATGAGATAAGTGTGGTTGCTGCACCTTGGTCTTGTAAGGCATTTCTTGGTTTGACCATTTCTACTTGTTCGAATCCGTCGGCAACTAAAATAGCAATTTTAAGACCTTTAAGTGCGTTCATTTCTGCTCCTTAAATATTAAAACACTATTCATCAGTATAGTTGAGAGCAATGCTATTTCAACAAAAGTATAGCCAGTCTGAAAGCAAGCCTTCGTTAAATTGATGGAAGGCTGTTTACGTTTTATTTCCTCATAGACTGTTCTTGAGACGATCTGTCAAGTATGATAATCAAAGGAGAAAAATGTAGGAGAATGCACAAAATAAAAAAAATTTGCTAAGGTGGCTGCGTTTTGCTGGTTTTTTTCAAAGTCACAGTGAATAAATCGCAAGTCATGTCTAAGAGATGTGGGGCATATTATTTTCAAAGTTTCTTAAACGTGCTTAGTTGCTCACTAAGTAAATTTTAAAGTCAATCGAGAAGAATTCTAGGAGGAGAACATGAGGTATATTCTTGGATGGTTGTTAGGTGTGCCGTTGAGTATTTTAATAGTAATTTGGTTAATATCTCATATTTAAAAGGATACGATCATGATTATGGACAATCAAAACTGTTGTAAGCTAACGTCTACGCATCTAAATTGGGCCGCTATTTTTGCCGGTGCACTTGTCGGCATGGGGCTAGGGTTTCTTCTTAACATTTTTAGTATGGCTATCGGTTTGAGTGCCTATACGTCAGTAAACGGCTCTATGGTCGTGGCTATTGGCGGTGTCTTAGGATTACTCATCGGCAGCATCGTAGCAATGGGTGTGGCTGGTTTTGTCGCTGGTTATTTAGGTCGCTTTTATCACTGTTATTGCCATGGCGGGGTGATATACGGGTTTCTTACCTGGAGTTTGGCGATCATGCTAAGCGCCGCTTTAATTTTACCTGTTACTCGATACATCACCTTCTATGAAGAAAATTTAGCGCCTGTAACGGTCACTGCAGCAGATGTAAATGCAGCAGAGGTATCGCAGCAGCAAGCGTTACCTTCGCCAGAGAAAATCGTGCACGCCCATCCAAAACATTTAGCATGGAACGGGTGGATTCTTTTTCTCTTCTTCTTTCTGGGTGCGCTTGCAAGTTGTATGGGTGCATGTTGTGGAATGGGCTGCCGAAAGGTAGATAGGGATAATTTAAAAAATCACCCCTCTTCATTGTAATTTAGACTTAAAACTAACTTCGACTAAGTTTGTGTTGTTTTGTGTCGTAAAGTTATTCGGCTAAAAGTCGCAATTACTTAAGTAATTGCGACGAGAGGCTTCATAGTATTCACAGGTTAAATCTGCCTTCTAATTAAATTTATATCAAATAAATCAAAGATAAACATATCGTCTCTGAAAAGTCTAATTTATTCTGTATAACTAAATATTAACTGAGAGATGCTCTGAATCTTCGGCTTAAGAAGGCTGCTGCTTGAGTACAAGGCAGTCATAGCCAGAAAAAATTTATTAATATCAAATGATTATTTTAATAGGGATTACCCTGTCAGTTTGCCTTCTGCTTTTTTTAGGGCTATGCTCTTAGGCATTACTTAAGGAAAACCAACAAATGCAGGAGACCGCTCATGGAAAATCGTGGCATTGTAAAATCAGGGGAGATTATTGGCGCTAAAGTTTTTAATGCAGATAATCAAAAATTAGGTGAGATTGCTGAAATCGTTATTGATAAACAGACAGGTAGAATCAGTTACTTAGTGCTCGATTTTGGTGGGTTTCTGGGCATTGGCAACAAGTTTTTTGCCGTCCCGTGGAATTTGTTTCTTTATAATCAGGAAAAAGATTATTTCTTACTCAACGTTGATAAACAACGACTCAAAGATGCGCCTGGTTTTGATAAAGAACACTGGCCTAATTTTTCTGAACCACAATTTATTGCTGTGATAACCGGATTTTATACAGGCGAATAAACCTGCTTAAAAAAACTTTCGGAAAGCCGAGAAGGCTTTCCGGTGGTTGTTTTTAAATTAACTTCAATGAATCATAGAGAGCGTAACCTACAGGAGGTATGATGGGTAGAACAATCGGTGATCCTAAGCCTCAGGTTCCTCCGATGGAGGATCCGCAATTGCCTGATTTGTACGAACCTGATCCCGGGGAAGTACCTCCGGACGATCCAGAGAAAAAAGAGGACTAAGCGACTGGGAAGAGCAAGGTACCGTGGTATATTTCCTTGCTCTACTGCCATGTGTTTACCTGACTTGATTTTAAATTTTAATTTGTACCTCCATTACTTCATATTGTAAGAAAAACACCTCTTTGTTTACCTAAAATTTCGCATTATCTGTTTGAAATCATTAGTATTAAGCCGTACTTGTCATCTGCCCAACCTGGTGGTAGTCTTGGGGCGAAAATGCACTTTTATTCATAATCATGCCTAATTTCTGAAGTGCAAGACGGTTTCGTGCGTTCGGATGAAATGTGTTTTAACTTGTGATGATTAAAAAATAATAATAGGGATTCTAATGAAAAATAATACGTTTAGTTTAAAAGATTATGTGCCGGTTAAGGATTTTAAAACGCGCGCCCATCATACTAATAAGGTTACCTTATGGCAGCATACATCAAAGCCTAATTTAAAAGTGGTCGTAAAAACGCTTAATAAATCTCATATTAATCGTGACGATCTGATTCAGAATAACCTTCGGACAATCAATGCCTTTTTTGGGGCCGAAACAGCCTGTCTTCTTGAAAATGGTGAAGGGTTGGTGATGGAATTTTTTGAAGGCGACACACTTTCACCAGAGGAAGAAGAGACATTGATTAATAAAGATACTTCTCCCTTGAGGACTCTTACTAGAAATGGGGTGAAGTTTACCATGCTTGATCCAAATAAAGATAATTTCCTTAAATTGGAGACGGGAGAGATTATTCCGGTGGATTTTGATTATATGATCATGCATGATGACACAGAACTTTTGGACTATCAAAAAGATTACTTAAATTATCGTGTTGGCTTTGCAAGAAGAGTTAGTGATTGCTCCCGGGAAGAGGGGGTAGAATACGTCTTAAGTTCTTACCCTGCGGCTAGAAATTATTATGAATTTCAAAAGTGGGCAACAAAATATATTGGCGCTGAAGATCCTTATGCGGAATTGCTAGAACAACTTGCAGATGACCTCACTGACAAATTGTTAATTCAAAAAAAAGATATTTCTGAGCAGCGAATCCCTTTCTCCGAAAATAATGATTTGTTCGTTTGTAAGAGTGACCTACGATTCTCTCAAGCTGAAGGCACGCATTTTATTATCACACCCACTCCATCTTTAAGCGACTGGTTTGAATCATGCCCTTTAAAACAAACAGTTTCATTGAATGGTTCACTTCAAGGTTTCAAAGTTAATAAAGAAACAGTTGGTATTAATACTGGCCCATCAACGCCGGGTATTCAATTAAAGAAGCAGGGTACAAATTTCTTGGTTTGTAATAACATCACAGCCGATAATCGTATGAAAGGTGTGTCTGCTCGAGAAGAACATCTTAAGAACACTCTGAGTGAGCTAACGAAATATGTGGCTGCAAACGCTGAAAAATTAGTAATAAAGGAAGAAGCGATTTCCCCTAAAGATGATGATGTCAAAATAAAGCTAGGCTAGCGACAATAAAGCCTCGTGTTGTGTAAAGAAATTGTGCAGTACGAGGCTTCTAATACGTTCGCTTTTGAAAATATAAGCCGGTTGATTTACCAGAACAAGAAATCGGTTAGTATGCCTTGCTTTGGCTTTTTTTTGTTCTAGAAAGTGCAAATTCATTCATAGCGTAACTGAGAGGCGCCAAAATAACAGAGACTAAAAGTGGCGCATAGGTTTCACTGATCTTCATGACGCTAACCATGAAGGTAAGCACGAGTGCCGAAATGGAATATTGAAGAATATATACCACCGGGTACGATAAAAACTTTTGAAGCGAGAGCGTTGATTTAAAAACTACCAGGCAATTGTAATAGTAAGAAAAAATAAGTCCGATAAAATAAGATAAAAAATATGCTGTTTGATAAGACAACATCTTCAAAAAAATAAAATAACAGGCATAACAAAAAGCCGTATTAACGATTCCACCAAGTAAAAAGATAACCCATTTCCTACTATTCTTTTGTGAAGCGTACTGCTGCATTGATGATTACTCGGTTGGTGTTTGCTAAAAATTCAGGATTGGCTCTCTGTGACATAAATATAGACATACTTTCGTTTAAAAACAACCCGTCCATAGTACGTGTTCTTAATTAGAAGGGAGTATGCTGATATCGAGAACATAGATTAGTTCTTAACGCACGTCTACCGTCATCTGCAACGCTCTCGCAAATGTTAGGTTCGGCCGAGATCCTGACGAAAAGGACCTCTTGCTGTTTATTGTTAATTCAGTCTCATGATGATCTCATTTTTCTCTATTTACAGACATAAATATAGTCAATGCTACGCCTTAAGCTTTAGCTTCTTGTGCGCTACTTTATCTCATTAATATTTTTACAAGCAAGCTGCAATGTATCACGGTGCCAAGCTCGATGAATTTCTTAGATAGCCTATTTGGGCTAACGAATTTTAGGCGCTTGACTTGTTCAAAATTATTAATAATCATAAGCTCAAACCGTGAAAAAGTTATGGTAGTGAATCACATTCCCCCATTATCTCGCCCTAAATATCGTCCAGACATCGACGGTTTACGTGCTGTTGCTGTCTTAGCAGTGGTTGCTTTTCACGCATTTCCTGATTGGATGAAAGGCGGATTTATCGGTGTAGACGTATTTTTTGTTATATCAGGTTATTTAATATCAACCATTATTTTTGAGAACTTAGACAAAGGCACTTTTAGTTTCACTGAATTTTATACAAGACGTATTAAACGTATATTCCCGGCATTAATCATTGTACTAGTTTCATGTTTTGCATTTGGGTGGTTTGTTTTACTGCCAGATGAGCTCAATCAATTAGGAAAACATATTGCAGGTGGTGCGGTATTTGTATCTAACTTAGTGCTATGGAATGAGTCAGGCTACTTTGATATTGCGGCTGATATGAAGCCACTTCTACATTTATGGAGTTTGGGTATTGAGGAACAATTTTACATTATTTGGCCGCTATTATTATATTTTGCATACAAAAAACGCTTCAATTTATTAAGCTTAGGAGTGACGGCTGCTTTAATATCTTTTTGTATAAGCATATACCAAACCAAGATCGATAGCGTAGCTGCTTTTTATTCGCCAGTAACACGTTTTTGGGAGTTAATGCTGGGGAGTATTCTTGCATGGTTAACGCTTTATGAACTCAATGTTTCTAGTGTTCGCTTCGACAAAGTTGGTAAGTTTTTAGATGATACTATTTTTAGTACTGAACATGCAAAGAGCCGTCAAATATGGGTGAATATTACATCTCTGTTTGGATTGTCATTACTTATTTACGGTTTTTGGCAAATTAATAAAGATATTGGTTTTCCAGGTATATGGGCCCTTATTCCAGTGCTAGGGGCAGCTGTTCTTATTTTTTCGGGGCCTAAGGCGTGGGTAAATCGCGTAATTTTATCCAATAAGGTTGTCGTTTGGTTTGGTATAATTAGCTTTCCTCTGTATTTGTGGCACTGGCCGTTGCTGTCTTTTACAACAATTATAGGAGATGAAACCCTTAAGGATAAGATCCGTATTGCGATGGTCGCTCTTTCCGTTGTCCTTGCTTGGCTCACCGTCAAAGTCATTGAAAAACCATTTCGTTTTGGGCAACAAAGAGTTGCACTAAAAGTGAGTCTTCTTTGTAGTTTAATTTTTGTAATGGGAGTTTTAGGTTTAATCGTCAGTAAATCTGATTTTTCTCAATCACATGCTTACACGAAACTGGTGATCCAAAGGAAAAGTTTTAAATACACGTTTGACTCTTCGCTGGGTTGGATTAAAGGGAAAGGTCATTGGTTATTTCTGGGGAATGCTTCTGACAACACCGTTGCTAAACTTACATTGGATGTTGTTCCAAATACGCGCGAAATTGAATCCGTTAAGGAAATTTTCTCTACGATTGCTAAAACAGGGGCGCAATTTAACACAAAAGTTTCTTTAATAGTGGCCCCAAACAAATCAAATATTTACTCCGAATATTTGCCTTATGGGCTCGTTCCATCAGCCAAAAAATACAGTAGTTTCTTTTTGGACACACTAAAAAATATTCCTAACCTTATTGTTTATAATCCCACGGATGATTTCCTTCGACTTAAAAAAACGGAGGGAATCCTTTATTGGATGACAGATACCCACTGGAATAATAAAGGTGCTTTCTTAGCCTATTCAGGTTTTGCAAAACTCCTTGGTTTGCCCGTGCCAGAAGTCGAATTTCAGCACAGTTCACCTTACAGTGGAGATCTTATCAAAATAGCCCATTTAGAAAACTTCCCACTACACGCAGAAGACAACTGGGATGTGGTCTGGAAAAACGCACCAATGTGGAGGGAAGAAAAAATTCCGAATGAGCAGAAAACAGCACTTGGAACAGCTGTTATCGTGAACAATCAGCATCCACTTTCAAATCAGTATGTTTGGGTAGTAGGAGACTCGTTCACAGGTCCTTTAAAGCAATATTTTAATTCAACCTTTAGAGAGGTGCGCTATATTGGCCATTGGTATACTAAACTCAACACTATCTCTGGGGATTTGGTAAAGGCTGATAAGAAACCAGATATGATTATCGTTGTTAGAGTAGAACGTTCATTTTAACTTCTTAACCTTAGGCCTGACAATCTCAAACTAAGAGACTCTAGGGGCTATTGATATTTCGCAGTGCAACTACAACAATGCATATGCCATAGCAACTACGGATATGTAGTTGCGCTATAGGTGGTTATGATGGTGAAACTGATCAAAAAAGGAATTTCGTTTACCATGTGAAGGTCTTCCTTATCGCATTCAACGATGAGGCGTGCCAAATCTAATTTGCAGATTCAGTCAGTCAAAGCAGGTGGATATTTTGGTAGTGAAGATCAGCAATGGCTCTGGACATTACTAAACAATGTCACTGAAGATGAAGATAGGTTGAAGGTGATCAAAAACTCATAAGATGCTCAAAAATAATACCGATCATCTTCTATTAAGTTGAACATGTTCTACAGGTTTTCAATCATTGATTGAGATTCAGTTTCGAAATCCGAACGATGGTGGGTGGGGGTAGCCGGGTTTTTGCCGCCAGTAGGGTCATCCGGCGGCATATAACTTTCTCAATATTCCTGCCAGTCAAAATTATAAGTGCCCCAATCTATCAACAATATGTTTTCTTATAACTTGAACTTTCTTTCTTTATCTTTGATAATCATTGGCATTATTTCTTGACTGGTGAGTGTTCTATATTGGAGACAACAATAGATAAATGGATTTCAGTAGAAGGTGTTGCTGAATACCTAGATGTTTCATCCGTAACCATCTATCGCTGGCTTGAAAAGGGGAAAATCCCAGCGCATCGAGTGGGTAAACAATGGCGCTTTAAACCCAGTGAAATTGACGCATGGGTCATATCTGGAAATGCAGCAGAACAATCTACCGAAACAGAATAGAGATTTTTATGTTAGAAGATATCCAAAAAAAGTTATGGTCTACTGCTGACAAGCTGCGTGCCAATATGGATGCAGCCGAATATAAACATATAGTGCTAGGGTTAATCTTTTTAAAGTACATCTCCGATGCCTTTGAAATGCGCCGTCAAGAGTTAAACAAGCGCTTCCTGGAATCAAATGATGAGTATTTTCTTCCAGATGCGGATTCAGAAATGCTTGCCGAAGAATTAGAAGACCGCGATTATTACAAGGTAGTGAATGCTTTTTGGGTTCCAGCAGCAGCTCGTTGGGAAAGTATTCGTGCGCGGGCTAAACAGGCCGATATTGGCAAGTTAATTGATGATGCGCTGTCTTTAATAGAAGCAGATAATCCCAAGCTTAAAGGAATATTGGATAAACGATATGCTCGTGCACAATTACCCGATGGCAAGTTAGGTGAATTAGTTGATGTCATCTCTTCCATTGGCTTTGGTGCTGCCAATCAAAATGCAAAGGATTTACTGGGTCAAGTGTATGAATATTTTCTAGGTCAGTTTGCCAGTGCTGAAGGTAAAAAAGGTGGGCAGTTCTACACCCCTGCCAGCGTAGTACGAACATTGGTTGCTGTTTTGGCACCCCACGAAGGCAAAGTGTATGACCCATGCTGTGGTTCGGGTGGTATGTTCGTACAGTCTGAAAAATTCATTGAAGCTCATGGAGGCAAGATAGGCGATGTCTCTATTTACGGACAAGAATCAAATCCAACTACCTGGCGTCTGGCTGCAATGAACCTTGCCATTCGTGGCATCGATTTTAACTTTGGCAAAGAGCCTGGCGATTCCTTTACTAAAAATCAACATCCCGATTTACGCGCTGACTTTGTCTTAGCTAACCCACCCTTTAATATTTCCGACTGGTGGCATGGTAGTTTAGAGAGTGACCCGCGTTGGGTATACGGAACACCTCCACAAGGTAATGCAAACTATGCTTGGCTACAGCATATGTTGTATCACCTGAAACCGAATGGTCGAGCTGGTATCGTATTAGCGAATGGCTCTATGAGCTCAAGCCAGAACAGTGAAGGTGATATTCGCCGTAAAATGATAGAAGCAGACGTCGTGGAATGCATGATTGCTTTACCAGGCCAGTTGTTTTTTAACACTCAGATTCCAGCCTGTTTATGGTTCCTAATCAAACAAAAATCAATCCGTAAGGGCGAAGTATTATTTATTGATGCACGTAAGCTGGGAACGATGATTAGCCGTTCACAGCTTGAACTCACCGATACTGACATCCAGAAAATTGCTGATGTTGTGCACGCATGGCGAGCAGATGGCGAAACCAAAGCAGATTATGCTGATATTCCAGGATTTTGTCGTAGTGTCACTTTAGCTGAAATTGCAGAACATGGGCATGTATTAACACCAGGTCGTTATGTAGGCGCTGAAGCAGTTGAGGATGATGACGAAGGCTTCATGGAGAAAATGCAGCATCTAACGGAAATATTAGGTGAGCAAATGGCAAAAGGAGCCGAATTAGATGTCGTGATTCGTAACAATTTGGCCAAGCTTGGATTCGAGATTTAAATCATGAATGAACAGAAAAATATAGCTCATAATGTTGAGTACAAAAAGTGGATTACTGATTTAAGGTCCAAGCTAAAGCAAGCCCAGCTTAAAGCGGCGGTTACGGTTAATCAGCAGCTATTAATGTTCTATTGGGAGCTTGGAACCGATATTCTCGAGAAGCAGAAAATCACGGCTTGGGGTGAAGGGCGTCTTAAACAATTAAGCCACGATTTGATGAGCGAATTTCCCGATATGAAAGGATTCTCCGAACGAAATCTTAGGCTTATTCGTCAGTGGGTGCAGTTTTGGATTGAGCACTCTACAAATTGGCAACAAGCTGTTGCCGAATTAAAGCAAATCCCATGGGGCCATAATCAAGTTATTATTAATAAATGTAAAAGCGCTGAAGAAGGGCGTTATTACATTAGAAACACAATTGAGTATGGCTGGAGCCGCAGTGTTTTAACGCATCAAATTGAAAGTAACCTCTGGCAACGTGAAGGTAAAGCACTATCTAACTTCACCAAAGCGCTCCCATCCCCTCAGTCTGATTTAGCGCATCAAACCTTGAAAGACCCTTACGTCTTTGATTTCTTACGTCTAACCAAAGGCTATGATGAAAGAGATTTAGAGCAAGGCTTGATTGAGCACATAACCCAATTTCTTTTAGAGCTCGGCGCAGGTTTTGCCTACATTGGCAGGCAAGTACCTCTTCAGGTTGGTGAGCGTGAATTCTTTATAGATTTACTGTTCTATCATACAAGGCTTCACTGTTACTTGGTCGTCGAATTAAAGAATGTAGACTTTGAACCTGAGCATGTGGGTAAGTTAAATTTTTACATCAAGGCAGTTGATGCTCAATTACGACGTGAAGGTGATGAGCCCACGATTGGCCTTCCGCTCTGCAAAAGCCATGATAAATTAGTCGTTGAATATGCCCTTAGTGATGTTAACAAGCCCATAGGAGTATCTGAGTACCAGATTACTCAATCGTTGCCTGAAGAGCTTAAATCTAGCTTACCTACTGTAGAAGAGATTGAAGCTGAATTTGGTGGGGATGTATGTAATGATTAATATCGAACTGCAAATAAAGAGCCAGAAAGGCTTCACTGTGAATGAGTGGCGCACTTTGACTATAGGTGAGTTTTGTCCATTTTATTATGGAAAGGCATTAACTCAACCCGAGAGAAAAAAAGGAAATATACCCGTTGTTAGCTCAGCGGGAATTACTGGATTTCACAATAAGGCACTTGTAGATTCTTCAGGAATAATTATTGGACGTAAAGGTACAGTAGGTAATACTACTTTATGTGATGAGCCTTTCTGGGCGATTGATACAGCATTTTATATATTAGACGATCCTCAAAAACGTGATCTATATTTTACATACTATTTATTAAAAAATTTAGATTTTTCCGCCATGAATTCAGATAGCGCAGTACCTGGTTTGAACCGTGATCATGCGCACGCTATGCTTGTTAAAGTGCCAAGCATTAAAGAACAAAAAAAAATTGCAAATATTTTAAGAATATTTGATCTCCGAATAGAATTACTTAAGCAAACTAATACCACCCTCGAATCCATCGCCCAAGCCCTTTTCAAATCCTGGTTTATCGATTTCGACCCCGTACACGCAAAAGCAGAAGGCCGTGAACCTGAAGGAATGGATGCAGAAACAGCAGCGCTTTTTCCTGATGGTTTTGAGGAGACTGATTTGGGATTGGTGCCAAAAGGATGGGGCGAAAAGGCTGTTTACGACATTGCTACCTATATCAATGGAGCATCTTATCGATCATTTGAACCTAATGATGAGCGGCGAGGATTACCAATTATTAAAATAGCAGAGTTAAAGTCTGGAGTAACAACGCAAACTCGTTATTCATCTGTAAATATGCCAGACAAATACAAAATTAATTATGAAGACATATTGTTTTCATGGTCTGGAAATCCCGATACATCAATTGATACATTTATTTGGTCACAGGGGGCGGCTTGGCTAAACCAACATATTTTTCGTGTGCTCCCGCATAGCAATCAAGAACGCTCTTTTGTATTTATGACGCTTAGGTATTTAAAACCTGTTTTTGCAGAAATTGCACGAAATAAACAAACTACAGGTTTAGGGCACGTAACCATTGCCGATTTAAAGCGATTGAAAATAGTGACTCCTCCTTCAACAATATTGGACAAATGGAATGCAGTAGTTACTCCTATTTTGGACCAAGCGTTTATTATGGATTGCCGCAGTAAAATCCTTAGTCATTTGCGTGACACTTTATTACCCCGTCTAATTTCGGGCCAATTAATACCGAATAAAGTCGGAGAAATGGCGTGAAAAAAAGAATTATTGGTGCTAAAACTTGTATCGAATTTCGTGAGCACTTTGTGAGCTACACTCTTCGTGAAATATCTAATACCTTTGATGCACATGAAGTTCGTTGTGATCTTGACTACCAGCCGCAAAGGATTACAGGTGGGCGAAGAACGCTGGTTGAGCAATACTACCATACAGTAGATTGATCTGATAGAAAAAGTACAAATCGCGTATTGAAGGTTTTTGAGGATGTGGTGTCTAAATTAATTGCTCCAGAAGAACCGTTTGATTGGTTTATGAGGTCAGATAAAGAAAAAGAAAATCATTTGAAAGTTAACCATAATAAGGCGGAAAAATTAATTTTTTTTCTAAAACAAGACGGTTTTGAATGGTAGGATGGCAAATTCATTGATTCAGTTTCCACTTCAGGCCTCGACGATCTCTCGAATAAAACCCAGCCGTTCGAATGGCATCATATAGCATTGCAGAGCCAGCGCATGAAAGAATCAGTAACTGTTGATCCATCTCTTGCAATAGGTACTGCTAAAGGGGTTGCTTGAAACTGTATGTAAAACAATACTGGATGAGAGGGGCGTGATAATAACTAATACTCCCGAAATCCCATTGTTAAACAAAACCGTATTGACTGAACTATCCTTAGTCCCAGAGGGAATAGAAGATGAGAAACGTGGTTCGGACATTATCAAAGCAATACTTTGAAGTCTTGGGACTATAGGGAATAATCTTGCTCAGCTTCGTAGTCTTTATGGTACAGGACATGGTAAGAACGCAAAAAATCAGGCGTTGCAATCAAGACACGCAAAGCTCGCTGTAGGTACGGCTGCAACTTTTGTAACATTTTTATTTGAAACACATCAAGAAAATCAGAAGAAAAATAAATAATGAAACTTTTGATGCTAAGAATTTTAATCAAACAGAATATAAAACAATGACTGAAGACAGACTCGAACAAGAGATGCTAACTTGGCTAACTGAAATCGGTTATACCCATGTTTATGGCCCAACCATTGCCTGTGATGGCGAAGCAACAGAACGCAGCAACTATCAAGACATATTGCTAATAGAACGCTTGCGAAGTGCTATCAACCAACTCAACCCTGAAATTCCCTTAGCAGCCCGCGAAGATGCTTTACAACAAGTATATGATTTAAATACTCCAATTCTATTATCAGCCAATCGTCGCTTACATAATTTCCTAGTCAATGGCGTTCCAGTACAATATCAGAAAGACGGTGAAACTCGGGGCGATTTTGTTCGTTTAATTGACTTTGAAACACCATCCAATAACGAATGGTTGGCTGTTAATCAGTTCTCTATTAAAGGTGAAAAACATACGCGACGTCCCGATATCCTTTTGTTCATCAATGGACTGCCATTGGTATTGGTTGAATTAAAAAATTCGGCTGATTTAAACGCCGACATTGGGAAGGCGTTTAATCAAATCCAAACCTACAAAGAACAAATCCCAGGCATTTTTCAGTACAACGAAATTTTAATCATATCAGACGGAAGTGAAGCGCGTATGGGCTCACTCTCAGCCAATATGGAACGGTTTATGTCATGGCGCACTATTGACGGTGTGACGCTTGACCCACTAGGCCAATTTGGCGAGCTTGAAACGTTGACTCGGGGCATACTTGCTCCAGCATATTTTTTAGATTACCTGCGATTCTTCATCTTGTTTGAAGATGATGGTGAGCTTGTCAAAAAAATTGCAGGATACCATCAGTTTCATGCGGTAAGAGCAGCTATTCAACAAGTGATCGCTGCTTCCCGACCAGACGGTAATAAAAAAGGTGGCGTTGTTTGGCACACTCAAGGAAGTGGTAAAAGTATCACTATGACATGCTTCGCTGCCCGAGTGATGCGTGAAGTGGCTATGGAAAACCCCACCATTGTTGTTATTACCGATCGCAATGATCTAGATGGTCAGTTATTCGGTGTTTTTTCTCTTGGTCAAGACTTGCTGCGTGAGCAGCCTGTTCAAGCTGAGTCACGGCAGGATTTGAGGGAGAAATTAAGCAACCGCCCGTCGGGTGGGATTGTGTTTGCTACTATCCAAAAATTCATGCTGGGTGAAGACGAAGATATTTTTCCTGTCTTATCGGACAGACGTAATATTGTTGTTATCGCTGATGAAGCCCATCGCACTCATTATGGTTTTACAGCAGAACTTAAGGGTAAATCTGGCCAAGAGAAATATAATGTGGGATATGCGCAGCATTTACGCGATGCTTTACCCAATGCGACCTTTGTTGCTTTTACTGGAACCCCTGTTTCAAGTGAAGATCGCGATACACGAGCCGTATTTGGTGATTACATCCACATCTATGATATGCAACAAGCCAAAGAAGACGGGGCAACGGTTGCTATCTATTATGAGTCCAGGCTTGCCAAGTTATCTTTAAATTCAGATCAAATCCCAAAACTTGACGAGGATATTGATGAATTAGCAGAAGATGAAGAGGATAACGAGCAAGCTAAACTGAAATCACGCTGGGCTGCTTTAGAAAAAGTAGTTGGTGCTGAGCCTCGGATTAAACAGGTAGCTGCTGATTTAATTAGTCACTTTGAAGAGCGGAATAAAGCGCAATATGGCAAAGCCATGATTGTGGGTATGAGCAGAGATATCTGTGTTCACCTTTATAATGAGATTATTGCTCTACGTCCAGAATGGCATAGGGCCGATCCGGCTAAAGGGGTAGTAAAAGTCGTTATGACAGGTACTCCTAGCGATAAAGCCTTATTACGTCCTCATATTTACTCTAAACAGGTTCGTAAAGACCTGGAGAAGCGCTTTAAGAAGCCAGATGATGAGCTGCGCTTGGTCATTGTTCGTGATATGTGGCTGACTGGTTTCGATGTGCCTTGCGCTCACACGTTATACATTGATAAGCCAATGAAAGGCCACAACCTTATGCAAGCCATAGCCCGAGTAAATCGTGTCTTTGGAGATAAGCAAGGCGGTTTAGTGGTTGATTATATTGGTATAACTAATGATCTGAAGAAAGCCCTGAAAGACTATACAGCAAGCAACGGCCACGGCAGACCAACTGTTGATGCCTATGAAGCCTATGCTTTATTAGAAGAAAAAATGGATGTACTGCGTTCAATACTTCATGGGTTCGATTACAGTAGTTTTCTAGCCGGTCGCCATAGTCTCCTTGCAAAAGCCGCCAACCATGTATTAGGTGTAGATGATGGTAAAAAGCGTTTTGCCGATACAGCACTGGCTATGTCTAAAGCTTTTAGCCTTTGTTGCACCTTAGATGAAGCACGTGCTGTTCGTGAAGAAGTAGCTTTTATGCAGGCGGTAAAAGTAATCCTGACTAAACGTGATTTTACAGCCAAAAAACGCACCAATGAAGAACGAGAGTTAGCTATCCGGCAAATTATAAGCGCTGCTGTGGTATCAGATGAAGTGGTTGATATCTTTGATGCTGTGGGTCTGGATAAGCCGAATATAGGTATTCTTGATGATGAGTTTCTCGCTGAAGTGCGAGAGTTGCCTGAGAGAAATTTGGCTGTAGAGTTGCTAGAACGCTTGCTTGAAGGCGAGATTAGAACCCGTTTTGCTACGAATGTCATACAGGAGAAAAAATTCTCGGACTTGTTGGTTAATACCATAAAACGCTATCAAAACCGTGCTATTGAAACCGCTCAGGTGATGGAAGAATTATGTGATATGGCCAAAAAATTCAAAGAAGCGGTTAATCGTGGAGACGAATTAGGCCTTAATGAGGATGAGTTGGCATTTTACGATGCCTTGGCTAATAATGAAACATCAGTGAAAGAGTTAGGCGATGAAACACTTAAGAAAATAGCGCATGAACTCACAGAGAATCTACGTCGAAATGTGAGTGTCGATTGGTCTGTACGTGAAAGCGTGAGAGCTAAATTGCGCTTGATGGTTAAACGTATTTTGCGTAAGTATAAATACCCTCCTGATAAGCAGGAAGAAGCAGTTGAGTTGGTTTTACGGCAGGCTGAGTCCCTAAGTCTGGCGTGGAGCTAATAAATAGCAATGCTGGATACAATAATTCAACTTCTACCAGCCATGTTTGGGGGTGTTGACAAACTATTTGCTATCTATCCTAAAGAGCAAAAGAGAGCAATTGGCTGCTTAAACTTAGCGTTCTACAACTCTACCTCAGAGTAACTCACCAAGCTATGCAACGAGTATCTTCGTAATTCAGGATGCGATAAAGCACCTATCGACCAGCAAATGATAGGTTATAAACGCAAACTTTAATCTCTACAATAAAACTTCATGCCATACTTGCTGGCTTATCTCTTATGACAAATGCGTTGGCATATCAGTTTTCAGTGGAGAAAGAAGTCTGAATCCGAAAGACGTGATTAACATCTCACGTTTTAGGCTGCCACCATGCAACATACCTCGATTTGAAATGGCTGAGTGGCGAGATTAAACCAGCAGAAGACAGTACCTCAAATAAATTACAAAACAAAGGGTATGAGCACGAAAAGAATTACCTGCAATCGTTGAAAGATAATGCTCAAGTGATTTTTGGAATCTCTAAAGATCAGCCTTTAGAAGTCTGCACACGCCAAACTACTAATGCATTACAAAATGCTGAGGATTTACTGCGCAATATCGATTTTCTCTATAGTAAAAATCGGTTGAATGTAGCCATATCCCGCGCCCAATACTTATCAGTGGTTGTAGTGAACCCAAATTTAATGGAAGTACCCCCTAAGAAAATGCAGCAAATGAAGTTGGGGAATATCTTTTGTTGGCTTACCGGAATGAGTAGCAATTGATTTGACTATTCCTGTGGCTATACCAGAAGTAAAAAATTAAATTAAAAATTCAAGATTAAAATAGTAACTAATTGATAAATATGGCGTCCCGGAGAGGATTCGAACCTCCGACCTGCCCCTTAGGAGGGGGCTGCGCTATCCAGCTGTGCCACCGGGACCTTTTTGCTGAGCTGAATTGTGCCCGATCTTTCCTAGAGAAGGCAAGAGATGGACCAACATTCTCATGTTTAAGTGAAGCATGGTACGGATATTCGATGGAAAAGTTATGAGTAATGTAGATCCGTTGATTTGCTCATAGGAGGCGAATTTACGATAAGACGCTCCCCTATGATTGATAGCCCAAGGAGGGGGCTATTTCAAATTTCTAAGCACATAATGTAAAATCCCACCGTTTCGATAATATTGTAACTCATTATTAGTATCGATGCGGCATAAGACAGTAATCTCATCAACCTCACCATCCTCACGTTCTATTTTTACCTTTAAGGAAGCACCTGGTTTAAGCTTGTCATCTACATCAATACTAAAGCGTTCTGTGCCATCTAAAGAAAGGGTTAACCGATCGATGCCTTCAGCAAATTGCAGCGGTAAAACACCCATACCTATTAGATTGGAGCGATGAATACGCTCATAACTTTCTGCAATCACAGCTTTAACACCAAGTAACTTTGTCCCTTTTGCAGCCCAGTCGCGAGAAGATCCGGTGCCATATTCTTTGCCTGCAATGATGACCAAAGGTTCATGCTCTTTCTGATAAAGCATAGCTGCATCATAGATTGACATCACTTTGTTTGAAGGTATGTGACGGGTGACGCCTCCTTCAATATCGGGTGTCATTTCATTGCGCAATCGAATATTAGCAAAGGTGCCTCGCATCATGACCTCGTGATTCCCCCGGCGTGCGCCGTAAGAATTGAAATCAGCTTCACTCACGCCTTTCGATTTTAAATATAAACCGGCCGGAGAGCTTGCTTTAATCGAGCCAGCAGGTGAAATATGGTCGGTTGTAATTGAGTTACCTAGGAGCGCTAAAGTATAAGCATTCTTGATGGGTTCAATTGGCGGAGGGCTTGGTGGAAAATCTTCAAAGAAGGGCGGGTGTTGAACATAAGTTGAGTCTTTGTTCCAAGCATATGTGGCGCTTTTTTCAGTTGCAAGTGCCTGCCAGTGTTCGTCACCTTTAAAGACTTCTGCATATTCTTTACGGAACATGCTACCAGTGACTTGCTCAACGGCAACAGCAACTTCAGCATTGCTAGGCCAGATATCCTTTAAAAAGACATCATTTCCTTCTTTATCTTTCCCAAGAGCTTCTTTACTTAAATCGATACGCAATGTCCCTGAGAGTGCGTAAGCCACCACTAAAGGTGGAGAAGCAAGCCAATTGGCTTGAACTTGTGGATGAATCCGGCCTTCAAAGTTACGATTTCCTGAAAGGACTGCGCATACCACTAAATCGTTCGCAGTGATGCAATTGGCGACAGGATCCGGTAACGGCCCGGAATTACCGATGCACGTGGTGCAACCATAACCGACTAGGTTGAAACCTAACTGATCTAAGTAGGCTTGTAACCCTGATTTTGTGAGGTAGTCAGTAACCACCTTGGACCCGGGCGCTAAAGAAGATTTAACCCAGGGTTTACGTTGTAAGCCCTTTTCGATAGCTTTCTTTGCTACTAAACCCGCGGCCATCAAAACGGCAGGGTTGGAAGTATTAGTGCAGCTCGTAATGGCTGCTATAACAACGTCTCCGTGAGACATGGTCTTGAGTGCTGCTTGATCAGCTGCTGATAACTCAGAGGTTGTTTCTGCAGCATCTGCTGATGCTTTTTCAAAAGTAACCTTGAATTGATTGTTGGCTTCTTCTTTTTTGCCAAGCTTATCTAAACATTCTGCAAAGGCTTCTGGGGCCTGATGCAGCGCTACCTTGTCTTGAGGTCTCTTAGGTCCGGCTATAACAGGTTCTACTTTTGATAAATCCAGTTCTAGAGTGTCGGTAAAGAGTGGCTCAGCTGCTGACTCGTCGTACCACAGTCCTTGCGCTTTAGCATAGGCTTCTACCAAGGCCAACGTGTGCGAATCTCGGCCTGTTAAAGAGAGATAGCGCAGAGTTTCTTTATCAACAGGGAAGAAACCACAAGTAGCTCCATACTCAGGTGCCATGTTAGCGATGGTGGCGCGGTCAGCCAAGGGTAAGGCCGCTAATCCTGGACCATAAAATTCAACAAATTTCCCGACCACACCTTTTTGACGTAACATTTGCGTGACGGTGAGAACAAGATCGGTAGCGGTAATGCCTTCTTGGAGTTTTCCGCTCAATTTGAAACCGACCACTTCAGGGATCAGCATAGATACGGGCTGACCTAACATTGCTGCTTCGGCTTCAATGCCGCCTACTCCCCAGCCTAAAATACCAAGGCCGTTAATCATCGTGGTATGAGAGTCTGTGCCGACGAGTGTGTCTGGATATGCATAGAGCTGTCCATCGCATTCACTATGCCAGACGGTTTTTCCAAGGTATTCTAGGTTCACCTGGTGGCAAATGCCTGTGCCGGGGGGAACGACTTGAAAATTGTCAAAGGCTTTTTGCCCCCAACGCAAGAAAACATACCGTTCTTTATTACGGTGAATTTCAATGGCGGTGTTTTGATCTAATGCATCTGGTTCACCGAATTTATCAACCATTACAGAGTGATCGATAACTAGATCCACGGGGGAGAGGGGGGAGATCTTTTCAGGATTTTTACCCAGTTTGACCAGGGCATCTCGCATGGCTGCTAAATCCACAACGGCAGGAACGCCGGTAAAATCCTGCATAAGTACGCGTGTGGGTCGAAAAGCAATTTCATGTTGGGAACTGCGTTTTTCTAGCCATTCAGCCATAGCGGCGATATCTTTTGTAGTCACGGTATCTGCATCTTCAAAGCGCAATAAATTTTCAAAAAGCACTTTGAGCGAGTAAGGCAACCGATGAATATCAGGAAAATGATTTTTTTCAGCTTTTTTAAGACTAAAATAATGGTAAGTTTTGTCGTCGATAGATAAAGTATCGCGTGTAGTAAGACTGTCTTGGCCTAGTTTCATCACTTGGCTCCTTCCGCGGGGATATGCATTAATTTTGTGTAAAAATTTTAACTGGATCCCTTATTTTCTTCAAGCAAACTAGGCAGCCCGCATGCATTAATCAAGCAATAGTCGTAGGATAGTCGCAGCGGTCAGTAAAATGCTAGCAATCAACCGTAAATTATTGCTTCAAATGTGAATCATTAAAGTGTATAGAGGATCCAAAGGCCTGCGATTTTAGGAGGCGTCTTGATTGAGACGAGTTAGCGATAAAGAAAGTATCTTAAAGAATCGGAGAAAGACAACGCTCTCGCTGAAAAGCGAGTAGCGTTGTCCTTATTTGCTCTTAATAACCACCACAGCAATAACGGGAACATTGTTTAACGCAACGGACCGTTTTGCCACTGCAGCGATTAACTAAGCAGCTTTCTTCACATCTAACTTTGCCTGGATAATAGACAGGTTGCCAATTTGACCAGTAAGTATTTGAGTGACGAACATAATTGTGCTTATGATGATGCCGATAAGTGGTTGGATAGTAAGTGGTTTTAGCCTGATGACAATTTCTATCACAGGAAGTAAAGGTTGGTAAAAGACCGAATGTCCAATCTCGGGCACAGGTGTCACAAGCACTTGCCTGTCCTGAAAAACCCACCAGTCCAAGCATCATTAGGGTGGTTGCACAGCCAACAGCAAGCCTAGATTGTTTCTGTTTTAATGCGCAAGTGTTCATAGTAATTGTCCTTAATTTGTATTAACCCAATGTAATTATAGCTTATTGATTTGAATATGATCAATTTGAGACGTTTAGACGAATAATCAATGGGCCTAAGACACAGACTTTTAGCAGAAACACCGCTGCCAGATGGCGGTTTGTTGAATTTAGCATTTAGCTTGAAAAATGTCTTAAAAATTAAGGATTGTCAAAATTGGATAAACTATTGCCTTAGCGATTAATTAGATATTCAGTTTCATAAGTACAGCGTGATTAGGTAACAAAATGTTGTTCACTAAATCTAATCAGAGATTAATATGTGATGTATTTAAAAAATTATCGCAGTATGATTAAATTTGGTTCGGTATCGTCGCGTTCTATAGAGGATCTCAGACATTAAAGCATTTAAATTAAGCGTGCCCAATGACGTTAAATTCATCGGGGGTAATTAGATCCACGCCTTTAATCTTAGGAGCTTTGAATGCATCAAACAAAAGTTGAGAAAATAAAATTTGAGGGTCATATTCTCTATTACGCGCTATGAGATGATTACCGAGACAATTTGGTGTTAAAACTAAGTGTTTAAACCCTAAAATATCTGTAGATTGCGTCATGAAAATATATCTCGAGCGCTGATGATCAATTGCCAATACGGTATGCGTAACATTGACTATTTTATAGTCTTCAATAACTCCATCTTTGCATTCAATAAGTGATCAAAATATTGCACATCAAATTCTGCCATATCATCTAAAATGTCTCTTATTTTTTTATCTACTAAAGGCAGTCCTGATGTATTCTGAATGTGATTGTATTTGAAAATAGCCGTTTTACTTACCTTTGGCATTGCAATCGATACGGGCGGTAATTTTTCTTTAACTAGATGTCCTTGCATGAATAAAAACGATCGGGTGATTTCGATCTTTCATATAGCCCGATCATTTTTTGGGGATAATCATTTGATATACTCCAAAGGTAAGTCATGCTCTCCCTTCGTTAGTTAGCCCACGGCCTTTTCTGTTTGTTTAAAGCAATATTCTTACCTTTAACTCTTCTCTTTTTTCCTTTAATTACCTTCTCGTTCTTATTGCCTAATTGCAGGTCTTGAAATTAAAGTGATGAAAAATTATGCATATCCCACTGTTTTGTATATGACTAAAATCCGAGCCGAAGCGAATCTTGTGTTTCTTGTTTATTTTTAGCGCGCGGGACGAAACTCAGTCCGCAAGTTTAGTCAACAAACCAAGAAATTGAGCAATTAGTTGTCAATATAGGTCTAAAATAATTTTTGTAACGGTTCCGATGAGTATTACAGCCCTTCAGGCAATTGTTTCTTTATTACTCTTAAGAACACTTTATTGAAAGCTAAATAGGGCCAATCGCATTATATTCATCGGTAGTAATGCAATGAATCCCAGTAATTTTATTTTTTTTAAAAGCTTCTACTAGAAGTCTTGATACGAGTAGATGGGATCGAAATTCTTTATTGCGTGCTAACAAATGATTGCCTAAACAATGAGGTTGGAAGGCCAAATGTTGAAATCTGCGAATATCCGTTGAGTCAGAAAAATAACTATACTGCGCTCGGGTATGATCAACTGCCATAACGGCGTTCGTTGCATTAACAATAGAATAATCTTCTATGATGCCATCTTTGCACTCAACGATGGCATCAAAATATTGCACATCAAATTCAGCCAGATCGTCTAAAATCTCTCGAATTTTTTTGTCTACAAGAGGAAGGCCAGCCGAATTCTCTATATTATTAAATTTAGATACTTGGTCTTTAGTTATTTTAGGTAACCTAATTACTACTTTTCCTGGATTCTCTTTGATTAGAAGACCCTGAGCAAATAAGTAGCGATTAGGGGATGCTTTGTCATCATAGATTCCTATCATTTTTTGAGGATAGCGATCAGAAAGAAACCATATGTACGTCATTGTAACTCCAGGTTAGTTTGCCCAAGGTCTTTTGTGTTTGTTTAATACAATATTGCCTGCTTTTAGTTCGACCCTTTGCTCTGCAAGCAATTCTCGTAGTGCCGAGTTATACTGTGCAGAAGTCCAGTGGTTCGCCTGTCCTTTCATTACAATAGTATCCATATCCTGTGCTAATTTAACACTAACACTGTTTAAATGTCTACCATTATGTATAGATCGAGCAGGATGATTCTCAGCTTTTGTCGGCAGAAATATTTTATTTGCTCGTGACTCCATATTAAAATTAGCTTTTTCTACAAGCGGATGTTCTTTAGTTCTAGAATGTTTATTACTAATAATATGGTGATCTTGAAACCCTTTTGTAACTTCTCTACGATTAAAACCACCTTGAGCTTGTGTGTTGCCACCACTGCCACCGGCAGCTACTCGCTGTCCGCTAATCCGTTGTTGTTGGGTATTATTATAAACAGACTGAAGAACAGCATGTGCCGCTTGCGAATTTTGCTGCAGTAAGTTTACTTTAGGTTGGATGTAAACACCACCATAACTCACTTGAGCATGCTGATTTTCCCCTACTTTAAAGAAACGGTGTTGGATGTTGGCTGGGACCCACAGGCATTTATTTTTGAGGTCTATGGGTTGTTCTTTAGCACCTAATCCGAGAGTTTTAAACTGCTCTTCTAAACGATAACAAGTGTCGAGTTTCTTCTGAATGGCAGCTTTTTCGGAAGGAATGACTTGCTCTAATTCAGTGATCTGTTTTTTGATTTGAGTATGAAGAGGTTTTAGTGCATGAAGGGCACATGCTTCAATAACCTGGAGCCTGCGATCCTTGTAAAACAGCGCCATGTCAATGAGGTGTGGCGTGAGGGAGGGGATACCGTCAAAACATCGCACTATTTGAGCGAGCGCTTTCTGATAGGCAGAGCGTTGATCAAGAGGAGGGAGGAGACGACGCCATTTTTCAAATTTAGCTTCTAAATCGACAGAAATTTTATCACGGTGTGTATTGAGTTCCCGTTTATATTCTTCCCACAAAGCAGCGATTGCAAGTTTAATCTCCTTGCCACGATTTCCCCAATGGGTTGTGTTGCTTAATAATATTTCCCAGTCATTAATAGTTGACTTGTTATGCTCACGAATATTTTTTAGAAAACGAATGATGACAGTAATACGGCTAAGTTCTCGCAAGCGCCCCAACTCAGGAAAATAATGGGCGAGTATATTATAACGATCGGTAAATTCTCGAGCGAAGATGTATTCACGGGAGAAGTGATTTGGCTTTTTTGCTTCTTCGGTAATGGTTTGTGTGAGAAAATAAAACAGCCATTCATTTTCTGCATTCTTTGGAATTTTTCTATTGGCGTCTGCTTCTGCGGCAAGTTCATTTAAATGATCTTCGTAGTTTTGGAATACAAAGCATTCGGATAAACCTTCTTCCTCATAAAAATAGAGCTGGTTTGAATTGGTATTGAAGATAATGGCAGGCTTATCAAGGATGCGCTTTCCACTTTGGACTTCTTCACGTTCTTGTGTATTCAAGTCATAAAAATGCCAGCCCTCCTGTGATTCATCGGCATCTACGAGATTGCCTTTAACATCGCGTTCCATGAGGTGTTTTTTTACCACCATCTCAATATCGTCAAAGGCAAAACAATGAAACGTTTCTTCACCATTGTCAAAATCATAAACCGCAGTCGGTACTTCTCTGGCTTCAATCCAAAAGCGATGCAGTGATTCGCTATCTGAAGATTGGTGAAAGTTATTGATAAATTTAGTAAGTAACTCGGGTACTTCCTCGAGGATCTTTTGTATGGGTCGGACTCCATAAGGGAATTGACCTTGTATTTCTTGTTTCATAGTTAAAAACTTTAATAAATAGTCAGCCAAAAGCATGGTTTTAAGAAATTCAGTTTCGTAGAGTTGAGAGGGCGCAAAGCGCATTGCATTAAAGGGATGATAGGGTAGATCGGGTTCAACTGGATCGAGGCTGAAGAAAGCACCATCGATGCCTCTTTCAATCATTTCTTTGAGATCGTTAACGGTAATGTGTCGTTCACTGGTGTCATCTTTGTCGGAACGCCAGGGGGTGGCGACAAACTCAATAGAGCCCTTTTGATAGTCTACTTTGACACCAGTAATGGATTGAAAAATGTCCGTTTCTTTTGTGTTTCCAAAGTTAAGGTATTCTCTGGGGGAGAGCCACCCGTCTTCATCACGATCGACTTGCCAGGAAAAATCCATATTCTGAGTGATGTCATCAAAACACCAACCTTTTTCTTCGAGGAGCTCGCACATTAAGTTTAAGCGAAGTCGGTTTTCTTGTTCGGGTTCATGCTGTTCTGTATACCAGTTTTGCAGACTTGCTTCGTACGCTTGATATAAGACACTTACGGGTTGATGGTCAATAAGCATGGGCTGGTCGCTGAGCTGATTATATTCAATCACTTCCATTAGTGCTTGAAGTAGATCTCGCATGCCGTGTAGTGCTTTTTCCTCACTTCTAAAGAGAAGGTCAACGTTTGATTGTTCCTCATGGTAAAAAGGGAATATATCCGCCAACTGGAATACGCGATGTTGGATTCCTTCAACAATATCTCCGAAAGATCCTTCTGCATATTGGAATAAAGCAAGATACCGTAATATGTGTGTACCTACATACAAGGTCAAATCAGGTGTAGCTCGTTGAGTCATCGAAAAGGCTAATAGGTAAAGATTCTGCGCCAATCCTTCATCTGCCCTGCGTTGAGCACGGATTTTTTCCCGTTGAGAGGCGTATTGAAAATAAACACCGGCTTGTAATAAAGAATTAATCACAACAGCGAGGCCAGCGTGCGTGCTAAAAGTAGGTATCCAATCGAGAATGGTATAAGCTTCTTGTCGATACTGATTAGGATCCCGTTGGTGCTTACTAGAGATGCCTTTTTCGAATTGATTAAATAGTCGCAATAAGGCAAGGAAAGATTTCTGAGAGCAACCATTCTCTTCCAATTTTTTTAGGAGAGTTTTGAGAGAGTCCTTACCGTTAAAAACTTTTAATTGAATACTAGACGGTGTCAACCAAACCTGTTGAAGTTCATTTTTAAAACAAGCACGAAAGGCACTGTTCTGAAGTAAGGCCGCAATGTATCGGGGTATGGGAGATTGACTAAATGCGTAATTAGTGATTTTCTGCAGTGCTTTTAATTTATTTTTGGGTGAATCGCTCTTAAGCTGAGAGATAAGATTTATTACACCTTCGTATAATGTGTTTTCAAGTGGAAGATAAGGATTAGAAGGTACGTTTTGACAACGCTTAATAAATGCCTCGATATGCTCAGCAGCGGTGTTTCCGTGCAGCCAATGTAACAGCATGGAAATGGCTACTTTAGGCGAAATGGATTCATTTAGACAAGCATCCAAAGGAACATAAAGCTCACTAAGGTCTTGCGGCTTTTTCCCAGTAAAAGACATTTTTTTAAAATAAGGCGAGGCATCTGATCGATGGCGAGGCTTTAATTGAAGGGCGATAACTAAGCTAGCATGTTTTTGCTTGAATGCCTCCGAAAAGGGGATGCTTTCTGTTTTATCCAAGTAAATAACGTTACATGTGACAGGAGAGTCGTCATCAAACGATTTAAATGTTTCCCACTCCTGGTCAAATGCTTTTCGTTTCATGGGATCAATGAGCGTATGATAGGCCTGATTGAGGCTCTGCATCTTTTCGCTACTGCCTCCTTTATCAGGATGATAAAAAAGGGCATGTTTTTTATAAGCTGCGCGAATTTCTTGAGCTGAAGCAGTCTTTTCTAAATTTAATTCTTTATAAAAATCTTTCATAGATGTTACCGATATGAGGGTGAATGAACCGAGCTACTCGAGGCACTAGAGGTATTTTTCAGTTGGCGCTTTGAAGTCAGTTCCTTCGAGAAGGTGGGCATTTTCTGCCAGGAAGCTTTTTTTGAAGGTTGTGTTTTATAAAACTCCGAGAGCAGGCATTTCTGCTCGCTGCCAGCTTTTTGGGCGATATTAGTGAGTAATGTACGTGCTTTTATATGTCCTTTATTGGAAGCTTTCAAATAATAGGAACAGGCATTGTTTAACTGAGTGGTTTTGCTTTCGGTGTTCATGCTGTTTTCACACCACAAACCTAAACGAAAGCTCGCTTCTGCGTGTCCTAAATCGCTGGCTTTTGAATAAAATACACTCGCTTGGGTAATATTCTTGGAAACAATGAACCCTGTTTCGTAGGCTTTGCCAATGAAGAAATAAAGGGCGGCAGAGAAAGTAGTTTTATTCAAATACTCGATAGCTGGCTGATAATTTTTGGCAGCAGCTTTTAAACACCAGGTGACGGCGTTTTCTGTAGCTCCTCGTGAATTAAGATGATAGCCCAAGGTATATTGTGCTGCTTCAGAGCCTTGCTCGGCGGCTTCCTTCAAACGGTCAAGGGCAACTGGGCAATTTTTCGTCGTTGCATAAACATCCCACGCTTCATTCTTTCGTCCCAGATCTGCATATGCTTGTTCGAAATCCGGTCTAAAATTGGGCGCGTTAAGCATTTGCTCAGCAAATTTTGGACGCTGATTCGCATAATAATCTTTTAGGTTTTCGGATTGAAATTGTTTGCCTTTAGCCTGATAAGTCCTTGCTAAAGCTTGTCTGCGTTCGCGATGGTTGATAATGAGCGCTCTCACACCAAGTGTTAAAGCAATAGCGCCAATGCCTGCAATAGCAAGTATATAGAAAGGCATCCTGAAATCCATGTATGTCCAACGAGGAGGGGCGGGATTATATGCCTATTTTTTAATCTTTACAATCGGTTGAAAGGTTAGGCGGTAACAAGGAGCTAGTCAGGTATATATAAACCCCTAGAAGCGAAAATTACCGAATATCCTATTTATAAAGAGATCTCACATCAAAAATGGTTAGGTTAAGAGGATCAAAAAATAAACGGATTTAAAGTCTTGCAAACACGCTTCTCAAATTGTTTTTCTTTGGAGAGAATTTTGATTTCGCGTACTATTTTTAGTAAAGTAAGTCTCAGTAAAAATCAAGCATTTAGGCACTTTGTTAGGTGTCTGATGCGCATAAAATACGTTAGTGAAGAGGATTATCTAGGCGATGTTAATGAATCTGATAAAGAAAATGTTTGGTAGCCGTAATGAGCGTACTTTACGTCGCCTTGAAAAAATCGTTCAAACTATTAATGCATTGGAGCCAGAGATAAAAGCACTCTCTGATACCCAACTGCAAGCAAAAACAAACGCGTTTAAGGAGCGTTTAGCTAAAGGAGAAACTTTAGACGCTATCTTACCCGAAGCATTTGCTGTGGTAAGAGAAACTTCTGTGCGAACATTGGGGCTCCGTCATTTTGACGTGCAGTTGATAGGTGGAATTGTTTTGCACCAAGGCAACATCGCAGAGATGCGAACAGGTGAAGGTAAAACGTTGGTTTCCACCCTTCCAACTTACTTAAATGCACTCACCGGTGATGGTGTACACATTGTCACTGTTAACGACTATTTAGCTAAAAGGGATAGCGAATGGATGAAGCCTATCTATGAATTTTTAGGCTTAACAACGGGAGTGATTTATCCAGATATGCCGCCTGAAGAAAAAAGGGCCGCGTACCAAGCAGACATTGTCTATGGGACGAACAATGAATTTGGCTTCGACTATCTACGCGATAACATGGCTTTTAGTCTTAATGACAGAATGCAACGTGCGTTAAATTTTGCAGTTGTTGACGAAGTGGATTCTATTTTAATTGATGAAGCGCGTACACCATTAATTATTTCAGGTGCTGCCGAAGGTGGCCCTGAATTATATATTCGTGTAAATACGCTTATCCCTCTGCTAAAAAAACAAGAAGTCGAAGGTGATGATGGTGATTACACGATTGATGAAAAGCAAAAACAAGCCCATTTGACGGAGGCAGGCCATCAGCACATCGAAGAGCTGCTGGTTCAAAACGGCTTAATTGCTGAAGGTGAAAGCTTGTATCATGCGCGTAATATTTCATTGATGCATCATGTAAGCGCAGCACTACGTGCACATACTTTATTTCAACGTGACGTTGATTATATTGTTAAAGACAAGCAAATTATGATTGTCGATGAACATACCGGTCGTACTATGCCAGGACGTCGTTGGTCTGAGGGTCTACATCAGGCAATTGAAGCAAAGGAAGGCACGCCCATACAACAAGAAAATCAGACATTGGCATCGATTACTTTCCAAAACTATTTCCGTCTTTATAACAAACTTTCTGGAATGACAGGAACGGCGGATACCGAAGCTTATGAGTTCCAGCAAATCTATAATCTTGAAGTGGTCGTTATCCCAACCAATCGATCCATGGTTCGTAACGATCAATCGGATCTTGTTTATCTAACGCATGATGAAAAATACCAAGCCATTATTGCAGATGTAGAGGATTGCATAAAACGCAAACAACCCGTGTTAGTAGGAACGGCATCAATCGAAGCGTCTGAGCTGCTGAGTCGTTTATTGAAAAAAGCAGGGATTAAACACCAAGTATTAAATGCAAAGTTTCATGAAAAGGAAGCAGAGATTATTGCAGAAGCGGGACGCCCTGGGGTTGTTACCATCGCTACAAACATGGCAGGCCGTGGAACGGATATTGTTCTAGGGGGCAACCTCAAAGCAGAACTTGCAACAATCGATGGCGATGAGATAGAACAAAGAAAGGCCATTGAAGCAGATTGGCAGCAACGTCATGAAGCCGTTTTAAATGCAGGGGGCTTGCGAATAATCGGTTCGGAACGCCATGAATCACGACGTATCGACAATCAGTTGCGCGGTCGTGCAGGGCGCCAAGGTGATCCGGGGAGCAGTCGTTTTTACTTGTCACTGGATGACAATTTAATGCGTATTTTTGCCTCTGAACGTATTATCGGTATGATGCGACGCTTAGGGATGAAACCGGGCGAACCGATTGAACACAAACTAGTGACCCGGGCTATTGAAAATGCCCAGCGAAAGCTCGAAGGTTTCCATTTCGATGTCCGAAAACAGTTGCTGGAGTATGACAACGTTGCGAATGAACAACGCAAGATTATTTATTCGCAACGAACAGAAGTCATGGCTATTCCTGATCCGAAGGAAGTGGTTGATGGCATGCAGCAAGATGTCTTAGAAGCATTGGTAAATCGCTATATTCCGCCTGAAAGTTTAGAAGATCAGTGGGATCTGAAAGGATTGGCTGATACTTTACAGGAAGATTTTCAAATCAAGGTGAATATTAAACAATGGATAGAGGCCGATCACCAATTGCAGCCGGAAGAAATTCGTCAAAGGATTATGCAAAGTTTGCAAGAGCGCTATCAAGAGAAAGTCGCCTTGATAGGACGAGAAGGATTGGCCAATTTTGAAAAATCCGTTATTTTACAAACCCTTGATACCCATTGGCGCGACCATTTAGCGACCATGGATTATTTGCGACAGGGTATTCACTTGCGCGGCTATGCACAAAAAGATCCCAAACAAGAATATAAACGAGAAGCCTTTACGTTATTTTCTTCAATGTTGGAAACTTTAAAATATGACATCATTCGCTTGCTTTCTTCGATTGAGGTACAAACGAATGAAGATGTCGATATCATAGATGCTCAACGTCGTATGGATCAAAGTCAAAGCCAGCAATTTATTCATCCGAGTGCTAGTAACGTACATTCCTTGGATACATCTTCAGAAATTACCTTCGGGGCTCAACGTGAAGAGAAAAAAGTAGGTCGTAATGAGCCTTGTCCTTGTGGTTCAGGGAAAAAATATAAGGTATGCCATGGTAGTTTGAGTTAAAGGCAATGGTTTAAGCGATCGAAGCGAACAGTGGAAGCAAGGTATCTGTGCTGTTATTAACGTGGTTTCACGATAAGCAAAGCATAGATACCCAAAATGCCCTGTTGACAATTAGGCAGTAACGCAAATGGCTTGAGAGAAATTTTCTAAGCGATCCATGGCTTTTTCTAGATTACTCATGCTAGTAGCAAATGAAAGTCGAATATATCCTTCCACACCAAAAGCGCTTCCAGGCACCAGTGCTAACCCTGTTTCTTCCAGTAATTTATCGGCAAAGGCGATATCATTTTCAAAGCCGCCTTGCTCAAGCAATGTTTGAATTTGTGGGAAAAGGTAGAAAGTCCCATCTGCTGGCGTAAAGGTGACACCTGACATCGATTGAAGCCGTTGGGCCACATAATCATGACGTTCTTGAAAAATCTCCACCATTGTTTTTAAAGCATTAGTGGGACCATTTAGTGCGGCAACGGCAGCTTTTTGAGCAATGGAGCAAGGATTAGACGTTGATTGGGATTGAATCGTTGTCATTGCTTCGATCAATGGAGCAGGGCCTGCTGCATAACCGATACGCCAACCCGTCATCGCATATGCTTTTGAAACCCCATTAATGACAACAACCCTTGAATGTAAATCTGGGCAAGCATTTAGA
The DNA here is from genome assembly GCA_013911415.1 of Legionella sp. Taxonomy (GTDB): domain Bacteria; phylum Pseudomonadota; class Gammaproteobacteria; order Legionellales; family Legionellaceae; genus JACETI01. The sequence goes on along the minus strand of JACETI010000001.1, from coordinate 149,549 downwards.
AGATTAATAAAAGGCTTTTTCCATAAAATATGCTCGTAAATATCGTCGCTTGCGATGATGACGTGGGGATGATCGAGTAAGACCGCAGCAAGCGCTTCAAGTTCTTTCAATGAATACGCAATGCCTGTTGGGTTAGATGGACTATTTAAAAAAAGCAATTTTGTTTTGGGTGTAATGGCTTTTTCTAATTGGTCAGCAGTCAATTTGAAACGATGCTCGATGTCAGTCGCAATAATTTTGGGAGTTGCACCTGCGAGTAAAACCATATCCGGGTAAGAGACCCAATAAGGCGCAGGAATGAGTGCTTCATCGCCAGGATTGAGCAAGGCTTGGCAAAGATTATAAATGCTTTGCTTTGCACCGGTTGAAACGAGGATTTGATTCGGTTGATATTGTAACTGGTTTTCTCGTTCAAATTTTGCAGCGATGGCCAATTTTAATTCCATGATCCCATCAACAGCGGTATATTTAGTAAACCCTGCATGAATTGCTTCAATAGCCGCTTCTTTAATATTTTCGGGCGTGTCAAAATCAGGTTCGCCTGTGCCTAAACTAATAATATCTCTACCCGCAGCTTTCATGCGTTGTGCTTTTGCAGCGACTGCAAGGGTAGGTGATGGCTTGACAGCATCAAGGCGATTAGCGATTTTAAAGGACATCGTTCCCTCCTTAACAAAAAAATTCTTATACTTATACCGTTATTCTGCCTATTTTGAAACACTTCTCGACCAATTTGTAGCATCCTTAGAGGGTGTCATTTATGCTATGCTATGAAAGATGAGTAAACGTTTTAAAATTCATGCCAAATTCAACCCGGCAGGCGATCAACCTGGTGCAATCGCATCATTGCGTGAAGGACTGGAGTCAGGTTTAGCACGACAGATTCTGTTAGGGGTAACTGGCTCAGGTAAAACTTACACCGTTGCCAATGTGATTGAAGCGGTGCAAAGGCCAACCCTGATTATGGCGCCTAACAAAACCCTGGCTGCTCAATTATATGGCGAATTTAAGGCTTTTTTTCCTGAAAACGCCGTCGAATACTTTGTTTCCTACTACGATTATTATCAGCCAGAAGCTTATGTTCCCGCATCCGATACGTTTATTGAGAAAGATTCTTCAATCAATGAACATATTGAGCAGATGCGATTATCTGCTGTTAAGGCGTTAATTGAAAGAAAAGATGCCATTATTGTGGCAACCGTTTCAGCGATTTATGGCTTGGGCGATCCTGATTCTTATATGCATATGCTGTTACATTTATCGCGTGGTGAACAGTGTAACCAACGTAAAGTACTGCAACGATTGACCGAGTTGCAATACCAACGCAACCCACAAGGGCTTGAAAGAGGACAATTTCGGGTGCACGGCGATGTGATTGACGTCTTTCCTGCGGATTCGGAAAAAGAAGCGATTCGTATTGAGCTTTTTGATGATGAAGTTGAGAATATCGTTTCTTTTGATCCGCTCACAGGCCACCGATTACAACGCTTACCTCGTGTCACTATTTATCCAAAGACGCATTATGCAACGCCACGGGAGCGAGTTCTCAGTACCATTGAGCATGTCAAAGTGGAGTTGCAACAAAGACTCAGTGAGCTCACGACGCAAAACAAACTTCTTGAAGCCCAACGATTACAACAACGGACCGCTTTTGATATCGAAATGATGTTGGAATTAGGCTATTGTAACGGCGTGGAAAATTATTCTCGTTACCTATCAGGGCGTAACACGGGCGAGCCCCCAGCCACATTATTTGATTATTTACCTGCCGAATCTTTATTAGTGATTGATGAATCCCACGTCACAGTGCCCCAAATAGGGGGTATGTATCGCGGCGATAGGGCGCGTAAAGAAACCTTAGTCAATTATGGGTTCCGTTTACCTTCCGCGCTGGATAATCGACCGCTTCATTTTACAGAATTTGACGTACGATCACCTCAAACTATCTATGTGTCAGCGACACCAGGCGCCTACGAACTTGAACACGCCGATAATATTGCAGAGCAAGTGGTGAGGCCCACCGGCTTAATTGATCCTCCAGTCGAAGTCCGACCGGCGCTCAATCAGGTGGATGATTTGCTTTCAGAAATTCGAACTGTCATTGCCCGTGGTGAAAGGGTTTTAGTGACAACGCTGACCAAACGTATGTCCGAAAATTTAACCGACTATCTGAGTGAGTATGGGATTAAAGTGCAATATCTCCATTCTGATATTGATACGGTCGAACGGGTTGAGATTATTCGACGCCTCCGCTTAGGCGAATTTGACGTTCTCGTTGGTATCAACCTTCTACGCGAGGGCCTTGATATTCCTGAAGTGGCCTTGGTCGCGGTCTTAGATGCTGATAAAGAAGGTTTTCTTCGTTCAGAACGTTCTTTAATTCAAACGGTAGGTCGAGCAGCACGTAACGTTAATGGTAAGGCAATTTTATACGCAGATCGAGTAACGGGATCGATGCAACGAGCCATGGATGAGATGGAACGGCGGCGTCACAAACAACAAGCTTTTAATATAGAGCATGGGATTACACCGCAGACGGTTAAAAAAACCATTGAGGATATCCTTGAAAGTGATGTGCCTGCTGTTCCAACCGCAGTTGCAGAAAAAGAAAAAACCTATGCGGTGATTCCACCGAATAAGCTTAATCAAGAAATCAAACGCCTTGAAAAACAAATGCAACTGCATGTGGAAAATCTTGAGTTTGAAAAGGCAGCTGCTGTACGTGACCAGCTATTTGCTTTAAGAAACGCCAAACTTAATAGTGCCTAATGGCAAGTGGTTAATGAAGGCGTTGGCTGGGGCAGAATAAGTATAAAAAACCTGCTCTATAGCCTCTTTGTCGGTTGTCTCATGTGGTTAGCGGAGTACATGAAATCGTTCGCGATCGAAACGGTTAGCTTCCACTGAGATCAAACTTAATCCTGACGATAGCGTTTGTGAACTCTTCTCGAGATTTATTTACTAATATTGCTGATAACTGCACTTAAAGAAAGCTGCTTCCGACGGTGCGTGTTAGGAAGGTGTCGGTTCTAAGTAAAGTGTTTGCGTAGGGAAGGCACATTCCGCGTTATTCTCACTTATGATATGAAGGATTTTTAATAAGATACCGTGTTGAACAATACTGAACTGATCGGCAGAGATCACGGTGCAATAAGCCGAGACCAAAATATTCAGCGAAGAAGGGCCAAATTCTACTAATGTTACGTTTAACGACTGAGCAGTATCAATCGATTCATGCCCAACCAGCATTGCTTTGATGTCTTGGGTGATTTTTTCAACTTTGGCTGCATCTTGATAGCGAATGCCTATGGTGGTTTTAATCCGCCGGTGAAGCATGCGAGAGGGATTTTCTACACTGATCGTTAGAAACAAGCCATTGGGAACATATAAAGGACGTTTGTCGAAAGTTCTAATTTGGGTCATGCGCCAGCCAATATATTCGACAACCCCTTCAATATTTTTGTCGGGCGAGCGGATCCAATCTCCCACTTTAAAGGGTCTGTCCACATAGACAACCAGTCCTCCAAAAAAATTTGCCAGTAGATCTTTTGCAGCAAATGCTACTGCCGCACCACCAATTCCTCCAAAAGTCAGTAACCCGGCAACGGGGATATTCATCGTTTGCATGATGAGCAAAAGACCAATAACGCAAACAATAATCGTGAGTAATTGTCGTGTGGCATGGATAAGGGTCTTATCAACGCCTTTTGAATGAGTGGCGCAAAAGTTTAGATACAATTCTGAGAGGGAATGAATAAAGCGCACCAGAGACCAACACAACAGAAAAACAATTCCAATATGTTTAATTATGGAAAGATTTTCAATTAAAAAGACGTTTTGTTTATGGGCTAAAAAAATGGTACAAGCTAGGGAGAGTCCAAGTAACCAGATTAAAAATCGTAGGGGGAGTTCGACGCCAGCTAATAATGCTTCGGCGAACATTACACGACGCTCTGCTGCTTTTTTTACAAAATGATGGCAAATACGTCTGCAGGCTATATTTAAAATCCAAGTGGCGCAAACGGCACTCAGAATATAAAGAATCCACATGTTTGCATTGATATAGTCGGTCATTAAGTGCACCTCCTTATCGGTATTGAGCCATTACTTCTTGATATCCGTTAGATCTTGTTCTTCTAATACTGTCATGAATTCAGCAATTTTCTTTCGCTGTTCATCGTGTTGTTGTCGACAGAGTACTAGATCATGGCCTACATTTAATGCGGCAAGAAGTAGCGTTTGAAAATTGTCTAGATGTTTAAATTTTTGTTTGGTTTTGAGCGCGTGTGCGTTCAATATATCAGCCGCTTTTTCTAAATGCTGAATCTCACTATCAGGGCATTTGATTTCATAAGGCTGATTCAGTATGATTAGCTTAACAATCGAGCATGCATTTGAAATCGTCATCTTTTGTGCCTATGTTCTCGGAGTACGTGTGTTCAAATTTGTCTTTGCCAAAACAGACAAGGCAACCGATAAAGTTGACGTACGAAACTGCACTCAGGATTGAAGGGTTGCTTGCAAACATTGCCAAAAAATCTGCATGTTTATGAGTATAACAACTTTGATTTCCTCGAGCAAATACGGGAGTGACGTTCCAGGTGATCACCATACATGAATATCAACAACGCCGGCAACAGCTAGCGGAGCGCTTACCCTCAAACACGATAGTCATTATTCCAGGCGCAAAAGAACTTCTACGTAACGGCGATGCGCATTATCGTTTTCGTCAAGATAGCCATTTTTATTACCTAACGGGTTTTAGCGAACCAGAAGCGATTTTAGTTTTAGTTACGGGTAAAAAGGCAATGAATGGAAGCATGACATTTGAAAGCTATCTTTTCAACCAATGTCGTGATCCTAGTCAAGAGCAATGGACCGGAAAACGCCTTGGTCAAGTTGATGCCCCTGCTGTACTAGGTGTCGATGCAGCTTATCCGATCGAAACCTATAAACGCCGGTTACCTGAGCTTTGCGCAGATAAGTGTGCTATTTATTATCCAATGGGTCAATCGCTTGAGCGAAGAAAACCTATTCTCGACTTACTTAAAGCGTGGAGTGCAGCCAAAGCAAAAGTCAGACACGGGGTGCGTGCACCCGAAGCGCTGCATGATTTAGCTCCTTTAATAAGCGAAATGCGTGTTTTTAAAAGCCCTGCAGAGCTGATATTAATGCGTAAAGCCATGACGGCATCTGTCAATGCACATCAGCGCGCAATGATGATGTGCACTCAATTACCCAGTGAATCCGCGTTAGAAGCAGAATGGCTGTATGGTTTGTTTCAGGGAGGGTGCCGCGACCTTGCCTATGAACCTATTGTCGGTAGTGGGCCAAACAGCTGCATTTTACACTACACAAAAAATAACCAACCTTTTCAACCCAACGATTTGGTTTTAGTCGATGCAGGTGGAGAGTTTGAAAACTACGCAGCCGATATCACGCGAACTTATCCAGTGAAGGGTCAATTTACTCCTGAACAAACGCTGATTTATGACTTAGTGTTAAGAGCGCAACGTGCCGGTATTGCTTGTATTAAACCTGGCATTGCTTGGAACAAGGTACAAGAAACGATAGTAGAAATTCTAACAGAAGGATTAATCGACCTAGGGTTATTGCACGGCACCAAGGAAGATTTAATCGCAGAAAATGGTTATAAGCCCTTCTATATGCATGGTTCTGGCCATTGGCTTGGATTAGATGTACATGATGCTGGCTTATATAAGATATCGGGCGAGTGGCGGTCTTTTGAGCCCGGAATGGTACTTACGGTTGAGCCTGGAATTTACATCCAGCCAGGAATGAAAGGTGTGGATGAACGTTGGTGGAACATCGGTGTACGCATTGAAGACAATATTCTCGTAACTTCAATGGGTTCTGAAATCATGACAGAATCACTCCCGGTTGAAAGGTCCGATCTTGAGGCAGTTCTGCGTGGTTAGTGACCATGTCGAAAATATCGATATTTTAGTTGTAGGCGGCGGATTAACAGGCGCACTCTTTATGATTGCCCTTGCCAACAAGGGATACCGGTGTTTATTAATCGATCCGGCGCCTGCACGCATCGATAATGGCCTAAATCCGGAACCCCGTGCTTTAGCACTTTCTTCGGCAACCGTTCGTATACTTAACGCCCTAAATGTTTGGCCTTTGGTTGCATCTAAAGCAACGCCCATGCAGTATATACATGTCTCAGAACAAGGTGCTTTTGGTGCCACACGTCTACGTGGTACGGAAATCTCTCCGCTGGGTTATGTCATTGAAATGCAACAACTACAAACCAGTGTCAATACCTTATTAAGCTCAGAAAGTTGTTTAAAAGGTGTATCTATTTTAAGTTTGGATTCTCATAAAGGGCAATTGCGAATTGCTCATGCAGGCCAAACGCGAACTTTGGTTGCGAAACTGATTGTAGGCGCCGATGGAAGTGATTCTCCTTTGCGTCAATTAAGCGGGTTAACAGCTAAGACCTATGCTTACCATCAATATGCTCTGGCGGCTAATGTACGCTTGGCGCGTGATCATGGGAAGCGTGCTTACGAGCGCTTTACCTTGTCTGGACCGTTAGCATTCCTGCCAATGCAAGATAAAACAATGGCTCTTGTCTGGACAGTATCTGAAGATTCGGCTAGACGTCTGCAATCAATCAAACCCGATTTATTTTTATCCGAATTGCAGAATACATTTGGCTATCGATTAGGCCGTTTTGTTTCTGTGGGCAAACGAAGCATTTTTCCACTTAAGCAGGTGGTGATGCCAACGACGATTGCACATCCGGTGGTCTTTATTGGTAATGCAGCTCAAACCTTACATCCGGTAGCGGGGCAAGGTTTTAACCTTGGCTTAAGAGATGTAGCGACACTCGCACAGTGTATTTTAGAAAAAGGTTTATCCCCCGAGATGCTCGCAGCGTATCAATCACGACGCAGAACCGATAAAAAAATGGTGATAGCTGCAACGCATTATCTTATTCAGCTTTTTGGTCCGCGGTTTACTGGTGTTAAAATGGCCAGGCAATTGGGTTTAATCGCTCTCGATCTCTTCCCCTATTGGAAAGAAAACTTGGTGCAATATGCCAGTGGCTTAGGTAAGTTCACCTTTGGAGAGCTGGCACCTGATTTACTCTGCGGTATTAAAGATACGCCTGCCAATGTCAAAACGTGCGACCCCTCTAATGAGATGTCCTTGCTATGAAGTCCGAAACTATCACGGGAGAAACTTTGAGAGAGCGATCGACCCGCATTGAAAAATATGAAATTTGTATTGTTGGTGGAGGCTTGATTGGTCTCACAGCTACCCTAGCAATGGCGCAAAAAGGGTTTTCGGTTGCCTTAATTGAAGGAGGGTCGTTAGCTTGTGGAGACAATTTAAATAAGGGTGTGAATCGTGTTTATGCACTCAATGCGATGTCTCAGGCATTGCTTGAGCGCTTAGGTGTCTGGCAGTGTGTACAGCCCTCAACGTTATCGCCTTATCGAAATATGGAAATCTGGGATGTGGGTGGTGAAGGACGTATTGACTTTGATAGCCGTATGATATTACAGAAAGAATTAGGTTATATTGTTGAAGAAAATGGCCTAAAGTCAGCTCTTATCAACGCCTTGGCAAATTATCCAAACGTTCATTTATTCCCGCACCAGAAAGTCACGCGCATCGTTTCAGAACAAAAAACAATCACTCTTCGTAGTGACGATAGTATTTGGACCGCTTCAGTACTGATGGTTGCCGACGGTGCGCAATCTTCTTGCCGAGAGTTGCTTAAAGTACCTATAACTCAGTGGTCATATCACCAAACCGCTATCGTGGCATCCGTTGAAGTTGAACAGCAACATCAGCAAACGGCCTATCAAATTTTCCATCCAAATGAAGTATTAGCTTTTTTACCTTTATCGCAGAGCAGTCATTGCTCAATTGTCTGGTCAACCTCCCCGGCAAGAGCACAACAATTAATGGACTGTTCAGAGGATACTTTTAACACGAGCCTCAAACAAACCTTCCAATCGAGGCTTGGGAACGTTCAAGTCATCGGAAAACGTGTTTGCTTTCCATTAAGGATGCGCCACGTTCAACAATATAGCGATGCTTCTTGGCTATTGTTAGGTGATGCAGCTCACACATTACATCCTTTTGTGGGATGGGGGCTGAATTTGGGATTCTCAGATCTGCAAGCTTGGTTAGAGTGTCTTGATCGCGTGGGTGGAAATCTGCGATCAAAAGAGCGTGCGCTTGCTGCTTATCAACGACAAAGGAAGTATGAGGTCTGGCAAGTTATCGGTTTACTTGAAGGATTGAAAACGTTGTTCTTTAATCGCTTACCGTCAGTACCTAGGCTGCGGGGTTGGGGCTTAAATACTTGTAATCGTTTTTTACCACTTAAACAAGCATTGATTGCATATGCTACAAAGATTTAGGCAAATTCTTAGATAGTCTTAGCTATTCGACATATTGAGATTTTTAAAGTATTAAAAAGGGAAGGCGCAGGCTCTACGTATTCAAAGATCCGCTACTTAATTTTTGTTCAAACGTTTAGTTTTAAAGGCGCCATTTTATCAGAATAGCACTCCTATTCTTTTGAATATTAGATAATTTACAATCAAAAAAAATTATATTCAGCCATTGTTGCTGTTTTTTTTAAATAGAGATTAGTAACAGATCAATGGTGCAAATGTCAGGCAGAGCTGCAGGATTCGCATGCAGTCGATTTGCACATTGCAATCCTAGCGGCTAGCACGATAAACTACTCAAATTAAAAAAATAGAGGAGCAAGTGGGTGGACGTTTTGATCAAAAAGGATACCATATTACGCCTTATGTTATGGTGCTTGGTCATTGTCACCCCTGGGGCCGCATTAGCAGCCGAGGGACACACTGCATCTGCGTCAACAACAGAAGCTGCTCCTTTGATCGGAGGTCTGTATCCTCCTTACCCGCCGACGACTTTACCTGTGGATGAAAAACAAGCCGCACGGGTCAAGCGCGGGGAATATCTAGCAAAAATGGGCGACTGCATTGCTTGCCACACCGATGCAAAAAGTGGAACGCCGTCTTATGCCGGTGGATTACCAATTAATACACCTTTCGGCACGTTTTACAGTCCTAACATAACACCTGACAAAGAAACAGGTATTGGATCATGGACAGAAGATGATTTCGTGAGAGCCGTGAAAGAAGGACGTGATCCCCAAGGAAGAAATTATTTTCCTGTTTTTCCTTATCTCTATTTTGCGAAAATGACGGATGAAGATGCTCGAGCTTTATACGCTTATTTTATGAGTATTCCTCCGGTTGCGCAGAAAAATAAGGCATTGCCTTTTCCATTTAATGTTCCTGGCGCACGATTTACTCTCTGGGGCTGGAATATGCTGTTTTTCTATCCCCAGAACGATGCCATCACTTATGACGCTAATCAATCGCCAGCGTGGAACCGCGGAAAATATATTGTTGATACTTTGGGACATTGTGGGATGTGTCACACGCCCATGAATGTCTTTGGTGCCCCTAAAGAACCTTTGTACTTAACCGGTGCATTTATCGATGGATACTGGTCGCCTAATATTACCAAGCATGGTTTGGCGTCTGCCAGCCACGAAGAGGTTGCGAGGGTCTTTTCAGAGGGCCAATTGATCAACAATGCAGGTCCTGTCGCAGGACCGATGATGGAAGTGAATCATAACAGCCTAAGCCATCTTTCGCAGGACGATCGCTTAGCGATAGCTACTTACTTGAAAACAGTCGAAAGCATAGAAACCTTAGGCTTGCCTCCATCTCATCGCAAGCCAACTTTAAAAAGAGGTCGTCAAGTTTATCTACGTTCTTGTGTGATTTGTCATCAGAACGGTGAAATGGCAGCGCCAGTTATTGGTAATGGGCCAAATTGGGAACTTCGTTTAAAAACAAATGGCTTAGTTGGGCTCTACCGCCATGCTATTTACGGTTATAACAGCATGCCTGTTAAAGGTGCCTGCGTGACTTGTTCGGATAACGATGTAATTGCTGCTGTTGAATATATACTGAAACGTTCTTTGGGACGTTCTCAGTGGCAAGATGTTGTAACCTCGAATGCGAAAAAATACCCTGCGAATGGTAAGTTAGTTTATGAAGAGCATTGTGCTAGCTGTCATGCTCAGGGCAACGGAGGCGCGCCAAAGCTGGGTGATCAAGAAGTATGGAAAAAGCGCTTGGCAAATAATATGGATGTACTCATTGAGAACACGCTGAAAGGATCGCATCATCCAGCTAAGGGAGGATGTGAGCAATGTACTACCGGCGAAGTAATTGAAGCAATTAAATACATCGTCAGCCAATCAAAAACAGAAGGCAACTATTCATTATGGTAAAGCGGGATTTTAAAAAGATGCAGAAACGCTACCTAAGCATTTTTAGCGTAATAGGTTTAATGACCTTTATCACTTCAAACGTAATGGCCGCTCCCGATGCGTGGCAGATGAATATGTTTAGAGGGGTAACGCCGCTGAGCAAGGACATGTATTTTCTCCATATGATAGCGCTAGTTATTTGTGGGCTAATAGGTGTGGTCGTCTTTGGCGTTATGATTTATGCGTTGATCTACCACCGTAAATCCAAAGGTGCAATTCCTGCGACTTTTCATTCAAGTACTCGGATTGAAATTTTGTGGTCAATTATTCCTTTTTTGATTTTGATCGGGCTCGCTGTACCCGCTACAAAAATTCTTATTCGATTAGAAGATTCACGTGAATCGGATGTCACTATTAAAATCGTCGGCTATCAGTGGAAGTGGCTTTATCAATATTTAGATCAAGGGGTTAGCTACTTTAGTAATCTGTCTACACCTTATGCGCAAATTCAAAATCAAGAGCCAAAAGGCACATGGTATCTGTTGGAAGTTGATAAGCCGTTAGTGGTGCCTGTTAATAAAAAGATTCGGTTCTTAGTGACCTCTAACGATGTGATTCATTCTTGGTGGGTGCCGGAACTGGGTGTTAAGCGTGATGCCATGCCAGGTTTTATGCATGAAGCTTGGGCAACGATTACAAAGCCTGGAACTTATCGAGGCCAATGTGCTGAGCTTTGTGGGATTAATCATGCCTACATGCCCATTGTTGTAGAGGCCGTAGCGCCCCAAGATTTTGATAAATGGATTGCTCAACAACCCAAAGTAAAAAATCCTTACTTAGAAACAGCGCAACAAATACCTGCCCAAGCTAAATTGACACGAGCAGAATTGTTCCGAATCGGCCAACAAAAATATGAGCAAGTGTGTGCGGCCTGCCATCGGCCCGATGGAACAGGTATACCTCCCATGTATCCCGCGCTGAAAGGTAGTTCGGTCGCTACTGGCCAACCCATTTCACGGCATATATCTATGATTTTAAATGGTGTGCCTGGAACAGCAATGCAAGCATATAAAGATCAACTGACGAATGCAGAAATTGCGGCAATAGCTACCTACGAGCGTAATGCTTGGGGTAACGATACAAACGATGAGGTGCAACCTGATGATGTCGAAAAAGTGAGACAAAGCAGTGTCCAAGCACCCAAAATGGTTAAAAAAGCACGCGCTGGAGGTTTAGGATGAGTCATGCTATTGATACCCACCTGGAGGCAGATCCACATGCTGATGACCATGGTCCACACCAGGGGAAAGGGGTTATAGGATTTCTTAAACGATGGTTATTTACGACCAATCATAAAGATATCGGCACTTTATATCTGTGGTTAGCTTTATTAAGCTTTTTTGTGGCGGGCACGATGGCGTTATTGATTCGTGCAGAGTTGTTCCAACCAGGGCATCGCTTTGTCGATCCTAATTTTTTCAACCAGATGACAACATTGCATGGGTTGATCATGCTTTTTGGCGTTGTCATGCCTGCGTTTACAGGAATGGCAAACTGGCAAATCCCTCTGATGATCGGTGCGCCTGATATGGCACTTCCGCGATTAAACAATTGGAGTTTTTGGATTTTACCCTTTGCATTTACTCTCTTAGGATCTACCTTATTTCAGCAAGGTGGTGGCCCAAATTTTGGTTGGACGATGTATGCTCCTCTCTCGACTAAATACGCTCCTCCCAGCACTGATTTCATGATTTTTGCCGTGCATATGATGGGCTTATCGTCAATTATGGGTTCGATTAATATTATTGCAACCATTCTTAATATGCGTGCGCCAGGCATGACATTGATGAAAATGCCGATGTTTGTTTGGACATGGTTAATTACGGCCTTTTTATTAATCGCTATTATGCCGGTGTTAGCGGGTGCGGTAACGATGATGTTAGCGGACCGTCATTTTGGTACCAGTTTCTTTGAAGCCGGCGGCGGCGGGGATCCCATTCTCTTTCAGCATATTTTTTGGTTCTTTGGACATCCAGAAGTTTATGTTTTAGTTTTACCCGCTTTTGGTGTGATTTCTGAAATTATTCCAACCTTTAGCCGCAAACCTTTGTTTGGTTATCACTTCATGGTCTATGCAACGGTGGCGATCGCTTTTCTGTCCTTTATTGTTTGGGCGCACCACATGTTTACCACGGGGATGCCGATTGGTGGTGAGTTATTTTTTATGTATGCAACCATGTTAATCGCTGTACCCACAGGTATTAAAGTTTTTAACTGGGTAAGTACGATGTTCAAAGGTGCAATGACCTTTGAAACGCCTATGTTGTTTGCGGTCGCGTTTGTATTCTTATTTACCATTGGTGGTTTTACCGGGGTGATGCTTGCACTCGTTCCTGCGGATTACCAATATCAAGATACCTATTTTGTGGTAGGGCATTTCCACTATGTGCTCGTGCCTGGGGTAATTTTTGCTCTTTTAGGTGGAACCTACTATTGGTTGCCCAAATGGACTGGCTATATGTATAACGAATGTGTCGGTAAATGGCATTTTTGGTTATCTGTGATTTCAGTCAACATTACATTTTTCCCAATGCACTTTGTTGGCTTAGCAGGTATGCCAAGAAGAATTCCTGATTATGCATTACAATTTACTAACTTTAATCAGATTATTTCAATTGGCGCGTTTATTTTTGGCTTCGCTCAGCTGTTATTTGTATATAATCTTTTCTACTCTGTCCTTAAGAAAGGTCAAAAAGCGAGTGGTCGGGTTTGGGAAGGTGCGCATGGATTAGAGTGGACATTATCTTCACCTCCTCCTTATCACAGTTTCACTACACCTCCCCATATTGATTGAAGGTAATTTGTAGAAGTATGTTGTCATGAGTCAGCGCTCAAATAGAAAACTCCTTTTCCTTTTATCCGGATTAGGTTTGTTCATGTTCGGTTTCGGATTTGCCCTCATTCCGATTTACAATAGCTTGTGTAAATCATTGGGTATTAATGGTAAAACGAATACCTCCGCTATCGCCTATGAAGAAGGAATGAAAGTCGATAAAAACCGTGAGGTATTGGTTGAATTTGTCGCAACTAATAACAGTAGCTTGCCTTGGGATTTTTATCCTACGACTAAAAAAATTCGAGTACACCCAGGAGAAATCGCACGACTTTCGTTTTATGCGGAAAATAAGAGCGGGCGTCCAATGACTGTGCAAGCGATTCCAAGCGTAACGCCAGGCCTGGCTGCGAAGTATCTCAAAAAAACAGAATGCTTTTGCTTCACCTATCAACGACTTAATGAAAACGAGGCAATGGATATGCCGTTGCTATTTCATCTAGATCCAGAGTTACCGAAAAACATTAATACCATTACACTGGCCTACACATTATTTGATATTACAGGCAAGGTCTAACGGTGTTTTATCAAGCTATGAGCGCTAAAGACTAGATAGCTTTAGCGTAATAATCGTCTTCTAAATCACTGCTGTCTGAAAAATTGGAGTCTGCAATATCAGAACTGTCAGAGTTTTCTGCAAAGCTATTAAAATCACGTCTCTGGCTTTTTTTAAATAGGGTGGGGTAACAAGGATGATTCTGGTGTACGGAAGAAGATTTTTCCTGATCATTGGTTTTGTCGTTTTGCTCGTTTGATAAAGACTTAAGATTGATAAGATCCCTGGGCAAATTTTTGCAGTAAAATTGTAGAGCAAAGGCAGAGAGTTCGTTTGGATCAGCAGCTACTCTTAATTTATCAACGTGGGGCCAATGTTTTTCTGTGGTCTCAATAGATTCTGAGAGTGATTTTGCCCATGGATCGCACTTTAACCTCTTTTCGATTCCCTTTTCATTTTTTACGAGCAGCTCAGCATGCGTATGGTCCGTAACGATATAGGGATCATTTTGGGCTAGTTTTGCTAAGTCCGGATGGCTGAGAAAAATTTGATCAATTGGAAAATAGACATTGTTTTTGAACTGGAACCTAATAAGCTCTCTTAAACTAAAGGCAGTATGCTCTCCACAGTTTCCAAAAGATAAAGTATCAAGCATTTCAGCCATCAGAGTGATAAATTTTTGCGTCCTTAAAGTATTTGAAATAAGGCCCAATTGTTCTTGTTTTTTAGGTGGGAGAGTTGCTATTAATCGAGATAGCTGCATTTCAAACAGATAAAACGCTTCTTCCAAATCTTTCCGCGCGAACGCTATCATTTGTTTCTCTTTCAATCGCTCAGCGCTTTTGAAATAACTGCGCATAATTTCCTGTTGGCGTTTACAAATATCTTTATTTTTATTCTTAGAAGAACTGCAACTTGCAGGGGACATTTGATTATTCTTGTTGAGAGTAACAGGGAGATCAGGTTTATTCTGCATGGTAAAATCAAGGCCTTCACCCACACATATTTTTTGGATAGTTTCATACTGTTCTGGTGTTAAGTTCGCTGATACAGCAGTAGCTTGTTGCGTTACCTCATTGAAACTGCTTGAAAAGGTACTTTGGTCGTCTAGATCAAGTACCTCACCTTCTCTTGAGTCAAGATCAACTTCATTGAGTAGACTGGGATCTAAATCAACAGGGTCGTTTTCCAATGGTGATAAGAAGTTTTCATCCTTTTCTTTATGAGGATTTCTAAGTGCAGACGCTCTTGTTGTCGTTAGTCGTTCATTTAAAGAGAAATTACCTAAAATGGCAATAGAGCTTAATGCTAAGAGAGTGAAGAGGATTTTTTTGGTAGAGAAACTTGAAGAGGTTTGTTTATGACTCATGATTTATCAACTACTTTATTGCTCATAATTTATTAAATATACAATATTTTTAAAAATATGTCAATTTTGTTAATTTATGGTCAATATTTCAGATGCTGTATGATCAGTTTCTATATAAACCAAGGCCAATAATAATAAATATTTTCAACTTTACCTATCTTTGGTCTGAATTATTTGAAGTGTTTTTATTGATCATGGTAGAAAGCTCGCTCACTTCCTTATCTTTTGCAGGGACTCTTTCTTTTGAAAAGAACATACATTGAGGTACTACGTAATTTTGCTGTTTACGCTCAATGTGGCCTTGTAAAGGACCGAGAGGGGGTTTTTGATCATACTGTCTACGCATAATAGTTGTAACAATGCGGGCCAGTAGCGTGCTGAATTTGTCTCTTGGTTGATTGTGTAAGTGATCTTTTAAATAGAATTGGTAGAGTGCGGGATAATTGGGATGGGTGCTGTTCATATCTTCGGTGAGCGCTTTCAAGGCTTTGCCCAGTGTTCCTTGTTTTGCTATCGTTTTTGACGCTTCTAAAAAAGTTATGAGGATATTTTTGTAGATGTTTTCAAGAGAGATCGTAATTTGATCCCCAGTGATGTTGTAATTAATTAGATAATCTAAACTATCTAAAAAATTACAGGCAAACATGACGTGAAGCAATTTGTTTGCTCCGACAAAATTGCGAGTGTCTATCCCTGCAGGTGTGGTTAATAGGGTGGTGCTGTGCGAATAACTCTTATAGATCCAATGAGCTGTTTCGTTAAATTTGCTCTGAATCAAATAAGAGGGTGAAAAATCACCTAAACGGCAAGCGATGCCCATGATTAATGTATTTGTAAAACTCAATTGCACGAGCTGAGGTTGGATTGCAGAGTGTATGCGCTCGCTGAGTAATTGCAATTTCTCCATTGGATGGCATTGATGAAAAATTTCTCTAAACGAAGTATCTTTTGAATAGGTTTTAATAAACGTATTAAGAGCGGCTTTAATTTTTATCAGATGTCTTAATTTATTGTCTGAGTGTTTGTGAAACGCCCTGTCTACGAGAGAGAGCAAATAGCTATGTAAATGAGTCCAGGGGATGGGCGTGATTTGCAACAGATTTTTGATGTAGGTTTCCTCCAAGATTAGGTTTGGTAAAATTTCACTCCACCGGGGCCCATAGAGAGCATTAAACATACCTTCTTTCTGCTTATGTGATTCAAAAGCGTAAATGATCGTTTGATTTTTCTCAGTAAAAAATTGGGCAGGTGTGTTCGCATGAATCCCGCCGTCTAATAATGTCTTTTGTAATCCATCAATTTCAAGCATCACAGGTGCAAAATAGCCAGGAAGAGCAGCAGAGGCTTTTGCAGCAAGTGCAAGTTCAACGTTTGGTGTCCGCGCGTTGTTTAAAAGAATAATATCCCCGGTCTGTAATTCAGTAGCAACAATAACGGGTTGTTTAAATACATGAGGAAAATGTTGTCCAAGGATAGCGAGATCCTCAAAGGTGATGCAGATATTTTGGAAGGGTGTGACAGTTGCGATCTTTTGGTAGATCATTTCAAAGCGAGAATCTTCTCGCGCCAGCATGATGTTTTCCAGTGAAAGCTTTTGTGTGTAGGGGAGGGGGTTTTCTTTACAATGGCCAATTAGTCGGTGGTGAATACTGGAATAGATGGTTTTTCGCAGAAAACGAAGCAGCGGTTCAGCATTGTAACTAAAAATACCGTTTATCCCGCTATGGGGCTTATTAAACCCGCACAATTTTCCAATTCTTTTACCTTGAAAAGAGGAAAGGTCATGAATTTCAAGTAAATTTAATAAATCTTTGCAATCAATGCCTGCGGCAAACAGCACGGTCAGAAGGGAACCTGCAGAGGCGCCGGCTACTTCTTTAATGCGGCCCAACAAGCCCGCAGCATTTAAGGCAAACAGAACTGCTGGATAACCTGCGCCTTTAGCACCACCGCCACTAAAAACGATATTGATTGGTTTATTTGCTTCATCACCTTCTTGCATAGCAGCCATAATCAGTCCTCAAATAGTGACGTTAGTAATGACAGCAGATGCTAAAAAATGGAGCAGCTATTTCCATCCATCTAATGAAATTATACAAGATGAATCTTAACAATCAAAAAGATGTTGATTTAATGTTTTTGAAGGAGAATTAATTTATTGTGCCAGCTGTTTTTCACATGTCTATGGCGTGCAAAAATGTTATACTCCTCGCCAAAGTACAGAGGGAGAAAAGATTACAATGGGAGCTCAAGGTACCTATTATGTTCCTCAGCCAAGTCATTGGCCCTTGCTCGGTTCTTGTGGATTAACGACGACACTTGTTGGTGCAGCTTCTTGGTTACATCATGACTGGTACGGTCCTTATTTATTTGCACTAGGATTTGCCATCATGATTGCGATGATGACCGGCTGGTTTAGCCAGGTGATCTATGAAAACCAGAAAGGGCTTTATGATAAGCAGGTTGACCGTTCCTTCCGATGGGGAATGTGTTGGTTTATTTTTTCAGAAGTCTGTTTTTTTGGCGCTTTTTTTGGTGCATTGTTCTTTACCCGTTTTTGGTCAGTACCGATGTTAGGGGGCGAAATGCATCCGCTGACGCATATTTTATTGTGGGATAATTTCAAAGCAACTTGGCCTGTATTGATCAATCCTAACAATCATCTCTTCGCCGGTGCTTACGAAGCCATGGGTGCATGGGGGCTAGCAGCGATTAATACATTGATTCTGCTAACTTCTGGCGTGACAATCACCTGGGCTCATTGGGCTTTAAAACTCAATAAACGACGTCAATTAATTGTAGGAATGGTTGCAACAATTTGCTTAGGTATTTTGTTCTTATTTTTGCAAGCCTATGAATACCATGAAGCCTATACCGAGATGAATTTGACACTTGCCTCGGGTATCTATGGAACAACTTTCTTTATGTTGACAGGTTTTCATGGATTACACGTTACCATTGGCACAATCATGCTTATCGTAATATTAATGCGCTGTATTCGCGGACATTTTACGCCTGAGCGGCATTTTGCCTTTGAAGGTGTGGCATGGTACTGGCATTTTGTCGACGTTGTTTGGCTCTTTCTTTTTGTCTTTGTTTACTGGCTCTAAGACGAGAGATCAAAATCCCTACTACAGCAATATAAACACGCTTTTGCGGTAGTAGGTGGGTTTTCATTAAGTTAGCTTTAAAAATTGCCTTTACAAGGAGTCGTGAATGCGATGGAAAACAAAATGGTCCCAATTTACCAAGCCTTTTCGTCGTCTAGGTAGCCGACGCCACACGGTACTTTCAGCTCCCGCGGCTGAAGACATTTCTTTAGACCCAGATGCGGGATTGCAGCAATTTTTTCTCACCACTGGAAGCTATTGTTACGAGCAAGTTTCAGTGCTTGGGAAAGCGTTGGGAACGACCCTCTCTGATCCAAAACTACAAACCATCGCTATGAAGCTACTGCGCATGGGCTGTATTGATTTTGTTTTGCTAGTGGGGCTACGTTACCTCAATTATCAAACCCAAAAAATAGGTAATGAGTACCTTAGGACTACTCCCGAGGCAGATGAAGTCAGCGTGCAGCTGGTAATGCAAGCGATCAACGTTGTCGTTGGCTTGCTTGCGCTGCGTAAAGAAATAAAAATGGCACTTGGCATAGCAGTTGTCATTTTGGAAACAAGCGACGCTTTGAATAACCCCTTAAATACAATCAATGATTCTCCTTGTGTACAAGAACGATGCTCGATCTTACGTTATATCAAAGGATCGTTTCGCGGGATTATCGGGTACGAAGCAACTGCATTTGCGATTTATCTCTTAAAATTCTGGCCCTATGGCGGCGAAGCCCTATCTTCCGGGATGAAAATATATAATGATGCCCGCTATGCGTTGACAGTGACATTGGAATTGCAGGGGATTTGCAATCGGCATCAAGAAGAGTATTTGGCGCAATATCCTGAAGTGACATTGTCGTTTGCTATGATGCACCTTGCACTGATTACGATGACGGCTTCTTTACTTCAAACAGTGACAGGAATCCCCAGAGCGTTATATCAAACTGGGTTGCAATCTTTTTTTGTGATTGCTCAAATCAATGTTGCCGCTCAAATGAATTTACCCACTGCCGTGGTTAAAGCGTCCAGACGTTCTTTTGATCCTATTGTGCATTTTACACGTTTGATTGGGTTAATATTTGATACCTTCTTACTTGGCTTAAAAAAGCAGATGCCCCATTTAATAAAGCGCCATGGAGAAATGATTCACTGGGATGAGTTGGGTGCAAAAGCGTTATCGGTTTGGACGCATCCGATTACTAGAGGCGTCAAATGGGTAACCCTACCTCGAATGTTACAAAACCAACAAGCATTGATTGATGATCCATTGATTCCCTGGGAGTCCATTCGGGAAAAAATGATCGCCTCTCTCCAGCGTCTAAAATCACACATTGATAGTTGGCCAGTGCAAGCAGTGAGCAACTATCCTAAATTGGTTGCGCATACTGTGCCCCTTTTGGGTTTTGGCATTCCTCCGGCGTGTACAGAATTGGTTTTAAAGATAATGGGGAATCCAGAATTTAAGCATGGTTTGAATGCTGTTTTATTTAAATTAAATTATACGCATCGGACTCATCCGGTTGCGTCACATATCACCCATAACCGAGAGGTTTATGTACAACCTGAGAGACTAATGCGAGAAGAAGATGAGTTAGAAGGATTAGAAGACAAAGAGGAAGATGAGACATTATTGCTTTCTGCGCCTCTCAATAAGGAAAACGATGTTAGCCGATTAGATGCACAATTTAACCCGCACAGTTTAATAAAGAGTTCACAGAATCAGTTATTTACTTTTTTTAGCGGGATTCGCACAAGCCCAGGAGCGAATCCGCCTCCAAAAAGCAATCGTGTTTTTGATATCCATCAACTGCCTGCCTTCACGGGTACGGAAAGTAGTTTATCGGGGAACTCACATAAATCCGAAATGAAACATTGAGCACATCGTGGTTTTCTAGCAAGGCAAACATATCGACCGTGCAGTACTAACCAATGATGAGCGTCTTTTAAATAAGGCGGCTCAATAACCTGTAAAAGTTGCTTTTCTACTGCTTGAGGGGTTTTGCCTTTGGTAAGGCCTATGCGATTAGCTACGCGAAAAATATGCGTATCCACTGCAATTGTCGATTCTCCAAAGGCAGTATTGAGTATCACATTAGCGGTTTTGCGACCCACACCAGGCAACGCCTCTAGTGCTTCTCGCTGATTGGGCACTTGACTATTATGCCGCTCGATTAAAATTTGACAGGTTTGAATGATATGTTTGGCTTTATTATTATAAAGACCGATATTGCGAATGCAGTCTTTAAGGCGCTCTTCCCCGAGGGCTAAAATGGCTTTGGGTGTGTTCGCCAAAGGAAAAAGCTTAGCGGTCCCTTTGTTAACGCTGACGTCGGTGGTATGTGCAGAAAGCAAAACAGCAATGAGAAGTTCAAAAACCGTTTCGTAATTTAGTTCGGTCTTTGGGTGCGGGTTGTGGCGATAAAAACGCGCAAAAATTTCCTGGCACGTTTGTTTATCCATTCGCGGTTTCATCCCTCTGTCTCATATCTTGACCTTGAAGACGCTGTTGTTTTTTTTCAGCAACACGCTTCATCGCTTCTTGGATATACGCTTGTTTCGCTTGAGTTTCATTCATAGCAGGGGAAGCAGGTTGTAATTGACGTTTTTTATCATAGAGTTGTTTTTTTTGTTTAGAATCCAATACCATCCGTGCTTGCTTAGCTTCATAGCGGTTCCGTGCATGAGAGCGATCATAAGCTTCCTCTTTGAGTGGAAGAATTTCAATGCAGTTTACTGGACAAGGTTCCACACAGAGCCCGCAGCCGGTACATTCATGCGGGATGATTGAATGCATGCGTTTACCTGTACCAATGATCGCATCGACAGGGCAGGCCTGAATGCATTTTGTGCAGCCAATACACGTGCTTTCGTCAATCACTGCCAGTGCGGGTGCGCGCTTTTTAGCCTCAACTGCATCAAAGTAAGGTGTTGGATCGACGTTTAACAACTGCCCTAGGGCTTGAAGTGTCTGTGTTCCACCAGGAGGGCAACGGTCAATAGGAGCAAGGCCTTTAACGAGAGCTTGAGCATAGGGCAAGCAACCCGCATAGCCACATTCACCACATTGAGTTTGTGGTAAAAGCGCATTGACTGCTTCAACGGTTTTCATCTTTAAACCTTTGTATCTACTAACATCGCTTCAATTTTTTCTTTTTCAACGCGTAACATTAAGGGGGAAAAAGGATTAATCTGTTGATCTAATAGCGGATGCTCTACATTTTGCCAGGTAAAGGGTACCGTGTTGAGAAAAGCTTCGGAAGCTTCTGCCATCATGGGTAAAACTGGTTTTAAATACGTCATCAGCAAGCGAAACAAATTCAGGCCCATTGTACAAATGTCATGGACCTTGGGTAATTGGGTCGAATCTTTAGCCAAAACCCAAGGTTTCTGTGTATCGATATACTGATTTACCTCGTCTGCTGCTTCCATTATCTGTCGAACGGCCAGCGCATAATCTCTTTCAATGTAGGCATCCAAGATGATCTGGCGTCGGTTAAGGAGTGCCTCATAGAGTGTGTTATCAGATAGAGAAGTACTCAACCGACCGTCAAAGCGCTTATGAATAAAACCCGCACAGCGACTGGCAATATTTACCACCTTACCCACCAGGTCAGCATTCACTCTTTGTGTAAAATCATCCAAGTTTAGATCTAAATCTTCAACACGACCATTGAGTTTGGCTGCGAAATAATAGCGTAGATACTCCGGGTTTAGGTGCTTCAAATAGGTGCGAGCTTCAATAAAAGTGCCTCGCGATTTTGACATTTTTTGACCATTTATCGTTAGAAAGCCATGAGTAAAAACAGCTGTAGGTAGTCGATAGTTAGCGCTTGCGAGCATCGCTGGCCAGAATAAGGCATGGAAATAAACAATATCCTTACCTACAAAATGATAAAGCTCGGTAGTGGCATCAGGGCCCCAAAATTCATCGAAGCAAAGTTTATGCTTCTCAGCATAGTGTTTAAAACTGGCCATGTAACCAATAGGAGCATCTAACCAAACGTAAAAATATTTATTAATGGTATTGGGAATAGAAAAACCAAAGTAGGGGGCATCACGAGAAATGTCCCATTGTTTTAAACCCATGGTAAACCACTCGTTTAATTTATGGACAACTTCAGATTGAAGGTGCTCTGTGTGCACCCAGTTACGTAGAAGCGCTTCGCATTTAGGAAGATCAAAAAAGTAATGATCGGAAGATTTTTCAACGGGGCTTACGCCAGAGAGTGCAGAACGAGCGTTGATAAGTTCATGCGGTGCATAAGTGCTACCACAGGCTTCGCAGTGATCACCGTATTGATCCTCTGCCTTGCATTTGGGGCAGGTGCCTTTTACATACCGATCAGGAAGAAACATTTCTTTAACCGGATCAAACGCTTGCAGTATGGTTTTCTTGGTAATTACACCCGCTGCTTCTAACCGATGATAAATTTCCGTAACTAATGCTTCATTTTCCTTTGAGTGAGTAGAATGATAGGAATCAAAATGGATACCAAATGCATTAAAATCAGTTTCATGGCTTTTTTTGTATTGGCCGGTCAATTCTTCCGGTGTCAAGCCAAGTTGCTCTGCTTTTAACATAATAGGTGTACCGTGTGCATCGTCGCCGCTCACGCTAATGCAATGATGGCCAAGCATTTTATGGGTTCGCACCCAAATATCCATCTGCACAGCCTCCACCAAGTGCCCAAGGTGTAGATGACCATTTGCGTAAGGAAGTGCGCTTGTAACAAGCATCTTGCGAGTAGCGGTTATCAAGAGATTGACCTATTATCATTCAAGTAGAAGGGCGAAATTATAACGCATTTTGCTAAAGAATGCTGTAGGATCCCCTCTGAGCAGGAGAATGACGATGAATAAACGCCTTATTATTGGCATCAGCGGTTCCTCAGGAATTATTTATGGAGTGCGTCTTCTAGAGGTACTAAGAGACCTTGATGTTGAGACACATCTAGTGGTAACCAAAGCTGCTCAATTAACACGCAAATATGAAACTAATTTAAGTCTCCAGGATTTAAAAAATTTGACGAGCGTTTATTATGCATCGCAAGATTTCACTGCCGCCATTGCTAGTGGTTCTTATAAAACATTAGGAATGATTATTGCTCCTTGTTCGATGAACACTTTAGGGGAGGTCGCCCATGGCATCACTACAAATTTATTGTCGCGTGCGGCCGACGTAGTACTTAAGGAAAGAAGGCGTCTCGTATTAATGCCAAGAGAAACGCCATTGCATTTAGGACACCTGCAAAACATGACTCAAATTACTCAAATGGGCGGTATTATCTTCCCCCCAGTGCCTGCTTTTTATACTCAACCGCAAACCCTCACAGATATCGTTGATGAGACAGTTGGACGTGTTTTAGACCTTTTTGATCTGGATGCAAAGTTAGTAAGACGGTGGGGGGAATAATGGCTCTTTTATGGGCAAAAAAAACAAGTTAATATCATTGTGAACGATAAGGTTTTATAAGGGTGTAAAAAATTCGTTAAAACGGTAAATCTGGCCTTATGTGGCTTGTGCTCTGTCTATCTCTGATGTAAAAATTATACAGTGTACCTGAAAAAATAAACAGCTTGTGTTTTGGTGGAGCTCACATTCAGCAATTGGTCCTTACCGACTTTGTAATGAACGAAACGTACGGATAGTAAGGTCTTCAGAATGGAGTGCTCTCTCCTACATGAGGAGGCGAAGAAATGCCCGACAATAACCTTTTGCATATGTTTGTTCTCGAGGACAAACCATTTAATGCACTGAGTGCAGTAGAGCCGGTCGATAGATTTTTTAAAGGCCATTTTAAGGATCTTGCTAAAAAACCTGAGACTTGCTGTTTTTCGCCTCAAGAATTCTCGAAGTTCCGAGAAGCTTTTGACCCTGCGATGCTGATCCAAAATCGTCAGGTCATCAATACCTTTCTTTCTGACTACAATAAACTCTTGGCCTCTTGCGACAAGACGGCTATCCAACTTTTAGTCAGAGATGTTCGATTAAAAAAAGAAAAGCATTTAAAACAAAAAAACTTAGATCTTAAAAGGCA
Source organism: Legionella sp. (assembly GCA_013911415.1). Taxonomy (GTDB): domain Bacteria; phylum Pseudomonadota; class Gammaproteobacteria; order Legionellales; family Legionellaceae; genus JACETI01. The sequence goes on along the minus strand of JACETI010000001.1, from coordinate 125,334 downwards.
AAAATTACCCACCCAAAAAGATCTGTCCTTTGAAAACCTCACACTTGAAGATCTGATTGTAGAGAATCCCGCGCTAGAAGGGATGGTAGAACAGTTGCAGCAAGCACTCAGGCTGGCTTATATGCAATTTTATTTAAATTATGTTGAATCCAGACAGTCCGCTCAAGTTGAGTTAATCAAGCAGATCGTCAAATACATGTCACTGTTGGCGCCATTAAATGCATCGGAAGATAGGACAATTGAACTGATACTTGCTGAGGTTCTTGCAGCACAAGATAAAAAAAATAAGCGTTTTTTTAACTCCCTCATGCAGCAGATGGATTTGTTAGGCAAAGGAAAAACACAAGCTATTAAAAAATTCCTTTCCAAAATTGGTGATCTGCGTTCAGATGTTGTCTGGAGCTCCTGTTTTCTCAATGCGATTCTTTCCACGTTGCCTGATGATTTTTATGATAAAACGGTATCAGAGTATATCTTGGGCTTGCCAGGCCCTATCCCCAGTTATTTAAGTTGGACGATTCGCTACACTCGTTTGTTTTTAAATTTAATGCTGTTTTTAAAACATGTGATTCCACATCCTTGGATGCGCCCAGAGGAAAAAGCCATCAAAGCTTGGGAACGATTCAAAGCACAATGGCAACAAAGGAAGTTCAATTTACTAACAGATACACTGTGGGCTGTGGGCAATTTATGCTGCCAGTTATGGCTGACAGGCAACATAGGCAATGCCGTCATTGCGTTATTAATATGTATTGAATTTCGAAATACCTGGATGGAGTGGAAAGAGGCGCAATTTATTCAAGAAGGCATTATCAGAGACCTTTCCTTACGTATTAAAATGGTTAGGGAAGCAAAGCTCTTCTGTGCTAAGGAATTGCAAGCGTTAAAGAAGATCATTGCACAAGAAGGACATACCAAAGCCCTAGACGAACGAATGATGGAACTTGAAAAGCAGATAGAACGCCTCACTCAAAATATACGCAACCTTTCTTTAGAATTGGCACTGCGAAAAAGGACTTGGAAATATCAACGGTTACGTTATATACAGGGCGCGATATCGGTAATGTTAGGATTGACGGCTTGCGTTCTGATGGCGTTGTATTTTTTAACGCCTTTAGCTGCGTCTTCGCTTATTTTAGGAGTAGGCGGTGCCACACTTTCTTTTGCTTTAACGGCATTTAGCAATGTGGTTAGCTTAGGAATCGATCGGGCCGAATTGACGGCGACAATCAAAGATCTCAGAGCGCAATTTCATACATTGGTTCATAAGGAACAGGCCCTATCGCTAGCGACCCTGCACCAATTAAAGGCATTGTTTATTACAGTCCTTGAGCAACAAGTTGAGGCACAATGGAAAATGGAGCAGCAATATCGTGCAGTGGCTATCTATTTAATCGTTCCCACAGTGGCTTTAGCAGCCATGGTTTTCTTTCCACTGCATTTGTGCATTGCGCTGGTTGCCGCAAGTATAACCCTGGCAAAATGTTCGGATTACTTGATTCGTCACCGTCATAAGTTACAGGAAAATCATATTAAAGTTACCAAAGAAGGGATCGAGGAAAAATTGAAAGATGAACACAACGTTCCTAAGCGTTGGAAAAATGAGCCAAAAGAAGTCTTTGGCTTTTTTGCAGCGATTGATGCAAGAAAAGAGACACCCGATTTAACGAAACCACTCGCGCTTAGTTGGGCAAAACTTTAAAACTCGGTATAATTTGATCTCTTTTTTATACGCTGATGATGCATGACCAATGAATAGCGAACGAGAATACGATGTAATTGTAATTGGTGGTGGGCATGCAGGGACAGAAGCTGCCTTAGCTGCAGCTCGCTTGGGAGCTAAAACGCTTCTACTTACGCACAACATAGATGCACTTGGCCAAATGTCTTGTAACCCTGCTATGGGAGGCATAGGCAAAGGTCATCTCATGAAAGAAATTGATGCAATGGACGGAGCGATTGCCTTAGCAACGGACCAGGCAGGCATCCAGTTCCGAATGTTAAACGCATCCAAAGGCCCCGCCGTTCGTGCTACACGGGCGCAAGTCGATCGTGTGCTTTATCGGGACGTTATTCGACAAACCTTACAGCATCAGCCTAATTTAACCTTGTTCCAACAATCCGTTGAAGATCTTTGTGTTGAAGGAGAAAAGGTGGTCGGCGTAGTGACACACATCGGCCTGATTTTTAGAGCAAAGTCGATTGTTTTGACAGTGGGCACCTTTCTGGGTGGTAAAATCCATGTGGGCAAAAAGCAGTCTGCCGGCGGCCGAGCAGGTGATCCCCCAGCGATAGCGCTCGCGCATCGATTAAGGGAACTGAATTTACCGGTCGGGCGATTAAAAACAGGAACACCTCCTAGACTAAACGGGCATTCACTAAACTATGAGAAGATGACACTGCAGTTGGGTGATGATCCGGCGCCTGTTTTTTCTTACCAAGGTTCGGTGGCTTTGCATCCTCGTCAAGTCCCTTGTCACATCACCCACACAACCGAGGCCACTCACCAAATTATTCAAGCTAATCTACACGATTCACCCATGTACGCGGGATTAATTGAAGGGGTAGGGCCGCGTTATTGTCCTTCCATCGAAGATAAAGTCGTGCGCTTTGCAGATAAGGCATCACATCAAATTTTCGTCGAACCCGAAGGCTTAACCACTGCTGAAATTTATCCGAACGGAATTTCTACAAGCTTACCTTTTGAAGTTCAAGAAGCTTTTATTCGTACTATTGTGGGTTTCGAAAAGGCACAGATAACACGTCCTGGTTATGCGATTGAATACGATTATTTTGATCCCAGAGGATTAACAACGTTTCTTCAAACAAAGCCGCTAAAAAACTTATTTTTTGCAGGGCAAATTAATGGAACCACAGGTTATGAAGAAGCAGCTGCTCAAGGGTTGATTGCGGGCATGAATGCCGCATTGTGGACGCAGGAAAAACCATTGTGGTGCCCAAGGCGAGATGAAGCCTATATTGGTGTACTCATTGATGATCTTGTGACCCGGGGAACGCAAGAGCCCTATCGAATGTTCACTTCCCGTGCAGAATATCGTTTGCTTTTACGAGAAGACAATGCTGATTTACGTTTAACAGAAATTGGCAGGACGTTAGGCCTAGTAGGTGAGCAGAGGTGGCAGGCTTTTTCTGAAAAACGAGAAGCCATTGAAAAAGGCAGACAGCAGCTCTCCACGACGTGGGTGCGTGTAGCGCACAATGAGGCCCTCGCTGGGGTGCTTGAAGCCCCTTTACTGCAAGATTGCCCAGCAGACGTCCTATTAAAAAGACCAGGAGTTACTTATAAGGCTCTGCAGGAATTAGAGGCGTTAGTATTGCCAAAAGTAACTCAAGAAGTCGGAGAGCAGTTAGAAATACAGATAAAATATGCTGGCTACATTGACCGACAACGATTGGAGATTGAGCGTTTACAGCATCAAGAAAACTTGCGATTACCTTCGGAGTTGGATTACACAAAAATCTCTGGTTTATCGACAGAGGTAGTGCAAAAATTGAGTATTGTTCGTCCACAAACGCTGGCGCAAGCGAATCGTATCCCGGGTATTACACCTGCTGCGCTTTCTTTACTACTCGTCTATATGAAGAAGTATCATGCTGCGTTATCCCTCTGAGACCTTAAAAGAACAATTAGCCAAAGGGCTATATCAATTAGGCCATAGCGAGACGGTTAATACGGATTTACTTTTAGACTATTTAGCGCTCCTAAAAAAATGGAATCAGGCCTATAACCTCACCGCCATTCGAGACGAACAAGCAATGGTTTCCTTGCATCTTCTCGACAGCCTAGCAATTGTTCCTTGGCTAGAAGGGCATAGCATTTTAGACGTGGGGACGGGTGCAGGTTTGCCTGGTATTCCTATCGCTATTGCTCGCCCTGATTTGAAAATTACTTTGTTGGATAGTTGTGGTAAAAAAACGTATTTTTTACAGGAGGTCAAACGCGCCTTAGGACTGCAAAACATCGAGGTGATTCACAGTCGCGCTGAAACGTATTACCCACCACAGCCCTTTGAGACAATTATTTGTCGTGCACTGAGTGAGGTTGCTCAAATTTTGACTTGGACCAAACATTTATTGGCTGATAGAGGCCAGTGGATTTTGATGAAAGGTAAAACCCCTTACCAAGAATTGGCAAGCATTTCCTACCCGTATACCACGTGCAAATATACTGTCCCCTTTATCGAAGGGAATCGCTCTTGCGTAGTGATTAAACCTTTTTGACTATCCTATCCCTTAGAGGATGGATTGCCCTGTGGTTTCGCTTGTTCTTTTTGTGCAGCTTGCTGTTCCTGCTCATTTGGTTGGAAAAAAGCGTTTAAACCTGCCATTTGCTCATCGTTAAGCAAGACCAGCTTAAAACCTTTGAGTTCCTTAGTCTCGTTGGCGAGTTCTTCGATCACTTCCCTGGGAATAGGATTTTTTTTTAAAAAAATTGCCATATTAGGAGGAAACCGCTCCGGATAGGATAGTGCTGTCTTTAGCGCGGATCTGGTGTGCTCACTCAGTGAAATTCTATTTTCCGATAAAATGAGCGTAAAACCCGTTGGAAAAAGATGGCGTGCTTCATCACTTGAAAGTAGTGATAAGATGCCCTCCACTGCTTTATCCGTCATCCAATTATTACTTAAATCCACTTGAAAATTTTCAGGAGCGATAGCTGGATTCTGCGCTAAGACATTCTTTAAATCTCTCAACAGTAAAATTGCTTTGGAATCATGTATTCGTTGATTGGTAAGATCGATTGCTTTCGGTAGTTTTTTTGTCAAATTTTTAATATTTTCATCATCCTTAAGGTTCATCAGGAATGTTTGGAAAGCGAGCCCTCCAGTAGATTGGTTGCGGTTAGAAAACATTAAGAATGTATTGTCGTCTTCCTGCTGTTGGTCTGATTGCGATTGATTCTCAGCCTGTTTATTCTCCAGATCGACAAAAAAAAGATTTTGCTTACCCTTATGAACGGCCTTTTTAATAGCCTCAAAAGCTTCTGGGGAGATAGGGTTATTATTAAGATTAAGAATGAAATTATGAGGATATTTCCCAGACTCAATTACTTTAAGAAGTAAAGATACCCCTTTATCGCTAATCTTATTGCCTGATAAATCGATATGGAAGCCTACGGGAAAACTGTACTTGTTTTCTAAGGCGTGTAATATATGTTCAAACCCGACGTGAGTAATTTGATTATCGCTCAAATCAAGATGAAAATCCGTGGGGGCTTGTAAAGGATTTTTGACTAGTATTTCTGTTAAAAGATGAAAGATTGTCTCTAAATCGGCATCTCCCATTCCTATACCTGCAAGATAGTCGATTGATAGAGGTAATTGAAACCTTTCATCTGTTATATTTTCTTCAGATCCCGCGGTTTTTAGAAATTCTATAAAAAGTTTGGTTCTTTCTACCTTGGGCATGCTAGCTAATTCTGAGGAGAAAATAATTCTTGTTTTAATTAGGTTTTCTTTTTTTTTCATCACTCAATCCTCGCTTAAACAAAAATTGAAAATATTTCGTTAAAATCAATAACCCCTCATTAATCGATTTATGGTCGCTGCCAGTATAAGCAGCTTGAACTGTATCAATACAACTACTATTCTACTTCTTCAGAGGCAGGCCCTGATGAGCTTCTGATTGATCCGCTTGATCCGCCACTCCCGGAGCAGCTTCGTAAAAACCATACTTGTTAGTTTTACTTACAGAGTTAGACCTATTTGATTGATGTAATCCTACAATAAATAAATCTTTTCTTTGGTTTTTTTGAAGCGCATCTTCAATTTCCTTAGAGCCTTTAGCGTCAATGAAATTTTCAGCAAGATGAATCGTAAAGCCCTCCGGGTATTTGCCTGAATTGATAAGTGCGGCAAGTGATTGAGCACCTTCTGTACCAATTGAGTTTCGACTGAAATTCAAAATCAAATTCTCGGGAAAATCTTTAAAAGACTTCAGTAGAATAGAAACAATACGATCTATCCCTGCATCGGAGAGCGCATTCCCACTTAAGTCGAGGCTGAAGTTTTTGGGTAATTTGCAGAATACTAATTGCTCGAATACAGATACCACTTGATCATTATTTAGCTTTAGATCTTTAAGATAAGTAATTTCTCGATCAAAGCGTTTTTTATTGGCTTGAGCGGAAAATCGTTCAATGCCCTTATTTCTTTTTATGGTTTCATGTTGTAAGCGATCTGCTGATTCTGCTCTCTCTTCATCATTAAAAGATATGTTTTTAGCGTTTTCTGGATCGTTTGAACCGGTCTCATTTTTTTTCATAACAACCCCGCTTATAAGAATAAAAAATAGTAAAAAAATTATTCATAACCCTTCTATATAATTTTAGTTCAATTTGTTCATATATCAATTTGGTTGTGTGTTTATCATCAAAGCTCGAGCTAAACGCTAAGGCTGCTCCAGGTTCCAATGCGCCTTAGGATGATAGGCAGGAGCGACATTCTTTTCTTTTTAAACGGAGATAAACTTTGATTAGGGCGAAATCGTCTTTGCAAAGAAATTTTTTTCTGATAGTGTCTAAAAGCGGTTTAATTTTTTAAGGATCAAGGAATGATAAAACGAAGTATAATCACATGCTTAAGTTTTTTGACATGTTCTGCATTTGCGTGTACAAATGCTGTTCCCACGGATAATCCAGGATTCTGTGCATCGTTTAAATCATCTGCGATTTGCTATTGTAAAGAAGCCAGTGGGATTGCCGGTAAATTAACGTGCAAAAGCATGAACGTTATTTACACATTGATGAAAAGTAGATATGGCTCAATTAGTAGTGCGTGCGCGGCTCAGCATTACACCTCTCAGCAGGAATGTATTGATGGTTGGCACTGTTACTATAATGGAGGGGTTGATTCGCTGGGTAGAGCTTGTAGTAGCACAGGTGTTGCCTGCGAATAACCATTATGCGATTGATCAATATATAAATTGTGAAATACTGCAGACTGTAGCTATTGAGGGCAGCCTGCAGTAGCCCTATAATAGTAAAAAAGGGCCCAAAGTTGAGTTATTGTTTTGGTGTTGTGTTTATTTGAGAAAGTTAAGAATAAGAAAAAAAACAATCGTGCAATTTTTGTGCTATATTTATACTTTGAGTGCAGCGCTTAATCTTGATTTAAGGAAGATGTATTAATATGGAGATAGAGCGAGGACTATAAGAGACTTTGGAGTGAAGATAGATGTCAAAAGATTTTAACAATACGGTACCCCCGCGGAGTCCTCAAGACGTTTCGCTAAACCCGCACAGCCACGATATAAGTACCACAGGGTTTTTCAGTGGTAGGCAAGTATCTGTGGGTGGCGTTGCTGCTGTTAGAAATGTTACCGGCGCATTGGCAGCACTGGTAGAGGCAACTGATAAAGCTGGAAAACATAATCCATCTTCTGCAAACGTAGCTGCAAAGCAAGCACTACTTCAATGTATGGCAGCTGTTAAAGGCTCTGAACCTACGATCGAACCTGCTGCACTATCAACAAGATCGTTTTCAAGGTGAATAGATAAGACGGTTGATTATCCGTCAGCCGGGAGCTAATAGTACAATCTCGTTGATGCTTTAGCCCCGGCTTAAATAATCTGTTCTTTTGGCTCAACTATAATCAACAATACAGCCCTAAGTTTGGATGGTTCCTTTGAAGGACGAATTAACCCAAGAACAAACCGAGACTATCTTAAACGCTCTTGAGACAGCGTTGTCTGAAGGACCTTGGGATCAGTCGAATTTCTTACGTATTATTGGCAAGAAATTACAAAAAATCCATGATGACTTCGCAAGTCATGTCCATCATAAGCCATCAGAGGCATTAACGACCACACCAACGCACAGCCAGAAAACCGCCCTAGAGTCTGAAGACACCCTTAAGGTTTTTATTAGCCTTTATGCCGCAGAGGGAAACAAAATTCCAGTATGGGAGCGTGTGATTGCGAATCTTCCGCGTCAGCTTATATCAAGACCCATTTATTCCGAAGAAATTGACGTTCAAACATTAATTAAATCCAAAGAAAAACAGCGTAATGAGGCTTATGTTGTGGCTTTTGTCCCACGAAAAAGCATTCTTACCGGTGATCCGCAAAAAATGCCTAAGGATAAATTTGGCAAATCACTTTATATGCTTCGGGAAAGAGCACTGACGCTTGATAACATTGAACGTTTCGTTCATGCATCGGGAACCTATCATTATATCAAAGGGCATCTTGTAAAAGTTGCTTGAATTTAGTGGCATGCTTATCGTTTAAAATTGTGTAATAATTTATTTATTCCGGTCCATATCGTCAATCTAGGTACCAATCACAATGGCTAAACAAGCACAACAGCAAGGAGGCGGTGGTGGTAGTGGCGATAATTCTTTAGCACTGCTATGGGTGATGGCCCTCTTTTTTGTGACCGCTTTTATCGTCTGGTATTTTGAACACACCTACATTGTTGCTTTTGTTTTTTATCTTAATATTCTCCAAGTAAAGCTAATCAGTTTCTTTATGACGGATATGCGCTTAAAGGAAGCAATGGCGTTTATGACACATATGGATCCTTCCTCGGTAACGTGGGATCAGTTGGTGGAGGTGACCAACGCCATCGGTGAATATGTGCGTTACCCTGTGATTGGGCTGTTTTTTATTTTCGCTATTGTTCTCTATCGTACTGATCTGATCATGCGATTTCGCAAATCATACGACATGCAGCGTTTGCGTAGCCAGGAACAGCACAATTGGCAAGCTATTATGCCTGTGATCAAAGAAGATTTAGTGAAGGCTGATATTAACCAAGGGCCCTGGGCAATGGCGCTCACTCCGATTGAATTTGCAAGGAAATACCGGCTTCTAAGAAAAGCGGAAAACCTAGATAAGGCATTCATTGGGTCAGAGATGACGGCCAGCATCCATAAAGGAGATGCAAAACGGGTTTTTACGTTACAACTTGGTCCTTATTGGGATGGGTTTGAACATTGCTCCCCTCAAGCAGCTGCATTGGCTGCTATTTTTATCTCACGGATCAATAGAGATAGAGAAAGCGCAAAGCGCATTCTAGAATCGATTGATCAATCATACGCGCAAGGTAAGCCTAATTTTTCAGTGGCGAAAGCGACCTTAAACAAATATAAAAACACGCCAGAAGTTCAAGAGATCGTGGCTAAGCATGCTTATATGCTGACAGTCATGGCATCACTATTGGAAGCTTCGCGTGCGGATGGTGTGGTGCCAACCGCGGAATTTTTATGGTTAAAGCCGACTGATAGACGATTATGGTATATGCTCAATAGTGTTGGAAGGCAAACACCCTTTGCAGAAGTAGGGGGTGCGTTCGCACATTGGCGCGCTGAAAAAGTTACTGGTAGACGTCTTGTTACACCTATGATTGATGAAGCCATCAAGGCCTTGGAAATGGCGGTGAAAGAAGTTAAGTTAACTGTGAAAGAGCTGCAGGAGCTAGAACCTTAATGCGTGGTATTGAATCCAAACATGAGCTTGATCCTACTCAGCTGCTGAGGGACACTCGAACCCTCGGCCAACGGACGGCAGATTTTTTTAGTGATCATAGTAATACGGCTATAGTGTTACTAACGATGGCTGGCGCTGCTTATCTATTTCCAGTGATCGTAACGCTTATTTTGTTGTTGGGGCTTATCCTTTTTCTTTATTGTTATACCCGTAAGCAAAAGCTCCCTTTTCGATTGCCCAAGATTGCAAAGATGAAAGATTACAACGACCTGAGCCCCGGTACGGGAACGCCGAACGTTGCCCGAGGCATTGCTTTTTTTGGTAATGACAGAAAGTCAAAAGCAGAGTTGTGGTTTACCAATGACGACTTAAGAACACATGCTTTAATTTTTGGTTCAACAGGTAGCGGTAAAACAGAAGCATTGGTTTCGCTTGCCTTTAACGCTTTAGTTCATGCTAGCGGTTTCATATACGTTGATGGTAAGGGTGATAATTCCTTATATGCGAAAATCTTTTCCATGGTTCGCAGTATGGGGCGTGAAGATGATTTATTGCTGATTAATTTTATGACTGGTGCCCGAGATATTATTGGCCCGCAAGAGAAACGTCTTTCCAATACATTAAATCCCTTCTGCCAAGGGTCCTCGAGCATGTTAACCCAGCTCGTGGTAAGTCTTATGGGATCTTCAAACCAGTCTTCTTCAGATGGGGATATGTGGAAAGGCCGTGCCATCAGCTTTGTTGAAGCTTTGATGAAACTGTTAGTCTACATGAGAGACGAGGGAAGCCTCTTATTAGACGCTAACTCGATCCGGAATTATTTCGATTTAACACGCCTTGAATCGATCGTTATCGATAAAGTGTTTCCTCGTGATGAACAGGAAAGCATTAATATTGAAGCTGTTCCTAAATTGATCACCGATCCATTACGTAACTATTTATATAACTTACCAGGGTATAATAAAGAGAAAAAAGGAAAACAAGTATCGCAGGTATTGGAACAGCATGGTTTTATCACTATGCAGTTGGTTCGTGTGTTTTCATCCCTGGCCGATACCTACGGTCACATTATTCGTACGAATTTAGCGGAAGTGGACTTTAAAGACGTTGTTTTAAATCGACGTATTCTTGTTGTTTTATTACCTGCTTTGGAAAAATCACCTGACGAATTGTCAAACCTGGGTAAAATCATTGTTTCTTCCTTAAAAGCCATGATGGCTGCTGGCCTCGGCGATCAGGTCGAAGGCGATTATCGAGATGTGATCGAGCGTAAACCCACATCGTCTCCAACGCCCTACATGTGTATCTTAGATGAATATGGTTATTACGCCGTGCAAGGGTTTGCAGTCGTACCTGCTCAGGCACGTTCTTTAGGCTTTTCTGCTATCTTTGCAGGGCAAGACTTACCGGCTTTCCAAAAAGCTTCAAAAGAAGAAGCGGCTTCTATTGGTGCTAACACGAATATTAAGATTTGTATGAAATTAGAAGATCCCACCGAAACTTGGGACTTCTTCACGAAAACGGCAGGTGAAGCATATGTCACCAAAGTAGATGCTTTCCAAACCAAAGATAGCAGTATTGCAAACACTTACTTAGATACGAAAAGTTCCTCCTTTGAAAAACGGGCGCGGATTGATTTACTTGACTTAAAGGATCAGAGAGAGGGAGAGGCCCACATTTTTTTCCGCTCAAAAATTGTCCGAGCGAGCATGTTCTATGCTAATCCTAAGCCTGTAAAACAGTTGAAGGTCAATCAATTCTTGAAAGTCGAGCCGCCACCGGACGAGTATTTGATGAGTATGCAAAAGCAACTCGCTGCTTTTCATCAAATTTTGGACAGTGGAAATATTTCGCTTGATTTGCCTATTGAAACCGAAGAGATAACACTCATTACCGAAGCACTTCAGCAAGCAACTGTCGGCGATCCGATCGAACGTAGTGTGGCTGCATTACTCGCTTACCATGGGGATACCGAAGTACCGGCTGAAGAAGTTGTGCATGAAGAAGAGGAACTGGGTGAACTGACCATCTTTACACCTTTAAGAGCAGATCCCTTTGGGCTCCCTATTCTGGCAAGGGATGCCGAAAGGTTCTCAGAGCCGTTGCTTAACATTCAATTTACTCGTGATTCATTAGCAACCATCGAACGTTTGCAAGGAACGAAAGATAAGCAGGCCTATGCCATTGCCAATGAACTCATTCGCGATTTTCAATCGATTACACATTATCCACCCGATGATTCAGATGAAATTGATAGTGATCTACTTGTTAATCTTATTAATGAGGTCTCGAATAAAATTGTCGATGCGCGTAAACTAGTTCCAGAAGAATAAGCAATATTGACTTAAAAAACTTGTTATCATAGAGAAACTTGTAACTTGTGCGTTTCTATGTTTTTATCTGTGAAGATGAACGTTGGATTTCTGGTGCAAGATTGGCTCAGACTGTTGACTAACGTGAGGTGGCGGTGAACCAACTGAGTACAACAATAATGTTAGGTGCAACAAGGTCTATCTTTCTTACTTTTTTAATCCTCGTGGGGTGTCGAACGCAACATTTCATCCCTCCTGAAGAAGAACAGCGGCTCCCACGAAAGGTGGCCCAGGCATCTGATAGAATGGCTATTCAGTTGCAAAAAAAATTAACGCAATGTGGGATTAAAGTTGTTACAATTGGTTCAGAATATTTAGTAAGTATTCCTGCCACCGCTTTATTCGCGACACATTCACCGCGATTAACATGGGAATCTTATTACTTATTGAACTTAGTGGTGGAATATTTAAAGCAATATAGAAAAGTGGCCGTGACGGTAACGGGTTTTTCAACACCCTGTTTTTCAACCCGGCGTGAGCATGCGCTAACTTTAGCACGTGCACGTGCTGTTTCTGGTTATATCGGATCACAAGGAATCGATAGTCGCTTTATCTTTACAGTTGGAGTGGGGAGTGATAAACCTATTGTAGAGAAGATCAATGGCTGTGATCAGTCTGCGAATGCACGCATTGAGATCACCTTTCGGGAGGCCATCATTTGAGGGAACGTGCGAGGGAACTTAAATGAGTCGCAGTAAATGGGAAATCGTTAAACATTCGAAGGCCTTTTATGTTCGAAATTATCGAAACAGCCTCAATGCATTAATGTTTTCTCTAACAATCAATTTGTTGCTGTGTGGAGCGATCTGCTATATGCATTTCAATGAGCCGTTACCGCTTTTCTTTGCAACAAGTGGTATTGTGCCCCCTGTTTTGCTGCCATCTTTAGATGCACCAAACAATTCCTCTACACCTTTGCTTCAGGATGAATCGCTTACAGATGATGAAAAGAAGATAACCCTTCAATAGCTGAGAAAAAGAATGGCTGAAGATGCGTTAACGATCGTTGGGATGAGAAATGCGTTTTATCGAGATGGTCAACGCAAGATCATGCTTGCACTGCTGATTTCGCTGTTGATTAATGTCGTTCTCGTGGGTTTAGCCTTTTATCTTTTAAGACACCCGCCGGCGCCTAAATATTTTGCAACGACCGTAAATGGTCGAATCACCCCTTTATATCCATTAAACGAACCGAATCAATCAGATGCTGCGGTTTTACAATGGGCAACACAAGCTGCCATCGCGACCTTTTCTTATAATTTTGTCAACTGGCGAGAAGAAATTCAGGCATCGTCGGATTTTTTCACCCCAGCAGGTTGGTCGCAATTTTTAAATGCTTTACAGCAATCAAATAATTTGGATGCAGTGCGTGCTAAAAAATTAATTGTTTCTGCAGTAGCCACTCGTGCCCCCATTATTTTACAAAAAGGGCTATTAAATGGGAGCTTCTCTTGGCGTGTTCAAATGCCTATTTTGGTGACCTATCAGAGTGCTAGCGAATTTTCGCAACAAAATAACGTGGTAACGCTATTAATTACCCGCGTGTCTACGTTAAATTCGCCGCGCGGTATTGGGATAGCTCAGTTTGTTGTCAGCCCAGCCAGTGGCGGGGTGTCCGATAATGAATAGATATGTGCGATCGCTTAGCAAGCTGCTTTGTTTTCTGATCGCAATGGTCCCTGGGCATTTTGCTACTGCTGGTGAGAAACAAGAAAGTGCCCAACAAGCACTTCAGCAGTTACGTTTATTGCAGCAAAGGCTTTCACCCGATTCACAGCAAAAAACACAACCACCCGCGGATGCCCCCTCTGCACTGCAAGCAATCCCAGGCCCACGTGATCCAATTACACGGTTGCCTTTGCCGCCTCAGACCACGCAGCCCCCACAAGCACGTCCAGCACCGCCGCCTCCACCTCCTCCTATGACATCAAACGAAGAGAACGAGCTTGTCGATTCAAAAGCGTTCGAAGGTGTTGCTCGGCAAATGTTTCCTCTAACTCCCGAACAGATTTTGCGACTTAAGCAAATGTATCAAACCTCGGAATTCGCTCAGGCAATGACAGCAGGAACCCCACCGAAACCCATTGCTACGTCTCAATTTGTTAATTTATCTCCGGGTTCAACACCGCCTGTGATTCGTTTATCACAAGGTTTTGTATCTTCTCTGGTATTCTTAGACTCAACAGGAGCACCTTGGCCGATAAGCGCCTACGACCTCGGCGATCCTTCTTCTTTTAATATTCAATGGGATAAACTCAGCAATACATTAATGATTCAATCCATTAAGCTGTATACCTATGGTAACCTTGCGATCCGTCTACGCGGCCTAAATACCCCAGTGATGCTAACACTGATACCGGGACAAAAAGTGGTTGATTATCGTGTGGATCTGCGGGTTCAAGGGCTGGGGCCTAACGCCAAAGCAATGCGCATGGTAGATGAACTGCCGTCGAGCGCGAACGATCTTCTCTTGCGTGTTTTAGACGGCGTACCGCCACCAGGAAGCCATCGTTTAGTGGTGAGTGGAGGTGATGCAAGAGCTTGGCTGCTACGCGATAAAATGTACGTGAGAACTGATTTAACTATTTTATCCCCAGCTTGGTTGGCAAGTATGACGAGTGCAGATGGAATGCATGCTTATGAAATGCAAAAATCGCCGGTATTGCTGGTGTCGTGGCATGGGAAGGTCATGCAGCTGAAGATAGAAGGGCTCTAGCGAAATGGCAAGTAAAAAAGAAAACCTTAAAGCGCTCTTTACCAACACACGTTCACGCGTCATTATTGTTTTTACGCTGCTGTTATTAGGGCTAACTGTCGCGATCGGTGTGATTAAAATTCGGGGTTCGAGCTTTACTGGCATCGGAGAAAGAGCGCAGTTGACCTCAGCTCCTGGAACGATTCAATCAATTCCTGGTAGCGTGAACCCGACAGCTCAGTATGCGCATTTACAAGAGGCCCAAAACGTCAACCAAGCACGTGTTGCAATGGAAAGCGGTGGTAGTGCCATTCCGACGTTGATTCGTTCTCAAAAACTTGGTAGCGGTGCAGACGTAGTCGGTGGCAACCCTGGGGGCGTTGGTTTTGCGACGCTATCTCGGGAAGCAACAGAGGGTGGTCAGCGTAAGCGTTGGATTGAACTATTGCGAGATTCACATTGCAGTAAAGATACTTTGACTAAGATCCTTGAGCAAGGTGGAAAACTTGCTGACTTGAAAGAAGTTTGCGATTGTGCGCAGCTGAAAAATATTGGCTATACGGGCACCGATTTACAAACAGCCTGCTCCTGTCAGGAACTAAAAGCCTTAGGCTTTAGTGCGCGTCAATTTAAGGATGCAGGATTCACAGCGGAAAGACTACGTGATTGTGGTTTATCTGCGTGCGAAGTGCGTGGAGCGGGTTATACTGCCCAAGAAATGCGGGTTGGTGGTTATACTGCAGGTGAGTTAAAAGGTGCTGGTTTTCCAGAAAGCGAAGTTGTGCAAACCAATCCTTTACCCTCTGGTGTGACACTCGATGATTTACGTAAGGCTGGAAATCAGCCTGATGCATTGAAACGCTTTCATAGTTTAGGTGTTCCTGCAGCGACTTTGCATGATTTAAATGGCTCAACAGCTGAACAACTCAGAGCTGCTGGATACACAGGTAGAGAATTAAAAAACGCAGGGTTTAGTCCACAAGATTTGAAGGCAGCGGGGCTCTCTGCAGCAGATCTTAAAGATGCTGGCTTTGATGCAGCAGATTTAAAGGCAGCTGGGTTTTCTGCCGACGCATTAAAAAGAGCAGGGTTTAGCCCGGCTGAGCTCGCTAAAGCAGGTTTTGCGGCAGATGAACTAAAAACAGCAGGCTTAACCGCTGCTGAACTTAAACAAGCCGGGTATAGCCCCCTTGCTTTGAAACGAGCTGGATTTACACCTGAAGCATTAAAAGCAGCAGGATTTTCCGAAGAAGATTTAAAGCAAGATGCACATTTGCCCAGCGGGATCACGCCGGAAGCCGTAAAAAAAGCAGCTTGCGATCCTGAGGCATTGAGGGCATTACGTGTAGCAGGCGTTAGTGCAGCGAGTGTGCATGATCTTAATAATTGTACTGCTGACGTTCTTAAAGCAGCAGGTTATACCGCGACAGATTTGAAAAATGCTGGATTTACTCCTGAGGCATTAAAAGCAGCCGGATTTTCTGCAGCGGATTTGAAAAATGCAGGCTTTGACGCGGGTGCTTTAAAAGCCGCAGGATTCTCTGCGGATGAATTGAAAAGAGCAGGATTCACACCATCTGATCTGAAAAAACTAGGCTTTAGTCCCAAAGATTTGAAAGCAGCGGGATTTAGCCCCGATGCATTGAAAGCAGCAGGTGCCTTAGCAGGTGAATTAAAGGAAGCAGGATTTAGCGCAGAAGCGTTAAAACAAGCAGGTTTTACCCCTGCCGAGTTAAAGGCAGCAGGATTTACCCCTGAAGAATTAAAGAACGCGGGCGTTAGTGCCGGCGCATTAAAAAACGCGGGTTTCGGTGCACGCGAATTGAGAGGTGCCGGTTTTTCTGCCGGTATCTTGAAAGATGCTGGTTTTAGCCCTCAAGCCCTTGCAAAGGCTGGGTTTTCTCCAGATGTGCTTAAAGCAGCGGGTTTTAGCAACAGTGATTTACATCAAGCTGGCTTGGGAGATGGCCTCGCCGGTTTTGGGATCAACGCTGATCGATCTTTGGGATCGGTTGGTATGCCAGGTGTTCCAGGAATGGCGAATCAGCAAGCAGCTGCAGCATCAAATTCCCAGCAACTGCAAGCGATGGTACAGCGCCAGAATCAACAAATGTCAGACCAGCGTTTTCAGCAAAGAATTCAACAACGTATTTCAGAGATGACAGGAGCCGCCAGTCAATCACTATCAGGCTGGCAAAAAATCGCAGCACAAGCCTATATTGCAGGCAATGAAAAAGAGGAAAAAGAAAGAGCGATGTTAAGGCCTGGAGAGCGAGTGCTCGCCGAAGGTCAGCGTGGATTAGAAGGACCAGCAGAAGCGGGTCAACTAAGACCGGAACGACGCGCCATGATCAAGATGGGGGATATTTTATTCGCGGTATTAGATACCTCTATCAATAGTGATGAACCTGGACCTATTTTAGCGACAATTGTATCCGGAAAACTAAAAGGTGCTAAATTGATCGGTAGCTTTACCCTACCTAAACAAGGGGATAAGATGGTGATCAATTTTAATGCTATGTCGATACCAGGCGCTCCACGCAGCATGGGTATCAGTGCCTATGCAATTGATCCTGATACCGCCAGAACCGCACTTGCTAGCCGCTCTAATCATCATTATCTATTGCGATACGGTTCTTTATTCGCTTCTTCTTTCTTAGAAGGTTTCGGTAACGCTTTCCAATCTGCAAATACCACCGTGACAATTGGCGGCACCGGGGGCGGTAATAATGTGACGGTGCAAAACGGTATTAATCGGTCCGCGCTACAAAATGCGGTCATTGGACTAGCAACTCTAGGTAAAAGTTGGGGGCAAGCTGCACAACAACAATTTAATCGTCCAACGACGGTGGAACTCTTTTCAGGCTCGGGATTGGGTATTCTTTTCACACAAGACGTCGCAGGATTTTAACTGAACTAAGTAGGTAGATTATGGTGGATGAGAAAAAGCCGGAAGATGATGGGTATACGTTTTCTGAATTAGACGATTTCGATCTCCATGCAGACGATACGCCTTTTGGTGAAGAAAAAGAAACGCCTTTTGATGAAAATGAGATCCCACCCAAACCCAAAGCCGTAAACGTAAGGCGCAATGCCATTATCGCTATTGGTGTGGTTGCCTTATTGATGCTCGGCTATCAATTTGTTGAAGCCTATTTGCAGCGCAAACACGTTCCTTCTCAGAAAAGCCAAGTGATGCCTGCACCCATTGTCACCACACCCGTACCCACTCGCGTTGCCCCACCCGTGGAAGTGCCACAAACGAAACCGGTTGTTACGACACCCGTGGTTAGTGATAATGCACCCGTTTTGAGAGAGCTTACGACAGTAGAAAATCAACAACAAGCGTTAAGATCTTCCTTAGATACCTTACAAAACGCTGTTAACAGCATTAATTCCCGTGAAAGCGATTTAACCGAGAAAATCAGCGAGTTAACACAGACTTTATCGGCCTTGGTGTCAAAGCTTGATCAGCAAACCGCACAAATCGAACATTTGGTTGAAAGGACCAGACGCCCCAAAGTCATCAAACGCCGCCAACCTAAACAACCCCCTGCTGTTTACACCATGCAAGCCGTTATTCCTGGTAGAGCTTGGTTAATTTCTGAAAATGGAGCTACAATTACTGTAAATGTAGGAACTTCTTTAAGAGGCTATGGGACTGTAAGACTTATTGATGCAAAACAAGGACGGGTCCTCACAAGTTCCGGCCGTGTGATTCGTTTTGGTCAATAGGTTGTAGAGGTAGGTATGGCAAAAGGTAGTGTAACGAACTGGTTAAGTAACCAAGTTGACGTTTTAAATAATGTTGCAGCTAATATGTGGTCTGTGCAACATTTAATTACCGGTGCTGCTTATTTAATGGGAGTTGGTTTCGCTTTTAAGGCTTTGTATACCTTAAAAATCTATGGAGAAGCACGCACCATGATGTCAAGCCATACCAGTATTAAAGAGCCTGTTTTCTATTTTATAGTCGCTGGGATGCTGCTGTATTTCCCTACCGGTGTCGCTATTGTCTTAAATACAACCTTCGGATCCTCTAGTATTCTTGAATACGCTGCTGTTGATAGCAATAACCAAGTACTCTCTACCTTCTTTGGTGGGCCACAGTTTGGTAGGCCCTTGTCGATTATCATTCAAACCATCGGTGGAATAGCATTTATTCGAGGTTGGATGATGATTGCTCGCAGTGCTTCGCAGGGACAGCCCCCAGGCGGTACAGGCAAAGGGTTGATGCACGTTTTTGGTGGAATTTTAGCAATGAACATTGTCGCTACGCTTCAAATCATTAATAATACGCTTTACGGGGTGTAATTCACTCATCACGAAAAAGAAAAAAAAGGGAGGGTATCGACGTGGGTTATTTCGTTAACAAAAAAAAGAGTGCTTATTGCTGGATTGCGGCTATCGCGGGTTTGATGGTTGCAGGCGAAGTGATGGCTGGCGGCGGTGGCGGATATCAAACTTTGGGAGGAATGGCATCTACGATCACTCTTTCATTTAGAAGTTTAGCAAAGTTAATGACCGCTTCATCTTACTTAGCAGGCATCGGTTTTTCTCTAGGTGCGATTCTAAAGTTTAAGCAGCATAAAGATAATCCGACGCAAATCCCGATTGGAACACCGATTGCTTTGGTATTTATCGGCGCAGCATTGCTGTTTTTACCAACTGTTCTCGGTATTGCAGGTCAGACTATGTTTGGTTCACAAGGTCAAACAGCAGGTCCTAGTGGTGCCGTGTTCCAGTTTGGCAACACCAAATAATAGGTCCTGAGCTTATGAAAAGCGGGGGACATGCAGTACAGCTTAAGCTTATGGCAAGCTGTACTGCTTGGCGTCTGTATGCAGCAAGAAAGGCTGACTCCCGCTTTAAAGCCTATGAAGAAAAAGTGTTCAAGCGTGATAATTACGTTTGTCAATTCTGTGGTTTTCAGTCAAAAATCTATCAAGAAGTGGTTAATCGCGACTATAATTTTGCAAATAATCGTCTTTCTAACTTAACAACAGCTTGCTGTTTCTGTGCGCAATGCTTCTTTATTGAATCGATTGGCACAGGCGGTTATGGCGGAGGCACATTGATTTATCTGCCTGAATTGAGTCAAACCGAACTTAATAGCTTATGCCATGTCTTGTTTTGCGCTATTACCAACGATACGGGTTATAAAAACAGTGCACAGACTATCTATCGTAGTTTTGTAGCACGTTCAAAAGCAGTAGAAGAAAAGTTTGGTGAAGGAACGAGTAATCCAATGATTTTTGGTCAACTTATGATTGACGCTGATGTTAAATCAGATGTTGCCGATACGATGCTAGCTAATATCCGTCTTCTCCCTTCGAGGGCAAAATTTCGAAAGCAAATTGAGCATTGGGCTAAAAGTGCGCTTGATGAATTAACGCAAATAAAAACCTAAGTTTCAATAACAAAATAAAACGCAGTAATCAAGAGAGGCACCTGGATGGCTAAATGGGCAGAGTCATTTTTTGAGGGAGTGGATACTTTCCTCGCATGGTTAAGCACCTCCCTCAAACAAACCTCAGAATCCTATTGTGATCTGGAGACAGCAGATAGTCCGACGGTATTAGTCAATCATGACGGATCGCTCTTGTCTCTTCTGAAGATTGATGGTATTGCTGCCCTGGCAGGCACCGAAGAGTTTGAACGGCTGGTTGAAGGATTAACCAATGCACTGCAAACAGCAATGGGTCGTCCTGGTCATGCATTGCAAGTCTATTTCAGCCATGACCGACAAAATATCAAACGCGTTATTGAAGATATCTATGCTCCGGCCGAAGCAACTGCGCGAAGGTTAGAGTTAAAACTCGAAGATCTTTTTTCAGAGCGGGTTAATTTTTTGGCACAATATTGTGCAGAAGAGCAAGTGTATTTTGTTTTATATACCCGTCCTTATAACCTTTCCCAAGAACAATTAAAAAGCGCATCCAAAGCAAAATTAAAGATGCTTAAGGATACAAAGGCACCACCTTTTAAAAACACTCAAACGGTATATGCAGCAATCCCGGAATTACGCGATACGCATGAAGCTTATGTTCGTTCCATCCTTAACGATTTAGATGTTTTAAATATTTACGCGAGTCTGGTTGAAGTGCATGATGCGGTGCATGCGATTAGGATGACAGCAGATCCTGATTTTACCGCAGACGACTGGCGCCCTCGGTTGCCCGGGGATCCTTTACTTCCTAGAGAGATGGATAGTTTCTCGGGTGATGTCTCCGATTTATTATGGCCCTCGCTAGCCAAGCAAGCGATACCTCGTGATGCAGAGGCATTAGATCTACGTACGATCAGGGTAGGCGATAAAATTTATTCGTCCACGTTTATCGATCTTTTTCCGAAAGACGTTCGGCCTTTTATGGCACTTTTCGCTAGAATTTTACCTGCACAAATTCCCTGGCGGATTTCTTTTTTCATTGAAAGCGAAGGCTTAAATACGATTAAATTTAAAGGATTATTAGCTTCCATTCTAAGTTTTACGTCAATGCAGAATCGACTTATTAGCGATTCAGCAAACTTATTAAAGTATTTGCAGCTGAATACGGATGAGGTTATCGTCCGCTTACGTGTGGTTGCCACCACATGGGCTCCCGAGTCGCAATTGCCCTTATTAAGACGCCGAAGTTCAGAACTGGTAAAAGCGATCCAAGGCTGGGGTACGACAGATACCTCTGAAATCTGTGGTGATCCTTTCGCAGGGTTTGTATCAAGTATGTTAGCTACTACGACTAATAGTGCTGCGGTGCCTTCCGTTGCCCCGTTGTCGGAAGTAGTCAGGATGTTACCGATTATCCGACCTGCTTCACCCTGGCAAACAGGCGCGTTACTGTTTAGGACACCAGATGGTAAGCCCTGGCCGTTTCAGCCCGGCTCTAAACAACAAACCACATGGATTGATTTAGTATATGCACGACCTGGGTCGGGTAAATCAGTCTTATCCAACGCGCTTAACCTAGCGCTGTGTTTGTCAGGCGGTTTAACACGCTTACCAAGAATTGCGATCATTGATATTGGCCCTTCCAGTAGTGGGCTGATTTCTTTGTTGAAAGCAGCATTGCCTGCCTCCAAACAGCACTTAGCCGCGTACCATCGCTTGAGAATGACACCTGATTATTCGATTAATCCTTTCGATACCCAGTTAGGTTGTCGTTACCCCACAGCGGTTGAGAGGGCATTTTTGGTGAATTTTCTGACCCTGTTAACCACCCCCTTAGGTGCATCGAAGTCCTATGATGGGATGGCCGACTTAGCGGGGATTGTCGTAGACGAGTTATATAAGAGCCTCGCTGATGAATACAACCCAACCCCTTATGCATCTGGGGTCGAGGAGTTTATTGACAGTATTTTAGAAGAAATTGGTTTTGTACGTGACTCAAAATCAACATGGTGGGAAGTTACCGATGCGCTCTACGTCTCTGGCTTCGTTCATGAGGCCATGCTCGCGCAACGGTATGCTATGCCTTTGTTGGCCGATGCAGTTTCAATTTGCCGAACACCCTCCATTGAAGATCTCTATGAGAAAATTGTCGCACCCACGGGTGAGTCACTGATTAATGCTTTTTCACGGATGATATCCGGTGCGGTGCGTGAATATCCTATATTATCGCGTGTAACAAGCTTTGACATTGGTGATGCGCGGGTTGTCTCTCTTGACCTTGACGAGGTTGCAAAAACGGGGGGCGATGCAGCAGATCGACAGACCTCGGTTATGTATATGTTGGCTCGTTACGTACTTGCTCGGCATTACTATTTAACCGAAGAAAGCTTAAGTAATATACCGGAGCAATACAAGGAGTATCACAAGCAACGCATTTTAGAAATACGAGAAGATCCTAAACGTATTGTATACGATGAATTCCACCGAACATCGAAGTCGACCGCGGTTCGTGATCAGGTGATCGTCGACATGCGTGAAGGCCGTAAATGGAACGTACAGATTGCATTGCTGTCACAGGCGGTTGAAGATTTTGATCCGATCATGATTGATTTTAGTACAGCGATTTACGTGATGGATGCAGGTCCTTTGCAAGCAGTTGAAAAAACAACCAAGATTTTTGGACTCTCAAATACTGCCAAAATTGCCCTAAGAAACCGTGTGCATGGCCCCCGATTGGGCGGTGCCACGTTTCTTGTACAATACGCTACGAAGTGGGGAATTAACGTACAGCTATTAACCTTGACCCTTGGGCCGATCGAGTTATGGGCTTTTAGTACCACGGCAGAAGACGTTGCGGTACGTAATCAATTGTATCGTCACATTGGACCCGCAGAAGCGCGTCGTGTGCTTGCCTCGTTATTTCCTAACGGTTCGGTTGCTAAAGAAATTGAAACGCGTCTTACCACCATGCGAGAAGAGGTGGGGTTAATCGAGGAAGAAGCGCGAGGCAGCGTTATGACACAGTTAGTCACAGATATCCTTAACGCCTATGCGGCGGATCCTAATCTTAAACGATTACCTGTGACACCACGCTAGTTATTTTGTTGAATTTATACTCTTCCTGGTTTAGGAGATTCGCACGGCTCTGGGTTCGCCTTAAATTCCATTTCGATGCTTATTATCAGTCCAGCTCGCCGCTTATGTAAAAATTGCGATATCCTAACAGGGAAAGGAAAACAAAGTTCTTTCCCGATTTGGTCAAAATTGAGGTTGTGGTTACGCAGTAACCCTTTCCATTCTATAGCAGGAATAGACCATAATATTTTTTGATATTTTCTTTGATTTGTCCAACCGGGCTGCTCAGCTTTTTCGAAGGATCGACGCTTTTGGTACTGCTTTGTTTCAAACTTTAATTGTTGCTTCACTTCTTCGAGATTAAAAGTGGCTTCTACCGCCTCAATGGGGGAGTCACTAATTTCTATGATTTCTGGTAAGTCCTCATAACCATTTTTATCACTAATAATTGCAAGGTTTGCATTCTCCTGAGTCGAGTGCACTCTAGGCTCCTGGCAAATCTTTTTGATTGCAGAATATTGATTATGATCAAAGACTTCCATGCTACTAGAATCACGTTTGTTGTTATTCTCACGGCAAATGATATCAGTGCTAGGTAGTACGTTACTTAAGGGACTAGCCTGTAAGAAGAAATTAAACTGATTACCGTGGGTTGAGGTTTTATTTGAGCAGCTTTTAGAAAGAAGTGGGCTTGTTAGTATGGCATTGTTATAAATAATCTTATCTTCCATGTTCTGACTATCTTTGAAGGAAGCTTTATTTGTAAAAAGGAAATCATTTTGCCAGCCAGCGTTTTCGGATGCTTTGCTATTTTCTTCTCTTAATAGATAGGGTGCGTCAAGAGAAGGAGAAGCCTCAAAGAGAGATTTTGGCGCATATTCATCGAGTTGTTGGGATAAATCGAGGATCTCTATGTTTTTGTATTCGGAGTTCTCACAAGATTCTGGACGGTCGGCTTCAGGTATCTCTTCTATTTGTATTAAAGCATCCGCATTACTCTCGGAAGCAAATTGATTAGCAAGAAAAATACTCTGAATTTTTGCATGAGTATTTTTTAGTGCTAGTGCTATGAGGCTCGTTTGACGGTCGTAACGTTCTTTCTCATTGCTTAGTGCAAGCGATTGTTCCTCACGAGCTTTTTGTAATGTCTGATTTTGGGCAGTTTCTGCAGCTTCCAGTTTAGTTCGCGCATCGTTAAATACAGATTGCGGAATATGAGGATGGGGTAAATTTTGAATGACATGCTGCCTAAAATTTCCGAAAGGTAATTTTTTGCTTTGGGAGAGCATGGGTATGATGTTAGAAACCTTAAAATAATCTTCCCATAAGTCAAACAAAGCTTGATTTTGTTGTGTGGGCCCTCTATGGATTATTTTTTTTATTTCCCGGTCGTATTTTATATTTTGTTCGTTTACTGTCTCATGCAACGTTGAGTTCTGCCGTTGTTGTTTGTCAATTGCTGTTAGCGTCTGGAGAATTTCTTGGTATTGAATTGACTTAGCTGCTTTTTCAGTCCTTAGTTTTTCAAGATTTTCGAAAAAAGACGTTTTTTTATTAAGACATTCGCTTAGTTCTGTTCGTAAAGCTGCCAAACGAGCACTAGCACTTTGAATATTATCCTTAATTTTTGTTTCTTCTAGAAGAAATTCTTCTTGTAAGGCTTTTAAAGCCGGAATATCTGTTTTGCTCTCAAACTCTTCAATTGAAAGATTGGCGTGAGTCGCAAGTTCATGCTCTTCCCATGCCTTTGTAAGAATATCTTCATGCTGGGCTTGGGAATTAATCTTTAGCTTGGTTAAGTTAATTTGATTCGCATTGATGGTTTCTTCCAATGGTTTTACTTGAGCGGTTATTGCTTTTAGCTGCGCTTCAATCGTCTGCAGCTGTTTCTTCTGATCGTTTATTTGCTGTGTCAGCGTTTTCCAAATACGTATAAATAAGGCTTCTAATTGCTGTTTAAGGCTTTCAGTGTTCATTAATAATAAAATCTTTTCTAAAAAAAACATTATTATAGTCTTGATAATCATAAGGATCAAATTTAAATCAACAAATATTTTTTTTCACTTGACCAGGGAAAAGCAGCTCATTCACTCTTTTACCGCAGAAGGCCTATTTGACAATATGGAAGACTGTGGGGCTTGATAATTTGCTAGAAGTTTATATGTTTTCTAATTGTTAAAAAAATATTAATAATGTGGAAAAATCTTGTGATACGTGATAAGTTGGCCCAACTTTATATTAACTAGATTGAAAATTTAACTGATGAATAAATATTTCAAGAGATTTAAGCTTGTATCCAGTTTAGGATTCTTATTTACAGGAATTATTGCAAATTATTCTTTAAATGATTGGCTTAAAAATGAATTAGATATCGCATCAAAGGAAAATGATCCGTTATCTGTAAAGGACAAGCAGAGAATAATGATCATCGAGCAAGCTTTTAGAGATCTCGGTTTTAAAGGTCCTTTAGATGTACTATTGAAAGAGGGCTTGAGTTATAGAGCTGTGACTTATATTTCGCCGCAGGGGTGTGCTGCAGTGGTTGGAGCGCCATTAGACAGGGATTATCCACTGAGTGACGAAGATCTTTACGCCATTGCTGGCCATGAAGCTGCTCATGTGTTACACAACCATGGGTTGTTACAGCAAATGCTAATATTAGCGATTTTATCTTCCGCGTCTGGTGTTCTTTCACTTGGTGCATTATTGTTGCTGTGTAGACCGGTATCGCAATTATGTGAGGCAGATGCTGACATCACCTCAGCAATTAAACTCAATACGGCCAAAACCCTCATAAAACTCATGGATGGAGAAGAGTTTCGTGCACACAATGATTTTAATACTCCTTTGAGTAAGAACATAGCGCGATTTTTTAGCACACATCCATTGACTGACACGCGAATTAACTATTTATCCCCCTTTGTTACAGATGCGCCCTTACCTTTATTTAAATCAGAGAGATACCATCAGATCTTGGAAGAAAGAGCACAGGCTGCTCCTGAGGAAAAAAGGGGACTGGCGCCCTAGATATTTGAGGGTATTTTCTTAACGATAATTTCGCTTTTATCGTCCTCAAGCCGGAATATCCGTTTTGCTCTGAAACACTTCGATTGAAAGATTAGTGCTAGTTTTCAAGTTCAAAGCTGTGCTTCAATTATCTCCTAAGTTCTGCTCGTTAGTGTGAAAGGCTATTGAGCAGAAGAATATGTTTAAGGCGCACCTCCTTTTTTGTTTAAAAAACGTTAATATGATTTAGCCGCTTTTAATTGTATGGTAATTTAATCTTTATGTGCATTAATTATCAATAAAGATTAAATTATGAATAATGAAATTAAGCTTATAAAAATTCTCGGCAGTGGGGTGTTCCTTTTCGGAGAAGTCTTAAGAAATCTACGGTTAAACGCTAAATTTAAAAAGGAAACAGCGGATGATTCCATTGAAAATAATCAGATTGCTCTCAAGGATAAACATAGAAAGATGATTATCCAGCAAGCGCTTAGCGATTTGGAATTTAATGGGCCTGTGCATGTGGTATTTGCAAACCAGTTCGCCAGTACGATGTTTTTTTCTTCTAAAGGGTGCTCTGCAGTGGTTTATACGCCGCCTACCGACGATGATCCAAGAAGCGACGAATCTCTTTACAGCAGCGCAGGTCATGAAGGCGGTCATGTGATACATTACCATGCCTTTTTAAAAAGGATTACCGTATTAGCAATGATTTACGGTATTCGCTCCCCCTCATCTGCAATTTTATTACCTTTGCTATTATTAGGATCTGTTTCACGATTATTCGAAAGAGATGCTGATTTAACGCCAGCACGTAAAATCAATACAGCTAAATACTATGTTGAATATTTTTCTGAGAAATTTCTTCCTTTCGAACAATCCTACACTCCTCGACAAAGGGCTATGATGCGCCTTTTAGGACCTCACCCCATGGTCCAAGCTCGTATTGATTATTTAAAGCCGTTAATCACGAATGATCCCCTACCTTTATTTAAATCAGAGAGATACCATCAAATCTTGAAAGAGAGGGCGGAGGAACAAAACAGACTGGACTTTGAAATGTTAGGGTATATTCCTAAACGATTCCCCACCAGAACCGATGAGGAAGACATAACAAATTCCAATACTTTGTGATTTGTTGATCATTAGGGGGATGTGTACTTGAAGCAACACATCCGATCCTACCGATAATTTATTTTCGATTAGTGTCCCATCTTAGTAAATTCATGATAAAAGTCCAGTCTTGCTTTATCTTCTCCAGCTGCTTGAGCGGCAGCTGCGCCGGTATGTAAAGACAGATTCTCATTGCCTGCTTTCGCATATTTCTTAAAAAATTTTTGACATCCAGTGGTGTGGACAATATCGTTGTAACTAGCTTTTGATAGATAATCCGGATGGTTGTGATTAACAGTAACGATTTTCTGCCCAAATTCATCTGTTCCTTCTACGAGAGAGGGCTCTGGATTGTTGAACGTAACTTTTAATTTCATGTTATCCTTAATATCATTGATTTTATTGAATTTTTAGCCACTATATCTTTTTGGCCTTCGCATATCAATATTATTTTTGGGACATCGTCACGCTGACCCGCAAGTCTAGAATGACGAGTGATTGAGTAGGAGCGCTTATTGTTTAACCGCATGGAAACAACGATGAGGCGGTTGATATCGCTTAAAATCTTCATCAATGGTTTGTGAGGTGATCTCCTCAAAGCCGTATTTACTGATTAACAAAGGGGAAAGGTGAAATTTTTTAGCGTGTACGGGAAAATACAAGCTACCGCCTGGATTTAGTAGGCGCATGCTAGCTTCTATCAGCATTGGATGATCGCGATGTATGTCGAAAGATTCAGGGGTGCGTTTTGAGTTTGAAAACGTCGGCGGTGCTAATAAAATGACATCGAATTTTTCCCGACAAGTGCGCAACCAACTTAGACAATCATCTTGCACAAACGCATGTTGAGAGAAATCCAAGCGATTGAGACGGAAATTATCTTTTGCCCACGTTAAATACGTATTGGAAAGATCCAAACTGGTAGTAAAAGCTCCTGCTAAGGCGGCGTGAATGCTGGCACTGCCTGTGTAGCAAAAACAATTCAAAAAACGTTTGCCAGGTTGCAGCTGTCCTAATCGCAAGCGCAGTCGCCGCAAATCCAAGAATAAGCCTGTATCCAGGTAATCATAAAGGTTTACATAAAATTTAGCTTGACCTTCTTCAACAATAAGACGCCGTTGCGTTTGAGACAGTTTCTCGTATTGCGTTTTACCTTTTTGATGCTTACGTTGCTTTAAAATGAGTTTATCTGGAGCAATGCCAAGTATAGCAGGCACCGTCTGGATAAGTTCGAGGCTTCTTCGTTCAGCTTTGTGCGCAGGGATCGAAGCAGGAGGCGCATATTCTTGCAAGACCGCATAATTGTTATAAAGATCAATAGCGTAGGCGTATTCAGGCAGATCGGCGTCGTATACTCGGTAACAGCTGATTTGATGTCGCTTTGCCCACTTCTGCAAATGCTGAGCATTTTTGCGCAGGCGGTTGGCGAGCATTTCTGCGCCTTTGGGAGTCAGTGCAACGGCCTCTGTATTTTTTAAAGCGTTGCCTTGGCCAATGTGGATGCAATAGAGCTTGCATTCAAGTGCTCCATTAAAAAGCGTGTATTGCTTATGCGAGCGCAGGCCGATTGCTTTCGCCAGCA
Source organism: Legionella sp. (assembly GCA_013911415.1). Taxonomy (GTDB): domain Bacteria; phylum Pseudomonadota; class Gammaproteobacteria; order Legionellales; family Legionellaceae; genus JACETI01. The sequence continues at coordinate 96,651 of JACETI010000001.1, read as the reverse complement.
TTGGTTCAGCGGTTAAGATACCGCTTTCCCAACCTTGATAGTGCTTATGTAGCGTAGCGCCGAGCGTTTGATAGAGCGGTAGCAAAGCAAGCGGTTTTCCAAGCCTTTCTCCGTAAGGAGGGTTTGCGACTACTAAACCTTTACTGCAAGGGGGGCGGCAATCTTGGATAGCCTGATGCTTGAATTTGACCAAAGGTAAAACACCAGCACGTTCTGCATTCGTTTTTGCAAGGGGAATGAGGGAAACGTTACTATCTGTCCCCAATAATGGTGCGTTGAAGGGCCTAACTTGCTTGAGTGCTTGCGACCGTGCTTTTTCCCATAGTGATGGCGAATGCTGAGCCCAGTGGACAACAGCTTGGTCGTGGCGAATCAAACCTGGTGCAATTCGTGCGCCCATTAAAGCTGCCTCGATAACAAGTGTGCCTGCACCGCAAAAAGGGTCATGAAGCCCATAACCCTGCATCGCCAATTCTGGCCAGTTTGCTCTTATTAAAAGTGCAGCAGCAACGTTTTCTTTCAACGGCGCCACCCCTGCTTGAGTCCGATAACCGCGTTGATGCAAACTATATCCCGTCAAATCTAAACTGACCGTGACTGAGTCATGTTTTAAATGCGCCTGTAGAGAAATTTGCGGCTGGGTTTTTTCAACGTTTGGGCGTGCCCCTTGGGTTTTACGAAAATAATCGACGATTGAATCTTTGATTACTTGTGCCCCGTACATTGAATTGCGAATCTGTTTAGAAGATCCATGAAATTCAATGGCGAAGGTTTTATCCGGGCGAAAGACAGTTTGCCAGGGAAACTGATGACAAAGTTGGTAAAGCGTTTGTTCGTTATGAGCTTGCCCAGAAAAAAGAATCAAATGGATTCTATTCGCAAGTCTTGACCAAAGACACAGGTTATAGACGGTGAGTAACTCGTCAGTTTCACCTTCAACCCCTTGTGGGCTAACGCGATTAACGGGTAAGCCTATTGATTTGACTTCTTGTTCGAGCAGGTATTCAAGGCCTTTTGGGCAGCTAACAAATACGCGATATGACATAGGATTTACCTAATATATGCTTTTCTTTGACGTAGTTTACACTTCCTGAGCATGGGGGGTAAATGGATGAGACATGGATTTAACCCTAAGGTTAAGGGTATAATGAAAGATTCAGAAAAATGTCTGCTTTAACGACCGCTAGCCCATAAGAGTATCCGAATGAGTACAACTTCAGTTTATGATTCTTCAAAAATTAAAGTCTTAAAAGGTCTTGACGCGGTTAGAAAACGCCCTGGGATGTACATTGGCGATACCGATGATGGTACTGGTTTGCATCATATGGTTTTTGAAGTCATCGATAATTCTATCGACGAAGCCTTAGCAGGCCATTGCCGGGAGATCCGGGTAACGATTCACCCAGATGAATCTATCACGGTAAGAGATGACGGGCGAGGTATCCCGGTAGATATCCATCCAGAAGAAGGGTGTTCTGCGGCAGAGGTTATCATGACCGTTCTGCATGCCGGCGGAAAGTTCGACGCAGAGTCTTATAAAGTTTCTGGTGGACTGCATGGCGTCGGGGTCTCTGTTGTAAATGCCTTGTCCGAAGAATTGCATTTAACGATTCGGCGTGATGGCAAAGTCCATGAACAGCACTATCGTCATGGTGTGCCAGATGCTCCTCTTGCTGTAACAGGTTCTGCAAAAAATACAGGCACACAAATTTGGTTTAAACCAAGTGCAGAAACGTTTTCAAATATTAAGTTCCATTATGACATCTTAGTAAAACGCTTACGTGAATTGTCCTTCTTAAATTCAGGTGTATGGATCCAGTTACAGGACGAACGTTCCCAAAAAGAAGATGTTTTTTCTTATAAAGGCGGTATCCAAGCCTTCGTAGAGCATCTTAATCGCAACAAGACACCCATCATGCCGATCATTTTTAACGTTCAGGGTGAAAAAGAGGACATCGGCGTTGAGCTTGCTTTGCAGTGGAATGATTCTTTTCAAGAAAATATTCTCTGTTTTACCAATAATATTCCGCAGCGTGATGGAGGTTCCCACTTATCTGGGTTTCGGGCTGCATTGACGCGTACTTTAAACGCTTACATTGAAAAAGAAGGCTTCGCGAAAAAAGCGAAAGTGGTGACTACGGGAGATGATGCGCGTGAAGGATTAACCGCCATCTTGTCTGTGAAAGTTCCTGATCCGAAGTTTTCTTCGCAAACCAAAGACAAGCTGGTTTCTTCCGAAGTCAAGCCGGTCGTAGAATCCTTAGTGGCTGAGAAACTCAATGATTTCTTGATGGAAAACCCTGCGATTGCGAAAGTAATCGTTGGCAAAATCATTGAAGCTGCCCGTGCAAGAGAAGCTGCGCGTCGCGCCCGGGAAATGACCCGCCGAAAAACGGCATTGGATATTGCAGATTTACCAGGGAAGTTGGCGGATTGCCAAGAAAAAGACCCAGCGTTATGTGAACTTTACATTGTGGAGGGTGATTCGGCCGGTGGTTCTGCTAAACAAGGGCGTGACCGGAAGTTTCAAGCAATATTGCCGCTCAAAGGAAAAATCTTAAACGTCGAAAAAGCACGTTTTGATAAGATGTTATCTTCTCAGGAAGTAGGTACCTTAATTACTGCCTTAGGTTGTGGTATTGGTCCGGATGAGTATAATCCCGATAAAATGCGATATCATCGTGTGATTATCATGACCGACGCTGACGTCGACGGTTCGCATATTCGCACACTGCTCCTCACGTTCTTTTATCGTCAAGTGCCTGAATTGATTGAGAGGGGATATATATATATCGCTCAGCCGCCTTTGTACAAGGTGAAACGCGGCAAGCAAGAACAGTACGTTAAAGATGACGACGCACTTTCTGAGTATTTAACCCAGAATGCTTTAGATGGTGCAGTGTTAATGCCAGGCAAAGATTTACCGCCGATCTCTTCTAGAGCTTTGGAATCCTTGGTATTGCAATACCGCCGAGTTGAAAAAATTGTCAATCGCTATTCGCGTCGTTACCCCCCAGAAGTCCTTATGCAGCTTCTTTACTTACCGGTTATGTCTCGTGAGAGCTTAAAGGATAAAGAATGGGTCGACGAGTGGACACATTTGTTGTCCACTCGTTTACAGGCGCTTGCAACTGCTGCCGCTCATTATGAAGTGCAAGTGGCAGAGCCTGTGGTGCAACAGGAGGAAGCTACGCCTGAAACCCCTGCAGAGACAGAAACGGAAGAAGGTTTAGAGACTTCAGCTGACGGGCTAGAGATTAACGCAGAAAACGCTTTAGAAGAGGCAGCAGAATTCCTTGAGGAAGCAGAAATAGCGCCAGAAGTCCCAGAAGAAGAAAGCTGGTATACGATTCAAGTGGTGCGCCACCAACACAGTATTGAGCACACAGTCGCCTTTAATCCCGATTTCTTTCATTCAAAAGATTATATGGAAATGGCAAAAGTGGGTGTTCAACTGGCTACGCTCGTCGAAGAAGGTGCTAAAATACAACGCGGCGAGAAAAGTCAGTCAGTGACCTCTTTTGAGCAAGCACTGGCCTGGCTAATGGACGAAGCAAAGCGTGGCCAATCTATCCAGCGTTATAAAGGTCTCGGTGAAATGAATCCCGATCAGCTCTGGGAAACAACCATGGATCCAGAGACAAGGCGCCTGTTACAAGTGAGTATTGAAGATGCCGTTGCTGCCGATGCTATCTTTACCACCTTAATGGGTGATCAGGTTGAGCCAAGGCGCATTTTCATTGAAACCAACGCCTTAGAAGCCACAAATATTGATGCTTAAAGCAATTTTAAGCATTAAATAGAGATTGTGTGACGAACCTGTGCGGGATAGATTGCTATCTCGCTGGTTTTGACTTTTCAAGTTGACCTAAATCCATTTATTCTATTTTTTCTCAAGGTAAAAAATTTTACTGTGTTAGTTACTGCGTGTTGAAAAATTAATGGGTTATATGGCTAAAATTTGATAAAATATTTAATATGGTATACAATTAGTTAAATGTTTTATTTTTTTCTTACTATGCCATATCCAAATTACAGACGTATATTTTTTAAAAATCAAGAAACCCTGCTAGCTTGCCTTCGCCATAATCGGGTAGATGAATTGCGTTATACGCCCATCGATCTCGACAAGGATTCTGAAGAAGAAATATCCAGAAAAAAGGCACAGTTAAATGATATAAGAAATGTTATTGACGGTGATGCAAACCGTATGCGCGTTTACTTCACTCGAGAGGAACGGAAAAGGCCGCTCCAGTACGCAATAAGGCGTTACGACGTTGATGGCAAGGATAAAGAATTACCTCCAGATTATGTGCAATCACAGTATGTAGGAAGTGTCGTTATAGCATCTGACACCCTGCAAGGTGTAGAGAGCATTGGATCACATTCGGCGATGTTTATGAACTCGCATGAATCTGGCGTATTTGATAGGGAAAACGCCACATCAGCAACTGAAGAATTGTATGGGGGCTTTAGCTATTACAATTATGATGTACGGAAAAAATTTGTGGGTCTCGAAGATTCGGTATCGGCAAAAGATATCTCCGCTGTGGAAGGTAAGCAAATCAAATTATTAGTAGTCACTGCTTTTGATAAACAATTAGCTTTGCAGGGTATTGCGGTATATTTTCCTGAAGATCCTAATAACCTTATAAATACGGAACTGCTTTTCAAACAAGAAGAGATTGAAAAGTTACAGGAGACACGCGAGGTTGAATCCGACTCCATCCCTCCCGATTGTTTCGAAGAATCTCTGGCCAAAGATACGCATAATATCCCGATGAGAGATGAGTTAGCAAACCTGATGAAATCTTATCCTTTTCCCCATACTGGTGCCAATCTTTTCAAAGAGCATGCTGATTTTTGTTTAGGGGTGCATGATAATGGAAAAGAAGTAAAAGTTGCTGCGATAAATCTGTTAGAACTTACCCCGCTAATTCTGCTGAAATCTTTTGAGAAGAATTATTCAAGCATATTAAGCATCCTCCGATTAACTGACAATCTATCAGAAGAAAGCAAAGACTTATTAGAAGCGATAAGGATTGCGAGATTAGGACCTGAAGCCAATGTAAACAATTTAAAAACTTCTCTAGATAAACTAATAGCTGATGATCAAACGGGACTTGCGCAATCGGTCATGAATGCTGTGAATGCTCATGAACCCTGTGAAAAAATTAACTCGACGTTTCTTGATTTGAAGCAACTAAAAAGCTTTCAATCAGCGTATCTCTACACGCTAGGGGCTGCAGGTTTATCTCGATCTCGAAAATCTATCGCAAAATTTCTTGTTGAGATCCAAGGATTGACCCCGCTATCTTCACCTCAAGAGATTGAAAAGCTCGTTAGAAAGCTAAACGTTTTTGCCTCTAAGAAAGGTTCGCGTTCTGCAATAGTTGCGAAGGGTATCCTTAACAATAATGATCATGCCACAATTAGCGCAGCGTACAGAGAAGTGAGTACGGTCCGAAAAGGTATCAACTTTATTTCTTCTATTTTTAGGCATAAAGGTAAGCATTATATCAATAAAAAGCTGACAAAATCACCTGAGCAATCCATTCATAGTCCTAGTGATTTATTATCCCCCGATAGTAGCCCTCTGAGGAATCTGCGGACTACGGATTCACAGAAAATTTAATCTCGTTGGCTATACGTATTACATGCACAGATAGGCTCAATGAGCATTCTCTTTCTACAGCCGAGTAAATCTAACTTCTGATTTACTCGGTGTATCTTCTAAACATTTTTTTAACTTTGAAAATCGTCAGGACATACAGTAAGATTTTCACAATTTCCAAAATTTCGATTCACTACACATTTTAAGGATATCAATGTGTTTACTGCAGTTTTGTTAAAATCAACCTACAAAGATGGCAAACCCGGCCGCCTCACTAAAGCACATGAGATGGCTGAGCATCATCGGTTCAAAAAAAATTATCTTTTTAAAAATCTAGCGATCTCTAAAGAATGTTATGCATTAAGATTAATACAACATTTTTTAATCATTGATGCCATTGAGGGTTGTTTAAAAAACCTGACGGAAAGCGATAAAACGACGCTTAGCCCCTTTTTTGCTTTGTCATACCTTGAACATTTATGGCGTTCTAAGGCTATTCAAAGGGATTTGCAACAGTTAGATGTCGATCCTCAGCATATTGAAGAAAAAAATATCGCCAGTAAAACGAGAGACTATGTTGTAGCCATCAAGCAATTGGCCCCTAAGCAATTATTGGCGCATTTCCTTCTCCATCTAGCAGGTTTTATGCATGGTGGTAAGGTGATTCAAACAAAATACATTGGACCTAGTAACCGCATAACCTCGTATCAAATATCGACGCATCAGTATGATTTTGAAACCGCTGCTTCTTTATTACCAAGGCAGCCGGCTTTTACTTTAGATGTATACAAAGACATGATGTCAGCGATAGACGCAATACCTTTATCAGAACCTGAAATGGAAGACTTATTGTGTGAATGCGAGAAAGTTTACCAGCACATGACAGAAATCTACGATGAACTGTGTGAAAAACAAGCAAAGCCTCTTAAAAAATGGTGCTATTTTCTGATACCTATTGGCCTTGGTTTAATCATCCTTGGGGGTGCGTTAAGTCGTATAGGTAACGATAATTCTGCAGATGCTGAGGATCAATCTGCAATGATGCCTTCGATATAATACGCTTTTAAAAGGGTTTTGCGCGGGAGTATGGTTGTAGTAACAGATATTGCTTCTTATGTAGCAATATCTGTTAAATCTGGGTTTTTTTATAGCCTCAAATGCATAATGACGATGAATGGCACGCCTGCAAATTAGCGCATAAAAGAGTAAGAGGCGGTTGATTTTTCTTCTGAAACAGAAGCATTATCCGACGGATTGTTATTTGAGACTTGAAATAAACTTGAGGGGTGAATGATTTGTTTTTGGAGAGAACTTTGCTGTTGTTCTAATGCCTGGTGAAAAGAAGCATGTAATTGAACAAATGGTTCGTCTTGAAAATTTTTGTTTTTAAACGCCTGTTTCGGGGCAAGCTCTTCTAATTGTTCTTGAACGGTATTAAGGAACTTAAGAGGTGTGGTCGTTACGAGTTTTTCTGCAATAGCATCACAATGCGTCAAATGTTTTTTGACCAAGGGCGCAAATTGATGAAGTAACGATGGGCTAAATTCTTCATCAAGAAAGGCTTTATACGGTGTTGGGCTGTTAAGTAAATTTAAAACGTCTTTCACGAGAAACGCTTGCCCGAGCGCGGCGGCAAAATCACTACCTAAAAAAACCATACGTACATGCTTATAAAGGACACAGATCATTTCGGCAGGCGTGTAGTGGGCTAATTGCGAAGCTAGGGTGATTGCTATCCGGTTTGCCAGTGCAACACTTAATTTATGAAATCGATTAAATTGAGCCGGGTAAGTTTTAGATTCAAAAAAGAATTGGTAAGGATCGGAGTTTTCCGGGTTACAGGCTTTTTCTAGATTGAAATAGATCGTCAATCCTTCTTGCAAGCATTGGCCAAAGCTTGTCTCTAAGGGTTGTTGTTGAGCAAGTTTAGTTGTTTTTTTCATTAGATCGTACATTTTTTCAACAGGACAGCTTAATATCAGTTGAGTAACGATGTGAATTTGTTCTTTAGCAGATAGATCATTTAAACCAGATAGATTTGCCATAAGGGAACTTTCTTCAATTAACCGTTGATAAGGGTTATCAAGCGAAAGTAGGGTGGTTTTATCGTACGTCAACGTACTTTGCATCATCACATCGTCTCCTGTCGTTTTATTGTTCTTCTGCCATGTCTGAGCCAGCCTAACATTGGATGACTAAAAAGTAAATTTTTGAAAAGTGGTTATTTTTTTTGAACAGAGCGGAAAAAATTAAAGTCTTTCTTGATGGTGTCGATAATATTAATAGACTGCTCAGATAATAGGCTGCCATAAAAAATAAAAAGGAGAGAGCAATGGCCCATCAAGACGATCGTTTGCAAGATTTATTTTTACGGGAATTAGAAAAAGAAAAAGTGCCTGTTTCTATTTTTCTTGTGAATGGTATCAAGCTACACGGAATGGTGGGAGCTTTTGATGAGCATACGGTAATGCTACAAAATTCAGTGACACAAATGGTTTTTAAACATGCGATCTCAACCATTGTGCCATCACATACGATAAAAATATCGCTAGAGAAAGCACAATGATATTAGAAGAGATTAAGCCTGCGGTGCAAGCATTTCTTGAGGTTTGACGTATTGGCTAAATTGCTCGGCCGTTAAAAAGCCAAGTTTTATTGCTGCTTCTTGTAAGGAAAGGTTGTCCCGGTAAGCAATTTTAGCCACCTGTGCCGCTTTATCGTAGCCTATATGAGGCGCAAGAGCGGTGACTAGCATCAGAGAATGGTGTACATAGTATGTTAATTTTTCTTGGTTCGCTTTTAGCCCTTCCACACAAAATTCACGAAAGGTACGACAAGCGTCGGTCAGTAAATTTAAAGAATGCATTGCATTAAAGATAATCACAGGTTTAAAAACATTTAACTCAAAATTTCCTTGGCTGGCAGCAAAACTAATGGTGGTGTCGTTTCCCATGACCTGGACGCATACCATTGTCATCGCTTCGCATTGGGTCGGATTAACTTTGCCAGGCATGATTGAAGATCCTGGTTCATTCTCGGGTAAAGTCAATTCACCTAAACCACAGCGCGGGCCCGAACCAAGCCAACGTAAATCGTTAGCAATTTTCATCAGCGCGCAAGCCAGTGCTTTAAAGGCACCATGTACAAGAACGAAAGGTTCATGAGAGGAAAGGGCTGCAAATTTGTTGGGCGCAGAAGTAAAGGGTAACTGAGTGAGTTCTGCAATTTTCTGAGCAACGTTCTTAGCAAAGTCGGGGTGAGTATTAAGCCCGGTGCCAACAGCTGTACCACCTAAAGCTAATGGATATAGTAAGGGGAGTGCTTTTTCAAGGGCTTCAATCGCATCGGAGAGTTGAGCGACATAGCCTGAGAATTCTTGACCAAGTGTCATAGGCACTGCATCTTGTAAATGTGTGCGTCCAATTTTGATGAGGTCTTGAAAAGCATGCTTTTTGGCGTCAAAGGCGTCACGCAATGCTCGAACACTCGGCAAAAGTTTGTCAGACAGAGCAATCGCCGCAGCCATATGCATGGCAGTGGGAAAGGTATCGTTCGAAGATTGAGACATATTAACGTCATCGTTTGGATGAATTGGTTTTTTACTGCTCTTAACACCGCCTGCTATTTCAATGGCACGATTGGAGATGACTTCATTGACATTCATGTTAGACTGGGTGCCACTGCCGGTTTGCCAAACACGGAGTGGAAAATGGCTATCTAGGCTACCAGAAGCGACCTCATCGGCTGCTTTTGCAATTAAAGTTGCTTTTTCGGAAGACAATTTACCCAGATCGACATTGGTTAACGCAGCTGCTTTTTTTAAAATCCCAAAGGCGTGAATGAGTTCAACTGGCATGCGATCTTGGCCGATATCAAAATGGTGAAGGGAACGTTCGGTTTGAGCGCCCCAGTAATAGTTATCATCGACAAGGATCTCTCCCATGCTATCGGTTTCAATACGCGTTTTAGTAGCAGGCGAAAGCGAGGTATTCATGGTTTCTTCCAAAAGCTAAGAGTTTATCATAAGATTGAGAATTTCTTCTATGAGACAGATCCGTATCTATCAACCAGGGGCCTACGAAAATAAGGACCTGCTACCCTTATCTGCGAGTGCAAGTCATCACGTTAAAAGCGTTTTACGTATGCAAGAAGGAGAGCATTTGGTGCTCTTTCCCGGGGATAATCGTGAATTCGAGGCAGTGATTTCGCGTATTCAAGGTAAAATTGTTCATGTATGCGTGGGTCAAGAGCGCTATGTAAACCGTGAATCATCGCTGTGTATTCATTTAGCCCAAGGGATCTCCAAAGGGGATCGCATGGAAATGGTGATCCAAAAAGCCGTAGAATTAGGGGTCCAAAGCATTACCCCTTTAATAACAGAACGTGCCGTGGTAAAATTAAATCAGGAACGCATGGAACGAAAATTAGCGCAATGGCAAGCAATGGTGATCGCAGCCTGTGAACAATCAGGTCGTAATCAATTGCCTCAAGTCAATCCTATCCTGCAACTGAGCGAGTATTTGCAACGCCCTTTAACCCCATTAAAATTTGTATTGCATCCGAACACGCAAAAGACTTGGCGACATTATCAGCACCAAGCACAGGCTCTAACCGTATTGATTGGGCCAGAAGGTGGTTTTAGTGAGGAAGAAATCAATCAAATAGTCGCGCAGCATTTTGAGCCATTGACCCTTGGACCACGCGTCTTGCGAACAGAAACTGCAGCAATAACGACTCTCGGCGTATTGCAAGCGGTGTGGGGTGATCTATAATCTAAAAAGAGGATGAATCCATGAGTAATCACATTAAAGTAGTAACGGACGATAGTTTTGACGAAGATGTGTTACAGTCTACTAAGCCTGTTTTAATTGATTTTTGGGCTGAATGGTGCGGACCATGTCGTGCACTAGCACCTATTTTTGAAGAAGTAGCAAGTACACATCACCAAAATGTGACCTTTGTCAAAATGAACATCGATGAAAACCCTCAAACACCTTCTAAATATGGTGTAATGAGCATACCAACGTTGATTTTATTTAAAAACGGATTGGTTGAAGCCGTACGAATGGGATTACTTAAAAAATCAGAATTAATTGCTTTTATTGAAAGTAATGCTTAATTGTATGATGTTGATGTAACGAATTTCTTACCCCGAACCATTCAATTCCTTAACCCTATATCAAGTGAGAAGTATGAATCTTAGTAAACTTAAGCAATCTCCTATTGCTGATCTTGTTAACCTTGCGCAACAAGTAGGCATAGAAAACACCTCCCGCATGCGTAAACAGGACATTCTTTTTGCTCTCTTAAAAGCGCATGCTGAAAAGGGTGACATCTTTGGCGATGGCGTGCTTCAAGTCTTGGACGATGGCTTCGGTTTTCTGCGATCAGCAGATGGCTCTTACTTGGCCGGGCCAGACGATATTTATGTTTCACCCAGTCAAATTCGTCGTTTTGGATTGCGAACGGGGGATACCATTACTGGAAAAATTCGCCCTCCCAAAGACAATGAACGTTATTTTGCGCTGCTAAAGGTCGATCAGATTAACTACGATTCGCCTGAGAATGCAAAGCGTAAGATTCTTTTTGAAAACTTAACGCCATTATTTTCTGATGAACGTCTTGTGATGGAACAAGGCAATGGCAGCACGGAAGATATCACTGCACGCGTCATCGATTTGTGTGCTCCCTTTGGACGCGGCCAACGCGGTCTCATTGTTTCTCCGCCCAAAGCAGGTAAGACCCTGATGCTTCAAAACATCGCGCATTCCATCGCTAAAAGCTACCCTGAATGTTTTTTAATTGTACTTTTGATTGACGAAAGGCCGGAAGAAGTGACGGAAATGCAACGCTCTGTAAAAGGAGAAGTCGTTGCGAGTACGTTTGACGAACCCGCTAATCGCCACGTACAAGTGGCTGAAATGGTGATTGAAAAAGCAAAACGTCTGGTTGAGCATAAGCGAGATGTGGTCGTTTTGTTAGATTCTATTACGCGTTTAGCTCGTGCGTACAATACCGTTGTTCCTTCCTCTGGAAAGGTATTAACGGGGGGTGTAGATGCCAATGCTTTACAACGCCCAAAACGTCTTTATGGTGCTGCAAGAAATATTGAAGAGGGCGGTAGCTTAACCATTATTGCTACAGCGCTAGTAGATACGGGTTCAAAAATGGATGAGGTTATCTACGAAGAATTTAAGGGTACCGGTAATATGGAAATTCATTTAAGCCGGAACATTGCAGAACGTCGGGTATTCCCTGCGATCAATATTAATCGTTCAGGTACACGTCGTGAAGATCTGTTATTAAGCCCTGAAGATCTACATCGTACTTGGATTTTGAGAAAAATCTTACAATCCATGGATGAATGTGACGCGATTGAGTTCTTGATTGAAAAAATGAAGAACCATAAGACGAATGCAGAGTTTTTTGAAGCCATGAAGCGCCAAGAGTAATTGCCGGTGCCCAAGGCCTTGGTGCCTTAGGACAGCAACAGAAGAGGCTCATCATGCATTACGCTGATTTACGCGACTTTATCCAGCAACTCGAGCAACAATCTTTATTAAAGCGGATTGATTATCCTGTTTCTCCTCAGTTAGAAATGACAGTGGTCAGTGATAGGGTCTTGCGTCAAGAAGGCCCAGCCCTTTTGTTTACTAAGCCAAAGGGCCATACCATGCCGGTTTTAACGAATCTATTCGGTACTGTTGAGCGAGTGGCCTTGGGAATGGGGGCACAGTCTACAAATGCCTTAAGAGAAATCGGTAAATTGCTCGCTGCTCTTAAAGAACCTGAGCCTCCGCGAGGGTTCAAAGATGCGTTTAACAAAATACCTCTGCTCAAACATGCTTTTTCGATGGCACCCAAATATGTCAAGCAAGCTCCTTGTCAAAAACATGTGTGGGAAGGTGCGTCTATTGATTTGTTAAAACAGTTGCCCATTCAAACCTGCTGGCCAGAGGATGTGGCTCCGCTCATTACGTGGGGGTTAGTCACAACTCGCGGGCCCAACCAACAACGAGAAAACATAGGTATTTATCGCTTACAGGTGACAGGACCGAATCAATTGATCATGCGTTGGCTACCTCATCGAGGCGGGGCACTCGATTATCAAGCTTGGCAAGAAGCGTTTCCTGGGGAACGTTTTCCAATCGCTGTTACCTTAGGTACCGATCCGGCGACGCTGTTAGCGGCAGTGACGCCTGTTCCTGATACGCTTTCTGAATATGCATTTGCAGGGCTTTTACGTGGCCAACGTACCCAATTAACGACCTGCCTTGGTAATGATTTACATGTGCCTGCCACCGCTGAAATTGTGTTAGAAGGCTATATAGAACCAGGCGCGACTGCCACCGAAGGTCCCTTTGGCGATCACACCGGTTATTATAACGAACAGCAAGACTTTCCTGTTTTTGTCATCGAAAAGCTGACTCACCGTGACGATCCGATCTACCACAGTACCTACACCGGCCGTCCCCCTGATGAACCAGCAATTTTAGGGGCAGCATTAAATGAAGTGTTTATTCCTTTATTACAAAAACAATTCCCTGAAATTGTCGATTTCTACTTACCACCAGAAGGGTGTTCTTATCGGCTAGCCGTTGTCACCATCAAGAAACAATATCCTGGGCACGCGAAGCGGGTCATGATGGCGGTATGGTCTTTCCTAAGACAGTTCATGTACACCAAATTTGTAATCGTGTGCGATGACGATATAAATGCGCGCCATTGGCCGGATGTTATTTGGGCGATGACAACGCGTATGGATCCTCAGCGAGATACGGTGCTTATCGATAATACACCGATGGATTATCTGGATTTTGCTTCTCCTATTGCGAATTTGGGCTCGAAAATGGGCCTGGATGCAACATCGAAATGGCCCAGTGAGACACAGAGGGAATGGGGGCGTCCAATCGTCATGGATCAAGCGACCCTTGCGCGTGTCGACGAATATTGGTCTGAGCTGGGGCTTAATTAATGTCACTTCCTATGGTGCAAAGAACGGAAGCAACAATCGAAAAGATTACACCCTTGACCAATAGTATTTTACAGGTATTTTTGAAGCCAGATGTATACGTTCCCTATGCGGCAGGGCAATACTTAAATATCCTCTTACAAGAAAATGCGCTGAGTTATTCGATTGCGAATGCACCTTTGGGTTCAAGAAGCTATGAACTGCACATACGCCACAGTAAGGCAAACGCGAGTAATCAAGCGCTTTTAGCCGAAATGAAAGCTCGAGGCAAAGTTCAAATAGAATTACCCTTAGGGCATTGCCATTTGGATCAACTAAATAAGCAGAAGCCCATTTTATTTATCGCAGGTGGAACAGGTTTCGCACCCGTTAAAGCAATGATAGAACAATTGTTGGCAGACGGTGAGCAACGATCCTTCGAGCTTTACTGGGGCGCTCATTCACAGAGTGATCTGTATATGGACGAAAAAGTAAAGCAATGGCAAGCTCACGTTTCCCATTTTCGTTACCGTGCATCTTTATCACAGACGACTCGAACAACTTTGTCAACGCTAGTTGCACAGCATCATACTGAAGATTTGAGGCAATGGCAGGGAGTGTTAGCAGGGCCGTTTGATATGGTCTATGCGATTCGATCAGCACTGCTTACCCAGGGCATCCTAGAGGAAAATTTATTTTCAGATGCTTTTAATCGCTGATTAAAGAACCTCCGACTTTTTGTAAATTCTATAGCATTCAGATTATCCCAGGCAACATTCAAACAGTTACCCACTATTCTTTGCCAAATTTTAACTAAAATGTCACAATATTTATCTTATTTATTTTTAATTAAATTGTTAATATAATTTTAACTTAATTATTATAAATTAAAATTAATATACATTTTTTTATTTATATAAATTTAAGTAAAATGCACGTTGTTCTAAAAATTTATTTAGAATAAGCATCATTGCTGAAAAATGAAGAGGGCTAGTTATTTAGATGGGTAAACATCACTACGAGTCGAGTGAAGGGTGTAGCTTTGATGCTAACAACGGGACAAAGGCGATACCTAAACCAGCGAGACTACTTTCTGAACTGTCTTCTTCAAAAGTGCTTTCTACTTCTATCAATGAGTTGTCGCTAGAAGAACAATTATCCCTACTTCAATTTCACAACGAGTACAGTATTGCCTACTATTTTTATCAACTGTCGTTAAAATTTTCTGGGGACCCTTTTTTTGAAGCAAATGAAAAGCATCGTGATGCCTCAATGATGTTTATTCATCAGCAAGAAATGGGTTTTGAGCTTTTTCATTTAATACATGCGATAGAAATTATCGCAAACAATCCTGCGCTAACGATTAAACTTAAGCAAATTATCCAAAATAATTTGGACAAACATGCTTCACAGGAAATGTTCAAATCTTCTCAAGCAAGTGCTGATTTCCTGTGCTCATGTGAAGAAGTGCTCAATGATCCGCAATTATCGACTGATCAAAGAGCGAGTATTACTGAAAAACTGAGAGATATTCAATTTATTTTAGACAAAATAAAGTCAGAAAAGACACCTAAAGATCCAATTATACATCTAGCACCGGAAGACTTTTTAAAAAAACTGCAAAAAGATGCGAACAAACCTTCCATGATGTTATATGCCAATGGACTGGAGATCCTTTGCCCAGATAACCTTGCAGACGACATTGAAACCTACGTCGTGCTTGGTCATGATGGAGAAATTCATCCTGAACTCAAAGGATGTAATCCTCACTTTAGCGGGACGAAAGGACGAGGGAAAATTGCCTATTTATTTTATGGGGCTACCGGCGAAACACCCCATTGCGAGCATGTAAGAAAATCATTTATGGGGACAGCCATTTATGATCCCACTGAAAATAGCTTGGGAGTTGCGTTTCGTGGCTCTCGAAGCGGTGCACTTCGAGCTGGTCAATCACTCAAAGGGGAAGGGAACGCTGATTGGGCCACGGATTTATCATTTGAAGGGGTACACGAACCCCGAATTTGTCCTGAAGGACAAGTTTGTTATGGTTTCTCAAAAGCTTATCTGAGCGTTGAAAAGTCACTTGCTAGTATTTTTGTGGACGCACAGGAACAGAGTTTAAAGCGAACCGATTCAAATGCTTTTCCCGGTATGTTGAAAATAACAGTGACAGGGCACAGCTTGGGGGGTGCCCTGGCCACGTTGTTTCTTCTAGCAATGAAGGTTGGAAAATTTAAAGAGGCGCTTCAAGTAGCGATTAATCAACGGCTTGCTATATTGGAACTTAGTTTTGTACAAACGAAAGATCGCCAACTGCGTTTGATCTTCGCTAATCAACGAGATTTTTGGTTGGAGGAAAAAACGACACAACAGTTAAAAGCAGCTTGCAAGCAGAGCACTGCGGTAACGTTTTCTGCACCGCCTACCAGTGATAAACAACAAGTTAGCTATTTACAAGAGATAGCTAAGATTTCACCGGATTTGAAACGGGTTTATGTGCCTGAAGATGTGATTACCTTTCAAGCATCTAATTTGTTGATTAACTTTCTATCCAGATTCAAACCAAAAACGAAACAAGGAACTAAAGGCAGAGGCACACGGATCTACCCGCGACATGTTACAGCGGATCAGGTCATCAATTTAGGGAATGTTTTAAATACAAGGAAACCAGCGACAATCGTTTTTATGCAGACACGTGGATTACCGCATGCACCCTATACCAATGAGCAGAAGATTGTGCAGGCTATTGACTTGCATGATCCTGAAAGAAAACTGCCACGTAACCTTACCTTTACCTGTCAATATCCAACATTGGATCTAAAAAAATTTTCTGCATTAGGTCATAAGAAGCGCACACCCTCGGTGTATGCAAACCTCGTGGTACACGGGAAAGATTTTGAACTGGATTTAAACAGTATATTAGGTAAAAGGTGTACGCAGCTAACAGCCTGGCAAAAAGAGCCTTGGCAAAAACGCAAAGCCTTTTTGTCCGATCTTGATGCAATGATTTCTGTCATTGAAAACATTGAACCTTTAGATCGCTCTTCTCTGAACACACTTAAAGCAAGAGTAACGACTCGTCCTATGGTCGTTGAGAATGACAAGCTTGGAACATTAGCCTCTCGATCGCCCTTAATGTCAGGAGATCTAAGTCTTGTAGCACATAGAAAAAAAGAATTAATAGGGGTTGAGCGCCTCATCTCGTCTTTAATCGATTTTGAGATAAAACTAAAAAATTCTATTGATAGAGACATTTTTCAAAAACGTTTAACAGCGCTTTTTCAGTTCAGTAAAACACTTGGTTTAATGGCCAAAAAATATCCTCATGTGGCAAGTTTAGAGGAACTAAACACCCACACTCGGATTTTAGCAGGGCTTTATCGAACCATGGCCTATCCCTTAATACGATACGAAATGCAGGTCTCTCATTTCCCGAAAGATGCCAAAAAGTATTTTGCCTATTACGACAAGCTCATCGAACTTAATGAAAAAGGGATATTTACCGGTCTTTTACAACAATATGAATTGCTTTTGGAGCGGTACGTAGCAGAAAGATTAAAGGCAGAAAATCCACTTGAGACATTTTCCACCGAGGATATCACTCCTATGCCTTCGCTTCCTGCGTTTGAGATCCTTTCTATTGAATGCGCACTAGAGGCGTTTAGCGCAGCAGTCACTGATGTAGAAAAAAATCCCTTAATATCAAAAATTCAACAGATAATAACAAATTTTGAAACCAAGGCAACGAGATGGAACGGCATGCAGGAAAAAGCAGTTCGCATTTCAGAAGCATTAAATCAATTGTCCGTAACGGAACTTAAAGCATTGACTTATGAGGATCTGATAAGCAATCAACGTTATCAGATATTAAAAGAAGCACTCAATTCAAGACGCTATCGTTTTGGATGTTATTTTATGAGCCACAAAACAGCACAGCCAACGTCTGCAAATACAGACTATTTTGTTTCTGCTTCACTGTTATTTCTTGCGGCTTTCAAGAAGCAACAAACCGATACTGCTAAGCCGACTATGCTAAAAAGCAGTGTATTTAAAAGTGGAAAGCAAATGGAAGATAGCTGCTATTTTAAGATAGTCCACTTTGTGAAATTATTATTGCGTTTTTTTCACTTCAAAAAAGATGAAAAAACTAAGGAATCTCAACCTTTGATAAAAACAATGTAGCTATTTGACTGATGTTGTCATATATCCATAGGGATTTTTGAAATAAGATCTTATAAGCCTAGATTCGATTAAAGCTCGGAATAGGAGTGCTAGTCGCCCCTCATTAGAAATGTTACTTTATAGCAAATAGCATATAAGCAAATGTTACTCGAACCAACGTCGCTTATTTATCCTAAGGACGCTTGGTATTGAGCGGAATGAGGCAGGACACAATGACCACTTTATATCAAGTGCTTGGATTGATGGCAGTAGGATTATTGGTATGGCTAACCTACATGAATGTTAAAGGTCGCCCTGAGTTATTTACACGAGAAAAGCTAAGCAAAAGTTTTTTTACAATGGGGGTGCTAGGCATCATTCTGATTGCCTTCGTTGCGTTTTTAGTTCTGATGTTGCGCCATACCTAACAATGGAGCGTGCAATGGATGCTGCAACAACGCTTGCTAACAGAGAATATCTAAACTACAAGATAAAAGCATTTACCTTAATACTACTGATCAGCTATACCGTAATACATATTAAACTTACGGGCGTTTATATCGATGCAACGATTGATAAATGGTTTAATTTTACAGTAAGGCTGCCCTTTGGTCAGCGATTGCTGACGCCCCTGATGGCCAGAGGAATTGCTTATATTTTACCGCTGGATATTGCTTCGCTCTTTGTTCTCATTGAATTCTTTTTTTCCTGTTTACTTTATTGGGCGCTTAATAAACTGTTATTGCATGCTTTTTCTTCTCGACAATCACAGGCTTTAAGCTGGCTATTCTTTCTGCTTTTACCTTTAATTACGGTGATTAATTACCGGGACGCAGAAGCGACGTTTTATTATCCTTATGATACCGCTTCGTTATTTTTTATCGTTGGCGGATTTGCCTTATGTTTGGAGAAACGTTGGCGTTATTTTATCCCTTGGATCGCGCTAGCGACGTTAAATCGTGAAAGCAGTATTCTGCTGGTGTTGTTAATTCCTGCGATACATCATCAAACATTAAAGGAAGTGATTAAGCCCTTTTTCTGCGCGCTTGCCGTGTATATTCTAGTCCGATCAGCCATACTTCATCAGGTTGCTTCCCTGCCAGGTCCTCTGATGGAATGGTTTTTTCGGCGGACTACCCATACTTATTTTGAGGCCAATTTGGCTTGGTTATTTGGTGATGAAAATCTGTTTGTTTTTCTCTTTTGTTTTGCCGCAATTCCTTTATTGTGGTTTACTTTTTACGACTATATTCCTGTACGCTATCGGCCTTTAAGATACCTCGGAATTATTTATTTTTTTGGCTTGTTACTCGTTGGAAATTTTATGGAAGCACGGATTTTTGCAGAAATCGTGGCTTTAATTTATTTGCCTGTTTGCGTTGCTCTCAAACATTGGATGGCCGGTGAATCTGTTCTTACTAGTACGACTGCTGGACAAGGCATGTCTTCCTGGCTCTATTACGCCAATCGCTATGCTATACTGGCGTTTTTTGCCGTCATCATTTTATTTAGGGAAACATGGCAGACTCTTTTAGGTGTCTGGTTATCCTCCTGAAGCCTTAAGCTGGATTTTTTTGCAAGCTTAGGGTTCGGCACCCACTGAGAAGCTTAGGTGAAACATCGTCCTCGAAAACAATTTGGCCAGAATTTCCTGCAGGATAAACAGATAATTGCTGGTATTTTAGCAGCTATTGATGTTGAAAAAACAGATAAGGTCGTTGAAATTGGTCCAGGATTGGGTGCCTTAACGCATGGGCTGTTACAAACGTTAAATGATTTGACAGCAATCGAAATTGATACCGATTTACAAGCGCATTTGAGCTCAGAAAAGTCGTTTGACGGGCGTTTAAATCTCCTTTGTCAGGATGCGTTGACGGTAGATTATTCGCAGTGGGGGAAAGGATTAAGGGTCGTTGGAAATTTGCCGTATAATATTTCGACACCTCTTCTATTTCGATTAATTAGCTATCTGCCTTGGATAAAAGATATGCACTTCATGTTGCAAAAAGAGGTAGTAGAGCGGTTAGCTGCCCGGCCGTCGACCGGGGCTTATGGTCGATTAAGTATCCTTGCGCAATATTATCTTGAAGTTGATCCTCTGATTGAAGTTCCTCCAGCTGCGTTCTATCCCGCACCAAAGGTGGATTCTACCTTTGTGAGGCTCACACCTTATCTTTCATCTCCCTATGAATCAGTAGCGTTCGAGCGACTTCAAAGCGTTGTAACTCAAGCGTTTTCAATGCGACGTAAAACATTACGTAATAATTTTAAACGTTTGCTCAATGATGAGCATTTTTCTAAATTGGGCATTGATCCTAGTCGTCGGCCCGAAGAGTTAACGATTCAAGATTATGTAAATATTTCGCATTTTTTTAGTTAACTTGTTGCATTTTAAGGCAAAATGGTCTAATATTTTAATTATTTGATCGATTTATCTAAGGGAGCTTATATTGATGGCTGTAAAACAATTACAACCCTTAAATCCAACGCCTGTCGTCCATAAAGTATCTAGCAATTTGATGCGTATTTTATCGCCGGAACAGCTGTTATCGGATGAAAAACGGACTAACTTAATTAAGCAATTTGACACGGCTTTAGGTACAGAACGATTCAAAAGCATCGGGCTGACGCTAATCAATCAACTTGTTAGTTACTATCAAAATCTTCCTGATTCTGCTCATAATTATTATTCGCAACCGGGAGGCATGCTCGATTATGCATTAAATCGTGCCGATGCAGCGTTAGTGCTTTTCAAGGAGCATGTGCTACTTAACCGTGAAAACGAAGTGGTTTCTGAGGAGAAGAAATTGTGGCAATACGCATTGTTTTCAGCGGCACTTTTAAAGGGAGTGGGAAGACTATACGTAGACCTGATTGTTGATCTCTATGATTCAAAAGAGAATTTCTTAAAAACGTGGCAGCCTTTATCAGAAAGTTTAGGTGCCTTGGGTAGTGCTTATTGTTATGAATTCCAAAAAGAGGCAGAGAAAGACTTTCGCTGTCGTGTAAACCTTTTATTGGGCCGTTCATTGATGCCAGCAAGCGGTTTTGCTTGGATTGCCTCAGATCCTGAAGTGTTGGCAGCTTGGCTTGCTTTATTGGAAGAAGATTATTATGCAGCCGGTGTTTTAGGCAGTATCTTGCTTTATGCTGATGCGATTGCTATTCAACGCGATATTCATCAGTTAATTTGGAACCATGCTGGCGCTAGAACGCGTTATTATGGCAGGGTAAGTACTTTTGGCGGAGGTGAATCCCTCGAAGACACAGAGCGTACAATGGGCCTTGAGTTTGTCCAATGGTTGCAGAGGGCTTTGGATTCAGGTCGCATTTCTGTGAATGAAGCACCTCTTCAAGTTGTACCCGGTGGTTTGATTATGTTGCCCGATGCCTTTAAATTATTCGTGCGCGAGCATTCAGAATTTAAAAATTGGCAGGCGGTTCAAAATGGCTTTTTGTCTTTGGGATTAGGGAGCAGTGTGGCAGCAGATGGTACGCTCGTGACGCAATATGGCGTTCTTCTACCTAAAACTGTCCATGTAGGTAAAAAAGGCCAGATGTCTGCTGTTGCTTTTATCCATCAACAGCAAAATGAAAAACGTGGTAACGTTCAATTACCCCGGCTCAATGATAAAGGGCAATGGGAATCCCCAACGGATCCATCGAGAGACATGCAACAAAGGCATTCAACTGCTCTTTGGGGCAAGCCACATGGCTGATTATGCAATTGGTGATTTGCAAGGTTGTTACGATCCGCTACTACGATTACTTGAATCCATTGATTTTGATGAAAAGCGCGATCGCCTTTGGTTTGTAGGTGACTTGGTCAATAGAGGACCAGATTCCCTACAAGTATTGCGTTTTATTAAACAGCTGCCCATCGCTCCTCGCATCACATTAGGAAATCATGATTTATATTTATTGCAACGTATATTTGCAGCAGAGCCTTATGTAGTCGGAGATGATACTTTACAAGCAATTCTCGATGCTGAAGATGGTGAATCGCTGGGGCATTGGCTGCGTAAGCAAAACATTTTGTATTATGACGAAACGTTGAATGTTGTGATGACACATGCTGGCATTGCTCCGGTTTGGAATCTTGCGCTTGCAAAAGCGTTGGCGAAAGAATTGGAAGCAAAGTTAATGGGCGATAATTATCGTGAATCGCTGCAAGATATGCATGGTAATACGCCTACTTGCTGGGAGCCTCATTTACAAGGTAGAGACCGTTTACGCGTGATTGCGAATTATTTTACACGGATGCGTTATTGTGATCCAAAGGGCTGCTTGCTTTTGGGATATAAAGGAAAGGTAAAGGAAGCACCCGAAGGTTATATTCCCTGGTACGCATGGCCACAGCGGGTAAATTTCGATGTGGATTTAATTTTTGGTCATTGGGCTTCTTTGAGAGGGGAGTGTCCGATTGACAGGATTCATGCGCTTGATACAGGTTGTTTGTGGGGTGGATCTTTGACAGCAATGCGGTTACAAGATAGACGACGTTTCTCGGTTGAGGGCTATCAACGATTTTAATGTTTTTTGGTTGACAGGCAGTGCTATTTATGAGATATTTATTCCTGCGAGGTTGGACTTGCTATGTGTCATTCCACTGGGTCAATTGGCGACACACCGATTGGCCCTTTCTAAACTAAAAATCCTTCTATTCTATTCTATTCTATTCTATTCTAAATCAATCTAAAGCATACTCAGTTAATAGGGTTATACCGGGCGCAGCTTAACTCGTCCTGACGTGTTAGTTTAGCTTCATTATTGCCTGCACGGAGAAAATCCGCTGTACTTTTACTTCGAGTCCAAGGCTATCATTCTATAGATCAAGATTATTCCGTTTAAACACTCGATCAGCGCGATAGCTTGAGCGCACTAAAGGCCCCGAAGCGACTTCAAAAAATCCTTTCTCTAATCCTATCTCACGAAACTTTCTAAAAGCTTCGGGGGTCACATAACGTGCAACCGGTAAATGATTTTTTGTAGGTTGGAGATATTGACCAAGGGTGAGGATATCTACTTTCTGCGCCAATATGTCGTCCATTGTCTGCAGTATTTCATCATCTGTTTCGCCGAGGCCGAGCATGAGGCTTGTCTTAGTTAGCACATTGGGTTGATATCGTTTTGCATGGGCGAGGACATCAAGTGTTTGCCAATATCCTGCGCGATTATCTCTCACTGGATGCGTTAATCGTTCTACGGTTTCTACGTTCTGAGCAAACACGTCTAAACCACTTTCTAAAAGTGTTTCAATACTCGCGTGCACGCCTTGGAAATCTGGTGTTAATGCTTCGACTTTAGTGTTGGGGCAACGTGCTTTTATCGCTTTAATGGCTGCCGCGTAATGGCTTGCACCACCATCTTCAAGGTCATCTCTATTAACAGAAGTTAAGACGACATACTCTAAATTCATTAAAGCAACGGTTTCTGCCGTATTTGCTGGTTCGTTCGCATCAAGCCATCCTTGCGGATTGCCGGTATCGACACTGCAGAAACGGCAAGCGCGGGTGCAGACAGCTCCCATTAGCATAATGGTAGCGGTGCCGTGTGACCAACACTCAGCGATGTTAGGGCATTTGGCTTCTTCACAAACGGTGGCCAATTTGTGTTTGACGACAGTTTTTTTGACATCGGCATAAGCCGGCGTAGTCTGATTAACGATACGCAGCCAACTCGGCTTTGCCAAGCGCTCGTGAGTGGAGGACGGGGTAGCTTTGATTCCATCTTTAATAGCAACGCCACCCTGGGCAGTACGGTATTTCTGTCCACTTTCCACCACCACGGGAATCTGATCTAATTTCGTCATCTGTCGATAAATTTATAGCGATTGTCTCGATGATCCCAAAATAAGCCCTTGAACGCAAGAGAATCGCATAGGGAACACAAGACAGCGGCTACTTTTATGACGGTAATTATGGCCTTTTTGACGAGTAAAATTTTTTATATATTTCATTATTATCAAAGTGTTAATATTCGCCAAGGATCTGCTAACGAAATTACAGAGTGCTTATAAAAAATTAATACAGAAAAATTAATGGTCGACCAAACCGGTAGAGTAGCAATCACCGGCCCCCCTTGAAGAATTATTTTAAATAGGACGATTGAATTATGCCAAAGGTAACACCGTTGCTCTTAAGGGCCAAGCTATTAAACTCTCCTCAATTTCTTGAAGAAAATTACCAATTTTTGGAGAAAATTTATAAGGAAACTGTTGTCGATTACAAAGAATCTCATGATTTTGTTCCTTGCAAAAAACAATTAACCGATTTATTAGATTTTTTTATTAATGATTGCCAATTGTTGTTTTTAGATGCCTATCGCAAGAATATTGAGAAACTTAAAGAAGAAAAGTCAGCTAGCAATAAAGTCGATAAAAATATTACAGTGACGTTAGGTGCTGCAAAAAAACTTTTAGAAGAACATGCCTTAAGGATTTTTCAAAACTATAGTAAGGTTTCTGCTCAAGTCTTTAAAAAATTCACCTTAGATCACTGTTATTCTGGCGCATATGCCAATTTAGTCCAAGCATTAAAATACTTTTACGTCGATGATTTGGTTAGTTTTATTGTCCAGGCGAAACAGCTATTAATCGATCAAGCGATTGCCTCATTTATTGAAGAAAAACAACTCTTGTTAGTGGATGGAATGGAAATCGCCGGTAATGAAATTCACATTGCAAATGCGTTGTTTAATTATGTTTGCGATCAATACGCTTTGGCGAGTATTCCCGATTTTTTAGCATCGACTCTTGCTTTGGAAGTGTTAGACACGTTTAAAAAAGTTTTAGCTGAACGCTTTACGGGTGAAAATTTTTTGCAAGCGCTGATCAGTTGCTTGCCTTATCCGCCGACGGAAAGAATTTGTTCTCAAGATGATCCAGAAACGTATAAAAAGGAAATGGCTAATCTCTATAATTTTATTGATTTTCTTGAGGATGAGAACTTATCGAAAGTTTTACTATCGAATTTATATCATCAAGAAGAAGATTATTCTTTACATTATTATGAAGCTAAACCCGTTCAGAACTTCGATAAGCTTTATATCGCAATTCTTGCACAGTTCCTCTTCCAGAAGGGCTACCTTAATGATGTTGAATTTGTTGTAAAAAATATGTTAGTGATCGATGCTGGCGTTACCTTGTGTAATTGCAGAGAAAATAATTTCCACATTATCGATGAGGACAATGACACTTTAGATCAGGGGCTGCAATCATCAAAATTTCCAAAAACATTTATTTCTTCTGTTTTAAATACATTTTCTACAAAGAAAATTTATGAAATTATCCAAAGTCCAAAATTCAATGCAGAAAAACAAGCGCATGCCTTAGAAAAGCTACTGACGAGAGATCTTTCAGCAGAAATTATTGAAGATTTCCTGCGCAAGTACTCTAACACGAATAAGCAAGTTATTAGCTCAGAATTTTGCAAGAAAATTGTTCAACATCTTTTAAAGAAAAACGATCAATCTTTAACGATTGATCAAAGATGTGATTTATTTTTTAAAATACCTAACGCTTCACAAAACGAGATATTTTTTTATTTTATTAAGAATAATCATGCAGAGATTTTAGAAAAAATTTTGACATATTCTAAGCAAGGAAAAGACCCTAATTTTTTATTGGAAATAACGGGTCCTGATAAAATTTCTCCTTTGTTGTATGCGATTAAAATGAGCCAAATAACCATGGTACAAATTTTATTGGCTCATGGAGCAAAACCTAATGAATCAGTGCCTAACTATCCACCACCGTTAGCCTTTGCATTAACACTGAAAACATTCGATATTTTTTCTTTGTTATTTAAATACAATGCGAATCCTGATATGAATTGGCGAGGTAAAAATGGAGAGCGTAATTTCCTACTCTCTAAAGCTGTTCAGTTACAGGCGTTTGACTTTGTAGAATTTTTACTTGCGGTAGGTGCCAATCCCAATATTGGTCAATACCATTACATGGGGATGATGTTAGAACCCGTAAATTTATATCAATTTATAGGCACGCCATTTTTACTGGCATTAAAGAATAATGATTTAGCAATGAGTCTCCTATTAAAAAAATACCATGCTAATTTGGATAATGAGTGGGATGGTACCTTCGCATGGTTAGATGGGTGGTTTGGGCCTATAAAGCAGCAGGCAAATACGGATATACGGGCACATGCAGCCTTTCTTTTAAGGCTTGCTTATAAAAAAACATTACTCAAAGAAGATGCGCAAACTGTTGTCCATCTAAAGGCTAGAGATCTGGCCTATATTTTAAATAATGATGTCACAAAAAACTTTTACTATCCTCCGAAGATGTCGCTAAAAAGCACCCGCTTTAATGCAACCATAGCATCCTTACCTTTACCGACCTATTCCGAAAAAAACTTCTACGTCCTTTTAGAGCAAAATCATTTGCATTCGCAACATCGACAATATAGTTTTTTAAGCCACTGCAGCACATCAACCGTATGGAATCTTTATAAATCACCCCAATTCTCTATGGTTGAAGAAAGCTTGCGGGAAGAGGTGGTCAGCATTTTATTGCATAGACCACTGTCTTTCTTTCAATTGATCGTTATTGCTTTCAAAGAAAGGGTCGTTAGCTTTATAAATGATGCTTTTAATGTGCTTGCAACTGAAACCGATTTAGAGGTTTTAAAGTCCATAAAAGAGGAAGGCGTTGATCTGCACTATTCGCTTAAAAAAGACGTTCTTTTTTTATATATTCTAGCAATTAAAGGTAATCTAGAAACCATCCAATGGCTGTTAAAAAATGAAGATATGGAAGGTGAGATAACGTTAACACCTCATTTGTTGGAGGGTTTAAGGGACTGGGGATTAAAAGATAACAAGAGTTTCGATCAAAATATTAATCAGCGTTATTCGTTACTTGCATTGACAGAAATGATCGCGAGGGTGCACCAGCATAAAGCGGTAGAGCAGGCGCTATCCGATTATCAGAAAAAACATAAAGAGCCTCCTTTAGAGCATTATCACAGGCTTGCTGCAAGCATTTTTATCCCGCAAATGTTGCAGGCAAAAAATGAAGGAGAAACAGAGAAAACGCTTAATCTCTCCCTGAGTTAAATGAAATCTGCCATTTTACAGACGGGGGCATGCTTACCAGTAGATATTTAAAGCAGCCATGTAGTTGATGAAATTAGGGACGAGACGTCCAGTAACAGGTATCCAAAGTCCTGCAATGATGCCGACGCGTTGAGAAAAGTTATATTCAATAGCCGGCATCACGCTGAATTGGTTGGTAGCTCCTCGACCAACGCTTGCAGGCGTATTCGTCGTTGACTGTCCTACATAGCCCCGGAAAGTACTGATTCCTCCATTAAAGTAAACCGCTTCCATAACGGCGACCCAATTTTTGGTTAAGGTCAGTTCACCTGCTAAATCAAAGCTGATGAGTTGGCCCGGAAAAATGGTTCCTTCAGTGGTGGGAGTGCCGCCGAAAGCACTGACACCGCGAATGCTAATGGGATGAGGAATGAAATAAGTGATGCTAAAGCGAGTGCGTAAATAATACGGCTCACTAATGGTTAATAGATGTTCAAAATTTAAGCCGAAACCAGTTCGATAGCCACCAAGCCCAGTGACGTCTTGTCCATTAAACGTTTCATTTAGCGCATCAAAACGGCCAGTCGGAATATTTTCTACCAGCACCACACGTAAACTAGGACGCCATTTATAGTCTTGTTGCTTAAGCGCTTGATAGCCTAAAATTGCGACAACATCGCCAATTTCTTGTGAAGTAAAACGTTGACTGTGGTTGATAATATAACTAGCAACATAGCTGATATCGACGTCAGGTGCGACGCCATGACTAAAAATAGGCATGACATTCGCTCCATCACTGCGGCCGGTGTTCCGAAGATGGTAGTTGCGATCAAAGCCACCTCGATTATCCGTGTAAAAACCATAGGTTTCTAAATTGGTGTGACCATTTGGCATAACAAGGCCCGCTGGTGCAATTAAGGGGCCTGTAAGCCAGGGCCCCGCCCAAGAAGGAGTCAAGAAAAACGTTAAAGATAAAATAATTGCAAAACTGGATAAGAGATATTGCCTTAAACAGCGGGAATGGTAAAAGTTGAGAGAACTGAGTTCTTGAGTGAAATTATTGTATTTTTTTAACCCTTTAAGCTTCTTCGACATAACAGATCCGTGTTTGTCCAACATCATTAAGATCGCAATCTAGCAGAATATAATCCTCTTCTACAAAAAAATGAAGTACACTTTCTCATGTTATAGTGAATAAATCTGTGCCAAATGCAAGGAGTTTGTTATGTGTGGGATTATGGGGGCGATATCGCGACGAGATATTACCCATGTATTATTAGAGGGATTAATGCGCCTGGAATACCGGGGTTATGACTCTGCAGGGCTTGCCATGGTCGATAAAGCGCAGGGTCGCTTAAACCGTGTAAGGATGCAGGGAAAAGTAGCTGCCTTAGTTGCTGCTGTTGAAGAAACAGCTCTTGAGGGGTGTGTAGGTATTGCGCACACGCGCTGGGCAACCCATGGCCAACCCTCTGAACAAAATGCGCACCCGCATCTTTCTCAAGATGAAATTGCTTTGGTCCATAATGGAATCATCGAAAACCATGACGCATTGCGCTCACGCTTGCAAACTTTAGGTTATCGTTTTTCCTCTGATACCGACAGTGAAGTAGCTGTTCATTTGATCCACTGGCATTACCAGCGACATGAAAATCTTTTGCAAGCCGTGCAGGATGCAGCGCAAGAAATGCAAGGTGCTTTTGCCTTAGGTGTGATTCATCGGCAACGCCCTGATGAACTTATTGCTATACGACAAGGTAGTCCTCTCGTCATTGGGATCGGTCCTAAAGAGCATTTTATTGCTTCAGATGCGTTAGCTTTACAAGCATTTGCGGAAGCGGTGATTTATTTACAAGAAGGCGACTGCGTTGCCCTGTCTCTTGAAGAAATGCGTATATTTGATGCGCAAGGGCAAAGGGTGCAACGCTCATCACAACCATTGTCTAAAGAACAATGGCTAGTGCGCAAAGAACCTTATCGCCATTTCATGCTAAAGGAAATTTACGAGCAATCTCAGGCCATTACCGGGACGTTGGCAGGACGGACAAACAGCCCTGCTGTTTTACAGGCCAGCTTTGGGGAAAGGGCATTAACCTTCTTCCCCCAAATTAAACAAATCCATATTGTTGCATGCGGCACAAGTTATCATGCCGGTTTGATTGCCCGTTATTGGCTTGAATCATTAACAGGATTAGCGACCCAGGTTGAGATTGCCAGTGAATACCGTTATCGAGACGTCGTTGTTAATAACGATACACTCTTTGTGGCGGTCTCGCAGTCTGGCGAGACAGCGGATACGCTGGCTGCATTACGTAAAGCAAAGATCTTAAATTATTTAACGACATTAGCTATTTGTAATGTGCCTGCCAGCACCCTGGTTCGCGAATCAGAGTGTGTCTTTTTAACACATGCTGGTGTGGAAATTGGTGTGGCTTCCACCAAGGCATTTACAACACAGCTAACGGCCTTTTTAATGTTAGCAACGGCCTTGTGTCGAGATCACCGCGCACCGGAAGTATTAACCGCGCTAAAAGCTTTGCCGGCTGCCTGCGATCGAATTTTAAAAATGAACGATGAAATCAGTGCGTTGGCTGCTTTTTTCGTGCCCAAAGCTCATGTCTTATTTTTAGGAAGAGGCGTTCATTACCCCGTTGCGTTAGAAGGGGCGCTAAAACTTAAAGAGATTTCCTATATTCATGCAGAAGCGTACCCTGCGGGTGAATTAAAACATGGTCCATTAGCTTTAATTGACAAAAATATGCCGGTGATTGCTATCGCGCCTAACGATGAGCTACTCGATAAATTAAAGTCGAATTTGCATGAGGTAAAAGCGCGAGGAGGTCAATTAATTGTCTTCTTAGAAGATTCCCAGGCCTGGGATGCAGAGGGTGTGCGCTTGATTCGGGTACCGAGTTGCCCTTCTTGGATTGCACCAATGCTGTATACTATCCCCTTGCAACTCTTGGCTTACCACGTGGCCGTGTCAAAAGGAACGGATGTGGATCAGCCCAGAAACTTAGCCAAATCAGTCACCGTTGAGTAATTGAACAGCGAAATTACGCATTGCTGAGGCCGCGTCCAATCGTTATGATTGAGGACTAGTGTTTTGCACTGGCGGGCGACAGGGAAGGAAATTGTCGCCAGAATAAAAGGGATTTTATGGCCATTAAAATATTAACCATTTTTGGCACACGCCCCGAAGCCATTAAAATGGCGCCCGTTGTGAAAGCGTTAAAAGGGGATTGGGTTATCAACAAAGTCTGTGTGACAGGTCAGCATACAGAAATGTTGACGCCTGTATTAGACTTGTTCGATATCCGTCCAGATTTCACCTTGGACGTGATGTTGCCTAATCAAACCTTGGCTGCACTCACAGCAAAAATCCTCGTAGGTCTAGATACTATTCTCCAACAATTTAAACCTGCCATTATCTTAGTTCATGGCGATACAACAACCACTTTTGCGGCTTCTTTAGCTGCTTACTATCATCATATCCCAGTGGGACACGTGGAAGCCGGTTTACGCACCGGGAACCTCTATTCACCATGGCCTGAAGAGGCCAATCGTTGTTTAACTACAACATTGACCGATCTACATTTTGCGCCGACCGCTTGTGCCAGAGATAACTTGCTTGCAGAAGGAGTGCCTGCCGATAAGATTTATGTTACTGGCAATACCGTGGTAGATGCCTTGCTTGAAGGCAATCGTAAAATCGAAACCCAATCAGCGTTAAGAAAGAACTTAGCTCAGGAATTTCCTTTTTTAAATGACAGTCGCCGTATGATTTTAGTAACGGGGCATCGACGCGAGAATTTTGGTCAAGGTCTGCAAAATATTTGTGAGGCTATCCGTCAAATCGCGAGTCTATTTCCCAAGGTTGATATTGTTTACCCGGTCCATCTGAACCCTTGTGTTCAAACACCGGTACATCAACATTTAGAAGGGCTAACAAATGTCCACTTGATAGAACCCTTAGGATACCTTCCGTTTATTTATTTGATGAAACGAGCCTACATGATTTTAACAGATTCTGGCGGGATTCAAGAAGAAGCGCCGTCGTTAGGAAAACCGGTTTTATTGATGCGTGATACCAGTGAGCGACCGGAGGCCATATTGTCAGGCGCGGTGCAACTGGTAGGTGCGAATAGCCAGGCTATTGTTGAAAACGTATCGGCACTCTTGGAAGATGAAGCCGTCTACAACCATTTTCGTTGTATGACTAACCCCTATGGCGCGGGAGATGCTGCAGAAAAAATTGTGCAAGCACTAAAGGAAGTGTTCGCTGAAAAAAGTTCGGCCGAACATAGGTCAGATTCGCAACCGGCGATGTCTAAGGTTGTACAACAAGTATGAAGTGATCAGAATAGTTTAGCTAAGGAAAGAGTATAGTTATGCAAAAAATTGCAGTGATTGGCTTGGGTTATATCGGTTTACCGACAGCCGCCTTAATTGCGTCACGTGCGTTTGAGGTAGTTGGTGTCGATATTAATGCAAAGGTTGTAGAAACGGTAAATCGGGGCAAAATCCCTATCATTGAACCGGGATTGGACGAACTCGTCCAGGAAGTCGTGAACGAGGGCTATTTACGTGCAGCCCTTGTTCCTGAATCAGCCGATGTTTTCGTGATGGCGGTGCCGACACCTTTTAAACAAGGGCATGAGCCCGATCTAAGTTATTTGGAAACGGCCAGCGCTAGCATGGCCCCTTTTCTAAAAAAGGGAGACTTGGTTATTGTAGAGTCAACTTCCCCGGTGGGCACAACGGCACATATTGCAGCTTTGTTAGCGCAAGCACGTATGGATTTAACGTTCCCCCACACGCATGGTGAAAATGCAGATATTCACGTGGCTTATTGTCCAGAGCGTGTTTTGCCAGGTCGTGTCTTAATCGAATTGGCGCATAACGATCGAATCATTGGGGGAATGACCCTAGGGTGTTCGCAGAAAGCAGCTGAATTTTATAGAATTTTTATGACCGGCGATTGTATTCTAACGGATGCTAATACAGCCGAAATGTGTAAATTGACGGAAAATAGTTTTCGTGACGTGAACATTGCTTTTGCGAATGAATTATCAATGATCTGTCATGATCTTAGGTTGGATGTATGGGAATTAATACAACTAGCCAATCGTCACCCAAGAGTAAATATCTTAAATCCAGGCCCGGGGGTGGGTGGGCACTGCATCGCAGTCGATCCTTGGTTTATAGTGCATCAAGCGCCTGAAAAAGCCCATCTGATTAGAACTGCTCGTGAAGTGAATGAAGGGAAGGCGAAATGGGTGTTACAGCAAACTAAACTTGCTTTGGCAGATTTTTTACAGGCTCACCCTAAAAAGACACTGCGCGAAGTAAGCATTGCTTGCTTTGGCTTGAGCTTTAAGCCAAATATCGATGATCTTAGAGAAAGTCCTGCGCTAAAAATTGTGGAAGAAATTGCGCAATTTCATTCAGGCGAAATTTATGTGGTTGAACCACATGTCAGCATTTTACCGCCGCTACTGTCGTCAAATACTTTAGGGAATTGTACGTTAGTGGATAATCAGACTGCGATACAAGCAGATATTTTGATTATGCTCGTAAACCATACCGCTTTTCAGGGATTACGTCCTGCTACCGATGCAATCATTGTGGATACCCAAGGGGTTTGGTCGAAAAAAGCAGCAAAGGTGATAGGGGTAGAATTTGAAACAAAAAAGGTTGCAGAAGAAGCTTGCGCATTTACATGAAGGACTGCAGAGGGTACATTCGCGTCTCTTAATGCATGTATACAAGGCACGTTTCCAGACATGCGGTAAACATGTATTGTTTGATCCTCTCAATTCGATGTTTCGTTATGAAAGCATGCAGGTAGGTGATTACGTTTTCATTGGTGGCAATGCGTGGATGTCTGGCAGTTTGAGTAGCCCTATCCATATTGGATCTTACGTATTGTTTGGTCCGTCAGTTACTTTACTTTGCGGTGATCATGACACCCGCCAACTGGGCATTCCCATGTATTTAGCCGAGAAGAGCCCAGAACAAGCCTCATCAGGAAAAATTGTGATTGAAAATGATGTATGGATTGGGGCTAATGCAACGATCTTAAAAGGGGTGACCATTGGTGAGGGGGCAATCGTCGCTGCCGGAAGCGTTGTTACCAAATCGGTACCTCCCTACGCGATTGTTGCAGGCGTACCTGCACGTATTGTTAAACAGCGATTCACTGCAGAAGTCCTTGAACAACATAAAGCACTACTGAAAATTAAATTCCCCAATCTGTTAGGTCATGAGGAGTAACTGTAATGGCTGGAATGATCTATCTAATTGGCATCGGCTTGTCTCGTTTTATTGTCGTGCTTCTAGGAGCAATTGTTGCTCGACAACTCGGTCATGATGAATATGCTCAATTTGTCTTGTTTTTAACCGCATCGAATCTTTTAACCAATCTTTCTTTAATGGGTGTGGTGCCACGCATATTATCGCTGCCACGGCATGACGATCAAGCACTGATGCCCTTACAAATCGGCGGTTTCTTAACGTTTATGTTAGCGTTTTTATTGGCAACTTTCTTGGCTATGTTTGGATGGGAGGGGATTGAGAAATTTGCAGGACAAAGTCCATGGACCATCGGCTTTGCAATGTTTATGTACTCAGGAGGTTATTTTTGTTTATCCATGACCGCTGCGTTGCAGAACCGTTTAGGTCAGCATGCCCAAGCGGGTTACACCTGGTGTGTTTTTGCATTTCTTAATTTGGTGATTGGAAGCAGTGTCGTCTTTTATCAAGATTATCTTGTCTTCTTATTGGGATTATCGGCTTGTTCGGCGCTGATGGGGCTAGGTTTGTGGTTGAAAGTGTCGATATCGTGGTCGGTTCTTAAGAAAGGAGTGAATATTATCGACTTGAAGGAGCGTCTGCAGCGCAGTTTTTCAGGGATGTTGCAAGCAATCTACAGTGGCCTATTTGGCTTACCTTTTTTATTGGTTTTCTTCCTTATTGGCCAGAACATTAACTTAGTCAGTGCAAGTAATGATAAGGCCGTTTTTTTTCTTGGGTTCCAATTATTTGCTATCACCTTATTCATGCCCGGGGTCTTGGGAAACATTTTTGTTCCACGCCTAAGCCAGGCCATCCATGCTGAAAAAAGAGCCCTAATGCGGCGTTTAAGTGCATTATATCTCTTGCTCGGATTGGGCTGGGTGTTGGCTGTTTATCTCGCGTTACCTTTTCTATTTGAAGCCTATGCAATTGTGTCTCGCCCTGATTTAGTGGCTATTATGATGATTTGGCAGTTAGCAGGTGTGCTTGCTGCAGTGGGTGCCTTGCACAATCAGCTGTTGGTTGCCAATCGTGAATATTTTACTTTGCTAGTAGGTAGTTTGATGTGGGCAAGCGTTGTTTTTGCCTGTATCCGATTATTTTCAGGGCAACTGCTTTGGGGAGCTGTAGTAGGTATTTTAGCGGCGTATACTGTGCTGCAAGCGTTCTATGGCTATAAGAATGCACGTTACTGGCGCCGTTCAAAAGAGAATGTTCCATCGGCAAGCATTCATTTTTTAGCGAATCCTTACAGTCCACATGTTCGTCATTGGGAAGCGCTTTTACAACACAGCGGATATCCTATCAAGGTTTACAGTGCCCAGGTAGGGATCAATGCTACCCCTTTATTAGTTACATCGCCAGTTAAAACGATGTTGCCCATGACTGCGCGTTATTTACCGAGTTTATTTCGCTATGGTGTGGCCGGATTGCGGCTGAGGTTTTCTAAACCGGCCGCGGCGTTTTTCCACGCGCATAATACCTCAGGCTATGGGCTGATGGCGTTACTTTCAGGGAAGCCCTACATCTTAACCACTTATGGTAGCGAGATCTTTAAAGCAGAGGAACGAGGATCTTTTTATCGTTTTCTTATTCGTCGTATTTTAAGAAAAGCGAGCATCATTACCTCGGCCTCTGCCAGTATGACGGCGTGTTTATTAGAAAAATTTCAAGTTCCGGCGGCTAAAATTCATGAATTTAATTTAGGGGTTGCAGAAGTCTTTTGCTTTGATGTTGTACAACGTGAAAAAAGGCGTCAACAGCTCAAGGTGAGGAATGAACCTCTGTGGATTATTAATCGACGTATGCGTCCTTTGTATCGCACCTTAGAAGTAATGGAAGCTTTTACGCGATTTAGAGCGCGCCACAACGCAGGTCATCTTCTGCTGATTGAAGGAGACTCGATTCCTGCTTATCGTGATTGTGTTAAAAAGTATGCTCAGGAGCATGCAGCTATTCATCTGATTTTGGGGTTCTTGAATCAAGACGATCTCACGGGTTATCTATCAGCATCGGATTTTTCAATTTCTGTGCCCGACAGTGATCAATTATCTTGTTCAATCCTTGAGGGGGCTGCATGCGGAACAATACCTTTATTAGCTGCACTTGAGGCCTATCAACCCTTAATACCTCTGAGTCTGCAATTTCCAATTCAAAACCCCAAAGATAGTTTTGAATACGATCGCTTGTTTGATATTTCTTATCAGCTCTTTCAGGACAAGGCAGCCTTTCAAGCTATGCGTGAAACTGTCTTGGAAAAAATTCAGTCCTTTAAAATTCAGCATCATTTACCAAAGATAAGACGACTATATACGCAACTTAGTTGTCAACAGCCAGTATCCGCTTCGACTGCCACGCAAAAGCGTAAGGGGATCTTAAAAAATGCGAGACCCTATGACACGGCCTAATACCCCCATGTCATACCCAGCCATTTTACTCTGGGGGTGTTTTGGATTAGGGTTGGTCGCCTTGCTGCTTGCAAATGCTTATGAGACAACCCTGGGTGTCGTTTTAACAGCCGTTTTCTGCTTCGCATTAGCAACGTTATTATCCAGCCTTAAATCAGCCTGTGGAATTTTTTCTGGCTCAGTAATCGGCATCTTGGCGTTAGGTGTCTACTCTTTAGCAGTGCCAATCCATCATTTATTTTATCAAGATTATAATGATGCCGGCATCCGTTTTGTAACCAGCTATTGTGTGATTGCCGCCTTAGGCCAAGCAATGGGCTATTATGCCTTAGCGAAGCCTTCGTTTCCTCAATCTTTGCAAAATTCAGCGTCAGCGGTGGTTGGGCATAAAGAAAATTTGCGTTTTGGATTTTATGTCTTAATTTTTGGGATGACGGCATTGTTTGTAGCCATTTCTTTGACGGTCGGATTTGCTGCGTATATGAATGCAGGTTATGCCGGCCGAGCGCTCTTAAAAAGGGAAGCAGGTCCTATTGAGTTGGGTTTGTATTATGTGATTATTGGCTACCTATTTATTGCCAACGGCTGGTTATATAAACCGCTTAAAGCTTACCGGGGGTGGCTCATTACCTTCTTGGGTGTGTTCTTAGTGGGTTTCGTCATTTACGTTAGCATCTTGGGTATCCGTCGACCGAGTTTTTTCATTGTCATTGCCTTTTTGTTTTTATATTTTTTGAAAACTCAGGGTAAAGTGCCCAAGCGAATCAGCGGTTTATCCTTAGTCTGTGTGTTTCTTTTTGGAATTTTCGCAAGTTTTAGGCAAGTCTTATCCGATCAAGGGGCGGCCGTTGCTCTTTCATATGTGCTCGAAAATTTTGATTTTATGTGGTTAGATTTATCGGTAACGGAACTGGGCGCCCCTTTTCGCTCCATGCTGTCAGCAACAGATGGTTGGGTGACAGAAGGATGGTTGTTGGGTAGCAGTTATTTTGATGCTTTTTTAAATCTGTTGCCTTCGGCCATCATTAAGTTTCGCGAGAGTTTGAGTGTCCAGTATACCCATGCTTTTTTCTCAGATGACTATATCGCCATTGGTGGCAATATGGGTTTTTTCCCTGTGGCAGAAGCCTATTTGAATTTTGGTGCAATCGGTGTTTGGCTTGAATTTTTCGTACTAGGATTGATACTCAAAACGATTGAAAATCGTGCTATTCAGTATCCTGATCAAGTCCAAGCCATTGTATACGCCATCACCGTACCTTGGTTTTTCTTTTTTCTGCGAACTGATTTTTCTTCTTTCTTAAAATCGTTTAGTTATTCTGTCATACCTGTTTTTGTACTGTATCGGATCTACCGAGAAGTGTTGTATCGGCGTAAAGCATTTTTTGAACCACGGATATTGAATAAAAGGATAGAGGGATGAAACAAATATTGCAGAATATGCGTAACGGGGATTCATCAATTTTAGAAGCCCCCATGCCTATGCTTGAAGATGACGCGTTATTGATCAGTACATCGGTTACCTTAATTTCAGCTGGGACAGAACGCATGCTTTTGGATTTTGGCAAAGCATCTTACCTGGGCAAAGCCCGTCAACAACCTGAAAAAGTTCGCATGATGATCGACAAAATCAAGACGGAAGGGGTCTTGTCGACATTAGAAGCGGTACGATCCAAACTTGATCAGCCGATTTTATTGGGTTATTCCAATGTGGGGGTGGTGATCGCTGTTGGAAAAAACGTTCGACGCTTTAAGCCTGGCGATCGGGTGGTTTCGAATGGTGGGCATGCAGACTTAGTGAAAGTGCCCGAACAATTGTGTGCCCGTATTCCCAACAATGTTGATGATGATAGCGCTGTGTTTACTTTACTTGCGAGCATTGCGCTGCAAGGCATACGTTTGGCTCAACCAACCTTGGGCGAATCTTTTGTAGTGATAGGTGCAGGCTTGATTGGCTTAATCGCAGTCCAATTGCTGCGTGCACACGGATGTCGTGTATTGGCCATTGATTTTGATGAAGATAAATTATCACTGGCTAAACAATATGGGGCAGACATCTGCCCGCTGAAAGCAGGAGAAGATCCTGTCTTTAAAGGGATGACATTTAGTCGGGGACACGGGGTCGATGGTGTCTTAATCACCGCCTCGACAGATTCCAATTTGCCTGTACAGCAAGCGGCTCAAATGAGTCGTAAAAGAGGTCGCATTGTGCTGGTTGGCGTTTCAGGGCTGTCACTCAATCGATCAGATTTTTATGCTAAAGAACTTAGTTTTCAAGTTTCTTGCTCCTACGGACCTGGTCGCTACGAGCCGCGTTATGAAGAAGAAGGTCTTGATTACCCTATTGGATTTGTGCGCTGGACCGAGCAACGTAATTTCGAAGCGGTGTTGGATAATATGGCCAGTGGGCGGTTGGACTTAAAGCCATTAATGACAGCACGCTATCCTTTTGAATCAGCAAAACAAGCCTATGATCGATTAACGCAAGATAAATCTGTTCTTGGGATTTTGTTAGACTATCGATCGCCGATTGAAGAAAGAACAATCACAGAAGTTGCATTATTGCCAGAAAAAACCTTCGATCAAGAAAAACCGATTATCGGAATGATTGGTGGTGGAAATTATGCTTCTCGTGTTTTAATTCCTGCGTTTCGAGCAGCCAAAGGTCAATTGCATACATTGATGACCTCTGGTGGTGTTAGCAGTGCGCTGCACGGGAAACGCATGGGCTTTCAAAAAGCATCGACAGATATCAGTGGATTATTAACCAATGACGAGGTTAATACCCTTGTTATCGTAACGCGCCATAATTCCCATGCTGAATTGGCTATTCAAGCATTAGAAGCAGGCAAACACGTGTTTGTCGAGAAACCTTTAGCACTTACCTTAGAATCACTCTCCGCGGTTGAGGCAGCCTACCATACGGCGCACTTAGCGGGTCACAAAAGTCATTTGATGGTCGGATTTAATCGACGTTTCTCACCGCAAGTTCAGAAAATTAAGCAATTACTTAAGCCTATTCAAACACCTAAATCTTTTATTATGACGGTTAATGCAGGTGCGATCCCTGCAGAGCATTGGACCCAGGATAGCGCGGTAGGGGGAGGTCGTGTTTTAGGAGAGGCTTGTCATTTTATTGATTTGATGCGGTTTTTAGCGGATGCACGGATTACTACTACTCAAGCCTATTGCATGGGCCAGCATCCGTCAATACAAATCCGCGAGGACAAAGCAACCATCACTCTTGGTTTTGAAGATGGCTCTTTCGGAACCATCCATTATCTAGCTAATGGCAATGCTGCTTTTCCTAAAGAACGTATTGAAATTTTTGCCGAAGGTAAAATTTTGCAGTTGGATAATTTTCGTCGTCTGAAAGGATATGGGTTCAAGGGTTTTAGCCGGATGAACCTTTGGAAGCAAG
Source organism: Legionella sp. (assembly GCA_013911415.1). Taxonomy (GTDB): domain Bacteria; phylum Pseudomonadota; class Gammaproteobacteria; order Legionellales; family Legionellaceae; genus JACETI01. The sequence continues at coordinate 57,745 of JACETI010000001.1, read as the reverse complement.
ATAAAGGACAACGTCATTGTGTAAAAGCATTCTTGTCAGCCATTGAAGAGGGTGCCTCGACACCTATCTCACCCGAAGAGATTTTTGAGATCGCTCGCGTGACGATCGAAGTAGCTGACAAATTGAGCCAACAATAAACCCTTCGTTAGAAGTGTGTATTCTGGTCTCTGCAGAACGCTAGAGACCATTAAAGACAAGACATCTTATGATGCGGCGATTAATGTAATGACGCTGCTTTCTCTCCTTTAAGTGACAATGCTGTATCGGCGGACGGCTGATTGCAGGTAGTTTTGAAAAAAGTGTGCTTGTTGTCAATTAGCGGCTTGTCATAGTCAGCGAGACAACTAGCCATCATTGCTTGCACTTCTTTCAAAGGCACTTCAAAATACCTATGAGACAGTTTGTAGTTATCCCCATAAAGGTTTTTGCCAAGGATAACAACGATATTGGCTATTAAATCCTGACAGTTTTCTACTTGATCGATGTCAATTAGTGTTGATAGTCCACGGCTTAAAAAATGAGCAATTTCTCGCGTGAAGAGTCGGCTATTCTTCTCGATAGAAGTGAACTCGTACCAAGCATTAATGGCAATTTCCATGGCAATAATAAGCGAGCCTTGATTAAGATTACTGGTCAATATGCGCTTTAAAAGGTCTTTTTTACAGGGAAGGATCCGTGTAGAGCAGTTACCTTGCTGCTTTCCATAGATATCTAGCCTTTCTAATACAGAAAAATAATATTGATCCACGATAGGCTGTTTAGGAGTGTGAGCAATCGTTTGATCAATAATATTATGCATATGCTGTAATTTTTTTAATGCTTCTGGTGGGTTTTGAGCAACGTCATAAGTAAAAAATTCTTCAATCAAAAAGGGATGTAAGAGTATTAATTGGGCGCATTTTTCCAGCTCTTTTTGATGCATCAATTCATGGTAATGAATGACGTGTATTTCTTTTTTACGAAGCCCTATTTCTCCAACCGAACATTGATTGTCTGCAGCGAGACGAAAATACCTGGCTGCTGTTGTCCAATCAACGGGAGAACCTTGCCCTCGTCGACACATAAAGGCGAGGGAATACATCGCAAGACAGCTGCCTCGTTGAGCTGCATTTTTATTTAAACTAATCACTTTGTCAAAATCAATTGGGCCGCCTTCCCCACGAAAATGCAAGTCAGCGCGACAATTCATTGCAGTGGGATTTCCGAGTAAAATAGCGTGTTCATAGAGCGCAATTGCCTTGTCATAATCGACCGAGCTCCCTTTGCCGAATTCATACATCTTTGCGCGCTCGATCATCGCTCGAGAACAACCGAGTCGGATTGCTTTATCGTACAGCGAAATTGCTTTATTGAGATCGATAGGGCCGTTTATTCCATGTTCGTAAAGGTAAGCGCAGTGACGGATGGCCTGGACATTGTCAGACGCCATGGCTTTTTCATACAATATAACTGCGGCTTTAAAATTAGACTCTATTTCGTTAAGGCTCATGAAGCCACGTCCATTGCCTTTATAAGGATCTTTGTGAGCGTGGTATCTGTCATGTTGATAGAGATTCCCGCGTGCCGAGATGGCATCTGTGTTTCCTAGATGGCTGGCCTGCTCGTATAAATCGATGGCTTGTATTAAGTCTTTAGGAAAGCCAAGGAGGCCATTTTCTTTAAAATAGCCCAGCAAATACATTGCATTGTCATTTTCAGCGAAAATTTCTTCCTCGCACCATTGTATAAAGTGGTTGATTAATTCGAGGATAGACTGTTTTTGAGCGGTTAAAAGGCCAAGGCTCATTAGATCTTTTAGTAGGTAGATATCGAGTGTTCGACCTGATTTAAGTTGGTCGATTAATTCTTTAATCAATGTAAATTGAAAAGAGCCATCAAGAGCGATAAACGTTGACATTTTGTTCCTTCTTTTCTTCATAGGTGGCTAGATCAGTGTTGTTCATGTTTTGCTGAATAGCAGGATTAAAAAATCCAACGTTGTTGGTTACAGTTGATGGAGAGTTGGCGTCGTTTTGGTAAAAAGAGGGTAGTAGTCGGAAAACATCTTGTAAAGTGACCTTAAACAATTCGTAAGAAAGTTTGTAATGTTCCCCAAAACGGTGCCTTCCAAAAATGACAGCAAAGTTTGGTAATAAATCTTGGTACTCCAACTCTTCTGCTACTGAAAGCATTCTTGCCAGGCAACTTCTTAAAAAATAGGCAATTTCTTGAGTAAACGCCGGATTGTCTTCGAAGGATGTGATGCCATACCAAGTATTAATCGCTATTTCAGCCACCGAGAACAATTCTGTCTTGGTGAGCTTTAAAAGATTGATTCGCTTTAAGTAATCTTTTTTTACTTGAAGAATAGTGGGCAAGCAATCCGTATGTTTTGCAGCCTGGCGTTCTAGGCCTTCCAGTGTCACAAAATAAAATTGATTTAATAGCGGTTGTTGAGGATTGCTTGCAAGTGTATCTTCAATAAAACCTTGGATGATTTTGAATCGTTTTAATGCGCTTGGAAGGTTTTGATCGCAATCAAAGGCAAAGAACTCTTGCACGAGTAACGGCATCGAAAGCAGTAACTGCGCGAGCTCTTTATAATTTTTTTCAAACATTAAGTAATGATACTTAATATAATCGACGGGAGCTTCGGATAACCCGAATCCTTTAAAGTGAAAAAGATCGCATGAGGCTTGTTTAGATTGGTTTTCTGCGGCTAACCGTAAATATCTGCTAGCGTTCTTCCAGTCCGAAAAAAAAGGATATAGGTGGTTTAAAAATACAAAGGCGGCATTTCTCATTCCCGAAGCGTTCCCAAATCGAGCGGCTTTTATATATAGCTCAAGGGCCTTGTCAGCTGACTTAGGACCAACGTTACCGTCAAGATGAAGATGCGCGCGAGCAACCATTGCGTCAGGATTATTGTTTTTAATAGCCCGCTCATACAACGCAATGGCTTGATCATAGTCGACCGGGCTTCCTTCGCCATTCTCGTACATTTTACCTCTGCAAACCATTGACGGCGAATAACCCAGACAATAACCAGCATGATACATTGCTGCTTTCTTATCCACATCTGTGGTTGCCGAAGCACGATAATACATACCTCGGGCATGATCCATCTCAGTGAGTACTTTATAGAGGTAGGTGCTGTTATTAGGATCGGGGTAGGATATTTGTTTGGCTTCGTCGCATTGATAAAGGTAAGCGCGTTCTGCCATGGCGTCATCACTGCCCATGAGGCTGGCTTTATCATAATATGCTTTTGCTTCATCTAAGTTTATATCAAAACCAATACCGTGCTGCTTAAAGTAGCCCAGTAGAAAGAATGCATCGCGATTTTTAGTCTCGATTTGTTCATTGCACCATCCTATGAAATCCTTAATGAGAACAATGACTGCTTTTTTTTTAGAACCTAAAAGGCTTGTCCGAATTAAGTCGGGTAAGAGAAAAATATCGAAGAAGTGGCTGGTTTTTAAATTGGGTAGAATTTTGGTGATTAAACTGAGTTGGAAGTTTGCATCTAATTCGGCTGAGAGAGGCATTTTTCAATTCCTTTTATAAAAAATACAAACAACTTAAGGAAGGGCATTCAGCCCCTCCGTTCCATGTGAATTTTTTGGATAGATGGTTTCTTGGATTGTCGATGGTTTAAAAAAAGCGGGTCCGTTTTGCATCGAGAGCATGGAATGGGAGATAGGCGCATAAGAAGCCGCGATAAGTGACAAGATGTTGTGCATAGCAATTTTTGTGTTTTCTTGACCCAGTTGATAGCCTTCGCCATAGATACTTTTTCCAAGGATAAACGCAATATTAGGAAATAAATTTTGGCAATCCATTTCTTTGCCGCAGGCAATGAGCCTTCCTATGCCTTGCTTTAAGAGTGCAGCAATCAATTGCGTTTTAGTGCTATCCACACGTTCGATTGCGGAATAAGCATACCAAGTATTAATCGCTAGCTCCATCGTTGGTATAACCGTTTCTCTATCGAGAGTACCCATGGATAGTTGACTCAAACAATGTTTCTTTAAATCAAGGATCGTGAGGGTAAAACCAGCATGATAGTTTTCAATCGAAGCAAGTGTCTTTAAAACTGAAAAAAGAAAGGAATCAAGCTGGCACTTATCTGTGCTTTTTTGTGCAAATTGATTTATGAAATCCTTTATAGTTATTAGATTATGTAGATCTTCTTTGATGCTCACGGGGCAATCATAATTGATAAATTCATCAATTAATTCGGTATGCTCAAGTACCAATTTAACGGCTTCTTCTGTTCGTTTTTGATGCATGAATGTATGATAACGGTAGGATATGGGGCATTCAGGGTAACTTAAGAAGGTTAATTTGTTAGTGTCTTTTTTGACCGCCCGTCGGAATAACCTCGCCGCCAAGTTTAAATTGACTGCTGAGCCTTCTCCTTTTTGATACATCAGTGCCCGGTTTATCATCGCATCGATATGCCCTTTCTGTATGGCAAGCTCAAACAGCGCAATGGCTTTCTCAAAATCAACGGCACTTCCTTTCCCTTTTTGATACAAAACAGCACGTCCATTCAAAGCGTCAGGGGTCCCCTCAGGCATAGCCTTTTCAAATAAAGTAATCGCTTTGTTGTATTGATGAACACTACAATAAATACTTCCTAGCGAATACATAGCGGAAGGATCGCCGTTGCTTATTCCTTGCTTTAGTAGAGCAATAGCATACGCTTTGTCAACAGGGCTACCGTGACCAGTGTTAAAGAGCATTGCTCGTGCAGTGAGTGCCGGTAAATAAACTTGCTGGCTTGCTTGCTCGTAAAGCTTAGCTGCTTTATCGAAATCTGCAGGCCCCTCTATACCTCGTTCGTATATTCTTCCAAGCTTACACATCGCTGCTGGGTTGCCTAATTCGATAGCTCGCTCGTAAAAGGCGATCGCTGCCTTAAGATCACTAGCGATGCCAAGTCCCGCATAATACATGGTTCCTTTTTCCACCATTGCATCTGTATTGCCGAGTGCTATCGCTTTTTCGTAACAAACAATTGCTTGCTGATAATTGATAGGAACAGCAAAGCCACAGCGATGTATTAATCCAAGGATAAAGAAAGCTTGAGATAGATGAATATTACTCTTACACCACCTAAGTAGAGCACTAATAGTGGATTTTACGGTGGTTTGCTGGGGGCTTAAAAGGCCAGAATAAATCAGATGAGATAAATGATACTGGCATATTGGTTTGCCCTGCTTGAGTTGCTCAATTAAACGGTCAAGGGATTCAAGTGAGATTTGCATAGGGTTGGGTGAGGGCATAGTTGCTTCCTAATACGCGTTATATTTTATCATTTTTTTATTGCAAGCATTTGCAATCAAAGGATATAAATTTAAAGTTAAAACAAAAGAATGTAATTATTACAAAGCCTTAGCTGTGCGCAGATTATTTTAGGCCACTTTGCTTGTCAAGGGAGTAGTGAAGAAACCAATTATGTCACCGCATCCATTGACCCGCCTGTGCGTTGAGCATTATTGACTGGATTGATGGTTTGAGGCGATCACGGTCGACAGTAAGAAGGCGCCTGCTGGTGAAGCAGTTGCCCACGAACTCAAGGCATCCATAACAAACGATTTTTTAAAAAGCAATTTTCTATTGGTTTCTGCATTTGTTTTACCTACCACGGCCGGATTCTGCAATAAAGCGTAAGCCGCTTCCATGTCTTGGGCCGCAATCACAAAATTGACTTGACCTTGACTTGTCTCCATTTCAAGTTGCACCGAGGTGTCTCGTGAAAGGGGCTGAGCTGTTATTTTTTTGATCGTATTATTTTTAAGATGTTGGGAAAAGGCTTGGGTAACCATGGCCTTAGAAGACCAACTCATGGATGAGAGAAAAACAGTGAGCATGCATAAACTTTTTAACAACGACTTGGATACAGTCCATCGCAGCTTTTTTTTAAAAGAAAATGACATAGGCTAAGCCTCCGGCAATTGGAATATGGCGACCGCTCGTATTTAAATTTAAAGTAGCTATGGTTGCGACTAGAGGTATTTTGGTAAAAGGTATTACGGATAAGCCGGTGTTAAATGCTTTGCCAACGTATTCACCGATGACGGTTACTTGAGGGAGAAGCTGTAAAGCAACGCTGCCAAAGGGGCCAAGGCGATGATAATCTTCTGGTTGCGCCCCAATGTCACGAACAAAGCGTGCGTTCCCTACCCCTATGGTACCAATGATATTCATGGCATAACCATTCTTAAAATCCAGCGGGAAAACTTTGGATGCATTTAGATAGTAGCTGAGTCGTCCATTCGCTGTAGACCCCCAAGCCAATCCATTTTGTGCACCAATCGCAATGGCGCTGCCCGTTTTCATAAAGTTATGCGCTAATTGAAAACTAAAATTTCCATCCCGCGTGATATCATCCAGCCCACCAAAAGATAAAGCCGTTGCTAGACCCAGGTATTTATTGGGATCCCCTAAGCCAAAGCCAACGCCATATTGACCAAAAGGTCGTGTCGATGTGGTGGTTCCTAATTGACCGGCAGCACCTAAGAATGCTGCCCCCCATCCAATGCCGTAAGCGCTAGGGATGGCAATACTTACGTTCGGGCTAACGTAGGGCTGCTGCGACATTAATTTTTGAAATTCTGTACGTGTGTCGATAATTTGAGGATGTGCAAAAACGACAGATAACCTAAATAAACACCATAAGCACCAAAAATATTTTAATAAGTCTATTTTAGACTTTCCCATGCGTTTTCTACGCTAGAATTTTTCTGAGTTGGTTGTCTAACGTTTGTTGCGCTTTCATCTGCTTCGATGAGGGTGCTACTTTTTTTTTCGCTAAGTTATTTAAGGCAATGTTGAGTGTGTTTGAGTCTTCAATGATCGTGACTTTTTTTTGTAGATGTAGTTGACGAGCAAAAATGACTTGATGGTCATTAACCACTTCATCAAGGCAAGCACGCCTGGCCATGACTAAAGGATGTTTTTGGGCTTTGAGAGCATGCAAGATAAAGCCTGCACCGGCATGTCCAACTAAGACGTCGGCATTATTGACATACTCTATAAAAATATCCATCGGCAAGAATTCAACGAAGTGGGCGAAGGGGGATTCAAAAAATTGGTTTTGAGCGTAGTCTAAAGGAGTATGGCCGTGTTGAATAAAGATGGGTCGCGGAAGCAGTGTCGCACAGGATAGTACCAGCTTAATTAAACGGGGGAAATACTGCTTGCTATTACCCAGCGATACAAATGTCTTATAACAATGATCCAATATACTCTCCTCGCGCAAAAAACTTTTTAAGCGGCTGCCATTGATAATAAAAATAATCAGCAAGGTAATACATGATTCTACCGGTTAAACTGGGTCTTTCCACACTTGACCATGTTTCAATATAAAGAATTTTTACACCAAATAAAAATTTACCGATGATTGCAAAGGGGACAACTCCCCCGGCGCCGGTGCTTAATATGGCGTGAGGTCGTTCTTTTTTAATGATTTTATAAGCCTCATAAAGATTGATAATAAATTTCCAATCCCGCTCAGAATGCGTAACAAAATAGGTTTTATCTCTCATATTATTGGCAAGAATCGCTTTATCATTTAAAACATAAAAGTGGGGGTAAGTGGTATAAATCGATTGCAACTCGCGTACTTCAGTGAGATGGCCGCCACAGGAGGACACAATACAGAGTTTTTTAAGCATAAGAAGAACGCTCAAGTTGTGGTGATAGTGGATTGGTTAATTGACGAATAAGCTTGAGCAACGCCTTTGCCGTTTTATTCCAGCAAAAAAATTGGGCTCTTTGTATGCTATCCCGAGCAGATGAGGCGTAATGAGTAGTGCTTTGCATTAAGTGCAAAAGCCCTGCGGCTAAATTGCCCGCGTCACGGGGAGTAAAGAATCGGCCCGCGCTGCCGGCAACTTCACGATTACTGGGTGTGTCTGCTATTAGGATAGGAAGGCCATGCGCCATTGCTTCTACCAAGGTAAAACCAAAAGATTCACATAAAGAAGGAAAAATAAAAATATCCAACGATTGGTAAATCACCTTAAGCTGCTCATTATCATGTAAGTTTCCGTGATTCTCCATGTCATCAGTCAATCCATAAGCCGCGGCAGTTTGAAAAATCGGGATGCAGGCAGAATCCTGTTCATCTAAAGTCAGAATAAATTTAAATAAAATCCCTGCTTTCTTTAATTGAGCCATGGCTTTAAGAGCAGTGACAAAATCTTTTTGGATGCCAAATTTAGTGATATATCCAATGCGCCAAGGAATACAGCGCGAAGAGAGACTAGCTTTAGGTTGTTCAAGTCCTTTATTTAATAGTCCCGTACCGTGAGGGACAACGGTTATCTTAGCGGGCTTGATAGCTAATTCATTGACAATAACCTTTGCAAGGGACTGCGTTTGCACGGTAATCGAGGATGCTTGGCGAATGGAGTGAATTGCCCATTTGCGTTTGAACTGCCAAATGAACCGTTCGTAAAAGTTATTCCCCCATTGCAAGTCAAAGCAGGCACCAGGTTCTTGAAAATAGCCAACTTGGTGTATAAGCAATAAACTTGGACAAGCGAGGCGGCGGTGAGGCAGGAAATTTGTGAGTGAAAATAAACAATCAATTTTAAATTGTTTAATGAGCTTGGGTATCAAAACGTTATATAAATAAACGAAATGCACAGGAGTTTTGTTCGTCCAGACGAAGGGCAAACAATGCAGGTTATCGATGGTGGTGAATGTTTCCAAGCAGTGGGGGTGAGCAAGGAGAAACCATTGTATTGAAGGTGCATTCTGACATAAATACTGTGCGAGTTTCGTAAGAACCACCAGACCGCCGCCTTCGACAAGTGATACGGCGTTGATGAGTACCTTCATGCGTCACAATCCCTTGCACTTGTGAATGAGGTTAAGATAATCCCACTTACCTATCATAATCGTTTTAAAATCTTTAAACGAGTAATGTCGTGCAATATTTATTCGAGGAAGGGCAAATAAAGGGCTATCTGATCTAACGGGTGCATGTCTAACACTCACCGCCGATTGATATCCCGCATCTTGTACGGCCTGGGCGGCTTTTTTTGTGTATTTTCCCCAGGGATAGGAAAAGTGAAGGCAGGGTCTTCTGATCTGAGCCTCAATAACCTCTTTTGAATGGGATAATTCTTTTGCCATCATCTGGCCGTCTAACTTGGAAAAATCAAAGTGGTTGATAGCGTGCGAGCCAATGTCCCATGTACATTCACTTAGCCTTTGGACTTCAGTCCATGTCAGAAAATACTCACTCTCATAATGTCCAAATCGCTCGTGCGCGCGTTTTCGGTTTTGGTGGCCTATCCAGCCGGTATTTAAGTAGATGAGTGGGCTGATATTTTTTTCATGCAAAATAGGCAGCGCATTATCGTAAACACTCGCATAGCCATCATCAAAGGTGATTGCTACTTGCCGCTGATGAGTGGAAGATTGAAGTAACTTTGAGAGAGAAACAACTTCACAATGATCTTGCAACCAATTGATTTGCTGAGTGAACACTGCTTTAGAAATAGCCCAAGGATGGTCGCTGATGGCATGGTATAAGAGAATCAATTTTCTATGAGAGGATTGTTGAGGCCAAAGCTTTCCGATGCCTCGTTTGAACGTATGTGACGCAAACATTGCTTATCCTTTAGCTTATTTGGGTTATCCTGAACGATGCTTTCACACAGGGGAAAGCTAATCTTAACAAATCCACGGTACAAAGCACGTCCTGAGATGCAAATAAAACGCATTGATAATATAATCAATTCGTTAATGGTAATTGTTGAGCTTGGATTTATACGATGCAGAGAGCTACGATAAAACGCATCCTCACTCCTCATATCTTGCAAATCTTTGCTGTAAACCGATTTGAGCAGATAATAAGTTTTTCTTGCGTCATGATTCCTGTAGTGTTTGTTTTACTAACAGGGCTTATCAGACCTCTGTATAACTGGGATATGATTGGGTACGTTGCAGCCGCCTATCATCAAGACGGTTACCGTGATATTGCCTTGCATCATCAGACCTATGCTGACATCAAAAAAATTGCCCCTGTCGAAGACTTCAATACGCTGATAGAAGGCCCATATAAAGCTGAACTATTTAAAAGTCCTGAAGCTTTAGCCCAGCATGTACCCTTTTATGCCATCAAAAAAGGTTATATCCAGCTGATGCGAATTTTAAGCCTATGCGGTCTAAATTACGCGCAGGCAACTTACGTGATCAGTGCTATCTTTGCTGCTTTATCGACATTGCTGCTCAGCCAATTAATGAGGGCAAACGCTATTAAGCTATATTGGCTGCCTTTCATTGTTGTTGCTTTTAATATCCCTGGCCTTGCTACCTTATCGACGCCTGATGCTATGGCATGCTTTTTCTCTTTATTGATTATCCACTTGCTACAGAAAAAGAAAAAGAGTGGCTTTGTGCTTGCAGCGTTTTTGCCTTATATCCGCACAGATTTTATTTTGCTGTCGTGGTTAGTTGCCCTCTATGCCTATAAGGAAAAACATAACGTACTCTGTGGATTAACAATGATTGGTTCACTGATATTAATGGGTTTAATAAATGTGGCTCATGATAGCTATAGTTGGCTTACTTTGTTCAATTTTACGCTTGTTGAGTACAATCCGTATCCGGCTGACTTAGTACCACTGAGCGGTTGGGAAAATTACATTCGCATTTATTTAAGAGGTATAAAAAAGTTTCTTATTCATCCCCATAGCTTGATATATTTTATTGCGTTTTATGTTGGCTGGTATTCTCGAAAAGGTTTCAAGGTATACAATCACGATACCGCTCTTTTACTAGTACTTCCTCTTGGTTTCGTTGTGTCGCATTTTTTGTTGTTTCCTAGCTACTTAGATCGGTGGTTTATGTTTCCGGTATTGTTGGTTTTGATTTGGCTGTTAAAAGCGATAGCATTAGAAACCAAAGACTGCTGTTACAAACAAACGATGCAGGCTTAATCATGACGTTTTTTTGTCCTATGCAGATCGGAAGGCGATATTGGTTCCTGTGCTCTCTTTAGTTCCGTGAATCTCTAGGGCATTGTCACGCGGTCTTAATTCTAAACCCCTAATAATTCCTGTCAGTACCCAAAAATAAAAGGTCTCGAGCGCGCCGGGTGAAGTCCACCAACCTTCAAAAATCGAATGTAAAACAATGGCTGCAAACATGCCTTCGACAATGCCAAGGAATACTCTTTCGTCCCGATGCATCGGCCGTCGGTGTAACAGAATTAATTTCAGGATGATAATACTGAGTAAAAGCAGATATAAGAGAAATCCAATAATGCCGGTTTCTTCAATAATGGCTAGTTGTGAATTACCTTTTTCTCGGCCATACCCTACAGAAGTTAACGCGTTGTTCCAGTTAAATTTTTTCCATCCTACACTGACCCCAAAACCTAAACCGCTCCACCCCCCTTCTTTAGCAGCCTGATAGGAATCTGCCCAATTTTGCTCACGAGTATAAAACAGTGCACTGTTTTCTTGAGTGGTTTTGTAGACGTATTTTTTAATGACATGATCGATCGTTAAAGGATTGATAAAAAAAATCGTAAGGAGCACTAACAATGCGCAGAACAGCGACCAAAATTTTTTCGACGCTTTTAAACTGAAAAGAAAACCTAAAAACGTTGCCAGCGTACTTAATAGAGCAGATCGTGATAGCGCTAACGTTAAGAAAAAAAAACAAAAGAACGAGAAAAAAAGCCAAAAAGAACGATTTTCAAAGCTCGTCCAGTTTAAGTAGGTTTTCCACAGCAGATAGGGAAAAGCGATGCATAAAAGAATGCCGAGCATGTTAGAACCGCTAATAAAGCCCTGAAATAAAAATAACTCTGGTTGTAATTGGATCACGGTTCCTGTTAGAAACCCCCAAAACCCCGACAAAAGTGAAATTATTGCCACAGGAGCGAGATAATTTAATGCATCCGATAATGGAAATTTACGTATCCATTGCAACCCTAAACTGATTCCACTAGTAGCTACTAGCGCAAACAGAATACTCTTTGATAGTGAAAGAAGCAATATGTCCGACCAAAAAGATGATAAAAAGCACCAACCGAAATAGCTGTAAATAATAAAGAAAAAGAGGGGATCGAGACGATTAATTAAAAGTTGCCGGAGCATTAAATAATAAAATACACTGATAATCCACACCCATCTAAAGTTAACGATAAATGTCGAATCCCAAGATATGGCATTAAAAACTTGGATTAAAAAACAGATGGGCAATACTTCAACGGCAATATTTTTTCTTATCTGCATGGTAGTTGATCCCATCCCTGATGGATTTTTTTAGCTTCGTTTTGAAGAGTCCAAGATGCAATTTTTTCCTGAGCATGCCTACCCATTAGGTGACGTTTTTCAGGACAAGATTTCATAAAATTTATTGCTGCTGCTAACTCAACCTTACAGCCGGTTTTGATGATTAAACCGGTTAGCTGATGTTCAACTAGATCATCAACGCAACCGACGGACTCTGAGACAATAACCGGTTTTCCCATCGCCATGGCCTCGTTGATAATTAAACCCCAGGATTCGATATAAGAAGGTAATACAATAACATCTGCTGCATGGTAGGCCTGAAGCAAAGCAAGATGTGAAAGACGACCTGCGTAGCAGATATTTGTATGTGATCGAGCGGTTTCTAACACAAGTGTATGCAGTGTTCCATCGCCAATGATTAATAGCTTTTGACGTGGCTCATTGAGCTGCTTAAAGGTGCTAAGCAAAGTGATGAGCCCTTTAGCGGGCTCTAGGCGGCCAACAAAAAGGAACAGCAGATCTTTTTGTTGAATAGAATATTTCGCTCGAAAATGATCACGGGCGTTCTGATCAAAAGACAATTGACGGTTTTGTATAGCAACCGTGTCTACCGTCATATTAACGATGGCTATTCGATTTTCCGTCACACCGTAATGCTTTAGATAATTCGCCTGGCGGGTGCCACCGGGCATAAATAAATCAACGATCCGAAACAGTGTAGGATAAATGACTCGTTTAATGATTTGTTTCCAGTGACGTTTTCCAGGTGTTAGCGGAGTGTCTGATTCCATGGTAATCCAAGCTCTTTGCTTTTTTGCAAGGGCGAGAATGAAAATAGACCATGGATTGCCCCAGCCCGCTAAATGAACGATATCGTATTTTTGTTTTTGAAAGAGGTTTAAAAGTGCTAAAGATTTATCGTAAATCCTTTGCGGGAGAATCGTATAACTACTAGGTATGTTCAAGTGCCAAGGTTGGGATAAGTTTTCATAGAGAAAAATGACTTTTATGCTTTTGTTTCGATAAGAATGAAGGTTTTCAAGCAAGTCAAGAATGTAAGGGGTAGGCTCAATATAAACCAATAATATTGTTCTCATCATGCGTTTTCTTTCAGCTGTGTGTAGAGCTTTGTCAAGGTATCGGCGTGATGCTCCCAAGCAAACGCGCTATGAACGAATCTTTTTCCCTCTGCGGCAATAGCTTGCATTCGTGGAATGGTCTGAAAAACCTTTTGCAAAAGTCCGCATAATGCATTGGCGTTATTTGGGGATAGTAAAAGGCCGGTTTTTTCGTGGGTAATAAATGCAGAGGGCCCTTGACCTTGTACGGCAATGGCTAATAAACCACAAGCCATTGCCTCAAGATAAGCAATGCCAAAGGCTTCAGGTTGAGAAGGCAGGACAAAAATATCCGCTTTAGAAAGGTGAAATGATACTTGTTGAGGTGAGCACTGACCTAAGAAAAAAATTTGCTCCTGCAAGTGCAGCCGTGCAGTAAGTTCTTCAAGCTGTTTCCGGCTAGGTCCATCACCGATGACGGTGTATCGCCAGTCGATACAGCCTAGCCGCTTTAGTTTTGCAAGCGCATTTAAGGTAATGTCGATTCCTTTGCCTACTTGCAGATTAGAAGCGCTAATGAAATGCGTGGTTTTTCGTGAAAGGATTGCCTGTTGCACAGGAATGACTTCATCCGGCCAAAAACCGTTAGGGATAATTTCAAAGATGTCGTGACGTTTGGTCCAACGTTTGAAATGGGGAAGTAACGATTGACCCACTAAAATAATTTTATCAACACCGTTAAGTGCCTCTTGGTAAAGATACCTTGCTTCATGAGGATAGAGCTTAGGGTCGGTGTCGATGCCGTGCAGCGTTAAAAGCGTTGGGAGCTGAAGGGCCTTGCGCGCTTCAGCAGCGGCTAATCCTGCTAATTCCGTATGTGCATGAATGAGGTCAAAAGGTTCTTTTTTTGCTAGTTGTCTGATCATACGCCCGACTTTTTTACGATAAAAGCCATTTGAAAGTGTACGGCAGTAATTACGAGGGATCGAAAGATAGCGACAACGATAAACCTTGAATAAAGGATGGTGTTGAGTAAAGGAGGGTCTGAAAGGGTGCCAAGGTAGTGTCATTAGAACGGTAATGTGATGCCCTTGATCAATGAGTGATTGTATCGAATCGACAACAAACTTACCGTTTTTGTCTGCCTCATCAACTGGAAACCAGGGCGTGACGAAGAGTATTCTCATAAGTGCACTTTGTCCGAGCCTGCCAGTCGCAACGAGTGCGGCAGGATTTGTTGCAAGGTGTTAAAGCAATACCAACCTACTTTTGCTAACGGTGTTAAAGGAACAATTTGCATGCCTGGAAAGGTGATGATTTGCCCCCTTAACTTGCGTTTGAATTGGTAAACGCCGGGGTTTTTTCGTTTATCCACGCCTTCTAAGTCGTAGCGCGTACAATTTCTAGAAAGTGACCATTCAATAATCGCCCACTGTAAGGCTTCACCGACTTGCACTTTAGTTGGCATTTGATGTCGTGCCACAGCACCCCAAAGGTAATGTACGGTTTCACCACAGCGCAAAATAAATGCGCCTCCTTGTAAATGGCCATCATGTTGAGCAAGTAATAGGCAGCTTTCGATCTGTTTAGAGTAAGCGTTGGTTAACAGCGTTTGCAGAAAAGACAAAGAGGTATTGAGTGAAAACTTTTTTTGTCTACTCAATTGCTGACACAACGCGTAAAACGCCAAGACATCATCGGCGCGTTTGGTTTCGGCAATTAAGAGCCCCAGCTGCTTTGCTTGCCTTACCCCATATCGAAATTTTTTCTGGGTTTGCTGCCAAAGACATTCTTTTCCAATGCGTAGATCAAGCCAGATGGTCTGCGGAAGATGCCCCTTCTCTTGAGAGGTAGTGACAGGCTTAGAAGGAAAAGTGAGGCAGCAGAGGAAGCCGTTAGCTTTCAATTGGTTTAAAAAATCGTTGAAAACAATAGAACTCATGTCGTAATGCAAGAAGATCGGACCTTTAGGAATCCAGGCTATTTTAAAGCCAGCATAGCGTTTTTCTTCAAAGCGTACTAAAAAAATCGGTTGCTCTTTTTGATAAGCAATCCAATAGTGATCGAGCAAATAAAAAGTGGTTTTTTTAGCTTGCCCCCAAGTCGCTGTTTGAAGTAGATGCCCCTGCATGGAAGCGACGGTATCGTCCCATTGTTTTGGCGATAAATTTTTTTTCCACCTAATGGCAGGTTGGGATTCGTAAGTCATTAACGCTTGACCAACGCCATATCATCTCTGGATGCAATTAACTGGCGAATCTCATCAACCGTGAGAAAAAAATGGTTGGTATGCGAGCAATATTCAAATTGTGAATCGACGGTGATTCCTTCTTCATTTAAGGCGTTTTTCTGATAGTTAATGTCGATGTGATTAAATTTAATGGTGGGTTTAATCATAAAGTGATCAAAGAATTCGAGTGTTAAATGGGCATCGTTTCGCGAACAAAGCATTTCATGCAACTTTTCACCCGGACGAATGCCTATATACTTTAGGGAAAGATTAGGTGCCATCGCTTTTGCAAGGTCCACAACACGGATGGAGGGAATCTTCGGAATAAACAACTCACCACCTTGCATGCGCTGCAGACATTTTAAGACGAAATCTGTACCGTGAGTTAAGGTGATCCAAAAACGTGTCATGCGCTCATCAGTGATGGGTAAACGGGAGGAGGATTGCTCAATGAGTTGGTTAAATAATGGCACTACAGAGCCGCGAGAACCTAGGACATTACCATAACGTACGACACTGAATAGGGTGGGCCCTTTTCCGGTAATATTATTGGCTGCAATAAATAATTTGTCTGCTGCTAGTTTAGTGGCACCGTATAAATTGATAGGGTTGACCGCTTTATCGGTAGATAGGGCGATCACCTTTTGGACATTGGCATCGATTGCCGCCATGATGAGGTTTTCTGCCCCTAGGACATTCGTTTTGATGGATTCCATAGGGTTATATTCAGCAGCGATGACTTGCTTTAAAGCAGCGGCATGAATAACGTAATCAATGTCTCGCATTGCGAGTGTCAGGCGTTCGCGGTCGCGTACATCACCGATAAAATAACGCATTTGTTTGCTAGCAAATTGTTGCCGCATATCAAATTGCTTTAATTCATCTCGAGAATAAATAACGACACGCTTAGGTTCATAATCATGTAAGAGGCGACGGACACAATGTTGCCCAAATGAACCTGTCCCCCCGGTAATAAGAACTGATTTTCCATTAAACATACAGATCCATCTCCATTCGGCCCCCGACAATCAGGTTGACCTAATGATTCTTAGTATTTATTCCAAGCCATCGATTCTAATCGAAGATTTATAGCATGGAACAAAAAATTAGGGTAAATCCGATAGGCAATTTTAGCATGTAATTACCTTTTAGTGACAATGTCTCTTTTGTTGTAATCAATGGAAAAAATGCTCAAAAAACCTCAAACTATGGCATCATTGCTCTTGAAAATTACGATTACAGGGCGCAAGATTCATTTTTGAGAAAAGAAGATTATTGTCGTTAATTTAGCATGCTAAAAGAAAAGGGACAGCCAGTGTTTATGGCAATGGATGGATCGCATGAAAACAATCACTATTTTAACGGACTGCACAGCACTTCCTACAACGACAACTGGCGATCTCGCTGTTTTTTGGTCCATTCCAAGCGATAGTTTTTTAGCCAAACGCTACGCTCACGCAATCCCTTTAAATCAAATTTTAATAGAGACAAAAGCCGATCAATTATTAGCGGCCGCTTTGACAAAGGAATGGGTAAAAGATGAGCCTGTCATCGATCAAATTCCTCATTTACTGGTATGTCAGGAAACTATTTTTCTAGAAATTTATAAAATTTTACGATTGTGGAAACTACATCAATGGTTACTGGAAAGGGGTTACCAACGTTGCATTTTTCCAACTGCCTCTTGGTTGGATGAAGGATTAAAAACGATCGTCAATCTCCTTCATTCTCCGTTGCAATGTGTTTATCCACAGCGAAATGCCACCAGTCGATGGCAAAGGGTGTTAAAACGCTTACAAGCTGAGGGCTTTTCCAGGGCAAGCCTGTCTGAAGAATTATCCCAACTCTATTTAGAGATAGACCCTTTTCGCCGTTGGCCGCTTGCTGCAAAAAGTGTGTTAGGAATAGCGCCTCCCCGGTTGACCCCAGGGCAGCTTTGGTTTTATTCCACGGCTGCAACCTATACGCAGATTAGTTTGCAATATGAGCCCTATTTTCCAGAACCCTTTCAATTTTTAGTGACAAAGCCTAGCTTTGCAGGCAAGCCTCTCGCAGAGCGAGGTCGCTCCTTTACAGTCTTGTATGCGTTTGTTGATAAGGCATGTATTCCATCGACGTCCTTTGTTAAGGATACGATTCAACATTTATATGTTCATCTCAAAAACGCCGCCAATCACTCCTCCCTCCCAGAAATCAGTCCTTTGTTTTTAAAAGGCGACTGGCTTGCTCGTTTTTTTACGATCTTATTACCCCGACGGATCTTTCTGAGCCGTGTTTTAAAAAATTGGCTAAATGTTGCAAAACCATCCGCATTAGTGCTTGGAAACCAAGGAACTGAAAGCTACCTGACCTTTCAAGCAAAACAACTGAAGATTAAAACCATCTTATTACAGCATGGAATTTTAGGGCGTGATTACCCTTACTTGGATTATCCAATCGATTATTATTTTATGAGGGGAAAATTTTGGTTCAATCATCTTTGTCCGTCAGCGCAGCAACGGGCTTTGATTTTAAATACCCCCGTCGAAACCTTAAAACAGCCCAGTATTTCTTGTCAGAAACCGTACTTGATTTTTGCTACCACCCCCACCGAGCTGCATTACATGACCATGGATAGCCATGTAGAAGATTTGCTGAATCAAGTGATTGAAGCCAGTGCAGCAAATAATCTTCCTTTAATGATCCGAGTCCATCCCTTAGAGAGAGTGGCGCATTATCAACACCTCGTTCAGCAAAGCCAATCAGCTTCTCGCTCAAAAGTTAACATTTCTTATAGCCAGGGGGGGGAGATAAGCACGCTATTGCAGCAAGCGGCGGCCGTCGTTATGTATACATCTACACTTTTCCTAGACTGTATTCGGCACGGTATACCTATTATCAGCTTTCAGTGGATGCATTTCGGGGCGATGGAAGCACTGAAGGCCTATGACGTTTTTCATTACGCGGAGGATTACACGGCATTACGCAAGCTAATCAAAGGTGTTGCCGAACAAACGCTGAAGCCAAAGTTGTTACAGTCAACTTTATTTTTTGAATCGACAGATAAAAACCATTTAGTCAAAACCATTGAGGATATTTTAGTAAAATGACACGCTTTTTTAATCCTATAGCACAGTCATTTCGTTAAATCTTATCTCTATCAGTGATTATCATGAAATCGAGCGGTAGTTGAACAGGGAAAGTAAGAGAATGAATGACGTAATCAATAATTTTTTCTTAACGGCATTAAAAGAACAAGCGCAGACTAACTCTGAGCAACCGGCGCTGATTGATATGGAAGGCAATATTCTTACTTATGCACGGTTGTATGCATTGGTCTTGGAAATGGTAGCCTGGCTTTTCTCTAAGGGACTAAGACCGGATGATACCGTTATCGCTCTTCTCGACAATGGCATCGATACCGCGCTCGTTGTTCTAGGGTGCCTTGCGCTAGGGGTAAATTACGCCCCCCTGGCTAGGGATACTCGCGACGAGGAGATAATGAATTGGGTTAAAGTGACAGGTGCGCAATTTTGTCTTGTTCCTGCTTCTGATATCTCTTCTAAACACTGGCCTAAGCAAGACGTCAAAAGGCTTTATCTGGTAAACGCGCGAGAAAGGTCTTCTGCCCCATCCATCTCGACGGCTTACTTAAAGTCAGGGTGTTTTATCATGCCCTCGAGTGGTTCGACTGGACAACCCAAAGCAATTTTACTGTCGGGTGATCGACTTTGGTTCGCAGCACTTGCTTTTGTGCGATTCCATGCGTTGGAACAGCGTAATTATCGTTTCTGGAATTATTTACCCATGTCTTATCTAGGAGGCTTATTTAATTTATTGCTTATTCCCTTAGCCGCAAAAGGAAGTATTATTATCGATAAGGCTTTCAATGGGCAAAGCTTTTTGAGATTTTGGCCCAATGTCAAACGCTTAGAGATTAATGTTTTATGGCTGGTTCCAACGATTGCACGAGGGTTAATAACCTTAGCAAAACGGTCACAACCTGCTATCGCTGAATACCCTCAAATACAACATTGTTTCATTGGTACCGCACCTACCACCTTACCAGAGAAAGATGAATTTGAAGTGCTTTTCGGCTGTCGCCCATTAGAGAACTATGGCTTAACAGAAACAACCTTCATTAGCAGTGAAGCCAAGGCTAGAAAAATTTTTAAGGATGATTCACAGCTTGCAAGTGGCCAAGTCATGCCGGAAGTATCGATTATTTTAAAAGCAGTCAATGGCAACACGCCTAACTTGACACAGCTGTGGGTGAAAACACCTTATATCATGCTTGGTTATATGGCAGATGGGGCATGTCATGCTCTAGAAACAGATGAACAAGGTTTTTGGAATACTGGCGATTTTGTGGCATTAACTTCCAACAACGAGATACAAATCCTAGGTAGAGGCCAAGACGTTATTAAAAAAGGAGGTATGACAGTTTTGCTGCGTCAAATTGAATACGTTGCAGAAACCTACGAGGGTGTTGCAGAAGCAGCAGCGGTAAAACATAAACATGCGTTTTACGGGGAAAGTTTTAGACTTTATCTCACACTAAAAAGCCCAGTTGCTGATGAAACTCGATGGCTCCATCGATTTAAGGCATGGATGCGCGAGCGTTTGCCCCAACCGCGATGGGCGGATGACGTATATTTAATGAAAGCGTTTCCTCGAACAGCGTCAGGAAAAATCCAAAAACATTTATTTCCAACCACCGAGATCACGGTAGAAGATCATTGAGAAAATTAATAATGAAACGGCCAAAATGTTTGAAAACATATCCAAAAGATTTTGAAAAAATCTATCCTTTATTAACCTTATTCAATTCACCCTATACGAAGGAAGAATGGAGGTCGATCTTTGATTATGATTGGCAGGGAAAACAGGATTTTATTGGGTTTCATTTAGAAACGGCAACAGAGGTTGTCGGGTTTATCGGTCTCATCTTTTCTCAACGTGTGGTTGAGGGTAAGATGAAATTATTTTGTAATATTAGTAGCTTTATCGTTAAAGAAACACACCGTGCTTCAAGCGTCCTATTACTACAGCCCTTAAGAACCCTTAAAGACGTGATTTTTACCGGATTTGCACCGATCAAGGCTTCCTATCAACTGATGACCATGTTGGGTTTCACGACATTAGAAAAGCAGGTCGCTTTGATCCCGACACTGCAAACATTATATGCGGCACCCTCTCGACATTTTTACCAAGACAACGCAATTTTATCTTATGTCAGTGGGGAACTATATCGAATTGTTGCTGATCATTTATCAACACGTGTAGCAAGTATTTTGTTTGAAGAACAGGGGAGACAACTCCTTATTATCTATAAAATACATAAGCACAAAATGTTTAAAGTATCTGTGCCTAAAGTGCGTGTTATTTACTTAAGTGATCCAAGCTTTTTTGAAAAATTTGCCGTCAAAATTTTGAAAACTTTTTCACGTCTTTTCGGATTAACCACGATCCTCTACGTGGATAGCCGCTTTCTTAGTAGTCAAAGCAAGCTCTGGAATTATAGAAAGAACGTTGATCCCTGTCGCATAAAATATGGAACCATTGCAAATGATTGTATTGATGAATTGTATTCGGAAAATGTTTTACTTTAATGCTTTTTATGGATGAATATAGGCGCGCGCACATTAATACTGCTTGGCGCCAATTACGAGCATGCACTAACCTTCCCCAATTGGCATATTATTTCTAATGTTTTTAGTCTTACTGACGCACAAAGGGAACGAGGATGATATTTTTAAGCCACATAATTCACCAAGCACTTTACTTTCAGTTGACTACGTTTTTTTTCAGCCAGCCATAAGTCATATTGAGCTTGTTGGTTTATCCAGCTCTCTGCAGATGTTTTAAAAGCAATACTGAGCCTGATGGCCATTTCAGGACTAATACGAGAATGGCCATTGAGTAACTCTGAAAGTGCTTTTCGAGTCACTCCTAAGGCTTGTGCAGCAGCGGTGACTGTTAGACCTAATGGTTCTATACATAACTCACGAATTACTTCGCCTGGATGGACTGGATTAAACATTTTTTTAACCTCTCTTAGTGGTAATCAACATAGTTAATATCATAAGCATGACTACCTTCAAAGCGGAATATCACCCGCCAATTTGCTTGCACCGTAACCGCATGAAATCCTTTAAACTGTCCTTTTAATGGATGTAACCGTAATCCGGGTAAATCCATATCTTCTGGACAAACGCTGGCATCAAGTCGTGTCAAAATTAATTGCAATCGTCTTGCATGATGCGCCTGAATACCAGCTAGGGTACCCTTTTCATAACATTTAGACAGGCCTTTATGTTTTATTGTTTTTATCATGAAAAGCGTCTCTTTTATATCTATTTTAATAGTAACCAATAACGTTACGGGTGTCAAGCCAAGTACGGTTATTTTGAATAAGAATCAGCTTATTGTGAAACGTTGGGTTAGGCGCGTGCTTTAACCACTTTCCGCACATTTAGCCGGTAGCAAACCAAATCTTTTTAACGGTGCTAATAAAAGGGCCGGGGTATGCGTTTTCTTTTAATGTGAGTCAATGCGGTCTAGTTGACGATAAGCTCGATCGACTTTCATTGGGAGAGAGATGAGCATCTCTTTAATGATGTCCAAAGCCCTATAAATCCTTGCTTCTGACTCAGTGGCGATTGAGAGTCGGATAAATTTATCGGTACTTTGACCATATGCGCAGCCGGGGACAACAGCAATACCTTTGTTGAATAATAGATACTCTGCTAAATCTGAGACGGCGCCTTTGTAATTGCCGACTGAAATAAAAAAATAAAAAGTGCTGTTGCCTGCAAGGTAATTTAAACCCAGTTTATCCAGATAAATCGCGATTTGTGCCCGTTTTATGATGAGCGCCTGGATTTGGGGGAGGGTGGCTTTTAAATATGTATCAAAATGTCGTGCCAAATGTAGCTGCAGCAGCGTCGGTGCGCAAGTGATAAGATGTTGATTAAGTATCAGTAGCGCTTGTACCAAATCAGGTGCTGCCATCGCGTAACCAATGCGCCAGCCCGAGATACCCATGTTTTTCGATAAAGAATTAACGACGATGAGCTTATCGAAGGAGGGTACCAATGCCGCCATGGAATAAAATTCCCTAGGTTTTACAAAATCACTATAAGCTTCGTCAATCAATAAATAAACACCACGTTCATGACAGCATTGATATAAATAATCGAGCCTTTTGCGCGAGTATAAACAGCCAGCCGGATTGTTGGGATTATTAAGAATGAATAAACGTGTTTTGTCAGTAAAATAAGCCTCACAAGCTTCGATAGGGACATTGAAAGGGATAAAGCGTACCGTTGCGCCTACTAAATGTGCCTGATGTTGATAGCTTAGCCACGCAGGCTCAGGAATCAATACTTCTTCTCCTGGCTGTAAAAGGGCTTGCATGCTCATGTACAAAAGGATCTTGGAACCGGACGATATGAGGATATTGTGCGCAGATACTGAGGCGTGATAAGCGTGCCGGTAGTAATCGGCTATCTTCGCACGCAGTGCAGGAACGCCTTGGCTATCGGAATAATGATAGCCTAATGCGATATCTTGTGGGTCAAATTCAAGGCGGGGTAAATCGAAAAAAGCCTCCCCTAGCGAAAGACAGATAATATCCCGTCCCTGTTGTTTTAAATTGGTGACGTTTTGGTTGATCGCCACCGATAAGGCAGGCGGAATTGATTTTTTAACCCGCTCTAAAAGCATTGAAGCTGACCTTCTTTTAATAGATAACGACCATCCACTGCCAGGCTTGCGTCACGACAAACAAAATCTAGATGGAAGTTAACCTGATTTTCTCCGCCGATGGTTGCGTTTGAACCAAACCCAAAATGTACCGATCCTAAGCTTCCCTCATCAGTCAGCATCGTACCTGTTAATTTTGCGGCTGGATTCAAGCCGATGCCACATTCGGCCAGCACACGACGTAATCCCTGTTCTTGATGAAACAAGGTTTCTAAATAGTCCATTTGTGCTGCCTCCTGTGCAATAAACTGTTGTATGCGACCTTTAGCAATATGAAGTGTAACGGGAGAGGATAATAGACCTAAGTTGGGATCCGTGATTGAACCATCTATCACGAGAATACCTTCTGATGCATCTTCAATCGGCGCAATATTGGCTTCGATATCCGGCGGTGAACCCAAATCACCTGCATTACTGACAAATCCTGGGCAAGCATTCCCTTGTCTGCCTTTGACATCTAGATAAAGGTCAGTGCCTTTTGAAGTTGTTACATGTACTTGCTTTGCTGCTGTTAAAGCCTCACTCACCGCATAAACGGTGTCGTATTGGGCTCTAAAATCAACTTTTAAACTGGGATCTTCCAGTAATTCCCAGTTATAAAAAGGCAAGCTTAAAAAACGTCCACCACCTTTGGCTGATTCGAGACGCGCTTTACTGTGTGCCAGAGAATAAGTACACAGACTAATCACTAAGCTCGCAGAAGTCATAGCTTTAGCTGTCGCATGATCAAGTTCTTGTCCATGGTGTTGAAGAGGTGGCAAGATTTTTAAAGCCATGTGACATTGTTTTTGCTGTGCCTGTGCTACGAATGCTTCTGCGATCGCTTGGGTTTCAGGGTTGCATAAGATTAAACCTTTGTCAGTTGGTTGGAGGTTACCACAATGAAAAAGAAGGTGTGAAATGGCTTGAGCGTGTTGGCTATTCATATTGATTGTTATCCATAAAGTTCAGATAAAATGCTCGCAAGGCCTGCAATCGTAGAGAAACGTGGATCGCTAAAGGCATATTCGGGTAGAGGACCGTTAAATTGTTTTTCAATATCGAGGATTAAGGAAACCGTTTCGAGGGACGACAGAGCACCTTGTTCAAAAAAATCATGTCGATCATTTAAGTAAAGGTGATGTTTTTGAAACCAATGTCGGAGCCAATGAAGATAGCTTTGCTGGTCGGTGATATCTACGTGAGTCATCTTGGTGCATCCTTTCAACGTCGAGTCGATTTAATCGACTAATCTAAAACGTTAATATTCTATCCTTATCGGATTAGCATGCCTAGAGAGTGTGAATGTAGAAAAAACAGTTTTCATCCTGTTTTTTAAATAAAAATAACGCCGTAGATAGGGACTTGGGTGCAGGATTTGTCACTGCTATCTTTTCTTAGGATAATCAATAAGCAGAAGGGTTATGATGCATGGACAAGGAATGTTTAGCGTGAGACAAGGAATAAAATGGTTTTATCGGCTTAGCTACTATACCGGAATTATTGCCTTTTTTTACTATTTAAACCGTCGGAGGCCCCGCATTGTCAGCTATCATCATGTTTTGCCGGATTTATTTTTAAAAAAGGGTTTACCCCATCTAGGGAATGCTTGCAGCGAATCTATTTTTGAGCAACATCTATCGATTATTACCCGTCGATTCCGCGTGGGTACGTCACTGACCGGAGCAACTTATCAGGGGATGATAACCTTTGATGATGGCTATAAAAATAATATGGAAATTGTTGCGCCGATTCTGCAACACTGGAAAATTGCCGGTGTTTTTTTCATTCCTGCTTGCTATTTTGAAGGGCAGACCTTGCTATGGGTTGATCAGCTGTTAGCTTGGATTTCCTATGTTCCAGAAGGCGATTATAATCTTTTATCAACCATAACATCGATTACCACGCTACAGGACAGGGAGATTTTATGGGAGTGGATGTATCAATCGATACTCGATGCACCTCATCAAATTCAATGGATAGAAAAACTATTAAAAGAGACCGACCAAGGTTATCCCTACAAAGCGTTATTCAGCGATATCGATCCCACGCTTAGTCGGCTGCGTTTCACAGCAATGACACTAAAAGAGCTAGCATGCTTAAAAGATACGGGTCATCAGATAGGCTGTCATTCGTTTAAACATTATATTTTGGCAACGTTAGATCATGAAAAGCTTATGGAAGACTTCGAGAAAAGTAGACCTTATCGGCATTATTATAATTCCACTTTATTTAGTTACCCCTTTGGAGGCGATCGCGAAGTTTCCTCTCGAGAAAGGGAGCAAGTAAAAAAAGAGGGCTATTCCGCCGCTTTGATGAATCGAATCAGTATCCATGAAAATAATGATTATGCGTTAAGTCGGCTGAGTTTGGGAAATTGTCAGGATTGCTTTAGCATCGAGGCTAAGTTATCAGGATTAGAAACTTTCTTAAAGCAGTGCTTTTCACGATTGTATACGTTATCTGGGCGCTGCCTCTCATTTAAAGAAACTTGAAAGCAAGCGACTTGTAAGTAGAGAGCAACTGTTAATAAGGATTGTATGCAATGGATATGGCGTTCAGTAAGGGTTTTTTTTCGGCTAAATATCATCGGTTAGGGTTGGTGTTGTTATTAAGCCTATTTAGCGTATTCGTTCTGCCGATACTGTTTTTCATCGATGGTGGTAGAGGTATTGACACAAGTTTTTACTACGATCAAGCAAATGCGCATTTACTGCAGATTAATTATTTTATTGAAAATCCCCTTACCGTCTTCAACTATGCCGTTAAAAATACAGCGATGACTCCGGGGTATCATCTCTTTGTAGCGCATGTTTCAAAAATGTTAGGGCTGCATACGATTCATGATGATACCTGGATAATACGGCTTTTAAATTTATTGTTTGGCTATGGTTCCTTAGCGCTTGTTTGGAAAATAGTGTATCAACAATGTCAGAACAAATGGCAAACGCTTTGTCTTGTATTTCCTTTAAGTGCTTCTTATTATTTTCTAAGTGCAGCCATATGGATCAGTACCGATAACCCTGCGTTGTTTTTTTATACCCTGATTCTGTATTTTTTTCTGCAACAAAAAGCACCCTTTTATTCGATTATCGGAGCGATGTTCTGTTTGGTTTTTATCCGGCATATTTATTTGCCGGTTATTGGCGTCTGTTTTTGTCATGCTTGGGTTGCGCAATCCAAACAAAAAGCGCTCCTCTTTGCGTTATTAACCGCTCTACCGGTAGTAATATTGGTCGGTATCTATGCCTATATATGGGGAGGTTTAACGCCACCTGCTTTGCAAAAACATAATGCTTTTGTTTTTTTATCCCCGCTCTTACTCTTACATTTTTTTGCACTTGCTGGCTTGTTAGTTCTTCCTTATCTGCCCTTTTTTATAACAGAAATAAAAAAATGGAGCAGTAGCGATCTAGCAAAAAATCTACTGTTCGCTCTGCTGGTAGCAGGGACGCTTTGGTTGCTTTCACCATCGACTTATTTTGACCCTAATGATGGTTTAGGTAGCGCAGGGCGTTGGGGAAGCATGGTTTGGTTGATTGCAAAATTTACTCCCTTCCTATCACTTGGCGATAAATCACTGAGCGTGCTGTTATTAGCAATGATTGGTGCAGCACTTTTGTATGCGATGGTCATGCGAGCGATGCAGCAAGGTTATTTTCCAGTCGAAGCAGCCATGCTATTTTTTTACGTTTTTGGCTATGCTTGCCAGGTTTACGCATGGCAGCGTTATTTGGAGCCAGTATTACTGGTGACATTCGCTGTGTTTGGCGGGAGGCTAACAAAGGTTTCACCCTATCGATTGATGATTGTTATAACCGCTTATGGTTTTTATGCCGGGGCATCCCTGCTTAATTTTTGTGAACTGGCGAGCTTATAATGGGTTTTGAGAAGAAACGACAGCAGGAAATGGGTATGCAGCCAATTTCTATTTTTATTCCCTATTTTGCAGATGCAGGCAATACAAATGCTCAAAGTTTAACAATTAGACAAATTATGAGTCGGCTCGATTCTCAGCGGTTTCGACTGTCGAGCATTTTAATTTCCAAAGTTGATCCGCTCTTGCAAGACAAAGCGAACATTTCTTATTTTCGATGGACCAAAAAAAGAAATACCCTGCGCTTTGCCTGGTATTTACTTAAGACCCAGCCGGATATCCTTTTTTTTCCCAATAAACATTGGTTTGAAGGGGTCTATCTTCTTTTACGTGCCATGAGGTTAATTAAAACGAAAGTGGTGACTTATGTAGTTCATGAGATTAATAAAAAACACTGCTTCAATTTTCCCCTATCTAACATAATCTTACGCCGGCTCATTTTCTCAAATGCTGCTCTTGTGGGTAATAGTCAGCACGTTGCCGCTGGATTGAAACATATTTTTAATGTGGAGTCGCTGATAATCATGGATGGTATTGATGATCGGTATTTTTTTCCACGTACTAAGAGGTATGAAGGGGCTCAGCGACTGCTTTTTTTGTATGCTGGTTCCTTTCAAAAGAACAAACGAGCGGATTTTATTATTCACTTAGCTGCAAAATATCCAAACGCTCTTTTTTGTTTAGCAGGTGCGGGTATTGAAGAGCAGCATTGTCTAGAGCTTACCGAATCACTGGGATGTCTAAATGTGGAATTTTTAGGTCAGCTTTCTCAGGCTGAACTTGGGGAAATCATGCGTCGTGCGGATCTCTTTTTATTCCCTAGTATAAGCGAAGGTCATCCTCAGGTATTAGGACAAGCTACAGCTTGCGGTCTGCCTAGTATTATAATGCATGGATACAACCCGCATTACTTAAAACATGGAGAGACAGGCTTTATTGCAAAAACTGACCAAGAATTTGAACGCTATTTGCATTTTCTTGCGCATAACGAGTCTATTCGCTCTGCGATGTCTAAAGCTGCCATTGCACATGCGGCTCAGTTTAATTGGGATGACATTGTGTTGCAGTGGGCACGGTTGTTTGAGCAAGTAATGATTGCTTCTTAATATCCTCCAATGATCCTACAGCACAAATGCGTCCTTGTTTGAGGGAGAAAATTTTATCGCAATGCGCGACCGTACTTAATCGATGTGCTATTACAATTAAGGTTTTACTACCCTTGAAACGCTTGATGGTATTAATCACTTCTGTTTCGGTTTCTTTATCCAACGCTGAGGTTGCTTCATCTAAAACAAGAATATCCCTTTGATGGTAAAAAGCACGCGCCAGTGCAAGACGTTGCCGTTGTCCTCCGGACAATCGCATCCCATTTTCCCCAATAAAGGTTTCCAATTGTTTGGGCAATCTTCTTACCACTTCTTCCAATTGCGCCGTCTCCAGGGCTTGCCAAACCCGTTGATCATCAATGTCCTCATCAGCTACTCCAAAAGCAATGTTATGCCTGATCGACTCATCCAATAAATAGATGGTTTGAGGTAAATAGGCAAAATTATTTAACCAAGCTCTTGCAGAGGAAATGACTTTACCATCGATCAGAATTGAACCTTTCTGTGGTTGTAATAAGCCCACCAATAGATTAATCAGGGTACTCTTACCAGCGCCAGATGGGCCAATGATAGCGACAGACTCTCCTTGATGAATCGTCATATTTAGATCATGCAGGGTTGCTTCTGCTGCTTGCGGGTAGCGGTAGCAAACGTTCTGCAGTTCAATGACTTGAAAGGGATGTTTTTCCGTTGAGGTCACTAAAAGCTGACTCTTTTCAATGAGGGGAGCGAGCTCTTTTAGATCGTCATAAATGAGTTTAGCGTGATGATAGGAGGTGCGTACTTGCTGGAAAGAAGAAATAATTTGATTCATTAAAGGCATTAAGCGAACGCCAGCCGCCGCAAATAAACCGGCCAACACCACAATCCTGGTTGTATCAAGACCCAGTGCTAAACCACTAAAACTAAGGCCCACGATGAATAAAACCATCATATTCTCAATAAAATAACGTGGAATGAGCTGTAGCACAGCAAGGCGCCCTGATGTATAAGCATAAGCGTGTGTTGCTCGGTGTAGAGTGTCGAGAAAATATTGTTCTTGACCAAGAACACGTATCTCGACAAGACCTTGTAAGCTGTCATAAACCGCTTTGATAATGTCACGACTTACTACCGAAACCTCTTTGCCCATTTGGTTAGTTTTTTTCTTTGCAAAGAGATCGCAAAACCAACCAAATAAACCCAAACTTACCATTAAGATCAAAGTAACCATCGGATGTAAAAATGCCAAAAATAGGGTCATTGATAAACAGACCAAGGTATTAGCAATAAGGTTAAGGCAAGGCATGATAGTGATTAATGAAAAGTGATCAATGTTGTTGTGCAGTTTCGATAACATCGTCGCTGAATTGTGCTGAAGGTGATAACTGTAGGGGGCGTATTGGTAGGCTGTCATTAAGCGTTTTTTCAATTTCACCGATAAAAAACGGCAGAAAAAGACAATTTTTTTCTCCATCTGTAAGGAGAAATACGTTTTAATGAAAAAGACACTAACAATGAAGAGACCAAAATAAATAACAAGTTGCTGCTCTGAGAAAGGACCAATGCCTTTGCCTGCAAGATATTCTTGCACCATAGAGCTTGAATGAGTTAATAAACCCAAAAATAAACCCATTAATCCTAGATTCACAACATCTAAGAGGGATAAAAAAATAACACTAATTAATAAATACGGGAGGTTTTTCTTTGACGTGTTATCTAGGAGATACCAAAACTGATTAACCAGTGTTTTTATATGCATCGGCATGTTAAACCCCCATGGTTTTTTTTTGAAGGGTCAAAGCGCTACGTAACTTTTTGATAATATAATCTTGTTCCTTGTCAGATAATCCATAATACAGCGGTAAACTAAGTGCTCTGGCATAATAATCCTCCGCAAGGGGATAATCACCGACTTTAAAACCAAGCGTTTGATAGAAAGGATGGAGATGGACGGGGATATAATGAATATTCACCTGAATGTCCTTTTGCCTTAAATAGGTAAAAACGTTGTTTCGTAAGGCCCTGTTCTGTAGTTGAATAACGTAAAGATGCCAAGCAGATAGCCCCCTTTTGTGCTCGTAAGGAAGGATTAAGGGTAGGCCTTGGAGCAAGGTACGGTAACGTTCAACCAGATAACGGCGGCGCTTTAGAAAATGATCTAATTGTTCGAGCTGGCTTAAGCCCAATGCAGCTTGGATATCGGTCATGCGATAATTAAACCCCAACGCAATTTGTTGGTAGTACCAATCACCTTCGCTCGGACTTGTCATCATCGAAACATCACGGGTAACACCATGCGCACGTAATAATTTTAAGCGAGTCTGCCAATGAGACTGATTCGTGAGAATCATCCCTCCTTCGCCTGTTGTCATAATTTTGACCGGATGAAAACTGAAGATCGTCAAATCAGCATATCGACAACTGCCGACTTGAGTATCGAGGTAACTAGCGCCAATTGCGTGTGCAGCATCCTCAATGATAAAGAAATGGTATTCGTCAGCGAGTGCTTTAATTGCTTTCATGTCGCAAGGCTGACCGGCAAAATGCACTGGAATAACGATCTTCGGTAATTTCCCGATTGACTTTGCCTCTTTTAATTTTTTAGCCAATGCTTTGGGACAAAGGTTATAAGTCTTAGGGTCGATATCGACGAAATCAACTTCGGCACCACAATAAAGCGCGCAATTGGCGGAAGCGACAAAGGTGTTGCTAGATGTCCATAAGTAATCACCCGTGCTTAAACCCAACGTTAGACATGCCAAATGCAAAGCGGCGGTTGCATTACAAACGGCGATCGCATGGTGCGCCCCACAGCGAGCGGCCATCTCTTGTTCAAATCGTTCGAGAGTAGGGCCTTGCGTTAGCCATGCCGAACGGAGTGTATTAACCACGGATTGAATATCTTCTTCGGAGATGCTCTGCCGTGCATAAGGAATTATATGTTTTTGTACCATGTTTTTTGATTAATTACGTGAATATAACTAAAAATAATTCGCACGACTTTTTTGGATACGTTGTTCACATCATAATCGGCGATCTTGGCGAAGAGTCGTTCGTCCTTCCGATGTTGAGCGAGCACGAGTGCAACTGCATTGAGAACGTTGGCAGGTTTAACTACCGACATCACCAGTGCTGCTTCGTCCATCGCTTCTGGTCTTTCATGCATATCTCGCAAAATCACTGCAGGTAAGTTTAATAAATTGGCATCTTCAACGATGCTGCCACTGTCAGAAAGGATACAATACGCTTCTAGTTGCAATTTAATGTAGTCAAAGAAACCAAAAGGCTTCATCCACTTGATAAGCGGATGGAAAGTTGGACAGTCCGTCGACAAGGCAAGTTCATTCAATTGAATTCTTGTGCGAGGATGTGTCGATACAATGATGGTTTTTTGATGGCATTCTGCAATCGCGTTTAGCGAATAAATAAATTGTAATAAGGTGTCAGGAGAGGCAACGTTTTCTTGCCGATGCATGCTTACAACCATGTATTGATCAGGTTCAAGCTGTAATTTATTCAGAATGTCGCATTGGCTAATATTTTTCCAATAGTGGGTAAAGACTTCCTGCATTGGAGAGCCAATTTTAAAAATACGCTCAGCCCGTAACCCCTCATTGATAAGATTATGACGCGCTTGTTCCGAAAGGGTCATATTAATGTCACTAGCATGATCGATAAGTCGTCTATTAAGTTCTTCTGGAACGCGTTCATCAAAGCTGCGATTTCCCGCTTCCATATGAAAAACGGGGATTTTTCGTTTTTTGGCCGCAATAGCAGCAAAACAACTGTTGGTGTCGCCATAAAAAAGCACTGCGTCGGGCGCTTCTTTTTCTAAAATCTGATCAATATCAATGATACTGCGCCCAATGGTTTCTGCGGCGGTTTTTCCTGCTGTTGCTAGTACATAATGAGGCGGGCTGATTTGTAAATCATTAAAAAAAATTTCATTTAATTCATAATCAAAATTTTGGTTGGTATGAACCAATATATGCTGTGCGTGTTGCTCTAATTCTGCGATGACACGACTTAATTTAATGATTTCAGGACGTGTACCAATGATGGTCATTATTTTTATTAATGCATGCATTTTGAACTCGCATAGAGAGGATTATTGCGGATTTGGTCTGTAAGTTCAATGAGCATTCTGTCCCAGCTCGGAGGCATATAGAGCGTTGTTTCTTGAAAAGCCTGACTATTTAATGATCGGTCACAAGCAAGATCGGCATATGCTTCAATGAAGATATCTTGTCTACGCAGCAATTGTGTTAATCGCAAAAGTAGATGATATTTGCTAATAGGTTGACCTGAAACATTCCATATGCCAGAGAGTGAGCGATGAGCGGTTAATAAATGGTGAATAACGCGACTTATCTCTAAGGTGGTTAAGCCGCTGAAAAAAACGCGATTATATCCCTTTATCTTGCCTGTTTGTGCCAAATACCACTCGAGTAAACTCGTTTTTCGTGACAGTTCGGGACCGATAAAAGACGTGCGTAAATTGATAACGTTATCACAGAGTACTTCACCTAAAAATTTTGTTTTTCCGTAAATATCTTCCGCATCACTTAAATCGTTTTCAGTGTACTGGCCTTTTAATCCCGAAAAAACACAATCAGTGCTTATGTGAATGAGTCGGATATTAAATTTTTTGCACAAATTGGCGAGGCGATGAGGAAATAAAGCATTCATTTCCAAATGTTCTGTTATTTCGTTCGTTGGTTGCCTTTGTTTGATGACACCAGCCGCATTGACAATAGCGTCAGGCTTAAAATCAACGATGACGTCATCGAGTGCCTCTTTTTGGATGAGATCAATGCCATAGTAACTGTTGGTTTCATCAAAGATCCCATAGGACTGATAAGTGCGGATGGTCTCACGGAGTGTGACTCGGACTTCATGTTGCTTTTGCAGTCCAGTCAAGAGCTGATGGCCCAGCATACCGCTACCACCTAAAATTAAAACCTTCATTTGTAATTGTTTTCCTTAAGCCTAAACATCCACTGTTCCAGATTCTGTAATAATGCATCGCGATGAAAATGCTTTTCAAAATAGTCACGCCCCCGTTGTCCCATCGATTGTCGTTCCTCTAAGGTAAGTTTTTTCATTGCCATGACGATCTCAACGAACGCTTCGATACTACCGTTTGCGGAGACAAAACCTGCACCGGTTTCCTCGACAATCCGTCGACCTTCCCCCTGTAAGTTCGCAAGGATGGGTTTTGCGCAAGCTAAATAAGATTGTAGTTTTCCAGGGAGGGTTAGAGCGAAAAGTGCGTTCGGTTTTAAAGTGATCATTAGGCAATCTACCACCGAAAAAAATAAGGCATTTTTATTGAAGGGTAAGCGCCTAACCAAAAAACCGTCTTTGTTAGTTGTCTTTTAAGGATCTGGTTTTGCAGCCAAACGCGCTTTGAACCATCGCCAATAAATATCCATTTAATTTCGGTTTCATGCTTTAAACGCTCAGCCGCGTTAAGAATGAAGGGTAAGTCTTGGGCGATACCTAAGTTACCTGAAAATAGAATGCGAAATCCTTTGGGCAAGAGCCGATCCTCCTCATCACAGACATGCGGCTCGATCGGACGATAACTTTTGTCGGCCGTCTGAGGAAAATACTTCAATTTTTCGTCCGCAATATCAAATTTTTTGATGGAGGAAAAATAGGCAAGCGAACTACTTAGGATCTGATCACAGTGCTTGTAAATAAAATAAACCAGTTTGTGCAGCAGCCGAAGCATTAGCCGATTCTTCAGCGCATTGACCGCTACCACGCTTTCTGGCCATAAATCTTGTACCCAAAAGAGTAAAGGTACCTTGTTTTGTTTTTTTAAAAAGATAGCTGGTAAGCAGGCAGTAACAGGTGATGGCCCGTAGACAAAGATGATCTCAGGTTTAAAGGATTTAAAGCCTGCGAGCAGGGTCGCCGTCAGTGCAAAAGATACATAATTTAATGCTAGGCTTACTTTAGAACGGCCTCGGGGAATTAATGGGGTACGAATGATAGAGATATCACCATGACGCTCTTTTTGTACACCAAGAACGCGGTATCCCGGATAAAGTTTTCCTATTGGATAATTTGGCTTACCTGTGAGTACAGTTATTTCATGGCCACGATCGGATAAGCCTTTCGCTAAATCTGTGATCTTAAAATTTTCAGGCCAGAAATACTGAGTGACTATTAATATCTTCATAACTAAATAAGTTATACACCTTCATAAAGAGCAGCAGCATGCCTTCGCGAGTAGGAAACAGCCCAATCAAGGTAATCTTTTAATCCTTGTCGAATAGAAACAGTTGGGTAATAGCCGAAAGCATCGTGTGCAGCAGCGATGTCTGCCAAACTGTGACGAACGTCCCCAGCACGAGGGGGAGCGTGGATAATCTGTGGTAATTGATTTGATAAAGTACGTACTTCATGAATGAGTTGATTGATAGATATATTTTGTCCGCTGCCAATATTAAAAGCTCCGGAACCACAGGATGTTTCTGCCGCTTTTATATTAGCTTGCACAATATCTTCCACATGCACAAAATCACGCGTCTGTTGTCCATCACCATAAATGTACAAGGGGGCGTTAGCTAATAGATTAAACACGAAAATGGGGACAACGTTCCCGTAAGCATCAAATTTTTGATGACGGCCATAGACATTAAAATAGCGAAGACAGATGGCCTCTATTGGGTACAAGTCTGCATACGATAAAGCGATTTTTTCTGCATAAAGCTTTGAGCATCCGTAGGGTGTCCGGGGTTCAATGGGATGATCTTCTTTGATAGGCAGTTGTTTTTGCTCTCCAAAAATACAGGCAGAGGAAGACAGAACAATTTTTTGTACGCCATGCCGATGCGCTGCCTCTAGAAGGTTCAATGTGCCCATGACATTAACGTCTGCATCCAATACCGGATTATTAATTGAACGTTTGTTGCCAACCGAGGATGCAAAGTGATAAATCAGATCGATACCTGGCATCACACGGTTTAACAAAGCGATGTCACGTATATCGCCTTCAATAAACTCAAGATCAGAAAGATGATCAATATTGGAGGTTGACCCAGAGCTTAAGTTATCAATGACTCTAAGATTTTGACCTTGAATTAAAAGCTTATTCGCTAAATTTGATCCAATAAAACCGGCGCCGCCTGTGATAAGCACATTCATAACAAATCCTTTGCCATCCTCCATGATAACGAATAGATGCTTTACATCATTCATCATACTCTTGATGGAATCTTACTGTGCCTTTCCAGGCCTTGTCTAGAAGACAGGCATCCCTGACTCGAATTTTTTCTAGCGAATTTGCAAAGTTTGTCCGTTACAGCGGTTCACGGGTCCATTTTTTAGAACGGTATTTTAAAATTTTACGGTAGATCCATAAGTACGGTCTAAGCAAATAGTACAGAAAAAAAAGTTTATCGGGTAAATGAACCAGTTCCCAATCGGCAGCTACCATATCGAAATTAGACGTGAACGGTTTTAAATAGCTTCCCAACGCCATATGCAGCCTGAACTCACGAACGAACATTGTCAGACGTGCGGATTTTGACATATAGACAGGGTTTTGAATAACCCTCAATGACAAGCCAGCTAAAGTTTTTATTACCGGATGCTTTTTAAGCAACTCAGAAAAAAAGGGTGGGAGAGGGGTATCAAATAAAAGATGAGCAAGTAAAAGACCTTCAGTGATAGGAAAGGTGATCTGGAGGGTTTCTACGCGTTTTTGGATGCGGATCCAGTTCAAGGAAGATGCTCGATGGACAAGCTGGGCGATATCATAAACCCAACTAAGTTGTGACCAAGCATGATGCGATCCGTGAAGCAATAAATACAGTAAATTATCTTCCTGCCCTAGGGTAAAGATAGTTGCATCTGCAATGTGTAGCTGATCCAGCGAAGATATGTTTTCTGAAAGCTCGAAAGGGAATAATTGTGCGTCATCAAATAAACGCCAGTGTAACTCAAGTTGTTGATCTGTTTTTTTATGGTAATAAACAAAACTTTTTTTCTGTTTTTGATAAAACTTAAATTGTTTGGGTGTTAGCGTCTGTTCAATAGGGACACAACAAACATAACCCGACTGCAAGATCAGAGAGTGTACGACTTTCAAATGCGTATTAGAAATCAGTAGATCCAAGTCTCTGGGCTCTCGTGTAGCAAATTGACCATATAGCTGTTGTGAAAGTGCTGGCCCTTTTAAGAGAAGGCTAGGAATACCAGCATTTGCTAAAAGCGTGGTCAGCCTTTTCGCTTCTGCTATCATTTTTAAGACATAACAGCTGTTAATAGTAGCGTGCATTTTCAGTGCGGAATAACAGGCCAGCGGCATATGCTTTTTAATCCCAAACTGAGACAACGTGGGCAAAAGGTGGGGAGTGACTTTATGTCGAAGCGTAAGGTCAGAAAAAAATAGCCAATTGATGTCTTCTCGTTGCGACAAGTTTTCTATTTCAGAGGTTAAAGAAAGTGAAGGCACATGGCTAAATTTTATAGCTTTAACAATAAGTTGCAGCTCAATAGGAAAATCGGATAGATTCATTCTTGGCTAAATCCAAAGGGTACTTATCAAACCGGTTTGAGGCTGCAATGAGACCATATTTATAGTCCCTCTGCACCCTCTAACGAGGTGTCAGAGTAACAATGCTTGCTCCAGTAGTGAAATAAAGTTATTCTGCAAAACGTAGCTATTACTGGTAATAGATATGTTAAAAAAAATGATAGGGATCGTCATTTATGCAACCATATTAGCGGGTTGCGCCCCTTTTAGCCCCAGTAATTACTTACGCCCTGCTACTATTCAATCTTCCCAAAACGGCCACTGGAATCGACCCACCCTTATTCCATTAAATAGTCAAACCTTGCAAACAACACTCGGTAAGCGCTTGCTAGCGCCGCTAATCAATCCTAAACCTTATCAAGTCGGGGCCTATGATAACTTAAATATTATTGTTTGGGGTCATCCAGACATGAGCACCTTGCCCACTTCTCCTGCTGCTCAATTGAGCAGTGCGCTGGTTAAACCCGGCGTTGCTAACCCTGCAATCAACGTTGATGCACATGGTGATATTTTTTACCCTTATGTTGGAACTTTACATGTCGCAGGGTTAACGGTGAATCAGGTACAACGCAGTATAACTCAGCGGTTGTCGTCGTATATTCGTGACCCTCAAGTTACTGTGCAAATTGTTGAATACCGCAACCGCAATATCTACGTTCTTGGAGAAGTAAAACTTCCAGGATCCCAGCCGCTGACCGATAAACCGTTAACATTAATGGGTGCGATTACAAAGGCGGGTGATATTAACCCTGAGCAGGCTGATCCTAAGCACATTTATCTGATTCGCGGGTCCTATGAGTGTCCCTATATTTTCTGGCTTAATGCGATGTCACCGCAAGCTCTCTTATTGGCCACTCACCTTACTTTGCAAGAAAATGATATTGTATATGTTTCTGCAGCGGTTATGACGGAATGGGGACGATTTTTAAACCAAGTTTTTCCGAGTATGCAGGCTTCTATCGTGTCAAAAACCTTAATCTAAATAACTGAAAGACAAAACAGGTAACAGGATGACCTACTCACCGTCTCAGAGTTATATGGAACAGACGCTCGATCTACAAAAGTTGATGATGACTGTCTATCATCATCGATGGGTGATCTTAGCTACAGGCTTCTTCGGGCTTGCATTGACTTTCATGTATACCTTAAATATGCAGCCACAATATCAAACGACTGCTATGCTGCAAGTGAATACGCAATCGCCAGGGAATGTGTTGGCACAAGGGATCTATAAACTCAATCCTATTTCATTGGTGGATGCAGAGTTAGCCTTGATTCCCACGAGCTATATCTTAAAACCAGTGATTAAAGAAAATGGCTTAAATGTTGTTGTCTCGCCACACTACTTTCCTGTCTTTGGTCGATGGTTAGCGCATCGTCGACCCAGCAACAAACTTGCGCCTTCTTTTTTAGGAATGCGGCAATATGCATGGGGGGGGGAATCAATCCGATTGAGTGAATTTAGTGTTGCTGAACGTTATGAAGAACAGCGTTTTAAGTTAGTCGCCCAGACAGAAGGACACTATCAACTCTTCACACCGTCGGGTGCGTTGCTTTTACAGGGGCAGGTCAATCAGCCCGCAGTCTCGACAATATATCCTGACTTGAAATTAACTGTGTCATCATTAACAGCAAACCCTGGCACTGAATTTTTTATTGTCTATAAAGAGCCAACGGCGATGTCAAATGAGCTTGCTAGCCAACTAAAGGTTAGCAAAGCAAATACGGATACTCTTTTTGGTGCTTATCAAACCACCGGTATTCTGCAGCTGCAGTTGAAAGGTACGGATCCACAGCGGATTGTGAAAACCTTGGACGCTATTTTGGCTTATACCACCGAGAAAAATATCCAACAAAAAACCAAACAAGCGCAAAAGATGTTGGAGTTCTTGAAGCAGCGATTAGCGGAATTGAAAAAAACGTTACGTGTTGCAGAACAAGCATTAAATCAACATCATAGCTCAACAAACACGCTGAGCTTGGTGGAAACTAAGGAAACATTGACACGTCAACTAGATAACGTCAAACATAGTTTGGATGCCAAAAGAGCAAAAAAAATGGGGTTATTGCAAATCTACACACCTAATCATCCGCTTGTTGCACGAACACAGCGTGAAGAATTAGCTTTAGCCAAAAAATTAGAAGATATTTTGTCACAAGTGAGAAAGTTTCCGTTGTCTTCCCAAAAAGAGACAAATCTTTTAAGAAATGTAAAATTAAAAACAAATATTTATCAGGGAATCCTGAAAAAAATCCAACAACTGGAACTTTCAAACGCGGGTATTGTTGGTGATCTTACAGTACTCAATACGGCTACACCGGCGACATCTCTCCCTTTGCATAAGCTAAGAAAACTGACGTTGGGTTTTTTAACGAGCCTTTTCCTTGCCATATTTGGTGTTTTGTTGAAAACAACTTTAAGTAAACGTATCGAAGACTCTGCGGACGTAGAGGATGCATTGCAAATGCCTGTACAGGCGGTCATTCCGTACAGTAAGAAGCAAAAACAATTGGAAAAACGTCATCGAAACAAATCGGTGATGGAGCCAGGAGATACCTTGGATTTAGTGCTTGCAAGACAGGAAGCTAAAGATGGTGCGATTGAAAGCTTACGTAATTTGCAATTGACCTTGAATTCTTCTGGGGGTATGACAGACCAATTGGTAGTCAGTTTTTTGGGTAGCCAAAGTAAAATTGGTAAAAGTTTCCTGGCTTTGAATTTTGCGCAATTATTGAGTGATTCGGGCAAGAAAATTTTATTGATTGATGCGGATTTACGTAAGGGTAGGCTGCATAATGTGTTTTTTCAATCAAAAGTAAAAGGCTTGGGAGAATACTTGGAAGGGGAGTATTCATTGAATGCCATTGTTCGTCCGATTAGCAAACATTTATCATTTATTGCATCGGGTGTTTGTAAACAACATCCGATTGAACTTTTACAAAATGACAGCCTAAACACCTTATTTCAAACGGCTAAAAATCATTTTGATCATATCATCATTGATACTTCACCTATTCTTGCAGTGCCAGATGGGCTCTTAATTGCTAATCATAGTAACAAGAATTTATTTGTTGTAAGCGCTAACGATGATCTTGGCATTGTAAAAAAATGTATCAAACAAGCAAGAAGCTATAACCTCGATATCCATGGCGTTATTTTAAACTATCAACGACCATTAATGCCCTATCATGCAAAAGAAGCCTACTATCATAACTATAGTTACTCGTGAAAATAGCAAATATGCACTCATAAGCTTTTGTGAGTACACTCATTTTGATTAGCAGGCAAAGGTTGGTAGAGTGGCGTCGATTCCTACTAAATCATCATCACTGTCTTCATAAAAAGATGCAAAACTTGTTTCGGTAGTGGCTAGACTTAGTAAAGGTAAACCAAGGTTAGCATCTTCTAAAATGGCGCTGTTTATTTGCATGGGCTCATCTTTGGGCACCGGAGAGTAACATTCAATTTCTTTCTCGCCCAATAAAAAACGCTTTTTTTCAATGACGAAATTGCTCCCATAACAAGCAATAA
The DNA here is from genome assembly GCA_013911415.1 of Legionella sp. Lineage (GTDB taxonomy): Bacteria > Pseudomonadota > Gammaproteobacteria > Legionellales > Legionellaceae > JACETI01. The sequence goes on along the minus strand of JACETI010000001.1, from coordinate 17,436 downwards.
TCTTTAACATACTTCCCTTTGCAATGATCGACGAAAGAGGGATATCTTTTGGATGATTTTTGGTATCAAAAGTGAAGTATCTTAATTCTTCGGACGACTTGTCGCTTAAAATTAATTGGATCTTCGTTCCTTGTTCAATGTTCGGATGACCATGTCCAATGATAAAAATATCTGCCGCAGCACTATTCATTTTTTTTTGTAAGTCGATTAAATCTTGACGATTCTTCAAACGATAATAAGAAAAATAAGAAAGTTCTGCGATTAAGTCGAAACTGTATTTTTTTAAATTTTCTAAGGCTGCATTGACGAGATCATTTAATTTTATTTTAATTTTCTCATCGGTTTGTTTTGTTAAAAAAGCAAAGCCTCCACAAAAAAACTCTACAGGTTGCAGGTTATTAATGATTTTTTCAGCGAGAGTGCAGGAAAATGCTAGAGTGTCTTCATAGCGTTCATAGTTTGAGGATGACGAAGCATTATTTGCAGTATCGCCACAAAATATTATGATGGTTTTTCTTGTCATCCATGACTCAAGTAAATAAAAGATCAACAGCGGTAGGCTGATGACGATAGACTGCGGCGGTCAAAATATTAGGTTTAACTGGTGTAAGCTGATACCGAGTGGCAGTCATGAAGTTAAGCAAATGAATCAAAAAAATCCTCACGCTATTGCTGGAAAATAGATATATATCCTATGAAAAAAAACCTACCTTTGCAAAGCGTTTAAAAAAGGGATGATACGTTAGGTTAGGAATGATTGCTCACGCCGATCATTTACGTTATATTGATGTTAAAAGATATTTAAAATCAAAAAGTTAAAAAATGAAAAACGGAATATTCAACACATTTAGATGTTTTCTCCTTGCTTTATTTAGTTTTTTTTCCTTCGAAAGTTGGGCGTGGTGGAGTGTAGGCCATAGGGTGGTTGCAAACATTGCCTATCAACATTTAACGACTTCAGCCAAAAATAAAGTGGATACGCTCGTTAAGGAATTTAAAAAAGTCACACCGGAGATTAATTCTTTCGAAAAAATGGCAGTATGGCCGGACACATTATATGGAAAAGAAAAAATAGGATTGACCTTTAATTGGCATTTTGTAGATTCTCCATACATTGTCGATGGCACCCGAAGTCAAATCATATTCCGTCAGGATAATATCATTTGGTCGCTAGAGACCATAATTGACGCCTTAAAAAACAATCAAGCGTCTGCTTATGAACTATCGCGATTACTTGCATTCTTAGTGCATTTTCTAGGAGATATTCACCAACCTTTACACAATATTAGTCTTGTAAGTGCTATGCATCCAAAGGGTGATGAAGGAGGTAATGCATACGCTGTAATTTTCAATCAAGAAACAGTGAACTTACATCGCGTTTGGGATAATTGTTTTAATGAATTTAATGTTGATGAAAGTAGGGAGAATATCGACAGGATTAGTCAACAAATTACAACGACTTATCCGATCGAATATTTTAGAAAAGAAATCAATCAAATGCAGCCGACAGCATGGTCTAAAGAAGGGTATCGAAATGCGATTCATTTTGCTTATACGACGGCAGAAGGCGAGCCGCTAGATAGTGCATACGTTAATCAGGGCAGGCAACTTATTAAACGAGAAATCGCACTTGCAGGCTACCGATTGGCATTGTTATTAAATCGATTGTACTAACTCATGTTGTCTAAAAAAGGGTATCTTGATAGAAAATACTATAACGAAACAGCTAGGCCGATTTCGTTTAGCAATTTACGATGATGTTCTTAGGAGAAATGCTCATTTGTATATTGTTGAGTAAAAGGTAAAAGAATGTTTGGAGCAAAGCTGGGTGATTTTAGACAGATAGTAAAATAATACTCCATTTCAAGTGGGCAGCTTTAAGGATTCTTGAGGCGTGCCTCTTTTAAGGACGTTTGAAATTAAGTATAATGGCAAATTTTTAGGGTAGAAAAAGATCATGGTCGTTATCCGTTTATCACGCGCAGGTGGCAAAAAGCGCCCTTTTTACAATATGGTTGTAACCGATAGCCGCAAGCGCCGAGATGGTAGCTGCATTGAACGAATTGGCTATTTCAATCCCGTTGCACGTGGTCAAGAAACGCGTTTGCATATGGTTCTTGAAAGATTGACTTATTGGACCGGCATTGGTGCTAAGCTATCTGATCGCGTCAGCGCTTTGGTTAAAGAATATAAGAAAAATACCAAGCAAGAATCAGCTGCTTAAGAAGTCTTAGATGTTTGAAAGTAGTTGGGTGACAATAGGTCGTTTTGGGCGGCCTTATGGTGTTCGTGGTGCAATTACCATCCGTTCTTTTACAGAGCCAGCGGATAATATTTTAAATTATCCGACTTTGTATGGGTGGATAGAAAATCAGTGGAAACCGTTGGAAATAGTCTCTATTGATTGCCCTTCGCAAAAAATTCGAGTCTGCCTTAAAGATTACTCGACACGTGAAACAGTGGCTGCTTTAACCAATGTACCAATAGCTGTTCCTCGGGGAGAGCTACCCGAACTGCCCAAAGGAGAGTATTATTGCCATGATTTACACGGGATGCGAGTGATTAATCAGCAACAAATTGTGCTTGGAACGGTTATAGATATCATGCCTACAGGTTCGAATGATGTGCTGGTCATCGAAGGGGAAAAACGACATTTGGTACCCTACTTGCTCGAAGAAGTGATTATTGGTGTTGATTTAAATCAACGGACAATTACTGTTGATTGGGATCCTAATTTTTAGTGTTTCGCCTACGGTATTTTTAAGAAGACCATGCACTTTGGTGTTATAACGCTTTTTCCTGAAATTTTAACTGCCTTGCAATACGGTGTAGTAGGGCGTGCAATCCATCAAGGCTTAGCCCGCGTAGATTGTTGGAATCCTAGGGATTGGGCAAACTTGCCTGCAAGGCAAGTTGATGATAAACCTTATGGTGGTGGCCCTGGCATGGTCATGCAATATGCACCACTAGCGGGCGCAATTCAGTATGCAAAACAAAAAATGCCGCTGAATACCCGAACGATTTACTTAAGCCCTCAAGGAAGGGTTATTAAACAACGTGATCTAAATGAAAAGGTACAAAACAAAGAAACTTTTCTTTTGATTGCAGGACGTTATGAAGGGATAGACGAGCGTATTATTACTCATTATGTCGATGAAGAATGGTCTCTCGGCGATTTTGTTTTAAGTGGAGGCGAGCTGGCTGCTGCCGCTTTGATTGATGCAATGATCCGGCTTTTACCGGGCAGCTTAGGTCATGAGCAATCAGCCATTCAAGATTCTTTTATGGATGGGCTTTTAGATTGCCCCCATTATACACGGCCCGCAACCGTTGATGGTTATGAAGTTCCTCAGGTTTTACTTGAAGGAAACCATCGTGTAATTGAGCAATGGCGTAAAAAGCAAAGCCTCGGAAAAACTTGGCTAAGACGTCCTGAGCTACTACAGTCGCGTGGCTTAAATGATTTAGAAGAACAGCTGTTGACAGAATTTATACAGGAGCAATCATGAGCAAGATCATTCAGCAATTAGAAGCAGAGCAAATGGAAGGAAAAAAACTGGCTGATTTTCAACCAGGCGATACCGTCCTTGTCCAAGTTAAGGTAAAAGAAGGAAACCGTGAGCGTTTACAGGCGTTCGAAGGTGTTGTGATTGCAAAACGGAATCGGGGCTTAAACTCTGCGTTTACTGTGAGAAAAATTTCACATGGTGTAGGGGTTGAGCGTGTTTTCCAAACTTACAGTCCAGTGATTGACAGCGTTGTCGTTAAACGCCGTGGTGATGTTCGTCGTGCAAAACTTTATTATCTGCGTAACTTAGCAGGTCGTGCAGCACGTATCAAAGAAAAATTAGTTAGCAAAAATTAATCGCTAACTTAATACTTGTTGTTAGCAGGGCACCGGTATAAAACTTGCAAGAAACGCATGACAAGAAAGCATAGATTGACGAACTGACTTTTCAAAGAGCTGTTTGTCAATTTAAAGCCGCGACCAGCGTCTACGGTTGCTAGAAAAGGAAGCGAATCATGCTGAGACGAAGCCTTATCTGTATTACCAGTGCCTTAATTTTCTCCCTATTGTCTGCTTTTGCTTTCGCAATTTGCGATTTATCCCATTTCCGTTGGCCCTGTGATATCCCCGTCCGTATGAAGCCCCATGCATCTACTCATTTGGTTTACTGTGGAAATACGCCTGTATATGTGACAGCTGAGCAATACTATCAGCTCGTTCGCTATCAACGAGCGAACGTGCAGCACGTGTTAAAAATTAATGAGGATTATCTTGAAAGTCCTTGCATTCCATCGGAAAGTTATGGTTATAGACGATATCAGATGCGTGAGCCAGCATGGTAGGAATACAGCCCTCTGAAGCGACCCTGCAAGGAGCTATTGAACGAGTTACCTTCCATAGCGAGGAATCGGGTTTTAGTGTGTTACGTGTGCAAGTAAAAGGAAAGCGAGAGCTTGTGACAGTCATTGGAAATGCGCCCACTGTGAGCGCTGGGGAGTATATTGATTGTCAGGGGCTTTGGGTAAACGATCCTCAGCACGGCTTACAATTTAAAGCCGCACAACTCCAAGTATTGTTACCGACAACGTTAGAAGGCATCGAAAAATACTTGGGATCAGGGATGGTTAAAGGGATTGGTCCTCATTTTGCGAAAAAGCTGATGCGAGCTTTTGGTGCCTCGGTTTTTGAAGTGATTGAATCTTACCCTGAACAATTGCTGCTGTTGGATGGTATTGGGGAAAAACGACAAGCACAAATTGTTTCTGCTTGGGCAGAACAAAAAGCTGTCCGCCATATCATGGTTTTCCTACAATCCCATGGAGTAGGGACTGCTCGCGCTGTGCGTATTTATAAAACCTATGGCGATGCGGCTATTGAAAAACTTCAAGAAAATCCTTATCGGCTAGCGCTTGAAATTCGTGGCATTGGGTTTAAGACCGCTGACACAATTGCTGAACGATTGGGAATAGCGAAGGATTCACCTTTGCGTGCGCAAGCCGGCCTTCATCATGTATTAAATGAATTATGTGAGAAGGGGCATTGTGCCGCGCCTCGTGCGCAGCTAATTACTGCTAGCTATCAGTTGTTAGAAATTCCTGAACCCATCATTGAAGCAGCCATTGAGCAAGAATTGAACACAGAAAAACTGGTCTTGGACGATATTCAAGGCGAAGCCTGTATCTACCCGGTTTTTCTCTTTCAGGCCGAGCGTAAATCAGCTGAGCGATTAAAGCAGCTACATAAGGGCATTCCACCATGGGGGGTCATCGAGTTTGATAAAGCCATTCCCTGGGTGGAAGAAATCACAGGATTGCAGTTGTCTGCTTCTCAAAAACAAGCTTTGCAGCAGCTAATGACTACGAAGCTAGCAGTGATAACGGGTGGGCCGGGAGTAGGGAAGACGACTTTAGTGAATAGTTTTTTAAAAATTATTCAAACCAAAAAGATAAGAGTTGCCTTATGCGCACCGACAGGACGTGCTGCTAAACGCTTAACAGAGACCACGGGTGTTCCTGCAAAAACCATTCACAGGCTTCTAGACTTTGATCCCCAGACCTATGGCTTTAAACATAACCAAGGTAATCCAATCGATAAAGATCTGTTTATCATTGATGAATCTTCCATGCTTGATATTTTGTTACTCAATAATCTATTAAAGGCGATTCCATCTAACGCAGCGGTGATTTTTGTAGGGGATATTGATCAATTGCCTTCAGTAGGTTCAGGTGCAGTGCTAGCAGATTTAATCCGTTCTGAAAAAATTGCGACGGTGCGTTTAACCGAGATCTTTCGTCAAGCGGCAAGCTCACACATTATTTTAAATGCACATCGTGTTAACCAAGGAAAGATGCCCTTACCCAATGCTTCCCGCCAAAGTGATTTTTTTACCCTTTATGCGGAAACGGCTGAAGAAATTCAAGCAAAATTAATTCAATTGGTGGGTGAAAGACTACCTAACTATTATCGCTGTGATCCCATTCGAGATATTCAAGTGCTAACGCCAATGAATCGAGGAGGGCTCGGTAGCCGCGGTTTAAATGTCTTGCTCCAACAGCGTTTAAATGGCACTTCAGAACCCAAAATTATGCGTTTTGGCACCACGTTTGCGCCGGGCGATAAAGTGATTCAAATGACCAATAATTACGATAAAGAAGTGTTTAATGGTGATATTGGGTTTATTGAGCATATCGATTTAACCGATGAACGCATTCGGATTCGTTTCGACCAACAATATAAAGAATATGAAGCAAACGAACTTGATGAATTGAGCCTTGCTTATGCTATTAGCATTCATAAAAGCCAAGGTTCTGAATTTCCTATTGTTGTTATGCCGGTTGCCACACAACATTTTACTTTGCTTGCAAGAAATCTTTTGTACACAGGAATAACACGAGGTAAGCGCTTAGTGGTTTTATTGGGGCAGAAAAAAGCAGTCGGGATGGCGGTTTCAAATAATAAAGAAGCGGCGCGACTGACGAAATTGGATCAGAGAATTGCGGATATGCTTGAAGCGGCAACTGCTTAACGACTATACCTAGGTGCCCGCTAGCCTTTGTCGATGGTGATTCATCAGAAAATTTATCGACTATACAGTCAAATCCGATATTAGAGGAAAATATGAGGTTTTTTATAGCCTTGGGGATTAGTTTTTAACGAGAATAAAGTGGTCTTGGAAGCCGAGAGTTGAAAACGTTTTAAGATGCTTTTGCTCTCCCTAACGGATCTCACTATAATTAAATAAAATACCTCTCGTAATGCATTAGGAAGAAATATGGACAATATGAAGAACGATTTAGAAAAATTAATGAAAGCGGCGAGCGAAATGCAAGAAAGCATGCAAAAAGCACAAGAAGAGCTCAATGACTTAACGGTTACCGGTAAGGCAGGCACGGGTGAAAAAGTCGTAACAGTTACGATGAACGGCCGACACGATTTGAGAAGAGTTAAAATCGAGCCTTCTTTGCTAACTGAACCCATCGACTTTCTCGAGGACTTAGTGGCTGCTGCTGTAAATGATGCGATCCGCAAAGTAGAGAAAGTATCAAGGGACAAAGTGAATGACTTGGCTAAAAGCTTTACCTTGTCTAAAGATTTACTCAATGATGATAAAGCAAAAGACGAGGATTAAGCCTATTTAGCTTTAAATCAATCCAATGGATATATTAACACGTCTCGTTGAGGCGTTTCGCTGTCTGCCTGGCGTTGGGCCAAAATCTGCCCAACGCATGGTTTTTCATTTATTGCAGTATCAACGGCAGCGAGGCCTGCAGTTAGCTGCTTGTCTTGAAGAAGCGATGCAACAAATTAGACATTGTCAACGATGTAATAATTACACAGAGTTGGTTTTATGTAAGCTTTGTCAATCATCTGATCGCGATCTGAAAACACTGTGTGTGGTGGAAACCCCTGCCGATGTTATGGCAATTGAGCAAAGTAATGCTTTTAAAGGGAGCTATTTTGTTTTAATGGGGAAAATTTCACCGTTGGATGGATTAGGCCCAAATGAAATTGGGTTGCCTCGTTTGCAAACGTTGGTTGAAACCGAGGCCATTGAAGAAGTGATTCTTGCCTTAAGCCCAACCTTAGAAGGGCAGACAACCCTTTATTTTATTCAGGCTTTGTTTCAAGATTGCTCAATAAAAATCAGCCAATTGGCCCAGGGGCTGCCTTCGGGTAGCGAATTAGAATATTTAGATGGTTGTACCATCGGTAATGCGCTACGCAATCGCGCAGTGGTCAACCGCACCATCACCTCAAATGTATCATAGGCCCTTATCATGTTTGAAAATTTAACAGAACGTTTGGTCTCAACCTTTAGAAACTTAAGTGGTCGAGGACACCTGACCGAAGATAATATTCAAGAGGCTTTACGACATATCCGATTATCGTTACTTGAGGCAGATGTAGCATTGCCGATTGTTAAAGAGTTTATCGATGTTGTGCGCGAGCAAGCAATTGGCCAAAAAGTAGTAGATAGCTTGCAGCCTGACCAAATGCTCGTAAAAATCGTTCATAAAGAGCTTATTCGCATTTTAGGAGATACCCGTGCGGCCCTCGATTTCAAAACGCAGCCGCCTGCGATTTTTCTTATTGCAGGTTTACAAGGTGCCGGAAAGACGACAACAACGGCCAAGCTAGCCGCCCACTTAAAAGAGGTGGAAAAAAAGAACGTTATGATGGCAAGTCTAGACGTTTACCGTCCTGCTGCTATTGACCAATTAAAAACACTTGCAGAGCAAGTTGGCGTGGCTTGTTATCCGACGTCGACGGACCTATCGCCAGTGAATATTGCCAAACAAGCCGTCGAGGCAGCAAAAAAACAATATATGGACGTGCTCCTGTTAGATACAGCCGGACGTTTGCATGTTGATGCCAATATGATGGATGAGATTAGGCAAATTCACAGCGCAACGGCGCCCATAGAAACATTGTTCGTGGTTGACAGCATGACAGGGCAAGATGCTGTTAATACGGCAAATGCTTTTCATGAAGCTTTACCTCTGACAGGAATTATTCTGACAAAAACAGATGGTGATGCCAGAGGCGGTGCTGCCTTATCGCTAAAATACATCACGGGTCAACCTATTAAATATATGGGAACCGGTGAAAAAATTGATGCATTTGAAGCATTCTATCCCGATAGAATGGCTTCTCGTATCTTAGGTATGGGCGATGTTTTAACGCTCATCGAGGAAGCAGCGAGGAAAACCGACAAAAAAGCCAGTGAAAAGCTGGTTAAAAAACTAAAAAAAGGGAAGAGCTTTGACTTGGAGGATTTTAAATCCCAGCTCCTGCAAATGAATAAGATTGGTGGGATGATGGGTATGGTTAGCAAGCTGCCCGGTTTTGGTCAGATTCCCGAAAAAGCCAAGGCGCAAGTCAATGATAAAGTAACCGAAAAAATGCTCGCTATTTTAAACTCAATGACAGCCAAAGAACGCCGCCTCCCTAAAATCATTATGGGTTCGCGAAAAAAACGTATTGCTCTAGGTTCAGGTACGCAAATTCAAGATGTTAATCGATTATTAAAACAATTTGAACAGATGCAAAAAATGCTTAAAAAAATTACCAAGCCCGGGGGTATGCAAAACCTCATGCGCAAGATGGGTGGTCAAAGCGCACTTAAAAATCTCTTACCAGAGAGCCTTTCTGACAAGTTTGATGAAAAGTAACGATTGGGACCTCTAAGCTTGTCTCAGCCTCTTCTCTCTTAATATTTCTGCAGCTCAATGCTTATTCTAGGCTGGTGCTTAGGGCGTCATGATTGAGCTGTATTATCCTTGACTAATAAAATAAATTACCAGCAATGAATGTAATGGCTTATTATGGGAGTTCATATTTTATATAATTATTACTAATAAGGATGTTACTGGTCATGGATAAATTCCATATCCCATTAAAAGAACCCATTTCCCCTCGATACATTCACCTAAACCCACTGACGAATCGGGTGCATCTTTTGGTTCCTCTCGTGAGAGGACAAGAGATTGGCACCGACAATACTTGTCAACGTTGGGCCGCTATAAATGAGTTTTTTGCTGGCAAGGCATTACAGGAATTAAATCGTTATCAAGAAGCACTCATCGACGATATTAAATTATTTGCAGAGAATGTACCGGAACGAGCTGTCAAGGAAGATAGATTAGATCAAATTTTGATCTACATTGATGCGATTGAAGCGATGTCCAAGGATTACTCAGGCGCGGTGTACGATTTTTTAAAAAAGCGATCAAATTTATATGGTATTCAATTGCGACCGCGGAGACAGGGTAATTCTATGGTCTTCAACCCTGTATTTACGGTTAATAGAGAAGATGGTCGGGGCAGAAAACCTTTATCAGCGTTATATAACGTTATGCATAAACTATTCCCAGCGTTAGAAATAAAATCACAGGATCCCCGCACGCAATTCATCGATGTCGGAGTAGAAGCTTTAGAAGAAATAAACACGGATGAATTTGAAGACATCCAACATACATTAGCCGAGAAAATGTTAGCACTATTCGGTGTAAATATAGATTTTACACACGACATGGACGGGACTTTTGTTAATAAGGAGCTGGTAGATGCATTGATGGGTTTTGAAGAAAATGCAAGCTTGCGTGATTATATTGAGAGCTTAATTGGGTTGTGCGCACGTAATGTATGGGAAATGCTGCCGACACCTTGTTTTTCTACCGTTTCTAAAGATTTTACCGTCAAAGAGAAAACAGAAGCCTTATCGATGCTTACACAGTTTTTCTTAGCCATCCTAAACGTGTACTGTAAGGCAAAAGCGATTAGTAGTGAAAACTTTGGAACAATTCTTGATGAGTCGGATCAATTAAGTGAGGAGTTGATAACTACCGTCTGTGTCGCCTTAAGCGAGGGAAATGATCCGGGTGCAGTTATCTGTGATTTTATTAATACGCAGAAAGAAACGTTTAAGCTTAATTGTGCATTGAACAATGATCACGTAATAGCCATTCAAAATAAGTTTGAAAGAACTTATCGTACGATCACTGCAACCAAAGAAAATCCACATATGGATGAGTTTTTAGTGCTAGATCTTGAAGCTGAAGGAGAAGAATCAAAAGTAGTTACTCACCAAGGATCTATTTGTGTCAATTTTGCTGAAATCATTGACCCGAGCATTGCCTTATTAAATTTAGAATATTTTAATCAGATTCGTACTGATTTTGCTAACCCTCCCAAGATAATACCTCACAAAAATGAAGGCTTGATGTGTGAGATTGAGCTCACTAAAGAGACGATACTAACAGATGAGCTGTTGAATCATATCTTCCAATTACTTCATACTGCATGCAAAGAGTGGAAGGTAGACGAATTTAAAGCAATACTAACAATGGAAAATATGAATGTTAATTTTGCATTTACGCAGGGTATAACGCCGCTAATGATAGCAACCGATGCTGGCCAGACATACCTAGTCGACTGGTTACTTGCGATGGGGGCTGCCGTCAATCAATCAAATGAGGATGGAATGACTGCTCTGATGATAGCGTCACAAGAGGGGCATGTAGCAATCATGAAATCGCTGCTGGATAAATGGGCATTGACCAGCCTCTCGATGGATAATGGCGTAACAGCATTGATCGGTGCTGCAAGCGTGGGTCCATTATCCAGCGTGAAGTTGCTTATTGAAAAAGGCGCTCCTATAGACCAAGCTACGTATCAAGGTACAACGGCTCTTATGATGGCGGCTTATAAGCAACGAGTTGAGATTGTGAAGTGGCTTATCGAACAGGGGGCCTCTATAGAAAAGGCAATGTCTGATGGAGAGACCGCTCTTATGATGGCAGTACGAGTAGGAGCGATAGAAGTTGTTAAGTTACTTGTGGAGAAAGGAGCCTCGGTAAATCAAGCGATGAATAATGGATGCTCACCGATAATGATGGCTGCTCGAGTAGGTTGTATTGAAATCATTAAGATTCTTCTTGATGCAGGGGCTTTGGTCAATCAAGCGACTTATTACGGAGGTACCCCCCTGTTTTATGCGGCTAAAATGGGTCATCTGCCTATTGTAAAGTTACTTTTGCTAGCAGGTGCTAAGCCAGACCTTCCTCTTGTATATACCCGGCAATTGCTTTTGGATTTCTTCCAAGGTAGTACATATTCTATTCAAGAAAAAGTGGAGTTGTGGATGAAAGAAAAAAGGAATCAAGGCTTATCGATGTTGCCTCACGAAATTGCTCACATCATGGGATACGAAGATATATCGGTATGGATAAAAGAATGCATGCCTCTACCTTGCACAATATCAAATAATCGATATCTATTTTATAAGCCTAGCGAGGCGCAGAGGTCAGTTTCGTTGACAGAAACTTTAAAATATCCTTAAGCAATTTTTTCAAATGATATGCAACTCGGTTGGCATTATCCGTATTGCTAACCGAGTGATAGCGTATTTTTCTGCGTAATAGCTGCTTCTTCTTGTCCATCAAGCTTGTGATGATGATTGAATGTAGGCTGGAAGAATCCTGTTGGCCTCAAAGTGTTCATTTGATACGAAACTCTTTTCAGTAAGATGTCATCGATAGATAAGTCGCATTCGTCGAGAGAAAGTGCGTAATCTTTTCCATAGCATTCTTTTCCAATAATTAGCGCTATATTGGGGAGATCTTCTTTACAGGAGTCTTCAATGCCACATGCTATTACTCTATGCAGCGCTCTCGTTAAAATACCCGCAGCAGCCTTGGTGAAATCAAATACCTCTCTGCTGTCCTCATCATGGCAGGAAGAAATTGCATACCATGTGTCAATAATTAACGCTATCATTGGTATGATATTGTCTTCTTTGAGACTACCCATGTTTAATTTTTTAATATAGTGCTGCTTACAAGCTAGCAAAGATTTATGCGCGCCATTCGATTGGGTGAAGGCATTTAATTGATTGGACATTGAACAAGCAAGCTGAATAATTGTATCTTTATTAATGGATATAGATTCATATTTATCCGTAATGGCTTTCAAAAGCTCGACATTCGCAGGGTAGTTTTCCAAGAGATAGGGACAGTCAAAATTTATAAATTCATCGATTAAATCAGGGCATTCAACTAAGAGAGCCGCTATCGCATGAACATTATGCTGGTGCATAGCATAATGATATCGACAAATAGGTGAGCTATTATTTTTCAAAAAATCGAGAGACACGGTGAGATTGTAATCTGCCGCTTGACGAAAAAGGCGAGCAGCTCGTTGTGTATCTACAGTACCCCCTGATCCCTGCTGATACATCCCGGCAAGGTTAAACATTGCTCTAGGATTGTTTAACGTTATTGCTTGCTCATACAACTTGATAGCTTTTGCATGATCTACCGGTCCGCCTTTTCCATAGTGATACATGTAAGCACGGTTATTCATGGTCCATGAATTACCCATTGATATTGCTTGTTCGTATAGGTCGGCTGCTTTTGCATCATTGGGTTCTTTCCCTAAGCCTTGACCATACATGAAGGCGCGGTTACTCATTGCAGAGGCATTACCCATTGTTATTGCTTGCTCGTAAAGGTTGATAGCTTTTTCATTATCCACCGGTCCACCTTGTCCCTGCTGATACATGTACGCGCGGTTGTTCATTGCCCATGGATTGCCAGTAGTGATTTCTTGTTCATAAATAGCAGCTGCTTGATCAAAGTCTAACAATCCACCAATTTTAAAATGAAGCATATGCCCATAAATAAAGCGCGCAACTCTGTCGGATTCTTTCTTTTCGAGACAATATTCAACAAAATTGGTAACGGCATCCTCAACCAGTCGTTTTTCTGTATGTAAGAAATTGGCATTAATGAGTTGCTCAAAAATATAAATATTGTCAAATTCTCCTTCTTTTAATGCTTGAATCAACGCTTTAACGCGTGTTACCCGGTCAGTTTTTTTATCAAAAAGAAGAGGCATGATTATCCCAATTTGAATACAGAGGAAAATGGAGCTATTAATGCAAATATTCCTTGAATTATCAACAGGTTTTGCTATTAAACCCTTCAGGCATTCCCCAGGCCTCATTGTTCTGAAATAACTCTATCTAGGTTTTTTCAATACTTTGTTAGCTCAATCTAGATTTTGTTTAGGAATAATTAATAATCGTTAAGCTTTTGTTAAGGAAGATATTGTATAATTAATGAAATTAATGCACAATTGGTGTTTGTAATGTCAAATATTCGTATATCTCGTGAGATAGAGCAAGATCCTAGCCTAGACCATTTAGAATATCCAACACAAAAAGAATTTAAAACGTTGAAAGAAGGGGAGACAATAATGTTTGCTCCTAATCAAAAATATCCGACGCAGATACTGCAGCATTTAATTAGTCGGGGCATTGCTCGCCTAGACAAGCAAGATTACGATCGCTTCGCAATGTTGTGTTTGAAGCCTAATCCATCAACTAAGGATCTATTCGAATTTAATCAGATACTTGGAAGAATAGAGTTTGTCAGGAATTTTCCTGTCATCTTATCTAGGGATCCTTTTTCGAGTAAAGATGATATTTTTATGATCCTGTTTTTGGAAAAATTGTGCGGTTCTAAAGCTCATCCAAACGTGCCAACAACAATCTTGTTCTCTGATACAACCAGTAAATTGTTAACGGATTCTTTTCTCAGTAGTGAAGCCAATGATAGGAAGATTCGTGCTATTTATACTCACGCATTAAAACTTGCCTCTTATATACAATACCCAATGCATAACAAAATTGTTATTTGTAGTTCAAATTTGATCGATCTTTATAAATTAAATGCTTATTTTGAGTTGACGACTAGTCAGGATGTGAATTTTTTGGAAGAAAACAAAACATCGTCTGATATTACTATTGCTATCGATCAAATTAACAATCAGTTCACCAATGATTTGAGTCACGATTTTAGTTTGAAGCAGAGACTACAGTCAAAAGAATTTGCTGAGTTTATTAATGGGAGATTATACGGTAAGGTCCCAGCAAAAAACGCCCCAATCTTAGATCGTCACAATTGTATATTTATCAATAAACTGACCGAGATTTCTAAAAAAACTAAATTTACAAAAGAAAAATGGCCTTCAGGTAATCATTTAGGAATATTTTATGAAAAACCCGAACTGACACCCAGAAACAAAAGCGCCTTTAAATCTCAGGGCAACAGTGAGTTAATTGGAGCAATCAATGATGAAAGTTGCGTGTATGATGATGACCAACGAAGCTATCGCTCACAAGCCAACCTTGTTCCTGAACTGATAAGTCCGCGCTTTGCTGATCGTCTATCGTCGAGGCTATTTTCGCCGAAGAACAAAGCACTGCCACCTAGTCAAAGTAGTTCGCTAGCCGTTTTAGACGCAGATGAATTAGGGCAAGGCTCGATAATATCTGAGGAGAACTGTTATGAGGATGCCCAAGAAGTGGAATCGAAAACCTCGGCTCAAACCCCTAAAAGTTTCGCAGACAGCCTAAAGACCATGAAAGATTTGCAGAAGAGTGAGAAGGGTGAAATTAACTCAGCTGAATTGTATGCAGTCAAGCACCAGCGCTCCTCTAATTACCGAAAAACTTGTATGCTTTAGCTTTTATCTGTAGGCAGCATTTCTGGCCGACTTAGCTCGGCAGAAAACGTTTTCTGCAGTTGCTGGCAAAACGCGTCTTCCGCTAAAGATTCTTTAGCGGATTGAGCGTCTTGTACCTGACGTTTTTGGTGTTGCTCGGCTGGTGATGCTTGCAGAGGTTTATCGCTCTGTATAATGATTAATTTAATCTTTTCTTGGTAGTGCTTTGCAAGAGCGCTTTCGATGGCCTCTATGACATATGCTGTAAAAAGCGAATGATGTCCTCTTGCTGTACGCAAAGTAATTTCGCGTGAAACTTTACTAACAAATTCCGAATTTTGAGCGGCGAGCAAAGCAAAGCCTTGCAAATTCAATTGAGCCAAAATCACTGGCCAATCATCAGAGCGCATTGGTTGGGGTTCTTGTATCGTCCGAGCAGCTATGGCTGCTGGATTGGGATCATAAGCGGTCGGTGGGGTTGGCCGAGAGATGCTTTCTAAGGCGTTATTCTTCTCAATAGGCTTTGTAACGACAGGGCCCTTCACAGCGGCTGCTGGTGGCGGGGAGGGGTTAGAAAAGAGAGCAGCTGGTTTAAAAGTCAGCATCCTTAGCAGCATCATTTCGAAGCCAAGAGCGGGTGTTGGAGCTAATTGCATTTCTTCTGCTCCTTTTAAACCAATATGATAAAACAACTGTACGTCCTCGGGCGTAAACTGTTTGATCAAAACTTGCAGGCTTTCTTGCGCCATTCTTTGATCAACAATTTCCGAAACAATCTTCGAACTTTGTTGGGTATGCAGAGCTAAATGTTGTGCAATCATTAGCTGGTGTAAATAATGCAGCAACTCTTCTAGGGTATATTGAAAATAACCTCCCTCTACAGCAATCTGGCGACTAATCTTTAATAAAGACAGAGCATCTGCTGCAGCCAAAGCTTGCAGTAACTCAATAGCATAGTCTTGATGGGTATAGCCGAGCATCTTCCTTACATCATCAAGGTTTAATTCTTGGATACTATTGGATGCACTACTAATAGCTTGCTCTAATAAACTTAGCGCATCTCTCATACTACCTTTGGCGGCTTTGGAGAGAAGGCCAATGGCCTCTGCATTTGTTGGTAAACCTTCACTCTTGAGAATGTTGTTTAATTGTTTCTGAATGTCTTTAGGCGATAAATGTCTGAGATGAAACTGTAAACATCGAGAAAGAATCGTTGCCGGCAGTTTATGAGGTTCGGTTGTTGCTAAAATGAATTTCACATGCGCAGGGGGTTCTTCGAGTGTTTTTAGGAGTGCGTTAAAACTATGCTGCGATAGCATATGTACTTCATCAATAAGGTATATTTTGAAACGCCCGGTAGCCGGTAAATAAAGAACATTTTCTAAAAGATCTCGAGTGTCTTCTACACGTGTACGTGAGGCTCCATCTACTTCTATTAGATCAATAAATGCGCCCTGTTCAATCCCTAGACAAGCAGAGCAGCTCAGGCAAGGTTCAGGCGTGATACTTTGTTCGCAATTAAGTGCTTTAGCTAAAAGACGACCAAGGCTGGTTTTTCCAACACCGCGCGTTCCTGTGAAAAGGTAGGCATGATGCAAACGACCTTGTCTTAAAGCATTTTTTAAGGGCGTGGTAACGTGTTCCTGCCCCACGACATCTACGAAGGTTCGTGGCCGCCACTGGCGTGCAAGCGCTAAATAAGACATAGTAATTTGGGTGGCAGCACTAGGAGCCGCACCCCGACGCTCGAGATCATTGTTACCGCTGCTTCCTTCCGGACCTGACGGGGTTCACAATTTATCGCCGTGAGGGGACCCATAGCACCACCATAAAAGAGATGTACGGCCATTTTAACAAATATGTTAAATGCCTTTTATCAAAAATTATTTATAGCAATTCGTTTGATTTCCTATAAACAACGGAAAAATGCTAGCAGAAAACAGACAAGATTACTAGTCTTATCCAATCGTTCTTAAAACGGGCTCAGGTACCCAATAATAAAGCAGGCTTTGTAACGAATAAAAATGGAGGGTCAATTTTATTCCAGTGAGTTGATGATAGATTTTGCAGCAATTGAATCCAACGACAACATATATAACTTTAAGAGAAAATTTTTGCTGTCCTATTGAAGTTCTAAAACTGAATTTTTAAAACATAATAGATGGTTGATGTTAGAGGCAGCCGGAAATGCTCTAATAAGCCAGAGATTACCACATCCAGCAAGGGTTGTGAGCCTTTCCTCTAGCCTTCCCGAAGCATCCAAAAATGTAATCAAATAAAAAAAACAAAAAAAAATGCATAAAACATTTGACAAGGAAAATGAAATCGCTAGAATATGCATCACGCCGCTGAGAAAGGCGAGTTCATTAAGAAAATAGAAGACAGATGAAGTGGGCACTTTGAGTGAGCGACAAGAAACA